>NZ_BAMS01000002.1 GCF_000616095.1 Sneathiella glossodoripedis JCM 23214 | reverse complement strand
CTACAATTAAAGTTCAATAATCCGTTTTTAGTTAATGTTTCGAGCTCCGTTTTTGGTTTTTTGTTTAATGATTATTTAAAATTATATGTGTGCATCTAATTTTGACTTAAAAATTAATAAAATATGAACCATTTATCCGCAGAATTGGCAGTAATTATAGAAATCTGGAGTGTTGCTTATGTTATCCAAAATGAAGATTTCCCGGAAACTGCCAGTTCTTATCCTGTCGATCGCACTGGCGATATCAGTGGGATTAGGTGTTCTCGCTTATAAAGACAGCTCTAGCGCACTGAACGCTGAAGTTGTTAAAAAGCTGGAAGTGACCCTTCAGTCCCGTAAAGCAACGCTGTTGAATTATCTTCAAGGCATAGAAGAAGACCTGACCGTAATCAGCGTGAACCCTTTTACCGTTCAGGCGGCCAATGAATTTACAGCTGCGTTTGCTGAACTTGGGGAAGGCGCGAGCGGATATTTGCAAAAAGCCTATATCACAGACAATCCCCATCCTACGGGAGAGAAAGAAAAGCTGGATGCTGCAGGAGATGGCAGCGCTTACAGCAAAGTACACGGACAGTTTCATGACTGGTTCCGTACAAATCTGAATACGCGTGAATATTATGACATCTTTATTTTCGATCTGAAGGGAAACCTTGTCTATTCCGTGTTCAAGGAATTGGATTACGCAACCAACCTTGTTACCGGAAAATGGAAAGAGTCCGGCCTTGGTCAGGTTTTCAGGGCTGCGGCGGCGCTTCCAGCAGGATCAAAGCCGGCCTTCATTGATTTTGCTCCTTACGCCCCAAGCTATGATGCACCCGCCAGTTTTATGGGGTTGCCGATTGTCGATGCCGGTGGGAAGAAAGTTGGCGTTCTGGCATATCAAATGCCCATTACCCGAATTGACACTGTGATGAATGATGCAACCGGCCTTGGTGAGACGGGAGAGACTTACATTTTTGGTGAAGATTTCCTGATGCGCAGCAGTTCCCGCTTTTCAGAAGAATCCACGATTTTGAAGAAAAATGTTGATAGCTCCGCCAGTCGCGCGGCGATTGCAGGTGACAGCGGTAATAAAGTCACAGAGAACCAAAGTGGCGAGCTGGTCAAGAAAGTATATGCCCCGCTTGGTTTTTTGGGAACAAAATGGGGTATTATGGCGGAAATGTCAGAGGCTGAATATCTCGCGCCCAATAACGCACTGCGCAACGATCTGGCCATTGCGACTGTTGTTATGCTGCTACTTGCCGGGTTCGTCGGCATAACGTTCTCTCGCAGCATTACTAAAGCGCTTGGCGGTATCACATCCGCGATGACGAAGCTTGCCAACGGTGAGAATGAAACCGATGTCCCTATACTGAGCGGGGCGATGAAATTGGTGATATGGCCAATTCACTCAATATCTTTAAAGAGAATGCACTTGAGCGGTTGCGCCTTGAGGAAGAGGCCCGCAAGAGTGAGGAAGAAGCTGCGCGCCTGAAAGAGGAGGAGCGTGCACGCGCCGCCGAGCAAGAGGCCGCTGAAAGAGAACGTGAGCGCGAAGAAAGCCGGAAAGTTGAAGCGCGCGCCAAACTGGTTAAGGATTTGATTGCCGGTTTCGAGGCCAGGATTTCCGAGATGATGAGCACCCTGACAGGCGCCGCGACAGAAATGCAGGCAACAGCAAACAGTCTGGTGCAAACAGCAGATGGGACACGCACCCTTGCTACCGATGTGTCTTCGGCGTCCGATCAGGCATCCGCCAATGTCCAGACTGTAGCGTCCGCAACGGAAGAGCTTTCTTCTTCCATTCGGGAAATCAGTCGGCAGGTTCAACAGGCGACAACTGTGTCTGAAACTGCGGTAACCGAAGCCGATCAAACCAGCCATTCGGTTGGGGATCTTGCAGATGCAGCCAAGAAAATCAGTGAAGTTGTTGGCATGATCAGTGATATCGCTGGACAGACAAACCTGCTTGCGTTGAACGCAACGATTGAAGCTGCCCGCGCCGGAGAAGCTGGCAAGGGCTTTGCTGTCGTAGCCTCAGAGGTGAAAAGTCTAGCCACTCAGACAGCTAAAGCAACCGATGAAATCACGAGCCATATCAACGGCATACAGGGAGCGACCGACAGCGCCGTTGCCAATATTTCCAATATCGGATCTGTGATTAAAACCATCAAGGAAGCCACGGTCAATATTGCGTCCGCTGTGGAAGAGCAAAATTCTGCCACAGGTGAAATTTCCCGCAGTGTGCAGGAAGCGGCTCGTGGTACCCAACTTGTCAATGACAGGATCCGTGATGTTTCAACCCAATCCGTGCAAACCGGAGACAGCGCTGGTGAGGTCCTGAATGCTTCACAGGCTCTTGATAAACTGGCGATGGATTTGAAGGCCGATATCGATAAATTCCTAGACGATATTCGTGCTGCCTAAATAAGTTTCCGATCTTTATAAAAACAGGCGCTGATTTCGGCGCCTGTTTTTTTGTGCGAGTTTACATCCGCAACAAAAGTCACAGCAATATTATTAAGCCAAAATTTTAAACTGCTTTTGACGCTTGGGGCCTGCAATACAGCGTTTGGAGCTGGCGAGAAGAGGCGTGCGCATCAGTTTAGAGATTATTAATTATACTAATTTATATATCGATTGTATTGGCTGCTTTTTATAGGAAAAAAGGCTTAAGTAATTTCTTCTAAAATCAGTCTTAGTACAAGTTCTCGTCTGCGTATCCATATTACAAAAATTTAAAATGTTTTGGAGATATTCCCCCCATGAGTGTCCAGAATCTACGAATTTCGCAAAAACTTCCGCTCCTGATAATCGTCTCGTCACTGCTGCTGGGCGTTAGTCTTGGAAGTTTAAGCTATATTCAGAGCGCATCGACCATTGATAGTGAAGTTAGGAAAAAATTACAGGTCGCGCAGCAGGCACGTACAAATGCCCTAATGAACTATCTGGTTAGCATTAAGGAAGATCTACTTGAAACAGCTTCTAACCCGGCCGTTGTGGAAGCAGCCAAGTTATTTTCCACGTCTTGGGAAGCGTTGCCGGGAAACCAGACCGAGATACTTCAAAATCTTTATATTACCGAAAATGAACATCCTACGGGAGAGAAGGAAAAGCTCGATTACGCAGAGGATGGATCTTTTTACAGCGATGTGCATAAACGCTACCATCCATGGTTTCGGCAAAAGTTATATACCAACGAATATTATGACATTTTCCTTTTGGACCTAGAGGGAAACCTCACTTATAGCGTGTTTAAGGAACTGGATTACGCGACAAATCTGGAAACAGGCAAATGGAAAAACAGTGGGCTTGGCGAAGTCTATCGGGCCGCAAAGTCTAACTCTGAACCAGTCTTTGTTGATTTTGCGCCATACGCCCCAAGTTTTGATGCGCCTGCAAGTTTTGTCGGTATGCCCGTTATGGACGGTGAGGTTCCCGTAGGCATCCTGGTTTTTCAAATGCCCATTAGCCGTATTAATGCACTCATGCAGGATGCTACCGGTCTCGGTGAAACTGGTGAGAGTTATATCGTCGGGCAGGATTTATTGATGCGCAGCGATTCCAGATTTTCCGAAACATCTACTATTTTGGAACGCACCGTGGATACTGAGCCGGTCCGACTTGCCCTCAAAGGAGAGACGGGCGCAATGATCGCCACGGATTATCGTGACGTCAACGTGAAGTCGATATATGGGCCAATGGAATTTATGGGGGCTCGCTGGGCTATTCTCTCTGAAATAGATGAAGCTGAATATAGTGCGCCCATTGCCGATGTTAGAAACAACATGCTGATCGTTGGATTGGTTTTATTGTTGGTTGTGGGTGCGGTTGGCTTATTTTTCTCTCGCCGCCTTGTCAATGGTCTCATCGCCATAACCAATTCAGCAAAACAGTTGGCGGATGGTGATACGCAAACCCCGATACCGCTGCAGGAGTCGCAAGATGAAGTCGGCGATATGGCCCGCGCCATAAAAGTCTTTCAGGATAATGCCCTTGAAATGGCTGTTATGGAACAGGAGAGATTGCAAAAAGAAGACGAGGAAAAAGCCAGGCAGGAAGAAGAAAAGATCAAAGTGGCCAAACAGTTGGAGGTCGCTGCGGAAAATATGCGGATCAAGATTGCCTTGGATAACTGTGCAGCCTGTATCCTACTAACGGATACCAACGGAGACATACTCTATCTAAATAACGCGTTATATTCTCTGCTTGGTAAATCTCAGTCTCAGATCCAGAAGGCCTACTCTCGCTTTGATGTTCAGAAGCTTGTTGGCAGTTCGGTACAGCCGATACTTCAGGCAGCGGATTTTAAAACCAATCTGATGAATGCCGCTACGAGCAACCAAGAAGGTCGACTTGTTTTTGGTGGTGTGACGTTTGATGTCATCTTTTCCGCTGTTAAAAATGAGGCAGGGGAAGTCATTGGGACAACATTGGAATGGAACGATGTGACCGAAGAGCTTTCTGTTCGCGAAGAGATAGACAAAATGGTGACCGCCGTGGTTGCCGGTGATTTCACTCAGTCCGTTTCCATTGAAGGGAAGACAGGCTTCATGAAACGATTGGCCGTAGCCATGAATGAGTTGAATGACACCGTTGATAGTGTCATCACCGAGGTAGGGGCGTCTCTTGCTGCGCTTGCGGATGGGGACCTGAGTTACCGGGTGTCGAAAGAATATCAAGGCACCTTCAATCAATTGAAAACAGATAGCAACCGAACCGCAGAGCAACTGAATGACATCGTCGCCAAAATCATTGAGTCAGCCCATTCCATTGGGACCGCAGCTGACCGAATTACAACGGGAAGTCGCGGATTGAATGAACGCACAGAGACACAAGCGGCAAACCTTGAAGAGTCGGCGGCTTCCATGGAAGAGCTGTCAGCGATTGTCAAACAAAATGCTGAGAATGCGCGAAGTGCAAACGACCTTTCCATCGAAGCCTATAATGTGGCGGAAAGCGGCGGGGAAGTTGTTGAAAAATCGATTACCGCCATGGCAGATATTGAAGAGTCTTCGAGAAAGGTCTTTGAAATTATTGGTGTTATCGATGAAATCGCCTTCCAGACAAACCTTCTGGCGTTAAATGCCTCAGTGGAAGCCGCGCGGGCGGGTGAAGCTGGAAAAGGCTTTGCAGTTGTAGCCGCAGAGGTTGGAACCCTTGCGCAGCGCACCGCAACCGCAGCAAAAGACGTCAAAAGCCTCATCACTAATAGTGAAAAACAGATCAAAGGAGGGGTGGCTTTGACAAATCAAACTGGCGACACTTTGAAAGAGATAGTGGACGCCATTAAGAAAGCCACTGATATTATTGGAGAAATTTCCGTTGCGAGCAAGGAGCAAGCCCAAGGTATCCAAGAGACAAGTACGGCCATTGCCGATATGGATCAAATGACACAGCAGAATTCTTCTTTGGTTATGGAAAGCTTGACCTCAGCAGAAAAATTAAGTGCCGAGGCTCGCTCGTTAAACGACTTGATTAGCTTCTTCCGTTCATCTGATGCTGAAAATTCGCAAGGAGGACAGCTACGCCGAGTGGTGTAATTTCTGTGGTTTAAGAAACGAGAAGGGTGGCCATAAAAGGGTCACCCTTTTTATTTCAACTCGTGCGCCAGTCCAAATTTAACTAGAAAGCAATATCTTCATCCCTAAGGAATTCAAACGTATTTTTGTTTGAGGCAACGCAAAGGATCGTGTTGTTATTTATAATTTTGTGGTGAATATTTTTGGCTGGAGAGTGTGGAGAGGCGCTGTCGAATTTGAGGTTTGCCTCATAACTTGTCCATTGGTGCAGAAATTCAGTTTCACTTTGAGCCGGCTTTGCATTGCTAAAGAAAGAGGCGCTCATTGATTTCCAATCTCTACGGTGGCGGGTTTCTTCTATGTCAATTCCTATTGCATCTGTGCTTAAAGCAATTCCCATCCAATTTTTTGAATGTGAATAACTCACACAATACTCAATTCCAAAATTGGAACAGAGGGATCTTTTGTTGTTTTGATTTATCTTTATTTTCCAGTCCTGTATTGGAGTTTGAGTGTAGTTTGAAATGATCTTTCTGCTTAAATTTCGCATTGCGAGTGAAGTGTTTCGTCTGTGACGGGCTTTGAATTTGGAAATGTATTCAGCGTCTTCCTCTTTCCAAACCTTAAGAAGCTCAGCCTTCGAAAGCAACGTTTTGGTTTCTGCAATAAAGATATAATCTTGTCTCAATGGCATAACATGTTTATTGTTTGTGACAAAAGTATTAGTAATTAGTCAACTATTCGGTGTGATTACCTGGGGGGTAAGAGATGATTTCCATCACTTCTTATAGAGCCATTGTGGGCAAATGCCTAGTTTTGATGGTTGCGTTAGTGACTTTGGCAGGCTGCGTTGTAAAACCAATTTATAATGTCGAGAACAGAGCTTTTAGTACTGAGGAAATTATTCCTTTGGACGACATCCAGCGTCGCATCAAGCTTGTTGGAGCCGAGCGCGGTTGGTCCTTTGAGGATGTGGCCCCCGGCCATATGATTGGTAGGGTTGGGACGTATAAACACAACGCAAAGGTAGACCTGTATTTTAATCAAAAAACCTTTTCGATTAAATACAAGGAAAGCTACAATTTGAAAGCGACCGATAGCACAATTCACCATAGATATAACCGCTGGATTGAAATGCTGGAGCGTGATCTGGTTACAAAAATTGGCTTGGTAAGAAGCTGAAAAGAGCCAGTTTGATGCAGTTCGGTGTAGTAAATTGGTCTGTCTGGCGTGGAGATAATAATAGTTCGGCGGCACCCGCAGCCATAAATCATCTCCCCGCTTCACTTAAGCGAAGGCTAAATAATTTTGGAAAAAGTATCGGAAATGTTGCTGCTCCGATTAATCAGGGTGAGCCTCTAATCGTGTTTGCCTCTCGCTACGGTGACGCAGCTCGTTCCGTGAATATTCTGAAGGAAATTGCCTCAGGCGAGCCTATTTCACCGATGCATTTCAGTTTGTCTGTCCATAATGCTGTACCGGGTGTGTTGTCCATAGGTTGGGGGCTGACAGAAATGCAAAGCGTCATTTCTGCTGGCGAGAAAACTTTCGAAATGGGATTGGTCGAAGCTGCGTCTTTGTTATGTGAGTTTCCTCAAAAACAGGTTTTGTACGTTTACGCCGACTATCCTCTGCCTGAGATTTTCGAGAAGTTTGAAGACCCGGTGAACGCGCCAACAGTTGGTGTTTTTTTACTGGAAGTTAGTGGAGGAACTCATTCTTCACTTTGCCTTGATCTGCAAACATACGAGGTAGGTGAGGCTGATATTGAAGATGAAAAAGTAAAGGCGTTTGAGGAGGTCTTGTTAGGTAAGCGGAACAAGATCCAGTTTGGGGGAACTGGGATAGGTTGGGAAGTGATAGGAAATGTTGCGTAAATTAGATTGGTTCTGGCGCCTTCTGGTAACCGGATTTGCATTTTCTCTATTTGGATTGGGTGGTTTGTTCATGACCATATTTTATTTTCCGATCCTGAAAATAATTATTCGGGATAAAGATCGAAAAGCAAATGTTGTTCAGGCAACAATCCATCGATCTTTTGGTTACTATTTGTCTATTATTGAGTTTATTGGTGTTTGCGATATCACTGTTGAGAATAAAGAATATTTAAAAGGTGTAAAAGGAACAGTCATCATTGCCAACCATCCATCCTTGTTGGATACAGTGATCCTGATGGGGCAAATGAACCGCGCTCAATGTATCGTGAAACACGAACTCTGGAACAACTTTTTTCTTGGGGGCGTAATGAGGGCTGCGAATTATATTCGCAATGACGAGGACCCAGAGAAGCTTATTCGTGACTGTGTAAATGTGTTGGAGCGCGGTGACAATTTGATTGTTTTTCCGGAAGGAACACGCACGCCTCCGGGGTCAGTTCTTGGTAAACTGCAAAGAGGCGTCGCCAATATTATTGTGAGCAGCACGGCCCCAATTTTACCGGTTACTATCCATTGTAATCATCGAACCTTGGCAAAAGGGGAGCCGTGGTATCGTATACCCCCGACTCGATTGGCATTTACGATCAGATTTTCAAAGCAATGTGAGTCAGTTGATTTGGTAACAGAAAAAACAGAGCATCATTCTCTGAATACCAGAAGGATGACGGCGGCAATAAAACACTTGTTGGAAACAAATATATTAGGTGAAGAAGTTGTACAGAGAAATTAAAGAGTTAATCATCAGCTCGCTTGAGTTGGAAGACATAACAGCTGATGAAATCGGCGACGAAGAAACACTGTTTGGTGAAGGGCTGGGATTGGATTCAATCGATGCGCTTGAGCTGGGAGTTGCACTGCAAAAAAAATATGGTGTTAAAATCGATAGCCAGAAAAATGATCTGACGGATCATTTTGCAAATGTTAAAGCATTGGCCGATTTTATTCACAATTTGCAAATGCAGGGGAAGAGCGCATGACACGGGATGAAATTGCAATCAAACTCAGAGAGTTTCTCGTCGAGCTGTTTGAAGTAGACGAACAATTAATTACACCCGACGCGAAGCTTGCCGATGATTTAGATCTAGATAGTATTGATGCTGTTGATCTCATTGTAAATTTTCAGGATCTGATCGGGAAAAAAATTAAAGCGGAAGATTTTAAATCTGTTCAAACAGTTTCTGATGTGATTGATCAGATTTACAATGTCGTTTCAAAGTAACCGTCAATTCTTACTCTTGATTTCGGTGTTGATAGGTATCAGCTATCCATTCCTTGTTTATCTGGGTCTGGGGGCGGTCTCGCCAGGTGTTTTATTGATGGGAATAATTCTAGCTTTTGTTATTCGTTTGATGATTTACAGAGCTGCATTTTTTTCCAAAATTGAGGTGAGTGGGCTGAGACTTCGCCCATTTCAGTTTATTCCGCCTATTGTTGCATTAATTGCGATGGGAGCGAGTGCGTTTTTCATTGAGGCAGAGTTTGCGGTTCGACTTTACCCTGTCGCAATCAGCTATACATTTGCCGCGGTATTTCTCTGGTCAGTTTTGTTCCCTCCGACAATAGTTGAAATGATTGCCAGGCTGAAAGAACCGGATCTTGGACAAAGTGGAATTCTTTATACTCGGAACGTAACAATACTCTGGATTGTTTTTTTTCTGTTCAATGGAAGCGTTGCATATTGGACGGTTTGCTTTGGCAGTTTGGAGCAATGGACACTCTATAACGGATTGATATCCTACTGCTTTATCGGGTTACTTTTTTCTATGGAAATGATTGTGCGGCGATTTATGAAGTCAAGGAACAGGTAATGCAGAGTAAACGATTTCTGAGTTTACAAAATATTTGGAATAGCGCTTTGGAGGATAGCGCTGCCATCGTTCATGAGGATGGTTCATGTATCAGCCGGCGAGACCTGTTTGCATTAGCTTCACAACTTTCTGGTTACGTTAAGGGTAAGACAGTTGCGGTGTTCTGCCAGTCAACGAAATATGAAACAGTAGCTTTATTGGCAGCGATGCGTTGGGCACATAAAATCGTATTGCCATCTAATGCTCAACCCAAGGCGCTTGAAGAGATCCAAGGCTGTTTCGATATACTTCTAACCGATTTGAAAATATCAGGAATACCCTCGCTTAACTTGGAAAAAGTGCTTGATAAGGGATTGCAAGAGTACAGAACAATTGATTTGTCGGGTGAAGTAGATCTGAACAAAAAGATGGTCTTTTTTACATCAGGATCATCAGGCAAACCAAAAGAAGTCCCGAAATATCTATACCAGCTAGATAACGAAGTGCGCGAGTGGGAAAGCTTGATCGGTGAGGAGGCCGAGAATGCTGAGGTCCATGCCACCGTCGGTCATCAGCACATATACGGACTATTATTTAGGATTTTGTGGCCATTGTGCACAAAAAGGGTTTTTGCGGATCAGATTTGTCAGAATTGGGATGAGGTCATTAAAACGACGTCACGCTGCCAGACATATATTTTGTTCTCAAGCCCAACCCACTTATGTCGTTTGGACGCTTTGGCGGCATCCAATACACAACTGAAACCGATTTTCGTATTTTCCTCCGGTGGAATTCTTCCTCCCGATGACGCTAAAAAGGCGTCTGAGTTGCTGGGCACAGCTGTTCAGGAAATATATGGAAGCACTGAAACAGGCGGTATTGCGCGCCGTTTTAGTAACGGTGGAAACGGAAAGTGGCATCCATTGCCGACGGTTAATATACAATTGGATGATCGGGGTTGCCTATCGGTTTCTTCGCAATTTTTGGAAATGGATCGGCCAAATTTTCAGACCGAGGACTTGGCGATCATAGATGAAAATGGATTATTTTCATTGGGCGGCCGCGCTGACAGAATAGTAAAAATTGAAGGCAAGCGCGTCTCTTTGCCGAGAATTGAAGAATTGTTACGCAAGCATGAATGGGTTCAGGATGTACATGTCCGAGCATTGGAAGGTCCACCAGCAATTCTGGGTGCTGCAATTGAACTCAATGAGGTTGGAAAACATGAAATAAACTCTGTCGGTTCCTTTAGAATTGGTCGGAGCTTAAAACGTTACCTTGCGGAATTTGAGGATGCGGTTGTTGCGCCGCGGCGTTGGAAGTTTCTTAAGCAATTACCGAGGAACGCACAAGGTAAGCTGAGTGCATATGAAATGGAGCAGGTTTTTAAGAGCGAACCTGAAAAAGCGCGTAAAATAGTTTTCGACATTATTGACAAAGAATGTAGCGAGGATTTTATTCGTACATTATTTGTCGCTCCTGCTGATCTTGAATATTTCAAAGGTCATTTCACAGAGGAGCCTATTCTTCCAGGCGTGGTGCAAATACACTGGGCAGTTCGGCAGGCACAAGAAGAATTCAATATGTCCGGCTCTCCCAAGTTCGTTGAAAAACTCAAGTTCAAGCAATTTATTTTTCCTGAAGTGCAAACAATACTTGAGCTAAAGAAGATGAAACAGGATCAGGTCAGTTTCAGGTATCTGAGTGAACAGACCGATGGAAAAAATGTAGAGCACAGTTCTGGCGTTTTGAAATTTGAGGAATTTGCATCGTGAATTTCAAATGCTGTGCAATAATCCCGACGCTTAATCACTATAAGGCAATCTCAAAAGTTATCGATGCAGTTAAAGCCAATGGTCTTGATGTATTTGTGATAGATGATGGTTCTGAAGAAGTTGCGGCAAAGCATATCAGTAACCTTCACGCGCCAGAGAAAAATGTGCTCGTTATTCGCCTGAATCGAAATGTGGGTAAGGGGGCAGCATTTCATTATGGTGCGCAAATAGCCGTGAAAAACGGTTATACACATGCGCTGCAAATTGACGCGGATGGGCAGCATGCTTTGACAGACATTCTAAAACTAGTTGATGCCGCAAATAGAAATAATAATGCCTTGGTTACTGCGAAACCTGTCTATGATCATAGCATCCCAATGGGCCGAAAAATAGGACGCTGGATTACCCATGTTTGGGTGTGGATTGAAACTTTATCATTCGATATCACTGATAGTATGTGCGGATATCGTATCTACCCGCTCTCTAAGACATTGGAAGTTCTGAAAGAGAATTCGATTGGCCGTAGAATGGACTTTGACACCTCGGTCATGGTGCATCTCTATTGGCGTGGCGTGGATGTTATAGAAATTCCTTCTAAAGTTGTTTATCCAGAAGGAAATACTTCAAATTTTGATGTTTTACGTGACAATGTCCGTATTAGCTGGATGCATACTAAGTTGGTTTTTGGCCTCATATTCCGACTACTCACCTTAAAAGGTCGTCGAGATAAATGAGTAGGGGGGAGCAAAAGGTTGAAGGTCAATCCCATTGGGCCGATATCGAGGAGGCAGGTGCTTACTGGGGATTGAAATTCCTTGCCTGGATTTACCGACTGTTTGGGCGATTGATATGCCAAATCGCTATGTTTCCCGTACTGGTATTTTTTTACATATTTCTAACTAACCAAAGATCATCCATCCTGAGTTTTTACGAAAAGCTTTGTGATGCTGCGCCGACAAAAACTGTGAGTTTTTGGTCAGGGTTTTCAAATTTCTTGAATTTTGGGACAGCTGCTTTGGATAAACTGGCTGCTTGGAACGGCGACATAAGAGTTGAAGATGTCAATACGACTGGTGGTATAGACAGCCTTTTTGATCTGGATCCCGATGAAAAGGGTGTGTTGCTTTTTGTCTCACATCTTGGAAATGTAGAAGTTATTCGGGCTGTGGCTGGCCTCAATTTTGATCGAGTTGTGAATGTATTGGTGCACACAAAGCATGCCGGAAAATTTAATAACATACTGAAGAAGTTTAATCCCGGTTCTCAGTTGAAACTAATCGAGGTCACTGAGGTAAATCCCGCTGTTGCTGCTGATTTGAAAAGTAAAATCGATCGAGGGGAGTGGGTTGTTATTGCTGCTGATCGGCCGCCGGTGCGAGACCGACACAATGTGGTTCAAGTTCCATTTTTGGGGAATAGAGCGCCTTTTGCTATAGGGCCGTACATTCTGGCTCATATTTTGGAATGTCCTGTCTATACAGTGGCCTGCCTTTTGAAACACGGGGTTTATAACGTGATCTGGGAAAAAATGGCTGACCAGATTAAGCTATCAAGGAAAAATAGAGAAGAGGAAGTCTTCTATTGGGCGGTGAAGTATTCCTCATGGCTAGAAGAGCTGGCCCAAGAATACCCAGAGCAGTGGTACAATTTTTTTGATTTCTGGTCTAAACCAGTGGAGTTGGATCATGCCAAATAAGAGCAGGCTTTCAGCCAGTGTTGATGTTGCAATACAGTTTTACCATCTGGATCCAATGGAAATTGTCTGGCATGGCAATTATCCAAGATTTCTTGAAAAAGCGCGCTGTGCGTTACTCGACAAGATTGGATATAATTACGAAGAAATGCGTGCTTCTGGCTATGCCTGGCCGATAGTTGATATGCGTATTAAATACGTCAAGTCAGTGTCCTTTAAACAAATTATTACGATTACCGCTGAACTGGTTGAATACGAAAATCGCATGGTAATTGATTACAAGATTTCCGATCGCGAAAATGGGGAGATCCTTACAAAGGCGCAAACAAAAATGGTCGCGCTCGATATCATAAAGAACGAGATGCAGTTTGAATCCCCAAGGATATTTGTAGATAAGGTTGAAGCACTCCTATGAGGTTGTTTTCGATAAAATTAACCACGCTGATTTGCACTTTTTTATTGTTGTTTCCAATGGAAGTGTTCTCCTTGGAGAAACAAACGGAAACGCTTTTAGGGAAATTCATTCAAAAGCGCTTTTTGGATGGTTTTGAACACCCTTTAATTTCTAGCGGTATATTTGCAATAAATTCCGAGGCCGGTTTTGTGTGGAAGACGGTAGATCCATTTCCCAGCCGTTTGATTGTTACAAAAGGAAGTGTCTATCAGGACGTCAACGGCAGCCTCGCGGAGCTCGAGCGGGGCCATTTGATTGCAGAATTGGTAACCAAGTTATTTATACCTGTGCTGGCCAATGATCATAAGAGAATATCAAAAGACTTTATGGTCACTGAAAATGTGGACAAAGCAGAAGGACTAGTCTGGTCGTATCAACTTGAGCCAAAGTCCGAAGTCATGAGAAAATTTGTGAAACAGATTTCTGTCTCTGGCAAGGAGTTTACCAGTGAAATTAAAGTTCTAAAAACGACTGGTGATAAGGATGAGATTACACTTACTCAACAACAATTAGTGACCCAAGTGCCATCCAATATTGAAGCGTTGTTTATTTTGAATAAAGAGTAAAAAGTTTGAATAAGTACGCGATCATATGGTTGGTGGCCTTAATTTTGGCTTTTGGGTATGCAGCATACGGGATCTTGGTTGGGCAAGCTTCCTTAGCATCAGATATTTACCATATTTTTCCAAGTAACTCTGAAGATGATCTTCGCTCAACGGCAAGAAGCATTCTCAACAACAACTGGAAAAAAACATTGTCTTCCAATTGAGGCACGTCTCGGAACAGACACTCTTGGAAACTCAGTCACACTTTGAAGCAATTATTCAAGAAATCCCTTCTCTTAATAAAAAGGAGATTAACGCTCAGGATCTTGAAAGTGTGTTTAACCTTCAGCGCCCAATATTGGGTTTGGTGGTCAGCCAACAAAATCTACACAACCTCAGATCAGGTCAGTATCAAACACTGATAAATCAAGCTTTGATGAATTTGTACTCGCCCAGTAGTTCTGTGAATGGACGCGACCTGACAAAGGATCTTTTGGGGTTTCAGCAGAGCTATATAGCCGAACTGAGTCAACTCAACGGAAACCACGTAAATTTTGGGGAAAATGGTGAGTTTTATCTGCAGATATTGCTGAATGTGAAGGATGATGCAGAAATAAATGGAGACGATCTTGCTTTTGTTCTGCAATCTGCTGCCAAGGATCTGGAAGCTAAGTTTACAGGTCTTCAGGTTTCTTACACGGGATCGATTTTTTACTCATCTCAGATTGCAAAAACTTCGAAAGTTGCCGCTGTAAATATAACCGCATTCGCATTGGTAGGCATTTTGCTTCTATTTTTGTGGAATTTCCGATCAGTTCAGTCAATTATCGGCGCAACTGTTACGATTGCTTCCGGTATCATTTTTGGGGCAGCGGCAGTGATCGCTATTTTCGATACTGTTCACGTCATAGCGATTGCCTTCGGCTCGTCTTTAGTTGGCGTTGTAATCGACTATGCCATTCATTTTTATTTTACCCGTCGTGCCAGTGAAGTGGCTACAAAAACAGCTAAAAGAATACGTCGCGGACTTCTTCTAGCTGTGCTTACAACCTGTATCGGCTTTGCGGCGTTGTTTACTGTAGATATCGGAATTCTGAAACAGATTTCTGTCTATGCAATATTTGGCGTTATTGGCGCTATGACTACAGTTCTGCTCCTGATCCCCGCTTCAAAGCTTCATATGTCCGGTAAAGGCTTGGATGAGCCTAGTAGAAACCTACGAAGCTGGCATTTTAGGTTCAACAAATATTGGTACAAACCTTGTCTCGGAATTGGAACAGGCATTTGTGTGATCGCTTTGGCCTTTGGCTTGGTGCCTGTGAATGACAGTGTTCGTAATTTAAGAATAAAAAGCCCAGAGCTTAGTGCGCACGAGCAGGACATCGCAAAATATGGTGGAAATGCCATGCGAAGGACTTTCTTTATAGAGGGCAACTCTCTTGAAGAAGTCTTGCAAGAAGAAGAACGCATTATTGATGCAATAAGAGGTAAAGATCGCTTCTATGGTGTATGGGGAGTTTCCAGAATTCTTCCGTCGCTGAAGCGGCAGCGGGAAGTTTGTCAGCTCCGTGCTGCTGTGTTTGAAAGTAATGCAGCACTGCCTTTAAAACAGATGGTACCGGTTTCCACGTCGGGTTGCGATTTTATTGAACCAAGTGTTGATTTGATTGAGGATTTACCCCCTTTTGTCAAAAATCTGATTTTGCTTAAATCAGATAAAGGGACGATTGGTCTCATCACTCATGTAAGATCTGCTCCTGTTGACGCCGACTTGGAACGAATACTAAAGAGTTCGGCACATGTAAGTGAGCTAGACATTGCAAAGGATTTTACACAACGTTTTCAGACGACCCGGGAAAAAGCAGTTTACGCCTTGTTAATAGGGATTGCAGGAATATCGGTGTTGTTTTCAGTTTTGCTTGGACCACGCAAAGGATTATCGATAGCGCTGGTTCCAGCTTTTTCTTCATTGGCTAGTTTGTTGATTTGCGGCCTTTTAACAGGGGGCCTTTCGTTGTTTTCCGTAATGGCAGCCTATCTTGTTTATGCTTTGGGTGCAGATTATGCGCTTTTTCAACAAACAGCGGAGAGCGATGATCGTGGGCGAACATATAAAGCAGTTACTATGTCCACTGTGAGTACTTTGCTGGTTTTTATTTTGGCTTCGATATCCCCGATACCGGTTCTGCAAATGATGGGGAGTGTAATCGTGGTCGGGGTTTTGATTGCCTGGTTAATTGCCCCGCTTGCCAGTAATTTTTCTGTGGGGGAGAGGGCGTGAGAAAATCTGGCGTTGTTGATTTTAACAAAAAGTATGATGTAGCAATTATTGGTGCAGGGCCAGCCGGCACGGTTGCAGCGAAGATGCTTCGTGATGAAGGGTATTCTGTAGCTATTGTCGAAGGTGCCCAGTTTCCCAGATTTAGCATCGGTGAAAGTTTATTGCCGAATTGTCTGAATGTTCTTGAAAAAGCTGGAATGCTGCAGGCCGTTGAGGATGCGGGCTTTCAATTTAAGGACGGTGCTGTGTTCGAGCGTTCTGACGAGAAGCGTAGCATCGACTTTAGAAAAAATTTTGACGATGGATGGGGGACTGCTTATCAGGTTCAAAGGGCATTATTTGATCAGTTGCTGGCAGATTGTGCGTCAGATGCCGGTGCAGATATTCGATACAAATGCTTTGTGAAGGGGGCTGTCTTATCAAAAGGGTACTGCGAGTTGCACTGTGAGTTGCCGGATGGAAGCGTCCAAACTCTGACCTCTAGTTTTGTGTTGGATGCTAGCGGTTATGGACGCGTTCTATCGAGATTGTTATCTCTTGAAACGCCATCTTCATTGCCCGCGCGGTCGGTTGTCTTTACTCATGTGGAGGATCATATTTCTGATCCTCAATTTGACCGGGATAAAATATTGATTACCGTACACCCGGAGAGAAAGGATGTGTGGTATTGGCTGATACCGTTTTCAAACGGTACTTCCTCTGTCGGTGTTGTGTATCTAGAAACTGATAGGGAAAGAAAAGCTGAATCCGACAAACAGATACTCCATACGCTGATTAACCAGACTGCTTTGGGAGAGCTTCTTAATGAGGCTGTACCCATTCGCGATATTGGAAAGATGTCAGGTTATTCGTGCAATGTCAGTAAGTTGCATGGGCCTGGATTTGCGCTCTTGGGTAATGCCGCTGAATTTCTTGATCCTGTTTTTTCCTCTGGCGTAACCATTGCCCTGCATTCTGCAAACTTGGCTGTTCCTGCAGTAGTCAAAGAGTTACGGGGCGAAGAGCCTGATTGGCAAAGTATATTTGCTGATCCTCTTAAGGGGGGAGTGGATGTGTTCCGCGTATTTGTGGAGGCATGGTACGAAGGCACTTTGCAAGACATCATTCTCCGTCATCCTGAAGGTGATCTGGATTTAAGTAAAATGATGGTATCAATTCTTAGCGGCTATGCATGGTCTATGAGCAATCCTTTGGTTCAAAAACCTAAAAGATATTTGCGTTTATTAAAGGCGCTTTGCGAATGAAGATCTTCCTCTGCATAGTTGCCTCTGTGTTCGTGCTCACCGCTTGCGCCGCGACAAATCGACATGAAGCTCAGCTGAATGAAACCCTCACTTACACACTCCCCGAAGTTCCGTGGAAAGGTGATGATATCAACGCGCATCAGCAAGTCAGCCTATCTTTTGCTGATAAGGAGATTCAATTAACTGCTGCTCTGCGGTTAAGGCAAGGAGAGGTCAGAGTCATTTTCTTGGATATGACAGGGCAGCGTGTGCTGGATTTGATATGGACACAACAGAATCTGCTTGTAGAAAGGGCGGCATGGTTACCTGAACAAGTGTCTGCAACAGACGTCTTGGCCCGAATAGTTTTGGCGTATTGGCCAGCACGCGAAGTTGAACCAGGCCTAACTGATAACATGGCATTGATACAAAAACCGCTATCCAGATTCTATACTTATTCCGATCAGCCATTTATAAAAATCCAATATAGCGAAGAAGACATTTGGAATAGCAGAACTGTGATCGATCAACCTGGGTCCGCATTCCGCTTGGTAATTTCCTCGCAACTGAAAGGCGTGAACTGATGGGTTTGTCTATTTATTTGAATGCGATGGGAATTCTGAGCCCCATGGGTTTGGGGAGTGAAGAGACACTGAGATTACTTTTGGATGGTGATCAGTCCGGAATGATCCGTAGCGATCATTGGACACCGGGCGTTGAAGAAATTGTTGGACAGGTAACTGAGCCGTTACCCATTCTGAAATCCAAGGAGCCAGCTTTTCAGTCACGGAACAATCAGATTTTGATGGCTGCATTGGATCAGATTTCTGACGAAGTTAATGAAGCAATTTCTCAATTTGGTGAATATCGAGTAGGAGTGGTTCTCGGCTCAAGCACTTCCGGTGTGGAGGAGAGCGAAAAAGCAATACAGTTTCACGAAAAGCACGGAAGTTTTCCGCAAAACTACCACTTCAGCCAACAGGAAATTGGAACCCCTTCAGCCTTTGCGGCTCATTATTTGGGTGTGAAAGGGCCGGTTTATACAGTTTCTTCCGCCTGTGCATCTGGTGGCAAAGCCTTTTCGGCGGGTGCAAGGTTAATCAAAGCGGGAATTTGCGATGCGGTAATCGTCGGCGGGGCTGATAGTCTTTGCCATATGACAGTTGGCGGGTTTCGAAGTCTGCAGGCAATCTCAGATGAGATTTGCAATCCAATGAGCCAAAATCGGTCCGGGACAAATATCGGTGAGGGGGCTGCTGTCTTTTTAATGTCGATGAAACCAGCTGCAATTCAGTATCTGGGCAGTGGTGAGAGTTCTGATGCGCATCATATCAGCGCGCCTGATCCAAATGGCAGCGGAGCAAGGAAAGCGATGCAGTTGGCTCTGCAGTCAGCCGGCATCGCGCCAGAGCAAGTCTCCTATATCAACATGCATGGCACTGCGACAGAGCTTAATGATAAGATGGAAAGTTTGGCAATCTCCAGCCTGTTTCCAGAGCATGTACCTGTCAGTTCAACCAAGCCATTAACAGGGCATGCGTTGGGGGCTGCGGGGGCGATCGAGGCGGCATGCATGTGGCTTATCCTTTCTCAGGAAAAATCACAACGCTATTTACCACCACATGTGTGGGATAGTGTTGTAGATGAAGATTTGCCCAGATTACGACTAACCGGAAAAGCTGAAAAAATCGACGGGAGCGAGCGACATATTCTGATGAGTAATTCCTTCGCCTTTGGTGGCAGCAATGTGAGTATTCTTATGGGGGCAGACTGAGTATGCCAGAACAGATACGAATTGAAGACCTCTTGCCGCATGATCAGTCCATGGTTTTGCTGGATCGCTTTATTTCTTCGAATGAAATCCAACTGATAGCGGAGGTGGATATTCGACTGATAGTCAGTTTTGTGATCCTCTAAACGGTGTTCCAGCATACATTGGTATTGAATATATTGCTCAAGCGGTCAGCGCTTTCAACGGCCTTCGGGATAGGCAATCAGGGAAAAATGTACAGCCCGGTTTTTTACTTGGGAGCCGAAAAGTTGAGCTGTTCTCAGATTTTATTGCTGTTGGAACATGCGCCCAAGTTCGAGTACAAACATCTTTTAACGATGGTGAAATGGCTGTATTCGATGGAGAGGTTTTAGTGGGTGATGCAGTTTTTGTAAAAGCACGCATTAATGCTTTCCAGCCGAGAGATCCTATAGCTTTCATAAAATCTGTGCAACGTAACTAGTCCCGTCAAGTAACATTGGAATGATAATAAAATGAGTTCAAAAACGATTCTGGTAACAGGGGCAAGCAAGGGAATTGGGCGTGCTATAGCGCTGCGGCTGGCACGAGATGGTTATGAAATAGCAGTTCATTTCGGAAGTGACCAAGACGGGGCAAACGAGACTTTAGCGCAAATTGAAGCTGCTGGAGCAAAAGGGCGAGTGATTGGTTTCGATATATCCAACCGCGATCAGTGCGCCGAAATATTACAGAGCGATATGAAGAGCCATGGCGCTTATTATGGTGTCGTATTGAACGCGGGGATAACACGCGATGGCGCTTTTCCTGCTTTGCTTGATGAAGATTGGGATAGCGTTGTTAACGTTAATCTGAACGGTTTTTACAACGTGCTGAAGCCGGTGACGATGCCTATGATCCGGCGACGTAGCGCTGGTAGAATAGTTGTTATGACGTCAGTTTCCGGAATTGCCGGAAATAGGGGGCAGACGAACTATTCTGCGACGAAGGCCGGAATTATCGGAGCTGCCAAATCACTGGCGATCGAGCTTGCCAAGCGCAAGATTACAGTGAACTGTGTTGCCCCCGGAGTGATCGAAACTCAGATGACGAGTGAAATTCCTGAATTTGTTAAAGATCAGATCCCCATGCAGAGATTTGGTCAAGTAGAAGAGGTGGCGGGCGTAGTGGCATTTTTATGCTCAAGTGAGGCTTCCTACATTACAAGGCAGGTGATTTCGGTAAACGGGGGCATGGTATGAGCAGGCGGGTCGTTGTTACTGGGATGGCTGGGGTTACCTCTCTTGGGGAGACATGGGAGGAAATCAAACCAAAAATGAAGAAAGGCGAAACAGGTATTCGCTATATGCAGGATTGGGAGCGGTATCATGATATCGCCACAAGACTTGCAGGCCCTGTTGAAACATTTGAGCTGCCAAAACACTACACGCGAAAAATGCTGAGAAGCATGGGACGAGTTTCCCAGCTGTCGGTTTATGCGACAGAGAAGGCCCTTGATAACGCGGGTTTGCTGGAAGACAGGGAATTACTCGCCAGCGGCCGAATTGGAACGGCCTATGGATCATCATTTGGAAGCACTGAACCTGTAAAAGCTTTCGCAAAGTTAATGGAAACAGGCGAAGCCAGAGGATTGACTGCGACAAGTTATATTCAAATGATGAGCCATACTTCGGCGGTGAATATCGGTGTCCATTTCGGTCTGACGGGCCGCGTCATTCCTACGTCTTCTGCATGTACATCAGGAAGTATGGCGATTGGCTACGCCTATGAGGCAATTAAAACGGGGCAACAGGATTTTATGATTGCCGGGGGCGCTGAAGAGTTATGTCCGACAATGGCGGCCGTTTTTGATACGCTTTTTGCACGAGTCAACGGAATCAGGAACCCCATCTATCTCCGCGACCTTATGATGTAAATCGTGATGGACTGGTTATTGGAGAGGGGAGCGCGACACTGATTTTGGAAGAGCGGGAGAATGCGCTTGCGCGCGGCGCTACCATTTTGGCAGAGGTAAGAGGCTTTGGCACCAATTCTGACGGTCGGCATATTACACAGCCAACATCGGCGACCATGCAGCGTGCGCTGGAGCTCGCTTTGAGGGATGCGAACCTCGATCCATCGGATATACAGATGGTGAGCGGTCATGGGACAGCAACTGATCAAGGCGATGTGGCTGAATGTGAAGCTACAACTGCGTTATTCGATAAAGGCACACCGTTTCATTCTCTGAAAGGGTATTTTGGACATACTTTGGGTGCCTGCGGTGCGATTGAAGCATGGTTGGGTATTGAATCCATGAAAGATGCGTGGGTTCCAGGGACTGCCAATCTGGAAGAGATTGACGAGAAATGCCAAGGCCTTGACCATATTACCGGGGCGGGGCGGGATATTAATTTCGATCTGTTCATGAGCAACAATTTCGCATTCGGCGGCATTAATACTTCGCTTATATTCTCCAGCCATTAAGGCAAGGATGGACTCAAAGGGTTCGATGGAAACCAATTGCCTAAATGGTTCTGATCCAATGAGCAGGATATTTTTCGGCCTGCCGGGTATCCAATTTTTTTAATATTCAATCTGGTCACGTAGACGCTGGGAATGGGGTAGAGAGTCCAAGCGATGCTATCTTCTTCACCGAAGGGCAGGAAGGACGCATCCCAGACGACACTCCGGTCCTTGTCTGTCATTATTTGCGGCGCGCCCAGATGATCCGCATGGACGTAGTTTATGTCCTACCCATCGTTAGAGACCAGCTTGATCCTTTATAATTGCCTTAACCACATTCCTAAGATCTAATCTCAGGAACACTAATAATTATATTTCTCAAGAGGGATTTGAGAGAAAAACTTAAGATCCTCCTGCACATCGGTCTCTCCCAACACTAAGCATAAACTAAAGGGAAGAGTATCTGCGTAGAGCAATAATTGGGAGTTGTCTGAGTTCACAACTCTTATTCCACATGCTACATTACAAACTGATATAGGCTTTTCGTAAGGATGTTTTTCAATCAAAGTTTTTTGTATCGATCTCGGAACACCTATCGTAGAAGTATCTTTGAATGAGCCATCCGGAAACAACCCTTCAGACCTCACCAAAACAAATATTTCATTTTGTTCTTCTGCCCAATCAATTGGATAGCTAATTTTATCCCAACCATCATTAAGCTGATTCACACTCAATCCGAAATATTCAGAATCATCTTCCAATTCAAAATGAGTTGCACTGAACTTAAAAACTGTATCCTTTGTAGACAGATATATTGCGCTATAAATGTTTGAGGCAACTTCATCCATTCCATAACCAAGTATTGGTCTCTCAAGCTTTCTGCATATCTCTACATCTCGATTATCTAGGTGAAAGTTATAGTTTTTCAATTGAGACTCTCCCGCAAACAAAGGCACCTACTCATAGAAATGAATGGTTTCATGGGGTTTCCCGTTTTTAGCTGGAATGTCAACTCTTGGACCTTGCCCAGGTTTACCTGGCCTTTTTCGAACACCATTTTCCCCGACTGAATGATCCGGATTATTTGGATCAGGCTTACCTGTACCACCTGTGAGTTTATCGAACAACTCATCAGCTGCCTCTTGTCCACCAGGTAAATCAGAAACTTTCCGGTTGCCTGATCCCTCCTTTACATTATCACCGAGAAGATCATCTTGTAACGGAGGGCATTGAGCAACTTCTTCATCCTGATCATCATCAGAACTTTCATTTAACAAAGTATTTAATTCATCGACTAAACCTTGCAATGAATCAGCCATTCTCTGACCGCATTTCGTCTTTAAACAATGCTGTCTAATTGCTTCTCCAACAATAATTGCTCCTCCACCAACAACAACTACTGTTTCAAGAGCAATTTTCCCATCCGGATTCACATAATTCACGGGGTTGCCATGAACATACCCGTAAGTGTTGATACCACCGGCAAGCCCAATCGGATCAGATTGCAGATAGCGTCCAGTCGTTGGATCATAATCGCGCCAGTAGTTGTAGTGCAGCCCTGTCTCGGGGGAGAGGCGTTGGCCCGGGAAGCGGTTGTCGTTGACCGCGGAGCCGAGGATGCTGTCTTCTTCACCGAAGGGCAGGAAGGACGCATCCCAGACGACAACCCGGTCTTTATCCGTCATTTTTTGCGGCGCGCCGAGATGATCTGCATGGACGTAATTTATGTCGGGTGCGATTTGGATCGATTCTGGCACATCCAAAATTAATCATATAATTTAACCAAGAATGCGGAGTTTGAACAAAAATAGAACAGGTGCGAAACCTGTACTTTTAACAAGGACTTAAAAAAAACTTGCGAAAGAGAACAAAACATGTACATTGAGTATATTGCATCCGAGGCAGTCCTATGAAATAAGAGGGGATCACAATGGTACAGTCAGCACTCAAACTCGTTGAAGCAGGTGGCATGGACAAGAAAAAAGCGTTAGAAGCAGCGATGGGGCAGATTGAGCGTGCCTTCGGCAAGGGCTCGGTTATGAAGCTGGGACAGCAGGAAGCCCTCGATATCGCGTCAATCTCAACCGGATCCCTGGGATTGGACATTGCTCTGGGAATTGGTGGTCTGCCCAAAGGCCGAATTATTGAGGTTTATGGTCCGGAAAGCTCTGGTAAAACGACACTAGCACTGCATGTGGTTGCAGAAGCCCAGAAAGCGGGCGGAACCTGTGCCTTTGTGGATGCGGAACATGCCCTTGACCCGGTTTACGCACGCAAACTTGGTGTGGATATTGATGAATTGCTGATCTCTCAACCGGACACGGGGGAGCAATCACTTGAAATTGCGGATACACTTGTTCGCTCCGGGGCTGTTGATGTGCTGGTGGTGGATAGTGTGGCAGCGCTCGTACCGCAGGCAGAACTGGAAGGGGAGATGGGGGATACCCATGTCGGCTTGCAGGCGCGGTTGATGAGTCAGGCGCTGCGTAAGCTTACCGGTTCCATCTCACGTTCCAATTGCATGGTGATTTTCATTAACCAGATACGCATGAAAATTGGCGTGATGTTTGGGAGCCCGGAAACGACAACTGGCGGAAATGCGTTGAAATTCTATGCATCCGTTCGGCTGGATATTCGCCGGATCGGGCAGGTGAAAAACAAGGATGAGATTGTCGGTAACCAGACGCGTGTTAAAGTGGTCAAAAACAAGGTGGCCCCGCCGTTTAAAGTGGTGGAATTTGACATCATGTATGGCGAAGGTGTCTCCAAGATGGGTGAAATTCTCGACCTTGGGGTGAAAGCTGATATCGTTGAAAAATCAGGCTCCTGGTACTCCTATGACAGTCAACGGATTGGTCAGGGGCGGGAGCAGGCGAAACTGTTCCTCAAGGAAAATCCTGAAATGACAGCGGAGATTGAGCGTAAAATCCGTGAAAATGCAGGCATTCTGAGCGAAGCATTACAGGGTAACCCTGTAGAGGATGCTGACATGGATGCTTAAAGCATTCAGGACGCTGTAGTTAAAAGTCGGCCAATGGGCCGGCTTTTTTTATTGCACCGCCGGTTGGTATTCCCTTACTCTTTTGGAAAAACAAGAACAGGAAAACTGCAATGACACAAATTTCAGATTTAATCGGAACCTGGGAGTTAAAGGATTGGCGCGTTTACGCGGATGGTGAATTTCATAAATTCCCGATGGGTGAAGATGCCAAGGGTCTTTTGATATATACCCGTGAGGGCATGATGAATGGTTTTCTCATGCGCAATGATTATTCCCAAAATACACCGCGCACTCCTGCTCGTTCGGAAATCTGTCTTTCTTATGCCGGAACCTACCGATTGGAGGGCGAAAATGTCATCCATGATGTCAGCCTGTCCACGATCCCGGAATGGATTGGCGGTCCTCTGGTTCGCTCTATTGAGTGGAAGGGAGATGATCTGCTTCTGAAAACCGATCCTCAAATTGCGGCCAACGGGAAGGGGTATTCCAATGCGCTTTTATGGGGGCGTGTTCCGATGAAATATTGACAATGACCTGTCGCTAATGCTGGATGCGGGCCGGGTCGTCGGTTTTATCGGATATCATCCTGATATTGTGCTGGCCCTTGAAAAATTGGGATAACCAGCAAACTCGCTGCGATCATATCCTCTTAAAAACCCGGTTCGATTTACAACGCACATTATTTGTCACAAATCGCCAAGGACCGAGCAGTTTTTGGGCGAAATGAACAGCCAACTCACACGTTTACATGAAGGTGGCAGGATGCGACAATTTCTGGGGGAGCATTCAGAACTGCCAGAGAATTTAAACTGAGAGAGTTTCTATTCGATCAAACTTACCGTCGGATACGAAGATATACACCAAATAACAGCGCGGCGGCGAACATGGGAAAGGCTGCCGGGAGGGGGGTTGCGATGACGTCCTCTGAATTCACATAGTCAAATGTGAAGTCCTGATACAATAAACCGCTATGGGCGCTATCGTTAAAGAGTTTTATTTCGTCAATAATTCCAAAGAAGGAAAAGTCGACGATACCGTCACTGGTGATGTTGGTGAAGTTGGTGAGCGCTCCGTTGTTCCAGCCAGAGACAAATACCTCATCCCCGGCATCAGCTCCTCTAAAGCCTATTTCAAGATTCTGAATATCTTGATTAAAGGTAATGGTCATACTGCCAAGGCAATTGGATTGCGCCATTGCGCAAATGGATCCATGGCCATTTGTACTGTCTGTGGAGGCGCCGAAATCAGGCAGATATAAATATCCGCCGTTGGTGTCATAATGGGTAAGGGTCGCATTTGAGAGGGTGATGGAAGTTGCTGTTGATGGATCACTTGTAATTTCTGAAAAATCAAGTGTGGCCGCGTTGGCGAAACCAGCCAGCGTGATCACCGCAAAAAAGGAACTTAATCCGGTCCTGATCGCGCCCATTTCAATTCCTCCCTACAACCTTTACATGATAAAACAAGTATATAATAATCTGCTTCAATGGGAAAGGTTAAAAATTGGTAAATATGCAGTGAGAGCTATTCGAGGCAGCTTGACTTATGAGGAAGAGACAAAAAAAGGCCGGAATGAAACCGGCCTTTTTTATTTGTGACTTGGGTAGATTTAGCCCAGAGCTTTTTGCAGATTGCTGTCAATCGCTTCCAGGAACTGGTTTGTGGTCAACCATGACTGATCTGGTCCGACGAGCAATGCCAAATCTTTGGTCATTTGTCCGCCTTCAACTGTTGCCACGCAGACTTTTTCCAAAGTTTCGGCAAAGTTTTTCAGTTCCGCATTGTTATCCAGCTTCGCACGGTGCAGCAGGCCACGTGTCCAAGCGAAAATGGAGGCAATAGGATTGGTTGATGTTTCATTGCCTTTTTGATGTTCGCGATAGTGACGTGTCACAGTGCCATGCGCGGCTTCTGCTTCAACTGTCTGTCCATCGGGCGTCATCAATACGGATGTCATAAGGCCCAAAGAGCCGAAGCCCTGCGCCACTGTGTCAGACTGCACATCGCCATCGTAGTTTTTGCAGGCCCAGACAAATTTACCGGACCATTTCATTGCACAGGCCACCATGTCGTCAATCAGGCGGTGTTCATATGTAATACCGGCCTTGTCAAAGTCAGCCTTGAATTCATTTTCAAAAACTTCTTCGAACAGATCCTTAAAACGTCCATCGTATTTTTTCATGATGGTGTTTTTAGTCGATAGATAAACAGGCCATCCACGGGCCAGACCATAGTTCATGCAAGCGCGTGCGAAACCACGGATGGAGTCATCAAGATTGTACATGCCCATGGCAACACCGGAACTTGGGAAATCAAAGATTTCAAATTCCTGTTCTTCACCGCCGTCTGCCGGTGTGTATTTCATGGTCAGTTTGCCAGGACCAGGGATCAACATATCTGTTGCACGATATTGATCACCAAAAGCATGACGGCCAATTACAATCGGATCTGTCCAACCTGGAACGAGGCGAGGGACATTGTCACAGATGATTGGCTCACGGAATACAGTACCACCCAGAATGTTGCGGATGGTTCCGTTTGGTGAGCGATACATTTCTTTCAGGTCAAATTCTTCTACGCGTTGCTCATCAGGGGTGATGGTCGCGCATTTTACACCAACGCCATATTTCTTGATGGCATTTGCCGCATCAACTGTAATCTGGTCATTGGTGGCATCACGGGATTCCATGCCCAGATCATAGTATTTCAGATCAATGTCCAAATAAGGAAGGATGAGTTTCTTCTTGATAAAGTCCCAGATGATCCGGGTCATTTCGTCTCCGTCCAGTTCAACGACCGGATTAGCGACTTGAATCTTTGGCATTTCGAGATCCTTCTTGCCTAACATATTTCATTCAGTGGCCGCAAAATAGCACTGCTGACGAAAGGCGCAAGTTTATGATGTAAAAAAGTCCGTATTTGACTACATTTTGCTCATATCCGGGGTGATTGAACCCGATGGTTCAGCTTTCAGGGTCGGAAGCACCTCGTCCAGTTGTTGAACCACAGTGAAATATTCTTTCGCAGCGGGTTCGACGAATCCGGCTTCAATCATATGATCAATCAGTTGCAAAAAGGGTGTCCAGTAACCTTTGTAGTCAACAAGGATAATGGGCTTGTCATGAAGTTTTAACTGACGCCAGGTAATCATTTCGAAAGTTTCGTCCAGTGTTCCAAGCCCTCCGGGCAGTACAACAAAGGCGTCAGACCGGTCAAACATCATCATTTTTCGTGTATGCATGCTGTCAACGACATGGAGCTCTGTCAAATTCTCGTGACTGACTTCAATATCATGTAGATGGCCGGGAATAATACCGATAACCTGACCACCAGCTTCAAGTGTCGCGTCAGCCGTAATGCCCATCAGCCCTACATGGCCACCGCCATATACAAGCTGAATATTGTTGCGGCCAAGTTCCAGTCCCAGTTCACGAGCGGCCTCGGCAAAGGCTTTGTCCGCAGGCATTTTGGAGCCACAGTAAACGCAAAGAGAAGTAATGTTTGTCATGATGAAACTGACCACTTTCGTGAAAAGAGTATGTATTGGCTTGTATCTGTGTATTTGCGGGACTGTGCTGCTGGCGTCAAGTCCTGTTTTGGCGGGAGAGGCGGATGTACTGGACGTTAAGGTCGTGAGGCTGGTGCCGATATGTACAGGTTTTCTGTGACTGTTTCACACACGGATACGGGTTGGGACCATTATGCAGACAAATGGGAGGTGCTGGATTTGCAGGGAAATGTTCTGGCTGCGCGCGTATTGATGCATCCACATGTGGATGAACAACCCTTCACCCGTTCCATGAAGATTTCCATTCCCATGCATATCAAAAGAGTTCGGATCAGAGCACATGACAGTGTTCACGGATATGGCGGAGCCATTATTGATGTGGATTTGCCAATGTAGATCGGGGATTGATTGTCTGCATTTTTGCCACAATTATCTCTGATAACATTTAAAAAGCTAGGAGAGGTATATGAAAAACAGTTTTAAAACAGTGCTGTCTGCGGTTTTGGTAACAGGTGTTATGGGGGTAACGGTTGTAACGGCCCACTCAACAAGTACCGGTAATGCGGAAGCTGACAAGCGTATTCAGATGATGAAGGAGCTTGGGGCCAACATGAAAGCAATCGCAGCGGTTGCCAAGGGAGAGGCGGCCTATTCCGCAGCGTTGAACGAAAATGCCAAACGTATTCACGAAATTGCGGTCATGATGCCTGATCTGTTTCCAGCAGGATCAGATACTGATGTGGACCGCGCTAAACCTGAAATCTGGACGAAGGCTGGTGAGTTTACAGCTGTTTCCAAAGATTTCGAACAGGCATCTGCTGCACTAAAAGCCGCGGTTGAAACAGGTGATCAGGGTAAAATTGGTGCTGCGTTGGGCGCTACCGGAAAAACCTGTGGTGGATGTCATAAGCCATTCCGTGAACCTAAAGACTAAAAGGCGAGTAGTTGTCGGTTAAGTTATTGAAAATCCTGGTTACGGTGATCTTCACATGTATCTCCGTGACCAGTTTCTCTTTCGCGCAGGTCGAAGATGTCCGTAAAGGAGAATATCTGGCGGCTGCGGCAGGATGTATGAGTTGCCATACCGCGCAAGGGAGTGACGCTGTACCTTATGCGGGTGGGCATGCACTGAAAACGCCTTTTGGTACGTTTTTTACGCCAAATATTACACCGGACATGGAAACCGGAATAGGGAGCTGGACTTCCAATGACCTTATCAAGGCGATGAAGCAGGGTATTCGCCCAGACGGGGCGCATTATTTTCCGGCATTTCCATATACAAGCTATGTGCGGCTGACGGATGAGGATGTCAAACTAATCTATGCTTACTTGATGTCCTTAAAGCCCGTGCGAAATGAAGTTAGTGAGCACATGATTTCGCCGCCTTTTTCGTGGCGATGGCTGCAGTTTGGCTGGAAAATCCTGTTTTTCGATGAAAATGGATCTGCGCCTCCCTATAGCGGGAATGACGAAGTTGTGAAGCGCGGGGATTATCTGGTCAATGCCCTAGGTCATTGCGGTGAGTGCCACACTCCCAGAAATATGTTGGGTGGTCTTGATCGGGATGCGCTTTTTGCGGGTATGCCATATGACAGTACAGCGGGTGAAATTCCGAACCTGACACCGGATATGCAAACCGGTATTGGTGACTGGAGCGAAAGTGATATTGTCAGCTTTCTGAAATCGGGCATGAAACCGAATTTTGACGATGTGCAGGGGACCATGGCTGATGTGATCAATCACGGCACATCAAAGCTTACCGATGAAGATTTGAAGGCAATGGCCAAATACCTGAAATCGTTAAACCCAATCCATAACAAAACTTCCCGATAAGCGTGGCGGCTGACTTATTGAGTTGTGTCGCTTGCACCGAAACGTATGAGAGTTCATACTGATGGGCAACTGGGGTTATGGGAGTATCTATCGTGCGGGCATTATTCGTTTTTGTCTTGTTGGTTTTAGTGAGTGTTGGGCTTTGGTTCCTGCTTTGGGACGATGAACCGCAGGAGCGAACAGTAGCTACCCAGGATGAACCCGCCGCCTCCGCGAAGAAGGCAGCACCCAAAACGCAAAACAGCACTACCAATGACCTAAACTCTTCTGCTTCTTCTGCGGATACCACTGATGCTTCATCAACGGCGGCGACTACGACGTCTACAGCCCAAAAGCCAGTGATCGTCGAGAAACAGGCCCCCAATAGCGAAAGTGGTAAGAGCGCGGAAAATTCCGCCATAATTCCAAGCTTTGATGTTGTGCGCGTAGACAAGAATTGCGGCATCCTCGTTGCGGGCAGAGCCGAGCCTGCCGCAAAAGTGACCATTTATGCCAATGAAGCAGAGCTGGGACACGCATATGCCAGTCGGCGCGGAGAGTGGGTGTTTTTGTCAACCGAGCCTTTACCAGCAGGCTCGCAGCAGATTAACGCTGTTGCGGTAAATCCCAACAAACAGGAGCTGGAAACCCTCCGTATGGTGATTATGCAAGTTCCCGATTGCAGTAAGGACGAAAAGGAGCGTGCACCGGCACTTGCGGTTTTGGCACCAAAGGAGTCTGATCAGAAAACAGCGATTGAGGAAAGGGTTAGCAAATTGCTGCAAATGCCTGAACCTCAAGGAAATGTTGAGGCTGCGGAAAATCTGAATGTCGGCAGTATTGATTATGATGAAAAAGGCAATGTTGCGTTGTCTGGTAAGGGTAAGCCCGGTAACAACGTGCAAGTCTATCTTAAAAACAAACCGATTGGAACCGCGCAAGTTGATGACAAGGGTAACTGGAAACTTGTTCCCAAGGAAGAAATTGCACCTGGTACATATGATTTGCGTGCAGATCAGCTTGACCGGGACGGCGATGTAATCTCGCGCGTTGAAATTCCGTTTCAGCGGGAATCTGCGGAAGATGTGATCCTTGCCAAAGGAGGACTGGAAATTCGCGCAGTGGTGCAGCCGGGAAACAGTTTATGGCGAATTGCCCGGCGAATGTATGGCGAGGGGACCCATTACACTGTGATCTATCAGGCGAATGAAAAACAGATAAAGGACCCTGATTTAATTTATCCGGGACAAATTTTTACACTGCCGTCAAAAGACAAGGTCAACTAGTCCAGTTCAACAACTGCCTTGGGAACAATGTTGGGAGACAGCTTGGGATCGTCCGCCGGATGTTGCCAGCCAATTTCTTTTGCAAGTTCCATGAAGGGACGGGCATGAAACAGCGAGGCTACAGCGGATGCGATCAAAATCTGACCAGTTAATTCCCGTTTAATGATATCATCGATCATCATGTAAATGCGTTGTCGCTGAGGCTCCATAACAAACTTGATTCTTTCCGCTGGTTTCCATGATACAAGTTTAAGGAGGCGCTCGCGAAAGCCAGGATCTTCAGCGGAGAAAGGCAAAGGGCCCATGTCACCCAACAAAAGCAGCCTGTGTTCACTTCCAGTTTTGCTTAGCTTGCCCGTAAATTGGACTTTCTCCCAAGTAAATCTGAAGGACAGGGGGGCTTTTGGAGTGATCCAGACGAGTTTTTCACTTCCCTCTTCAAGGAGGCTGTTAAAACTGGCACTTTGTTCAGTGGTCTTGAAACTGGACATGTAATTACATACTTTTGCTTTTATGCTCTAACAGAGACCAGCAGTATGCTGACCAAGAGGTTAATAAAAGGGTAATTACTCTTATAAAATACAGATGCAAACCAATTATGTCAGGAATACTGCATGACGGCTCAGAAATTTGACAGCCATAGTCAAAGCGACAAACGTAACCATCTATCAACCGCATTTACATTACTCACTTATATCTGGGCTAAGGACAGACCCGATTTAAAACGTCGGATCATCTTGGCGGTTGGGTGTCTGCTGGCAGCCGAAATTTCTCTGATTTATTCGCCTTATATTCTTAAATTTTTGGTTGACCACTTAACATCCAATACCAGCAGTCTGCAAAGCTGGGCGATTGTTCCAGTGGCCCTTGCCCTAGCATATGGCGCGGCGAGGTTATTCCAGCAGGTCTTTGGTGAGATACGGGACGCCATTTTTGCCAAAGTCGGTCAGAATGCCATCAGGCAGGTAGCGCTGAAAACATTTCGTCACCTGCATCGTCTTTCGCTCAGGTTTCATCTGGATCGCCAGACAGGCGGCTTAAGCCGCGTTATCGAGCGTGGCACCAAGGTATAGATTTCCTGCTTCGTTTCATGTTGTTCAATATCATTCCGACGTTGCTGAAAATCGTGTTTATCTGCGGGATTATGTGGGTTGAGTATGGTTTTGCCATGTCCGCGGTTACAGCGGTTACACTGGTGGGGTATATCTATTTTACATTGGCGGTTACCGAGTGGCGGCTGAAATTTCGCCGCAAAATGAATGATAAAGATAGCGAGGCCAATACCAAGGCGATCGATAGTCTGCTCAATTTTGAAACGGTTAAATATTTTGGCAATGAAGAGCATGAGAGTAATCGGTATGACAAGGCGATAGCCGGTTACGAGAAAGCTGCGGTTAGAAGCCAGACATCGCTTGCCTATCTTAATGTCGGGCAGGGCTTTATCATCGCAACCGGCCTTGTTCTTGTGATGATTATTTCCATCAATGGTGTTGCGTCTGGCGCCATGACGGTTGGGGATTTTGTCGCTGCGCATGCGTTTTTGATGCTGTTGGTACAACCCCTCAACTTTCTGGGGTTTGTTTATCGGGAGATTAAGCAAAGCCTTGTTGATATGGAGAAAATGTTCGAGCTTCTGAGTGTCAATCAGGAAATCGGAGACAAAGAGGGGGCCGTTGATCTTCCTGAAGGTCAGGGAGAGATTGAATTCTCTCATGTCAATTTTGGCTATGAAGATAACAGACAAATTCTGCATGACGTCAGTTTTAAGGTGGGGGCCGGTCAAAAAGTTGCAATTGTTGGTCCTTCGGGCGCCGGTAAATCGACGATTTCGCGAATTCTTTTTCGGTTTTACGATGTGAACGATGGGGCTGTAACGATTGATGGGCACGATATCCGTGATCTGACACAGTCTTCACTTCGCAAATCTATTGGAATTGTGCCGCAGGATACGGTGCTGTTTAATGACACCATCGAATATAATATCGGTTATGGACGTCCAGATGCGAGCAAAGAGGAAATACGCGAAGCGGCCAGACTGGCCAGCATTGACAGCTTTATCGAAAAATTGCCGGATGGCTTTGACACCATTGTTGGAGAACGTGGGTTGAAGCTCTCCGGCGGGGAAAAACAGCGTGTTGCTATTGCAAGAACTATTTTAAAGCAGCCTCGCATTCTGCTATTTGATGAGGCAACCTCGGCGCTTGATACGCGCACCGAACGTGAAATACAGGAAAGTTTAAAGGCGGTCTCTAAAGACAGAACAACGCTTGTTATCGCTCATCGCCTGTCAACCGTGGTAGACGCTGACGAAATTCTGGTTTTGGATAACGGTAAGATTGTGGAGCGCGGAACACACCAAGCACTACTGGAGCAGGGCAAGCAATATAGTGAAATGTGGACAAGACAGCAGGAAGTTGCGAATTATCAAGAGAAATTGCTGCAAGTGCAGGAGTAAGGTAAAATACAGGAATATTTATCTTTATAGTTCTTTTTCCGTGCTGCATGCGCTATAGGGCTTTGTCATTAATTCAATTTCGATTGAGAGAAAAATACGATGGATACTTTAAAGTCAGTCCTGGTTCCGATTAATAAGGAAGGCTACAGGTTTATTGCAATTTTCGCGGTGATAACCCTGCTGCTGTTTCTGTTTCTGGGATCCTTTCTGGGGTGGATAGGAGTCGTGCTGACTTTGTGGTGCGTTTATTTCTTCCGGGACCCTGATAGATATGTTCCCACACGCGAAGGATTGATGGTAAGCCCGGCTGATGGTGTCGTACAGATGATCGAACGTGCTGTTCCACCGCAGGAATTGGGGCTGGGAAATGATCCGATGCTTCGCATAAGCGTTTTTCTGAACGTGTTTAATGTTCATGTAAACAGGGTTCCACTCTCTGGCACAGTTGTTAAGCAGGTGTATCGTCCGGGCAAGTTTTTAAATGCTGCTCTGGACAAAGCGTCAGAGGAAAATGAGCGGCATGCAGTTCATTTGAAAACCGAAGATGGACGTGACATTGTCTTCGTCCAGATTGCAGGGCTGGTTGCCCGTCGGATTGTGTGTGATCTGGTTGATGGACAGGAAGTTCGCACCGGTGAGCGTTTCGGTCTGATCCGTTTTGGCAGCCGTACAGATATTTATTTGCCTGATGGCGTGGAGCTCAAGTGGGCGTTGGCCAAAGCATGATTGGCGGAGAGACAGTCATTGCGGATCTTGCCGCAGACAATAAACTTGGTGTCTCTGTAGAGGTGCGCTAATGCCTATGGGGCGGCGGAAATTCAGGGAACTTCCCATCAATTCCCTGATACCAAATATGCTGACTACGCTCGCGCTATGTGCCGGGCTTACATCTGTCAGATTTGCACTTGAAGAAAAATGGGAACTGTCTGTGGCCGCGATATTGGTTGCAGGGGTTTTGGATGGACTTGACGGGCGCATGGCGCGTTTGTTGAAGGGAAGTTCAAAATTTGGCGCGGAACTGGATTCATTGTCTGATTTTGTGAGCTTTGGTGTGGCGCCAGGTCTCGTTTTGTATCTGTGGACATTGGATAGTGGTCTTGGCAGTCTTGGCTGGATCATTGCGCTGACTTTTACCGTATCTTGTGGTCTGCGTTTGGCCCGTTTTAATGCAATGATGGATGATGATGTTCCTGAATGGGAAGGCCGCTATTTCACTGGGATTGCGGCGCCTGCGGGTGCCTCTATTTCGTTATTGTTCATGGTTGTCAGCTTTTATTCAGATGCGGAAATCTTCAAGTCTGGAATTTTAAATGCCGCATGGTTGCTCTTTATGGCATTCCTGATGGCAAGTCGTATTCCAACATTCTCAATCAAACGCGTTCGTATCGCGCGTAGATTTATCATTCCCATGCTGCTGGTTGTTGGTGGTTTGGCTGCTGTAATGGCAAGCTATCCTTGGCAGCTTTTATCAGTGATTGCGGTATTCTATCTTGGGACTATTCCCTTTGCTATTGCGACACATCGTAAATTGGCAAGAGAAGAAGCAGCGAAAGCGCTTGATCAGGAAGATCATCCTGAGGATACCTAAGGGAATAGGGGAAAGATGGTTCTCCATAAAATAAAAAAGGCGGCCAGTTGAGCCGCCTTTTTCTTTATTCAGCAGGAGTTGCTGTTGACCCTTTAATGGATACATTCAATTTTTTCTGCTTTTTTCTGTCTTTGCGACGTTCGAAAAAACTGCCAACATTTGCACCAATCATCAACAGGCTAGGCGTGACGATGAGTGTCAGCAATGTTGCAAAGGACAGTCCAAAGGCAACAGCGGTTGACAATTGAACCCACCATTGTGAGGAGGGAGCGCCCATCTGAACCTCACGGGTAATGAAGTCGATGTTCATTTGCAATGTCATTGGCAGCAGGCCACAGATTGTCGTAATCGTAGTCAGCATGACCGGACGCAAACGTTGCGCACCTGTTCTCAGTACCGCTTCCATAGCATTCATTCCCTGTTTTCGCAGGTGAGCGAAGGTATCGATCAGAACAATATTGTTATTCACAACGATACCCGCCAGTGAAATCACACCGATCCCGGTCATCACAATACCAAATGGCTGGCCGGTTACGATCAGGCCGACGAAGACCCCGATTGTGGACATAATAACGGCAGTTAGGATCAAAAAGGCGTGGTAAAAGCTGTTGAATTGTGTGACCAGGATGATTGCCATCATGAAGAGGGCAACGCCAAATGCTTTACCCAAAAAGGCTTGGGCCTTTTTCTGCTCTTCATCCTCACCTTTAAACCGATAAGATACCGCTGGATCAATATTTGCTTCGCTTTTGATCCATTCTTCGATTTCCTTCACCTTTGTATCAACCAGAATACCTGGTTTTACATTGGCTTTAATGGTCATCACCCGGCGAGAGTCCACTCGCTTGATTGTTCCCACTTTCTGCTCTGGGGTGCGGACTGCAAAGTTGGATAATGGAACCATTCCCTTGTCAGTACTGACACGCAGATTATCAAGCTGTTCAAGGCTTCGATAACTTTCTGGATAACGAACCCGAATTTCTACTTCATCATCCACTTCAGCAGGCCTGTATTCATGCGCTTTAATGCCATTGGTTACAAGCTGAATGGTTTTACCAACCGTGGTGACATCAGCGCCATATTTACCAGCCTGAGTTCTGTCCACGACAATTTCCCATGCGATGCCGGGAATGGCGCGGCTATCTTCAAGATCAATCAGTCCATCGACATTTTTCTCAAGATATTCGCGGATTTTGGCAATCTCAGGTTCCAGTTTTCCGGAAAACGCGAAGAAAGTTCAATCTGGACATCTTTACCTGTCGGCGGGCCTGCATCAGGTTCACGAGTTTCAACTGTAATACCGGCGATATGAGCGGTTCGCGCCCGGATGTCTTCAAACACGACATCTGCTGGGCGACGCTCAAACCAGTCCTTGAATTCAAGTTGCATAACCCCAATGACGTCTTCGGCAATATCCTGACCGTCTGCCGCGCCTCCCGTCTTCGAATAGACAGAGGAGAAATCATCCAGTTTCAGAACTTCGCGCTCAACGGCCTGAACCAGCTCATCTTTTTCGAGCGTTGACATATTTCCGCGTGCATGAACGTGAACAAGTGCCATTTCAGGTTCAACATCAGGGAAAAACTCGACCCCATTACCATGAGTTGCGTAATACATCTGTACGCCTATTAATGCCGCTACGGCTACAAGCACAATTTTGGCTGGATGACGCAGACAGAAAGACAGCACCCGCACATAGCGTCCTGTGAAGCCACCAATATCGCGAACATCTCCCGTTTCGGCTGCAGCAAGCGCCGCCAGAGTTTTGGAGTTGGCAGAACCGGCTTTTCCAAAAACTGATCCGAGGGTTGGAACAAAAATCAGGGCCATCAACAGGGAGCCGGTCAATGTGGTGATCAGCGTGATGGGCAGGAATTTCATGAACTCCCCAACCACACCCGGCCAGAACAAGAGTGGCATGAATACGGCAAGTGTTGTCGCGGTTGAGGCAATAATTGGCCATGCCATCCTTTTGGCAGCCAATCCGTAGGCTTCAACCTTGTCATAACCTTCCGCCATTTTACGGTCAGCAAATTCGGTAACAACGATCGCACCGTCAACAAGCATGCCAACCGCAAGGATCAGTCCGAAAAGGACAACAATGTTAATCGTAAAGCCAAATAGGTACAGATACAGAATACCGATCAGGAAAGAGCCGGGAATTGAAAGACCGACTAGACCCGCAGTTCGCATACCAAGGGCACTGATCACAACAATCATCACCAGAATAATGGCGCTGATGATGTTGTTTTGCAAGTCCTTGAGCATGGTGCGGATGTCTTTGGATTTGTCCTGACTGAAGGTTACTTCAAGTCCTTCCGGCCAGATTTTCTGCTCCTCAGCGACCAGGTTTTTCACATCCTCAATCGTGTCGATGATGTTTTCACCAAGGCGTTTTTTTATCTCAAGAACGACGGCTGGTTTGCCATCAAGGCGCGCAAAACTGTCAGCATCTTTGAAAGTTCTTCTGATGCTTGTGACATCACCAAGGGTGACGACCGCGTCTCCATTTACTTTAAGCGGGATTGAAAAAACGTCCTTTGCACTTTCAAAAAGGCCCGGCACTTTGATGGAGAAACGGCCTTTGCCGGTATCCATCGAGCCCGCCGCCACCAGTTTGTTGTTAAGCTGAACGGCATTAATCAGTTCGGCATTAGAGATTTTGTAGCTTTCTAGTTTTACAGGGTCGATGATCACTTCAAGAACTTCTTCGCGATCCCCCCCAATATCAGCCGCCAGAACCCCCGGTAGCCCTTCGATATCGTCTTGAAGATCTTTGGCAATTCGGATCATCGAACGCATGGGAATATCACCCGACAGCGTTACCACAAGAACAGGGAACAAACCCACATTCACTTCATGAACGCTTGGATCATCTGTTTCCTCAGGAAGTTCTTTTTTGGCAATGTCGACCTTTTCGCGGACATCATCCAGTGCCGTATCCGCATCGAAACCGGCTTCAAACTCCATTAATACGGATGCATGTCCCTCGCCAGCGGTTGAGCGCATTTCCTTCACGCCCTCAATCCCGCGCAATTCCACTTCCATGGGCCGGACCAGAAGCCTTTCTGCGTCTTCCGGGGAAATTCCCTCATGCGTCATGGACACATAAATAATCGGGATATTTACATCGGGATCAGCCTCTTTGGCAATGTCCACATAGGCGGTAAAACCAGCAACAAGGATGAGTATGAGCGCACTGATTACCGTTCGCGAACGGTGGATGGCTGCATCGATAATTGCATTCATTACTGCACTCCTGCGGTCAGTTTCTGAGGCAGCACTTTTTCACCATCCTTGACGAATTCCTGACCAACAGTGATCAGATTAATTTGTTTCGGAAGCCCGGTTATCCATGTTCCTTCGCTGGTATCGGAAAGGACCTGTACCGGATGAAACTGCACCACATCATTTTCATCAACGGAGCGAACGCCAAGCACGCCAGCTTCATTTAACGTCAGAATGGCCGGGGAGATAAAATGTGCCATTATCTGGTCAGTCATGAATGTTGTTTCTGCCGTCACGCCAGAGCGAATGCGAAATTCATCATTTTTAATGAGAAGTTCAACTCGGAATGTGCGGGTTGATGGATCTGCAGTTTTTGAAATGAATCGGACTTTACCAGAGACTTCTTCACCAGTGATCAGTTTGGCATATCCTTCATCACCGACTTTGATTTTATTGACATTTAGTTCGGATATCTGCCCAACGATAAGGATTGGGTTTTCATCAACGAGTGTCGCGACTACATTTCCGTCTTTGATAAAGGCGCCCAGTTCCGCAGCCCGATCTTCGATATATCCATCAAAGGGAGCCCGGATCACCAGATCCTCCAGCTTAATTCGAACGGATTCCGCTTGAGCCAATGCACTGTCGAGCAACGCTTTGGTGCCAGCGAGTGTTGTTTTGGCACTAAAGCCCTTTTTATTCAGTGATTTGGCGGCGTCATATTCAATCTGCCTCTGGCGGACGAGGGCTTCAGCTTCAGCAAGTTGAGCTTTGCGGTCTTTCACAGCAAATTTAACAAGCACATCCCCTTTTTTCACCCGATCACCACGTTCGACCAGTATTTCTGACACACGCCCGGGAGTTTCGGCCTTTATCTCCACCATACGAATGGCTTCTGTTGTTCCGCGAACAACAACAGGTTCAGATTTCTGCTCTCCGTTGAAAGTTCGAACAGCGACCTGAACCAGAGGTACTTTCTTTTCCGCTTTTGGGGCAGCAATTTCCTGCGTGGGTGTTTTGGCCGCATCGGCCGTTGGTGCTGCTTCGGAAGTGCCATCGCCATCTGCTTCAAACTGGCCGGATAAAATCCATCCTGTTACGCCTACCGCGATCAGGATTGCAATAAATATAGAGCGGTTCACTTGGCACCTCTTCCCTAAGGTATTTTAACTCATTACTCTGCGGCGCTGTCAGCCAGCAGAGACTCAGCTTCGATTAAATGTCTGTTTTCGCGGATATAGTTTATGGACGCCGTTTTAACCGCAATTCCAAAACCACATAAAAATTTTTCAGAAAGCGAAGATTTCATATCGCAACCCTCAGACAGCGTTGCAATATTTTCCTCACATGTTTCGATATAATTATCCAAGAGTGTGGCGACTTTTCCCGGTGAAAGCAGATGGGCAAACATCATCGTCGCAAGTGTGTCTGAGCGATACTTATCTGCTTTTGGTTTGCGTTGCAGATGCTTGATAAATTCAAGCTGACCTTCCTGAGTGACTGAATACACCTTTTTATCAGGTCTATGGTCCTGACTTTCCTCCCGACAGGAAATCAATCCCTGTTCTGTTAGCTTGTTCAGGGCGGGATAGATTGAGCCAAAACTGGCGTCATAGAGAAGACCAAGACGGTCTTCAAACGCCTTCTTTATTTCATAGCCAGTGGCATCGCCAAAAGTAAGGATCCCCAGACACAGGGTTCTAACATCCATCAGGTTTCCAGTATTAACTAAGGAGAGGTAGCGCCCTCGATTACCATATACACACTCGATATATATCGAACCTATATATTAAAGATCGATGAAGATAAGTATGTGATGCGTATCACGAACGCGCCAGATGCAGAAATTCTGTGGACTGATTTGAATTCCCTAGCCAATTGAATGACCGAATAAAAGGGGGATGGAAAGAGCTCAGCTTTCTTTCGCTTTTTCCCGTCTGCCGCGCAGTTCCTTGATGATTTTCAGTTTTTCATCATTGCCCAGGTGCATCCAGCCACCAATTTCCAGACGGGTACGAAAACAGCCAATACAATATTCGTTTTTCATGTCCATTGTGCAGACACCGGTACAAGGTGAGGGGATTGTTACCCCTTTTGGGGCTTTTGTTATAACTCTACGGTGCATCTGCAGATTCCTGTTGGAGGATTTTTTTCAAGGCGTGGAAGGGAAGTAAAACACAAAGATGACGGCTTTTATGGGCGTGAACGGGTGTGAAATATTCCAGTTTCTCCCATGGTGTTTCTGCGTGCTCTTCTTCGCCGTTCAGGATCTTGTGAATTTGAGCAATCACTTTATGCAGATCCTCAGCTGTCAGACCCACGGCATTTTCTGCGAGCAGTGAAGCAGAAGCCTGACATAACAGGCAGGATCTGTTATCTTGCGACAGTTCAGTGATCCTGCCATCTTCCAGCTTTACCTGGAGGGTAATACGATCACCACAGGTCGGATTATCCAGTGTTTCCGTGAAGTGCGGATTTTCCAGTTTTTGTGATCCCGTCGCGTTTGCAGCAAGACGCATAAGGTTTTTTTGGTATAATTCTTCGATCACGACTTACTCACTATTGTCTGAACTCTTCTTCGCATCTGTGACGGTTGCGAGAACATCAGGCGTATCTATATCCATAAATATTTCACGGCTGTCAATTTCAACTGTTTCAACCGCATGATCATTCGCCGAAATAAGTGCTTTCGCGCCCATATCTCCAGCAATGTTTTTAATCTCTGGCCAATATTGTGTGGAAATAAGGACAGGATTTCCGCGTTTTCCATTTGTTGTTGGAATAACGATAGATTTGCCATTTGCCGGGTCAAATTTCGCAATCAACTTCTGGATTGTCTGCTCTGAGACAAATGGCATATCGCCCAGGCAGACAAGAATGCCGTCGGACCTGTCTTTAAGTATTTCAAATCCTACTTTCAGTGAAGTAGATAAGCCTTTAGAATAATTGGGATTTTGTACGCTGGGTATATTAAGGTCCCAGACGGTTTTCAAAACTTCTTCAGCTTCGTGACCAGTGACCATCAGAACTTCATTCAAATCGCTGTGCATCAGGGTTTGCGCCACATGTCTGACCATTGGGGTATCATTGATTAACGCCAACAGTTTGTTTTGTGGACCCATTCTCCGTGAGCGACCCGCTGCCAGCAACAAAGCGGCAATTTCCGGCTGTCGCGAGCCGGTTGTTTTTCGGCTTTCCCGCGGTTGTGGTCTGCTGCTGATTTCTTTTAACAGTCCGCCTTCACCCATATTCATGATATCGGTTGCCTCAACTGGTATGTCGGCCAGAATACGCTGCAGTACCCAGTCAAAGCCATTTAGTTTGGGGGATCTTGTACATCCCGGTAGGCCGATAACCACCGTATCGTCCAAAGATCCTAATAACAAAAGATTTCCCGGATCAACCGGCATACCAAAATGCAGGACCTTTCCCCCTGCTTGACAAAGGGCGGTTGGAATGACATCGCGAACGTCAGTAATCGCTGATGCACCAAATATCAGAATAAGGTCGCAACCCTTTGCTTTCATTTCCTGAATTTCGTTCCTTAGATCCTCTTCATGATGAATTGTCTGAACCCTATGGCTAATGCTGTTCGCACAGCTATTCAGGCGATCTTCCAAAACCTTTTCAGATTTTTTGAGTATTTTCTCGGGAGTATGGGGAAGAAGAGTTGAGATAACCCCAATTTTTTTCTTTTTAAACGGCGCGACACTGATCAGTTTTTGTGACGCCAGTTCCGTGTACCCAATAACGGATTTGACATTATCTGATTTGGTGGCAAAGGGGATGATCTTGACCGTCGCGATCATTTGGCCCGCTTCAACAGCATCCATATCTTTTAGAGTCGCGACTGTAATATCAGCATTTATATTGTTGATTTTATTTAATAAATCCCGGTTTATTCTGACGACACCGGACGCATTGGAAATAAGGTTGGATCTGCCTGTAAAAGGGGCTTCTGCGCTACAGTTAGGACCCGCAAGGACAGCCGAAATTTCATGGGCAGCCTGATCTTCGCCCATATCTTCATTCTCAAGACGTGCGGCAAGGACTTGCGTTATGCCATGATCCTTTAAAGTTAAAATCATGTCCTGTGACAGAATTGTCCCTTTTTTCAGTAGGCCAGATTCACCCATATCCACAGCGTGCGCCAGAATGGCGCCCTCTGCTTTAGTTACCTCCAGCCGTCCAAAAATCATGCTGCTTTGCCTTTACGGAGTACTTGCGTGACCTCAGCCATGATTGAAATGGCGATTTCTGCGGGGGACTGGGCGCCAATATCAAGGCCGACGGGACCATGAATTCGTGATATCTGATCGACATTAAATCCTTTTTGCTCAAGGCGTTCCTGTCTTTTGGCGCGGGTTCGTGTGCTGCCCAAAGCACCGATATAAAAAGCGTTGGAATTGAGTGCATATTCAAGGGCAGGATCATCCAGTTTCGCATCATGTGTTAGCGTCACAATGGCAGTACGCCGATCAGCAGCATGCTCCGGTAACGCCTCATCTGGCCAGCGGGTGTCCATTTTAACATTGGGAAAGCGAAATTCGGATGCGAAACTGCTTCTCGGGTCTATCACGGTGACATCATACCCCGTGCTTGCCGCCATTTCCGATAATTTCTGGGCGATATGAACAGCCCCTACAATCAGCATGCGCAGTGGTGGGTTAAATATATTGATAAAAACCGGCCCATCTTCTGTTTCGATTTCTGTTGGCCTGTCTTGAATTAGGGCTCGCCTTGCTGCGTCAACCAGTTGACTTTTATCATTTGTATCAAATGGATAGAGGATACTGCTCTCACCGCTTGTCAGGTTGGTTGCCAATGCTACCTGTTTCTTTTGAGAGCGGGCTATTTGCAGCTCTTGAATTTGTTCAAGTTTCATGACCGCCTCAATTTAATCGCTCGACCAGTACGCGAATTTTTCCGCCGCAAGCCAGACCGACCTCCCAAGCCTGGTCATCTGAAACACCAAATTCCAGAATTTTATGCTCGTTTGTATCCATGATCTGTAAAGCTTCCTGAATGACAGCTCCTTCAACACATCCGCCACTGACTGAGCCGGTCATATTTCCGCTCTCATCAATGGCAAGCTGGCTACCAACTGGGCGAGGGGCAGATCCCCATGTTTGAATCACTGTCGCAATTGCGACTTTTTTACCGGCAGACTTCCAGTCAATTGCATGGGCGATTACGTCATCTTTTGCGGCTTTATCAAGATCGATTTTCATGCGGCAAGCCTTCTTATGGAGTTACCTGAATTTTCAGGGGCGGACAGGACATCGGCCAAGTCTTGCAGACTCTTTAAGTTATGAACGGATTTGAAAATATCAACATGAGGCAGGATTGCTTTTATGCCTCTGGCCTTGGGCTCAAATCCGTCATAGCGTAGCAGAGGGTTGAGCCATATGAGCTGCCTGCAGGATTTATGAAGTCTGTCCATCTCTACATCTAATCCGTCAGCCTCATCGCGGTCGAGGCCATCGGAAATAAATAAAACCACGGCACCCTGACCGAGGACACGCCTTGACCAGTTTTTATTGAAATCTGAAATCGTGCTGCCAATTCGGGTTCCACCTGACCAATCTTCAACTTTTTCGCCAAGCTCGTTTAGAGTTTCGTCGACATCTTTATAGCGCATAACCCGAGTAATATTTGTAAGGCGCGTTCCGAAAACAAATGTATGAACCCGGTCGCGATCGTTCGTAAGTGCATGAATAAAATGCAACAGCATTCTGCTATACTGGGACATGGAGCCTGAAATATCACACAGAATAACAAGTGGGGGATGCTTTTTCACGGGCGCCTTGAATTTCAGCGCTATTGAGGCTCCGCCAGCGCGCTGCGATGCACGAAGTGTCCGGCGCATATCAACACGTTCTTTACGTCCGGTAGGCTTTAATCGCCTGGTTTTCACGTCGCGAATTGGTAATTTAAGGCTCTTTATTGCCTTCTTTGCCTCTTCTGCTTCCTCGACACTCATATCCTCAAAATCTTTGGTTTGAAGCAATTCATTGGAGGAGGTTGTCAGTTCGGCGTTGATCTCGATTTCCTCTTTTTCTGTTTCCGTATCAGATGATGGGGCTTCATCCGGAGCAAGGGCCTGAGACAATCTTTTGGAAATCTCATCCGCATCACTGTTGACCTGATCGAGAAAGGTGGTGGGCAGCATCATATCCATCATCTTTTTCAAGATGTCAGGGTTTTTCCAAAATATGTGGAATGCCTGATCAAAGAGGGCCCATTGATCATGGCGATTGACGAATATGCTGTGTAATGTCCAATAAAAATCATCGCGCCGCTCAAGACCCGCGCATTCCACGGCTTTAATGGCCTCAAGCACCTTGCCGGGACCAACAGGTAAACCAGCGCGTCGCAAGGTGCGGCCAAAATGGATAATATTTTCCGCGAATGTTCCGGGTGGGGCCGTCACTGTTCTATTGGAATTACCTTTCTCAGTCACTGCGATCCCCAATTTCCGCGTTGATTTGCGAAATCAGTTCTGCGGCTACGTGGCCCTGTATCTTACTGATATCATCTTGATATTTCAGCAATACACCTAGTGTATCATTGATGACATCCGGATCGAGAGACACAACATTTAACTCTGTCAGTGCATTTGTCCAATCAAGGCTTTCCGCAACCCCCGGCAGCTTGAATAGAGAAGGGTCTTCGCGCAGTTTTTGGACAAATGCTACAATCTGATCGGAGAGACGCTTGTCTGCATTCGGCAGTTTTCGAGAAATGATGTCTTTTTCCCGTTCGGCACTTGGATAATCCACCCAGTGGTACAGGCATCTCCTCTTCAGGGCGTCATGAATTTCACGGGTTCTGTTCGAGGTGATAATTACAATAGGGGGCTCTGCAGCTTTAATTGTCCCCATCTCAGGAATAGTAACCTGAAAATCAGATAAAACTTCGAGCAGATAAGCCTCGAATGGTTCGTCGGTTCTGTCCAACTCATCAATCAATAATACCGGAGCGCCCACCTCAGTATTTTCGAGTGCCTGCATAATCGGACGTTTTATGAGAAAGTCTTCAGAAAAAATATTTGCGCCCAAAGCTTTTCGATCAACATCATGGGCCGCTTCCGCCATGCGGATTTCAATCATTTGGCGAGCGTAATTCCATTCATAAACGGCCGAGGATACATCCAGACCCTCATAACATTGTAGACGGATTAAAGGGCGATTGAGCTGATTTGCGAGTACTTTAGCAATTTCTGTCTTGCCCACTCCAGCTTCGCCTTCAAGAAATAGGGGACGCCCCATTTTCAGTGACAGGTACAGCACCGTTGCAAGACTTCTGTCTGCGACATAATTGGCTGATATCAACAGGTCCTGAACATCATCGATGGAATTTAGATTCGGGGCAGTCGCGCTCATGAAATGAATACTCGTCTGTTTAAATGGCAATAATACAGGATCAAAGTTTCCGCGACAATGATCGCCCCAATCACCTGTAACGGAAGTCATAAAAGTGGGGGAAGCGATAGGCTTCCCCCAAAAAGGTCTGATGTTCAGGCTTAGGAGGCGGCCGCAACTGCCCGCGAAGCCATAACTGAAATCAGGTGCGCCCGATATTCCGCTGAAGCATGAATATCCGAGTTCAGACCGCTTGCGTCAGTCTTAATCCCCTTGACGGCATCCGGTGAAAAATTGCTATCAAGTGCTGCTTCCATGTCTCCTTGACGGAAGACAGATGGACCCGCGCCAGTGACAGCAACCCGGACACCAGACGCGGTTTTCGCAACAAAGACACCGACAAGTGCAAACCGGGATGCCGGATTTGGAAACTTGGCGTAGCCAGCTTTCTCTGCAATTGGAAATGTCACCTTGGTGATCAGTTCACCTTCTTCCAACGCAGTTTCAAACAGGTCCACGAAAAAGTCTTCAGCTGCAATTGTACGATTGTTCGTGTGAACAGTTGCCCCTAACGCAACCAAAGCGGATGGGTAGTCTGCGGCCGGATCATTATTGGCAATTGATCCCCCAATAGTGCCTCGGTTACGCACTTGTGCATCGCCGATATGCGCTGCCAGATGAGCAAGCGCCGGAATGGATGATTTTACATCCGCGGAACTTGCAACCGTCGCATGGGTTGTCATGGCGCCGATACTGACTTCATTTCCGCTTACAGTAATTCCTTTAAGCTCTGCAATGCTGCCAAGATCAACCAGTTTGTCAACCTGGGCGAGGCGTAATTTCAAAGTTGGCAGGAATGATTGGCCACCAGCGAGAAACTTGTCATCCTCGCCGACAGCACCAACTGCTTCGCTGATCCCTTTTGGGCGTTCATATTCGAATGAATACATTTTATTTTTCTCCCTATCAGGCGCTTTGCGCCGCTTGCCACACTTTTTCCGGTGTTGCAGGCATGTCTATTTCTTTTCCAAGTGCGTCGGTAATCGCATTCATGAGTGCCGCTGGGGCTGCAATGGCTCCGGCTTCACCACAACCCTTCACGCCCAGCGGATTACTGGGGCAGGGGGTATTGGTCGCTTCTACCTTGAAACTTGGCAGATCGTCTGCACGTGGCATGCAGTAATCCATATAGGACCCGGTCAGTAACTGGCCGCTGGTATCATCGTAGACAACTCCTTCAAGCAGCGCCTGTCCAATGCCTTGAGCTACACCGCCATGAACCTGACCTTCCACAATCATCGGATTGATGATGTTGCCAAAGTCATCGGCCGCTGCCCAATCCACAATATCAACGATCCCGGTATCCGGATCAATTTCCACTTCTGCGATGTGGGTTCCGGCTGGGAATGTAAAGTTCAGAGGATCATAAAAAGCATTTTCAGCTAGTCCCGGCTCCAGATCTTCGGGGTAGTTGTGCGGCACATAGGCTGCAAATGCAATTTCACCAATTGTCATTTGTTTGTCAGTGCCAGCGATAGAAAAGACGCCATGAGAATGCTCAATATCATCAGCCGAGGCTTCCATGAGGTGAGCAGCGATTTTCTTCGCCTTTTCGACGATCTTGTCCGCCGCCTTGACGATTGCTGAACCGCCAACGGCAAGTGAACGGGACCCATAGGTTCCCATACCAAACGGTACTTTTGTGGTATCGCCATGCACCACCTCTACCTGATCAAATGGAACACCAAGCTTGTCGGCGATCAATTGAGCAAACGTGGTTTCATGACCCTGACCGTGGCTGTGGCTTCCGGTAAAGACTGTAACTGAGCCTGTTGGGTTGAAGCGGACCTCCGCGCTTTCCCAAAGGCCAACGCCTGCCCCAAGAGAGCCAACTGCAGCAGATGGCGCGATACCACATGCCTCAATATAGGCGGCGGACCCAATACCGCGGAGTTTACCACGGGAAGCGGATTCTGCTTTTCGCGCCTGAAAACCATCATAGTCGATCATCTTCTTGGCGGTGTTCATGGTGAGTGGGTAATCACCGGAATCATAGGTCATGATGACCGGAGTTTCATATGGATACGCATCAGGTGAAATGAAGTTTTTCATCCGGAGTTCTGTTGGATCCATATTCATATCCCGCGCAGCCCGCTCCATCATCCGCTCCACCACATATGTGGCTTCAGGGCGACCAGCTCCGCGATATGCGTCTACGGGAGTCGTGTTGGTGAAACCCGCCATCACCTCAGCGTAAATGCATGGCATTTTATATTGCCCATTGAGCAATGTTGCATACAGATAGGTTGGTACTGCTGAGGCGAATGTGGACAGATAGGCGCCCATATTCGCCTTGGTTGAGACTCTGAACCCCAGAATATGTCCATCTGCATCGAAAGCCATTTCTGCATGGGTTGCATGATCACGCCCGTGGGCATCCGTTAGGAATGCTTCTGAGCGATCCGCGGTCCATTTGATAGGACGCCCGACGCGTTTCGCGGCCCAGATGGTTGTGGTTTCTTCTGCATACACAAAGATTTTACTGCCAAAACCTCCCCCAACGTCGGGAGCGATGACACGTAATTTATGTTCAGGTGCAATAGCAACAAAAGCCGACAGGATCAAACGAGCAACATGTGGGTTTTGACTTGTCGTATACAGAGTATATTCACCTGTGCCTGCATCATATTCGCCAAGCGCTGCTCTGGCTCCATCGGATTTGGCGCCAGACGGTTGTTTATCAGATCCATTTTTGTGATGTGATGCGCATTGGAAAAGGCTGCATTAACTGCTTCTTTGTCACCCAATTCCCAGTCATAACAAAGGTTTCCAGCGGCTTCTTCATGAATTTGAGGAGCACCGGGCTCTAGAGCTTTTTGAATGTCTGTTACAGGTGTCAGCTCTTCGTAATCTACTTCAATTAATTCTGCTGCGTCTTTGGCTTGCTGAAGCGTTTCCGCGACTACAAAAGCAACCTGGTCACCAACATGCTTGACGGTATCAGTTGCAAGACATGGATGAGGAGGGGCCGCATGAGGGGTTCCATCTTTGCTGGTGATCCCCCAGCCACAAATCAGGCCGCCAACACCGTCTGCAGCCATATCCGCGCCTGTAAAGATGTCGACAACACCGGGCGCTGCTTTCGCTGCGTCAAGGTTAATCCCTTTAATTTTGGCAAATGCGTGAGGTGACCTTAGAAAATATCCGTAGGTCTGCCCAGCTTTGTTAATATCGTCGAGGTAATTGCCGTTACCTGTAATAAAGCGTTGGTCTTCTTTACGTTTAACAGAAGCTCCAATTCCATTTTCTACTGACATTTATCACCCTCCCATATTCTCCGATGCCTGTTTCACGGATTTGACAATATTGTGGTAGCCAGTACAGCGACAGATGTTGCCTTCCAGCTCCTTACGAATTGTCTCTTCAGACGGGTTGGGGTTGCGCTTGACCAGATCTACAGCGCTCATAATCATGCCCGGAGTACAAAAGCCGCATTGCAGCCCATGGTTTTCCTTAAAGGCTTCTTGCATTGGATGAAGGTCGGCACCATTTGCAAGCCCTTCAATTGTGGTCACTTCAGCACCATCAGCCTGAACGGCCAGCATGGTACAGGACTTCACGCTATCGCCATTCACATGGACGGTGCATGCACCGCATTGGCTGGTGTCACAACCCACATGTGTGCCAGTCAGGCGAAGGTTTTCACGAATAAATTGGACAAGAAGTGTATTTGGTGCGACGTCCGCCGTTACACTTTTGCCATTTACCGTCATTGAAACGGATGTCATGTAGTTTCCTCCCTAGTCAGACGTGGCAGTGTTTTGCCACTGCCGGTTTTGTTTTGCCCCTTAAATCCACTGAATTTTTCCAGTGGACCCTTATTTTAGTTTTGTCTTCTTTGACCGTCCGGTCAAGATAAAGAAATATGAAATCTTCAGTTCGCCCCACCTGACTGTGACAGATAATACAGGACTGCAACTATCAGGATGCCGGCAGCGACAAGAAATCCCGGTTTTTGAAATAATGATTTTTCAGGTGTGTCCACATGTGTTGGTTCGGCCACGTCCGGATTTTCGATAACTTCCGCTGCGGTAATAATTTCTTCTTCACCCGCTGGCGCCGAAGTTTGCTCGGTTGATGCCCCGTCACTTTTGCTGCTGACAAGTTCATTGAAGGTTGCGAAAAACTCCGATGCGAGTTTCTTGGCGGTGCTATCTATCAATCGCGAACCGATTTGCGCCATTTTACCCCCGACTGATGCCTTGACATCATAGGACAGTAAGGTGCCGCCGTCTGCCTCTGTTAGTTTGATATCTGCACCGCCTTTACCAAAACCGGCGGCACCACCTTTGCCTTCGCCAGTAATTGTATATCCGTTAGGTGCATCTATATTGCTCAAGGTTACCTGACCTTTAAAAGTCGCTTTTACCGGACCGACCTTAACCTTTACGGTCGCTGAAAAATCGGTATCGCTCTCTTTTTCAACGCTTTCACAGCCGGGGATAGCCTGCTTTAAAATCTCGGGATCATTCAACGCATCCCAAACGACAGACTTTGGAGCGTTAATCAGCTCTTCGCCGCTCATTTCCATATTTGCTACCTCGCACAGTGTTATTACTTTTTTGAAACTCTAGCGGATGTCTTGACCGCTCTGCAAGAGATATGCGCCCGCTATCCCAATTGTAAGGCACAATTTTAAAATAGTGCCTTCAGTTTAAGTTAATTGGGGGTTAACCATTAAGCTTTATTGATGGTTAATAAGATAATTTGGGAATAGATGCATGAGACCTGCAATTCGATCAACCTTTGACATCGTCAGTTGGCTGGAAACAAAAGCCGCTGAAGAGGAAATCGCCCTTGAGCCATCTAGTCTGATGCAACTTGTCTATCTTCTGCAAGCCATTTACGCAGCGGAGCACAAAAAAGCCAAACTGATGCCAGCAACATTTCTGGCGACCGAAGTTGGCCCCATCGAACCTGATTTGTTCCTGGCGCTTGAGCATGGGGTAAATATTACGGAATCAGTTGCACCTTCAACTCAGGTGGAAGAGGTTCTTCTGGGTGTCTGGGAAGCATTTGTTGAAATGGGCGATGACGGACTTGAAAAACTGTTGGAAGCTGATATTGCCTTGAAAAATGCCCGCAAACGAGGCCGAAATTCAGAAGTACTGGTCGGTGAGATGGCGGGCGCTATCCGGGTGGGCTGGAGGCGCTGAATGGCAGTGGCCTTGTCAGCAAGTTTCCGGACGGATCTCCTTACAATGCCGGACATTCCAATCTTGATGCGGCTCCGGCAGCTTCGCAAGAGGTACGTTTTACCGCTGATGGACGGTCCGTTACCCGCTGGGTTCCCAAAAAGAAAATGCGCTCGAAAGATTTGAAAAAATAATTTAGGAGCTTTTATTGCCAAAGCGCTCTTTCAGGCTTTGGCAGTAATCTTCCATCGTTTTGCCAAGGCTACCCACAACCCATATGGCATCATATTCGGAGTATAGCTCCCATTCTGCGGGTTCAGCCTGCTCTTCAATCAAGCCAAGAGCAAAGATATTTGACTGGGCATTTTGTTGAAGATGTAAGGGGACACCACGGTCTTTGCGAATATGACCATTCCCAGCAATCAGAAAAGCTTTGGCGTTCTTTTCTTTCTTCTGTAATTGCGCGGCCATGAGGCGATCTTTAACAATCTGGATGTTACTCATCGGACGGACCATGTTTTCCGGTAGCATCTGACAATGGGATTGCCGGATTTGCTTGTCCAGATCTTCCATTTGCATATCTGACAACGGATTTTCATGTGGCGCTGATTGCTTGGAAACCTGCATCAGTTCCGCTTTGGGGTAACTGCCATAGAGTATTTTAGCAGAGGATGATTTGGCCGCTTCAAAAAGCGGCGCATAATAGGACCAGTCAGGCCATCCAGAAAGTTCCCAGCGCAATTTTTGGGGGAGTTCCTCAAACGGGATCTGATCGGACAGATACTGATCAATAACCGATTGCTGGTCCCGATTTAACATCTCGAACACGACAAGATCACCTGATTTCAAGTGATGTTTTAACAGTTTCGCCTGAATTTCGTGATGCAAGGGATGGTCGTGCTTTTCTCCTAGCAGGACATAATCCGCTTCCTGAATACGGCTATTGATATTGGTGTTTGCTGCCACATCGCTGATTGAGGCCGTGTCATCGGTTGCGCGCGGTGCGCAGCCTGCTACACCAAGCAGAAACAAACCGACAAACGATGTTAGTGCCAGTCTGTTCATCTTATGATCCGTAAAAAATCAGTGTAAAGATGCTTAAGATAAACAGGATCAGAAAAACGGATACAGCGGATGAAAATCCACGTCCCATTGTTCCTGAAATACCGTGCGTCTGTCTGGAAATTTCGATTATGCGGTCAACGAGGTTGAGACCTGTTTTAATCACAAAGGCCCATACAAGAGACACCCATTCTGAAATTTTTATCGTCCATTTCTTGGTTAAGCGACGATAGAGCCAGTCTGTATCAAGATAGCTGCTATTGCTTATTGCGGGATAAACGCCCAGACGCAGGGCAAGAGCAAATCCCAATGCAGCAAAAATAATAAGTTGTAGCTGCGTGACTACATGACTTGCGGTATAGACGTGATAGTCCATTTCGTACGGCAATAACGCGAAAAATTTCGCCGGAAATAATCCAATCCAAATGGCACAGGCTGACAATAATCCCATCGCAGCAAGCATATGAAACGGCGCCTCTTTCGTGCGTCTGCCATCGTCCTTTTTGAAAAAGCCAAGAGCTGGAATTTTGAGCCCCACATTGTCAATCACAGCAACCGCACCAAACAGCATGACACACCATAACAGAACCAGTTTCATATCCAGCGAGGCGGACAAGATAAGTGATTTTGTCGCGAATGCCCCTGTGAGAGGAAACGCGATAATGGTGAGTGATCCGATAATTACAAAAAAGGTGGTCACTGGCATCGATTTGTAGACAGCGCCAAGTTCCGTAATTTTTGCAGTTCCGTTTCGGTAAAGAACGGCACCTGTGCCCATAAAGACGAGGCAGGTATATAGGACACTAATGGTCGCATGCGCTGCCACACCGTTCAGCGCCAGTTCACTGCCGATACCGATTGCAATAACCATAAAGCCTTGCTGACTGTTCAGTGAATAAGCCATCGTTTTGCGCAGGTCATTTTCAAGTGTCGCGTGAAAGACCGGGAAAATGACCATGATGGCCCCAATCCAAAGCAGAATATCTTCGCCGGCAAAACTGCGTGCCAGAGCGTATATAGCCAATTTGGTTGTAAAGGCGGATAGAATGACAGTTCCGGTAACCGTTGCTTGCGGGTAGGCGTCCTGTATCCAGTTATTGAGAAGCGGGAAGCCTGCTTTTATGCCAAATGCAATCAAGAACAGCCAAGCGGCCAAGCTATCCAGCTCCAAAGCACCAAAATTCACATGACCTTGATCGGCATAATAAAGAATTACGCCCGCTAGCAGTATGACACCGCTGCTCACCTGAATAAGCAGGTAACGCATCCCGGCATTGTAAGAACGTTCTGTTCGGCTGGCAAAAATAAGGAAAACTGAGGAAATCGCTGTTAGCTCCCAATAGGAGAACAGTGAAATCAGATCACCTGAGAAGACTGCAGCGATTGAGGCGCCTGCATAAAGCAGGGTTGCAACCTGCTGGATGGTATCACGAACGTGCAGGGCATATAAAATTCCGGCAAAAGCCGCAATATGGAAAATCAGTCCGAACACCCGTGAGAAGGCATCAATTTTGGTCAAGGTCAAAGCAATGCCGAGAACCTCGATTTCCCCCCAGCTACCCAGTCCGAGGCTGATCATTTGGCTGAGACCGAGAATGGGCAACAAAAGAAGATAAATATTGCGGATTACACCACTGGTAAGCGGTACAAGTAAAGCACCAAGGATCAGGATAATACCCGGATTCAAGCCCTCAATCATAGTAGTTCTCCTCCCGCCTCAGAATAGGTTGAAGGAATTTGGCTATTGCCAGCAAGGTAAGGAACGCAACCAAAGCATATAACCCATAGAATGCCGGTATTTCTTCAAGTGTCGTATAGGGGTGCATTTCGTAGAGGATTCCAAACAGGGATAAAATATCCGGAAGTGCAACCAATACAGCAAGAACGATCAGAATTTTTAGCAGCCTGTCAGAAACAGTGGGCAAATCTGTCTTTTTCATTTTGGTATCCGATGATGACATTTATGCGTCTCCTATTTCCCAAGTGCAGGCAGCAAGAGTTGGTAAATGGGATCAACCGCAAAAAACAGCGCGATACAGGCAAGAGCCGTAAGAACTGGCGGAGCAACAGCAAGAAGAGGGGCCTCTTTAATTGCTGTGCGATCAATGAAAGACTGCTCCTCACCAACAGCAACAGGTGGATGCTGTGTACCAAGTGGAGAGAAGAAAAATCCTCTGATTACGATTGGCATAAGATAGGCGATATTCAGTAGAGAGCTTATAAACAGGATGCCCAGTACTATGAGCTGATCAGCATCAATGGCGCCCAGCATGATATAAAATTTCGCCCAGCTCCCGCCCAAAGGAGGCAATCCAATAATACTCAGCGCGCCAATGGCAAAAGCTGCAAATGTAAATGGCATTATTCGGCCGAGCCCACGCATGTCTGAAATTTCAGTTTTCTTCGTCGCAGTATAAATAGCGCCAGCACAGAAGAAGAGTGTGATTTTTCCAAACGCGTGCATAACGATCTGCAACGCACCGCCAGCAACTGCCATTGGTGTTACGAGGGACGCAGCCAGGACAATATAGGCCAGTTGGCTGATCGTTGAATAGGCAAGCCTCGCTTTCAGGTTATCTTTTGTCATGGCGACAACAGACGCGCTGATCAGCGTAAAGCCCGCAATCCAGGTGAGCCAGTCAGCTGCGCCAGTCTCGGCGAGGAAATCAATTCCAAATATATAGACCACTACTTTTAGAACTGAAAATACGCCTGCCTTTACCACAGCAACCGCATGCAGCAGAGCACTCACTGGTGTTGGGGCAACCATTGCAGATGGAAGCCACCGGTGGATTGGCATTAGGGCAGCCTTGCCAATTCCATACATAAACAGAAATAGCATGATGCTGTCATACCGGCGCCGACATGCCCTGCCAGTATTCCGCCGGCGGTGAAATCTGTTGTGCCTGTTACCGTCCAAACCCAGATTATAGCGGGCAGGAATAGGCCGATTGAGGTGCCAAGAAGGATGCCCAGATAAATTCGCCCACCTTTTAACGCCGCATCATTTCCTTTATGTGTAACAAGCGGATAGGTAGACAGGCTTAGCACTTCATAGAAGATAAACAGGGTGAGCAGGTTTTCAGCAAAGGCAATGCCCATTGCGGCGGATATGGCAATTGTGAAACAGATATAGAAGCGGGTCTGATTGGCTTCTTTATTGCCTCTCATATACCCTATGGAATAGAGGGAGTTGATAATCCATAACGTGGAGGCAACACAGGCAAATATCATCCCAAGCGGTTCGACTTTCAGTGAGATGCCAAGACCTGGCAGCGTATCAATCAGATCAACCTGGGCATATGTTCCAGACAGAACAGACTGTAAAATCACCAAAACGTTCAGGAACAACAAAGCGGCGGCGCCCAATGTAGCGCTTTCACGTAAATTTGGCATTGAGCCAAACAGGAATACGCCGATGCCTCCCAGCAGGGGAATTAGCAAAGTGAGCGCAAGATGGGTTTCAAGGCTAAACATCAGTCAGTTCCTCCCATCATGAAGGAGGCTGCTGAATTCGCAAAATCAACACTCATGGATGTATCAATACCAAAATAGAACATTGCGGCCACAAAGACCCAACAAATCACAAGCATGCTGAGCGGAGCTTCTCCCGCAGTGGTCCCATCTGGAGAGGGGCGGAAATATGCGATTTCAACTACTCGCCAAACATAAATCACGGCAATTAGAGAGGAAATAAGCAATGTAACCGCAAGTGCGTAACCAAGCATGTCACCTCGCTCCAGCACAGCCTGAATGAGATACCATTTGCTGATAAAACCCGGAGTAAGCGGAACACCAATTAATGCAAGACCGCCAAGTACGAAGGCAAATGTCGTAAGTGGCATTCTTTTTCCAACACCTGCCAGATCACTGAGCAATACACTTCCGTTCATGAAGAACATGGCTCCCACTGTCAGGAAAAGACCTGTTTTTACAATCGCGTGGTTGAAAATATGAACGATACTCGTTGTCAAGCCACTCTCGGACGCGAGCGCGATGCCGAGTGTCATATAACCAAGCTGTGCAACACTCGAAAAAGCCAGCAGCTTTTTCAGGTTGTCCTGAAAAACAGCAACAATTGACATGCTGATAAAGGCAATGACGGCAAAGGGGATCAATAGATCGCTGAGCGGTAGGTTACCGAAACTGAAATCCCATCCAAAAATGGTAAAGATAAACCGGATCAGCAGATAGACAGAGACCTTCGTCGCGGTGCCTGCGAAAAAGGCTGTGATGATGGTTGGCGCATATGCATAAGCATTTGGAAGCCAGCTATGAAATGGAAACATTGCAAGCTTGATGGCAATACCAACGACCAGAAAACCAACGGCAGCACGAATGGGACGCGTATCTTCGATGGTGTCAAACTGACGTGCAATATCGGCGATGTTCAGCGTTCCAGTCATCAGGTAAAGAAGGCCAACACCAATCAGAATGAAGGTGGCGCCAATGGTTCCCAGAATAAGATACTGAAATGCTGCGGAAAGAGCCCGCCGATCATATTTCTCTCCCATTGAGATCAAAACATATGAAGACAGGGAGGTAATCTCCAGGAAGACGAAGATGTTAAAAGCATCACCAGTTGCGGTAATCCCCATCATTCCGGCAAGCGCCAGCAAATAGGCCGCAAAAAACAGCCCGTGACGGATGGAGCAACTTCTCTTTGAATGCTTTCGCGTGCATAGAGAAGAACACCACTACTGATCCCGCTCACCACCAGCATCACAAATGCGCTTAAGGGATCAATAACATATTCAATACCCCATGGCGGTGCCCAGCCTCCCAGTTCATAGGAAATCGGGCCATTGGCATTCACATGCAATAACAACTCGATACTGAACCAAAATGACAGCAGACTCAGAACAGTGGTGAATAGCCACGGAAAAATACCACCGCGCAACAGACCACAGACAGGGGCACCTAGCAGGGGAATAAGAACCGCAAGAATGGGTGCCTGACTAAACAGGGAGGCAGTCATTTACTTTACATCCTCCATGTCGCGGATTTCATCTTCGTCAATCGTATCATAGGTTTCTTTTATGCGAACAACTAGCGACAAGCCGAGTGCTGTTGTGGCAACGCCCACAACAATTGCTGTCAGGATCAGAACATGCGGCAGGGGGTTTGAATATACTGTATCAGGGGCGTCGACTAAGATCGGCGCTGTGCCTCCTTCGATTTTGCCCATAGTTATGTAAAACAGGAAAACCGAGATCTGAAACAGGGAAAGGCCAATCATTTTTTTGATCAGGTTGCTACGACTCATAACAGTGTAGAGCCCGATCACGAACAGTATAATGACGATCCAGTAACTATAGTGGTCGAAAAACATCTACTGAGCTACTCCCCACTGTTTTCACGAAATTCGTTGCGGTTGGCAAACCCATAAAAGATTGCCAGCATTGCTGCTGTCACGGTGATACCAACTCCCAGTTCTACAAGCAAAATTCCAAGATGCTGCCCTGCAACAGGATCGGCAGACAACCAATTGTAATCAAGGAAGTTTCCGCCGTACAACATTGTGGCGACACCGACGCCTCCGTATAGCAGGACCCCGACTGCCAGCAAAAGTTCAACAGCCCATAACGGGATCAATTTCTGTGCATATTCAAGTCCGAAAACAAGGGAGTACAAAATGATGCCCGCCGCAAATATGACACCAGCCTGAAATCCGCCGCCCGGTCCAAAGTCACCATGAAACTGGACGTAAAGGCCGAATAACAGGACAAACGGAATCAAGAGCTTGGAGACGACATGAGGAACCAGATCATGAATGCTGGGGCTTGGTCCGCTTTCTACGCCAGTTTCAGTATTCTCCGCCGAGGAGCTGCCTTCTGTTTGTTCATCACGGCGCCGTCGCAATTGGCGCAGGATTAACAGAACAGCAATCCCAGCCGTGAAAATCACAGTAACTTCCCCAAAGGTATCATAGCCACGATAACTCGCCAGTACTGAGGTGACCATATTGGGAACGCCAATTTCCTTGGGGCTTTGTTCGATAAATCTCGTGGTCAAGTTGCTGGTTTGCACGGGATTGTCAGCAGAGCCAACAACCGGCATTTCAAATGTCGCATAGACAAGTGTTCCGCCAACAATTAGTGACACAAGAAGCGGAAGTACTGTTTTTGGTCTGGATTTTTTCTCATCCGCGCCAACAAGTGACAAAGTTCCCAAAAACAGAACGGTGCTGATACCTGCGCCTACAGCTGCCTCTGTGAAGGCCACATCAACCGCGTCCAGAATAATGAAGATCAGCGCCATTAAAAAACTGACCGCCCCCAAGAGCATCGTGGCGACGAACAGGTTTCGAACGTACAGAACACCAAGTGCGCCGGCGACCAGCAAGGCCATTAGAAAAACTGTTGTAAATTCTTCCATCAGTCGCTTTTACTTTCTGAATTGTTCGGCTTAGCGCCGTCTTCTGTTTCGCTTTCAGTGTTGTCTGCTTCCTCACCAAAGCCATCAAGCTTGGGTTTCAGGCCCGCAACAAAAGTTGCCTGTGCCAAAGCGTATGTGGCTGTTGGGCTGGTCAGGAACAGGAATGCGACAATAAAAAACAGCTTGGCAGTGACAAGAGAGAAACCGCTTTGAAGTGCCAAACCGCCAAAAATAAGAAAGCTGGCCAATGTATCTGCCATGCCACCTGCATGAATACGAGTGTAAAGGTCTGGAAATTTTAACAGACCGTAACCTGTAATCAGGACAAAAAAGCAGCCAATCAGCATGGAAATCCATGTGGCGATATCAAGAACAAGATCCATTAGCTTTTCCCTCCGCTAGAGCGGGAAAATCCGCGGCGCAATGTGCCAAATTTGAAATATTTCAGAACAGCGAGTGTTCCAATAAAGTTCATTAAAGCATAGACGATGGCCAGATCCAGAAAATCGGGTCTGCCATTCATGAAGCCGACCACCGCAATCAACATCACGGTTTTAGTCCCAATCGCATTGAGCGCGAGAATACGATCATAAGCGGTGGGCCCCATAATTGCGCGGGCGAGAGCAAGGGCTACACTCACAAGAATAGCGATTGCGCTGACAGCAAATATACTCATGCTTCACCCATCACTTTTGTTACTTTTTCATCCATTTCGCCAGACTTGACCCCTTCAGCGGAAGCTTCAGTAAGCGCATGAACCAGAATATTTTCATCATAGAGATCAACCGTCACTGTGCCGGGTGTCAAGGTGATCGAATTGGCATAGATGACTTTCCCCAGATCACTTTTTTGAGTGATGCGTGAGATGAAGAAGCTTGGCCGCAAGTATTTTTTGGGAAAGAGCACGCATTTCGCGACGTCAAGATTTGCTTTGACAATTTCCAGAACAAGCCAGCCCCAATAAACAATGATTTGAATACCCAGTTGAAGCGGCAGGCCTTCATGGTCGATAACGTCCATGCGGCGGGCCAGCCAACCAACAAGTATACACGATACAATCCCAAAACTGATGATGAGGGGAGTGTATATCCCTGAGAAAAGCAGCCAGACTGCAAACAGGACTAAAATAAGACCAATTGTTCTCAAGTTCTCACCCTTTGACTTTATACAAACCCGATAGATTTTTTAGCACCGTGTATGCCACGTGAACAGGTCAGTCGCAAGTCGAGATACGGCATTTAACCCTAAATAGGCATAATTTGCGTCTTATCAATAAAAACTGCACTTCTGGTGATTCTCTAAAATTTTAGTTCTGATTGTGTAATTTTAGACTGGAAAACGCGATTTAAATTCCCATTTGCCAAGGAATTCTTTGGTTTCTTTGAATTGAGATGCAAAAAATAAAATTAAGGTTAAGCTAATATTGAAATTATAAGTCTATGCATGTAGCTTATAAAGTTGGGGGGATGGTAACACAAGAAAATGTGGGAGTGTCCTGATGTCTGGTAAAGTAGAACAGTTGCATAAGAGTGCAGAAGTCGTGATGCCCTATAATTCTGACGAAGAAACGTTTGAGAAAAAAGGCCGGGTCAAATGGTTTAATACTGTTAAAGGCTTTGGATTTCTCGTGCCGGAAGATGATCAGGGCGATATTTTCCTTCATTTGTCATGCCTAAGGGAAAGTGGGCATGAATATGTGGCAGAAGGGGTGACCATTAGTTGTCAGGTTGCAAGACGAGGTAAAGGTCTGCAGGCGATCAAGATTTTGGATATTGATACCTCTACGGCGGTGCCGTTTCAGCCAAGCCCGGTCAAGCCGACCAATGTTGCAAAGCATCCTTCGCTAAAAGCGGAAGGTGAATTTGTTGATACTGTTGTCAAATGGTTCGACCCGGTAAAAGGATATGGTTTCCTTACCCGCGGGGAGGGAACGCAGGATATCTTTATTCATATGGAAACTATTCGTAATGAAGGGGCTATGCCGGTGCAGGCAGGTCAACCTCTAAGGGTGCGCGTTGCGGAAAGTGATAAAGGGCCACAAGCCGCTGAAATAGAAAAAGGCTAAGGCTGATTTATTTTCTGAATATTTGATTGATGCATTTCATTATTTAATTTGAGCCAGCGATACAGCAGGTGCACCGCTGGCGCATAATTTCTTTTATTTTAGCTCAACCGCGTAGGCAGAAACGTCTGCTGCGTCTTTGATCAGCTCTGCTTCTTTCAGAAAAGTCGCGAACCGATCATAGCGATTGCTATCAAGCGCAGCCGGACGCAGAGCGAAACGCGGAAGTGTATCGCGCCAAGCTCGTTTGTTGAGCTCGTCATTTAAATCCGGGTAGGCTTTGATGAATATATTCCAGCCTTCTTCTGGATGATTAACCAGATACTGCGTGGCATCTTCGATTGCAGCCAAGAACGGACGCAAACGTTTGTCCGATAATTTTTCGCTATTGGCGACAATAATCAGCTCATCATAAGCTGGCACACCTTCCTCTTCTGGAAAGAAAGCCCGTCCGGGGTTTCCTTCAATATCCATCTGGTTTAGCTCGAAATTCCGAAACGCACCAATAACAGCATCCACTTTACCAGCCAGTATTGACGGGGAGAGGCTGAAATTCACATTGATCATTTCAACGTCTGAAAGCTTGAGGCCATGTTTGTTCAGCATGGCTTTGAGCAAAGCATCTTCAAAGCCTCCAACAGAATAACCGACCTTTTTGCCTTTCAGATCGGCGATAGATTTGATGGGACCGCTTTCAAGGACAACTAGGCTGTTAAGCGGAGTTGCAACCAATGTTCCAATCCGTTTGAGGGGTAAGCCTTCACTAACCTGCACTTGCAATTGCGGCTGATAGGAAACTGCCAGCGGGGCTTTTCCTGCAGCCACCAGTTTCGGCGGATCATTAGGATCAGCGGGCGCGATGAGTTCCACATCCAGACCATGGTTTTTGAAATAGCCTTTTTCTTTCGCGATAATCAGCGTGGCATGATCGGGATTTACAAACCAGTCGAGCAGGACTTCCAGTTTTTCTGCCGCCTGCACAGGGGCTGTAGCGAGCAGGGATGCCAACGCAAAGATGGCAAATTTCAATTTCATTTCTTAACTCCGCTTAAGTGAACTGATCTTCTGTCTGCTGCCAGGATATGGCTCGTTTGAGAAGAAAATCGACGAGATAATACAAGGTGATAGAGATAACAGTTAAAGTGAGAAGGCTGGCAAACATCAGGTCGGTTTGCATGCGTCCATTTGCATGAAGCATGAGGTAACCAAGCCCCGAAGATGAGCCAACCCATTCCCCTACAACGGCCCCAATAGGTGCAACTGCAGTGGCCACACGCACTCCTGATGCGAGTGAGGGAAGAGCAAAGGGTACTTTAATATACCAATAGAGTCGGGCCATAGATGCGAGCGCTGAGGAGTTGGCTCCCTGCTGATAGATCCGGGCCAAGTCCTGCCAGTCTGTAGATGTGCGATTGAGCCCATCCAGAAAGCCGACGGTTACGGGAAAATAGATAATCAGTGTCGCCATAACCACTTTTGAAGTGATGCCATAGTCAAACCACAGAACAAGCAATGGCGCGATCGCGAATACCGGAACGGCCTGACTGGCAATCAGCACTGGTAATATCCATTGGCGCAGATTGCGACTTAAGGAGACGATGAGCGCTGTTGACATACCCAGCAAAATTCCAAAACACAAACCCAGTATGATTTCCAACAGTGTGGTTGCTGCGTTATCCAGAATGACAGGGTAGCGCTGCACAAATTTTTGCAAAACCTGCAGCGGGGCAGGCAGAATGAATTTTGGCAGGTCGGTCAGCCAGACAATAAGAGCCCAAAGCCCCAACAAACCCGATATTGTCATGCTAATCTGAAAAATACGTTTCATGGCATGTCCCGCAGATCAAGTTCCAATAGTGACATGATCTGATCATATCTGTCGCTGATGTCCGGGCTGCCCAGATCTCTGGGCGCAGCGGTTGCAAGTTTTTCGATTTTGACAGCTTTTACTGGCTGACCACAAAGGACAATAATCTGATCAGCAACCCTTAATGCCTCCATCGGATCGTGGGTAATCATCAGCACAGTTCTATCCCGGGTCAGGTCACACAGAAGGGCTTGCAATTTATGTCGTGTAATTGCGTCGAGCGCCGAGAAAGGCTCATCGACAAGCAGGATAGGCGCATCTTCCATCAAGGTGCGGGCAAGTGCTACCCTTTGCCTCATGCCGCCAGATAAGGTGTCAGGGCGATCTGCCAGGTTTGCGGCCAGACCCACAAGCTTGAGAAGTTCAATTGCCTTGCCTTCATTAGGGCGTTCACCTTTGAGCTTCTGTCCAATAAGGACATTGTCAAGCACGCTTGCCCAGGGAAGGAGCAGGTCACTTTGGCCCATATAAGCAATACGACCAACAACTGGCTCGTCATCGGTCGTTTGAATAGAGCTCCCTTCAGCCATCGGAATTAAGCCTGCAAGCGATTTTAAAATACTGGTTTTGCCAACGCCACTTGGGCCCAGAAGGCAAGTGTGTTCACCAGCGGTGAGGGTTAGTGATAAATCCTCAAGAATGGGTTTGCCGGAAAAAGCAATTTGTGAAAGATTGATCTGCACACCAACAGGCGGGAGATTTGCTCCAGCCAGGCGGGGTGAGGGTTTGCCTCTCTGTGCAGCGAGGAGGGCTGCATCCGTATCGTTCGCGACCATTAATATTCTCGTTCCTACGCAGGTTTTAACCTGATCAGGTCCAGGGGTCGTTCCGATATGGAACCTCTCAGCACCAATGGCTCCCCCCGAGGTTGCGCCAACTATAGGGAAAATGATCTGGATGGAAAAGAAGTTTTACAAAAATTTTAAAGCCTTTCTATTTACGTTCTTTTTTCTGTCACTTTCCTCGCCGTCAACGGCTGAGATGCAGCTTATTCAAATTAGTGGAAAACATGTTGACGTGACGCTGCCTGTTGAACTCGTCGCTACGCCAACGAGCCGAAGTAAAGGGCTCATGTACCGTGAAAGCCTTGCCAAAGGGACAGGTATGCTGTTTGATTTTCATAAAGAGCGACCTGTTTACATGTGGATGAAAAATACCGAAATCGCACTGGATATGCTTTTTGCCGATGCTGATGGTGTTATTTTTCAACTCCATGAAGGGGCAATTCCCCACGATCTGACAATTATTTCTTCCCACAAACCTGCAAGATGGGTATTGGAAGTAAATGCAGGATTTATAAAAGAGATGTCTATTCAGGTCGGTGATCGCATCGATACAACTCATAAATGACAAAGAGAACAATGAAAAATATGGGTAAAGATAACAACAGTATTCCCGACGGATTTGAAGAAGTACACGGTCACGCAGCGTTCGCGACGCGTAACGGTCCTTATTTTGAAAAGATAGATACTGAAAATCGCCTTATTCGCGGCTTTTTAGCGGACCGGCGGCATTTGAACGGGGTGAATTTCGTTCATGGGGGTATGTTGATGAGTTTCGCGGACTCTTCCCTTGCCAGAACTATCAATCATGTAACTGGCAAGCGCGGGGTAACTTTGAAAATGAGTTCGGAATTTCTGCGCCCTGTAAAAGAAGGGGATTTTGTGGAAGCCTATTGTGAGGTGACTCGCGATACGCGCACACTCGGTTTCGTGAGAGGCATTTTGAAGGTTGGTGGACATCCGGTTTTTCGCACAGACGCCATTTTTCAGTATATCCGCCCAGAGAAATTCAGTGAGCGATCCAAAGCCGGATAGGTAATTTTGAAATTTTTCTGAAAAAAATGAATTTATCACTTGCAGGCTCGGCATCAAAAGTGTAATTCATCGCCACACGCCAATCGGGGCATAGCACAGCCTGGTAGTGCGCTCGCTTTGGGAGCGAGAGGTCGCAAGTTCGAATCTTGCTGCCCCGACCATCAAAAAGCCTTTTAAGCAAATAGCTTAAGAGGCTTTTTTGCTATTGGAAGCGCGCAGAGTTTCACAAATCTTTTTAAGAAACGCTCAATAGTCTTTGCTTTATCATAATTGGATTTTACAATATGACCCCACAAACTGTGGGAGGTTGGGATTTATGAAAGTTAAGGCAATTGGGAAACCGATGGCAGCGGGATTTGCCAAAACCCTGTTATTAGGCGGATTATTGTTGGCTACATTGAGTAGTGCATCTGCATTTAATAACCTCAAGCCGCTTCACCCGCAGCCATCAGCGGATATGCTGAAACCGGGGCTGGCCGTGACCTATTACGGGGCCAAGTTCAACAGCATTACACAACTGCTGGAATGGATGGACTATGAAGACGGCAAACCCGGCGAACCCATTCCAATGCTGAACTATCAAGTGGGGCAGGGTAATATACTGACCACTACAGCCACAGATCTGATGGGAGCCGATATCAGGGGGCTGATCAATTTCGACAAGGTCGGTACTTATACCGTTATGGTTCACTCCAACGACGGTGTTCGTGTGACAATCGGCGGTGTAATGATCCATGAGGACCCGGAAGTTCACGCAGATCGATTTTCTGAAGAAATAAAGCTTGAGATTTCGGAGCCGGGCTGGTATCCGGTGCATATTCTTTACTTTGAGAAGAAGAATACGGCCACGCTGGAACTTTATTGGGATCCTCCGGGGCCAGAAGAAATTGATTATGTGCCGGCTTCGGCTTTTGCGCATACCGGGAATGAATGAGCATGAACAAAGTTGCTAGAATTTACAGACCTGCCAAAAATGCAATGCAGTCAGGTCGCGGTAAAATCAGGAAGTGGGTGTTGGAATTCACTCCTTCTGCGGCGCGTTTTGCAGACCCGTTGATGGGGTGGACTGGTTCCACTGACACGGATCAGCAAGTCACGCTCAAATTTGATGATAAAGAAAGTGCTATTGCTTATTGCGAAGCAAATGGTATTGAATATCGCGTTTCTGAACCGAAGGAGCGAAAGCTCAACATCAAGACATATGCTGACAATTTCAGTTATACCCGCGTCCGGGGATAACATTCCGGCCCCTTAGCTCAGCTGGATAGAGCAACAGACTTCTAATCTGTAGGTCGCACGTTCGAATCGTGCAGGGGTCGCCAGATTTACAAAACCCTCGAAGCCAAACGGTTTCGAGGGTTTTTTTTGTGGTATGCCTACTATTAATTGATGTATGATAAATTATAACAAAGCTAATAATGGTAGTGAGTGACTAGGAGGGGGTATGAGATTCATTACATTAACTGCTGGCTTGATCGGGTTTCTTTTAAGCGCAGGTGGCGTATTTGCTGCAGAACAATCTGATGCAGAAGAAATTCCCCTGTATTTTTCCGCCAACGTTGAAAAAGTGTATCTAAAAACAGGTTGGAATGCGGACTACTCTACAAGGCAGTTTTTTATTGTCTCTAAATCAACGCGATCTAATCGTATTTTCTCTGTAGTTCATCTTGTTGAACTGGCGCCAAATTATTTCTTCAACGACAGCTATAAACTCCAGAATTTACGGCAGCTTTATCCTAGATTTAAAAATGCAAACAATATTGCACCGCCGTCAAAGTCTAGCAAATTTGCGGATTTTGAGTATTCAATTTTTAGCGTTGACGGTTCGGAATGTTTAACATTCGTCAACGAGACTGGGCATAGTTCCAGCGATTTCGGGGTCGCAGAAGGAACCAAAAGGCTTTTAGGTTATTATTGTGCACCGGAACGAAAGAAGATACGCACTGAGGGAATAAGTTACTTTTTTAAAGCGATAGGTAGTAAAGACAGAGGTGAGCCTCCTCCGGAAAATCTGGATATTTATCAGAAGCTTTTTTATTGATTGTTAGCACCAGCCAGTTCGGGTGCCGCCGTCATACGGACGGGCATGACCTGATTGCAGAAGTTGCTGAGCCACATTTTTGCCGTTGTAAAAAACATCGGCAAGAATTCGACCTGCGAATTTTCCCTGTTTGACATTTCTCAGCTCAACCTTTGCCATCGGTTTGTCCAGCACTGCTCCTCTGTAGGGGCTGTCAAAAAGCTTCATCAGAAATTCGGTTGCGGCTTTGCCTGCTATTTCCTCCCCCTCACATTTTGGGCGCCATGTTTCTGGTGTATCTATGCCGTTAATTCGGATACTGACATCACTATTCAGGCCCGGCCAAATATGTACCCGGGCAAAGAAAGTATCCCCATCCGTAATATAATAAATTTCCGCAGGGTAGGGACCTTCAAATACACGGGGGCGGGCGGTTGCGTGGGGTGTCAGAGTGACCCCGAAGAAACAGATTAAAACAAACAGATGAAGAAGCCGCATTTGAATGATCCTGTATGGCGAGTGTCTAAAAACACATAACGCTTCTATCCAACATGTTGTGACAGGTAAAGACAGGATAAGTTCAGATTTTGCAAATATAGAACATTGTGCTAGCCTGTATTTAAGAAAAAAAGCCTCAATAAAGGATAATAAAATGAATGGCCCTTCTTCACGGATTACCCGTCCCAAAAATTTGTTGGCCCCACCGATCAAACTGGAGAAGGCCTTTGATAATCCCGAAGATATTCAGGATTTGATAAAAAAGGGCAGTCCTTACAAAACTCTGTCGGCAGTCCATAAAAATAAAGGGGAGACCAGTGGCGGTTGGTTTCGAAATTTCTGGGCGTTAGGGGGTAAGGTGATTTTTGAGGGAGCGGAGCCGTATTTTTACAATAAGCGGTTTATTGAGGCTGCCAAACAGTCATTTCGCGCTGAAGTTATTCGCCCTGTGGCTATGATGACGAACCTGAACTTGCCCGCCAAGGGGGCCCCTTTTCATCTGGACCTCCCGTTTTTCAGGGGATGTCAAAATAGGGAAGTTCCAAGTTGGCTTCTTGCCCCGATGGGATATTCAGGCTTGTTTCATGAATGGGCAGTTCCCGTTGCGTCTGCGATTACCTGGTTTTACGACGCGTCGGTGGTGAATTTGAATATTGGCCAGATGGGTTGGACGCCCCTTCGCTAACGGAAAGCCCGCCTTATTCGAACAGCTGTGTCCTCGCTGATAATGAATATATGTATCACAGAGTTGGCGCCGTTGGGCCGCTGGAGCAGCAGGGGAAATATGACAATATCGGCTATGATGCTGTGTTAAGATTAAACAGTGAAAACAAGTGGCAAGTTATTGAAAATGAAGAAACTTGCGCGGAGTTTGATTACGGGGATGTGCGCATATCCATTTTGTGGAAAGCCTATTGCTTTGAAAATGAAGCAATGGCCGCCTCATATGATGATCACAGTCATGATCTTGATCCGCAGATGGTCGTTGATATTTTTTCCGCTGATTTGAAGCGACGTGACATCCAGTTCTCGGATCCAACTGATATCTGGACAGATACAAACTGGAAATCGGTTATAACGGATGTTTATCGCGCGCCTGATGGTGCTGCGAGCTATTAGATAGGGGCGCACTTTCAAGGGTGTCCAAATCCCAATGAGGTGGATCGGCGAAGCTTTTAACCACATGATCAATAAAATGGCGAACCCGTGAAGAGAGATACCTCGTTTGCGGATATATGATATAGGCACCCAGTTCCACCAAAGAAAATTCGCGCAAAACCGGGACAAGCAAGCCTGTTTTGAGGTCGTCAGAGCAGAGGAAAGTTGGACAGAAATATAGTCCTAAACCGTCAAGCGCCGCTGATTTGAGGAAATCACCATTGTTTGACATCAGAACACTTTGGGTGGGAACCTCATATTGTTCACCGTTATTGTCGGAAATTACATGACTGAGACCGCTGGGGCTCTTGTATCTCAGGATTTTGTGGCTGGCCAATTCACTGGGATGTTCCGGCTCACCGTACTTCAGGAGATAATCCGGGCTTGCGCATATGCAGTGGCGTATGGTTGTAAAACGCCGTGCCACCAGGCTTGACGGTTCCAAATTTGCAATGCGGATCGCCACATCAATTCCATCTTCAATCAGGTTCACCTGATGATCAGCAAAACTGAGATCAATTGATAATGACGGATGTTTGCGTGCAAACTGACTAATGACCGGGGACAGGTGCTTTAAGCCAAAAGATAAAGGCGCACCAACACGAAGTGCTCCGGAAAGTTCGGACTTCGAGGATCCCACCACGGCCAGCAGATCATCCGTATCCTGTAATATTTTTTGGGATTGGTTATAGTAAAGCTGACCGCTTTCAGTCAGGCTCGATTTGCGTGTTGTTCTGTTAATCAGTTGAGTGCCGATCTGTTTTTCAAGATCCGCCAGTTTTTTGCTAACGGCTGACTTCGCCATCCCCATTTGGTTGGCTGCAGCCGTGATGCTACCACTTTCCACTATTTTGGCGAATAACGCCATATCCTCGAGCTTACCCATTTATTGTTCTCAATTTGTGAACAGTATGTTCCAGTATTTATACTTTATTCTGCATATTGGAAACATTAAATATTCTGTGAAGAAGGTCTCCAGCATTTTTGAAAGGTGCAGAAGATGAGTAATAAAGTGAGAGAAATACTGGGTATTACTGAAGGGCATGAAGGCTCAGACGGAGATGGCGTGCGCCTCAGACGGTATATTGGAACTCATGAGCTAAATATTCTTGATCCGTTTCTGATGCTGGATGTTTTCGGAACAGATGAGCCCAGCGATTATATCGGCGGATTTCCTTCGCATCCGCATCGCGGGTTTGAAACCGTTACATACATGCTTGCAGGAAAAATGCGCCACAAAGATAACGCTGGAAATGAAGGTGTGATTATTCCTGGTGGTGTGCAATGGATGTCCGCTGGAAAGGGTATCGTTCATTCAGAAATGCCTGAGCAAACCGAAGGCGAGATGCGCGGTTTTCAGCTTTGGATCAATTTACCGGCGTCCGCCAAGATGGGGCCTCCGGGATATCAGGAATTTCCTCCCGAAGAAATGCCGGTTGAAGAATTGAGTGCAGGTGGGTCTATTAATGTTGTCGCAGGCAAAACAAATGCGGGTACTGTCGGGCCTGTAAAGAACCAGCACACAGAGCCACTCTATCTTGATATTCGGCTCGGGAAAAATCAGGAACTTCATCAAACGGTGGATGAAGCACATAATGTATTCATATATGTCATTGAGGGAGCAGGGTTAATCGGATCAACCGATCATGTGCTAACCTCTGGTACGCTTGTAGTGCTTGGAGATGGTGACGAAGTGTTTCTGAAAGCCGTTGATGGTTCAGCCCGTTTTCTCCTTGTCGGCGGAAAACCGTTGAACGAGCCTGTAGCGCGTGGTGGCCCCTTTGTCATGAATACGAGAGAGGAAGTTTTGCAGGCTTTCGATGATTACCAAAACGGAAGGTTTTAAGAGGGCGCTATGGGACAACTGGTAAATGGTCAATGGCAAACGGATGAGTTGCTGCAAAAAACCAGTGATGGGAAGTTTGTCCGTAAAGCTTCGCATTTTCGCAATTGGATTACACCGGACGGTTCGGCTGGCCCAACCGGTACTGACGGTTTTAAGGCGGAAAGTGGACGGTATCATCTCTATATCTCCCATGCGTGCCCCTGGGCCCACCGGACTGCCATTTTTCGCAAACTCAAAGGATTGGAGGATATTATCTCCATTTCGTCCACCCATTGGTTGATGGGTGATATGGGCTGGACATTCAAAGGTGATGAAGACTCTGTTCAAGACCCGATCAATGGGGCTGATTACCTTCATCAGATATATCAGTTGGCCGACCCGGATTACACTGGACGCGCAACTGTGCCGATTTTATGGGATAAGCAGCGCGAGACCATCGTTTCTAATGAATCTGCTGAAATAATCCGAATGTTCAATAGTGCTTTTGATCAACTGGGCGCAGCACAGGGTGATTATTATCCAGTAGAGTTGCGACAAGAGATTGATCAGATTAATGAACGTGTTTACGTCAGCTTGAATAATGGGGTTTATAAATCTGGTTTTGCGCAATCCCAGGAAGCATATGAGGAAGCTGTTTTCCCACTGTTTGAAACGCTGGAATGGCTGGAAAACCGCCTTTCCGAAAATCGATATCTCGTAGGTTCAGTTCTGACTGAAGCAGATTGGCGGCTCTTCACAACTCTCATCAGGTTTGATCCCGTGTATTATGGGCATTTTAAATGCAATTTGAAGCGCATCGTAGATTATCCAAATCTGTATAATTATCTGCGTGAGTTGCATCAGATGGACGGGGTTAGAGAGACTGTGAATATGCAGCATATCAAGCGACATTATTACGGCAGTCACGATAGCATAAACCCGACCCGTATCGTTCCTGTGGGACCCTTGCAGGATTTGGATGCTCCGCATGATCGGGATAGGTTTGAAAAGGTGGCGATACCTGTTACAGCAGGGATTTAACGAAATGGATCAGTCGGACATGCTGCTCTTCACATGAAGTGGCTAAAACGCATCCGGAAAAATGCATGGCTGACGGGCTCCAGTCTGTCATCAGCGGAATAATGAGGCCTGCGTCGACTGCAGGTCTGGCTAGCCGTTTTGGAAGGGCGGCAATGCCGTTGCCAAGCGTTGCTATTTGAATTGCTGATGCACTGGAAAAACAGGACACGATATTGGGCTCGTAAATATCCGCTGCTTGCAGATAAGCGCGCACCTCTCTGTGTACCAAAGAGTTTGCTGTGTCCATTATGAGGGAATATTGGTCGGCAAGTTCGGGTATTGAGTAAAAATTATACTTTAAGAGCCCTGCATTAGGAGAGGCATACCAGCCATAATCATGAGTGGCGATTTTAAAGCCTGTATCCTCTCATCCCCGACAGGACCGAGGATAAAAACAATGTCCAGATCACCCCTTAGAAGGCGTTTTTTAAGTACATGGCTGGTGTCCACTTGCAGGTCCAGGGTCAACTCAGGAAAGACAATTTTGACATTTTCCAGAAATGCGGGAAGCCATGTGTGTACTGCAAATTCTGTAACGCCGAGGGAGATCCGCCCTGTTACTGCATTATTATCCCGGATATATTCACCCAGGCGATCAGCCATTTTAACCATCGATTCCGCATGGGGGCGCAGGGCCTGTCCAGTCTTTGTCAGGCTGATATGTCCTGTTGATCTGTCCAGAAGCTTTGTCTGCAGGATATCTTCCAACTTGGCAATTCGCGAAGATATGGCTGGTTGCGTGGTTTGCATTTGCTCGGCAGTCTGGCGAAAGCTGCCCAGCTGGGCCACCATCAAAAATGTTTTTAGATGCGTAATGGTAAGGTTTTCGGCCATTTTAGAATTTTACCGATGCTGTGAAACGCATAGAGCAGATGTTCATTATTCAGAACTTGAAACTGTTCAGCAAGGTTCAATTGAATTAAGTCAGATTTAAACTTCTCCACCTTGTAAGTTTTTCAAAAAGTTAGCCTTTAATATTCCCGCAGCATTGGATAAGCTGGCATAATCTCTTGGGGAGGAAAAACACCCGATAACAACAACAAACGGAACGCTTGGCGTTTTGGGAATAAAGGGAAAATGGGATGAAAAGCTATCAATTTGAAGAATATGGTGCCGCATTGGTCTGTAACGAAATGTCGGCACCCACTGTGTCTGGCAAACAGGTTTTGCTTAAAATATCAGCCTGTGGGGTCTGTCACAGTGATGTTCATCTGTGGGAAGGATATTTCGACATGGGCGGCGGTCATAAGCTGGATATTACCGGTGGCCGCAAGCTGCCCTTTACACTAGGTCATGAAATCGTAGGGGAGGTTGTTGCTGTCGGCGGTGATGTATCCGGCGTTAAAGTTGGCGATAAACGGGTAGCTTATCCATGGATCGGATGTGACGCCTGTTCCACTTGTGAAAGCGGAAATGGTCATTTGTGCAACCGACCGCAGGCGCTTGGTGTTGATGTCGATGGCGGGTATAGCGATCACGTTCGGGTGCCCGATGAAAAATACCTGCTTGATTATGGAAACCTTCCACATGAACTTGCCTGTACCTATACCTGTTCGGGGCTTACAGCCTATGGTGCACTTAAAAAAGCAAAACGGCGCGCCGACGGAGGGTCTTTACTGATTATCGGTTGTGGGGGCGTTGGGCTTGCTGCCATGTCCATGGTAAAGTCTGTAACCGATGCAACTGTATATGTCGCCGATATCGATCCGGATAAACGTCAGTTGGGTCTGGACGCAGGAGCAGAGGCGGCTTTCGATCCGTCCGATCGTGCCCAGTTCAAAGAGTTAATGGCGCTGACAGGTGGCGGTGTAAATGCAGCGATTGATTTCGTAGGGGCAGAAAGCAGTGCCAAATTCGGAACCAGTGTTCTTGCAAAAGGCGGTAAGCTGGTCATCGTAGGGTTATTTGGTGGTGGTTTTTCCATGCCGGTACCGCTCTTTCCCATGAAAGCAATCGCTGTGGAAGGCTCTTTTGTTGGCAGCCTTGATGAGATGAACGAGTTGCTCGATTTAGCGAAAAGCGGAAAATTGCAGTCCCTCAAACTTGATGAGCGACCCATGAACGAAGCGGATACCGCGCTTAAAGATCTTGCAAAAGGGAATGTTCTGGGCCGGGTGGTCCTGAAAAACTGATCTCATATTTTATGGAGGCAGAGGGCCTGTTAGTGAATGGGCCCCTTATATTCCATTTCAATGAGTTCTTTTACGACCCGAAGGAGATGCAGACACGCGCTGAGTTCTTCAGTGGCTCCTCTTTCGCGGAGTGAGCGAGCTTCGGTATCCAATAGATCCACCGCGTTTTCACCCTGCTGCATAATCATGAAATGCGCAGTGCTGTATAGATCTACCGTGGAATCTGGCTGAAATTCAATAACATTCATCATGGCACTGCTCCTGCTGGAACTCTTTAACTCTAGTCATGAGTCTAGTGCGTAAATGTTAATAACTCGTAAGTTCGACCTGAATTGCATCTGTTTTGCCTAATAAGGCAGTTCAACGGCGTTGGTCAGAAACTTCATAAATGGGATGGCTTTGCGATAAGTGTCTGCCACTTCGTCAATGAGAGATCTGCTGTGAATGGCAGAAATTGGCGCTCTCTTCATTAAAAAGAAGGTCTTTCGGCGCAGGTCTTCAATATCAGGATGGTCTTTTGCATATCCTTTAGGGGCAGTTTTCAGCCCATCCCCTTGAACACCTCCAAATTCACTTAAAATGTCCGGATCATTTCTGATCGCTCGCCATTTTCCCGGATTTTCGTCAATTGACTGCCGGATTAATGCCAGCTTTGGAGGCGAAGGCAACCAGACACCGCCGCCATACCGAATACCCTCAAGATCTATATGCAGGTAGAAACCGGGTGCATGTGCATCCTTGCCCGCCTGATGCCTGAATTGGCAGGCCAAATGTTCTTTATAGGGCTTTTTGTCTTTCGCAAAGCGGACGTCACGATGAATACGAAAAACAGACCCCCCATTGGGGCGAGGATCAGCGATATAGCGGGGTGCAATTTCCTCCAGATGATCGGCGAAATCAGAAATAAAATCGCACATGGGGTGCAACGCTACATCCCTGTAACGCTGCTTGTTTTTTTGAAACCAGTCGCGATTATTATTTTGGGCCAGCTCTTCATAAAAGGTAACAAGTTCTTTTGAAAACCCATTGAATTCATTGCCCATTTCAACACCTGTACTGTTAAAGTTTTCGGTGGTCAATGACGCGCTTGGCTTTACCACCAGACCGTTCCAGTTTACCCGGTTCGCAAATCACGACTTTCGCAGTAACGCCAAGGATGGACTTGATTTTATGCTGCAATTCTTTGCTTGTCGCCTCACTGGTCGCTGACTGAGGGTCTCGTTCCACCTTGACCGTCAATTCGTCCATAATTCCTCGCGGGTTACTTCAAGCACGTAATGCGCGGTCAGTCCATCGGTGGCAACGGCCAAATCTTCGACATGGCTTGGAAACAGGTTCACGCCCCGAATGATCAACATGTCATCCACGCGACCTGTGATTTTTTCAATGCGGCGCATCGATCTTGCCGTCCCGGGCAGAAGGCGGGTCAAATCACCCGTGCGATATCTGATAACGGGGAAGGCTTCCTTGGTAAGGGTTGTAAAGACAAGTTCACCCTTTTCGCCATCCGGTAAAACTTCACCTGTCTCCGGATTTATGATCTCAGGGTAAAAATGGTCTTCCCACAGGGTTAGACCATCTTTTGTTTCAATACATTCATTGGCAACACCCGGTCCCATCACTTCTGAAAGGCCATAGATATCCAACGCATCCATATCAAATCGGTCTTCAATTTTGGTGCGCATGGCCTCGCTCCATGGTTCAGCACCAAATATACCTGCTTTAAGTGAAGATTTTCGGGGATCAATCCTTGTCGGTCAAATTCTTCTGCCAAGGCCATCATATAAGAGGGGGTCACCATGATGATGTCTGGTTTGAAGTCATTGATCAGTTGTACCTGGCGTTCAGTTTGCCCGCCGCCAAACGGAACAACGGTGCATCCCAGTCTTTCAGCACCATAATGAGCGCCCAATCCACCGGTAAACAGACCATAGCCATATGTGACATGTACCATATGCTCTGCTCGGCCACCGGAAGCGCGAATACTGCGCGCTACAAGGTCCGCCCAATTATCAATATCTTTTTGAGTATAAGCGACAACAGTTGCCCGGCCCGTGGTCCCCGAAGACGCATGCAGACGCACGATGTCTTTGCGGGGAACCGCAAACATTCCAAATGGGTAATTGTCGCGAAGATCCTGTTTGTTGCAAAACGGCATTTTGGCCAGGTCTTGCAAACTATTAAGGTCGGAGGGATGAACGCCAGCTTCGTCAAAGCGTGACCTGAATAGCGGAACATTGTTGTAGGCATGGCCCACAGACCACTGTAGTCGTTCCAGTTGTAGAGCCGAGATTTCATCTCGGCTCGCGATTTCTATTGGGTCAAGCTCTTCCTTCTTAGGGGGTGTTAAGCGTGACATTTTCCCTCCCTGTTTTATGCGTGTACTTAATCAGACACGCTCAATAATCATGGCGATACCTTGCCCAACACCAATACACATGGTGCATAGCGCGTATTTACCGCCTGTGCGTTGTAACTGATAGGTTGCCGTTGTCGCCAGTCTCGCTCCGGACATGCCAAGTGGATGACCCAGTGCAATGGCACCGCCCTGTGGATTAACGCGGGGATCATCATCGGCAATACCCAGTTCCCGTGTGACAGCAAGTCCTTGCGCTGCGAAGGCTTCGTTGAGCTCAATGATGTCCATATCTTCGATGCTCAAACCGGCGATTTGCAGAACTTTTCGCGATGCCGGAACTGGTCCGATACCCATAATCCGTGGCGGTACACCAGCGACAGCAGCCGCTACCACACGAGCCCGAGGCGTCAGTTGATAATCCTTAATGGCTTGATCGGATGCCAGAAGAAGGGCACAGGCACCATCGTTGACGCCTGAAGCGTTGCCGGCCGTTACAGTTCCATCTGGCCGTACAATCGGGCGAAGCGCGCTCAGTTTTTCAAGTGATGTAGCGCGGGGGTGCTCATCCTTGTCTACAACAATGGGATCGCCTTTTCGCTGGGGAATGGTGACCGCTGTAATTTCTTCGGCCAAATTTCCGTTTGCTTGAGCAGCTGATGCTTTTTCCTGACTTCTCAGCGCAAACAGATCCTGATCTTCGCGTTTTACGCCATAATCGTCAGCCACATTTTCAGCGGTTTCGGGCATGCTGTCCGTACCATACTGTTCTTTCATCAGTTTATTGACAAACCGCCAGCCAATGGTTGTATCAAAAATATTTGCATCTCTTGAAAAAGCACTTGTTGCTTTGCTCATCACAAATGGGGCCCGGCTCATGCTCTCGACGCCACCAGACAGGGTCAGGTTGGCTTCACCGGTCATGATCTGGCGGGCTGCAGTTGCTGTTGCGTCCAGTCCAGAACCACAAAGGCGGTTTACCGTTGATCCGGGGGCGGTGTCCGGAAGACCTGCCAGCAAGGCGCTCATGCGGGCAACATTTCGATTGTCTTCACCTGCCTGATTGGCATTACCATAAATGACATCGTCAACCTTGGTCCAATCGACATGAGGGTTGCGCTTCATCAGGGCGCTGATTGGAATGGCTCCAAGATCATCAGTGCGCACTGCAGATAATGAACCGGCATAACGGCCAATGGGGGTTCTGATTGCGTCACAAATATAAGCGTTGTTCATATCTTTTCTTCTTTATTCTTGGTCAGGAGGCGTCAAAATCTGCCCCTTTATTGTGTGTGAATTCCCACGAAAGGAAGCCACAAGTTCGTCTTTTTCGTTAAAAACGTCAACATCATATAAGCCGGTTCGCCCTGTTCTATTAATTTCCTTGGCTTGAGCCTTAGCAAGGTACCCACGGGAACCGGGCGGAGGAAGTTTATTTGCGCTGCCTGAGCCACGGTGTTTTGATTGTAGGAATTACAGGCGAAGGCAAATGCGGAATCTGCCAGGGTGAAGATATACCCTCCGTGACAGGTTTTATGACCATTAAGCATCTGCTCGGTTACACGCATGGTCATGACCGCTTTACCAGGTGCTATTTCTTTAAGCGCCATTCCCAAATGCTGCGAAGCTTTATCTTCTTCATACATTTTGCGGGCAACTTGCATCGCCAGCTCATCTGGTGACGGGGTGGATGAGACTTCTGTCAATTTACTTGCCTTTGAATTGTGGATTTCGTTTTTGGGCAAATGCTTGAACGCCCTCAATGAAATCTTCTGTTCTGGCGGCTTCGCGCTGCAGGTCTCTTTCCACAGTTAGTTGAGTGCGCAAATCATTGACGAGGCTGGCATTCATTGCTTTCTTAATTTTGCCAAGACCTTTTGTCGGACCTTTTGCCAACTTCTGAGCGAGTTCTGTAGCTGCTGTGAGTAAATGATCATCATCAACCACTTTCCAGATCAACCCCATTTTTTCAGCCTCTTCCGCGGGAATTTTATCTCCAAGCATAGCGAGGCCCATCGCTTTTCCGGAACCAACAAGTCTTGGCAGAAAATACGTGCTTCCAGCATCCGGAATAAGTCCAATATGGCAAAAGGCTTGTAGAAAATAGGCAGAACGGGCTGCTATACAGATGTCTGCAGCCAGCGCAAGGCTCATACTAGCCCCAGCGGCGACCCCATTTACGGCAGAAACAACCGGTTTTTCCAGATCTCTAAGAAACAGGATCAAAGGATTGTAATTTCTCTCCAGTGTTTCGCCAGCGTCAAATGGTCCATCTGCTGGGGATGTTTCCGTTAAATCCGCACCTGCACCAAATGCTTTGCCAGCACCAGTGATCAGAACGGCGCGTACCTTGTCGCTTTCGATATCGTCTCTAATTAAACGCAACTCTTCATGCATTTTCTCACTGAATGAGTTCATCTTGTCGGGACGGTTTAACGTGACAGTTGCAACGCCATCGTTGATTTCAAATAGGATCGTTTCAAGTGTCATTATTTCGCTCCCGAGTTTTGCAGTTATTTTGGATTAAAATAACACAGTTATTTTCAAAAAACAGGAATTTTTGTATCATAAATACAGATTAAGCGGCATCACTGAAATCAATGCCGCTTAAAAATGTACAAGATATAGTTTTGGTGGGTTAGGCGGTGAGGGCCATAGCTTCCTGATCAACAGAAACCTGATTTCTGCCCTTGTGCTTGGCGCAATATAGGGCTGTATCTGCCCGTGCTACAAATTTGTCCATGTCTTCACCGGTGACATATTTTGCAACTCCAAAAGACATGGTTATTTTGCCAACGTCATCACCAGAATTGCGTTTCACCAGCTTTTTGGCAGATACATTTTGTCTGAGTTTTTCAGCGAACTGTCTGGCTTTGGCAAGCGATGTGTTGGGAAGGATAATTCCAAATTCTTCACCGCCATATCGTGCAGCAATACCTGCATCGCTCAATCCACTATCCAGTGTTGTGGCCACCAGCTTAAGCACTTGATCGCCGAAAACATGGCCATGTTCGTCGTTGAATTTCTTGAAGTGATCTATATCCGACATCACAAGGCACAGGCTCTCGTTGCTAAACTTGGCTTTGGAAGTTGCCCGAAGAAGCTCCCTGTCGAACTTCTTGCGATTGGCAATTCCTGTGAGCGGATCGGTCAAGCTCTCATTTTCAACCTGCTCCAGCCTTGCTTTTAAGTCTTCAATCTCGTCTGACGCTTTTTGCAGGCTTTTATTCAGGTTTTTTGACTGTTCTGACATGGCGCGGGTTTCTGCAACCACAATTTTAACAGTTTCCTGCAAATCACTGACACTCAGCTCATCTGCTGTATCTGCGAAAATTTCCAGTCTTTCTCCGTAATTTTCAAGCCCGCTGGTTGAACTTCTGATTTCCTGCAAGGCTGCTTCCATTGATTGCTGGATTAGCCTGTTGGTTTCGCGGATTTCCCGACTTTCTTTTTCATGAGAGAAAAACTCGTTGTAAATCTGTTTCGCAACTGTTTCCGTAAACTTGCCCTGTTCAGAAATGAGCCGATTTACCAGCTCGTTTATCGCAGGGTTGTCCCCACTCAAATATTCAAACCATATGGTAAAATTCTGGGGGATTGGTTTAATTTGGCGGTCCTCCAGCAATGCCATAGTCTTCTGGGCATTTAGAGACGCTTTTTCAAAGCAGTCGGCTGTGGTCACGGCTTACCTCATTTAATAAGCAAAATTGGGTTGGGTGCTACCTTATGATTGGCTGCAAATCCCGATGCGCGAATATGTGCCTATACTTCTTACCAATAAGTTAATTTAAATATACTAATGTAACAAAAAATTACATTTAAGTAATATTAATGGGTCTCGGACTAGAACTTAAGTAGTGCAGGTCAGTTCTTCTGGAAAAATATGATTAATTTTTATCTAAAATTTTATCGTTTGGGTTTCGCAAAAAAGCCAATAGCGGAAATTTTTCACAAGCACTGTAAAGCGGGACGCCAATAAGCGTATGTTTTATAGTGTGTTTTTGTACTTCTTATAAGTACTTTATTAGTTAAATCCTAAAAAATACTGCTTTTCTCAAGTCTAAAAGGGGCTGAAAAATTTGTGGATGACAGTCACAAACTTCTAATTGAGATCAATCAGAGGGGAAATAAGTATTACTATTTATAATAGGGATGAGGGAATTCCTCTGAAGAGATTATTTTTCTAAAATCTCACCGAAAAAATACGTATGAGCTGATTGAATTCGTCAAAAGCCAGATTACAATCGACTTTTTAAGCTCTGTTTTGAGGTTTTTGACAGCTCCGATTCACTTAATGTTGAGCATAACACAGTTAAAATGTAATGTTTTGTAATATTTGATTTGGCATACTGCTCCGCGTTATTTTATGCTTTGTACGCTTCAATCTTTGTTCCGTTGACGATCATTCTGTTCATCACTCTTGGATAATTGTAATCACCAACCGCGTAATGTTGGGTTGCGATGTTGTCCCAAATCGCGATGGAGTTTTTTTGCCATTTGAACCGCACCTGAAACTCTGGCTTTTTGACATGCTCATGCAGAAATTTAATCAACGCCTCACTTTCTTCGCGCTTCAAACCATTTATGGCAGGGGTCCAGATTGAGTTGATAAAAAGATGGGGTTTGCCGGTAATAGGGTGGGAAATTACTGCTGGATGCAACATAGGGGGATTTTTTGCTACGTTCTTTTCCACGGTTTCGGTGTCGAGATATCCTGTCATTCCGTATCTCATGTCGTGTACACCCTGTACCTGCAGGAGCAGTTCTTTCAAGGGGGTGGATAAATCTTCAAATGCGGCGTGAGTACTTAACCACATGGTATCGCCGCCGCCGTCAGTGGGAATATCGATTGCACGAAGGATACTGGCGTAGGATGGTTCCTTTCTGAAGGTCACATCTGTATGCCAGCGGTCTGTGCCTGTATTTCCGCCTTTGGTTTGAATAACATGAATTTCCGGAAATTCCTCAAGTTGCGGGAAAAACTCATGGATTTCCAGATTACCCATGTTGGCCCCCAATTCATGAAACTTTTTATTGCTCAAGTCCTGATCCCTGAAAAAAATCACCTTGTAAGTCGCAAGCGCGTGTTTGAGCTCATCATACGCCTGTTTTGGCAGTTCCGAGTTCAAATCAATGCCAGCTATATAAGCGCCAATGCTAGGTGTAGCTGTTTCAACTGTAAAATGGGTATAGGTCATCCTGATTTCCTAATAATAACTATGGTTATATAAATTCACATGTGTTTTTGAAAGAGGAGCGGCTTTACCGTTCCTCAAGTTCTGTATATCTGACAAGCATACGTGTAAGATTTTCGCGCATCTCCTCGTCCTCAAGATGAACAGGGCCGGGATTATTGAGGATTGCCTGAACAATGGTTCCAAAGAACATCTGCAAGGCAAATTCGATTGATCGAATACTTTTGTTTGGATCATCCTTTAAAAACCGATCCTTAACCAGGTCAATAATTAAGTTACGGATGACAAGGCCGGATTGCCGGATTGGCTCCCAGGCTTCACGGCTTGACGCTGACATAATGATTGAAGCCTTAACGACACCGCGAAAAGGTCCGGAAAGGCCATCAATCAAAACATCTACCATTTTGCGAAAGAAGTCTTCGTTTGACATGGTCTTCCAAAACTCGCCAGAGTAGCTTTTGCGTAGCTCAGCATGACAACGCGAGATTGCTTCACTTTGAACGGCTTTGAAGAAACTGTCCTTATCATGAAAGCGGCTATAGAAAGTTCCGACTGAATAACCGCAACTGGCCGTTAGCTCTATGATTGAAATATCCGCAAAATTTTTATGACACATAAGCTCCATGCCGGCATTAATCAATTCGTCCCGACGTTGCTTGCTGCGGCTTTGGTGGGCTGGTTTTATCCCATCAGAAGCAGGGGAAGAAATTTGGCCTTCATGAGTAGATGACATATCGCGTTCCATTAAATTTAAAATACAACTTGAAAAGCCTGGTAACTCTAGTCGCAATTTGTAAGGGAGTAAATGCGAATTCAAATATAATAAAAAACTTGAAAAATATACGAATGATAACTATTATTATGGATATGGAAATTTAAGAATGTCAATTGAAACTTAACTCACCGACAGAAATCAATTGAATCATCAAATCATAAAAAGGTGAAAAATAGTAGCGAGCGTATATGAGCGAATAAAACTATAGATTGAATAAAATAACCCTGTTGGAGCCAACTTCCTTTCCAAAAAATGGTTCAACAGCATTACAAGGGGCGCAATTATGAAACTAAGCATACTGTCTTATGCACTGTTGGGATGTGTGATTTTATTTTCAAATCAGGAAGTAAATGCCAGTACGAAGTTAAAATTCGCCCTTGCAGCGCCAGAGAAAACACCTTGGGCCGCTTATGCCCACGAAATTGCCGAAAAGGTTTCTCACTCTACAAATGGTGGTATCAATGTAAGGGTGTTTCCAGGAAGCCAGTTGGGAAATGAGCAGGATGTGATCCGTCAGGTTGCAAAAGGACGCATTCAAATGGGCTCGTTTTCCAATACGGCAGCCAGCTTGATGGTGCCGGAAATTGCATTGCTTGCCGCACCCTATCTTTGGGATAGTATAAAGCAGGCTGACTGCGCACTGGATAATCATCTCATCCCCGTTTTTCAGACCCGTTTTGAAGAGAAGGGGTTGAAAATTCTGGGGTGGAGCGAAGTTGGGAATATGGGATACGCCTTTACCTCTCAGGTATCCGGCCTTGCGGACCTCTCTGGCAAGAAATTGAGGGTAGCACCAACCAAAGCCTCCTCAATCACAGCAGATGGCTTCGGTGCCAATTCCGTCGTTTTACCCATTACAGAAGTTGCAGCAGCACTGCAGACGGGCCTTGTCGAAGGTGCTGATCTGCCGGGACTGGCTTTTACATCGCTGGGCCTGTCAAAGATTGCCCGTAATTGGGTCCAGTCCAACCACTCTCATCAGGTCGGTCTTGTCCTGATGAGTACAAAGGTATGGGATCGATTGGATGAACAGGGGCGAGACGCATTTGAAAATGCTGTTGTTAAGCCCGAAAAGCTGAGGCAGCAGGTCAGGGGAGCTGAAGCCGCTTTGTTGAACAAATTCGCGAGCGAGGGAGGGACAATCATAAAATTGTCCGACACGGAGGTATCGGAATGGCGCAATCGCTCCGCCCAGTCACGCCAAAAATTGATTGAGGAAATCGGCGGTGATGCTGCGGATATTCAGGCACAGATCGAAAAAGCCAAGCAGGCTTGTGGTGTTTAGGGTTTTAACTCCTCTAAGTGGGTGTTTCCCTTTATGAAATTGCTGCAATTAAGTCTTCTCCATCACCGGATGGAAGCGACATTGACCATGGTTGCTTACGGTGCAACGGCAATCAGTCTGTTGGGTGATGTTGTGGGAAGAGAGCTGTTTGATACAGGCATTTGGGGGGCGCAAAGATTTGCCGTTTATGCCGCGATTGTTGCCGGGTTTCTGGGAATGTCTTTGGCCGCAGCAGAGGGCGAAAATATCCGTCCCCAGATACTGGATAGTATCATTCCGCGGTCAATGAACGCTTTTGTGGATCGTCTGGCTGATTTTGTGTCCAGCGGGATTTATCTGATTCTATTCTATTTGGCTGTTGGTTTTGTTCAGGCAAGTTATGAAAATGAGGAAATAGCCGCTGTATTGGACTGGCCGCTTTGGCCAATTCAGATGATTTTGCCTTATGCCTTTTTGGCGGTGGGTATTCGGTATTTTGCTTTCGCCATCTCCCCCGAGTTTAAAGAGCAGTTCATGAACAGGGTTGGAAAGGCGTTGTATGCTTGAAGCTGTTTTGATTTTACTGATCCTGCTGCTTTTACTGCTGCGGCAGAATCTGGTTATTCTCTTGTTCGCAGTGGCGGCTTATGTCCATTATTTTTATGGGGATGGTGTTCTTGAATATATTATCGAGGACATGTGGATCGGACTTGATAAGGAAGTCCTTTTGTCGGTGCCGCTCTTTATTTTGTGCGGCAATGTCATGTCCAAGGGACAGATTGCCCAGCGGCTCATATCAGTTGTTCGAATTGTGACTGCACCACTTCCCGGAGCTTGCGGTAGCCACCATCATTTCCTGCACCGTTTTTGCAGCTATTTCAGGGTCTTCTGCAGTGACGCTCCTATCCGTGGGGGCGGTTCTGTATCCGGCATTGAAAGATGCGGGCTATGATAGACGGTTCAGCCTGGGTGCCTTAACCGCGGGCGGAACGCTTGGTGTTGTAATTCCGCCGTCTATCCCTTTGATTTTATTTGGCATCGTCACTGAAACTTCAATCACGGACCTGTTCAAGGCAGGTGTAATTCCCGGTATAGTGCTGGCTGTAATCATGAGTGGTTATGCGCTTTATCGAAACCGAAATATGCCCAAAGTTTCCGTTCGGTTGGAAGAACTGCTCTCGGCCCTGAAGGATGGTATCTGGTCGCTATTGATGCCGATTATTTTGCTAGGGGGAATATATTCCGGATATTTTACCCCAACAGAAGCCGCTGCAGTGGCACTCGCTTATGCACTTGTTGTTGAAATCTTCATCCATCGGGATATGAAATTATCTGACTTTTATGAGATTTCATTATCTACGGCAAAGCTGTTGGGTGCTCTTTACCCGCTTCTCGCCATGGCTATGAGTGTGAATATTCTGCTCACAGCAGAGGAAGTCCCCCAGAATTTAACGGCTTGGGTAACTCAACATGTGGACAGTCCACTTGCATTTCTCGTCGCCATTAACGTTCTGCTTCTGGTCGTAGGCTGTTTTCTGGACATCAATGCCGGAATTCTCGTGCTCGCGCCGATTTTGTTACCCATTGCATCGGGATTTGGTATTGATCCGGTTCATTTGGGAATTTTGATGGTCATCAATCTGGAAATCGGGTTTTTAACGCCACCCATCGGTATAAATCTGATGGTCGCCATGACAGCTTTCAAAGAACCATTTGCATTGATCTGCCGATCTGTCTTGCCATTTGCTGCAATCATTCTGGCTGTATTGATGCTGGTAACTTTTATGCCTGAAGTTATGATCTGGCGTTAGTTGAAACTCCGATCATTGATGTGAATAAGAGTAGGGAGCACAATGCAATCTAGGCAAAAGCCTTGAACGTTATCATTGTAAATGTGTCCTTGATATGAGGCAGTGTCTGGATCTGCTCATTCACAAAATGACCAATATCCATATCTTCGGATAAATAACATTTCATCATGAGATCATATTTTCCAGAGATGGAATAAACTTCAGAAACATTTTCCACCATTTCAATTGCCTTATTGGCAACGACATAGGCTTTGCCCAGATCACATTTGACCATGATAAAAATTGTTTGCATTCCAGTATCCTTTAATCTGCCTTTTACACTGTGTTAGCACGTTCAGGACAGGGAGGCAAAAACGAAAAAGACAGCACGAATGCTGTCTCGACAAATGCTCATGAATTCAGATTATTCGGCGTTTTTGGGAAAGCAATGTGGAAAAATGCAGGAACATGATCTCCAAGTCCCATAACCGGCGTATCATCTTCATCCTTGGCAAAGCGTGACTTGCGTGATTTTGACTGATTACGCGATTTTGAAGCCGTACTGCGTGCTGGTTTTTCCATTTCCACCGAGCTTTCAGAATGTCTGCTGCGAGAGTTATTTCGGCCACGGCCTTCAGATTTGTTTTTTCCTGCGGATTTGCTGCGATTCTCGATTTCCTTGCCTTCTTCGGCAATTTCATAGGCATTATCCAGTTGGATTTCAGGAATTTCCCGGCCGATGGTTTTATAGATAGCAGCAAGATGTTTTTCATCACCTTTACAGGTCAATGTATAGGCATGACCTTCCTGACCTGCGCGGCCCGTACGCCCAATTCTGTGAACATAGTCCTCAGCATGTATCGGAACATCGAAATTGAAAACATGGCTGACATTTGAAATATCAATTCCACGTGCAGCGACGTCAGAACAGACCAGATGAGATATTTCACCAGACTTGAATTTGGCCAGTGTTTCCATTCGGTGGGATTGTGACATATCGCCATGCAAGGCGCCGGCGTTAAAACCGTGCTTGTTCAGCGAGCCTAGCAGAATATCTACGTCTTTTTTTCGATTGCAGAAAATGAACGAGTTTTTGACAGCCTCGTCTTTGAGCATATGACGCAGGGCAGGGCGCTTCTCACGTTTTTTGATTTTGACCAACCCTTGTGTGACAGTTTCCGCGGCGCGTGAGACCGCTTCGACTTTCACTTCTTTGGGGTTCATCAGGAATGCGTCCGCCAATTTGCGCATTTCTTTTGACATGGTTGCCGAGAAAAACAGGGTCTGACGCAAGGGTGGCATGAGAGAGACGATGCGCTCAACATCGGGAATGAACCCCATATCCATCATGCGATCGGCTTCATCAATAACCAGAGTTTTTACACCGTTTAGCAGAACTTTACCCCGTTCGAAATGATCCAAAAGACGCCCAGGCGTGGCAATCAGAACATCTACCCCTTTATCGAGCTTGGCTTCCTGGTCTGCGAACGATACACCACCGATAAGCAAAGCCATCGAGAGTTTGTTGTATTTGCCATATTTTTCAAAATTTTCGGCAACCTGCGCTGCAAGCTCACGAGTTGGTTCAAGAATGAGCGAGCGAGGCATCCGGGCTTTTGTCTGACCGGAGGCAAGAATATCAATCATGGGTAATGTGAAACTGGCCGTTTTACCGGTTCCGGTCTGGGCAATGCCCAAAACATCGCGCCCCATCAGTACCGTTGGTATAGCTTTTTCCTGAATTGGGGTCGGTGTGGTGTATCCAGAATCGTCCACTGCTTTGAGGACTTCCGGCTAAGGCCGAGATCAGCAAATGTCATGCGTTAAAAACTACCACCAATAATCTAATTCTACGTAAAAACATTGGGCAATTTAGTGAAATATGTTGCTCTGTCAAACATTTCCTGCCTTTTTCAGGGTTTTCCTAGTGTTTTGAGCAATATATCGTCAAAATGTTGCTAATTTGTGTAGTCAGAAAATATTCTAGAGTCGCCCCTAGAATATTTTGGTCCAAGCGTGATAGTTGTTAGTTCACGTGATGCAAAAAGAGAGTAACAATGACAAATAAAACGCCGCTGATTCTGGTTCCTGGACTGTTATGCACGAAAGATTTGTGGCGTGATCAGATTCAGGCCCTTGGCGACATGGCTGAAATCACGGTTGCCCGTCATGATCAGCACGAAACAGTTGAAGAAATTGCAACCTCTATTCTTGAGCAGGCACCGGATGAATTTTCACTGGCCGGATTGTCGATGGGCGGGTACATCGCGCTTGAAATTGTCCTTCGCGCACCTGAGAGGGTCCAGCGGCTTGCTTTGATGGATACCCGTGCGGATGCAGACAGTCCAAAGGATAAAAAACGGCGACTGGATTTTATCAGGCTTGTTGAACGCGGGAGCACATTTAAAGGTGTGACGGAAAGCCTGCTGCCGATGCTGATACATCCAGACAGGTTTCAGGATACCGATCTTACTTCGCGGATCTATAAAATGGCTCAGGATATCGGTCGGGACGGGTTTATCCGTCAGGAAACAGCTATTCTTAACCGCAAAGACCGCAATGCTGAGCTATCCAGTATATCCTGTCCGACGCTTGTCCTGAGCGGTAACGAAGATGCTCTGATTCCAGCGCCTGTCCAGCAGAAAATGGCAGAGAAAATTCCGGATTCGGAATTTCACATTATTGATAATTGTGGACATCTGCCAACCATGGAGCGCCCCATGGAGACAAATAAAATCATGCGTGAATGGTTAAGCTGGTAGACAGCTGTCGTTTCTAAATATCCAGATTATCGGCGAAGCGTGCATTTTCCTGAATGAATGAAAACCGCAGCTCTGGCTTTTTGCCCATCAGGCTTTCTACGCGATCTGCCGTTTCGCCAAACTCTTCCATTGGAATTTGAACTCTGAGCAGTACGCGTTTTTCAGGGTTCATGGTTGTTTCTTTCAACTGCGCAGGCGGCATTTCACCAAGTCCTTTAAATCGGCTAATGTCGATTTTACCGCGTCCTGTGAACTCTTCGGCCAGTAGCTGTTCGCGATGCTTGTCGTCCATCGCATATGCCGTTTTGCTGCCTTGCGTGATTCTGTAGAGCGGAGGTTGCGCCAGGTACAAGTGACCATCACGAATAAGTTGAGGCATTTCCTGATAGAAAAATGTCATCAGCAGGGTCGCAATATGAGCCCCGTCAACGTCCGCATCGGTCATGATAATGACTTTATCGTAACGCAGATCCTCTCGGTTGTATTTATCTCGTGTTCCGCAGCCAAGTGCCTGAATTAGATCGCTGAGTTCCTGATTAGCCTTGATTTTGCTGGACCCAGCAGAAGCAACGTTCAGAATTTTACCGCGCAACGGAAGGATCGCCTGTGTTTTTCGATCGCGCCCCTGTTTGGCTGAACCGCCCGCACTGTCACCCTCAACGATGAAAAGTTCAGTATTTTCGGTTCCACTATTGGAGCAATCAGCCAGTTTACCGGGCAGGCGCAGACGGCTTGTCGCAGTTTTGCGGCTCGTATCCTTTTCAGCCCGACGGCGCAGTCGTTCTTCGGATTTGGATATGATCCAGTTCAGCAGGTTATTTGCCTGATCTGGTGCAGAGGCCAGCCAGTTGTCAAAATGATCTTTGAGAGCTGCATCTACCAATCGTCCTGCTTCCGGGGTAGCCAATTTTTCTTTCGTCTGCCCCTGAAACTGAGGTTCTGGAATAAAAACTGACAAGACTGCGGAAGCACCGCTCATAATATCTTCTGCTGTAATTTGAGCGGCTTTTTTGTTGTTGATCATATCACCGTAGGTTTTTAAGCCTCTTAGCAATACAGATCGGAAACCTGCTTCATGAGTACCACCTTCGGGAGTTGGAACCGTGTTACAATATGAATTCAGAAAAGTCAGATTATCAGCCGGCCAGGCAATGGCCCATTCCACACGGCCTTTATCGCCTTCGATTTCAACACGTCCGGCAAAAGGTTCAGCTGTAACGGTTTGCCGATTTTCCAAAGTGGCTGCCAAAAAGTCAGACAGTCCACCGGGAAAATGCAGGTTATCCTCTGCCGGGGTGTCATCTTTGATCAGTTCAGGTGCTGCTTTCCAGCGGATTTCAACGCCGCGGAACAAATACGCTTTCGATCGCACCATTTTATAGAGCTTGGCGGGACGAAGCGCTGTGCCTTCTTCAAATATTTCATCATCTGGGCGGAAATGAATCATGGTTCCGCGCCGATTTGGGGCGGCGCCCACCTTTTCAAGGGGAGTTGTTGGCATGCCGCGTGAATATTCCTGCCGCCATAGTTCCTTGTCTCGGGCAACTTCAACGACAGTTCTTGACGAAAGCGCATTTACAACTGAAACACCCACACCATGCAATCCCCCTGCTGTGTGATATACTTTGTTGGAAAATTTGCCGCCTGAATGCAGGGTGGTCAAAATGACTTCCAGCGCAGATTTATCTTTAAATTTTGGGTGTGGATCAATTGGGATGCCCCGACCGTTGTCGCGAATGGCAATTGACCCATCGGCAAAAAGCTCAACATCAATCCGACTGGCAAATCCGGCAACAGCCTCGTCCATTGAATTGTCGAGCACTTCAGCGGCCAGATGGTGGCGTGCGCGCTCATCCGTGCCACCGATATACATTCCGGGGCGTTTACGAACTGGCTCCAGCCCTTCAAGAACTTCAATGTCCTTGGCTGAGTAGTCATTGGATTCGGATTTTGGCTGCTGAAAGAGATCAGACATTTTTGAATTTCACTTAATCAAGATACTGAAACGTTGATGACCTAGAATACTGTTATGTGATAGCAATTAAAGTGTATAATTTCCAGACAGACTAATTTTTTTAGGACATTTGCATTTATGAGTACAGACAAACGCGATCCTATCATTCGAACTGCTCCTCAGCCACGGGATGTGAATAATAACGGAGATATATTCGGGGGCTGGGTGCTCTCGCAAATGGATATTGCCGGCGGCATTATGGCAGCGCGGCGTGCAAAGGGCAGGGTGGTGACTGTTGCAGTTGAAGCCATGACTTTTCTGCAGCCGATCAAGGTTGGTGATATCGTTAGTATATATGGCTATATTGAAAAAGTTGGTCGTACTTCAATGCATGTGAAACTCACAACGATCGTGCAACGGAAGCTGGACCCTACAGAAATAACAGTGACCGAGGGGACGTACATTTTCGTCGCCATTGACGAGAACGGTAATCCAAGAGAAGTTCCCAAGCCTTAATCGGTTGCAGGTCCTTCATTTTCTTTTTGCCGTCTTTTTTGATCGAGCAATTTCTGTACTTGTCGCTCTTCCCATTCGGGACCCAAAAACGGCGCCCACTGGAAGGTTCCTATGGCATGCATCGCGAGGCCAAACCCCCAACCAAGCGCAGGCCATATGGCCCAGTAATAGGATGATGTCAGGAGATTAATGATGTGCAGAAATGTTATGACAACGGCATATGTGCTCAGGTGGCTATAGAAATGCCTGAGTTTTCTCACCTTCCGACGAGCTGCCTTAAATTCTTCTTCCTCAGAATTCACATTATGTCTCCCGCTACGAAGTCGAAGATTACTCGGGGGACAGTCGGCTGTCATTCGGATATTCATGGAAATGTGACAGGTTGCACGTCATAAAAAAGGCCGCATACACAGATGCGGCCTTAAATATTTCAGATATCAACCTGTATTAAACGCTGAAATACATGTCGAATTCAGCAGGATGTGGGGCATGTTCAAAGCGGTAAACATCTTCCCATTTCATGGCAATGTAACCGTCGATCATGTCATTCGTGAACACGTCACCTTTTGTGAGGAATTCGCGATCCGCATCAAGTGCTTCCAAAGCTTCACGCAGTGAACCTGCTACTGTTGGAATGTCTTTCAGCTCTTCTGCTGGAAGATCGTACAGGTCTTTGTCCATCGCGTCGCCAGGATGGATTTTGTTCTGGATACCATCGAGGCCGGCCATCATCATCGCAGCAAAGGCGAGGTATGGGTTGGCTGTACAATCAGGGAAGCGAATTTCAACACGTTTACCGTTCGGGCTGCCAGAGTAAGGAATACGGCAGGACGCTGAGCGGTTCCGTGCGGAATATGCCAGAAGAACTGGTGCTTCAAACCCTGGGATCAGACGCTTGTAAGAGTTGGTGGAGGCGTTTGTGAACGCATTAATTGCTTTGGCGTGTTTGATGATTCCGCCGATGTAATAAAGTGCGGACTCTGACAGACCCGCGTAGCCAGAACCGGCGAAAGCAGGCTTGCCTTCTTTCCAGATTGACTGATGCACATGCATACCGGAGCCATTATCGCCAGAGACAGGCTTTGGCATGAAGGTAGCTGTTTTACCATAGGCGTGAGCAACATTATGAATCACATATTTCTGCTTTTGAATGTCATCCGCGGCGCCTACCAGTGAATTGAACTTGAAGCCCAGTTCATGCTGAGATGGTGCTACTTCGTGATGATGTTTTTCTACGCGCAGGCCCATTTCTTTGGCGACTGAAACCATTTCCGAGCGAATGTCTGCACCGCTGTCAACTGGCTGTACAGGGAAGTAACACCCTTGACGCCTGGACGGTGACCTGTGTTGCCGCCTTCCATGTCTTCACCGGACATGTATGGTGCTTCAGAATCTGAAAGTTTGTAGAATGTGTGGTGACTGTCATTTGCGAATTGAACGTCATCAAACATGAAGAATTCAGCTTCAGGTCCGAAATATGCTGAGTCGCCGATACCTGTAGAGGCAAGGTAAGCTTCTGCTTTTTTGGCAACAGAACGTGGGTCACGCTCGTAGCTTTCACCACTTGTTGGATCCTCAATATCGCAGAAGATAATAATTGTCGGGCGCGCAGCAAAAGGATCAACAACTACGGAAGTTGGATCCAGCTTCAATGTCATGTCAGACTCGTTGATTGCTTTCCAGCCAGTGATGGAAGAGCCGTCAAACATGATACCGTCCGTAAATGTTTCTTCTTCAACGGCATCAGCATGCATTGCAAGATGCTGCCACTTACCCTTGGGGTCTGTAAAACGAAGGTCAACATATTCGATTTCGTTTTCCTTGATCATATCAAGAACTTTTGAAATATCGTCTGTGCTCATTGGTTTGTGTCTCTCTGTTAAGAATTATTACGACTAGTCCCATTCAAGGGTGGTGGGTTCAAATCAGACGGCGTCTTTGCCTGTCTCTCCGGTGCGAATACGGATGACTTCTTCAACGGAAGAGACAAAAATCTTTCCATCCCCAATGCGTCCCGTATGTGCAGCCGATTGAATGGCCTCAATTGCGCGTTCCAGAAGCTCGTCTTCCAGAACGATTTCAATTTTCACCTTTGGTAGAAAATCCACGACATATTCGGCGCCGCGATAAAGCTCTGTATGACCTTTCTGACGACCAAAGCCCTTGGCTTCTGTCACGGTAATTCCTTGAAGGCCGACTTCGTGAAGGGCTTCTTTCACTTCGTCCAGTTTAAAAGGCTTGATGATAGCTTCGATTTTCTTCATTTGTCACTTCTTCGGTAGTTGCGTCAAATTACGGCACCAGCGCCTGTGACTGTATATAGCACGAGCCGTGCCAGTTTTCAGGTAAGCGACAATTTTTTTTACAGCACAGAATTCGTAGGTTTTTGGACCGACTAATTACTATATGCCAATTTATTGCACAAAATTTGTGTATAAAAAATAGGCAAATGTATATTTTTTGCTCAATATTAGAAGGTATGAAAATGAAATAACCCGCTATCAGGCTGCCTTGTTGATCATTTTCTAGGCAATCTCAGTTTGTAGAGCCCTTTAAAGTCGTTGGGATCGACAGCCTGGCCCTTACGAACAATTTCGATCCGGCCATTGCGAGCAAGATGGATTGCCTGCTGGCGAACAGCTGTCATGAATTTTCGCCAGAAATCAGGGGGAGAAGTCTCTTTGGCTTTATCGCGGGCGATTGTTTGCGCGATGGTGTTTGGGGACACTTCATCGCCAAATTCTAGCGCCTCTAGAATATAAATAGCGACCGGATCATCTTCGGGTGCTTCTTTTTTGGTCTTTTCAGACATGGTTGGTTCCTGTCAATTCACGTGAGGTTGAGGATTTGCAGCTTGTATAGAGCCCCCTTGGTCTGTGCAAGCCTATTTCTGTGAAGGTTTATAGCGATATGTCGATTTTTGGAATATATAGTGCGCCCGCTTTAGAAAACTACTGCTGACTTTGAACCAGAACCGGTGCAGCATATGTGTAAGTTTGGCAATACCAGTGATCTGCAGGTTTTTATCAAATCTTTTCTCGCCGATCGTAGACTGGATTTCGTAGTCATGCGTAACAGGTGCCGGTATCAGGCAAAGTGTCTTTAGCCCCGTTTTCCAATAACGGCTGTGTGTAACATCTATTTGCAGCCAGTTTGTCTGAGTAACGTCCAGAATACGTTTGGCTGCTTTTTCATTGATCATATAGGCATATGCGGCTCCCGGTGCGGCTTGTAGCAATTCGAGCGCATATTTATTTTCAAGCCTGTCGAATGTGGTGTGCCAACTTTTCAGCACTTTAAGTTTGTTTATGAAACGCACTATGTCCCAGTTATCCGCATTGTTGATAAGTTGCTCGAGAGTTTGCGGCAGATCGCTTTCAAAATGAACGTCATCTTCAAGGACCAGAGCATGGGAAACCGATTGATCGAGCATGGTCTTGTAGACTTTACGGTGTGACATCAGGCAACCGATTTCCCCTTCGGTCATATGCCGCCCAAAATATCTCAATCGTTTTTTAGCGTCATATTCCGGGGCTTTATGCGCATCAATTGCATATCCATCAATAGCTCTAACAATCTCACAATCCAAACCCAACGAGCGAAGTTCTGAAGTCACCCTTTCTCTTCGCTCTGTGTCCTGCTGCCGATTGATAACGTATATTTTGCAAGCTTGTTTCAATTGGTCAGATGTCATGAATTGTATCTTTGATTATTGAGAATATTTTGGAAAAACTTTTCGGAATTTTTAATAATGCGGCGGCTTTTCTGCTGATGCGCCGGGTGCGGGAAGGCTGTCTTCTAGAGAGACAATCCGGCTATGGGCGGTTTTGAGTTTCGCTTGCAGACTTTCAATTTCCTGCCACTGTCGATTGACCATATCACTGAGGTCAGTGATCATTTGATCCTGATCCATCAATTTCAGCTCAAGTGCGGTCAGCCGCTTGTCAAATTCGGTTTCAGTCATTTCAGGCTTTTACTCTATCCATAAATCGGTTCATTCTCCCCATCGCGTCTTCAATATTTTCGATGGAGCTGGCATAGGAAAAGCGTATATATCCTTCTCCATCCTTGCCGAAACTTGTACCCGCGATTGCGGCAACCCCTTCTTCATCAAGGAGTCTATTCTGAAATTCCTTTGAGCTCAGTCCGCTTTTGCTGATATTGGCAAAGGCATAAAATGCGCCTTTTGGCATAATGCAGGATACACCAGCCATCGCGTTCAGCCGCTCATGGATCAAATGTCGGCGCGCATCAAAAGCAGTCATCATGTGATCGACAGGCGACTGATCACCGCTCAGGGCAGCAATACCCGCATACTGCGCAGCAGCATTCACACAGGAGTGGTAGTTGATACACAGCCTTTTGGCATATTCAATCAGGGAGTCGGGCCATAATCCCCATCCAAGGCGCCATCCTGTCATGGCGTAAGTTTTTGACCAGCCATCGAGAATAATCAGACGATCCCGAATTTCCGGATGGGAAAGAAGGCTGTGATGCTGCAGCCCGTCATAGGTCATCCTGCTATAAATCTCATCAGAAAGAATATAGACATTTGGCCAGTCTTGCAGCCCAGTTACCAGTTTTGAAAGTTCTTCTGGCGGGATGACGCCGCCTGTTGGATTGGCCGGCGTGTTGAGAATGATGAGCCGTGTTCTGTCATTTACTTTTGAGAGTACATAATCCGCATCGAACGAAAACCCTTTCTCCTCGATAAGGGGGATGGGTACCGGCTGTGCACCGGAGTAGCGGATCATGCTTTCATATATTGGAAAGCCCGGGTTTGGATACAGTATTTCTGCGCCACTCTCTCCAAAAATTTCGATGGCAAATGACATGGTGACCTTGCCGCCCGGCATGATGAGGATATTCTCAGGTGAAACTTCAACATCGCGACGTTTCAGAATATCCGCGGCGACAGCTTCTCTGAGCTCGGGAATTCCATTGGCGGCAGTATAACCATGATGGCCGTCTTTCAGCGCTTTTATTCCGGCTTCCACGATATGATCTGGCGTTGGAAAGTCAGGCTGACCAATGCCCAGATTAATAATATTTCGCCCTGTTTGCGCAAGTCGAGCCGCTTGGGCCAGCACATCGAATGCGCTTTCTGTGCCCAGTTTTGACATTTTGGAAGAAACTGTCATTTCATCCTTATCCTAATTGCTTGCTTCAATTTGAATGTGAAGATATGCCTGTTAGCAGATTGACTGCAAGGAAAGATTGGGACAGGCAATGGTGAAGCAATCAAATGACGTGTTATCGGGTTTTGGAACGACTGTTTTTGAAGTCATGTCCAAGCTTGCCATACAGCATAAAGCAATAAATCTGGGTCAGGGCTTTCCCGATGAAGATGGGCCCGAAGATATACGTGCGATGGCAGCAAAAGGTTTGATGGACGGTCCTAACCAGTATCCTCCGATGATGGGAACAGCAGAGCTCCGCCAGGCTGTAACGGATGCAAATCATCGTTTCTATGGAATTGCTGTTGAGCCCGACAGTGGTGTATTGGTCACGTCTGGTGCTACTGAGGCTCTTAATGACTGTCTGATGGCGTTGATAAATCCGGGGGATGAAGTTGTCCTGCTGGAGCCTTTATATGACTGTTACCTGCCGCTGGTCCTAAGGGCGGGAGGGATTGTCAAATCAGTCCGGCTGGACCCGCCTCACTGGGGGCTGCAAAAAGACAGGCTCGATGCTGCTTTTTCAGAAAAAACCAAACTGGTTCTTCTGAACAATCCGATGAACCCGACTGGAAAGGTTTTCACACTATCAGAGTTGGAATTGCTCGCTGAATATGTTCAGAAATATGACGCCTATGCAGTCTGTGATGAGGTCTATGAGCATATTGTTTTCGGTTTGAACCGGCATATTCCTCTCGCCACATTACCGGGAATGGGAGATCGCACCGTGCGTATTGGATCCGCCGGTAAAACCTTTTCCCTGACAGGCTGGAAAGTAGGTTACGTGACCGGGGCTGAGGAGTTGATAGCCAAAATTGCCAAAGCGCACCAGTTCGTTACCTTTACGACACCGCCGGCACTTCAGAACGCTGTTGCTTTCGGGCTTGGTAAGGATGATGAATTTTATCAGAATTTAAAAGACAGCATGCAACATAAGCGGGACTTTATCAAAAATGCCTGCAATCCATCGGGTTCGAGACAGCAGATTGCGACGGCACCTATTTTATCAATGCTGATATCAATTCTATTGGCTTTGAGGGAACTGACGAAGAATTTTGCAAGAAGATCACGACCGAAGCTGGTGTTGCGGCAGTTCCGGTCAGCGCATTTTACGCATCAGAGGGGGCGAAAACCAATTTTGTGCGCTTTTGTTTTTGCAAGCGAGAGGAAGTCTTGAGCGAAGCGATTGAAAGGCTGGATCAATTTTTTAAAGCAAATTGAAGAAATCGCCTTGACCCACCAGCGGATGGGGGCTAAATAGGGCGCCTCATTTATGGCGAATGTAGCTCAGTTGGTTAGAGCGCCTGACTGTGACTCAGGAGGTCGCCGGTTCGATCCCGGTCATTCGCCCCATACAACCCCTTGAAATTCATAGTAATTTCGGGGGTTTTGTTTTTTCCGAAAAATCCGGTTTTACACTTTTTCGAAAGCGGTTTTACAGTTTGGTTCCTATTTGGTTCTCGTCAAGCTTGGCAATTGCCCTTGCAGCGAGTCGTTTTTTACGGGTGTATTTCTTCACCATCTGCATGGTTGAGTGGCCTGTAATTGAGGCGATAACTTCCCAATCCAGACCCAATTCATGGAGGATAGTAGCTGCGGTGTATCTGAGGCCGTGTGTGGTTACATCCAGACCAAATCCGCACTCCTTATATGCGTCCCTCATGATTTTTTGGAAGTTACGTTTCTTGAATTGTGCACCTCTGCTGTTTGTTATCAGCATCATGTGGGGGTGATTTTCCAGCCAAGGGTCAAGGATGTCTGCTAGGGCTTTTGCCGCGGGGATATCTACAAGCTCGTCTGTCTTTTCCTGCCTAACCTTTATCCAGCCTTTACGGTAAAACTGGCGGGTCATCTTTATAACATCGCCGCCGCGTTGTCCGGTGGATAATAGGAGCTCAAAGGCGATTCTCTCAACCGTATCAGGCTTCCATTTCTTTCTGAATGCGGTGATTTCAAAATCTTCCCAAGGGCGGTGGCCTTCCGGCTTGCTGATCTTCTCAACCTTTAGGGCAGGGTTATCGTTTCTGTATCCCTTTTTTATTCCGTATGTAATGAGGCGGCTCAATACTGAAATAACATAATCTGCTTTGCGGGGTGTATCCTGAAGGGCTTCTTGGAGGTCATAGACTTCAGGTGTTGTCAGGAGCGCGACAGGGATGTCGCCAAAATATTCTTCAAGCAAAGAGAGATATGTTCGGTAACTGCTTTTGGACTGCTCAGACAGATTTTCGAAATAACGGGATTCTTTATACTGCTCTATCAGTTTTGCCCAAGTGCCTTTGGCTGCGGGTGCTTTGCCTGGATCTTCAAATGTGGCGTGAATATCCTGATAGTTACACAGGAATTCATATGACATAAACTCACCTTCTATACGGATCGTTTGCTTGTCCCTGCGGTAGTATGTGTATTGCTTGCCTTTTGCTTTTGGGCGCCAGATGTATTTGAGCGAAGTTTTGCTATCCTGTCTGACCATGTTTCAGATACCTCCATACCCTTATCTTTACGGTCTAAGTAATCATCCAGCTTTTCACGCAACCACACCTTGCGGTTTTTGGTCAACCATGTCGGTTCTGGTGCTAGCCCTTTCTTTACCTCTGCAGAGAATGTCGAAAGTGATAATCCGACATATTGGGCAGCTAATTCAATAGGCAAGCCTCGCGGCTCGATACGTGCTTTCATCTACTCTCCTTTCTAAAACTTCCTCTTGAGAAGTAATTCAGCTCTCCTAATGACATTAGAGTATGTTGGATGGTCTCTGTTTGGGTCATCCTCGGAGACAATTTCAACCGCCTCACCCAGAAGTTCGCGAAGCTGCTTAATCTCTTCGGCTGCTTGCCTCAAGGTGGTTTGATAGCCGCTAAGCTTGGTTTCCATTTTGTTGAGTGCTTTTAGGGTGTCCATCTACTCTCCTTTCTTCTTTTTCCATAGTTTCTCTGATATTACCGCTTGGGCCTCTTGCGACACATCAGGCCCTTGCACTTCCATCTGCAACCCGCGTTCTCTCATGTAATCAGTAAGGTCTTGGGGGGTTACTTCTCTGTTTCTGATACAGCCTGTACACCAGCAATCTATTGCTGAACAAAATTTCAACTCTGATGGATGCAAGCTATCCAGATAGGCTTTTATCTTTTTATCCATGATTCCTCTGGGGTGTAAGTTACTTCATAATCTGGCTGCGGCTGGAGCGCCTTGTAAGCTCTTATAGCTTCGTCAACTAATTTTTTGGGACTATCAGCGCCAAGGTCACCTGAAAAATCCTTGCAATCGGATACCTCAACCTCTCCCGCTTCACCTTTAAGAAAAACTTTAGTCGTCATCACCACCACCTTTTAAAATCATCTCAATATCCATACAATTATCAAAATGTGCCTGTTTCATTAGGAAGCTGTCTGTGCCTTTTTGACAGTGAAGATGGCTTCTTTTGAACAGTGTAAACAAGAATGCTCTTAGCTGAGCGTTTTCTTGCTGGAGGGCTTGAACCTGCTCAGAATCCTTGGCGTACTCAACGGAATCCATTAAAAACTGCACACAGTCACCCATCACTCACTCTCCTGTGTTGGTATTGGGATAAAACCAGCATAAGGTGCTTCTGGAAGTTCCCTCCACCAAACGCCTCTGTTTGCCACAAACGTATCCGTTCTAAACGTATCAATGCGAGCGTTAAAGTTTCGAGCATTCTCGTTACCTTTTTGAAAAGCCAGAACTTTAGTTCCATCCTTCGGTGCATCCTCAATCGGCAGCACCCTAAACGCAGCCCGAGTGGCTGCCTCTGCAACCGCCTCGAGTCGCTCCGTGAAGTTCCCTTTCGTTACCTCTGGCCCATTCTCAAGCACTGCCAGAATATCCGCCTTCACATTCTCTAATTGCTTTGGGTGTATGTCACTCATTGTAAAGTGCCTTCATTTTCTAGTTGAGCCGCCGCAAGTATGCCTTGCAAAATGCCGCCCCGATCCACCAGCATCCAAATAAGTTCTTCTTCTGGGTCGCCGCCTTGAAATGATAATTGCCTGACAGCATTCAAAAGATAAAAGCCCTTTTGGTCGTTAGTCATGTTGGCGATTTCGGCTTGGCGTTGAAGCCCTTCTCTGAATTTCCTATTCATAAATAGCCCTCCAATTCTGCTTTAAGTAATTCACTCGATAGGCCCGGAACTACTTCTGATGTGATAAAGTTGACCGCTTTGTTTTCAAAAATCTCAAAAGCGACTTGATCCATGCTCCTGAATTTAATTGAACCGGGGCTATGCCAGTAAGTGCCGTCTTTGAACTGATATACAGTGCTATATCCAGTTTTGATTTTGATGGCGTTATGTAGATCTTCTTTCGTCTGGAAATATCTCTGGTTCTTGAAAATCAGGCCCACCATTGACCAGTATCTTCTGTGGTGTTTAATGTTTCGGGGCTGTGTTATGGCGCATTCAAGAAGCTTCCCAAAACCAATACCCTGGATATATTCTTCTGCTATGCTGTCAGCAGGGCGTAGTATGCCGAGGTCTTTTTTTAGAAAAATCTTAGCCACTTAACCAACTCCTATAACGACTGTATGCAATCCGTTTGATCTGCTTAATCGTGTAGCCTAAAGCGGCATAAAATTTTGTAGGGTTTTTGCCTTCAATTGCATGGCAGCGGCTACAAAGTGGAATCGTCCAAAAATCGTGCGGCTTGCTTCTTGCGTACCAGCCGGGGCGTATGTGGGCTGCTATTATAGTCCCATCGATAATCCCGCATGCAAAGCAGGCTGCACCTTTAAAGCTCTTTAGGTATGCCGGGTCTCTAAAGCGAACGACGCAATCAACAAAGAGCTTAGTCTTGTCTATTATCCCAAACTTTTTGGGTAGCCCTATAGCCAACTGGCTTTTATCAATTTTTGGCTTTTTCTTCTTAGCCTTGAAGAGCATCTTTACGCCGCTCCATGTTACATTCACTATTAAAAGGAACAAAGACGCCATAGCTATTCGTGCTGTATATCCAGCCGTTAGGAACACGGGTTATTTTATTGAAGCCGTTTACTTCTTCTGGAACTTCCAGTTTTATAACCTCGTGTATCTCCATTGTTATCAGCATGTGCAGCATTTAAGTTCTCCTGTTTCAAGTTCGGTTTTTCCAGACAGCGGATAACAGAAAACCGCTAAGCGCGTTGATTGCTCAACTTGTCTGTAGTGCGGGCCGGACGCTACCCCGGCTATGCGAGACCCCGCCGCTGCTATCAAAGCCTTACGCGGGTTGGCTAGTCGCTTTTTAATGCGCTTCTGCTTTCAGCGCCGCCGCACTTGAAGAGACTGAACCGTTTTCATCCGTGGGTAATGTCATTTAATCCACTCGTTCCAGCCTCTACAGGTGTGGTGTTAAGCAAACCCCATACCTTTTTCATAAAGCACCCAATGCCCTTCACCTTGTCGCTGATAATGACGCTCACTGAGCGGTGCAATAAGATGAATTCTCCAGTCGTTTTCTGGCTCATTTGAGGCTATTTCTTCTGCTTCTTGAAAAGTCATAAAGTTCTCTTCAGTTACTTCTGTTTCGCAGTAGACGGTTTGGTTATTTTTAGTAAGAGTCGCGCTCCCAAATCCGACCGCTATGACGCCACCTTTATCCAAAGGCAAAATCTCGTGCTGATAACCACAATATAAGCAGCCTCCAGAACCACCCTCTATTGGTGTTAATTTTTCAAAATTCATATCCACATCCTTTCAAAGTGACGGGCTAATGGGGAGAAGCGAGGGCCGCCCGTCAGAACCCTCTAGGGAGGTTAGAGAATTACCTAAATGAGTTTGACTGGAGCAAAAGGGATGTCGTCCCCGAAGCCACCGCCACCAAAACCACCAGCCGGCTCACCACTATCGTTTCCGTCATACGTTCTGCCTGAGTTAGGGCTATCCAATAGCGTGAGATTTGCATTAAAGCCCTGCAGCACAATCTCGGTTGCGTATTTGGTGAGGCCTTCTTGCTCGTACGTTCTTGTCTGAATTTGGCCTTCGAGATAAACTTTTGAGCCTTTTTTCAGATACGCCTCTGCAACCCGGCAAAGACCTTCACTGAAAATTACGACGCGGTGAAACTCTGGGCGCTCTTTACGCTCTCCTGTGTCTTTGTCTTTCCAGCTTTCAGAAGTAGCTACCCGTAAGTTGCATACAGGCTTACCATTTTGCATGGTTCTTCGCTCTACATCGGCGCAAAGGTTTCCTACCAAAATTACCTTATTGATTGATCCTGCCATTATGCTGCCTCCTCTTCCAATTCAACGTTTTCTGCCCACGTTATAAGAGCGGTTGACAGTTTGTTTTCATCAACCATTGCCCCGCCTTCATTGATAATTAACAATTGCAGACTTTCAGATAAACGGACCATTTCCCGAAACGTCATCGCTAAAATTGCGTCTCGCATAGCTATTAAATTCTTCTCGCTCATGCTGCCTCCTTCTGTTCTGTTAGCTTTGTCAGGCATTCAGCGTAATGCTTTTCAAGATCTAATTGCGCTTCCTCTGGAAATGCCACTTTGTGCCTTTCTGCTGCCTGCTTTAGTTGTTTTAACCTTTCAGGGGTTTGGGCTTTACTAAGTGCTGCTATGATTTCATTGTATTTCTGCTCAGCAGGTGAGGGTTGTTTCTCTGCAAAAGGATTGCTTTCTTTCGTGGCAGGCTCCTCTTGTTTTGCAGGGGTTTCTTGTTTGAAGTCATCCGCTTCCTCTTCTGAATAAGCATGACCATGCAGGCCGATAAGCTTTAGAATTACGCGGTCCTTGGCTCTTTTTTCTGCCATTGCATATGGGTAGCCCGGCTGTTTGCCTTTAACCTCATAATTAAGCCCTACAACAGCCTCACCAACCGACCATTCAGATTTATCGCCAAGCCGTCCAGTTACAACAACGGCTGCTGCGTCTCTCTCCGTGACTAGGAATTTTGGCTCGTCATAGGTAATGCCTTTGAATGCAGACAGTCTTTCAAGTGCCCAATGAGCTACAATCCATTTACCGGATTGTTTATGCTTCCATGCGCCTTCTTGACCGATGCCGCATTGTCTAAGAGCTTCACCTACTTTTGGGTCAATATCAGACATAGATTAGTGCCTCCGTAGCGTTCTGCTTGGTTTGCTCTGACCAGTAAAAACTACTAAAATCTGGTGAGAATATTTCAAGCGCCTCACGGCCTGTTTCACTTCTGGTTAGCAGGGTTTGAATAGCCTTTGCTGACCTCACAACTTGCTGCCAGTGCTCCTCAATATCTTCGACTTCATAGGTCGCGGTTTTCTTAGTTGATACGTAGGTGAGGGACGGTTTCTTTCCTGTCGCCTTCTCATATATTGCCACCTGCGCACAATGGGCTGGTGATGGCTTGGACGGTATCCTGTGAGTGGTTTTCAAGTCATTCAGGCTTGTTGTATACTCATAGTCAACAAAGCCGATTAAAGGCACATCAACACCATCAATCCATGTCAGTATTTTCTTTTGAGTGCGAACAGGTTTTCCAGCTTCTCTATACACAGGAATAGCCTGCTCAAGCATAGGTAAAATGGATGCGCGTTCTTTATCCACCTTCTCGTCACAATCGCCCATTGCATCTTTTTCAAAGAGTTCAAGAGCTTTTGAATGACATTGCTCTAAGGTAGCCTCAAAGTCATAGAGTGCCAGATTAATTCCGGCCTCTACGGCTGATCCACGCCATGCACCCGCGCCGACTTCATCTTTCCACTTCAAAAGATACTTACCAACCCATAAGGAAGGCTGTGCGGTGTATAGGTTTAAACTGCTGGCTGATAGATGCTTGATGCCGAACTTTTCAAAAGCGTTAGTCATCATTAGCCGCCTTTCCAACTGTGATGGTTTTGCCTGTACCATCGCATGTGGTACAAGTTGATGTTCTGTATGTATTGCCGATCCTTTCAGGGACATATCCAGCCCCCGTACATTCAGGCATTCATTTAAATGGCCCATCATCCACAATTCACGGTTTTCGCCTGTGTGTGTGTGTTTCATGATTTACCCTCCGCTTTAGAGATTGCGGCGTCGTACATAGGAACGGCTGTTCCAGTCGTGTCGATACCAGAGTTCATAATCATTAGTCTCGCGTGCTTGAGTGCCTCTAAAAGATCGGGTGAGGCTTCGATTAGGTGGGCGTTCGCCTCGTCCTCGTCTGTGCCTGAGTGCTGAACAACTGCTATCCTGCGGTCATCGCCAAGTATGACTCTTGAGTTCCCATCAAAATCACCGTAGTCACCTTGTTCGGCTGCCTTCCAAGGCCCCGGTGTATGTTTCATGATTTACCCTCCACTTGTTTAATGACGCGATAAGCTCTGTCACAATCCAGAAGTGGCCCATCTGGGCGGTTAGCTTCGTCTTGCTCAACAAGGTCTTTGAGTGCTGAAAGAAGGTCTTTGATTAAAAAATCTTTCTGAACGTTGTCGCTCAGCAGTGCGAGATTTTGGTAATTTAACCGTGTTGCCCTTTCGGTTACACTTCTGGCAATGCCTTGCGCTTCTGCCAGATCCACAATCTGTGAAATTGTATCGTCTAATACACTCGTCATTTCTCCACTCCTGCAATAAAGTCTTCAACAGTGATGCAGCTACCGTTTTCGACACCGCATCCAGACAGATAATTCAAACCAACCAGCACCATCAGCATGGCTAGGCAGGTACAAACGACAATTGCGATAATGCTGTCAGTCATCACAGTAACTCCCTCTTGTTTTCGAGCAGGTGCATAGCGCCTCCCAGTTCCTGAGAAGCTGCCTCCATCAAATCAGCGAACTGATCCTGAAAGGTTTTTGCATCGTCTGTGGAGAGGTCGAGGTCACTGATTTTTTTTGCAGCTTCCTCTATCCACTCCTGAGCCTGTTGCAGCTTTTCAAAATCGGGGCCGTTGTCTTCGTACCAGTCAGCATCTTTGAATGAATTCATGCGGTCGACGGCTGTCGGTGCACTTGGTGAATTGTATGAAAGATTATCGAGCGGCATTGTCTGTCCTTCCGTTTGTCTATGGAAGGATAGTAGCTTTAAAACAACTTTATGTCAATCAAAAAAGTAGTCAAAAAGCAACTTTTATGAAATATCTTTGCAGATGCTTATGATTTGACATGTCGGAAAGCGCAGAAAATTGCAACATTTTGGCCCGCATTTGAATAAATTGCAGGATTTATTCTCTAGTGCTGATTGATTCACAAGAGCTGTTCTTGATTCTGTGAGCTTGATTGAGAGGAAGCCCGCCTCACATCCATGGGTGCAAGGCGTAACTTTAGTCTTATTAATATTTGTTTGACGCAACACAATACTCCATTAGATTTAGTTCCGCTGCTTGCAGCAAAGCGGGCTTCTTCGTTCGAGTTGAGTACATGTACAGAAGATGTGGTTGCGCCACATGGGAAAGGTGGTAGGACACCTATGCCCCCCGCGAACAGGGGGTTGTTTGAATTAAAACAAACGTAGGCGAATTGAAGCGTGAATCAGTAAAATAATAATATTTAAATGAATGCAAAAATATACAGTGATATAGGGGTGCGTCTCCGGGCTTTCCGGGGGCTTGGAGGTATGAACCAAAAGCAATTTGCTTTATCTCTGGGTTATAATCCCACCCAATACACAAATTGGGAAACTGGAGCTAGACGTATTCCAGTTGATATGGCGATTAGGCTGGTGGAGCGTTTCGGATTAACGCTTGATTATATTTATTTGGGTGATGTAAGCGCGTTGCCGCATGAGTTGGCTTTAAAGCTAAAGTAAGTGCTTACTTATAGATGAGAAGAAAAATCTTCGACCTTCATAAGAACCAGGCTAACAATCTCAACCTCATCAACACCGTGATCCGCTAGATAATCAATGGGGTCTTGATGGTCTGTGGCTGTAGAGTAGGGGTGAAGCCAAGGTCTGCCATCTTCATCGATTTTCAGTATCTTACAGGTTGCCTCAACCAGATCATGTCGGCGACGATGCACCACAACAATATTGCCGTCCTTTGGCTCTGTTTGCAGGTCATAAAAACGGGCGCAAATCACGTAGGAGCCGTTAGGCGTAATCCTATTCATACTCTCACCAGCTACCTGTAGAGCATAAAGGGGTATCTTTGCGAGGCTCCCCTTGAATGGCATAATCCGCAAAGTCTTTCTTTCGGATGGCCTGAGCTGTGAGGCTTCAACAAAATTCCCGGCCTGAACTGTTCCCATAACCTCAACCTTTACAGGTTCAACCGGCTCTATGCCTGCTGCCTTTTGGATCTTGCTTAAAATGGGAAGTGTTAGGGTTTTGCTACCGGGGTTTTTAAGGAATCTGGTGAGTGTAGTTTTAGCAATGCCCGCTTCTAAAGCAAGTTTAGAGGGCGAGTAGCCCGTTACTTTTAACGCCTCGTCAACTATTTCACGAGCCTTTAACTGCTCGGAAGTCAGTTTTGCTTTATCAATTTTCACTAGCTTTGCCATCCCGTGACAGTATGAAAAATTGTTGGATTCCACAAAGTGTAATAATGCCACTTTACAAGTAGTTAAAAAGCTACTAAAATAGGCGCATGGAAACTAATCAGGAAATAGCGGAAGGCTACAGGCAGCGTGTTAAGGCTGCTGATAAGACCCTCCAAGACCTTTTTAACGAAAGCGGTATCGCTAAGACCACGTTTCACAGAATGTACGCCGGGGTCACCTCCCCCCGCATCGACACGCTAAGGCGTATTGAGCGGGTTCTTGACAGGTGGGGTGTTTAACCGAGTCCGGCTGTTTACAGGCTCAACCCTCAATTGGTTAGCCGTTTGCTTAATCAGTAGTTCGATTTCTCTTTTGCGATTTTTTCTATCCATGAGGGGAATGTAATTCAGAGTTTTAGATTTTTCTTGTGAAGAAGGATTTTTAAAAATGACAAAAGTAAGGCCACCCAAAACTATTGAGGCAGCACTTTGGAGAGCTAAAGACAACCTTGGCCTTGAAGCGCTGGCGGATATTTGCGGTAAATCAGAGAGTATGATTACCAAATACATGGACCGCGATTGCGAGCTTCATCATTTACCCGCCAAATATATTGTTGCCATTGACCAAGCCTGCAAAGAGGAGACAGGGGAGACGCCTATTGCTTCTGTTATTAACGGAAAGCTTGAAGGGGTACGGGGTAAAATCGGCACCTGCATTATGGATGATTTAACCTGTGCAACTATTGCTTTTGGCAAGCTTGCAGAGACAGTAAGGGCTGCAAAAGCCCCGACAGGCCCCGGCGGTCAACGTGTAACCAACAGAGAGTTACAGGCCCTTGAAGAGGGTATTTCAGTTTTAAAACGCAAGCTTGAAGGCATGGAAGCCACCGCACAAGGTCAAGCGGTGAGTTTTAAGGCGGTGTCATGATGGACGCTCTTACACCCTTCAAATCCGATGGAGAGGTGGGCGCTTTCTGCAAATCCAAATGTGCAAATAAATCCTGTTTCAGGCGGATTACAAAAGCTGATCTAGCTAGAGCTAAAGCAACAAACTTTCCTATAAAAATGGCAGATTATTCCAAGCGCTGCACAGGGTATATGGAGGGGTAAATGATTGATAGAAAAACTCGCTTTCCTTTATTTTTATTTTGTTGCGTGGTGGTCGTATTTAGCACCGCATTTATAGACAATAAAACAGCAGTCTTCTCTATTGGCTTGGTTTGGGGAGCCGTTACTTGCCGTTGCATGGCCTATCTTAAAGAGGAGGCCCCCAATGATTGATTGGAATAAGCCTATAGAGACAACATACGGCGGAGAGGCTTTTTTGCTTAAATTCCTGCCGCATGTAAACGAGTATGTCGTCACATATAAAAACAGTTCTGAATATTTTACCCGTTGTTTCTACCCATCCGGCGATTGCACGACATTAGGAAACTCTATTCGCATCCGCAACAAGCCAGAACTCATAAAGCCGTCAGGATATGTGGCAATCGCACCTGACGGTTCTATTGATCACTCTAAAACACTCAGTAGTGCAAGGCGTTTTGCCTTCGCTGATGGTGGCCCTAGTGGATGGGCAGCTATTAGCCTTGAGGAGCTAATCAGCGGAAAATTCAAAGACGGTATCCCTGTAGGCTACGGACTGGAGGGGCGGGAAGATGCCTGACATACTCGCATGGAACTGGCCCCAATGGATAACTGCAATCCTATTCTGTATCGCATTAGGCGCACACACACTCTGTCCTAACCAGACAATCACAATAAAGCTGCATCCCTTAATCGGAGGCCCTTACTTAATATTCTGGATAGCCCTCTTGTATGCAGGTGGCTTCTTTGGGGGTGTGTAGTGATCGAATACCGCCTCACATTAAAACCTATCAGGAGGTTAAAATGAACCTTTTCTCAAATACAATTGCAAGCGTAAGTCACACCGCAAAATATGAGTATACCGCTCATTTTCCCGGCACAGGCCCCGCGGGTCAATCTTGTAGCTCCTGTTTAATGTTCAAGGACGTAAAAGAAGGTACCGGGACTTGCAAAAAATGGGTGCAATTAATGCGCTCACAAGGTCTTAAAAAACCCAAGGCTAAAGCAATTTCTGGAAAGACCTCTTCATGTAGATATTACGAGAAAAACGAGAATTATAAAGTCTCTAAGCTGGGGGTACCTATTAATGGATAATCTTGTTGCGCGAATGGAGAGGGGCATTGATGAGCTTATCCTTGACGAAGTTCTATTTAGCAGAGGCGATGACCAATGCATTAGATTGCTGGTTGAGGAAATTAGAGACTTGAGAAAAGGGATAGACTCCAGAAAAGAACTTGAAGAATTGGGTCTGGAATGAAAATCCTGGCACTAGATATAGCAACTAAACCGGCTGAGACTGTTGTTAGTGCGTTTATCCCTGTTGTCCCTCAACCTTGGCGTAGAGCAGGTAAAAATGGGAAGAGGCATTATACAGACGCCAAGTCAGACGCATACAGGAAAACAATCGCTTGGCATATGAAGTCCCAACTAGGGTCATTTAAATGCACAACACAACCTGTCCGGCTGGATCTGGAGTTTAGATTTCCAATTCCCAAAAGCTGGCCGAAATACAAGCGAGAAAACCCACCAAGGCATACATCACGACCAGATAAAGACAACCTTGAAAAAGGTGTCATGGACGCCCTTAACGGTATCGTCTGGAAAGATGACGCGCAAATAGATGTTGGCGAAACAAAGAAAATGTACGCGCAGGACTTTGGGATACTGATTTCGATAACAACGGAGGAAGAGCATGGCGAATAATAGCCACTGGAAGAAACATGAAGAAGATTTCTTGAGAGAGAAAGTAGCACTGAACTGGCAAAGCTCGCATATAGCTGCCCGGCTTTGCAGGAGTGAAGCGGGAGTAAATGAAAAAATCTCACGATTGAAGCTTCGCAGAGATAACAGCGCGCAAATTATTCTATCACGAGAAACAGACCCTATTTACCAGCCTGCCGAGCACTACCTTCGCACACGCGGATATTACGTTCACAGGGTTCTGAACAGCTTCAACGTAGACGGTAAAATTCTAACCGGTGACGAGCTATTACAAAAAGCCGTAAGGGTTAAAGAAAACACAAGGCTGGCTGCATGACCTGTCCCCGTTGCAAAGGCACAGGGATAGAGCCACGAATTTTTGACGCCTGTAAGCAATGTGCGGAGCTTGCAAGGCTTGAGTATGAAATCGCACAAGAAGAGAGGACAGCAGATAATGACACGCCGTGGGCTAATCCTGATCGATCGCGGACTGATGAGCCATACATCATTTCAGGACGAACCGTATACCGAGCGTGAGGTGTGGATCTGGATGATAATGGAAGCATCGTATGAAGCCCGTTCACTGCGCATCCTCAACAAAATAATTGATCTTGAACGTGGGCAATTCGCTGCCTCCCTTCGCTTTATGGCGGAGCGGTTTAAATGGAAGAAGGACCGCGTTGCAAGATTTATTAAAAGACTCGCCAAAGAGGGGATGATTGAGACATCCGTTGCGACAGGCGAAACAGTAATAAGTATTTGTAATTATGAGGTTTATCAGGATTTCGAGCTATACAGTGAGACAGGAGTGCGACAGCAATGCGACAGCAATGCGACACCCACGCGACAGGGGCGCGACAAACTAGAACTAAATACAAACAAAATACAAACGAAAGATATTAAAAGGCGCGGGAAACGACTTGAAGAGGATTGGCGACCTTCTGCCTCAGACTGCGATTATGCAAGAGGGCACAACTGGTCAGATGAGGAGATCGAGCGAGAGGCCGAAAACTTCGTTGAACACTTCACTAACGGGAACGGGCGCAGGCAAACCAGCCTGACTGGTCGAAACGCTGGCAACGGTGGGTCAGGACTAATTATTCTGGATGTGGAAAAAATCCTACCGCAAAACGGCGCAAAGGATTTGCCGCTGCCCATGCAGAGATGGAGATACAGCGAGGGGGCACCCCCACCAGCAACAGCGGAACAACTGGAATGTTTGCTGGAGTTATGGAGCGATACACTCAAACCGGCGTCTACCGAGGAGGCGATGGTGATGCTTGAGCAAACGCTTGAAATGTACGGTGTGCCGGATAACTGGGAAAAGATTGCAGTGTTTTATCTGGAAGCGGTGGAAGACTTGCCTCGTGACTTACTGGAGCAGGCATTGAAACACATTCGCATGAATTTGAAATGGTTCCCAAAGCCTTGCGAGATACGAGCGCCTGTGATGGATCAGCTTGCTAAGCGAAAAGGAATTATCAGCAAAATCCAAACAATGAAAATGGGACTGGAGCATTACGGATCATGACTACGCCTTACAAAATCGCAATTTTCATCGAAGGCCATGCCGGGCTTTTTCAATACGAAGTCAGCACAAAAGAACAGGCAATGGATCACTTTGCTGCCATAACTTCGACCGGGTACAGACGCCTAAATGATAGAGGTCATTTTGAGTGGTATTCACCCCAAACAATCCGACGCATCAAGATTGTAGGCGAGGGGCTTGAAACTCAACACCCAGATCAATTTGTGAGAACCTGATGTTCCAAGGGAAGATGGCGAAAGCTCCAGCCTGATAGTGAGTGTAGCGAATAAATTGAAGGAAGCATCATGACAAATCACTTGGAATTAAAGCAACAGCTCGACCAAATCCAGAAACGCTTGAACGAAGTAAAGCATGACATCAAAAACGAGATAATAGTTTTAAAGCTGACCAGAGAGGAGTCAGAGATTCTACTTAGGGCGATAAGACCTGTAACAGAGGCGGTTAAAGTTGATGAGGGAATAGCTCTGTTTGGCGCAGCTATATCCTATGCAGAGCGGAAAGCATTAATTTCGGTCGCCAAGGCGATTAGGGAAGCATCATGAACGAGGAAATCAATGGCAGATAAAGTAAAGCACTGGCCCTCATGGGCTAACTGGAGGGGTGGGGAAGTTGACGGTAGGGTGGTGTTTTTCGAACATAAACCATTCGTATTTACTTATACAGATAGGTCATCTTTCTGGAAATCCGAAGGGACGCGTATCACAGCACAAAATTCTTTAGAACTCGTAGAAATAGACCCAGACACCCCTTGGACAGAAAGCAAGCAGAGGAGGCCGGAGTGATGAAACATGTATTTATTGGAACAGCATTCGCGCTCGCAATATGGGCGTTTATGTATTTGTGTATAGCTTATTTTGTCTGGGATATTGAGTGGATACTAAACATTGTTTGGGACTCTGTTTGGCAGCGTATTGGAATGGTCGTTTATGGAGTGTCAGTTATGTTTTGTATTGCTTTGGGGTTTGAGACTTCGAGAGAATTTTAAATGAAACCACTACCATATCCAGAGGGATTATTCCCCTTAATTAGAGATAAGTTAAAAGGTGAACATGTTTGCTGGATTGGGTTCAGTTGCGGCTTAAGGATGGCGTTGTTTGCTGATTGGGGGGATGAGGGAGGCAAGTGTCAGAGAATTTTTGACAGTTTAAAACGAAGATTAAAGCCGTAAGTTGGAAAGCAAGTAATGAAACCCCTTAAACCCCCATACCTGGACCCAGACCAGATTATTGGAGTAGAGTTATGAATCAAAGCAGCAAAGCTATCATTGATGAATGTGACGAGGTAATTAAACAGGCGAATAAAACTGTGGAATATTCGGCAGCGGCTTCTGGTCACAAGTTTAAATCTGTTGTGACGGAAAAAGGCATATCACTGCTTGTTGATGGGGTGGAGTTGCTGAAAGACGCAACAGCGGAAGAGGCCCAACTCTTTCAAAGAGCGGTGGGTCTGGCAGCGCATAAGCTCAACGTCAATGATAAGATGCGCGAAGAGGCTCAAAAAAAAAGAACAGAGAAATCCGCTTACAGAAAAAGGAAGGGGCACGAGGATCCAAATGAACCCGCATACTGGCAAGAGGCACACAGCCCTACAGAAGCTATTGATTTAAAGGTAGGTCACGAGGGTAAAAAGGTTCTTACATCAACACGTCAACGCAAGCAGGATGCGCGGCTATTTGATGGGCTTACGGAAGAACAGCAGCAGGCAATGGTTGATATACTGGATGGCTTTAATTACATCGCCCGATCTGTTGCAGGCAAGATAATGATATACGAAGACCACATTCCAAGCACAGCGGATGGGCCTAATTACTACGAGGAGCTTTACTTCTTGCAAAAGGCATGGGCAAGGGTCGGACAGAGAGGGCGTTTTAACCTGCCAATGGCGCAGGCGGTGATTATTGAGGGCAAGTCGTTAAGGCGTGTTGCGGTAGAGCATAACACGCAAATCCGAAACGTAAAAAACAACCTTATAGATTCCCTGGATGAATACCGTATATTGAGGCATCCCGGAAGAAAATATACATAATATTGATTTGTTCACGATTTATTCCTTGACGTGCATCATTTTCTTTGATAATTTGTATAATGCAGAAGCGAACTGCGTTTGTATCATTTTTGTTCTGTAGTTTTTCGCAGTTTTCTGCGCTTTTTCAGTAAAGTAGTACTTTTTAAAGAGGCTCCCTTGTCGGGGGCCTTTTTTATTGAGGTTTATATGCTCCGATCCGCTTTAAAATCCCCTTTGCAATCCAATTTGCAGAGCGTAATGGGTATAGCGGATACAGTTGTGTCTCATACAGTGTCCAACCAGACTTTTGATTTTGGGGCATTAACAAACGATCAAGATGGTGCTTATACAGTTGTCCCCAATAGCGGTACTATTTCCAGCATTACAATTGATAGCGGGGATTCTGGCGGGGATTACGAGACGAGCGGGGCAACCATTCGCCCGGCGGTCGGAAGCACAGCACCAAGCGCAGTGTTGTCTTGCACAGCAACATTCTCTGATGCCAGTACAGATACATTTACAGCAACCATAACATCAGTAGCCAACACATTTAGCGTTGCTGATATTGATGAGCTGACAACCGTTACAAACGGTACTCTGACTTATGGTCAAATCATTCAATTGCGGGATGGTGTTTATAACAACGCAGAGGCGGATAAGCGTATCCAACGAGCTGGTTCTGCTATCTCTGGCACTCTTGCAAATCTGATAACGATAAAACCAGATACAGGGGCAACAGCAACAATTCGCTTTATCCGTATTGATAATGGATCAGGCGGGGGCGGTAATGGTTTCCGCTTTGAAAATATTGTGTTTGAGAGGGCAACAGATGCAGCCTCCAGTCCTTGTGTGGCCCTTCAATTTGGTATTGATACACTGGAGTTTGAAGGCTGTACATTTAGGGTTGCTGATGGAACCACAGGGGATAACTCCAGCGGCCTGCATTTCACCAATAACGGTAATGCTCTAACCAACCTAACTGTCAATAACTGTTTGTTTGAAAATCTGTACGACGGGATTAACAGCCCCGGCGACAGTATGACCATTACAAATAACACGTTCCGGGAGATTTATAACGACTGCATCCATCAATCAGGTGATGCCGCTATTACGCCAGATGACGTGGTTATTGAGCATAACCTGTTTTATGATAAGAAATATGCGGGTGCTGGTGCTCATGGTGACTTTATCCAGTTCAATTGGGGAACGGCGGTTAATGGCCCTGTAACAGGTTTGATTGTTCGCAATAACAAGCTATGGAGGGGTGAGGGTAGCAGCGGAGATACGGACGGTCAGGGTATCTTTATTCCCGGCCTTGCTTCTGGATATATCACAGGGGCAATCATTGAGAATAACTTCTACCTTGGCACATTCGTCAACGGTATTCTGGTCAATGACCTGCAAAACTCTCGCATTGTTGGTAATACAGCCCTTTGGGATATTAACGCAGACGATGGAGCAGCAACAGGCACTACCTTAATCGATACAGGAAATGGGGATGGCAACCTGATTGCGGATAACATCGCCAACGGATATGACGATACAGGATCAACCAGCAGCACAACCACCAACAACGGCACAATCTCAAATAACACAACAGCCTATTCAGCGGTATTTGACAGCCCTCTATATGATGGGGATCTAACACCCGCAAACCTATATAGCTCATATGCAAATAAATCAGGTGGCAGCACAGCAAATGCCACACCAGAGCAGGGCGGTATTAAATACACTGTTATTGGTGGGCAGAATGGCAGTGGCGCGGTAGATCATCCAAGGTCACAGACAGTTACAGGATTGTCCTATACAGATGTGACAGGAGCCACAACATCAACCCTGTATGATACAGCAGCCGTTCAGTTGACGGGCATTGGCTCTAATGGTGCTTTGGTTACAGTCTCAGGTGATGACAGCCCAGAGTTCAGAATTAGAAACGCAGCCGATAGCGCGGATGTGGTTGCATGGGGAACAGCAGATGCGATTATTGATAACAATGAACGCCTGGAATTAAGAGAAACTTCCTCTGCAAGCAATTCAACAGCGGTAAACAGCACAGTAACAGTTGGTAAGACATCGGATACATGGACAGTGACGACAGTTTCAGGGGATGTGACAGCCCCGGTATTATCCTCAGCAAGTGTTGGCTCCCTTACCTCTGTTGGCGGCACTCTCACAATCTCCACAGATGAGGGTAACGGCACACTTTACTGGATGGTGGACACAAACGCATCACGCACAGCAGCACAGGTTAAAACGGGCGGGGGTGTTGATAGTGGATCGCAAGCGGTGTCAGCAACAGGCGCACAATCTGGCATAACCTCAACAGGGGGCAGTGCAAGTACAGGATATTATTTCCATGCAATGCATGAAGATGCGGCGGGGAACCAGTCAACAGTTTCAAGTACATCCTTTACCACAACGGCGGCGGGGTACAGTCAAAACGTTCTGTATTTCGATGGTGTGTTTGGATCAAACCTCCTGCGCTCATCTGCAATGAGTACTGTTACCGACACCAAAGAGTTTACTGTAAGTGCTTGGTTTACTTTGGATGGAGCTGGTGGAACCGAATATATCCTTAGTTTATGTGGTGGTCGTGTGGTTATCGTGCGGGTTGGTACGGCTCTTAGGGTTCGGATGCAAAATGCGTCTGGAACAACAATCTATGAGCGGGACTATTCTGTAGGAAGCGGGGCGGTAGCTAAGACTCATGTCCTTTGCTCAGCAGATTTAGCAGCAGGCACAGACTATATGTATATCAATGGCGTGGATGCAGGTGGATCAGCCACAACACTGACCAATGATACAATTGACTGGACAAACACAGCTAACAGTGTGTGCGCTAGGTCAACATCTTTTGATACCCTGCAAGGCAAGTTAGCCGATCCAATGGCGCATAACGGATATCTGGATATTTCAAACTCAACCATTCGAGCAAGGTTTATTGACGGCTCAGGTAATCCAGTAGATCCCGGCTCAGATGGTTCAACAGCAATGGGCACACAGCCCGTATATGCCCTAATTGGTCAGAACGCAGCAACGCTAGAGGCAGGCGCTTCGGGTGTGGGTAACGTTGGTTACGGTGGCGACTTCCCGGTACAGGCCAGTTACGTATCTGGCGGCATAACAGACAGTTCATTTTAAATAAGAGGTGGAGTAATGGCTAAAGTAGAAGGCACATTTACTAGCACAGGTTCATCAAACGTATTACACGTGGATAAAGAATACGAAATTGCAATCAACGGATTGGGATCGAATGTTGTTAAGCCAAAATGGTCATACGATAAAGGCGTAACATATTATTATGGTAAGGCATTTCCAGAGGACGATGTTTACCGAGGTGAATCTGCAAGGCCCGGCGCTCAATTAATTATAGAATGCACTTCTTACAGTAGCGGCACTGTTAGCTATTGTGCAGGTCAGGGCCCAACTAAAAATGACTAGAACGCATGTTCTGCGAAAGGACCGCCGGGGCTTATCTGTCGGCTCCACAGGTAACTTAATTGCTTATCAGGATAAAGACGAGACACTCGACTATACTATTGACTGGTCAGCTTGGTTAGGGTCAGACACCATTTCAAGCGTGGCTTACACAGCTAATGGAATAACGCTCACAAGTTCGAGCAACACAACAACAAGCGTAACTGTGTGGACAACAGGAACGGCTGGAGAGCTGGTAATGACTATTACAACAACAGCAGGCCGGGTTAAGCAGGAAACAATTACTTTCAAGGAAACTGCAGCGTGACAAAATATTCAGAACGGCTTGCTGAGAAGATTTGTGACGAGATAGCGGAAGGAAAAAGTCTTCGTCAGATCTGCAGAAAAAAAGACATGCCCGGACTAACAACAATAAGGCGTTGGTTAAGGGATAAAGAGGAATTTCGGCTACAATACACACGCGCGCGCGAAGACCAAGCGGATTATTATGCAGATGAGATAATAGAGATTGCCGACGATGAGAATAAAAGGGCAGACGACAAAAGGTTGATGATTGATGCCAGAAAGTGGGCTGCATCGAAACTCAAGCCCAAAAAATATGGGGATAAACTTGAATTGGCGGGTCATGATGGAGGCCCGTTGATACCGGAAATAAATGTCACAATCGGCACCTCTGAACCTAAGCCTTCATGAGAGGCAGGGCCGGGCGTTTACTTCAAAGGCAACAGAAATTTTATATGGCGGCGCGGCTGGTGGCGGAAAGTCGCATCTTATGCGTGTTGCGTCGGTAATCTGGTGTGCAGAGATACCCGGGTTGCAGGTTTATCTGTTCAGGCGGATTAGGGAGGACCTGATTAAAAACCATATGGAGGGAGCGAATGGGTATCGCTCTTTATTAGCCCCGTGGGTTCAGGCTGGTCTGGTTAAGATAGTGGAAGATGAAATCCGGTTTTTATGGAACGGGTCAAAAATCTATCTGTGCCACTGTAAGGATGAAAAGGACAGATTTAAATATCAGGGTTCTGAAATTCACGTCCTGCTCATGGATGAGTTGACCCATTTTACAGAGGTTATTTATCGCTTCCTCAGAAACCGTGTTCGCATGGTCGGTATTGATTTAAAGGAGGAATATAAAGGCATATTCCCTCGAATAATCAGCGGGGCAAATCCGGGTGGTGTTGGTCATCAGTTCGTAAAGACAACATTTGTGGATGATGTTGAGCCGATGGAAGTAAGGCGAATGCCTCCGAGTGAGGGCGGAATGTTGCGGCAATTTATTCCCGCCCGGCTTGAAGACAATCCATCAATGGCTCGGGATGATCCGGATTATGAGAAACGCCTAGAGGGGTTAGGGTCAAAAGCACTTGTTGACGCGATGCGTTGGGGTGACTGGAATGTTGTTGAGGGCGCATACTTTGATTGCTGGAACGCTCAGACACATGTTTTGAGGCCTTTTGAAATACCTAAAGACTGGTTGCGCTTTCGGTCTTTTGACTGGGGTTCAGCAAAGCCTTTCTCTGTTGGTTGGTGGGCAATTGCAAACGAACAATTCAGGACGCCAGACGGTCAAATCATACCGCGCGGGGCGATGGTTCGTTATCGCGAATGGTACGGAAAGAAGTCGCCAGATGTTGGGTTAAAGCTCACAGTTGAGCAGGTCGCGGATGGCATTAAAGAGCGGGAAGCGGGAGATAAAATCTCATATGGGGTGGCTGACACCTCAATCTTTGCGGAGGATGGCGGACCGTCTCAGGCGGAGCGGTTCTCAGCCAAGAAAGTATTTTTTAAGCCTGCAGACAAGCAGAGGTTGGCAGGTTGGTCTCAAATGAGAGACCGGATGATAGGTGAAGATCAGCCTATGATTTACTGCTTTTCAACCTGTGTTGACAGTATTCGAACCATCCCGGCTCTGCAGCACGATGAAAACAAACCAGAAGATTTAGATACAAGTTCAGAAGACCACGCGGCTGATGAGTGGCGATACGCCTGCATGTCAAGGCCGTGGGTAAGAACAATTGAGAAACCGAAGGTTAAAGACGCTTGGGCGGATGTGTTTGAGGATGAAGTCGAGGAGTCATGGAAAACAGTTTAGCACAACTCATTGAATGGGCAGAAGCAGCGGAAGAAAGCACTACAGGTGCGCGCAAGCAGGCTGAGAGAGACCGTGACTATTACGACAATATTCAATGGACAGCAGAAGAGCAGGCAGAGCTTAAAAAGCGCAAGCAGCCTATCATTACCATTAACCGAATTAAGCGGAAGATTGATTTTCTTACAGGCATTGAAAAGCAGCAGAGGACCGATCCAAAAGCATACCCAAGGACGCCAAAGGATGAAGAGGGCGCTATTGCAGCTAGTGATGCCCTGCGTTTTGTGGAGCAAAAAAATAACTTTGACTCAATCGCCTCTGATGGTTGGGAGAACCTGCTTGTGGAGGGTGTGTGCGGGTGTGAGGTTGGCATCCGCATGAAAGGCGATGACCCTGAAATTATAATAACAGGGTGGGCTTGGGATAGGCTGTTTTATGATCCATACAGTTCAAAGAAAGATTTTTCAGATGCGCGGTTTTTAGGCGGCATGATTTGGATGGATGCTGACCAAGCCGTTACAAGATGGAGCCACGCGAAAGATGCTATTGAGCTAACAGTTAGCGAGGCGTCAACAGCGGATACATATGACGATAAACCCAAACATACGATGTGGGGGATAAGAAGCGCAAGCGCGTAAAAATCGTCAAGATTTGGTATAAAATCGGGGATGAATGGCACCACAGCTTATTTACCAAGGGCGGTGTTATTAGCGAGGGCCCATCTCCTTACCGAACACAGGACGGTGAAAGCCTGTGCGGCATGAAACTACGTTCCGCCTATGTGGACAGAGATAATAACCGTTATGGCGTTGTGAGGGAGATGATTTCCCCGCAGGATGAAATTAACAAACGCCGTTCTAAACTGCTTCACTTCCTTAACCAGCGTCAAACGATGGGCGACGAGGGAGCGGTTGACGTTCGCAAGGCTAAGTCAGAACTAGCCAAGCCGGACGGGCACGTTGTCATTAATCCCAATATGCGCTTTGAAGTGCTTAAGAATGATGATCAGGTTGTCGGTCAATTCAATCTCCTGCAGGAGGCTAAGCAGGAAATAGACCTGATGGGGCCTAACGCCTCCATGATGGGTAAGGGAGATAAAGGCGCGGAGTCTGGTCGGGCTATCATAGCGCAGCAGCAGGGTGGTTACATAGAGCTTGCGACACTTCTGGACGGCTACCGGATGTGGAAGCAGGAAGTCTATGAGATGATCTGGCATCTTGTGCAGCAGTTCTGGACTAAGGAGAAATGGGTCCGGGTTACGGATGACGAGAACAACGTCAAGTTTGTAGGTCTCAACCAGCCCATTCCTATTGGTGAGCTTCAAGGTTATCCAAAGGAAGTTATAGAGCAATATCCTATGCTCCAGCAGCCGTCCGGGGAAATACGAAACAAGGTTGCTGAGATTGACGTGGACATCATTATAGAAGATGCGCCGGACACAATCACAATACAGCATGAACAATTCCAGGAGCTCGTCGGTCTTGTTCAGGCAGGGGTTCAGTTCCCGCCAACACTCCTGATCGAAGCCTCTCAGCTTAGAAATAAGCAACGCCTTATCGAACAGCTTAATGGCGGTGACGAGGAGGCGCAGGCGCAGCGTCAAGCAGAAGAAGAGCGCGCCAGAGAAATAGAAGACACAGCAATAACTCTCGATTTCCAGCAAAAAGGTGCGGAAATCCGCAAGACAAACGCGGAAGCAGCGGAAAAAGAGAACAACCTATTACACCCAGAAGCGGGGTAATGCCGCCGCCGGGCAACGGGCGATAAAAGTGACGCCGACTTACGGGCGAATACGAGGGTAATATGGAAGATGAACTAGAAACATTCTTTGAAGGACCAGAGCCTGCTCAGGAAGCGGAAACAGTGGTTGAACCTGACCAACAGGCTGTAGAGCCAGAACCGCAAGCAGCAGAGGAAGAGCCAACGGGCGTAAAAGAAGAGGACTCGCCGCCGGAGCCTAAAGAGGAAATGGTTCCGATCGCTGCCCTCATGGCTGAGCGCGACAAGCGACAGGAGGCCGAAAGAGCTAGACAAGAGCTTGAAGCAAAGCAGGACAAGAAACCGGATTTTTATGATGATCCGGAGGGTGCACTCGAAAGTCAGAAAATTGATACTGAACAAAGCATATTGAACATGAAGGTCAGTATGTCTGAGGAAATCGTGAAAGTGATTCATTCGGATTATACTGATGTTGTTCATGATGGCACTTGGGAAAAGCTGACAAAAGAAAATCCCGCTCTTGCCTTGCAATGCGGACAAGCTTCAAATCCGGCTCTTTTCGCTTACCAGCAATGTCAAAACTACAAGGCCTTGCAGGAAATTGGTGATCCAAAGACATACAAAGACCGTCTTTCCGCCGAAATCCGAGCAGAGTTGAAGGCAGAGATGGAAAAAGAAGCCGCGCTCAAAAATTTACCCGAAAATCTGGCGGATATTCCAACGGCGAAAAGTAAAGCTCCAGAGTGGAGCGGCCCGGAATCCCTAGATGAAATTCTGAACTAAACCCGAATTGAACGCCGTGAGGCAGTCCAGTTCCCTTAGATGGATTTTTTTAAATGGCAGACACTACAGTAGCCACGGGCTTGACCGTGCAACAGTGGGACTCCAAGTTCTTCAAGGAGTACCTCTCACAAAACCGCTTTAAACCCTTTATGGGCACAAGCGAAAACTCAATTATCCAAGTCAAAGATGATCTGACAAAGAAAAACGGTGACAGTATTACCTTTGCTCTTGTCAATAAGCTGGCAGGTGATGGTGTAACCGGATCCAACACGCTTGAAGGCAACGAAGAGGATATGGCCTCCCGAAGCCACAAGCTGACAGTTGAGCAAATTCGTCATGCGGTTCGTGTCGCTTCAACAGATGAGCAGTTTTCTGCAATTCCGTTGCGTGATGCGGCTAAATCAGTTCTTAAGGACTGGATGATGGAAAAAACGCGCGATGATATTATCGCAGCGTTTGGTTCAATTAACGGTGTGGCGTATGCATCAGCAACCGAGACACAAAAGGACGCTTGGCTGGTTGATAATGCAGACAGGGTTCTGTTTGGTGCGGCGAAGAGTAATAACTCTTCTAATGACCACTCAGCATCCCTTGCTAACATTGACAGCACCAACGATAAGCTGACGCCAGAAGCAATTTCACTCATGAAGCGTATGGCTTTGCAGGCCAACCCAAAAATTCGCCCAATTCGGACAACCGAAGATGAGCGTTGGTTTGTGTTGTTTGCAAACTCCTATTGTTTCCGTGATTTGAAAGAAAACGCGACAATGACACAGGCGCAGCGTGAGGCACTGGCACGAGGAGCTAAAAACAAGCTCTTCACTGGCGGTGATTTGATGTGGGATGGCGTTATCATCAAGGAGATTGAAGACATCGGCGTTCTCTCTGGCGTTGGCGCAAGCTCTATCGATGTTGCTCCTAACTACTTCTGTGGTGCGCAGGCGCTTGGTATTGGTTGGGCAAAACGTACCTTTACCAAAGATAAGGACTTCGATTATGGCGATAAAAAAGGCGTTGCTGTGGGCGAATTCCGAGGCATCGAAAAGCTGACCTTTGGTTCAGGCGATGGTGACACAGACGACTTGAAAGACCACGGCGTTTTGACCGGGTTCTTCTCAGCAGTCGCAGACGCATAAGGAGTTAGATAATGGCTAGCACATTTACATCAACTGCAGCAGCCGCAACGGCTCCTGTTTATCAGCCAATGGGTGACGGCGTTGCCTGCGCAAAAGCAACCTATGAACTTACAGCGGCCTTGGTGGTTGACGATATCATTCAAATGGTTCGCCTCCCCAAGAACGCTGTCGTTCTGGATGTTGTTCTTGTGACCGACGATCTTGATAGTAACGGCACACCAACTTACGCTCGATGTGGGTTATGGCGGGGATGATGATTATTTCATTGCTGCCTCAACCGTTGCACAGGCCGGTGGAGTGGCTCGTTCAGCCGCATCTACTGCCCACCCGCTTACTTTGAGTGCTGAGGACACTATTGATATTCATGTCGACACGGCCCCGGCAACAGGCACTACAGGCACAGTCAGCCTGTGTGTTTATTACGTAGCGTACTAATGATTGGGGGCTTCGGCCCCCTTGTTTATGGAGATACAGATGACGAAAAAGAAACTTGTTGCCGAACCAGTAGATGAATTGAAATTCAAGTTTATTGGATCTGGTGACAATGATCCAAAATACTGCGAAATGTTTGGACTTGTCTTTCCGCTCAATAAGCCAGTTGATTGCTCAGAGTTGAATGAAAAGTTTATTCTAAAACTTGAAAAGAATTCACATTTTGAAGCGGCATAATGGCTACAAAATCTGAAATCAGGCAAAAAGTCTTGCGTAAGCTAGGTGTGCTGGGTCGGGGGCAAACAGCCTCTAACTCAGACGCTACGTTAGTTGAAGAGTTTATCACGCAGACACACGCGAACCTGTTTAACCGGGGTAAAATCTATTGGTCAGTTAATGATACGCCTGACGAGGCAGTTAACGCATGGGTTATGGTGATTGCGAATGAGTGCGGTGATGAATTTGGCCTAGCCTCGCCTGAATTAGAGAGAAAGGCCGCTATTGCCATGACTGAAATCGCCGCCCTGAATGCAGTAAATTACGAGGGGGAGCCTAACGAGGCTTTGTACTATTGAACAACTTAATTCCCTTTGAATCCAAAATGAAATGGATAAGCACCCCAAACAATTTAGCAGCTAGTGCAGCCGTTCCTGCCAATCTGGGGAATGCGGCTTCTCAAAATTCTTTAGGGGCAACAGCCTACGGGGATGTGGACAACGACCCGGCTGATATTAATACGCCAAATGTCGAGGATATGAGTATTGCACAGCAGATGGCAGCTATTGGTCAGTTAGATACAATGCAATTTGCGATGCCTACCCCTATATCTTTGACAATGCAAGCCACCAAGGCCGCAATAGAGCATAACCTAGAAAATGACATTAGCGATTTAGGTTTGGATTATGGTGGCGCGGTAGGCCCGGGAACTGGTATTGGCGCGGCGGACGTCGCCGCAGGTGCAGAGAACGCTTCTATGGGCCTTGACGCAGGAGCCGCAGCAGCAGCCTCTATGGGCCTTGGGGTTAACGATAACGGGAATAATAGTGAAGCAGCAGGGCCGGGAGCTACGGGGTCGTCCGTTGATGATGGCTCTATGAGTTTTAGCGGTTCACCAGCGGCTTCTGAACATAGTACAGGTGAACAAGCGGGAAACAGTACGGGTGGATCGGATGGGGCTGGGGCAAAGGTCATATGTACAGAACTTCGCGGGCAGGGGTTTATTCCAGATGATATTTGGGAAGCAGATCAAGCCTATGCCATTACTGTCAATTCTGAGGTAAGGGCAGGGTATTTAATGTGGGGCGTGCCTTGGGTGCGTGTTATGAGGCGGTCAAGACTGGCAACACAGTTTACAAGACTATTTGCAGAACCTTGGGCGCAACATATGGCTTATGAGATGGGCGTGGTTAAAAAAGATAGCTTTTTGGGAAGGTTATCAACTCACTTGGTCAAGCTCTATGTCGCACTCTTTGGCGGTGTAAAAGATTCTTGAAACAAGCTTCCCTGTCACATCGCTAAAAAGTTCATATTCATACTTCCAGCCTTTAGCAAGGTCTTGTTGAGCAGTAGGTAACTTGCAGGTTTTGTCAAGGCTTCGAATTAGTCGCCACAGCGTCGGTTTGTGAGCCCCGGCTTGCAGGAGTTTTTTTTCACCGTCAGTTGGATAGATTTCAACTTTATAATGTTGGGTTTTATCCGAGCGGTAAGCCGCAACAATTGCAGCCTGTTCATCAATCCATACAGGCTTATCCGCTGTCTCATAATTAGTAGCACAGCCACCCAATAGTAATACGAGAAGTAGTTTTTTCATTCTCACACCATAGTCGTGAATATTTCATTTGTCTTGTGGAAAGTGAAAGCAATTTTACATGCTTAGACGAATACCTTTTGCAACCAACTCTTATAAAAGCCGGTCAAAGCCGCTTTCAAGTCAGAGATTGGTAAACCTTTATGCTGAAAAAGCCCCGCCAACAGCCAAGAGTGATGTTGTGCTTATGGGAACGCCCGGACAGGTGCTTTTTAGCAGTCTGGTGGATATTCGCGGCATGTTGATGATGGGAAGCTTTCTATATGCTGTATCCGGAAAGACACTCTACAAGGTTTTACAGGATGGCACTACTGAAAGTCTGGGAACAATTACGGGCGGCGACTATGTGTTTATGGCAACCAACGGCACACAGCTTGTTATTGTTCAGAATCCTAGAGGATATGTTTACACGGTTGCAGACGGTCTTTCGCAGATAGCAGACCCCGATTTTCCCGGCGCTTCAAGCGTAACTTATCAGGATGGGTATTTTATTTTTACCCGACCAAATACGGGAGAGTTTTTTATTTCGGCCCTGCTGGATGGCACAGAGTATGACGCTTTGGAATATGCAACAGCGGAAATGGCTGCAGATAATTCAATAAGAGTGTTTTCAGACCATCGTGAGCTCTGGATATTTGGAACAGACACAACGGAAGTCTGGTTTAACTCAGGGGATGCAGATTTCCCTTTTGAACGTATTTCAAACGTATCTTTAGAAGTGGGCTGCGCAGCTGCGCTAACAGTTGCAAAAATGGACAATACCGTCTTTTGGCTAGCAAGCGATCTAACGGTTAGACGAGCAGACGGATACAACCCGGTAGTTATCTCCACGCCTCCTATTGAGGATGAGATAAAGGACTTTACCGCATCAGAGGCAATTGGGTGGCTTATACGGATTCAGGCCATGCTTTTTACGTTCTAACTTTTCCGGGTAAAGCAACATTTGTTTATGACGCCGCTATGGGCGAATGGCATGAGCGGGAGACCTACGGGCAACTTGGATGGGCAGCGACTACCTACTGCAGGGCTTATAACAAGCATTTAGTCGGGGCAGATACAATCAATTCCCTCTCTCTGGATGTGTATGCAGATAAATCGAACCCCCTCGTGTCGAAAGTTATTTCTGTTCCTTACGGAGATAATACAGACCAAACAATCGTCATGCCTCGCTTTCAACTTGATATTGAAACAGGCGTTGGCGCTACGACAGGGCAGGGGCAAACCCCGCAGGCAATGTTGAGATTTTCAGATGATGGCGGTCGTAACTGGTCAAATGAGCTTTGGGAAGATTTCGGAGCCTTGGGTGAATATTCAGCTCGTGCGGTCTGGTGGCGACTTGGCTCATTCCGCCAACGGATGATTGAGGTCACAATATCCGATCCGGTTAAACGAGCAATTATGGGCGGTTTTGCGGAGATTAAGAATGGCTGATAACAAACTACCCCCACCTCCTAGAGGATTACCTCCAGGATTAGAACGGTGGCTGGTGCAGGTGGTTGTCCCACGCATAACAAAAGAGGCCCAACTAAGCTGGGCGCAGGTAGCAAAAGCCGGCTCTGCGATAGAGGATTTGGATAATACTGAACTCCTGACCAATCACATCAATGCAACTGAAAGTCACGGGGCTACAGGGGATTTGGTTGGGGCAGAAGATTACGCAACCACAGCCAAGGGCGGCACCGTGAAAAAGCTGCCTAGTATAGCTGATCTAAGCCTTTCCTCTCTGACCGTAGGGGCGAGTTACGACCAATCTGAGGTAACGGCTATAGCAGCCGCTGTTGAGGATGCCAGCAACAAAATTGATGAGTTATTGACCGCCATGAGAGCGGCGGAAATGTTGGAGTAATAGCATGGGATTATGGGATTTTGCTGCATCGGTCGTTAGTACAGGTGCCAGCTTTCTGTCAAACAAAAGCGCTACTAATGCACAGAGTTCAGGAAACAGTAAGGCGTCCAAGACTCTCGATGCGCAGTATAGGCAGAACAGAGAAGATTACGCACCTTGGAGAGATATCGGGCGAAATGCTCTATACGCTACCTCAGCCCTATCGGGCGTCAGTATTCCCGGTATGTCGGCGCCCCAAAATCAGGAAATCTATAACGCGGCTGTAGGTAATTTCAAAGCGTCTCCCGGCTATCAGTTCAGATTGGCAGAGGGTATTAACGCACTGGATAAATCAGCGGCTGCAAGAGGACGCTTGCGAAGTGGTGCACATGAAAAGGCTCTTGTTCGATTTGGTGACGGGATGGCTTCGGCTGAATATGGGAATTATGTAAATCGATTAAATGCTCTTGCTGGTATTGGTCAGCAGGCAACAGCAAACACGGCAGCGCTAGGGGCTCAAAATGCGACAGCTCAGGCTAATCTGGCAGTGAATAACGGTAATGCGAGAGCATCCGGCTACACCAACAACGCAAGAATTATCAATCAGGGACTGCAGAACGCTCTGCTGGCATATAATGGCTAACGAATATGGAATTAACATGGCGGCTATCCAGAACCACCGCCAGCAGCAAAAAATGAACGCCCTTTCCTTGAAGCGGGGAGAGCAGGCCCTTGCCCATAACGATTATAAAATGGCGCAGGAAAAACAGCGCAATGCGTTAGCTGGTCAGTTTGGCGGGGATATTGCCAACCGTAAACAGGTTGCTAAAGAGATGTATTCAGTTGATCCCCAGATGGCAATGCAGATGGAAAAAAGCATTCAGGGGATGGAGGCGGATAAGCGAAAGCAATTAGAGGATATAACACAGCAGGCGGGAAAGCTTGCAGCAACTGTATTAGCAACACCAGACGAACAGTTTGACCAAGTATACCAAACCTCTTTGATGCAGGCTGCTAAACAGTATCCGGGAGCTGTAGATGACGCCCCGCCCATGAATGCGTCTATTGAAGAGAAAAGAGCATGGCTGCAGCAGCAGGTTAATGAAGCCTCAACCATTCAACAGATTTTGGACCGGAATAATCCTAAAGAGCATAAATATACTAAACCCTTCGAAGCGATTGATGAAAACGGAAACCCTGTATTTGTTCAGCAGGGGCCAAATGGTCAACTGCAGTCTGTTGATGGGTTCAGGCCCCCCGAAAAGCAGCAAGGGTTATTTGTTCGCACTGGGCCGGACGGAACGGTTATTTCAACTAATGGACAGCCGGAAAATGTACCTCTTACCAAGTCTGTGACAACCGGCATTCAGAAGGAGATAGCAGGGCTTGAGGAAACGTTCTCTCGTGTGATGGATATTGACCAGAGGTACAATCCTAGTTTTATGACATTTCAGGGGAAGTTAGGGGCCTATCTCTCTGAGTTAAAAGATAAAGCGGCAATGGATATGTCGGACGATGAGCGGAAGTTCTTAAAAGATTTTACCAAGTTTCGCACAATGGTTAATCGAGACTTCAACGCTTATCGTAAGGAAATCACGGGGGCTGCTGCATCTGTTCAGGAATTGGAATCTTTAAAGAAAGCGACAATCGCGGAAGACCAAAGCCCGGCACAGTTTGAGGCTAACATGGAGGTCTATAAGGAAGAGCTTTTACGAGCAATGCGGATTAAGCGGCGCTTGTTGCGTGAGGGTATTTCCGTAGGGTCCAGAGAATTCGGTGATGCAATGGACCGCCTGTATCTGAATGGTCACGATGACGATGGGGAAACCCGCCTTGCAGAGCTTCAAGAGCAGGGGTTTGACGAAACAGCGGCAATCGATCGGCTAATCGAAGAGGGTTACAGCGAATGAGTTTGAGGGAGAAGATAGCCGCCCGTAAGGCAGAAATGAATCAGCCTGCCCCGGTTCAGCCAGAAGTGACCTTAAAAGATAAGATTGCCAAGCGAAAAGCAGAATTAAACGCCCCCCCGCCGCCTGTTGATTATGATTCCGAAAAAGATATTTATGATTTGAAAGTGCCTTATACTGGAGTCGGGGATGCTGTCAAACTCCTTGGTGGTTTAGCTCTAGACTCCAGACCGGAGTCACAAATCAATATTCTAAAGGAATATGTTCCGGGTGTAGAGAGTGATTTTGACGATGAAGGAAATCCTTTTGTTACATATGAAGGAAACAAATACTACATCAATAAACCGGGGGTCTCTGGAAGTGATTTTTCCACTTTAATAGCGGAAATCGCTAAATTTTTGCCTGCTTCCAAGGTCGCGTCAATGGGAGCAAGCGCATTAGCACGTTTTGGTATTGGCGCAGCCGCTTACGGGACTACCTCAGCAGCTTCCGATCTAGGGGCAAATGCGTTAGGCTCTAAGCAGGGCATTGATCCTATTAAGGCTGGTGTTTCCGCTGTATTTGGTGGTGCTGCAGAGGCGGTAACTCCATTTATTATGCAAGGGGTTAAACGCCTTTTCTCAAGCAGTAAACTATATCACGCCGGAAAGGGGCTTACAGAGCGAGGCAAGGAATTCGTTAAAGAGTTGGGCTTTGACCCGGCTGTATTTAATGAGGCTGCGGCTAAAGAGTTCTCACGCATGATTGACGGAAGTGTGGATCCAAAAGTTGCGGCTGCGGTAGCTGAAAATAAGCGATGGGGTATTCGCACCTCAAAAGGTGAGGCAACGCAGGACTTTGGGCTTATTCAGAAAGAAGACCTTGCAAGAAAAGGCGGTTTTGGGGATAGAGCACAGAAGGATATGCAGCGTTTCGATGAAGCAAAAACAACCGAAATGCTCGAAGCCAAAGATGTAATGCAAAGTGACCTTGCTGGAGGTGCCCCAAGTGTGACTCGCGAGGTTGACGGAGCTGGTATTGTAACGGAAGGGATAAAGAACCGATCCAACGCGCAAAAATCAGCTATTAACCAAGCATATGAACAGGCTGCAGAATATGACGCCCGTTTGAGTGTTGAAAGCCTTGGTGAGCTTTCCAAGCGGGTTGGGGAACGATTTAAAGAAGGAACGACCTTTGTTGATAAAGAAATGACCCCCGCCACAATTCGGGCCATTAAAGAAATCAAGTCAATCGCCAAAGGGAAAAATATTACGGCTGTATCCCTTAAAAGGCTGGAGGCTACACGCCGTAAACTTGGCGCTATGGCAGACGCGGCAAAAAACCCAACCGACAAGAGAAATGTTCTTGTTGTTAAATATGAGCTTGATAGCTGGCTGGATGATGCTTTTGATAAAGCCCTTTTTGAAGGTGATGAGCAAGCTTTATCTGTACTGAAAGAAGCAAGGAGCGCTCGCAAGCGGTATAGTGATTTATATACGAAACAGGGCAATGATGTAGCTGGCGCAGAGATTGAGAAAATTATCAAGTTTGATGCAGATGAAAATCAGGCTCTTAGTTATCTCTTTGGTAAAGGGAGATTGGGCGGCAAGGACAATGCGACTAAAGTGGCTGTTCGTGTTCGAGAAATTTTAGGGCCTAATAGCTGAATGGGCGGCATTCAAAGAGACAGCATTTACAAGATTGTTCAAGAATGTTGTCAAAGAGAATAATGGCAAAAAGTCCTTTAATGGACAGGCTTTTGTAAACAACTTTGATACTGCGATGAAAGATAATCCTAAACTGATGAAAGAGATTTTCGGAAACGATTTACCTAAGCTTTCCTCTCTCAGAAGTGCGATTAACCGGGCGACACATAGGCCAGAAGGGACCGTAAATCATCCGGGAACTGCAGTGGCAATTTCAAAGATAGCGCAAGAGGCTTTCCAAAAGTTTGCTTTGGCGATGGGGCTTAGCGGTGATGTTACCAGCTATATCTTAATTAACAGCGCATCCAAGGCGACCAAGGGGGCAGGGAGGACATATTCCAAAGGGGTTAAGCCTGCGTTGCCTCAATCCTCATTTGCGTCCGCGCTTATGGCAGCGGGGGGCGTGGAGGGTCACCGTTCTCTATCTCCTCAACCGTCTGCCAATAACCGTAACGAACGCGGAAATAGATAAAATAGGTTAGAAAACCAAAGAATACAACGATTATGGACCAGACACCAAGCAGCCAGATCATTCCAAGCAGGAGTAGGCAGGCAATATAATAAGCGGGTTCTCTCATATTCCTAATATAGGGGATTATGGGGGGAAAATCATGTGGAATTTGCAGGCGGTTTTTGACCGTCTTTTTTTATGAGGAAAATATGGCAATATTTCAAAGCCCACGAGTAAGGGCACTCGATAGTGCTGGCGATCCACTCTCTGGCGCTAAACTGTACTTCTATCAGGCAGGGACGTCAACGCCAGAGGACACGTACACAGATGCAGCCCTTTCAGTAGCTCACGCCAACCCTGTTGTTGCTGATAGTGAGGGAAAATTTGCGACCATTTACCTGCAGTCTTTAAATTATAAAGTGGTTTTGAAGGATAGCTCTGATACTACGATATGGACACAGGATAACGTAGACGGCAGGGCGGTAGCGGATGGTTCGATAACGCTCGCTAAGATGGCCGACTTGACACAAGGGAGTCTTATTGTGGGCGGTGCGAGTGACCGGCCTACAGAATTAGCCTATGGGCAAGACGGTTATGTGCTGACAACCAAAGGCGCAAGCGCAGAGCCCGAGTGGACTAAACTGCCATACCCACCCGGATATCGCTCAGGATTTACCGTCTCCATCAATGCAACAGACCCAGACCATGACGTAGATATTACGGCGGGATACGCGCGCGATAGTACAGATACTGTTGATATTGTCGGTAGTGCAATGACCAAACAACTGGACGCTACTTGGGTGGCTGGCAATAATGCGGGGGGTCTGTTCTCTGGGACGGTGGCGCCAAATACAAGGTATTACAAGTTCGCTATCGTCAAAGATAGTGATAACTCTGTAGATTACGGTTTTGACACATCATCAACAGCAGCCAGTATCCCAAGTGGGTATACCTACTATCTCAAGATAGATCAGGTTATGACCGATGGCAGTGGTAATCTGATTAACTCTGTTGGTGATGTGTTTGAAAGCGATTTGCAAAGCATTACATCAGCAGGGTTGTTAACCTTGGCTCATGGCCTTTCTGAAACTCCCCAACTCTCAGATATTACGGTAGCGCTTGTCTGTCAAACAACGGAACATAATTGGGCGGTGAATGACGAGACAGTGGCGGCGATTACGCCCGGTGATGGGGGTACAGGGTCTAGCTCAAAAGGTTCAGCGCTCTATGCGGATAGCACAAATATCTACCTGCGATTTGGTAACGTAACAAACGTCTACAACGTTTATGACAAGACAACGGGTACGCTTCAACAGGCCACAAATGCAAACTGGAATGTCAAGATTTACGCAAGGATACCATCATGATTTATGTTGATGCTGAGGGTAATTATTTAGGGAGCTTTTCAACCCCGCCAGAGGGAGGGATAGCGGTTCCCACGGCTCCCGTAGATGCGCGTCAGACTTGGAATGGATCAGAGTGGAGTGAAGTTCCTGATACGCGCGGCTACCGAGAAAAAAGAAAAGCTGATTACATTGCAGAGATTAGCAGAAGGTGCCTTTGAAGAGACCAGCGGTGATGCTTTCGATGCCATTTTAAAATACCTTGCACGAAAAGATCCAACGGGTACGGCAGAAGACCCCGATTTAGGTCCATTACTGACCAAAATAAACACGATTAAAGCCCGTTATCCCAAACCGTAGGAGGTTGTTATGAGGATTTTGCTAGCTGCGATTTTCGCGGCTTTTTTTATGTCTACTGCCAGTGCTCAGATGTTCCCGGCACCGCTTCGAATAGCATGTACCGAAAACCCTGCTGACCTGTATGCCAAGATTAAAAAAGATGGGATGCAGGAGGTGTGGAGAAAGACACATAGCGGCGGCGGTGAAATGATTGTCTTCCAAAATCTATCCAATGGCATGTGGGTTCAGTTAGGCACGTTTGCAGAGATTACCTGCGTCATTTCCAGTGGCGGTCACAGAGAGGTCGGGACATGAATGACAGCGCATTGCTTGCTCGCATAGACGAGCGCACACAGGCAATGGAAAGACGACTGGCAAGGGTTGAGATAGGGATGCTCTCAGCAATTGGTGGAGCGGCTTATATCGCCGTTCAATATATCCTTAAAGTGGTAGGTTTGGCATGAGTTTAATGCAGCGTATAGAGTGCACACCTTGGATGCGGTGGTCAGTCGTTCTTTTCTTTTCCGTTCTAATTGGTCAGCTTACATGGTTCTATATTGAACCTCTTTTTGAAGACCGAAGACCCCCAATAACAATTCACGATATTTATTCGAAAACAAAGGTAGTAAGACCGGGGCAAGCAGTCACCATTTCCATTGACAGAACAAAGGTTAGAGATTGCGCATTAAGTGGATACCTTCTGGATCAACAGAAAAGGTGAAGAGATATTTGATAAGACAACGCGGGGCGGCAGGCAAGGATTAGGCCGCAAAACCGTTGTTGTGGTGGTAGAGGTTCCCGGCAACCTACCCACCGGGGAATGGGGTTGGCAAGCCCTTCTATTATATGATTGTGAGAATGGAACCGCAATAGTCAGGCAGCAGGCCGTGTGGTTTACGGTGCGGTAATGGATCCAAACCTTAAACAATATGCCACCCAAAAGCAATGGGAGGCAATGGTCGCAATCCATGAGTGTGGCTCGGTCATAGCGGCGGCTCGCAAGCTTGGAATTGACCATTCAGCGGTATCGAGACGGCGAAGCGCCCTGTTACTAAAAGCGGCTAAGCATGGATATGCCCCTGATCATGATATGACACATCCTGTCGCGCCGGGATTCAAAATTAAAGGGACAAGCACCCTTTATGATAAAACCTCTGGCGAGGCTAAAATCCAGTGGATCAAAACAACTGCCGATGAAGAGCAGAGAGAGGCAGCTTTCAGGGCTTTTCTCGATGAAGCAAAGAGTCAGATTGAAAGGGTTGCCCCAATTGAGTCGCCCGACACTCAAATAGAACATTTAATAAGCACTTACATAGTAGGCGACCACCATCTAGGTATGTATGCATGGGGAGAGGAAACAGGAGCGGAAGACCACGATTTGCAGCGTGGCGAACAGTTGCTAATGGCGGCAATGTCTAACCTTGTTGAAAGGTCACCTGATAGCCAACAGGCGGCTATATTAATCCTTGGTGACTTTCTTCATTACGACTCCATGAAAAGCGTTACCCCAAAGAACAAGCACCATCTTGATACCGCTAATAGAGCGGGAGAAATGGTGAGAGCGGGACGGCGGGTTTTAAAGTATTTAATCGAATGTGCGCTTAAGAAACACCAGCATGTAACAGTACTGATAGAGCCGGGTAATCATGATGAATATTCCGCTCTCTTCTTGCGTGAAATGTTTGTAGGGATGTATGAAAATGAACCCCGTTGCACGATAGACCCTAGCCCTAGAAATATCCATGTTTTGCTTTTTGGAGCAAATTTAATAGCCACCACTCATAACGATAAGCTTAAAGAAAATGCTCAGGCATTAATTCTAGCAACAGATTTCCCTGAAGAGTGGGCAAGGTCGAAATATAGGGTAGTTCACTCCTGCCACGACCACCACAACAGAATAAAGGAAGTGCCGGGGGTTACCTTGGAGGGGCATCAAATATTAATTCCGCCTGATGCTCATGGCGCGGGTGGACCTTGGCGCTCTATGCAGAGCATGAAGGCCATTATTTACCACGCAGAATACGGGGAAGTGTCAAGACTGACCGTGAACCCCGCAATGTTAGCCGCATGATCTACCCCTACCTCGTACAGGCCGGACCCTCTCAAAAGGTGGTTATGCAGGTTTCAAAAGATATGCAAATCCCTGTGAGTTATGAGGCATTGCGACGGCTGATGACCAGCTCAGTACAGATATATGCAGAAGAGACCCGGTTGAGGGATATTTTGCTCAACGAAAAAATAGTTTGATGAACATGTGAGCCGAATAATTCAGTAATCGGCTCAGGAGGTAGCTAGGTGACCATTAAGGCGGATTTAATAGACTCATTGGTCAGGGATGAAGGATTAAGGCTCAAGCCATACCGTTGTACAGCCGGAAAGCTCACAATAGGGGTGGGTCGCAATATAGAGGATAACGGGATAACTAAGGCGGAAGCAATTATCCTGCTTACCAATGACGTAAACACAGTCTTCCGGGAACTCGATAAAAACATCCCTTGGTGGGCTGACTTACCCGATGGCCCAAGGGTCGCACTCGCGAATATGTGCTTCAACCTTGGATGGCCCAGACTATCGGGATTTAAAAAAATGCTCGCTGCATTGAAGGACAGAAACTTCAAGAAGGCGGCAGATGAAGCCCTAGACAGTAAGTGGGCTAAAGATGTTGGCAAACGCAGCCAGCGAATTTCAGAACTTATTAGGAATGGATGAGATATGGATTTAGACACAGCAGAGATTGCGGGTATCATTGCATCAGTCGTAACTATTGCAAATATCATTACAGCCGCAACACCTACAAATCATGACAACCAGATATTGAATGCTATTTTAAAAGTGTTGAATATTCTGTCTATCAATATCGGTAAAAACAAAAACGCCGATGACGCCACTTGAGGCTGCTGAGTGGGCTAATATAGCTTACGAGGATGAAAAGACAGGACAGGAGTTCGCCGCCAAGCGCGGCTTTTCTTTTGTCCTGTTTACAGTTGGCTCGCATCAATGTGTTGTTGGTTGCAAAAATGATTTGTCTGTTGTTGCATTCAGGGGGACAGAGTTTCCCAGATGGCGCGATATAATTACGAATATAAATGCTAGGCAGATATATAACAAAGCGGGTGCCGGCATGGTGCATCAAGGCTATCATAATGCGGCTTGGAAACTGTTACCCAATATAAAGAGCTTATTGCGGGGTACTGTCTACTTTACCGGACACTCTATGGGGGGAGCAATTGCTATACAGGCAGGGTCGATATTAAAGCCTGATTATATTTATACGTTTAATGCTCCCAAGTCTGGAGATTCCGACTTTGCTAAGCAATATCCTGTCCCTGTTTTCCGTTTTGTATCTCATGGAGACTTTGCTCAGTCATACCCCTCAGATACTAAAGAATGGCAACATGTAGGCAGAAAGATTACTCTTGAGAGCCGGGGGCATTCAATGGATCGGATTGTTGAGGTTTTGGGCTAGGTATTGGGTAAATTTTATTCTCATGCGGCTCAATGCGCTCGATGATTAACCCTAGCTTAATGTCCTCTTCGACTGTCCTGTCTCTAAACATTAATTTTTCTGCCTCAAGTAAGAGCGCTTCATATTCGGCTTCTGTCATTTACTTGCCGCTCGTTGTCCTGTGTTAGCCTCTCGGTAAATCTTTTCAGCCCACATAATATCATTTTCCGTGATGCTTCGGTTGATCATAAGGTCATACCCGCCATCCCCAGAAATAATCCTCACACCTAAAACCATAGACCCGTCTGAGGTCTCGATTAACTGGAAGATGCTTCCGTTTGGTTGACGCTCAGGCTCACCAATCTTTCATGTGCTTGAGTGTGGGGTGATGAAACTACTACCACCATCAATACCGCCCCAACCTTCAATCAATTCATCGCCTCTAGGTCTCATATCTGTTTCCTTAAGAAAGTAATTAAGGGAAGCGTGAGCCTAGTCTAAAAGACATCCGACAGCAAAGTGCGGCACGGTACCAACCGTGATTTCGGCTCACACCCCTAAATGTAAGGGCCGGACGCTACCCCGGCTGCCTTGGAGTGTCGATACTCTTTCTAACCCTTGCGAGGCGGTAGGACTTCGAATACCTACAGTCGGATGCCTTCATCCCAAGCGCTTGCTACCTTACCCCTCCATTATATAAAAATAATGTATTGTTAACAAGCCTTTATTGGGGTATAATGCGATTAACAACACCCCTCACACCTCTCAAACGATGTGCAAACCGAGGGGTTTTTTATCTAAAAGTCTCATAAGCATATCTAGTCCCAATAACGCTATAAATATCACGAGACCCGCATTTAGAGCACTTTAACCTGCTAAGCTTTGTCTCTGGAGGCACACCTAATTCAAGCGGATCAATCACTCCTGAATGCCCACAAGCATTACACAGCGGCCTTAAAATAAACCCTCCGTCTATGAGGTATTGAATGTCTTGATCCTTCATGATTCTGCCACTATATCATGCGGAAAAGGTTTTACACTAGGCTCGTAAGTCATTGATTCTATTGACCGTGAACAAACCGTGAAACCTGTAAAACCTCATTGATTCTAAAGGATTACTTTCTGACTGTGACTCAGGAGGTCGCCGGTTCGATCCCGGTCATTCGCCCCATCAAAAACCCCGCCTTGTGCGGGGTTTTTTGTTGTCAAAATTTAGTGGTTTTTGAGCTCGCCTTTGCCAGTTTTAGCTGGACTGTCACCGTTATCGTCACCCTTTTCCTGGCTCATACGTCCCAACCAGACTTTTGTTTTGCGTTTAAGGCGACGGGCGAATGAATAGTCGACAGCCAGGATCATGATGCCCAGTGGTAACATCCAGAAGCCAACAACCGGCAGGAAGCCAAAAATTCCACCAAACACAAGCCCCCATCCAAGAAAGAAACGCTGTGTCTTGCTTTCGGGAATTTTGACGTTGTCCCGAAGATTTTCGATCTTTTTTCTAAGCGACATGAAAAATTTCGTTCCGACTGTTCCACAGATAACTCTGCAACATGGTAATTACTGATGGCAGAATAAAGGCATTTCTTGAAACATGGGTATCAGGGGGCTAGAGTTTTCTCAACAACAAAAACAAGGGGGAATTATGACCGATCTAGCATTCATTTCAGCGGTGGATCTTCTTGAGGGGTATAAAAAAGGGAAAATCTCGCCGGTGGAGGCAACACGCGCGGCGCTCGATCAAATTGAAAAATACGATCACATTCTAAATGCATTTGTCTTTACCGATCCTGACGCCGCACTGGCTTCTGCCAGACAGTCGGAAGACAGGTGGCGGCGAGGGGAGCCTTTGGGATTATTGGATGGTGTTCCAACAACAGTAAAAGACATCATGCTCATGAAAGGCTATCCAACCTTAAAAGGATCCCGCTTGGTTGACCCTGCGGGGCAATGGGAAAGTGATTCCCCGGCTGTTGCAAGATTGCGGGAGCATGGGTGTGTTTTCATTGGCAAAACGACAACGCCAGAGTTTGGCTGGAAAGGGGTAACAGACAGCCCATTAAGCGGCATTACGCGAAATCCTTGGGATTCGGATAAAACGCCCGGTGGGTCAAGTGGGGGTGCTTCTGCAGCCTGTGCGGCGGGTATGGGTGTGCTCCATACTGGGTCTGACGGAGGGGGATCCATTCGCATCCCCGCGGCACTGACCGGAATATTTGGCTATAAAGCCAGTTTCGGTCGCGTGCCCGTTTGGCCCGCATCTGCGTTTGGGACCGTTTCACATGTGGGGCCAATGACAAGAACAGTATCCGACGCCTGCCTGATGATGGATGTGATGAAAGGCTATGACAGCAGGGACTGGTACGCCTTGCCTAATACGGATGACAAATATCGGGAAATAACGCCGGCCGATTTAAAAGGTAGAAAGATTGCTTATAGCGCTACGCTTGGATATGCCAAGGTAGACAGTGAGGTCCTTAAGCTGGTTGAACAGGCGGTCGATGTCTTTAGGGGTTGGGTGCAGTGGTCGAAGAAGTGGATCCCGGTTTTGAAAGTCCGCTACAGACCTTTGCAACTCTCTGGCATAGTGGTGCCTGGTTTGCGCTTAAAGATGCGTCAGATGAAGCGCTGTCCTTATTGGATCCGGGGCTTCGCAAAGTCGTGGAGCGTGGATCAAGGATTTCTATGGCTGATTATTTTGACGCCACAGTTGCCCGCGCAGAACTTGGGGGGCTTATGAGAGAGTTCCATCAGACTTATGATCTGCTTTTAACCCCTTCTGTTGCTGTTACAGCTTTCGAAGCAGGCCGTCTTGGGCCTGAAGTGAAAGGTGCCGCTGAAGCAGATGACTGGGTCGATTGGACACCCTTTAGCTACCCGTTCAATCTGACACAGCAGCCAGCCTGCTCCATACCTTGCGGAGTAGCTAGCAATGGCTTGCCGGTTGGTTTGCAAATCGTTGGGCCCATGCATGAAGATACGAAAGTGTTATCTGCAGCACTTGCATTTGAAAACGCATGTTCAGCAAGTCAAATAAGACCAAATCTTGATCTTCTGGGATAGGAGGAACTGGTGAGTGCCATTCTCACGACGGAGCAAATGTATGAAGCGGACAGGTGTGCGATGGCAGCCGGGATTAGTGGTGCCCAGCTTATGGAGAATGCTGGAAGTGCTGTAACTGCACATATTTGCGAGCATTGGGATAAATGCCCTGTATTGATCCTGTGTGGGCCCGGCAATAATGGTGGAGATGGATATGTTATCGCCCGCCAACTTTTTGAAGATGGCTGGCCTGTAACAATAGTAGAAGTTTGCGGAAATGAGAAACTGGGGCCAGATGCCAGCCTGATGCGCGACAAATGCTCGAGCTTGCCTGCGCTTGCTTCACTGCCGAGGGAAGGCGTGAAAGATTTTGCACTGATTGTGGATGCAGTCTTTGGTGCTGGTTTTAAAGGAGTTTTGCCCGATGAACTGGCCGCTTTTTTTGAAGAAGCGGCACAGCAGGATATTCCGATTGTGTCTGTTGATGTACCAAGCGGTGTCAATGGTACTACTGGGAGATTGCAGCTGGTGCACCACGTGCGGCCATGACAGTAACATTTTTTAAAGCAAAACCGGGACATTTGCTTTATCCGGGAAGATTGCATTGTGGACGTTTAGTGGTTGCAGATATTGGGATATCGGATCACGTTCTGGAAGCTCTGGACGTTCATATTTTTGAGAACAGCCCAGAGCTTTGGGGGGATTACTTCAACGCTCCCGCAATTACCGGGCATAAGTATGACCGAGGGCATTGCACCATTGTCGGAGGTGGGATTTCTCAGACAGGTGCTGCGCGTATTGCCGCCAGAACGGCTTTGAGAGCCGGGGCGGGTGCTGCGACTTTGCTGTGTGCGCCCTCTTCGCTGCTTGTATATGCGCAAGCATTGGAAGCCGTGATGGTGAGTGCACTGGATTCTGCGGATGATTTGAAAGAGTTCATAGAAAAAAAACGCATTCATTCGATCCTGATCGGGCCTGCCAATGGAGTTACTGACAGAACTAGAGCATTTGTTGTTGAAGCGTTAAAGACGGATGCCTGTGTCGTCTTGGATGCGGATGCCATCACAGTGTTTCAAAATGACCCAGAGGAGTTGTTTACTTTAATTCGGGCTAAAAAGGGTGGGGCCGTAATCATGACGCCCCACGAGGCAGAATACAAAAGAGTGTTTGATTTTGAGGGAAACGCGCTTGAGCGCGCGCGTGCCGCAGCGCAAAGTAGCGGTGCCGTTATTATCCTAAAAGGGGCCACTACCGTTGTGGCCTCACCCGATGGCCGCGTTATTCTCAACACTCATTCTTCCCCTTGGCTGGCGACTGCTGGATCTGGAGATGCGCTGGCGGGTATTGTTTGCGGCTTGCTAGCTTGCCTGAAAAGTTCGTTTGAAGCCGCAGCCAGTTCGGTCTGGATACACGGGGATGCTGGGCTTCGATTGGGGCCGGGAATGATCGCAGAAGATATCGAAGTTGTCCTTCCTCGGATAATGGGAGAATTAACATCAAATTTTAGCGAGTTTGTATCTCTTAACCGGTAATTCAACTGTAAAGGGTTTGTTTACTTTTTTCCTATATGAATGAAGGGTATAGAGGATTTTTTTGATTGGTTGGGTACAAAATGCTGTTCAGGAAAATAGATTTAAAGGACAAAATATCGCGAGGTTCCGTGTTCCATCGGAATATGATGGTCAATGCACAGGAAGAAGCAAAAGTCCTTTACATTTCAGAAGACGATCAGGGGATTTCGCACGTTCATTATGAAAGAACTGTTATTGGCTCTTGTTATAAAGAGCCGCAAGGGGTGAGAGTTCTGGCCATGGATACTTTTGCGAAAGATTTTCGTGTAAATTAATCCGCTGGGGGGCGGAATGTTCTAAAAAGCGGTCATTTTGGATCGCTTTTTTGTTTTTTGCGTATTTTCAACAGCATTCTGGTGTTGTGAAACCCGCATAAAACTACTGTTTTTTCAAAGATTTTGATATTTCTTTCCCGAATGATGAGAATTACCCTATGCACAGCCGGAATTGTTGTGCTATAGAACGCCGCTCCTAGTGTGAAGCGGTGAAAATCGGCACTGGGAAATGATCGCTTTAGTGAAGTGATCGGATATATGCGGGTATGGCGGAATTGGTAGACGCGCTGGTTTTAGGTACCAGTACCTTTGGTGTGGGGGTTCGACTCCCTCTACCCGCACCAAATTTTTGCGACAGGCTGTGGAAGGCCTCTCGCTGTTACAGGTTAATATAAACGAAACTGACGGGCACTCGTTCATGCAGGTTACTCAAACAAGCTCTGAAGGGCTGAAACGTGATTTCACAGTCGTTGTAGAAGCGGCAGAAATTGAAGGCAAAGTTACAGAAAAGCTGGTTGAGGTTGGCGCACAGGTTCGCCTGCCGGGTTTTCGTCCAGGTAAAGTTCCAATGAACATTCTGCGCCAGCGTTTTGGCCGTAATGTTATGGGTGAAATCCTGGAAGGTACAGTGAACGAAGCCAGTCAATCTGTCCTGAACGACAATGACCTTCGTCCAGCCCAGCAGCCCAAAATCGAAATTACCAAATTCGATGAAGGCCAAGACCTTGAGTTCACCATTGAAGTTGAAGTCATGCCAGACTTTGAGCCAGGTGACTTTTCCAAGCTGAAGCTTGAAAAGCAGGTTGCAGAAGTTGAAGATTCAAAGGTTGACGAAGCGCTTGAGCAGATTGCCGGATCTCAGAAAAACTTCAAGAAAGTTGCTCGTAACCGTAAAGCCAAAGAAGGTGATGCCCTTCTGATTGACTTTGTGGGTAAAGTTGATGGTGAAGCTTTTGAAGGCGGTAGTGCCGAAGGTCACCAGCTCGAGCTTGGCTCTGGTCAGTTTATTCCTGGTTTTGAAGAGCAGCTTATCGGTCATAAAGGCGGCGAAGAAGTTGATGTAACCGTAACGTTCCCCGAAAATTATGGTGCTGAGCATCTGGCCGGTAAAGAAGCTGTCTTTACTGTCACCATTCATGAAGTGCAGGAAGCGGCCGATGTTGAAATCAACGACGAGTTTGCTACCAAGCTTGGTTTGGAAAGTCTGGATGCGCTGAAAGAAAATATCAAAAACCGTATTCAGGAAGATTACAACCAGTTGTCACGTCAGACATTGAAGCGGAGCATGCTTGATGCGCTTGCTGATATGCATGATTTTGAAGTGCCTCCTGGAATGGCTGAAGCAGAATTCAACAGCATTTGGGAACAGTTCGAAAAAGAACTGGAACGCACCGGTGAAAAACTGGAAGACCAGGATCAGTCTGAAGAAGAACTACGGGCTGAATATCAGGCGATTGCCGAACGTCGTGTTCGTTTGGGGCTTGTTCTTGCCGAAGTTGGTCGTCTGAACAACATTGATGTCACGAACGAAGAAGTGCAGCAGGCAATGCTTGCACAGGCTCGTAACTATCCGGGGCAGGAACAGCAGGTATTCCAGATGTTCCAGCAGAACCCGGAAATGCAGAATTCATTGCGCGCACCTATCTTTGAAGACAAGGTTGTCGACTTTATTGCTGAGCTGGCGACAGTGACAGAAAAGAAAGTCTCTTTCGAAGAACTGACTGCTGATCCTGAAGAAGCGGAAGCCAAGCCTAAGAAAAAGGCTGCAGCTAAAAAGAAAGCTGCACCGAAGAAGAAGGCAGCTGCCAAAAAAGAGGATGATGCTGAGAAGAAGCCTGCTGCGAAGAAAAAAGCAGCTCCAAAAAAGGCGGCAGCGAAGAAGTCAGACGATTAATTCTTCAAAAAAATAAAATTTTTCAGTTTAATAGGTGGAAATTTCAGCGGCAATGTGCACATTGAAATGACCACCTATTTTTTTTGAGGAAAACGCATAATGGCTGATGTGATTGATACGTATATGAACACCCTTATTCCCATGGTCGTGGAGCAAACCGCGCGGGGTGAGCGTTCATATGACATTTACTCACGTTTGTTGAAAGAACGGATTATCTTTGTCACTGGACAGGTGCATGACGGCATGGCCAGTCTGATAACCGCGCAGCTCCTGTTTCTGGAAGCGGAAAATCCAAACAAGCCAATCAATATGTATATTAACTCGCCGGGCGGTGTTGTAACCTCGGGCCTTGCAATGTATGACACCATGCAATACATCAAGCCTGAAATTTCAACAGTTTGTATTGGTCAGGCGGCGTCAATGGGGTCGTTTTTGCTGACCGCCGGAACAAAAGGGCAGCGTTTTGCGCTTCCAAATGCACGAGTGATGATCCATCAACCTTCTGGCGGTGCACAGGGGCAGGCGACAGATATCGAAATTCAGGCACGGGAAATTCTGAAAGTCCGTGCGCGTCTGAATGATCTGTATGTTCAGCATACCGGGCAGAAACTGGAAGTCATCGAGCGGTCTATGGAACGTGATAACTTCATGACCGCTGAAGAAGCAAAAGAGTTTGGCCTGATTGACGAGGTTGTCTCCAAACGTCCGGATACGGATGATGGCAAGACAAAGAAAAGCTAGGCTGCGTACTGATTTCACCAAACTGTGAAATTTATGGTCATTAAAGGTGATGACTGTTAACGGATTGTTGAGGCTAATTCGACTAGAATTGGTCTCAAGGGGCTTGTTAGCCAAGGCCTGTTTAAGGTAAACGGACAAGAAATTAACATTCTTGTTGTTCAGGCCGAATTCGATGGCTAATATGGAAAGTCCAACGAAATATTGGAGTGTCTATGACCAAACTGAGTGGCGGAGATTCGAAAAATACCCTGTATTGCTCATTCTGTGGCAAGAGCCAGCATGAAGTGCGCAAACTGATTGCCGGCCCGACAGTGTTCATCTGTGATGAATGCGTAGAACTCTGCATGGATATTATTCGCGAAGAACACAAGAGCACACTGGTGAAATCCAGTGATGGCGTTCCAACGCCTGCTGAAATAAACAAGGTTCTTGATGATTACGTGATCGGGCAAAAACATGCCAAGAAGGTATTGTCTGTAGCTGTTCACAACCACTACAAGCGTCTGCATCACAGCTCCAAATCCGATGATGTCGAGCTGGCAAAATCAAATATTTTGCTGGTGGGACCTACCGGGTGCGGTAAGACATTGCTGGCCCAGACGCTGGCACGTATCCTGGATGTTCCATTTACCATGGCAGATGCGACCACATTGACCGAAGCAGGGTATGTGGGTGAGGATGTTGAGAATATCATTCTCAAATTGCTGCAGTCTGCAGACTACAATGTTGAACGTGCCCAGCGGGGTATTGTCTATATTGACGAGGTCGATAAGATTAGCCGCAAATCGGATAATCCATCCATTACTCGAGATGTATCCGGTGAAGGTGTTCAGCAGGCGTTGCTGAAAATTATGGAAGGTACGGTTGCCTCAGTTCCACCGCAAGGTGGACGCAAGCATCCACAGCAGGAATTCCTGCAGGTGGATACGACCAACATCCTGTTTATTTGTGGTGGTGCGTTTGCCGGGCTTGATAAAATCATCAGCTCCCGCGGGCGTGATACAACAATTGGTTTTGGTGCCGAAGTCAAAAGTGAGGATGATCGCAAGACAGGTGAGTTGTTGAAAGACGTCGAACCTGATGATCTGACTAAATTTGGTATGATTCCAGAATTTGTTGGTCGCTTGCCGGTAATCGCAACGCTTGAAGATCTGGATGAGGATGCTCTCATTGAAATCCTGACCAGCCCGAAAAATGCGTTGGTGAAGCAATATCAGCGTCTGTTCGACATGGAAGATGTGAAACTCACTTTCACTGAAGATGCCTTGTCAGCCATTGCGAAAAAAGCAATTGAGCGTAAAACAGGTGCTCGTGGCCTGCGGTCAATACTTGAAGGTATTCTTCTTGAACCTATGTATGATTTACCGACTGTAGAAGCGGTTGAGGAAATTGTCATCAATGGCGATGTTGTCGCCGGCGAGGGCCAGCCGCTCTATATCTATGCTGATCGCAAGGATGCGAGCAGCAGTGCGTAAATAATAATTTCCCGGAGGAGGTTCCTCCTCCGGCAGTTTTCCATGAGGACCGGTTTCGCCATAGCCAAGTCATGCTTGTGGGAATCGGCCGAGAAGGCAACAAGATGAACGAAACATCACAGTCTCAAATTTTTCCAGTTCTTCCCTTACGCGACATTGTGGTTTTCCCGCACATGATTGTTCCGCTCTTCGTTGGGCGTGATAAATCAGTTCGTGCGTTGGAAGATGTCATGAATGATGACAAGCAAATTCTTCTGGTTGCACAAAAAGATGCCAGCAAGGATGACCCGGGTGAGGAAGACATCCACAAAGTTGGTACCGTTGCGTCAGTATTGCAGTTGTTGAAATTGCCTGACGGTACAGTCAAGGTGCTGGTTGAGGGTGTTGAACGCGCGAAGATCAACAGCTTTATTCCGAATGAAGAATTTTTCCAGGCTCATGCTGAAATCATCTCCGAAGATGATGAGGATAATGCAGAGCTGGAAGCGCTCGCTCGTTCTGTTATCGCCCAGTTTGAGCAGTATGTGAAGCTGAACCGGAAGGTGCCACCTGAAGTTCTGGTCTCCCTCAATCAGATCGATGAGCCATCCAAGCTTGCTGATACAATGGCGTCCCACATGGCTCTCAAGATTGCTGAGAAACAGGAACTTCTTGAGATTGATAACGCAGCCGAAAGGTTGGAGCGCGTTTACAGCCTGATGGAAGAAGAGATCGGTGTACTGCAGGTTGAAAAGAAAATCCGCAGCCGGGTCAAGCGCCAGATGGAGAAAACCCAACGCGAATATTATCTGAATGAGCAGATGAAAGCCATTCAGAAAGAGTTGGGTGAGGGGGAAGATGGCCGCGATGAGCTGAGTGAGCTTGAAGAGCGGATCTCGAAAACCAAACTGACAAAAGAAGCGCTTGAAAAATGCCAGCAGGAAATGAAAAAGCTGCGCAATATGAGCCCAATGTCAGCAGAGGCAACCGTTGTACGGAATTATCTGGATTGGCTGCTGTCAATTCCTTGGGGTAAACGCACACGTGTGAAAAAAGACCTCAAGCTTGCTGAAAAAGTCCTCAATGATGATCATTACGGACTTGAAAAAGTGAAAGAACGGATCCTTGAATATCTGGCTGTCCAACAGCGGGTACGCAAAAATCAGGGTTCAATCCTTTGTCTGGTTGGCCCTCCTGGTGTTGGTAAAACGTCACTTGGGCAATCTGTTGCCAAAGCAACGGGCCGCAACTTTGTTCGCGTTGCCCTCGGTGGTGTCAGGGATGAAGCTGAAATTCGAGGACACAGACGGACCTATATCGGATCCATGCCGGGCAAGGTCGTTCAGTCCATGAAGAAGGCAAAATCCATAAATCCTCTGTTCCTGTTTGATGAGATTGACAAGCTGGGGAACGATTTCCGCGGTGACCCATCTTCTGCATTGCTGGAGGTGCTCGATCCAGAGCAGAACACGCATTTTGCGGACCATTATCTTGAAGTCGAGTATGACCTGTCAGAAGTCATGTTTATCTGCACGGCAAACTCACTCAATATGCCTGGTCCTCTTCGTGATCGCATGGAAATCATTCAGCTTTCCGGTTATACCGAAGATGAAAAAGTCGAAATCGCCAAACGTCATCTGGTCAAAAAACAGATGAAAAATCATGGTTTGAAGGCTAAAGAATGGTCTATCACTGATGATGCCATTCGGGACCTGATCCGCTATTACTGCCGCGAAGCTGGTGTTCGTAGTCTCGAGCGTGAACTGGCGAAGCTTGCGCGTAAAGCTGTGAAACTTCTGGTATCTGGCGAGCAAACTGAAATTCATGTCACTCCAGAAAACCTGAAAGAGTTCGCTGGTGTGCGTAAATTCCGCTTTGGCGAAATCGAAGAAGAAGACAGGGTTGGGCTTGTAACAGGTCTGGCTTGGACGGAAGTTGGTGGTGAGTTGCTGACAATTGAAGCCGTGAAACTTTACGGTAAAGGTCGGATGCAAATCACTGGCAAGCTTGGCGACGTCATGCAGGAATCTGTACAGGCGGCAAAAAGCTTCGTGCAGTCACGCTGCCTTGAAATGGGTGTGAAACCAACAGACTTTGATCGTCATGATATTCATGTGCATGTTCCCGAAGGCGCGACACCCAAAGACGGTCCGTCTGCTGGTACCGCGATGGTGACGTCAATCATTTCTGTGCTGACGAATATCCCGGTTCACAAGGATGTTGCCATGACAGGTGAAGTGACTTTACGCGGTCGGGTTCTGCCAATTGGCGGATTGAAGGAAAAACTGCTTGCCGCATTGCGGGGCGGCATTCGCACTGTCCTGATTCCGAAAGATAACGAAAAGGATCTGGAAGAGATTCCCGACAATGTGAAAGAGGGATTGAAAATTATTCCAGTATCTGAAGTTTCGGAGGTGTTAGAGGTTGCATTGACAAAACCCCTAGAACCTCTCGATTGGAGTGAGGAGCGCCTCGCGCAGGAGCTCGCAAGTGCAGCATCAGCGCAAAAATCCACTGATGGTGTGACAACTCACTAAAATTTTAGCAAAAGGCCGCCTGAATGCGCAGAAAACTGGGGATAAATTGAAATTTCCCTTTGACCATGTGATCGGTCGCTTCTAGTATTCTAGCGTCTTTTGTTGATATGAATTGAACAACATAATGTATTTTGAAAACTTGAAGGGGGCTTATAGTGAATAAGAACGATCTCATTGCCGCAGTGGCTGAAACTTCCGGACTTGGTAAAGCTGAAGCAGCTAAGAGCGTGGATGCTGTTCTGGATGCGGTAACTTCTGCACTTGCCAAAGGTGATGATGTTCGCCTGGTAGGATTTGGTACTTTCAGCGTAGCTGAAAGAAAAGCCTCCGAAGGCCGTAACCCACGGACTGGCGAAACTATCCAGATCGCTGCGTCAAAACAGCCAAAATTCAAGGCCGGTAAAGGTCTTAAGGACGCTGTAAACGGCTAATTTCAAGGCGTTTACTTGTTACAAAAGAGGTCAGATCAAAAAAAATTGGTCTGGCCTCTTTTTTTGTCTTCCCTTTAGTGTTTTGGCCTGTTATACACTGCCTCGCACAACGCTACGGGTGATTAGCTCAGCTGGTTAGAGCACCTCGTTTACACCGAGGGGGTCGGGAGTTCGAATCTCTCATCACCCACCATTACAGCACAAAAGGCTCGCAATTTGCGGGCCTTTTGCTGTTTAAGGGGTATTCCTTAAAAAAACACCGAACCTGCTTTCCGCGCGAAATACTCCAAACGGCCGGATCAGGCGTTAGGCATAAATCCGACTTCGTGTTTTGGTTTCGAATTACCGGCGATATCAAACAATTGATTCTGAATCCCTGTTCAAATTGATTCGACTATCTTATTGAATTTATTAATTTAATTTAATTTATAGAAACTGAATTCTGGCGTATGAATTTCTGAATCGAATGTTGGATACGTGAGCAGTCATCTTGTTTGATTCAAAATTTTTTCGGTGATTTGACCCGAACCAAATCTAAATTTTTAATTTTCGTTTGTCGAAGTGCCAGAATTTGGGATGATTTTGAAAAATAACGACAAGAATTTACGTCGGAAAATGGCAGTTTTCAGCGAAAACGAAAATGACTGTAAAAATTATTTCATTTTTGCATTTATGTTGCTTGACAGGTGAGGCCTCCTTCAATAAAACACGGCCTCACAGCGGGGGTGTAGCTCAGTTGGTTAGAGCGCCGGCCTGTCACGCCGGAGGCCGCGGGTTCGAGTCCCGTCACTCCCGCCACTTTCCCCGCTGAAATTCTCCGTATAATTAACAATAACTTAACGTGATCGAACTAAAGCTGTTGCTTGGTTTAAACAGGTGAAAGAATTTGGCGAAATTTTGTTGCTAAATGCCTTTTTTTCCTTATAACCCACACTATAATGCGCACAAACAGAGCTAGAGGGAGTGCCGCAATCTGGTCAGACTGATTTAAGACTGAGGCGCGGTTATTGTCGATAATGGAAGCATTACTTTTAGAATACTTGCCCATTCTTATTTTTCTGGGCATTGCAATCGGTCTTTCAGGGGTAATTGTGTTTGCCTCCATGATTGTAGCCAAACAGCATCCGGATGCCGAAAAGCTCTCTCCATACGAATGTGGGTTCGAGCCATTTGATGACGCACGTAACCAGTTTGATGTCCGTTTCTATCTGGTTGCCATCCTGTTCATTATTTTTGACCTTGAGGTTGCCTTCCTTTTCCCATGGGCCGTGTCGCTGGGTGATATTGGATTGTTCGGCTTCTGGTCCATGATGGTGTTTCTTGGGATCCTGACGGTCGGCTTTATTTATGAATGGAAGAAGGGAGCTCTGGAATGGGAGTAACTTCTGCTGAAAATGTTCCCGCAGAAACTGTTTTGGGCGGTGAACAGGACGAATTTTTCAAAGGTATAGCGAGCGAGCTGGACGATAAGGGTTTTGTCGTGACGCAGGTTGACAAGCTGGTCAACTGGGCGCGTACAGGCTCATTATGGCCCATGACTTTCGGTCTTGCCTGCTGTGCGGTTGAAATGATGCACGCTTGGCAACCCCGTTATGATATGGAGCGTCTGGGTGTTGTTCCGCGCGGTAGCCCTCGGCAATCCGATGTGATGATCGTTGCTGGTACGCTTACAAACAAAATGGCTCCGGCACTTCGCAAGGTTTATGACCAGATGGCAGAGCCGCGCTATGTGATCTCCATGGGGTCCTGTGCTAACGGTGGTGGTTACTATCACTATTCATATTCTGTTGTTCGTGGATGCGACCGGATTGTTCCGGTTGATATTTATGTCCCCGGATGTCCTCCAACTGCCGAAGCGCTTGTATATGGGATTTTCCAGTTGCAGAAAAAAATCCGCCGTACAGGCACTTTTGTCAGATAACGAACGGTGATCGGAAGGCTTATGGAAAACGCATTAAGTGAACTCGCATCACATATTGAGGGCGAGCTCTCAACCGAGGTGATAGAGACCAAGATCGCGCATGGTGAACTTTTCGTGGAAGTTCGTGCGGATGCGATTGAAAAGGTTCTAGTCTTTTTGCGCGATGATTCATCGTGCAAGTTTCAGGTGCTATGTGATGTGTGTGGTGTCGATTATCCGGAACGCCCACAGCGCTTTGACGTCGTGTATAACCTGCTTAGCCTGAAGCATAATCAGCGAGTGACGGTTAAACTGAAGACAGATGCGCGCACGCCTGTGCCTAGCGTTGTCTCTTTATTCCCAACTGCAAACTGGTTTGAGCGGGAAGCTTGGGATATGTACGGCATTATGTTCTCAGGCCACCCGGACCTTCGCCGGATGCTGACCGATTACGGTTTCGATGGGCATCCTTTGCGCAAAGACTTCCCGCTGACGGGGCATGTGGAAATGCGCTATAGCGAAGATGAAAAACGGGTCGTTTATGAGCCGGTCTCACTGGTTCAGGAATTTCGCAAATTTGACTTTCAGAGCCCTTGGGAGGGAACAGAATATGTTCTGCCCGGCGATGAAAAAGCGACGGAGCAAAGTTAATGGCCGAAGTTCAAATCAAAAACTATACGCTTAACTTTGGCCCGCAGCATCCTGCGGCTCATGGTGTGCTTCGTATGGTGCTGGAGCTTGACGGTGAGTTGGTTGAGCGCGTTGATCCGCACATCGGCCTTCTGCATCGTGGTACGGAAAAGCTGATCGAGCACAAGACTTATATGCAGGCAATGCCTTATTTTGATCGGCTTGATTATTCTGCACCAATGGCGCAAGAGCATGCGTTTGTATTGGCGGCTGAACGGCTTTTGGGATGTGAAGTTCCTCGTCGCGCACAATTCATCAGGGTTCTGTATTCTGAAATTTCACGATTGATGAATCACTTGATGAATGTATGTGCGCAAGCCATGGACGTTGGTGCTACGACACCGATGCTATGGGGATTCGTTGAACGTGAAACTCTGATGGAGTTTTACGAACGGGTTAGTGGTGCACGCATGCATGCGGCCTATTTCCGTGTTGGTGGTGTGCATCAGGATCTGCCAGCAGGACTTGCGGATGATATTCGGAAATTTATTTCGGAATTTCCCAAGGTTCTTGAGGATATCTCAACACTGCTGACTGAAAACCGGATCTTTAAACAGCGGAACGTGGATATTGGAGTTGTAACTCAGGAAGAGGCGATGGCCTGGGGATTCTCCGGCGTCATGTTGCGCTCTACCGGACTGCCATGGGATTTGCGTAAAGCGCAGCCTTATGATGTCTATGCAGAGCTGGATTTTGATGTTCCTGTTGGATTGAACGGCGATTGTTATGATCGGTATCTGATGCGCATGGAAGAGATGCGTCAGTCGCTGAAAATTATGGAGCAATGTCTGGACAAGATGCCTGAGGGGCCTGTTTTGTCGGAAGATCCAAAAATTGCGCCGCCGCGTCGCGCCGATATGAAAACCTCTATGGAAGCCTTGATTAACCACTTCAAGCATTACACTGAAGGTGTTCGGGTTCCGGAAGGAGAAACATACACAGCGGTTGAGGCACCAAAAGGTGAATTTGGTGTGTATCTGGTTTCCGATGGAACCAGTAAACCATATCGCTGTAAAATTCGCGCGCCCGGGTTTGCCCATTTGCAGGGAATGGATTTCCTGACAAGGGGTCATATGTTGGCCGATGCGTCAGCCATCCTGGGAAGTTTGGATATTGTGTTCGGTGAGGTAGACCGATGAGTCAGGTAATTGCGACAGGCAAGGCATTCGAATTCACGCCTGAAAATGTGGAAAAGGCGAAAGTCTTTATTGCCAAATATCCCGAAGGTCGCCAGCAAAGTGCGGTGATGCCTTTGTTGGATCTCGCCCAGCGTCAAAATGAAAACTGGTTGTCAAAAGAAGCCATTGAATATGTAGGGAAGTTTCTGGACGTACCTTACATGCGTGTGCTTGAGGTGGCCAGCTTCTATACAATGTACAATTTGAAGCCTGTTGGAAAATATTTCCTTCAGCTCTGTCGTACGACACCTTGCTGGCTTCGCGGTTGCGACGATCTGGTCAAGGTATGTGAGAGCAAACTGGGTATTCATAACGGTGAAACTTCTGAAGATGGCAAGTTCACCTTGTTGGAAGTTGAATGCCTTGGGGCTTGTGTAAATGCGCCAGTAGTTCAGGTGAACGACGATTTTTATGAAGACCTCAATGCGGATAATTTTGAAGCGTTACTGGATAAACTGGCCAAGGATGAGGTTCCACCTCACGGCCCACAGATCGAGCGTCTGAACTCTGCACCAGAAGGCGGTCAGACAACGTTGCTCGAAAAGGGAGGGGATGCGTAATGCTGCAGGATCAGGATCGTATTTTTACCAATCTCTATGGTCAGCATGACTGGCGTCTGGCGGGTGCCAAGAAACGCGGCGTTTGGGACAATACCAAAAAGCTGTTGGAAATTGGACAGGACGAAATTATTGAGCAGATCAAATCAAGTGGTCTTCGTGGCCGCGGTGGTGCGGGTTTCCCGACCGGTTTGAAATGGTCTTTTATGCCCAAAGAATCAGATGGTCGTCCAAACTACCTGATTGTGAATGCCGATGAATCTGAGCCGGGTACCTGCAAGGACCGGGAAATTATGCGCTTTGATCCGCATCGCCTGCTTGAAGGATGCTTGGTAGCCGGTTTCGCCATGCGGGCCATTGCTGCCTATATCTATATTCGCGGCGAGTTTGTGAATGAAGCCATTCATTTGAACGAAGCCATTCAGGAAGCTTACGCTGATGGTCTTCTTGGCAAGAATGCCTGCGGTAGTGGATATGATTTCGATATCTATGTTCATCGTGGGGCCGGCGCGTATATTTGCGGTGAAGAAACAGCCCTCATTGAAAGCCTTGAAGGAAATAAAGGTCAGCCAAGACTGAAACCTCCATTTCCTGCGAACGTCGGTGCTTGGGGTTGCCCATCCACTGTGAATAACGTTGAAAGTATTGCCGTTGGACCTGAAATTCTGCGCAGGGGCGCGGACTGGTTTGCAGGTCTGGGACGACCCAATAACACCGGCACCAAGCTGTTCTGTATTTCCGGGCATGTGAATAAACCCTGCAATGTTGAAGAAGAAATGGGAATTCCGCTGAAGGAACTCATTGAAAAACACGCAGGTGGTGTTCGCGGAGGCTGGGACAATCTCTTGGCCATTATTCCCGGCGGGTCTTCAGTACCGTTACTGCCCAAAGAAATTTGCGACACTGTGTTGATGGATTTTGACAGTTTGCGCGACGTGCAAAGTGGTCTGGGGACTGCTGCGGTGATTGTTATGGATAAATCCACAGATGTGATCGCTGCGATTGAACGCCTGTCACACTTTTACAAACACGAAAGTTGCGGTCAGTGTACACCATGCCGGGAGGGAACCGGCTGGATGTGGCGCGTGATGCAGCGACTTGTCTCAGGTGAGGCAGATTTGGAAGAAATCGATATGTTGATCGATGTTTCCAAACGCATCGAAGGTCATACTATCTGCGCTCTTGGAGACGCGGCTGCATGGCCAATTCAAGGGTTGGTCCGTCACTTCCGTCCAGTGATCGAAGAGCGGATTAAGAATAGAAAAGCCGTGAAAGCGGCCTGATTGGCACGCGACTTATAAGGAGCGAAATATGCCGACACTTACGGTTGATGGTGTTGAAGTCACTGTAGAAGATGGAGCAACAGTTCTTCAGGCTTGTGAAGAAGCCGGGGCTGAAATTCCACGCTTTTGTTATCATGAACGGTTATCCATTGCGGGTAACTGTCGCATGTGCCTTGTTGAAATGGAAAAAGCACCAAAACTGGTGGCTTCCTGCGCGATGCCAGCGGGTGATGGTATGGTTATCCACACCAACACGGAAAAAGTTAAAAATGGCCGTGAAGGGGCTATGGAATTCCTGCTGATCAACCATCCGCTTGATTGCCCGATTTGCGATCAGGGTGGTGAATGCGATTTGCAGGACCAGTCGATGGCTTATGGTTCCGGGAACAGCAGATATCTTGAAACCAAGCGCGCCGTTAAAGAAAAGAATATGGGCCCGCTGATCAAGACGACCATGACCCGGTGCATCCATTGTACCCGATGCGTGCGTTTTGCGACTGAAGTTGCTGGTGTTGATGAGCTTGGTGCACTGAACAGGGGCGAGAATACGGAAATTGTGACCTATCTGGAACAGTCTCTGAATTCCGAACTTTCAGGTAATATTATTGATCTGTGTCCGGTCGGCGCATTGACGTCCAAACCATATGCATTTACGGCGCGCCCTTGGGAGCTGCGCAAGACGGAAAGTGTCGATGTGCTGGATGCGGTCGGTGCGAATATTCGCATTGATTCCAAAGGCGCTGAGGTGATGAGAATTCTGCCACGCCTGAACGAAGATGTGAACGAAGAGTGGCTGTCAGACCGATCCCGTTTCTCATATGACGGACTGAAACGCCAGCGTCTCGACACACCATATGTCAGAAAAGACGGTAAGCTGCAGCCTGTTGGCTGGGATGAAGCCCTTGAAGTGGTTGCAAAGAAGCTTACTGAAACAGAAGCATCAAAAATTGGCGCGATTTCAGGTGATCTGGCCTGTAGCGAGAGCATGAAAGCGCTGAAAGATCTTATGGACTCACTGGAAGTTACCAGTGTCGATTGTCGTCAGGATGGCGCAAAATTGCCAGCGGCTCCACGTGCGTCTTATCTGTTTAACAGTACAATTGCTGGAATTGATGACGCTGACGCGCTTTTGATCGTTGGATCAAACCCACGCGTTGAAGCCGCACTCCTTAACGCTCGCATTCGCAAGCGGTGGAAGCGCGGGAATTTCCCAATCGCGTTGATCGGTGAAGAGGCTGATCTGTCTTATGCTCACGAATATCTCGGGGCTGGGCCGGCAACTCTTGGTGAAGTCGCTTCCGGTAGTCATTCTTTTGCAAAAACTTTGAAAGCTGCCAAACGCCCAATGATTATCGTCGGGCAGGGAGCTCTTGCCCGCGAAGACGGTGAGGCAGTTCTGGGACTGTGCAAAAAAATTGCTGATGATTTTGGCATGGTCGGTGACGGCTGGAACGGCTTTAATATTCTTCATACGGCAGCGGCACGTGTTGCGGGCTTGATCTGGGACTTATCCCAGGCGAGGGGGGCCGGGACGTTGCGGGTATATTGAATGCTGCGCAATCTGGCGAGGTGGAAGTTGTCTACCTGCTAGGTGCTGATGAGATTGACACCGCGAAGCTGGAAAAAACATTTGTCATTTATCAAGGCAGTCACGGTGAAGCCGGCGCTCATGTAGCGGATGTTATTCTGCCAGGCGCTGCCTACACGGAAAAGGATGCTCTTTGGGTCAATACTGAAGGGCGTGTCCAGCAAGGTTTTAAAGCCGTTCATGCTCCGGGAGATGCCCGCGAAGACTGGGCTATCATCAGGGCACTATCTGATAAGTGCGGTAAAACACTGCCATACGATACGATCGGTCAATTGCGGGACAAAATGGTTGAAGTCGCACCGAGTTTTGCGAGTATTGATGAAGTCACTGTTGCTGAATGGGGTGAGTTTGGCTCGGCCGCACCAGCGGGTGATGCACCTTTCGTCAATCCGATAAAAGATAATTACCTGACCAATATCATTTCGCGTGCCAGCGGCATTATGGCTGAATGCAGCGCTGCATTTGTGGCAAATGGCGAAGAAGGGACCGGTACAAATGGTTGAGTTCTGGGATCAATATCTTCTGCCAACACTTATCATAGTTGGTAAAATTTTGCTGATCGTGGTGCCGATGCTGGTCGCCATGGCGTACCTGACTTTGTATGAACGCAAAGTTATGGGAGCAATGCAGTTGCGCCGTGGGCCGAACGTTGTCGGTTCATGGGACTTTTGCAGCCATTTGCTGACGGGGCGAAGCTGTTCTTCAAGGAAACGGTTATCCCCACAGGGGCTAACAAGTTCCTCTTCCTGCTTGCGCCAATGATCACATTTTTGCTGGCACTCATTGCATGGGCAGTAATTCCCTTTGATGAAGGCATGGTTCTTTCTGACATTAATGTTGGGGTTCTGTATCTGTTTGCCATTTCATCTTTGGGTGTTTATGGCATTATCGTCTCCGGCTGGGCATCCAACTCCCGTTACCCGTTTTTGGGCGCTTTGCGCTCAGCTGCGCAAATGGTTTCCTATGAAGTTTCCATCGGGTTTGTGATTATCACGGTGCTGTTGTGTGTTGGTTCACTCAATCTGTCAGATGTGGTGAAAGCGCAGGAAGGCGGCGGAATACTGGGTTGGTACTTCCTTCCTCATTTCCCGATGTTCATCATCTTTTTTGTCTCCATTCTGGCGGAAACTAACAGGCATCCGTTTGACCTGCCGGAATCAGAAGCTGAACTGGTTGCTGGTTATCAGACAGAATATTCATCCATGGCATTCGCACTGTTCTTCCTGGGCGAATACATGAACATGATCCTGATGAGCGGCATTTGCGCCATTCTGTTCCTTGGCGGCTGGCTGCCTCCTGTGGATATTGCACCATTCAATATGGTGCCCGGGATTATCTGGTTCGCTTTGAAAGTTGCCTTGTTGCTGTTCGTCTTTATCTGGGTGCGGGCAACATTGCCGCGCTATCGGTATGACCAATTGATGCGACTGGGCTGGAAAGTGTTTTTGCCATTATCTCTGTTCTGGGTTGTGGCAACCGCAGGATTTCTTGTTGCGTTCGACATGGTGCCATAAGGCAGCTTGCAGTTTGAAATAACGGCTCCATCCGATTGACTGGATGCGAGCCAAACTCGAAGTAAAAAAAGGCTATATCGTTATGGGCTTTATTGACAAACAGGCACGTAGCTTATTGTTGGGGGAAATCGTCTCCGGCATGGCGAAAACCTTTAGCTACATGTTTAAAAACAAGGCGACGATCAACTACCCTTATGAAAAAGGTCCGTTGAGCCCGCGTTTCCGTGGTGAACATGCCCTTCGCAGATACGCAAATGGCGAGGAACGCTGTATTGCTTGTAAATTGTGTGAAGCCGCGTGTCCGGCACTAGCCATTACAATTGATGCAGAACCGCGAGAGGACGGCAGTCGTCGGACAACCCGATACGACATTGACATGACCAAGTGTATTTATTGTGGTTTTTGTCAGGAAGCCTGCCCGGTTGACGCAATTGTTGAAGGGCCGAACTTTGAGTTTGCAACAGAAACTCGTGAAGAGCTCTTTTACGATAAACATAAACTTCTGGCGAACGGTGACCGGTGGGAGCAGGAAATTGCTCAGAACCTGAACATCGATACGCAGTACCGTTAAGATAGGATGAGAATTGTGGATCCTGTGATCATCTCGACAACAGCATCAAAGGGGGGAGGAAAGTAATGATTATCGCATCGCTTGCTTTCTATCTATTTGCCGCCATTACCGTCGCATCAGCTTTTATGGTGATTGCGTCAAAGAATCCGGTGCATTCGGTTCTTTTCCTTATTTTGGCTTTTTTCAATTCCGCGGCTCTGTTTGTTCTTTTAGGAGCAGAATTCCTGGCCATGATCCTAGTCGTGGTCTATGTGGGCGCGGTCGCTGTTCTGTTCCTGTTCGTGGTGATGATGCTGGACATCAACTTCTCCGAACTGCGGCAGGGCTTTTTACAGTATTTGCCAATTGGCGCCCTGATCGGTCTTATCCTAATGGTAGAGCTGATCCTTGTCGTTGGTGGCTGGACCCTCTCTCCTGAAGCTTTGGAGCTTTCAGCAGCCCCTGTCGCTGAAATGAGCGATAAGACGAATACGGAACAATTGGGCGGATTACTTTACACCAAATATGTCTATCTGTTTCAGGCGGCAGGCATGATCCTGCTGGTGGCCATGATTGGTGCGATTGTACTCACCCACCGTCAGCGTCCGGGTGTCAAGAAACAGGTAATCGCAGAACAGGTCTATCGCAGGCCAGAAGATGCCATGCAGGTTCGTAAAGTTGAACCTGGCCAGGGCGTATAAGGAGATTGCAGATGGAAATTGGATTGGGACATTACCTGACACTTTCAGCAATCTTGCTGACGCTGGGTATATTCGGAATTTTTCTGAACCGTAAAAATGTCATCGTTATTCTGATGTCAGTGGAACTCATGCTGCTTGCGGTAAATATTAATCTGGTAGCATTTTCCACATTTCTGAATGATTTGGTGGGGCAGGTATTTGCGCTGTTCATTCTGACAGTTGCTGCCGGTGAAGCGGCCATTGGGCTTGCGATCCTCGTTGTCTATTTCCGAAACCGCGGAACGATTGCGGTTGAGGACATCCATCACATGAAAGGCTAAGGCTAAGGGTTATGATGTACGTCCTCATTGTATTTCTCCCACTTCTTGCAGCTCTGCTTGCAGGTCTTGGACAAAAGCAGTTAAAAGATCGTGGAAGTCAGATCGTCACATCTGGTGCTGTCTCCATCAGTGCGATCCTGTCATGGGTTGCCTTTTTCCAGGTCACCTTTGGTGGTCAGACTCAAACTGTTGAACTGCTGACATGGATTTCATCAGGAAGCTTCGAAGTTTCCTGGAGCTTGCGGATTGATAGTCTCACGGCTGTAATGCTGGTCGTTGTGAATACAGTCTCAGCATTGGTTCATATCTATTCAATCGGCTACATGTCACATGATCCCCATAAACCCAGATTTATGGCGTATCTGTCCCTGTTTACATTCGCAATGTTGATGCTGGTTACTTCTGACAACTTCCTGCAGATGTATTTTGGTTGGGAAGGCGTGGGGCTTGCCAGTTATCTTCTGATCGGCTTCTGGTTCAAAAAACCATCTGCAAATGCTGCATCGATCAAAGCTTTCGTTGTAAACCGGGTTGGTGACTTCGGATTTGCATTGGGGATCATGGCAATCTATCTGGTCTTTGACTCCATTTCCTTCGACACCGTTTTTGCGGCTGCAGGTGATCAGGTCGGGCAAACATTCGAATTTCTGGGATATGAGTTCGATATCCTGACAACAATCTGTCTGCTTCTGTTCTTGGGAGCTATGGGTAAATCAGCTCAGCTTGGTCTGCACACATGGTTGCCAGATGCGATGGAGGGCCCCACACCGGTATCCGCGCTTATTCATGCGGCTACAATGGTGACTGCGGGTGTCTTCATGGTGGCACGCTGTTCACCTATTTTCGAATTCTCTCCTACAGCCTTGGCTTTTGTCACTGTTATTGGTGCGTCAACAGCCCTGTTTGCGGCGACCGTCGGTCTGGTACAGAATGACATCAAACGGGTGATTGCTTATTCTACCTGCTCCCAGCTTGGATACATGTTCTTTGCAATTGGTGTTGGTGCCTATCCAATCGCTATTTTCCACCTGTTCACGCACGCCTTCTTTAAAGCCCTCTTGTTCCTTGGATCCGGCTCCGTAATTCATGCGGTCTCTGATGAACAGGATATGCGCAAAATGGGTGGTCTTTGGAAGCATATCAAAATCACCTATGTCATGATGGGTATCGGAACGCTTGCGCTAATAGGATTTCCGGGCCTTTCTGGGTTCTTTTCAAAAGATGCCATTATTGAAGCAGCTTATGCGTTCGGACCGGGCGTTGGTGAATATGCCTTCTGGTGCGGTGTCGGTGCGGCAGTCTTGACGTCTTTCTATAGCTGGCGTTTGGTCTTTATGACATTCCATGGGGAGCCACGCGCAGATGAGGAAGTCATGTCACATGTACATGAAAGCCCATTTGTCATGCTGTTCCCGCTATATGTGTTGGCAATCGGGGCGCTATTAGCGGGTGCTGTCTTTGCGCCATATTTCATTGGTGAGAACCATCAGGAATTTTGGAATGGTGCCATTTTCTTCCGTGAAGGAAATACCATCATGCAGGATTTCAAAAACTATCCTGCTTGGGTCTTCTGGATGCCTATGGGTGCGATGTTTATTGGGTTTGTCGTAGCTTGGAAGATGTATATTCGTCGTCCGGACATTCCTGTTCAACTGGCCAAAACACATTCTGCTTTGTACCAGTTCTTGCTCAATAAATGGTATTTCGACGAAATCTACGACTTCTTCTTTGTCCGCCCATCCAAATGGATCGGGTCTAAATTGTGGACAATTGGTGATGGAAAAATCATCGATGGTTTGGGGCCGAACGGTATTGCGGCGCGTGTCGTTGATATTGCCAAACGGGCTTCATTGTTACAAAGCGGGTATGTATACCACTATGCCTTTGTCATGCTGATAGGTGTCGCTATTTTTGTTTCCTTCTTCTTCCTCACTGGTGGGGGCCACTGATGCTTGATTGGAATATTCTTTCATATGTGACGTTCCTGCCGTTAGTCGGGGCTTTACTGATCCTTGTGACAGGCGGAAAAGAAGAAGTGGCAGCGCGTAATGCGAAACATGTCGCTCTTTGGACCACATTGGCGACCTTTGCATTTTCGCTGCTGATCTGGATCGGCTTTGACAATTCCCAGGCTGGTTTCCAATTTGTAGAGAAAACAGAATGGCTCGGTGGCGGTATCAATTACCACATGGGTGTTGATGGCATTTCCATGCTGTTCATCATTCTGACAACTTTCCTGATGCCACTTTGCATTTTGGCAAGCTGGAATGCGATTACAACGCGCGTTCGCGAATATATGATTGCCTTCCTGTTTATGGAAACATTGATGATCGGTGTGTTTTGCGCACTTGATATGGTTCTGTTCTATCTGTTCTTCGAAGCAGGACTTATCCCAATGTTTCTTATTATCGGGATCTGGGGTGGTGCGAACCGCGTCTATGCAAGCTTTAAATTCTTCCTCTACACTCTGATCGGATCGGTTTTGATGCTGGTCGCCATGATTACAATGTATAACATTGCGGGCACCACTGACATTCCAACTCTGATGCAGACAGAGTTTGACAGTAATCTTCAGCTTTGGTTATGGCTCGCGTTTTTCGCATCATTTGCTGTGAAGGTCCCCATGTGGCCGGTTCACACATGGCTTCCTGATGCTCACGTGCAGGCACCAACAGCAGGTTCTGTTATTCTTGCGGGTGTTCTGTTGAAAATGGGCGGATATGGTCTGTTACGTTTCTCGCTTCCCATGTTCCCGGAAGCCTCTGAATATTTCACACCGCTCGTCTTCGCCTTAAGTGTGATTGCAATTATCTACACTTCACTGGTTGCCTTGGTGCAAAAAGACATGAAAAAGCTGATTGCCTATTCATCTGTCGCGCATATGGGCTTTATTACCATAGGTATCTTTACATTCAGCCAGCAAGGTCTTGAAGGCAGTATCCTGCAAATGATCAGTCACGGTATCGTCTCCGGCGCTTTGTTCCTGTGTGTTGGCGTTGTTTATGACCGCCTGCACACCCGCGAGATTTCACGCTATGGTGGCCTTGTGCATAACATGCCTAAATATGCTGTGATTTTCATGTTCTTTACAATGGCGACAATCGGACTGCCCGGAACCAGTGGTTTCGTTGGTGAGTTTCTGATCCTGGTCGGCGCCTATCAGGTCAGCACCTGGACAGCGGCTCTTGCCACAACCGGTGTGATCCTTGGTGCAGCTACAGTCTTTGGCTATACAGGCGTGTGGTTTTCGGTGAGCTCGAGAAGGAAGACGTCAAAGCGATGCTCGATGTCAATAAAAGAGAAATCGCGATTTTCGTGCCTCTCATTCTCGTTGCCCTCTGGATAGGTGTTTATCCCGATCCATTCCTTGATGTCATGCATGCTTCTGTCACAAATCTGATGGAACAGCATCAGGCATCAATGGAATTGGTTAAATCTTCAATGCATGCGGCAAAATAGGTAGGTTTTGAAAAATGGTTATGCCTGAATTTTCAATCGCTTCAGCGGAAATTTTTCTCGCGATTGCCGCCATGGCACTGCTCATGTTCGGTGTCTACAAAAAGAAAGATGCCTTCGTCCCGGTATCGTGGCTTGCGGTAATTTCCCTGGTTGTAGCACTGATCCTTGTTCTGATGGGTGAGGGCGGCAGTCAGGTCACATTCTCCAACATCTTTATTGTGGACAGCTTTGCCGTCTTTATGAAGGTTCTTGCGCTAGGCGCATCGGCAATTGCAATCATCATGTGCATGGACTTCAATCTCCGCGAAAAGATGGATCGGTTTGAATTTCCCGTACTCATTGTGATTGCCACATTGGGTATGATGGTGATGATTTCCGCCAGCGACCTGATGAGCCTGTATCTGGGTATCGAGCTTATGAGCCTGTCGCTTTATGTGACAGCGGCTTTCCGCCGTGATAGCACCCGTGCAACTGAGGCTGGCCTGAAATATTTTGTGCTGGGCGCCCTTTCATCGGGCATGCTGCTGTATGGCTGTTCGCTGATCTACGGTTTTACCGGAACAACAAGTTTTGCTGGAATCGCCAATGCGGTTACCGGATCAGAAGCTGGCCTTGGCCTGCTTGTCGGAATTGTCTTCCTGATCGCAGGACTTGCCTTTAAGGTTTCTGCGGTTCCGTTCCACATGTGGACGCCTGATGTTTACGAAGGTGTTCCAACACCTGTGACGGCGTTCTTTGCAGCGGCGCCAAAAATTGCGGGTATGGCCTTGTTCATTAGGGCCTTCATTATGCCCTTTGGTGAGCTGGTGGATCAATGGCAACAGATTATTGTCTTTGTCTCCATCGCCTCTATGGGTCTTGGCGCATTTGCGGCTATTAACCAGAAAAATATCAAGCGATTGATGGCTTATTCCTCAATCGGTCATATCGGTTATGCACTTGTTGGCCTGGCCGCGGGTACCGAAGCAGGTGTGAGTGGTGTTCTGGTTTATTTGACCATTTATCTTGTCATGAATTTGGGAACTTTCGCAATCATCCTGTCCATGCGTCACAAGGATGGAATGGTTGAGGATATTTCCGAACTGGCGGGACTTGGGAAAAACCACCCCCTGATGGCCTTTGCGCTAATGATGTTCATGTTCTCGCTCGCAGGTATTCCGCCGCTGGCTGGTTTCTTTGGCAAGTTCTATGTGTTTGTTGCCGCGATCGATGCAGGATTGTATCCGCTGGCAATCATTGGCCTGCTTACATCAGTCGTTGGCGCCTTCTACTATATTCGTATTGTTAAAATCATGTATTTCGATGAAGCAAAAGAGGCCTTTGAGCCAATCACCAAACCGCTTCGGGTGATCATGATTGTCGCCACCATCTTCACTGTTTTCTTTGTGGCGTACCCAACGCCATTGACCGAAGAAGCTGGTGCAGCAGCAAGTATATTGTTCCAGTGATTATTTCAAATCAGGGCGACATTAATCTGTCGCCCTTTTTTACACTCTCTGCCTTTCAGACAATTGACAGCACCAATATCGAGGCAAGACGCCTTGCTGATCTGGGTGCGAATGAAGGGCAGCTCGTCTGGTCATTAAAGCAGGAAAATGGTGTTGGCAGGCGAGGGCGCGACTGGTCCAGTCCTGCTGGTAATCTGTATTGCTCGGTATTACTGAGGCCAAATGTGTCCGCTGTTGAGGGGGCCAAGCTTTCTTTTATGGTTGCGGTGGCCTTGTATGAGGCTATTACGCCTTGTCTTCCTCCTTCCTGCAGGGCCACACTAAAATGGCCCAATGACATTTTGCTCAACGGCAAGAAAACGGCTGGTATATTGCTGGAAAGTAAAAGCAATACCCATAATCGCGTCGATTGGCTAATAATTGGAACTGGCGTCAATATTGCCACATACCCTACAAAAACCGACGGTTTGCCGGCAACTTCCATCAAGAATGAAGGGGGGACAGCCAAGCTTGAAAGCGTATTGGAGAGATACTGCACCAATCTGCTGGATCTTTATGATAACTGGCGCGCCAGCGGTTTTAATTTTATACGGCATGAATGGCTTAAGCGGGCAGGCGGCATTGGCGATCCAGTGATTGTCAAACTCGCAAACGAAAGTTTCAATGGTATTTTTAAGGATCTGGATGAAAGCGGTGCTCTGGTCTTGACAATGCCCGATGGGTCCACAAGATTGGTGACTGCAGGAGAGGTGTTCTTTTCCTGACGCGAGTTTAAAAGAATAAAAATAAAGACAGATCTGAGTGGGGTGCGATTATGTTACTGGCAGTTGACGTTGGAAATACGAATATAACTTTTGCGGCCTTTTCTGGAAAAAGCCTGGTGAAGGAGTGGCGAATTGCAACCTCAGCTTCACGCACTGCCGAGGAATATGGTGTTTGGCTGACTCAGGCGATGGCCATCGATGATCTGAAAACCAGCGACATCAAGAACGTCATTATTGGGACTGTTGTACCGGGTGCGCTTTTTAACCTTGTCGGGTTATGTAAACGGTATTTCTCCTGTACTCCGCTGGTGATCGGTGATCCAGATGTAGATCTTGGTATGGTCCCACAAATTGATAACCCGAAAGAAGCAGGCGCTGACAGACTGGTTGATGCGGTTGCAGCCCATTCCAAATATGGCGGGCCTTTGATTGTCATTGATTTTGGAACAGCGACTACGCTTGATGTCGTCGATGCAGATGGAAATTATGCAGGTGGCATCATAGCACCGGGTGTAAATCTAAGCCTGGATGCGCTTCACGCTGCTGCAGCAAAATTACCCAGAATTGCGGTTGAAAGACCGGAACGGGTAATTGGTAAAAATACTGTCGCCTGTATGCAGTCTGGAATTTTCTGGGGTTATATTTCCATGATCGAAGGGTTAATCACCAGAATGAAGGTGGAATATGGATCCGACTTAAAAACAATTGCAACCGGCGGGCTTGCCAGTTTGTTTGCAAAAGGGACCGATAGTATTGATCATATTGACAAAGATCTTACATTAAGCGGCCTTGTTGAGATTTTTTATAAAAACACATAACTTAATAAAATCAAATGCTTGTGGTCTGATTTAAAAATCAGGTGCGTAAAATTTTGTGTTTTTCATCACTTTATATACAATTTTCAATGTTTTGTAATATATTTATTACTATAATATAATAGTGGAAGAATCTTTCAGAAGAACAGTACGTGGGTGGATATCATGTGGAAATCCTTAACCTCGAAAATTGAAAGATCGTTGGCGCAAGACTTTAGATACGAAATCTCTGACGAGGTGGCTTGTGTCTTCGTAAAGCATTATGGGTCGGTAACGCCCGCGGAAATCATCGCAAGGCAGGGCGTTATAATTGAAGATTCCCGCATAGGCCAAATCTTAATCGGCTCGTTGATATGCGTGGGTGCCGTTGCAATATTTCGGCTGAAGATATTGCTCAAATTGCAAGTACGCTGCACCGCCGGGTGGAGCGAATTGGCAGTTTCAGGCAGGCGATGCTACTTAACGATAATCTAGAGCACCGATCAATGCGTCTGTTAATCGCATCCATGAGTGATTTCTCTGTTACCTACAGGACATTTCTGGATACAGAGCAGGATTTGGAGCAAAAAGTGCGAGCCTGGCTGGGGCTTGCAGATGATTTTGAGTTTCCAGATTTCATCAAACCCTGATTACAGTGCCAGTTAAAACCGATAATGAACTTTCTTCTGGTGGTAATTACTGCTAGATGAATGGCTTATTATATAAAGGCACATCATGGATTTTAACGACAAACTGGTTTTTCTCCCCTTGGGTGGGAGCGGTGAAATTGGCATGAACCTCAACCTGTATTGCTGCAATGGCAAATGGTTGATGGTCGATTGCGGTATTTCCTTCGCTGATGATCGCGCGCCCGGTATTGATGTAATTGTCCCTGACGCTTCCTTTATTGCAGAAAGAAAAGACGATCTTTTGGGGCTTGTCATCACGCACGCTCACGAAGATCACGTGGGGGCTGTCGCACGGCTTTGGCCAGACTTTTTGTGTCCTGTATATTGCAGTCCGTTCACTTCCGAAATTCTGCATAACAAACTGACGGAAGAGGGGATTGCCGATCTGGTGGATGTGAATGTCATATCCCCGGGCAGTTCACTGGTTTTGGGTGATTTCAAGATGGATTTTATCGGTCTTACCCATTCCATTCCCGAAATGCAGGCACTGATGATCTCCACGCCATATGGCCGGGTGATGCATAGTGGTGACTGGAAACTGGATCCTGATCCCGTCATTGGTCCGGTTAGCGATATGGATCGTATGTCTGATATGGCTGACGGTGATGTCCTGGCGATGATATGTGACTCTACGAATGTCTTCAAGTCTGGTTTATCTGGATCAGAAGGTGATGTTCAGGACAGCCTTGATGAGTTGCTGGGGCGTATTAAAGAGGGGCGTGTGGCGGTTACCACGTTTGCGTCCAATATCGCCCGTGTCTGTACAATTGCCAAAATCGCTGAGCGCCATGACCGGCATGTTGTGCTGGTTGGCAGATCCCTTCATAAGATGACGGAAGCTGCTAAAAAGTCCGGTTATCTCTCTGATCTCCCTCAGTTTTTAACTGAAAAGGATTATGGATATCTGCCGCGTGAAAAAGTACTCCTTCTGTGTACTGGCAGTCAGGGGGAGCCCAGAGGGGCCATGGCTCGTATCGCGAGCGGAAACCATCCCCAAGTGTCGCTCAGCGCAGGCGATACGGTGATTTTTTCATCTAAAGTTATTCCGGGAAATGAGAAAACCCTTTATGCATTGCATAACGAGCTGAGTGAGCAGAATATCAATGTGATCACGGAAGCGGATGAGTTCGTGCATGTATCCGGTCATCCTGCGCGCGATGAGCTGGAAAAAATGTATGAGACTGTGAAACCGCAAATTGCGGTACCTGTGCATGGGGAAGCCCGTCATCTGGCAGAGCATTGTGAACTGGCGCTTTCTTTGGGAGTAAAACATGCTGTCGCCATTAATAATGGTGATGTTTTACAATTGGCACCGGATGGGCCGAATATTATCGGCACAGTTCCCTCTGGACGGTTTGCCGTGGATGCAGGTGGCCTTACGGCACTTGATGGTGAATTTCTGTCGACCCGGCGCAAGCTCGTATTTAATGGAGCTGCCAGCGCACTTCTGGTGTTGATGAGAAAGGGCGTATCAGCGAAGATCCGGTTGTCCGTCTGCGCGGTGTAGTGGAAGAGGCAAACTTTCCTAAATTGCACGAAGAAATAAAAGACGCCATCATCCGCTCTCATTACGAATTATCCCGCTCGGAGCGTTTGCGAGATGACGCTGTCGAAACCGCAGCAAGTCAAGCAATTCGGCGTTTTTTTAGAAAGTTATCTGGTCGCAGGCCAATTACCGATGTATATGTAGTTCGCATAGACGATGAAGAAGCCCCGCAAGAGGGTTGAAGTTAGAGAAAAGGATAAGTTGATGATTGGTCGCTTAAATCATGTTGCAATTGCAGTCCCGGATCTGGAGGCTGCTTCCAAAACCTACCGGGATGTTTTGGGGGCAACAGTTCGCGCGCCTCAGGATGAGCCTGATCATGGTGTAACAGTCGTATTTGTCGAATTGGACAATACTAAAATTGAACTGCTCCACCCTTTGGGTGAAAATTCTCCTATTGCCGGATTTCTGGAGAAGAACAAAAGCGGCGGAATTCATCACATCTGTTATGAAGTGGATGATATTCTGGCTGCGCGGGACAAACTTGTCAGTGAAGGTGCCCGGATATTGGGAAGCGGGGAGCCAAAAATTGGCGCACATGGTAAGCCGGTCCTCTTTTTGCACCCCAAGGATTTTGACGGAACACTTGTGGAACTTGAACAAGTATAAATAGGTATTTGAATGAATATTGTCACTGGTTTTGTTGTCTTCAGTATTACCTGGTTTATTGTCCTCTTTACGGTGCTGCCTTGGGGGGTGAAAACGCAGGATGAAGACGGAGATGTAGTGCCCGGAACGACAGAAAGTGCACCGGTAAATCCGGCAATCTGGAAGAAGTTTCTCGCAACGACTATCGTGACCAGTATTCTGTTTGGAATGTTCTGGGCCAGCATAGAATATGATCTGGTGGATTACCGGTCTTTAATCGCGCAATAGCAGGCAAAGCATAATACCGCTGGTGCAGGAAGGGAGGGACGAGTGAGCAATTACAGGATACCTCTGGCAGTTACTGCGATTACCAGCATTATGCAACTGGGCTCATTGGATTTTGCCCGTGCTGAGACTGTTCGCATCGAGGTGGATGAGAAAAGCTGCAGACAGGTTCATCGTCATCTGGCACGCAATGACGTCACGTATAAACCTGGTGTTGATGTCAGAGGCAATAAAGTTGTCCCTGCTGACATTGAGGGAAGCCAACTGAAACTCGCTGATACAATCATTCTGGACCTCTCACTGCCGCTATCCGATCTTTTTTCGGACGACAATCCACCCCCGGAAAAGCTGCAAAATGCCGAAGTTGCAGTTGGAAAGCTGGAATATCAGATTTCAAGTGGCCGGCTAACATTTAACGGGCAGGAACTCTCCACAGAGGCCTTGGTCGAAGTGGGTGATAAATGTTATGAGGTTTATTCGCAGGAAGATTAAGGCTTTCACCATGGATAGTCCTTGCAATCTTTCCATTTCAATATAAAAAACTGGAAAATACTTTCTTTTAGGCTCACATGTGCCGACAGATAAATTTATAACCTGACTGAGGATTTCATGCGTCTTTCCCGATATTTTATGCCAACCCTCAAGGAAGATCCGAAAGAGGCCCAGATTGCGTCTCACCGCCTGATGCTACGTTCTGGTATGATCCAGCAATCATCTGCGGGTATTTATTCTTGGTTGCCACTAGGGCACAGGGTTCTTAAAAAGATCGAACAGATCGTTCGTGAAGAACAGGACAAGGCGGGTGCCATTGAAATTTTGATGCCAACGATCCAGTCGGCAGATTTGTGGCGTGAATCCAATCGATACGATGATTATGGCAAGGAAATGCTTCGCATCGAAGATCGGCATGGCAGGGATATGCTGTATGGTCCCACTAACGAGGAACTTGTAACAGACATTTTTCGCTCTCATGTGAAAAGTTACAAGGATTTGCCCTTGAACCTCTATCATATTCAGTGGAAATTCCGTGATGAAGTTCGCCCCAGATTTGGGGTTATGCGCGGCCGCGAATTCTTGATGAAAGACGCCTATTCGTTCGATCTGGATTATGAAGGTGCGAAAATTGCCTATAATCGGATGTTTGTGGCCTATTTGAAGACATATGCTCGCATGGGTCTCAAAGCCATTCCGTTGCGTGCCGATACTGGCCCGATTGGCGGTGATCTTTCGCATGAATTTATTATTCTTGCAGATACCGGGGAGAGCGAAGTCTTCTATCACAAGGATATCCTGTCACTGGAAACACCAGAAGATAAAGACTACTCAGCCGATGAATTGCAGGCGATCGTAGATAAATGGACAGGATATTATGCCGCTGCGGATGAGATGCATGATCCGGATAACTGTCCCATTGCCAAAGAGGATCTTGTCAGCCGCAGAGGAATTGAGGTTGGGCATATTTTCCATTTTGGCCAGAAATATTCCGAACCATTCGGTGCCTCGGTCGCAGGGCCAGATGGCAAGGAAACACTTGTTTCCATGGGCTCTTACGGAATTGGTGTGTCACGATTGGCCGGCGGTATTATCGAAGCTTGCCATGATGAAAACGGGATTATCTGGCCAGAGGCTGTAGCTCCCTTCAAGGTCGGGCTTATTAATCTTAAATCTGGTGATGATGCCTGTGATGCAGCCTGCGAAGATTTCTATGGCAAGCTGCAAAATGCGGGTGTCGAAGTTCTCTATGATGACACGCGTGAGCGGGCAGGCGGTAAGTTCGCAACAATGGACCTGATTGGACTGCCTTGGCAGGTGACGGTTGGGCCGCGTGGTCTTAAAAATGGCGTTTTTGAAGTCAAAAATCGGGCCAGCGGAGAAAAAGAAGAACTCTCGGCAGAAGCGGCGTTGCAGAAATTGGTGGGCTGATACAGGTGTTTTCCAGATTTGAATGGACTATGGCGCTACGATATTTGCGCGCCCGTCGACAGGAAGGATTTATTTCTGTCATTGCTCTTTTTTCATTTCTGGGAATTGGTCTTGGCGTTGCCACACTGATTATTGTTATGTCAGTCATGAACGGTTTTCGGGCTGAATTGCTAGATCGAATTCTTGGCATGAACGGTCATTATGAAATCAAGGCTCCGCAGAACCAGCCCTTAACTGATTACCAACCGTAATTGACAGTCTTATGAATGTTGACGGAGTGGTCCGTGTCTCTCCGCTTATTCAAGGGCAGGTGATGGCAGCGGCAGGCTCCAACGCAAGTGGAGCTCTCGTTCGGGGAATGGCATCCGATGAACTCGATAAGCTGACTGTCCTGTCACAGAATATTGTTGATGGAAACCGGGAAGGGTTTGAGGAAGGCCGCAGTGTTCTTGTCGGCTATAGATTGGCTCAGTCTTTGGGCTTGCGAAGTGGAGACCGTATCAAGCTGATCTCGCCAAAAACCACTTCGACAGTGGTTGGGGCGCTCCCTCGTGTGAAAACCTATGTCATTGCGGGACTGTTCAATACAGGAATGTATGAATATGACAGTGGGTATATTTATATGTCTTTGCAGGCGGCGCAAAAGTATTTCAAATTGGGTGAAGGTGTTACAGCACTAGAGATTTTCGCAACAGATCCAGATCGTGCTTTGGCCATCCGCCAGCAGATTATCAATGCTGTTCCAATTCGGGCATTCATTTATGACTGGCAGCAGTCAAGGGCGTCGTTTTTTAATGCCCTCGAAGTCGAGAGAAATGTGATGTTTCTAATTTTGACGCTGATCATTCTGGTGGCTGCATTTAACATTATTTCAAGTCTGATAATGCTCGTGAAAGACAAGGGGCGCGATGTCGCAATCCTGAGAACGATGGGGGCAACCCGCGGTATGATCATGCGGGTTTTCTTTATCGCCGGCGCCAGCATTGGTGTTGTGGGCACATTGTTTGGCTTTATCTTGGGGTTGGGATTCTGCGCCAATATTGACCGGATCAAAAATGCCATTGAGGGGCTCACAGGCGCTGAATTATTTTCGGCGGAAATTTACTTCCTGTCGAACCTGCCGGCAAAGGTAGATCCATCCGAAGTCACCGCGGTTGTTATCATGGCGCTTGTCATTTCTCTGGCGGCGACAATTTACCCATCCTGGCGAGCTGCAAGGCTCGATCCGATTGAGGCGCTCCGGTATGAGTGATATCGTTCTAAGTTTGGAAAATGTCGGTCGCGTGTTCGAGCAAGGGTCGCAACCTCTGGAAATTCTTAAAAATGTGAATTTGCAAATTAAAGCTGGGGAAGTAGTCGCGCTTCTTGGGCAGTCCGGTGCTGGTAAATCCACTCTGCTACAGATCGCCGGACTACTTGAACCACCCAGTTCCGGAAAGGTTATTGTAAATTCCGTTGACTGCACTGGATCAAGTGATCGCAAGCGGACTGAAATGAGGCGGGATGAAATTGGCTTTGTGTATCAATTTCATCATCTGCTGCCGGAGTTTTCGGCTCTGGAAAATGTGATGATGCCAAATCTGATTTCAGGTATTTCCAGAAAGCAGGCACAAGAAAAGGCAACTATATTACTGGATATGATGGGATTGTCACATCGCGTCACCCATCGACCTGCGAAACTGTCTGGTGGGGAGCAGCAACGCGTTGCCATTGCTAGGGCACTTGCCAATGATCCGTCTTTGTTGTTGGCCGATGAGCCGACAGGAAATCTGGACGAACAGACATCAGATCTAGTGTTTGAAAATTTTGTATCCTCGCTCAAATCCCGAAATGTTGCTGCGCTTGTCGCAACGCATAATACCGAACTGGCCGCTCGGATGGATCGGATCGTGCAGGTGAGGGATCACCAACTAATTCAGTAAGATGATTCTTGCAACGCCTTGCGATTCGGTGCGTTGATTCGATATTTATTCCAATAAAATCCAGATTACACTTTTTGTGTGATTTTTAAATATCTGAAAAACAAGTCATATTTTAAATGTTCTCTTTTTGTTTGACTGTGGAACAAAAAGAGAACATAAAGTATCTCCAACATGACGGAGGATCAAAATGACTGGAAAAAACATCATTAAAAGTGGTTTTGAGTTGCTTGTGTTCTCAGGGGTTCTTGCAACCATGGTTTTCTGGGCCGAGATTGTGCATAGCTTCACCGGTTGACTGATATGGGCCTGGGCGCTGCTGCCGGGTTGAAATCCGGCCGGCGCCAGAAGTTATCCACAAGAAAATGTCAAAAGGAATATTGTCAAGGCCTGATCTTTGAATAGGGATGTGGTGTAATGGGAAGGGTAAAGTTTGTTTATGAGGAAACTGCCTTGTCCCATGCCGGATTTGTTCATTTGCGTGTGCATAGCGCCTATTCACTCTCTGAAGGGGCGATCCCTGTAAAGGATCTGGTCTCTTTATGTGCTGAATACCGAATGCCTGCGGTTGCCATTACCGATACCAGCAACATGTTTGGCAGTCTGGAATTTTCTCTCTCAGCCCCTTCAAAAGGTGTGCAGCCTATTATGGGATGTCAGATTGCCATTTCAAATGATGGCGAGGTTGAGCGAAACGGGCGTCGACCAGATCCGGATCCTGTTGTTCTGCTCGCTCAGAATGAAACCGGCTATTATAATCTTCTCAAATTGACCTCTCATGCATTTTTGAAAACCGAAGCAGGTGAGATTGCGCAGGTTCCTTTCGAAATTCTGAAAAATCACTCTGGCGGGCTGATCTGTTTGACCGGCGGGGCCGAGGGACCAATCGGTAAGCGGATACTTGCTGAAAAGCCTGAAGAGGCGAAAGAGTGCCTGAAACAGCTAAAGCAGACCTTTCCTGAACGGCTGTATATGGAAATTCAGCGGCATGATCTGGAGCAGGAAAAACTGACAGAGCCACATTTTCTGGATTTTGCTTACGAGCTGGATATTCCGCTTGTTGCCACCAATGAATGTTTCTTTCCCAAGCGGGAGATGTATGAAGCCCATGATGCACTTCTTTGTATCGCAGCGGGCAAATATGTCGGGGATATGGATAGACCCAGACGCACACCAGAGCATTATTTTAAAACGGCTGACGAAATGCAGCAGTTGTTCTCTGATGTCCCGGAAGCAATTGACAATACGCTCGTTATTGCAAAGCGCTGCGCTTTTACGTCTCCTACGCGGGATCCTATTTTGCCGGCATTTGGGGATGGGCAAGGACTGGCTGAGTCAGACCAACTGGCCAATCTGGCTAAAGACGGGCTTGAGAAACGACTGCGCGAAGAAGTCTTTAACGATGACATGGATGACGCCGAGCGGGAAAAAAAGGCCGCAGAATATCGGGACCGCCTTGATTTTGAAATCGGCATCATCAACCAAATGGGCTTTCCCGGCTATTTCCTGATCGTCTCGGATTTTATTCAATGGTCGAAAGAGCATAATATTCCGGTGGGGCCGGGACGTGGCTCTGGTGCCGGTTCTGTAGTGGCATGGGCGCTTACCATTACTGATCTGGACCCGCTCCGGTTCGGTTTGCTGTTTGAAAGGTTTTTGAACCCTGAACGTGTGAGCATGCCCGACTTCGATATCGACTTCTGTCAGGATAAGCGCGAGCGTGTTATTCGCTATGTTCAGAATAAATATGGCCATGATCAGGTCGCCCAGATCATTACATTTGGAAAGTTGCAAGCGAAAGCTGCCATTCGCGATGTCGGCCGTGTATTGCAGATGCCTTACGGGCAGGTGGATCGTATAAGCAAGCTCATTCCGTCCAATCCGGCGAACCCGATGAGCTTGCAAGAAGCGCTCGACAGTGAGGTTCCCTTGCGCGAAGCCCAGCGAAACGATCCTGAAGTTGCCAGATTGATCGAAATTGCCCTGCAGTTGGAAGGCTTGTATCGCCATGCCTCCACACATGCTGCGGGTGTCGTGATCGGTGACCGGGAACTGGATGAGCTGGTACCGCTTTATCGAGACCCCAAATCGGATATGCCGGTTACTCAATATTCCATGAAATATGTGGAGACGGCCGGCCTTGTGAAGTTCGACTTTCTGGGACTTAAGACTTTAACTGTTCTGGATCGGGCAAAGGACCTGATCGCCAAAAGAGGCATTCAGATCGACTTTCCGAAAATTCCGCTTGATGATCCTGCGACTTTTGAGTTGTTGTCGCGAGGGGATACGGTTGGCGTCTTCCAGCTTGAAAGTTCGGGCATGCGGGACATGTTGCGCAAAATGCGCCCAGACGCATTTGAGGATATTATCGCGATCGTGGCGCTTTATCGTCCGGGCCCAATGGAGAATATTCCGCGGTATATTCGCTGTAAGCATGGAGAGGAAGAGCCTGATCTGCTTCATGAGAAACTCCACGATATTCTGGAAGAGACTTATGGCGTAATTATCTATCAGGAACAGGTGATGGAGATTGCCAAGGTTCTTGCTGGATATAGTCTGGGTGAAGCCGACTTGCTGCGGCGCGCCATGGGTAAAAAGATCAAGGAAGAAATGGACAAGCAACGGGCGCGTTTCTGCGAAGGAGCGGAAGCGCAAGGAGTTGATCCCAAAGACGCCAGTCATATTTTTGATCTTGTTGCGAAATTTGCCAGTTACGGATTTAACAAATCCCATGCTGCTGCCTATGCGCTTGTCTCATACCATACAGCCTATTTAAAAGCGAATTACCCGGTGGAATTCATGGCTGCCTCCATGAGCCTTGACATCAATAATACCGATAAACTGAATATTTTCCGTCAGGATCTGGAACGGATGCAAATTCCGTTGGAGCCACCGTGCATCAACAGATCTCAGGTTGAGTTCGATGTGGAATTTGACAATGATAAAGGCGCTGTTCGTTATGCACTTGCCGCAATTAAAAATGTGGGACGGGATGCGATGGCCGGAATTGTACAGGAACGCAGTGAAAATGGTCCGTTTAAGAATATTGCGGATTTTGCATCTCGCCTTAATCCCAAATTTCTCAACAAACGACAGGCGGAGAACCTTACACGTGCAGGGGCTTTCGATGTCCTGAGCGATGATCGTGCACAGGTTTTCGCCTCTCTTGAGAATATTCTGCGTCACGCTCAAACCATGGAAGAAGAACGTGGCTCCGGCCAGGTCAACTTGTTTGGAGGGGCGGATAGCAGCGCTGCCGTTGCACCGGTTATGGTGAAAGCTCAACGCTGGACATCGATGGAGCAGTTGAAGCAGGAATTTGACGCCATTGGCTTTTATCTGTCCGGCCATCCGCTCGATGCCTATGCAAAGACGCTCGATAAAGCGGGTGTTCGCAGCTCAGCGTCCTTTCTTGCTGGACTGAGTGCGGCTGACACGGCGGCCAAGCTTGCTGGTACCGTTATGGGCAAGCGTCAGATAAAGACGAAAAAAGGCAAAGCGCTCGCTTTCGTGCAGCTATCCGATGCAAGTGGCGCATTTGAAGTGACAATGTTTGAAGAAACATTGATGCAATGCCGGGAAATTCTGGAAGTAGGGGCCTCCCTTGTAGTCAGCGTGACTGGCCATCTGGATGTGGAAAATGAACAGCCACGTGTGACTGCACAATCCGTGCAACGTCTTGAAAGTGTGGCTGCGCAAACAGGTGACGGTGTGCGCATTTTTATGGAAAATGAGGGACCGCTTGAGCAAATCGCCGGAATTTTGGAAAAAGGTGGTCCTGGCCGGGGGAGAGTTGCTTTTGTTGTCAATCTTGAAGATGAGCAACGCGAAGTGGAACTTGATCTGGCCAATACCTATTCGATCTCGCCTGAAATTCGACAGGCTTTGAAATATGTACAAGGCGTTCAGGACGTGCATGACATCTGATTTGCCGGGAAATCAGGAAAAAGTTTATTTTTAGCTTGCATCCGGATGCGTTCGGCGTTAGTTACGCGCTTGTAAATTCACACGTGGGTTCGGGTGTCGTTGTGTTGACAATACCCATCCGGTGTCTGCTCGTCAGGCCACACCCCACGGAGGTTCAACCGGAAAAGGAGTTATAGCAGGATGTCACTGCCAACCTTTACTATGCGTCAGCTTCTGGAAGCTGGTGTACATTTTGGCCACCAGGCCCGTCGTTGGAACCCTAAAATGGGTCCATATATTTTCGGCAAACGCAACAATATCCACATCATTGACCTGCAGCAGACTGTACCAATGCTTCACCATGCATTGAAAGCTGTGAGCGACACTGTCTCTGGTGGTGGTCGTGTTCTGTTTGTTGGCACAAAACGTCAGGCATCCGAAGTGGTTGCTGACACAGCCAAGCAATGTGCTCAGTTCTACGTGAACCATCGCTGGCTCGGCGGTATGCTGACAAACTGGAAAACAGTTTCTGAATCCATCAAACGTCTTCGTGAAGCAGAAGAAACTCTTGCTTCAGACGACATGGGTCTGACCAAGAAAGAAGTCCTGAAACTGACACGTGAGCGTGACAAGCTTGAATTGGCGCTTGGCGGTATTAAGGATATGGGCGGTCTTCCAAACATTATTGTTGTGATCGATACCAACAAAGAAGAACTCGCTGTTAAAGAAGCAAACAAACTCGGCATTCCGGTTGTTGCAATTCTCGACAGTAACTCTGATCCTGATGGAATTGATTTCCCAATTCCAGGTAACGATGATGCCCTGCGTGCGATCAACCTTTACTGTGATCTGTTCAAGCAGGCCGTTCTTGACGGTATTTCACAGGAAATGGCAGATCAGGGCGCGGATCTTGGTGCCGCTGCAGAACCTGTGCTGGAAGAAGAGCTTCCTGCGGCTGAAGAAGTTGCCGCTCAGGATGCACCAGCAGAAGAAGCTGCTGCCAGCGAATAATTTGAAAAATTGCTGTCACATGTCTTTCACAGGCATGTGACATGCTTGTTTTATAACATTCTAAAGACGTGAGGATAGGCTATGCCTGCAATTACAGCTTCATTGGTCAAGGAACTCCGTGAAAAGTCCGGCGCGGGCATGATGGATTGTAAAAAAGCCCTGACTGAAACAGACGGTGATTTGGACGCTGCCGTTGATTGGCTTCGGACAAAAGGTCTGGCAACTGCTTCTAAAAAATCAGGTCGTGTCGCCGCAGAAGGTCTTGTTGCTGTGACAGCAACTGGAAACAAAGGTGCACTGGTTGAGGTAAACGCCGAAACTGACTTTGTTGGACGTAACGAAGAATTCCAGAAACTTGTATCCGGAATTGCCACTGTATCCGCAGACGTTAATGGTGACGTTGATGCGATCAAAGCAGCAACTTTCCCAGGTTCTGAAAAGACTGTAGAAGAAACACTGACAAATGCGATTGCCACAATCGGTGAGAACATGAACTTGCGCCGGGCTGCATGCCTGGAAGTCGAGAAAGGTGTTGTTGCTTCTTATGTACATAATTCAGTGACAGACGGTCTGGGTAAAATTGGTATTCTGGTCGCGCTCGAAAGTGAAGGCGATGCAGCTCGTCTGGAAACACTGGGTAAGCAGATTGCAATGCACATTGCGGCTACCAGCCCGGAGTCTATTAGTGTGGAAGATCTCGATCCTGAACTTGTAGAGCGTGAGCGCACTGTTCTGTCTGAGCAGGCTCGCGAGTCTGGCAAACCAGAAGAGATCATTGCTAAAATGGTCGAAGGCCGTATCAACAAATTCTATCAGGAAGTCGTTTTGCTGAAGCAGACTTTTGTCGTTGATGGAGAAAATACAGTTGAAAAAGCTATTGACCTCGTTGCCAAGGAAATTGGTAGCCCGATCAAACTGACTGCAATGGCTCGTTTCGCAGTTGGTGAAGGCATTGAAAAAGAAGAATCGGATTTTGCAGCAGAAGTTGCGGCAGCGGTAAGCGGCTAAAAAGTCTGAATTTGGAAAATACAGAAGGCGGCTCATAATTGAGGCCGCCTTCTTTTTTATGAGGGATGTGCGATGGCTTTTCAATTTCAGTCATTCATGTATGCTGTCATCCCGACAATGACCAAACCAACTTGTATTTGATCGGTGAAAAAATGTCTTCTGACCCAAAATATAAACGTGTCCTTCTGAAATGTTCTGGTGAAGCGTTGCTGGGTAATCAGCAATACGGGATTGATGTTGAAACCGCGACACGTATTGCGAAAGACATCAAGGTTGTGCATGAAATGGGGGTGGAAGTCTGTATCGTAGTGGGCGGCGGCAACATCTTTCGGGGTGTATCAGGAACCGCACAGGGTATGGATCAGGCTAATGCTGATTACATGGGCATGATGGCGACTGTTATGAATGCGTTGGCCCTGCAGCATGCCATTGAAAAAGAAGATATGGATAGCCGCGTACTTTCGGCAATTCCCATGTCTTCGGTTTGTGAACCCTATATTCGCCGTCGTGCGGAACGCCATTTGGAAAAAGGGCGTATTGTTATTTTTGCAGCGGGCACTGGAAATCCGTTTTTCACAACTGACACTGCCGCTGCGTTAAGAGCTGCAGAGATGAAATGTGATGCGCTGCTCAAGGGGACCAATGTTGATGGTGTCTATGATAAAGACCCTGCCAAACATGATGATGCAACCCGTTTTGAGACACTGACCCATCTGGATGTTATATCAAAAGACTTGAAAGTGATGGATGCAGCGGCTATTTCTCTCGCTCGTGAAAATAACATTCCCATTTTAGTGTTTTCTATTCATGAAAAAGGCGCAATTGCCAGTGTAATTGAAAAAGAAGGCCGCTTTACAGAAGTAATCTAGACCGATATCGGGTATAGACATTAAAAAGTGAATAAAAATCGGGATACAGTTATCCATCAGGAGGTAGAAGAATGCCAGCACCAGATTTGAAAGACCTAGAAAAGCGGATGTCGGGAGCTCTTGACGCGTTGAAACATGAATTTGGTGGTCTTCGTACGGGGCGCGCACATATTAGTTTGCTTGAGCCTGTAACGGTTGACTCATACGGTGCAGAAATGCCGCTAAATCAGGTCGGAACCGTTAGTGCCCCTGAGCCGCGCATGCTGGCAGTTGCTGTTTGGGATAAAAGCAACGTTAGCGCCGTTGAGAAAGGCATTCGGAATTCTGGATTGGGTCTGAACCCCGTTGTGGACGGAATGACTGTTCGTGTCCCTATTCCGGAACTGACCGAAGAGCGACGCGTGGATTTGACAAAGGTTGCAAGTGGCTATGCGGAGCAGGCGAAAATCGCGATCCGCAATGTTCGTCGTCATGGAATTGATGACGCCAAGGCTGCGGAAAAAGAAGGTGATTTTTCCAAGGATGACGTGAAAAAAGCGGAAGATGATATTCAGAAGCTGACAGATACATATGTTAAAAAAGTTGATGAAATGTTGGCGGAAAAACAACAGGAAATCATGCAGGTTTGATGAATGGGGATTGTTGATAAAAACGATCTGACGCCTGCGGGGCTCAAGCATATTGCCATCATTATGGATGGTAATGGTCGCTGGGCTAATAAGCGCTCGCTTAGTCGTCTCAAAGGACATGAGCAGGGCGCAAAAGCGGTGAGGGAAGCCATAAAAGGATGCGGGGAACTTGGCATTCCTTTTTTGACATTATTCGCATTTTCCTCTGAAAACTGGAAACGCCCAGAAGAAGAAGTCAATCATTTGATGGGTCTTTTTCGATATTTCATTAACAGGGAATTGGATACCCTTGCTTCATCAGGTGTGAAGGTCAATTTTATTGGCGATATCAATGCGTTGCCAGATGATATTCAAAAATTGGCTGAGCTTGCAAAATCGAAAACGGCCATGAATACTGATTTGGTGCTGACAGTGGCCTTGAGTTATGGCGGTCAGCATGAAATCGTTCGCGCAACTCAGAAACTGGCCAAATTGGCTGCTTCAGGTGAGCTGTCGCCGGCTGATATTGATGAAAAACTCTTTGCTTCCATGTTGGATACAGATGGATTGCCTGATCCGGATTTCATATTGCGCACCAGTGGTGAGAAGCGGTTAAGCAATTTTCTTCTTTGGCAATCAGCCTATTCAGAACTGATTTTTCAGGATGTTCTCTGGCCCGATTTTGATCGCGCCTGTCTTGAAGAAGCGATTATAGAGTATCAAAGCCGCAATCGGCGTTTCGGGGCAGTCAGTGTCTGAAGCTGAGAGTAAATTCACATCCTTGCAGTTGCGCGTTATGTCGGCTGTTGTTTTGGCGCCAATTGCTGTTGGTGCCGTTTATCTAGGCGGCGTATATTTTTACCTGTTTATGGCCATCGCAACGGCAGCAATGGCTTATGAATGGTGTCACACCTCCTTTCGTAATAATAAGCAAAGCTATGTTTTTCTTGTGGCTTTGTGGCTTTTGTTTGCGATTTTCCTGAATTTTGAAGGGTATACTGCCTATGCGTTCATCAGTCTGCTTTTGTGTGCGGGTGGACTGATTGCGCTCTCTTGGTTTCGTCGCGAAGAGCGTGAATGGAAGGGTGCCTTTTTAGGCCCGCTATATATTGGAATTCCAGTTCTCTCGCTTCTTTTAATTCGCGAAGATGAAACTGCCGGTATTCTGAATACGCTTACATTGTTTTTTATTGTATGGGCCACTGATACGGGGGCTTATTTTGCAGGACGTGCTATTGGTGGTCCTAAGATTGCGCCATCAATTAGTCCTAATAAAACCTGGGCAGGCTTGATTGGCGGAATGATCTGCGCTGCTCTGGTTCTTATTGCAATGAACCATTCGCTCCTCACATGGCAGATCACACCAGTATTGGCAATAATGCTGGGTATGGCATTTGCTGTTCTCGCTCAGATTGGTGACTTTTTTGAATCTGGTTGGAAACGATATTTTGATGTGAAGGATGCGAGCAATCTGATCCCCGGACATGGGGGTGTTCTTGATCGTTTGGATGGTGTTTTGTTCGTGGCTCCCGCCCTATATCTTCTATTACGAATGATTGAGGGATAAGATGTCCAGTCAGATGGGAGTTCAGAAAAAAGTCAGCTTGCCACTTATGGTCCCAAGGAAAGTCAGTATATTTGGCTCAACCGGATCTGTCGGGTGTAATACGGTTTCATTGATTGAGCAAAACCTCTCTCATTTTGTTGTTGATACCCTTACCGCCAATACAAATGTGCAGGAACTGGCAGCGCAGGCCATTCGGTTGAATGCAGCGCATGCAGTCATTGCGGACGAACAGAAGTATTCTGAACTGAAAGCTCTTTTGGCTGGAACTCAAATCGAAGCCTCAGCCGGTGATGACGGCCTCATTCAGGCGGCTGAGCGTCCCGTTGACTGGGTGATGGCGTCCATTATCGGTGCTGCAGGGCTCAAGCCTGCCCTTGCCGCAATTCAGTCGGGTGCGACTGTCGCGCTTGCAAACAAGGAAGCTCTTGTATGTGCAGGTGACTTGATGATGAGGCAAGTCAAGGAACATGGCGCGACTTTGCTTCCAGTAGATAGCGAACATAACGCAATTTTTCAGGTGTTGGACACACGACAAGTCGAAAAAGTTGAGCGCATTATCCTGACAGCATCAGGTGGGCCGTTTCGTGATTTTTCTGTCCAAAAGATGCGATCAGTAACGAGAGAGCAGGCACTGGCGCACCCAAATTGGGATATGGGCGCAAAAATCTCCATTGACAGCGCGACAATGATGAATAAGGGCCTCGAATTTATCGAAGCGTTTCATCTTTTTCCTGTTGAGGCTGAGCAGATTGAGATACTGGTGCATCCACAGTCGATTATTCACAGTATGGTCGAATATAAAGACGGCTCCATTTTGGCGCAGCTGGCTCTGCGACATGCGAATTCCTATCTCATATGCGTTGGGTTGGCCGGAACGGCATCCATTTTCGTCTGAGCGGCTGGATTTCGCCAAACTGGGCCAGTTTACTTTTGAAGCCCCGGATCACGAGAGATTTCCGGCTCTCAGGATTGCAACGGATGCATTGGCTTCTGGTAAATCGGCGCCAGCGATCTTAAATGCTGCCAATGAAGAAGCGGTTCGCGGCTTTTTAATGAATAAAATAGGTTTTCTTGATATAATTCATGTCGTTGAAACAGTCTTGGAGCGCTCTGATTTTGTTGAGCTTAGCTCTATCGATGATGTTATTGATCAAGATACCGAAGCTCGCGTTCTTGCGCGGGAAATTCTTGCGTCACTGACACGCTAATTTGGATTAAAATCAGGTGGGAATAGAGTAAATGGACTTGCTGGCTGAAAACTGGATTTATCTTCCGGCTTTTGTCGTTGTTATTACGGTTCTCGTGTTCGTGCATGAGTACGGACATTATAAAATTGCCAGATTATGCGGCGTTAAAGTGGACGTGTTTTCCATTGGCTTTGGTAAGGAGCTGTTTGGCTGGTATGACAAGAATGGCTGTCGCTGGCGAATTAGTGCCATTCCTTTTGGTGGCTATGTTAAATTCTTTGGGGACGCTGGTGTTGCCAGTAATGCCCGGGAGGAAGACGAACTCAATGCCCTGTCTGCAGAAGAGAAAGCTGTCTCTTTTCATCACAAAAAATTGTGGCAACGCGCTGCTGTGGTCTTTGCGGGGCCAGCGGCAAACTATCTTTTCGCCATAGTTGCTCTGTGCATTTTGTATCTGACACTTGGCCAGGCGCATACCCCGGCTGTTGTAAATGAAATCGTACCGCAAAGTGCCGCGGAGGAGGCCGGGCTTCTTCCGGGCGATCGAATTACCGCTCTTGATGGTGAAGAAATTTCCAGCTTTGAAGAGTTGCGTCAGAAAGTCGTTGTGGGCCTTGATGAGCCAATTCTGCTGGATGTCAATCGCGGGGGAGAATTGCTTGAGCTGACAATCACGCCAAAGGTTGTCGAGTTTAAAGATGGTAGCGGAAATGTTCAGAAAATTGGGCAAATCGGTATTCGCTCTACTCAACGGGAATTTCGGGAACATGGATTGGGTAGTGCTCTTATAAGCGCAGCAGATCAGACCTGGTTTGTAACAACGGCGACCCTGAAAGGCGCATGGCAAATGATCACAGCGCCCGCGACTCCACCGAATTAAGCGGTCCCTTGGGCATCATCAAAATGTCCGGCGATGCAGCAAGAGAGGGGACGATCTGTTTGGCAATTTCCTTTCTTTGTTTAACTTCATGATTTTCGTTTCGATCAGTCTCGGTTTGATCAATCTGTTTCCGATCCCAATGCTGGATGGCGGACATTTACTCTTTTATGCTCTCGAGGCTGTTCGGGGGAAACCACTTGGTGAAAAATCAATGGAATATGGTTTCCGTATTGGACTAACGCTCGTATTGATGCTAATGGTTTTTGCAACGTGGAATGACCTGAATAAACCTTGGATAAAAGACTTCTTCACTGGTATTTTTTCCTGATAAGCTGGTTTTGGTAACCCACACCTACTAATACAAAAAGTCCTATCGGGGGGATTTAAATTGCGCGTTGTCATTTTTGTTTGTTTGCTTGCAATGATGGTCGCCAATGTTGGTGCGGGTAACCTAGGCAGTGCTCAGGCACAGAGTTCAAATGTCATCACAGAAATTCAGGTAGAAGGCAATCGCCGTATTGAGGCGGCAACAGTTAAGTCCTACCTTTTATTTGACGTGGGCTCTCCCTATGATCGATCCCGAATTGATAAATCCCTGAAGGCCCTGTTTAACACGGGTCTTTTCGCTGACGTTACCATCCGGCGCAGTGGCAGCGGTGTCGTTGTGTCCGTGGTTGAAAACCCGATTATTAACCGACTGGCTTTTGAGGGAAACCTGCGAATTGCCGATGAGACTTTGTCCGCTGAGGTGCAACTGCGTCCTCGTGTTGTCTATACACGGGCGAGAGTGCAAAATGACGTCCAACGCATTATCACCGTGTATCGTCGAAGCGGACGCTTTGCCGCCATTGTGGAACCTAAAGTCATTCAACTCCCTGAAAATCGGGTGGATCTTGTTTTTGAGATTAATGAAGGTGAAGAGACTGGTATTCACAAAATCCGGTTTATTGGCAATCAGGTGTTTTCGGATTCCAGATTGCTGAGCCAGATTTCAACGACAGAATCCCGTTGGTATAACTTTCTCTCTGATGGGGACACCTACGATCCCGATCGTCTCACATATGATCGGGAGTTGCTCCGGAAATATTACTTAAGTAAGGGTTACGCGGATTTCCGAGTTGTATCAGCGATTGCGGAGCTAACTCCAGACCGGGATGGTTTCTATATCACCTTCGCCTTGGATGAGGGAAAAAGATATAATTTTGGTGAAATTGGCGTTACCAGCGAAATTAAAGATCTTCAGCCTGAAAAAATACGTCAGTTGCTCACAACTTTCGAAGGTGAAGTCTATAACGCGGATAAAATTGAAGAAAGCATACAGACCATCACCTTTGAACTCGGTAAATTGGGTTACGCGTTTGTAAATGTAAGGCCTCGGATAAAACGTAATCCAGATGATCTGACGATCGCTGTTAATTATGAAATCAATAAAGGTGATCGCGTATATGTTGAGCGTATAAATATTACCGGTAATGTTAGAACTCTTGATCATGTGATTAGAAGAGAGTTTAAGCTTGTCGAGGGAGATGCATTTAATACAGCTTTGTTGCGGCGGTCTCAATCACGCGTTAGATCCCTAAATTTCTTTGAAAAAGTTGAGGTCACGCAGGATGAAGGAAGTACTCCTGACAGAACTGTAATCAATGTTGATGTTCAGGAAAAATCAACAGGAGAGCTAAGTGTAGGTGCTGGCTTCTCTACTCAGGACTCGGTTTCTGCTGACTTGCAGATAAGAGAGCGAAATCTTTTGGGTAAGGGGCAGGATTTGCGCTTCAAAATTTCATTGGGCGCGGAACGGCAGCAAATAGATCTGGGATTTACTGAACCCTATTTTATGGACAAGGATTTAAGCGCAGGTTTCGATATTTTTAGCATAACTGATGACCGACAGGACGAATCTGGTTATGATTTGCAGCGACTGGGTCTTACACTCCGTTCAAGTTTCCCGATCACTAACCATGTGTCAGGCCGCGTTGCCTATTCAATCGTTGATGAGGAAATTAGCGACGTGGACTCAGATGCGTCTTCAGTTATTCAACGCTCAGAAGGCAGAGAGCTCACATCAGGAGTCTCATATAAAATAATAGTGAATTATCTGGATGATAATCTACTGCCCACCGAAGGTTACAAGTATTCGGTCGGACAAACCTTCAATGGTCTCGGTGGCGATGTATATGGGATATCGAATGAAGCTGACATAATCTATTTTATGCCCGTTTATGAAAAAGATGTTGTCCTCAGTGTCGGCGCGGAAGCTGGTTACGTGTTTGGATTGGGTGAAGATGTTGGTATCAATCAACGCTTTAATTTAGGTGGCAACTCATTCCGCGGTTTTGAGAAATCTGGTATCGGCCCCCGCGACTCTGCTACTTCCGATGCACTAGGTGGTAATATGTATCTGGTGGGTAAAGCCGAGGTCCGTTTCCCAATGGGCTTTCCAGAAGAATTCGGATTATTGGGTAGAACTTTTGTGAATGTGGGTACACTGACCGACATCGATGATAATGACTCAGAGATCGTGGATGACAGTTCCATTAGGGCTTCAGCCGGATTTGGTGTAAACTGGACGTCACCTTTTGGGCCTTTACAGGTTAATATTTCATATCCTTTCCTTAAGGAGGATTATGATAAAGACGAAGTTTTCCAGCTTGAGTTTGGAACGAGATTTTAGGATTAGAACCTCTCAGTATGTATACTTTCAGAATTTTTACCTCAGTCTTTACGGTGCTTTTCACATTATTTGCGACGACAGCTTTCTCTCAGGAAGCTCAACGGATCGCAATTCTGGATCTTGGCGCCGTGCTGGTGAAATCTACTGCGATGCAGGATATAGACAGGCAATTCAAAAAACATGAGGACGAATTCAAGGCCCTCACTGAAAAAAGAGATAGAGAATTTCGTGAAGAACGCCGTAAGCTTGATGAACAACGGGCGATTATTTCACCTGATCAATATCGCGAGAAAGCCAAACAACTAAACGATAAGGGTGTTGGCTATAGAAACGATTTTAACAATAAACTTAGGCAACTGGTCAGTAGTCGATCTGCTGCAATTAGAAAAATTGAAAAAGCGATGGAGCCGATTGTGTCTGACGTTGCCAATTCAGTTGGCGCAACTATGATTGTTGAAAAAAAGAAAATTCTTTTTGGGGCAAAAAACCTCAATATTTCTGAAATGGTGAGTGAAAAGCTGAATAAAAAACTCCCCAAACTCAAGCTTGAACTTGTTCCTCTGACCCAATCAAACTAATGGCAGACTCCAGTTTTTTTACCAATACGGGCCCATATTCCTTGCAGGAACTGGCAAAAGTATGCGGCGCTGAACTGACAAACACTGATTTCGCTGATTTGATGATCATAGATGTCAGTCCATTGGATGTCGCAGATAGCGGTCATATCAGCTTTTTAAGTAACCCAAAATATACGGAACAGTTTTCGAAGACCAATGCAAGCGCCTGTATCGTCTCTAAAGAGGCGGCCGCATTGGCACCAGACAATATGGCTATACTAGTCGCCAATGATCCCTATAAGGCCTACGCGAGGGTTGCTGCCCATTTTTACCCACCAGTTGCATCAGATGGGCAGGTCCATCCAACGGCAGTTATTCATGAAACAGCCCGTTTGGGTGAAAATGTGAGCGTAGGCGCCTACACGGTGATCGATGAAGGCGTCCGAATAGGCCGTGACACGATTATCGGCGCGCATTGCCATCTGGAAAAGAATGTCAAAATTGGGCGGAACTGCCAAATTAACTCTCAAACATCCCTAAAGGCTTGTCATCTTGGGGATAATGTAACCCTTCATAACGGCGTACGCATTGGCTGTGACGGTTTTGGTTTCGCACCCGATCCTGCAGGGCATGTTAAAATCCCACAACTGGGTAGAGTTATTATTGGCAGCTTTGTTGAAATTGGTGCCAACACCACAGTTGATCGCGGTGCCGGTCCCGATACCATTATCGGAGATGGATGTTGGATCGATAATTTGTGCCAGATAGGCCATAACGTCAAAATGGGACGGGGCTGTATATTAGCCTCTCAAACAGGTATCTCAGGCAGTACAGAGCTTGAGGATTTTGTCGTTTTGGGTGGTCAGGTAGGACTTGCCGGTCATATCAAGATTGGCACAGGAACACAGGTTACTGCCAAGTCGGGAGTTATTTCCGACATCCCGGCAGGACAGGTTTATGCAGGTTTCCCAGCGCGACCGCGCAAAGAGTTTTTTAGATCAATGGCGGTACTGGGACGACTGGCAAAAGGAAAAGGACGTAAATAATGGCTGAAAATTCGAACACTGAAACCGTTGAAGGCGTAGATATCATTGAGATCCTTGATATGCTTCCCCACCGTTATCCGTTGCTTTTGGTGGATCGTGTCAAAGATATCGTCATTGATGAAAGTGCAACTGGTATTAAAAACGTTACCATGAATGAGCCGCAGTTTCAGGGTCATTTTCCGAATAGACCGATTATGCCTGGCGTCATGATCGTGGAGGCTATGGCCCAAACTGCCGCGGTTCTTGTGATTAAAACTCTGGATTCTGCTGGTACGGACAAACATGTTCTGTTCATGTCAATTGATAACGCCCGCTTCCGTAAACCTGTAACGCCAGGTGATCAAATGCATATTAAAGTCAAAAAACAGCAACAACGTGGTCCGGTCTGGAAATTTTCAGGGATCGTTGAAGTCGATGGCAAGAAAGTCGCAGAAGCTGATTTTGCCGCTATGATCACAGACTGAATTTGCATCTGGAAACCCCCTGTAACAATGCGTGATTTGTCACGAGTGCAGGGAATTGGTAGCAATAGGCCATTGTAGGTTTTGAAAGCTGGTATTAATGTCGAATATCCATCCAAGCGCCGTCGTTGAAGAGGGTGCTCAAATACACTCAGATGCAATCATTGGTCCCTTTTGCGTGGTTGAGCGGGGCGTTAGCATTGGTGCCGGAACGGAATTGAAATCCCATGTGGCTCTTGCTGGTAAAACCACAATCGGTGAAAACTGCACCATATTTCCTTTTGCATCCATCGGTCACGCGCCGCAGGACCTCAAGTTTCATGGAGAAGACAGTGAGGTTATAATTGGTGATCGCTGTGTCATTCGCGAACATGCCACAATCAATCCTGGCACTGAGGGCGGAGGTCTGCTCACCAAAATCGGAAATGACTGTCTGATCATGATTGGCGCTCATGTGGCCCATGACTGTTTGATTGGCAATAATGTTATTCTGGTTAATAATGCGACATTGGGCGGTCATGTGACCTTGGAAGATTTCGCAATTATCGGGGGTCTTTCTGCGGTACATCAATTCGTTCGAATTGGGGCGCACGCGATGGTTGGCGGTGCATCTGGTGTTGAAACAGACATAATTCCCTTTGGCTCTGCGACAGGCAACAGGGCCATTCTGGCAGGACTTAACCTGACGGGTATGAAACGCCGCAATTTTCCGCGCGAAGAAATTCATGCACTTCGAAATGCGTATAAAGAGCTGTTTTCTGAAGAGGGAACCTTTCAGGAGCGGACAGCAGATGTTTCCAGAAAATATGAAAACTCGAAAGTTGTTCAGCAGGTCATTAAATTCATAAATGATGAGACGAAACGTGGCTTCTGCCAACCTCAATGAACCGGCTTTTAAAAAAATAGGTTTGATTGCGGGACGCGGCAATCTGCCCGTAGAACTTGTTGCCAGATTTGATCAAACGGGGCAGCCGTTCAGGTTACTGCTTGTTGAGGGCGAAGCCTCACCGAACGATTTTTCAGCATATGATCATGATGTTGTACCCATTACGAAAATTGGTCAATTTCTGAGACTACTCAAGAAACATGAATGCACGCATGTGATGATGGCCGGGCCGGTTAATAGGCCAAACTTTAAAAATATTTTCCCGGATAAGGATGGCTTTCGACTTCTTCGTAAAATAGGAACCTCTTTTAGCAAAGGTGATGATGGACTTTTAAGGGCCATCACTGAATTTGTTGAAAAAGAAGGTTTCAAAATCGTTGGTGCACACGAATTTGATACCGCTTTGACAAGTCAACTGGGCACACTTGGGAAAGTTGAACCAACAGAAGAGCAAAGAGAAGATATCGTCCATGGAATTCGCGTGGCCAAAGCGCTTGGACAATACGATATCGGGCAAGCAGTTGTCGTTCGATCAGGCTATGTTCTTGCTGTTGAAGCGGCTGAAGGCACAAGCCGGATGATAGAACGGTGCGGTGATTTTAAATGGGATAACCAGCCGGCAGGTGTTCTTGTGAAAATGGCAAAAACAGATCAGGAACTCAGGGTCGATATGCCCGCGATCGGCGCTCTAACGGTTCAATCAGTTGCCCAAGCCGGTTTATGTGGCATTGCCATTGAGGCTGAAAAGACCTTGTTAATCAATCGCGATGAAATTATCAGCGAAGCGGATCGCCTCGGTATTTTCGTGGAGGCCTTCTCGGAACCACAGCAATGACACCAGAAAATGGCAAGCAGAAACCCTTGAAAATATTTCTGGTCGCCGGAGAACCTTCCGGTGACGTACTTGGTGCAAGGCTGATGCAAGGGTTGAAGGAAGAGTTCAGCAATCGTGAAATCGAATTTTATGGTGTCTGTGGTCCTTTGATGCAAGCACAGGGCATGAACAGCCTATTTGCAATGGATGAGCTGACCGTTATGGGGGTGGCGGAGGTTGTCCCGCAGATACCAAATTTATTGCGACGAATTAAACAGACAGCCGAGTTTGCAATTCAGGTTCAACCTGATGCTTTTATCACTATTGATGCGCCGGATTTCAGTTTCCGTGTCGCCAAAAAACTGACAGATCAGAAATTTTCTAAAATTCACTATGTTGCGCCCTCTGTTTGGGCGTGGAGAGCGGGGCGAGCCCAAAAACTCGCTTCATTGTATGATCGGGTTCTGACACTTTTACCTTTTGAGCTTAAGTTTTTTGAAGATGCAGGAATGAAAGCGGACTTTGTCGGACATTCCATCATTGAAAGTGGTGCAGGCGAGGGGAGCTCTGATCGTTTCATTGAAAACTATAATTGCGATCCGAATAAACCACTTGTTATGGTGTTACCGGGAAGCCGGCGGAGCGAAGTCAGTCGACATCTCGATATTTTCAAACAAACACTGGAGCGACTGTCTGAAAGCTTGCCTAAGCTACAAATTGTTATTCCTGTGGTTGGAAAATCTGCGGTTATTGTAAAAGAAGCTACTGTTTCATGGCCGTTCAAGACAATTCTTGTAACGGATCAGCAGGATAAATACGATGCGATGGCAGCAAGCGATGTTGCACTCGCTGCTTCGGGAACCGTCGGTTTGGAACTTGCACTGGCGAAACTTCCTTCAGTGATTGCCTATAAAATGCATCCAATCACGGCGTTTCTGGCGAAACGACTGATAAAGCTCGACTATGTTAATCTCGTAAACATTCTTCAAGATGAACAGGTCGTGCCGGAGTTATTGCTTGAAAATTGTGTGCCTGAAAAACTGGCCCCGGCTCTTTTGGATCTATTGCAGAGTGAAGACGCTAGAGAGAAGCAGATTTCTGGCTATGCGAAAGCTGCCGCACAGTTGAGTTGCTCTGATATCGCGCCGGGCCGTGCTGCGGCGCAGGCTGTCAGACGGGAAATTGAAAGCGTTTCTAACTAAGCCACCAAGCGGCTGCAAAAAAAGCAATTCCTGCAAGCGGCAATAGGATTTTCGCTGATTTTTTAAGGGTGTAGAAAAGCGGCGCCCTGTTGTCATTCGCCGCTTTAAGCAGGAGCTTGCGTGAGCGCTCGCTTCCTTCTGCAGAAACAGAAGGGTTTACAGTTTTGGCTGTAACTTGCGAGCGACTCATATGTAATTATTTACGTTTGACCAATGGCACAAATGGACGCTGGGCCTTACCTGTGTAAAGCTGGCGTGGGCGACCGATTTTCTGCCCAGGATCTTCCATCATTTCATTCCATTGAGCGACCCAGCCAACAGTTCTGGCCAGTGCGAACAGAACGGTAAACATGCTTGTTGGGAAGCCCATGGCTTTCAGGATAATGCCGGAATAGAAATCAACATTCGGGAAGAGTTTTTTCTCGATGAAATACTCATCTTCCAGCGCAATTCTTTCCAGCTCCATAGCCAGTTTCAGCATAGGTTCGTCTTTAATGCCCAGCTCATCCAGAACTTCGTAGCATGTCTGCTGCATGACTTTGGCGCGTGGGTCATAGTTTTTATATACACGGTGGCCAAAGCCCATCAGACGGAAAGGATCGTTTTTGTCTTTGGCTTTTTTGATAAATTCTGGAACCCGCTCAACAGAGCCAATTTCTTCAAGCATGGTCAGCACAGCTTCGTTCGCACCGCCATGTGCCGGACCCCACAGACAGGCGATACCAGCCGCAATACAGGCAAATGGATTTGCTCCTGATGAACCAGCAAGACGTACAGTTGAGGTTGATGCGTTTTGTTCGTGATCCGCATGCAAAATGAAGATGCGGTCCATTGCCCGTGCCAGAGTTGGCGAAATTTTGTAGGTTTCCGCAGGAACACTGAATGTCATGTGCAGGAAGTTTTCTGCATAGGACAACTCATTATTTGGATAGATAAATGGCTGACCAACAGAATATTTATAGGCCATCGCTGCAATTGTAGGCATTTTCGCGATCAGACGATAGCTGGCAATCATCCGCTGATGTGGATCAGCAATATCTGTGCTGTCGTGATAGAATGCGGAAAGCGCACCTACGACACCGACCATGATTGCCATTGGATGAGCATCCCGACGGAAACCACGGAAGAATTGAATGAGCTGCTCATGCAGCATGGTGTGATAGGTGATGTCTTTGGTGAACTTTGCTTTTTCTTCTGATGTTGGCAACTCACCTTTGAGCAGAAGGTAGCAAACTTCCATAAAATCACTCTGAGCGGCTAGCTCCTCGATTTTATAGCCTCGATGCATCAGAATACCTTCATCGCCATCGATGTAGGTAATGGCAGAATCACAGGATGCCGTGGATGTAAATCCAGGATCATATGTGAAGTGACCGGTCTGCGCATACAGCTTGCGAATATCGATAACTTTAGGTCCCAGCGTTCCCTCTACCATAGGAAGTTCTGTGTTCGTGCTTCCTTCATTGAGCTGAACGGTGCCGTTAGTTTTAGAGCCACTCATTAATTTTTTCCTCTAATTGCGAAGCCTGTAAGATGCAGACTTCAACTTTGCTGATACCTCTTCAAAAAGAGGTTTCTACATTTACTTCGTAAAAATTTACGAAAGGAGTGAATTTCTTCACTCAATAAGTTAGGCCTTGTTTACGTCTCTTATCCGTCCCAGTGCGTTTTCTTTGCCTAAAACTTCCAGAACATCAAAGATACCGGGCGATACGGTTGTACCAGTCAATGCCGCTCTTAACGGTTGCGCGATTTTACCCAGTTTTAAATCTTCAGCTTCGGCGCTCTCCCTCACCACGGCTTCGATTTTTTCCTTGCTCCAGTCTTCGATTTTTTCCAGACGGTCTGCAAGGCGGTCAAGGACCTGTTTAGAATTGTCGTTTAATAGCTTTAACGCTTTCTCATCATAGGTGAGTGGGCGTTCGGCAATTAGAAATGCCGCACTATCTGCAAGCGATATTACTGATTTTGCTCTTTCTTTCAAGCCGAACATGGCACTTTCAACCATTTGTTGTTGTTCGCTTGTCACTTTTCGCCCGAATTTCTCCTCAAGCAAGGGGATAATCAGGCCAGTTAAGTAGCTGTCATCAGAGTTTCGGATATAGGTACCATTGAGGTTTTCAAGCTTGTCAAAATCGAACCGGCTCGCGGATTTACCGATATTTTCAAGGTTAAACCATTCAATAGCCTGTTCAGTGGAAATTATTTCATCATCACCATGTGACCATCCCAGACGCAACAGGTAATTACGCAGGGCTTCGGGCAAATATCCCATATCCCGATAGGCCTCTACACCCAATGCACCATGGCGTTTGGATAATTTAGCCCCATCAGGCCCGTGGATAAGCGGAATGTGGCACATGATTGGCGATTGCCAGCCAGTGCGTCATATAGCTGGATTTGGCGCGCCGCGTTTGTCAGGTGATCGTCGCCGCGAATGATATGAGTAACCCCCATATCATGATCATCGACAATGACCGACAGCATGTAAGTCGGTGTTCCATCTGCTCGTAACAAAATCAGATCATCAAGCTGTTCATTTTTGATAACCACGCGACCTTGTACCTGATCCTCAATAACGGTTTCACCTTCATTTGGTGATTTAAAGCGAACAACAGGATCAACACCTTCCGGAGCTTCGGAAGGGTCGCGGTCCCGCCACCGGCCATCATATCCGGGGGCCCGACCTTCTGCCCGCGCGGTTTCGCGCATTTCCTGCAATTCTTCCTTGGAAGCATAACAATAATAGGCTTTACCTTCAGCCAGAAGCTGCTGTGCTATTTCTGCGTGACGCTCTCTTCGTGAAAACTGGTATGTGGGTTCATCATCCCACTCAAGTCCCAGCCATTTCATACCGGAGAGAATGGCCTCGATAGCCTCGTCAGTCGATCTCTCCCTGTCGGTATCTTCAATTCTCAACAGAAATTTTCCGTTATGGTGTCGCGCATATAACCAATTGAACAAAGCGGTTCTGGCACCGCCAATATGCAGAAATCCAGTGGGTGAGGGGGCAAATCGGGTTACAACAGTCATAATGATTTACTTTGCTTGTAATTCAATTACAGGTTTAAACTGCAATCTGGTAAAAATGATTGAGGCTTTTTTACTCTTTGTGGCTCTTTAGAGCAAGTCCGTGATGCAACCGGGGGGATTGCGACTTATGCGGCGTACAGTTTTGTATTTTTTGGAAACGCTGTCGGCAGAAGGGCCACGGTTGTTTCTGTTTGTCCCTGTCTTTCTGGCAATGGGAATCGGTCTGTATTTTGTGCTGCCCTATGAGCCGAAAACACAGATACATTTTATTCCCCCCATTTTAATTGCGGTAGCCTATCTCATGCGGCGGATACCTGCTTTGTGGGGGGTAAATTATTTTTTGATACCCTTCCTGCTGATTTCAGTTGGATTTTCAGCGGCTATGCTGCGGCAGCAATGGGTCGCCGCACCTGTTTTGACGCAAAAGTCTTTTTCCAGCATTGAAGGCAAAATTGTTGATCTGTCATTTGGCCGCAAAGAAACAAGGATGGTTTTGGAAAATGTGGTGTTGGAAGGGGAGCTCTACAAGACTGTCAGATTGAATGTCCGAACTGGTTCTGATCATTTGACGCCCGGGGATTTTGTCAAATTGGATGCAGTGTTATTGCCACCGCCTTTACCAACTCATCCCGGTGCCTATGACTTTCAGCGGGATCTGTATTTTAAATCCATAGGAGCTGTGGGATATGCCGTCAACCGACCTTCAATAATCAAAACCCGAGGGGACTCAGACCCTCATCCGCTGTTCAGTTGGTCTTCAACATTTCTGCGTCATGCTATCGCGCAGCAGATAACGCAATATGCGCCTAAGGAAAGTCAGGGGTTTCTGATGGCGGTAATGATTGGCGAAAAAAGAGTTCTGGATAAAGAGACAGAAGAAAATATGCGCAAGTCTGGTCTTGCGCATATGTTGGCGATATCCGGGTTGCATATGGTTATGATCGGCGGACTCGTTTTCTTTTTCACCCGATTTTTACTCAGTTTGTCAGCCTATCTGACACTTCGCTATCCCATTAAAACCTGGTCTGCAATTGCAGCGATGATTGCTGTTAGCGGTTATTTATTGGTAAGTGGGATGTCGGTCTCCGCGGTGCGGGCTTATATCATGATTATGCTGGTTTTTGGTGCAATTTGCTTTAACCGGCAGGCAATTTCGTTGCGTAATGTCGCTTTGGCAGCCATTTTCATACTGCTTTTAAGACCTGAAAGTCTGCTCAGTGCCAGTTTTCAGATGTCATTTGCCGCCGTATTCGCACTTGTCGCATTTTACGAGAAGTTTTCCGACAGGTTCTATATGACGGGGCATAAAGCCCATTTTCTTCTGCGTCCGGTTATATATGGGTGGGGTGTTGCCATGACCTCGCTTGTGGCGACATTTGCGACCGCTTTGTTTGCTATATACCACTTTGGTCAGTTTTCTCTTGCAGGCATATTTGTAAATTCCCTGGCAGTCCCGATAATGGGGTTCTGGGTAATGCCCATGGTTATTCTGAGTTTTGCTCTGATGCCTTTTGATGCCGCCTGGATCGGCTTTTATCTAGCGGCCATGGGGGTGGACCTGATCGAAAAGCTTGCAGGCTTTGGCGCTTCATTTGACTATTCCAGCATCCCAGTCAAATCGTTTTCGCAAATCTCACTGGTATTGCTGATTCTGTCGATGATTTGCCTTGTTTGTTTTCGATCGCGCCTCAAACTGATAGGCGTGCTGCCGCTTGCAGCCGCAATTGGGGCTCAAAGTCTTCATCAACTACCAGACATTCTGGTCTCAGATAGCGGGCGGCTTGTCCTGCTAGCATCGCAAGAGAGTGGGCCAATCGTTAATGATCGACGGCGAGAGAGGTTTATTCGATCCCGCTGGCAAGAATATTATGGTGTTCGTGAAGTTGCTATTTTCAAAGAAATCATTGCGGACGATAAAGGGGAATTGCGATGCGACCCATTGGGATGTGTGTGGAAAACCAACAATACCCAAACAATCGCTTATTCACTCAACCCTTATTCACACAAGGCAGATTGCGAAAGAGCAGATGTTGTTATTGCACAGGATCCAATCAGGATTGACTGTTCACCTGCAACTCTTTCGATCGACAGATTTGATCTATGGCGAAATGGCGCTCACGCCCTTTATATAACGAATGAACGCCCATTTCGTGTCACCACGGTCAACGGCGTGCGTGGAAATCGACCATGGGTTCCCAATCGGTAATGGACCCATGGCAATAATCAACAGTCAGTATTTTCTGAACAAACCAATCAATTTGCCTTGCACCTTGATCCGATCAGGGCCGAAAATGCGCGTTTCATAATTGGGATTTGCCGCTTCTAGAGCAACCGTATTGCCTTTGCGGCGGATCCGCTTGAGCGTCACTTCCTCATCATCAATCAAGGCAACAACAATTGCCCCGTTTTCGGCTGTTTTGCATTCGTTGATGATGACCGTATCGCCATCATTAATACCTGCTTCAATCATGGAATCTCCGTCCACTTCAAGGCAGTAATGGTTCCCTTTCCCAACCATCGTTGGCGGAAGATCAACGAAGCTTGTCGGGTCCGCAAGCGCTTCTATACCCGTACCTGCGGCAATGCGCCCATAGAGCGGTAAAGTCACAAGGCTGTCACCATCAGAACGTGATGCGGCATCCGAAGTGCGATGTCCAAAATCACCTTTGACAACTTTACCTTCCGGGGCCGGGTTGGTGTGGCGGGAATTTCTTTTCGCTAATCCTTCGGGCAGAACAGCATCCGGTAATTTCAAAACTTCCAGTGCCCGTGCTCTGTGGGGAAGCCGCCGGATAAAGCCGCGTTCCGTTAATGCAGTGATCAGCCGATGAATGCCTGATTTGGATTTCAAATCCAGTGCTTCTTTCATCTCGTCAAAAGACGGGCACACCCCCCGATCTTCAAGATAGGTGTGAATATACATCAACAGATCATGTTGTTTCTTGGTTAACATTTGCCCCAACCCTTCAGAACAAAACAAAAACATTAACTAATGTTCTACAAAAGTTCTAACCTTTCGTCAAGTCCGGGCCGTATTTAATCCTATTAACAGCCGGGGTAGCTGTTTTGAAGATGGATGATCCCGACAACGGATCCTTTTTTAAGGGCTTTGGCGAAAGGCTCGCGTTTCACCAGACAGGTCGCCGCAGACAGCGTGGAGAGCAGGGAGCTGTCCTGACTGCTGAAAAGTTCCACGACCGGCAAGCCATCCTTTTCACCAACAATTTTTGCCCGCATATAGTCTTCACGCCGGTCATTTTCAGACAGGTCATGGGATAGGATCGCGGGGACTATCGGTGGGCTTGAAGGCGGGCGGCCCATCAGAATATCAAGCGCAGGCATTAAAAATATGAAACTGCAGATCATGCTTGAAACCGGATTGCCCGGCATGCCAATCATTGGTGTTCCGTTCAGATCACCAAACATGAGCGGTTTGCCGGGGCGCATGGCGATCCGCCAAAAATCGATCTCAAGGCCATCTTTTCCAAGTACTGACTGAACAAGATCGTGATCCCCGACCGAGGCTCCACCCAGCGTGACAAGCATATCTGCGCTCAATGCACCGCTTGCCATTTGACGAAGTGAGCTTTCGTTATCTTTTGCAATACCCAGATCAATGGCTTCACCGCCTGCGGCTTCGATCATCGCAGCCACAACAAGGCTGTTGGTGGATATGATCTGATTGGCGCCTATTGGCTCGCCAGGGCGGACCAGCTCATCACCGGTTGAGAGCAGGGCAATTTTCGCACGGCGATGAACAGTTACCCAGGGAATATTCATTGCCGCCAAGAAGCCAACATCGCGGGGGGTGAGCTTTTTCCCTCGCTCCAAACCCGTTTGGCCTTCATTGAAATCAATTCCAGCCCCGCGAACGTAAGTTCCTTTATGGGCTGTTTGCTTGATTATTACCGCACTCTTTGACTGTTCGGTATTTTCCTGAATGACAATAGTATCTGTCCCGGCTGGCAAGGGTGCACCTGTAAAAATCCGGACCGCCTGACCTTTTTCAACTCTTCCCTCAAAAGAGCTTCCAGCCGCAGATTCTCCGATCACTTCAAGGGTCACAGGGACAGCGCTAATATCCGCGGCACGCACCGCATATCCATCCATGGCAGACAGATCAGCAGGGGGCTGGGTCCGCCTTGCGGATATGTCCTCAGCCAGCGTTCGCCCGCAGGCCTGCGTTATGGGGACCGTTTCTGTTGAAACAGGTTTGAGGGAGGACAGGATATTGCGTTTTGCTTCTTCAACTGAAATCATGTGGCTTTGTAAGTTCCTGATTTTCCGCCTGTTTTTTCCAGTAATTTTGTCTCCTGGATGATCATTCCCTTATCAACTGCCTTGCACATGTCATAGATTGTGAGCGCCGTAACACTTGCAGCAGTAAGCGCCTCCATTTCCACGCCGGTTTTGCCTTTAAGCTCACATGTTGCGAAAATTTTCACAGCATGCTCGGCCTCTTCCATTTCAAAATCGATGGAAACTTTGGTCAGTGACAGTGGATGGCACAGGGGAATAAGATCAGGCGTCTTTTTAGCGGCCATAATACCGGCAAGTCGGGCAACGCCCAGCACATCCCCCTTTTTTGCGGTACCTGCGCGGATCATGTCGAAGGTTTCCGCCGTCATGACAATCGTTGCAGTGGCAGTCGCACTTCGTTTGGTAATCTCCTTGTCGCCCACGTCAACCATATGGGCGGCCCCTTTTTCATCGAAATGCGTAAATTCACCCATATCGGTTACGCTTTTGTCAGCAATTGACGAACGGCGCCGGCAACATCATCCTGCCGCATCAGGCTTTCCCCCACCAGAAAGCAGCCGCAACCAGCTTTTTCCATGCGCTGCAGATCTTCCGGTGTATAGAGCCCGCTTTCACTGACCGCAACGCAATCTTGAGGGAGACCACTTGCCAGTTGTTCGGTTGTCGCGATGTCAACTTCCAGGGTTTTGAGATTTCTGTTGTTAATTCCGATTAAGGGGCTTTTAAGGACAGAGGTCCGCTCCAGTTCTTCCGCGTCATGCACCTCAATCAATACGTCCATACCATATTCAAAGGCTGCAGCTTCCAGCTCTTTGGCCTGATCATCTGAAAGAGCCGCCATGATCAGCAGAATACAGTCAGCACCAAGGCTGCGTGCTTCGGTAACCTGATAGGGGTCAATCATGAAATCTTTGCGAAGGGCAGGGAGGCTGACAGCCTCTCTCGCCGCGACAAGATACTCATCCGCACCCTGAAAGTAGGGAATATCTGTCAGAACCGACATACAGGTGGCGCCGCCATCTTCATAGGCTTTGGCAATCTTGACCGGGTCGAAATCCTCTCGGATCAATCCCTTTGAAGGAGATGCTTTTTTGACCTCTGCTATAAGTCCATAGCGTCCTTCTGCTCTGGCCTGTTTAAGGGCATTTAAAAACCCCCGTACCGGCGTGACTGATTTTATTTTCTCTTCCAGATCCTGAAGGGAAAACTGTTTTTTACAATTGCGAACTTGAACTTCCTTGTCCGCGCAAATCTTTGCAAGAATACTCATAATCAGGATACAGTCATATTTGTAATGCGTTTAAGGTCTTCCATCGCTTTCAAGGCTGCTCCGGAATCGATGGATTTTGCTGCCAGTTGCATACCCTCTTCAAGGTTGGTGCATTTACCGCCGACAATTAAGCCAGCCGCAGCATTGAGAAGTGTAATGTCACGATAAGCCCCTTTTTCTCCGTTCAGCAAATTCAAAAGGGCTTTGGCATTCTCTGCTGGGGTGCCGCCGATGAGTGCTTCCATCGAGACACGTTCGATACCGACTTCTTCGGGGGTGACTTCAAATTCAGTGATCTTTCCGTCTTTCAACTCCGCGACCAAAGAGGGGGCTGTCGTGGTCAACTCGTCCAGTCCATCCGTCCCATGCATGATCCAGACATGTTCAGATCCCAACTCTTTGAGGGTTTCAGCCATGGGCACCATCCAGCGCGGGTCATAAACACCGGTGAGCTGGCGTTTGACCGCCGCAGGATTGGACATGACACCCAATAGATTGAAGATGGTTCTGATGCCCAGCTCAACGCGGGTAGGGCCCACATGTCGCATGGCGCCATGATGGCGATACGCAACCATAAACCCGATGCCTGCTTCATGAACGGCTTTTTCAGTAAGGCTTAGATCACATTCAGTATTGATGCCAAGTTCCGCCTGTACATCGGCCGTACCCGACCGCGAAGACGCTGCCTTGTTTCCATGTTTTGCAACGGGAACACCGGCCCCAGCGACAACGAATGCAGCGGCTGTTGAAATATTGAGCGTGCCAAATCCATCGCCGCCGGTCCCCACCAGATCAATGGCTCCTTCAGGGGCGGTGATATAATTGGCTTTCTCGCGAAGCACGGAAACACCGCCAATCATTTCATCAGTGGACTCCCCGCGCAAATGCAGCCCCATCAGAAAAGCACCCATCTGGGAGGGGGTGGCATCGCCTGACAAAATAATATTGAAGCTTCTTTTGCTTCGTCCTTTGTGAGGGTTTGACCCGCGGCAATTTTGCCAATTAAAGACTTAAAATTGTTCATGCTATTCATCAAGCAACTGCTTTCAGGTTTTCCCCTGTCAGACGCAGGAAGTTTAACAACAGATCGTGCCCATGCTCGGAGGCAATACTTTCCGGATGAAACTGAACGCCATGGACTGGCGCATCGCGATGCTGCATTCCCATGATAATACCATCTTCTGTCTCGGCTGTGATTTCAAGACAATCAGGCAGCGATCCCCGCTCAACGATTAGTGAATGATAACGTGTTGCCGTAAAGGGATTATCCAGACCTTGAAATACCCCTTGGCCAGTATGACTTACGGGAGAGGTCTTACCATGCATCAGATCATCAGCACGGATAACTTTTCCGCCAAGCGCCTGACCAATCGACTGATGCCCGAGACAAACGCCGAGTAGGGGCAGATCAGATGCCACAGCCGATTTTACCATATTCAGACAGATGCCAGCCTTATCGGGTGTGCAAGGACCGGGCGATAGAACCACGCCGGATGGTTTGCGTTCAAGAACCTCATCCACACTGATCTGGTCATTTCGATAAACAGCTACCTCAGCACCCAGATCACCCAAAAAATGATACAGGTTGTAGGTAAAGCTATCATAATTATCAATTAGTATAATCATATCAGTGGCTTGCCGCTTATTATTGATGCGCGTTTTCAGTAAAGATTTCCGACTTGCACGCGTGAATTTTCAAAGGGTCCAGTTTCTATTCTTTTTTGGCCCCGTCAAGTGCCGTTTTCAAGTATTTTTCACCCCTCATAGTCACGAAATCAACTTTTTCCCAACAAGTTAGCGAGTGATACTGGATCGGAAAAATAAATTGCACAATTGGGAAAACTTGTAGCCCTGAAGATTGCGATACACTAAAAATCATACTTCAAACTTTGTGAGCAATACGGGACCTTTATTGAATGGCATCATCAGACAAAAAGGCAATTGACGATCTTGAGTCTCAATCGCGTTTTGACAGGATTATGAATTCACCAGCCCGATTGCTGACATTTTGCGGCGCTCTTCTTGTTTTCAGTCTTATGAGCGGCATGATGATCGGCTCGTTTATCAAGGACCGAAACAGGGATCAATCTTTGACCAGCGCGCCCGTGCAGGAAATCTTTATTCCCGGTGATGTGCGGAGTAGTGCTGAGAAGCCCCAAATGCAAGCAAGTGTCCCAGACAATACAGATGAGCGACTTCGCAGGCCCATTGACGCACTGGAACATGATCCTTCTGATTATCGCAATGCACCTGAAACTCCGCTTGTAGAAGAAAAAACAGACCCAGCGCCTGATACTGACAGGCTCGCAAGTCTACCTCCGGCGGAGATAAAGCGGGCTTTTCCTGAAATCCGGGAAAAGACATGGCAAAAATATGCACTTTCCGTTACGATCAAATCAGGGGCTCCTTTAATCTCTATCGTCATTGATGACGTAGGGCTGAATTCAACTCGGCTTAATAATCTGCTCGCGTTACCCAAACCGCTGACGCTGGCGTTTCTTCCCTATGCTGACAACTTGCAACAGCAATCTGATCTGACGCGTGAAAGTGGTCATGAAGTGATGCTTCATTTACCGATGGAGCCAACCAGCAGCGGGACAGACCCGGGACCCGACGCATTGCTCAACGATTTGAATATATCCGAAATTCGAAGCCGCACGATCAGAAATCTGGAGAGATTTACCGGTTACGTTGGCGTCAATAACCATATGGGTAGCAAGTTTACTGCCTATGACGCAGGTATGTCAGTGGTTATGGATGAAATTGCCAGTAGAGGATTGCTGTTTCTCGACAGTCGAACGACTTCTGATAGTGTCGGATTTCAGATGGCCCGCAGTCGCGGTTTACCCACGGGAAATCGCGATGTTTTTATTGATAACGACATTAATGTGCAGTCCATTTTAGCGCAGCTTGAAAAAGCAAAGGCCCTCGCGCAAAAAAACGGAGTGGCCATCGCAATTGGCCATCCGTATCTGGAAACAATTGAGGCTTTGTCGCAATGGATGCCCAAAGCTGTTGAAGACGGATTTCAGTTTGTCCCGGTTAGCGCAGCGTTGACGTTGCAATCTGCGCGTAATTTGAGAGCTGATTAACGGTTACCTGACCCTTCGGAGGCAAAGCGAACAGCTTCCTGCGCCGCCCGGACAAGAGCTTTAGCCTTGTTGACCGTCTCGTCATATTCAGATTTTGGATCGCTGTCTGCAACAATACCGGCGCCTGCCTGTATATAGATTTTGTTATCTTTGATAACGGCTGTACGAAGGGCAATACAGGTATCCATGGATCCGTTGGCTGAAAAATATCCGACCGCGCCTGCGTAGACACCGCGCCGTGATTTCTCCAACTCGTCAATGATTTCCATAGCACGCACTTTTGGGGCACCCGACACTGTTCCTGCAGGAAAACCTGCTTTCAGGGCATCTATGGCCGTTAAATCCTCACGAATTTTACCTTCGACGTTTGAGACAATATGCATGACATGCGAATAGTTTTCGATCACGAATTTTTCGGTCACATCAATGCTGCCAATACGAGCCACACGGCCGACATCGTTCCGACCAAGATCCAGAAGCATTAAATGTTCTGCAAGTTCCTTGGGATCATTTAAAAGATCTTCTGCGAGGGCTTTGTCTTCTGCTGCTGTTGCCCCGCGCGGGCGTGTACCGGCAAGCGGTCTGATCGTCACTTTTTCATCGCGCAGCCGTACCAGAATTTCAGGGCTGGATCCGACAACTGAAAATCCACCAAAATTCAGGTAAAACATGAAAGGGGATGGGTTTGTTCTGCGCAATGCCCGATAAAATGACAGGGACGACAGATTGAACGGCATTTCAAAGCGCTGACTGGGCACCACCTGAAAAATATCACCCGCCCGAATATATTCCTTGGCTTTGTCCACCATGGAATAGAATTCTTCCGGGGTTGTATTTGATACAGGCTCGGGCAGATCGGCTTCTGCCTGCTCCAGTGAAACCGTATGAGGTAGGCTGCGAGAGAAGTCGTTGACAGCATCTGAAAGGCGTTCGGCCGCATGGTTATAAGCGGTTTGAGCCGAGCGTCCATCGCCAATCCATACAGGCGTTACAATGGTGACCACATCCAGAATACTGTCAAAGATCGCCATGACGGTTGGTCTGATGAACATGCCATCAGGCAGCCCCAGTTCATTTGGATTGCTGTCTGGAATGTCTTCCATCAAACGCACAGTATCGTACGACATATAGCCGACAAGACCCGCCGCCATGGGCGGAAGGTGCGGCGGAAGTTCGATATGGCTCTCATCGATGAGGGATTGCAGACTATCCAGTACCGGCAGATCACAGGTCACGAATGCTTCCGGATCGAAGCGGGCAGTGCGGTTAATACGCGCCTGTGTGCCATCGCATCTCCAGATCAGGTCCGGTTTCATGCCAATAATGGAATAGCGCCCGCGAACAGCTCCTCCTTCAACGGATTCCAGCAGGAAAGAATTGGCCTTTCCTTCAGCCAGTTTCATCATTGCTGAGACAGGTGTTTCAAGATCTGCGACCAGGGTAGTCCAGAGGACCTGCGATTTCCCTGCGTTAAAGCCTTCACTAAACTCCGGGAATGCGGGTTTTATCGACATTTTTAGAAATATTCCCTGATCAGATTTTCTTTAACTGAAACACCGATGGATTTTTCAAGATACGACAGATACTGCTGATTGATATCCTGATTGATCCCGTTGGTGAGATCCTGCTTCAACTGCGTCAAAAGCTCTTTTTCTTGTTCGCGGTCTGCCGCAATGATATCGGTCAGCGTAAATACCACATAACCGGTTCCTGTATCAGTTTCACCGAATGCTGAAGCGCCTTTATCCAGTTCAAAAAGTGCATCAACGGCATTTGATGAAAATCCAGGAAGGTTTGCATTGCGGGTTGCTTCCGCGCTTGTCTTGACCTCAAAACCAAGGCTGTCAATTGCATCACCAGCTTTCAGCTTTCCAAGCAGCTCTTCTGCTTTTTTCGCATTTTCCTGATGCCTCCAGTCTGCCTGCCATGCGCTAAGCGCTTCTTCGCGAACCTCATTAAGTTCCTTGAGTGCGGAAGGTTTTACATCAGTGACGGAGAGAGCAAAATAAGTTCCGTTAGCGGCTTCATGTAGTTCCAGCTCGCTTTCCGGTTCCGTGGAAAAGAGGATCCCGCGAATTTCAGGCACTGGCGGCAATCCGCTTGAAGGCTGTCCATCAGCAGTTTGTCCGTTGCGATTGGTCCAGTCAATTGACTGGGCTTTTACGCCAATTGCTGAGGCAGCCTCACTGATTGTCGCGCCGCCTGCGATTTCATCTTCAAGCTGCGTTGACTTTTCGTACAGAATGTCTGCAGCTTCTCTTAGTGCAATTGTATTTTTCAGCTGATCGCGAACTTCTTCCAGACCACGGGTTCTGCCAGCTTCAATTTTAGCGACCTCAACAATATGCCAGCCAAGCACTGTTTTTACAGGGGCAGTAATTGCACCTTCTTCTGCGTTGAACACCGGCTCTTGCATTTCATCAAGCAATTCGGTTTTGGTCAGCAGTCCCAAATCAATATCGGCGGGCGTCAGTTGTAACAATTCGTTGGCGACAGTTGCGAAATCGGCACCACCGGTCAAGCGGGCGACTGCTTCCTGAGCTGTCTCTTCATCATCAAAAATCATCTGAAGAATTTGACGGCGCTCGGGGATGATGAATTCAGATGCACGGCCTTCATATTCTGCTTTGATCTGCTCTTCACTGACCTCAGCCTCGCTCACAAACTTCTCTGGTGATAAAAAGAGTATGTCTGCTTTGCGAAATTCCGGTGCTGTAAATTGCTCTGCATTGTCCTTAATGAAGGCACTCAGCTCTTCATCAGTAGGAACGGGAGCTCCGGTGATGTCACTGTCGGGCAATTCAATATAGGAAGCTTTGCGCTTTTCCAGATAATGATCGAAAAGAATTTCAGCCATATAGTCTGGTGCATCACCGGCCGGGTATTGCAGGCTCACCATAAGCTGCTGACGTTTCAGTTCATCGGCAAGAATGTCGAGATATTCGCGCTCACTATATCCGTTCTGCCTGAGAAGTGTTTCAAAGCGAAGTCTGTCAAATTGACCGGCAGCATTCCTGAAGTTTGGTGAATTTTTCAGTTCTTTGAGGACACTGACATCAGAAATTCCCAATCCCAGCTCGCGAACCCGCTCTTTTTCAAGCAGGCGGGTCTGAATGCTCATGATTGTGCTTTGGGTAACCCCGTAATTGCGGGCTTCTTCAACGGTAATCTGACGATTTAGATAGTTTGAAACCTGATTGAGGCGGTTTCTGTATTCCCGCTGGAATTCACCAAGGGTAACGGACTGTTCTCCCACTTCAATGACGCCACTTCCCGCGGAACTTCCCAACATGTCTCCCCCAATTCCCCAAAGGGCGAAACTGGCGACAAGAAGCAATAACAGTCCTTTTGCGAGCCAACCACTGGCTCCTTTACGCATGGAATGAAGCATATTTTCCCAACAATCTTTTAAATTTAACCTGTGAGGAGGGCATTGCGCCCCACTGCAGCGCGACATGATATGAGGTAACTGCACAAGGCTGCAACACGGAATTTTGCAAAGCAGTATCTTTCTTTGTAAAAAAATGGCATATGGGCGTGAAATCATTAATGACAATAGCCCAAGGCGAAGCGAACGAGGTGAATAGAAATGTCTGTACGACCATTAATTGCGGGTAATTGGAAAATGAACGGCCTGCGCAGTGAATCAATTACGCAGATTGAACAACTCGTAAAAAAATCGGCAGACGCAGGAACTGTCGGATGTGACATTCTGATCTGTCCGCCCTTTACCCTTGTAAAAGAGTTGGCTGATCTGGCCCAAGGCAGTGCCGTTTCCATCGGCGCTCAGGACTGTCACGCCAATGTGTCAGGGGCGCATACCGGTGATATCAGCGCTGAAATGCTCAAAGATGCCGGCGCCTCCTACATTATTGTCGGGCATTCGGAGCGACGCACCGATCACCATGAAAGCAGTGATGCCGTGAAAGCGAAAGCAGAAGCGGTTTTGCAGGCTGGGCTTGTCGCTATTGTCTGCGTTGGGGAAACGCTTGAGCAGCGTGAAAATGGGGAAACACTATCTGTTGTTGGTGAGCAGATAGAAAAATCTCTGCCCGCCGGGGCAAGTGCTGATAATACAGTGATCGCCTATGAGCCTGTTTGGGCCATCGGGACAGGCAAAACCCCGACACCAGCAGATGTTGCAGAGGTTCACGCTTTCATTCGTGAAAAACTGGGCGCTCTGACGGCCGGTGCAGAAGGGGTTCGTCTGCTTTACGGTGGGTCTGTAAAGGCCTCTAACGCGGATGAGCTTATGGCACTCGAAAATGTCGATGGCGCACTTGTTGGCGGGGCCAGTTTAAAAGTCGATGACTTCTGGCCAATTGTCGAAACCGGAATTTAGTTTATATATCACTGGAAATCCGGACAGCTTTGGTGTAGAAGCCCACCAAACATGTTTAACTCTTGGCGGCTCTGCGTCTTATGCTCAGGAATTAATTGGATCATGGAAACAATTCTACTGGTCATTCACGTTCTTATTACAGTGTTCCTGATCGGTGTAGTTCTGCTGCAGCGCTCAGAAGGCGGAGCATTGGGAATCGGTGGCGGTACAGGTGGCGTTATGACAGGCCGCGGTGCTGCAAACCTGCTGACGCGGACAACAGCGATCCTGGCTGCGGCCTTTTTTGCGACAAGTATCGGTCTGGCAATTGTGAGTGGCTTGCATACTGCGCCAACTTCAATTCTGGATCAGCCTGTAGAAGCCGAAACGGGGGCAGGCGATGTGCCGCCAAATTCCTCCGAACCGGCTGCGCCGCTATCAACTCAGTAATTTTTCGCATAGAGACGGTAATTTACCGTCTCTTTTACTTCACGAACCCAAAAAGTTTTAATATAGTGTAATCCCATGGCTCGGTTTATATTCGTTACCGGTGGTGTGGTATCCTCACTTGGCAAAGGTCTTGCCGGGGCGGCTCTCGCTTCCCTGTTGCAGGCCCGCGGCTACAAGGTAAGGATGCGCAAGCTGGATCCCTACATCAATGTCGATCCCGGCACAATGAACCCCTACGAACACGGGGAATGTTATGTGACCGATGACGGGGCTGAAACAGATCTGGATCTTGGCCATTACGAACGCTTTACCGGTGTTGCTTCCAAACAGAGTGATAACGTCACCACAGGGCGGATCTATCAGACAGTCATTCGCAAAGAACGCCGCGGGGACTATCTGGGGGCAACCGTGCAGGTTATCCCGCACATCACCAATGCGATTAAAGAATTTGCAACAGCAGACATCGCGGACGAGGATTTTGTTCTTGTCGAAATTGGCGGGACTGTGGGTGATATTGAAAGCCTTCCCTTTTTGGAAGCCATCCGTCAGCTTGGAAATGAATTGGGCAATGAAGCCATTTTCATGCATTTGACGCTGGTTCCCTATATTGCTGCGGCCGGGGAGCTTAAAACCAAACCAACACAGCATTCAGTGAAAGAATTGCAGTCAATTGGTATTCAGCCCGATATTCTGTTGTGCCGCAGTGAGCATGAAATTCCTAAAGGGCAGCTCGCCAAAATCGGACAGTTCTGTAATGTGCCTGCCGGTGCCGTTATTCAGGCGCTTGATGTCCGCACCATTTATGAGGTTCCGCTTAGCTATCATAGCGAAGGGCTGGATACAGCTGTCTTGAACGCATTTGGCATTACGGATGCCCCAGAGCCTGACCTGTCCCGCTGGACTGATATTGTGGATCGGGTGCTGAACCCTGAAGGCGAAGTCAATATTGCCGTTGTAGGTAAATATATTGAACTGCAGGATGCCTATAAATCGCTGACAGAGTCCCTGATTCATGGGGGGATTGCAAATCGTGTCAAAGTGAAAATCGACTGGCTTGAGTCAGAGATTTTTGAAAAAGATGAAAGCAAACTCGCTGAACGTCTTGAACATGTGGACGCTATTCTTGTACCCGGTGGTTTTGGCGAACGCGGCGCAGAAGGTAAAATCCGGGCCGCACGCTACGCTCGTGAACAGAAAATTCCTTACTTTGGGATCTGCTATGGCATGCAAATGGCCGTTATTGAAGGCTGCCGCAGCCTCGGCGGACTGCCAAACGCCGGAACATCCGAATTTGGTGATTTTGACCCGAATGTTGTCGGTCTGATGACCGAATGGACCCGCGGAAATCAAACCGAAACCCGCAGTGAAGAAGATGACCTTGGCGGAACAATGCGTGTTGGTGCCTATCCTTGTAATCTGGTTGAGGGAACCAAGGTTCGTGAAATTTATGGATCTGACCGGATTGAAGAGCGCCATCGCCATCGTTACGAAGTCAATGTGGCTTACAAAGCGGCTTTGGAAAAAGTAGGTTACAAGTTTTCCGGTATGTCTCCAGAGGGTGACTTGCCGGAAATCGTCGAATTTCCCGATCATCCCTGGTTTATCGGTGTGCAGTTCCATCCTGAACTGAAATCCAAACCGTTTGATCCTCATCCGTTGTTTAAAAGCTTTATCAAGGCTGCAATGGATAAATCACGACTGGTATAACCCCCAACCGGAATTGGAATAAGACATGACCCAGGCCGCGCATGTAACTATCGGCAATATTAAAGTTGGCAATGATCTTCCGTTGGCCCTGATTGCAGGACCGTGTCAGATGGAAAGCGAAGGTCACGCAATTGATATGGCTGGCCAGCTTGTGGAGATTACATCTCGGCTGGGCATGGGACTTGTCTATAAAACGTCTTTTGACAAGGCCAACCGCTCTTCCATCCACACGCCACGTGGGCTGGGTATTGAAAAAGCCTTGCCAGTCTTTGAAAAGGTTAAAAAGACATTTGATATTCCTGTGCTGACGGATGTGCATGAAGCCTCTCAATGCGCCGAAGTTGCGACTGTTGTTGACGTTCTTCAAATACCGGCATTCCTGTGCCGTCAAACAGACTTGCTGGTTGCAGCAGCAAAAACAGGACGGGTTGTGAACGTTAAAAAGGGCCAGTTTCTGGCGCCTTGGGACATGAAAAATGTTGCTCACAAACTGGTGGAAAGCGGCAATGAAAACATTTTGCTAACCGATCGCGGCACAAGCTTTGGATATAACACTCTGGTAAGTGACATGCGCGGCCTTCCAATCATGGCACAAACCGGATTTCCCATTGTATTTGACGCCACGCATTCGGTTCAGCAACCGGGCGGGCAGGGGACAACTTCGGGTGGACAGCGTGAGTTTGTTCCCGTACTTGCCAAGGCCGCCGTCGCGGTTGGGGTTGCGATGGTATTTATGGAAACTCATCAGGACCCTGACAACGCCCCCTCTGACGGACCGAATATGGTTCCCATTGATGAAATGGAAGCGTTACTGGCTCAATTGACTGCTTTCGACCGCCTCGCCAAAAATAGTTAATCACAAAAACAGACATCTACAGGAAAGACTGATCAATGACTGCAATTCTCGATATAATTGGCCGCGAAATTCTGGACAGTCGGGGAAATCCGACAGTTGAGGTTGATGTTATTTTGGAAAGTGGCGCCTTTGGTCGTGCGGCTGTCCCATCCGGAGCATCAACTGGTGCACATGAAGCGGTTGAACTGCGTGATGGCGGTGATCGGTATAAAGGAAAAGGCGTCCTGCAGGCTGTAGATGCGGTAAATGGTGAAATTTTCGATACCATTTCAGGCCTGGATGCAGAAAACCAGATTGCAATTGATCGTATGATGATCGAGCTTGATGGAACAACCAATAAAGGTCGTTTGGGCGCCAATGCGATTTTGGGCGTCAGCCTTGCAATTGCCAAAGCTGCGGCCATTGATGCCAATCTGCCCCTGTATCGCTATGTGGCGGTGCGTCGGCTCGCACCTTGCCAGTGCCCATGATGAATATCATTAATGGCGGTGAACATGCGGATAACCCCATTGATATTCAGGAATTCATGATCATGCCGGTATCTGCTGGCAATATTCGTGAAGCTGTTCGAATGGGCGCTGAAGTGTTCCATACGCTCAAAAAACAGCTAAGCGATGCAGGCCATAATACAAATGTGGGTGATGAAGGCGGGTTTGCGCCAAATCTTGGTGGAACGCGGGATGCCTTGGATTTTATCATGAAATCCATTGAAGTTGCGGGCTACAAACCGGGTGAAGACATCTATTTGGCATTGGATGCCGCTTCCACTGAATTTTATTCAGATGGCAAGTATAACCTGAAGGGAGAGAATAAAATTCTCTCCGCCGAAGAAATGGTCGACTACTATGCGTCATTGGTAGGGGATTATCCTATTATTTCCATCGAAGACGGCATGTCCGAAGATGACTGGGCTGGATGGAAACTGCTGACCGATCGAATTGGGGATAAGGTTCAACTGGTTGGTGACGATTTGTTTGTGACAAATCCGGTAAGGCTTGCCGACGGGATCGAACAGGGCGTTGCCAATTCGATTTTGGTAAAGGTGAACCAGATTGGCAGCCTCACCGAAACAATGGAAGCTGTGGAAATGGCACATAAAGCGAGCTACACAGCGGTCATGTCTCATCGCTCTGGTGAAACCGAAGATGCTACAATTGCTGATCTGGCGGTTGCGACAAATTGTGGCCAGATCAAAACAGGTTCACTGGCACGTTCTGACCGGCTCGCCAAATACAATCAACTTATTCGCATCGAAGAAGAACTGGGGCAGGCAGCCGAATATGCTGGCCGTTCCATATTGAAATGATCTGAAAATTGGATGTTTGAAAGGGGCGGGTTCTATCCCGCCCTTTTTCTTGTTTTCTCCAAACTTTCTGCCGTGCTGTGTTGCTTTTCAGGCTGCGGCAAAATTAATGGCTTCAACTGGCTTTTACAGGTTGACCGCAACGCTACAATTTGATTCACTCAATCCATGAACCTGAACTATGAAATTCGCAAACGATTGAAAGCGGGAATGGGGCCTATTCTTGGGCTGCTGCTCGTCTGCTATTTCAGTTATCACCTGATTGAGGGTGATAGAGGGTTATTTGCATATTTAAAATTGCAGCAGGAAATCAGTCAGGAACAGGCAAAACTTCGTTTGATTGAAATTGAACGGGAAAAGCTGGAGAAAAGAGTGAATCTACTCAATCCTGAGAATCTGGATCTTGATATGCTGGAGGAAAGAGCACGCGAGGTGCTTGGTCTGGCGCATCCGGATGAGCTGGTTATTTACACGAAATAGTCGCTTACATTCGTAACTAACGTAAAATTATATCGTAATATTTAAAAGGCTCTTTGCGAAAATTACAAAGAGTAATGCTCTTTGGGAATTTCTGAACAGATATTCCTGAACAAGCCTGATTTTCTATAAAACATGCTGCAGCACACCAAAATTAACCGAGATAACTATATTTTGGTTAATTTTTCAGAATTTCTTGTTTCTTAAGACTTTTATCGCCACATTCAAGCCAATGTTTTTCAGATGTTTTCTTTTACAGGGAAAAAGGGAACACAGATAAAAAGGGAGTTATCATGGCCAAAAAAGCCTCTACCACCCGCAGGAAGACCAAAAAGGTCGATAAGGAAGAAATCCAGAAATACTATAGAGATATGCTGCTGATCCGACGCTTTGAAGAAAAAGCAGGTCAGATATATGGCATGGGTCTGATAGGTGGGTTCTGTCATCTTTACATTGGTCAGGAAGCTGTTGTTGTGGGCATGCAATCGGCCATTACCGAGGATGATGCGGTGATTACCTCCTATCGGGACCATGGTCACATGCTTGCCTGCGGAATGGATCCCAAAGGCGTCATGGCAGAACTGACCGGCCGTGAAGGGGGCTACTCCAAAGGTAAGGGGGGCTCAATGCATATGTTCTCCAAAGACAAGAACTTTTATGGCGGCCATGGCATTGTCGGGGCCTGCGTTCCGCTAGGAACCGGTCTCGCATTTAGTCAGAAATATCAGGATACCGGGAATGTCACTCTTTGTTACATGGGTGATGGAACGGTTAATCAGGGACAGGTTTACGAAAGCTTCAATATGGCCGAGCTTTGGGATCTGCCGGTCGTTTATGTCATCGAAAATAATGAATATGCGATGGGAACTTCTGTCAAACGCGCCTCTTCGCAACCAGAACTGTTCCGGCGCGGTGAAAGCTTTAATGTTCCCGGTGAACAGGTAGACGGTATGGATGTCTTTGCTGTCGCCGAAGCCGGTCGCAAGGCGGTTGAATGGGCGCGCAGTGGAAAAGGGCCCTATATTCTGGAAATGAAAACCTACCGTTATCGGGGTCACTCCATGTCCGACCCAGCGAAATATCGCTCCAAGGAAGAAGTGAATAAAAAACGGGCTGAAAGTGATCCAATTGAAAAGGTTCGCGAGAAACTTCTGAACGAGAAAATCTATACAGAAGATGAACTGAAAGAAATTGATAAAGAAGTGAAATCTATTGTCGCTCAGGCTGTTGAGTTTGCTCAGGAAAGCCCGGAACCACATCCTGATGAATTAATGACGGATATCGTCGCCTGAGTTCAGAGCAAGACAAGAGATAAGGGAACAAGACATGCCTACAGAAATTCTCATGCCGGCTCTGTCGCCGACTATGACTGAAGGAAAACTCGCACGCTGGCTGGTATCAGAGGGGGATGAAGTGTCCTCCGGTGATGTGCTGGCGGAAATCGAAACCGATAAAGCACGATGGAGGTTGAAGCCGTCGATGAGGGTGTCATCGGGAAGATACTTATTGACGCGGATACGGATAATGTGGCCGTCAACACCCCAATAGCGTTGTTGCTAGAGGATGGTGAAGACAGCGCTTCATTGGATAACTACGACGCCTCAGGTGGCTCAGAAAATACCGCAAAAGAAGAGGAGGCCGCCTCGGCTAAAGAAGAAAGCTCCAACTCTTCGGCTTCCGCATCTTCGAGCGGAAGCTCTGTCAGCACTGGTGTTGACGCATATGACGCCAGCGGTGAGATCCCTGAAGGGACCGAAATGGTCAAGATGAGCGTTCGCGAAGCGCTGCGGGATGCTATGGCGGAAGAGATGCGCAGTGATGAGCGTGTGTTTGTCATGGGTGAGGAAGTGGCCGAATATCAAGGCGCATACAAAGTTACCCAAGGGTTGCTCGATGAGTTTGGGGCCAAGCGGGTCATCGATACGCCGATCACCGAACATGGTTTTGCCGGTGTTGGTGTTGGTGCCGCTTTTCACGGACTGCGTCCCATTGTCGAGTTCATGACGTTTAACTTCGCCATGCAGGCGATTGACCAGATTGTAAACTCTGCGGCGAAAACCCGTTATATGTCAGGTGGCCAGATGGCCAGCCCGATGGTGTTTCGCGGTCCTAACGGGGCTGCGTCACGGGTTGGCGCCCAGCATTCGCAATGTTTTGCTGCATGGTATGCACATGTTCCGGGCCTGATTGTCGTTGCCCCCCATACCGCTGCTGATGCAAAGGGATTGCTGAAATCCGCTATACGGGATGCTAACCCGGTCATCTTCCTTGAAAATGAAATCCTGTACGGACAAAGCTTTGACGTCCCGGTTCTGGATGACTTCACTATTCCGCTTGGCAAAGCGAAGGTGGCAAGGTCCGGCGATGATGTGACAATCGTCTCCTTTGGTATGGGAATGACCTATGCACTTGAAGCAGCAGAAAAACTGGCCGAGGAAGGCGTAAATGCCGAAGTGATCGACCTTCGCACAATCCGTCCTCTCGATATGGATACCATCATCGCGTCGGTTCAGAAAACCAACCGTTGTGTCACGGTCGAAGAAGGATGGCCGCAACATGGTGTGGGTGCTGAATTAAGTGCCCAGATCATGGAAAAGGCGTTTGACTATCTGGATGCGCCTGTTCTACGGGTATCAGGTAAAGATGTGCCTATGCCATACGCGGCAAATCTTGAAAAATTGGCTCTGCCCAGTGTCAGGGAAGTCATCGATGCCGTTAATGCGGTCACCTATCGGTCATAAGGGGGGATCAGGATGCCAATTACAATTACAATGCCAGCCTTGTCACCCACAATGACAGAGGGAAAACTGGCCACCTGGCTGGTTAAGGAAGGCGATAGCGTCTCTTCTGGCGATGTGCTTGCTGAAATCGAAACGGATAAGGCAACCATGGAGGTGGAGGCGGTCGATGAAGGTGTGATCGGGAAAATTCTCGTTGATGCCGGAACCGACAATGTTGAAGTGAATGCGCCGATTGCCATTCTGCTCGAAGATGGCGAAGATGCGTCGGACATGGACAATATGTCCGCGGATGAAGGTAAGAGCTCTTCTAAATCCGAAAACTCTCAGTCCGAAGATTCAAAAGCCTCAGGCACCTCATCTGACGAGCCAAAATCGGGTTCCGCCGATGAAAAGGCTGCTCCCGCAACTCAGCATAAAGGGGATCGCGTTTTTGCAAGTCCACTTGCCCGCCGAATTGCTGCAAATGAAGGGATTAACATCGCGGATGTTACAGGAACCGGTCCGCACGGCCGGATTATCAAAGCGGATGTTGAAAAATTCATAGCCGATGGCGGTAAAGCCTCTGCACCTGAAAAAGCAGCAAGCTCCGCTGATAAACCGGCGGATGCAAAAGCAGCCCCAACTGCTGCGCCTGTTGCCACGACACCTCCGCATGCAGGTGAGCATGAAGAAATACCGCTTACAGGCATGCGCAAAACGATTGCAAGGCGCCTTACGGAAGCCAAGCAGACAATCCCGCATTTTTATCTGACCATCGAATGCGAGCTGGATAATCTGCTATCGCTTCGCAAAGAGCTGAATGCCCGCTCTGACGAGTACAAGATTTCTGTCAATGATTTCGTTATCAGAGCAAGTGCACTCGCCCTTAAAAAACTGCCCGCGGCTAATGCCATTTGGGGCGGTGACAAGATCCTGCAATATAAGGATATTGATATTTCAGTGGCGGTCGCCGTTGATGGTGGTTTGATTACACCCGTGGTAAAAGGGGCTGATGGCAAGGGACTTGCGAGCATTTCAAATGAAATGAAGGAGCTCGCCGCGAAGGCCAAATCGGGCAAACTGATGCCCGAAGAATATCAGGGCGGCTGTTTCTCAATTTCCAATCTGGGCATGTATGGGATCAAGGAATTCTCGCTGTAATTAATCCGCCGCAATCTGCAATCCTCGCTGTTGGTGCTGGTGAACAGAAACCTGTCATCAAAGATGGTGTGGTATCGGTTGCGACAGTCATGAGTGTTACCCTGTCCTGCGACCATCGGGTTATTGATGGTGCGTTGGGGGCTGAACTTCTGCAGTATTTCAAGGGCTTCATTGAAGAGCCTTTGACAATGATGCTTTAAATCGGGGAGGGAAGTTCATGAGTGATAGCGAATTTGATCTTGTCGTGATTGGCTCCGGACCGGGTGGCTATGTTGGGGCAATCCGCGCGGCTCAACTGGGGTTGAAAACGGCTGTTGTCGAGAGAGAGCATTTGGGAGGTATCTGTCTGAACTGGGGCTGTATTCCAACCAAAGCCTTGCTGCGAACGGCTGACATTTACCGCAATATTCAGCATGCTGCCGGATTTGGGATCAAGGTGGATGGCTCCTCTGTTGATCTTGAGGCAACTGTCAAAAGATCCAGACAGGTTGCCGCGCAGCTTTCAGGCGGCGTGTCGGGACTGCTGAAAAAGAATAAAGTAACCGTTATCAATGGACATGGAAAGCTTGCCGGTAAAGGTAAGGTTGAAGTTGACGATAGAGCAAAAAGTCGGTGATTTCAGCCAAGCATATCATTCTGGCAACGGGCGCCCGTGCCCGTCATCTGCCGGGAATGGAGCCGGATGGCAAGTTCATCTGGTCGTACAAGGAAGCATTGGTTCCTGATACTCTGCCAAAGAAGCTTCTGGTTGTCGGCTCCGGCGCTATAGGAATTGAATTTGCCAGTTTCTTTAACGCGCTTGGCAGCGATGTCACGGTAGTTGAGGTGATGGATCGCATTTTGCCGGTTGAGGATGCTGATATTTCCGCATTTGCCGAAAAGTCCTTTAAAAAACAGGGAATGAAAATCCTCAAAGGAACGACCGTCAGCGAGCTGAAAAAATCGGCAAAAGAAATCACAGCTACCTTCAAAGATAAGAAAGACAAGGTCACAACTGACAGTTTCGATCGCGTGATTACGGCTGTCGGTATCGTTGGTAATGTGGAAAATATCGGCTTGGAGGGAACGCGGATCAAAGTTGATCGCACCCATATCGAGGTTGATGAGTTTTCCCGCACAGCAGAGCCGGGCGTCTACGCTATCGGTGATCTGACCGGTCCGCCCTGGCTGGCACATAAAGCTTCGCACGAGGCTATAATTTGTGTTGAAAAAATTGCCGGAGAAAAGGACGTCCATCCGCTCAAGGTGGAAAATATTCCCGGCTGTACCTACTGTCATCCGCAGGTGGCTTCCGTTGGCCTGACCGAAGAAAAGGCGAAAGAGGCGGGCAGGGACATCAAGGTTGGCCGTTTTTCCTTTGTTGGAAATGGCAAGGCAATCGCTCTTGGGGAGCCCGAAGGGCTGATCAAGACGATTTTCGATGCCAAAACCGGAGAATTAATTGGTGCCCACATGATCGGCACTGAAGTTACAGAGTTGATTCAAGGCTATGGCATTGCTAAAACCCTTGAGACAACTGAGGTCGAATTGATGCACACCGTCTTTCCGCATCCAACTCTTTCGGAAATGATGCATGAATCAGTTCTTGATGCTTATGGTAAAATGATCCATTTGTAGATCTATAGTATCTAGGTTAGTGAGAGCCCATGTCTGATGCCGTCCAAAATACTCCGCGGATTCGCCATCCTGAAAAGCGGAACCGTCCGGATAACCCGATCCAGCGCAAACCCTCCTGGATCAGGGTAAAGGCACCTGTCTCAAAAACATATAATGAGACGAAGGAGTTAATGCGTGGGCTGAACCTGACAACTGTCTGCGAGGAAGCTTCCTGTCCAAATATTGGTGAATGCTGGTCCAAAAAGCACGCCACCATGATGATCATGGGCGAAATCTGTACGCGAGCCTGTGCGTTTTGTAACGTATCCACAGGGAAACCCAATGCGCTTGACCCGTTCGAGCCATTTAATGTCGCGACAGCCGTGAAAACCATGGGGCTTAATCATGTGGTGATCACCTCAGTAGACAGGGATGATCTGGATGATGGGGGTGCCCGGCATTTCGCTGAAGTTATTCAGGCCATACGCGAAGCAACTCCTGAAACCACAATTGAAATCCTCACACCGGACTTTTTGAAGAAGGACGGCGCTCTTGAAATTGTTGTGGCGGCTAAGCCTGATGTGTTCAACCACAATCTGGAAACGGTTCCCAAGCTGTATACAACCGTGCGTCCCGGTGCCCGGTATTACCACTCCCTGCGCCTGTTGCAGCGGGTAAAGGAGATAGATCCAACGATTTTCACCAAGTCGGGCATTATGGTCGGGCTTGGTGAAAATAAAGACGAAGTTGCGCAAGTGATGGATGACATGCGCTGCGCTGACATCGATTTTCTGACCATTGGGCAATATTTGCAACCGACCGTCAAGCATCACGCGATCGATCGCTTTGTAACTCCTGAAGAGTTTAATGCTTACGAGCGGCAGGCTTATAACAAAGGGTTCCTAATGGTGTCGTCCTCACCTTTGACCCGCTCCAGCCATCACGCTGGGGAGGATTTCGCCCGCCTTAAAGCTGCACGTGAAAAATTACAGGCCAAACAACAGTAATGAGTTAGGTTTTCGCCGTTATGCCAACACATGCAGAGCAACGAATACTGCCGTTCACACCGCGACAGCTTTATGATCTTGTTGCCGATGTGGGCTCCTATCCTGAATTCCTTCCCTGGTGCGTCGGTGCCAGAATAAAGGAAAAGACGGAAACTCGCGTTCTGGCTGATCTGGTGATCGGATATAAAATGTTCCGTGAACGGTTTACATCCCGGGTGACTTTAAGCCCGGAGCAGCCGCGAATTGATGTTGAATACATGGACGGGCCTTTTAAATATCTGAATAACCACTGGATATTTATGGAGCATCCGGATGGGTGCGAGATCGATTTCTACGTGGATTTTGAATTTAAATCAGCAATTTTGCAAAAAACCATAGGGCTTCTGTTCAATGAAGCGGTCCAGCGTATGATCGCCGCTTTCGAACAACGCGCACACGATTTATACGGTGATCCCGCAAATTAGGATGGGCACGCCTCAAGTAGCATCTCGAGCGCTGTTTTAATGGTTTCAATCCTTACATAATCCCGGCCGATATCGCCGTAATCCATTTGTCGGTGTTCTATGACCCCATCGCGTCCGGCAATTGCCAGATGAACCCGGCCAGCGGGTTTATAGTCACTGCCACCGGGGCCGGCAATACCGGTTACGGCAATTGCCAGATGCGCAGCTGAGTGGCGGATTGCTCCCAATGCCATTTCTTTAGCCGTCTGCTCGGCAACGGCCCCGACCTCTCTTAAGGTGTCCGCACTTACGCCTAATACCTGCATTTTGGCTTTGTTCGTGTAGGTAATGAACCCTCTGTCCACAACCGCAGACGATCCGGCAACATCAGTTAAGGCACCGCCGATAAGTCCGCCAGTACAGCTTTCTGCGGTCGCGATAAAATATCCTGCCTCTTTGGCCCGGACGATGACAGACGTCGCCAGTTCATTGATTTCTTTGGGAAGAATGCTCATGTCATTACCTCTATAATAACGCGCAGCGCGCCCAGTGCGAAAAGCCCGGCCAATATATCATCTGCCATGACACCTAATGCGCCTTTTATATTTTTATCCATCCAGCTTATGGGCCATGGCTTTAAAATGTCAAAAACTCGAAACAGCAGAAACGCCAGTATATAATAAATCGGGTTCGCTCCTGCGATCAGCAGGGGAAGCCATTGTCCGGCAACCTCATCAATTACAACTTCACCCGGATCCTGTCGTCCGGTTTTTGTCACGTAAACATGGGTTGACCAGATCCCTAGAACGAAAACAAGGACAATCGCCTGCAATAACAGCAATTGTCCTCCCAGTTCCATAATCAGATACCCAAAGGGAAGCGCCGCGAGGGATCCCATAGTACCCGGCGCTTTGGGAGATAATCCAGACCAGAACCATGTGCAGAAGATCACCGCCGGATGTAATTTGGATAAGTCTTTTGAAGGTATTGTCATATCGGTAATCTGACCGTTGCGACGGCTTTGGCCGCAATTCCTTCTTCTCTACCTGTGAAACCCAGCTTTTCTGTGGTCGTTCCCTTGACGGACACACGGTCCACTTCAATCCCCAGAATTTGGGAAATCCGGGTCTTCATCTCTTCGCGATGAGGGGAAATTTTTGGTGCCTCACAAATAATTGTCAGGTCCACATTACCAATTATGCCTCCCCGCTGTTTTACCAATTCATTTGCATGTCGCAGGAACTGATCTGATCGGGCACCCTTCCATCTGGAATCCGAAGGCGGGAAATGGGTGCCGATGTCTCCTTCGCCAATAGCGCCAAGGATTGCATCCGTAAGGGCGTGAAGTGCAACATCTGCATCTGAATGTCCCTTCAGGCCTTTTTTATGGGGAATTTTTATTCCGCCCAGCCATAACTCGCTGTTTTCGTCAAAAACATGCACGTCATACCCAAAGCCGGTGCGAATATCCGTTAAATAATCATGGGTCACGCGATCAACATCCTCTGCGGTTGTGATTTTCATGTTCTTTTTGGCTCCTTCAACCAAGTGACCTCAATGCCTGCCAATTCTGCGAGTGCAATGTCATCCGTGACCAACTGGCCCTTGTAGGTTTGATGGGCTTTTAAGATATCAGCATATCGAAAACATTGAGGCGTTTGAGCAAAGACAAGTTTGTTTCGGTCAATCGTGCCCGTCACCTGTTCTCCATCAATTGTCTTGACGGTATCATTCACTGCCATAGCTGGTAGCACCACAGGTGACTTTTCAAGGCCTTCAAGGCATCTGGAAATCAGCTTGGCATCCACAAACGGGCGGGCTGCGTCATGGATCAGAATGTTTGTGGGTGGATGATCCTGCAGGGCGAGCAATCCATTTAAAACACTTTCCTGACGCGAACTTCCGCCCATTATCGGCGCCGGTAGATCCAGATGGCCTACGCATTGCTCGTATAAATCCTGATCCGCAGGCGCGATAACGACCTGCACCTGCGCGATTTCAGGATGTTCCAGAAATGCGCGGACTGATTTTTCCAGTACGGTTTGTGATCCCATCTTTAAATATTGTTTGGGATAGCTAAGACCGCTCCGGCTGCCGCTTCCCGCGGCGACAATTAGGGCTATTGAAGTCATGGCGAGACATTACGAGGCCATGCTGCTCGGTTCAATAAAAATGATGTGTCTGACAAGAATTGGTTGCACTGCAACAAAAATCTGGATAAACTGCACAAAAGTTAGTCAAAAATGATTTTGCACAAATAATGACCATTCGTATCGGCGACACAACTCTGCAAATGCCTGTATTGCTGGCTCCCATGGCCGGCATTACCGATTTGCCTTTCCGCAGGATTGTTAAACGATTTGGTGCCGGGCTGGTTTTTTCGGAAATGGTCGCCAGCAAATCCATGGTGCAGGAAACACGCCGATCAATGCGCATTGTCAAAACGGATGAGCAGGATAACCAGTTGATGGCGGTTCAGCTCGCCGGATGTGAGCCAAATATCATGGCGGAAGCTGCTCGGCTCAACGAAGAACTTGGTGCCCGGATCATTGACATCAATATGGGCTGCCCGGTGAAAAAGGTGACCTCCGGTATGGCAGGCTCGTCTTTGATGAGGGATCTGTCCCATGCAGCGAAAATTCTGGAAGCGACAGTAAACGCGGTCTCCATTCCTGTGACGCTCAAAATGCGGACCGGATGGGATGATGAAAGCCGCAATGCGCCGGAACTTGCGAAAATTGCCGAAGATGTGGGAATTAAAATGTTGACCGTTCACGGTCGAACACGTTGCCAGTTCTTCAAAGGACGGGCCGATTGGCAATTTATTCGCAACGTGAAGGAAGCTGTTTCCATTCCTGTCATTGCTAATGGCGATATTCAGACGGTTGAGGATGCCGGTACGGCGCTTGAAGCATCTGGCGCCGATGGTGTGATGGTAGGGCGGGGCGCTTATGGTCGGCCCTGGTTTGTCTCTCAGGTGGCGCAGTATCTTGACAGTGGTGAGTATGTGCCGGATCCGGATTATGCGGCGCAGATGAAAATCGTGCTGGAACATTATCAAGGACTTATTGACCTGTATGGTGAGGTTGCTGGACCGCGGATCGCTCGTAAACATCTCACCTGGTATTCAGAGCGTTTGCCCGGAGGTTCGGATTTCCGCTCTAAAGTAATCAGGATGGAAGATTATCGTCAGGTTATGGAGGAAATATCAGCCTTTTATACCCGGCTCGAAACTGAAGGAGAAGTGGCCTGATATGAGGGTAGGTGTTTCAGAAGCAGCATTGGATGAAAACTCCGACGTTAATGCCTTTTCGATCCTGATGGTCCTGCCTGATCCCATCATTGTTGTGGATGCCAGAGGCTATATTCCTTACGCAAATCCCGCGGGAGAGGAATTTTTCAGCTCCTCCATCAATATGCTTAGAAAGACAACGATTGATCAGCTTGTGCCTTTTGGTAGCCCGTTGCTGTCGTTGATTGAACAGGTCCGTGAAACGGGTGATCGTGTGTCTGAATATGGTGTTGATTTGGGAACGCCAAAAACGGGTGTGCGAAATGTGAATATCCAGGTTTCCTCGTTGTTCAATGACAGCAAGGTTGTTGTTCAGATTGAAGAACGGACGATGGCTTCTAAAATGGATCGCCAGCTCACTCATCGCGGCGCAGCCAGATCGGTTACTGCTATGGCAGCCATGCTGGCACATGAAGTGAAAAACCCGCTTTCCGGCATTCGTGGGTCGGCGCAACTCCTTGAAATGAATGCAGATGATGCAGACCGGGCGTTAACCCGCTTGATCTGCGATGAAACGGACCGGATTTGCGCTATTGTCGATCGAATGGAGGCTTTTTCTGATGACCGTCCAATCGAAAGAGAAGCCGTCAATATTCACGAGGTGCTCGAACATGTTCGGCTTCTGGCCCGCAATGGTTTTGGCAAAAAGGTGAAATTTTCCGAGCAATATGATCCCTCACTTCCTTTTGTTTATGGAAATCGGGATCAGTTGGTTCAGGTGCTGCTCAATCTTGTCAAGAATGCCTGTGAATCTGTCCCCGAAGATGGCGGGGAAGTTACGCTGACAACAGCCTACCGGCCGGGGGTGCGCTTGGCAGTTCCGGGAAATCAGGATCGCGTGCAGTTACCTTTGGAAGTTGGGGTCAAGGATAACGGTCCCGGCATATCCGAGGAGCTTTTGCCACATATTTTTGATCCTTTCGTTACCACCAAAACCGGCGGAAGTGGCCTTGGTCTGGCTTTGGTTGCGAAAATCGTCGGGGATCACGGAGGGATTGTTGAATATGACAATTCCGGTACGGGCGGTCACTTTCTAATTCGTCTGCCGATTTATCATGTACGCAAGTTGAAAGAAGAGAGCTAATGGTTGGAACAATATTGGTTGCAGATGACGATCAGGGTATTCGTACCGTATTGGATCAGGCTCTCGGCCGGGCAAATTATACAGTAAGATCAACAGGTAACGCGGCAACTCTATATAATTGGGTGTTGGAAGGTTCAGGTGATCTTGTACTGACAGATGTCGTAATGCCCGATGAGAATGGCCTCGATCTGTTACCAAGGCTCAAGAAGGTACGCCCCGAATTGCCGGTTATAGTAATGAGTGCGCAAAACACACTCTTGACGGCGATAAAGGCAACGGAGCGCGGTGCTTATGATTATCTGCCAAAACCCTTTGATTTGAAGGAGTTACTTCAGGTTGTTGAAAGGGCACTTTCAAAGCCAAAGAAGGTGAGGTCGCCGGGTTTCGATGCGGATGAAGACGAAGATACGAAAATTCCGCTCATTGGTCGCTCTCCTGCCATGCAGGAAATTTATCGGGTACTTGCCCGCCTGATGGGAACGGACCTTACTGTCATGATCACGGGCGAAAGTGGCACGGGTAAAGAGCTGGTTGCACGGGCCTTGCACGAATATGGCAAACGCAAAAATGGCCCCTTTGTACCTATTAACATGGCGGCCATACCCAAAGAACTCATTGAATCTGAATTGTTCGGGCATGAAAAGGGGGCCTTCACGGGGGCTGATAGTCGTGCTGTCGGACGTTTTGAACAGGCGCAGGGCGGTACCCTGTTTCTGGACGAAATCGGTGATATGCCACTTGAGGCCCAGACGCGCCTGCTTCGGGTGCTGCAGCAAGGGGAATATACGACTGTAGGGGGCAGGACCGCTATGAAAACCGATGTTCGCATTATTGCTGCAACCAACCGGGATTTACGCCAGTTCGTCCGCCAGGGCCTCTTTCGCGAAGATTTGTTTTACCGTCTGAATGTGGTGCCATTGAGGCTTCCTCCTTACGTGAGAGAACCGAAGATGTTCCAGATCTGGTCCGGCATTTTCTGGCACTGGCGCAGGAAGGGCAGGAACATCCTGTCAAAAGCATTGATAAAGATGCGTTGGAACTTCTTAAAAAGCACAAATGGCCGGGCAATGTGCGTGAACTTGAAAATCTGGTTCAGCGATTGGTTGCTCTGTATTCCGAAGAAGTGATCGATGCCAAGGTTGTTGCAATGGAACTGCAGCCCATTGCCAATACCCCAACTCCAGACGCAGTGCCCAATGATGAAAGTCTGTCAGATGCGATTGAGCGTCACATAGCTAAATATTTTGCCGCCCATCCGGGTAGTTTGCCGCCACCGGGATTATATGAACGGGTATTGCGCGAAATGGAACGTCCGCTGATCACGCTGTCATTGGACGCTACCAATGGTAATCAGATCAGAACAGCCGAATTGTTGGGGCTGAACCGAAATACTTTGCGCAAAAAGATAAGAGAGCTTGATATTCAGGTTGTTCGCGGCATAAAGTGATGCTTAAATGCCACAAATGTGGTGTTTTTGACCTATGATCGTGAACGGGGACTGAAAATTACTTATATTTTCGCTTTGCGATGTCCATCGGCGAAAGTCGAGGTGTGATGCAAACAACTCAGGCTAAACCAGCTACAGGTACAACCGCTATGCGGTGGGCGCGAAAAATCGGGCTTGGGCCAAAAAGCTCGTTCGTGGTCGCCATGCTTTCTATTGCGGCTGGTCTTGCGACCTATGGGTCGCTGACCGGGGATGACCCACGGATTACGCGCTATCTTGTCATTGTTGATCTGGTGTTGCTTATTTTGCTGGTTACGATTGTGTCCCAGCGTTTAATTCGCATGTGGCGACGTCAGAAAATGGGCAAGGCCGGCAGCAATATGCACCGCCGGGTGGTTCGTCTGTTTATGCTGATTGCAGTGGCCCCAGCCTTGATGGTGGCTATATTCTCGGCGCTGTTCTTTAACGTCTATTTTCAGAAGCATTTCTCCGAACCGGTGAATATGGCGGTTTCAGAAAGTCTCGCTGTTGCAGATAGTTACATTAAAGAGCATATCCAGAATATCAGGGCTGATATTCTGGGGATGGCGGCTGATATTAATCGGGTTCCACTGCGAGTGCTGCAAGATCCGGACATCTTCAGCCGGTTCCTGACAGAACAGGTAAGTGCCCGAAATCTGAGTGAAGCCATTGTCATAGATGGCACCAAGCGGATTATTGCCCAGTCCAGTCTGAGCTTTGCCGTTGAGTTTGACCAGATACCTGATGAGCTATTTGCAAAAGCACGTGGCAGCGAGGTTATCATTCTGGCAAACGAGGACACGGACCGGGTTCGCGCGCTGTTGCGCATTGACCGGATGCTAGACGGGTATCTATTTGTCAGTCGCTATATTGATCCGCGCGTTCTGGAGCATATGGAAAGAACCCGAAAAGCCACCCGTGATTATCAGCAGTTGCGCGAAGAAGGTTTTGGTATTCAGATTCAGTTTGCAGTGATCTTTATCATGATTTCCGTCATGGTGGTTTTGGCTGCCGTCTGGTTTGCCTTGGCCATTTCATCGCGGCTTGTCAGCCCGATTGAGGGACTGGTCAATGCGGCTGAGCGGGTGCGTGATGGTGATTTGCAGGCCAAGGTGGATGAGCGCACTGCCTATGACGAAATGGCTTTGCTCAGTCGAGCTTTCAATCGGATGACTGGCGAACTTCTCTCTCAGCGCGAGGAGTTGGAGGCGACAAACTCCCAGCTTGATGATAGACGGCGATTTACGGAAACAGTGCTCTCGGGCGTGACTGCGGGCGTGATCGGCCTGAACCGTGATGGCATCATAACCCTGCCAAATCGGACGGCCGGTAAGCTGCTGGACATGGAGCCAGCCGACATGATTGGCAAGTCGCTCGTTGAAATTGCCCCTCAATTGCAGGAATTGCTGTCGTCTGTAGTGGAGCGCCCCTATAAGATCGCGCAATCGCAAATTCACCTGCAGACAACTGAAATTCAGCATCATTTACTTGTTCGGATCGCAGCTCAGCTTTCAAGTAACGGTGTTGACGGATATGTGGTGACCCTTGATGAGATAACCGAGCTGGTATCTGCGCAGCGCATGGCCGCTTGGGGTGATATTGCACGGCGTATCGCCCATGAAATTAAGAACCCCCTGACACCAATTCAGCTTGCGGCAGAGCGGATCAAGCGCAAATATGCCAAACAGATTACCAGTGACATGGAAACCTTTAACAAATGTACGGATACGATCATCCGGCAAGTGGGTGATATTGGGCAGATGGTGGATGAGTTTTCTGCTTTCGCCCGTATGCCGGCGCCGGAATTCCGACCCGAACAAGTGTCAACAATCCTTGAAGAAGCTGTCTTTTTGCAAAAAGTGGGAAATCCGGACATTACTTACGTGATAGACGATAATCTGCCCGCAAGTCTTTGTCAGATAGACACCCCTCAGGTAACGCGTGTTTTCACAAATCTGTTGCAGAATGCAGCTGACTCCATTCACGGGCGCGAAGGGGATCCGGAAAAGCTGGAGCCGGGTGTGATCAATGTTTCCATACGCGAAACCGAAAATCAGTTGATTGTAGAAATAGTAGATAATGGTCGTGGCCTGCCCGAGGAAAACCGGACCCGGCTGACGGAGCCCTATGTAACGCACCGGGAAAAGGGGACTGGCCTCGGGCTTGCAATTGTAAACAAGATTATGGAAGAACATGGTGGGACGCTTGCGCTTATGGATGCCGATGATGGGCCCGGCGCCAAAGTGCAGGTTTCCTTTTATAAAATCGAACTTAAAGAAGCAGCAGGGAATTAATCATGTCAGCGGACATTTTGATCGTCGACGATGAAGCAGATATTCGGGAATTGATTGCCGGTATCATGGAAGATGAAGGGTTCGAAACCCGGGAGGCTGCCAACAGTACAGAATGTCTGGCTGAAATTGAACTGCGCAGGCCGTCACTGGTCATTCTGGATATCTGGCTGCGGGGTAGCCAGCTTGATGGAATTGAAATCCTTCAGGAAATTCGTAAAAAGCATGATGATCTTGCGGTTATCATGATTTCTGGTCACGGAAATATTGAAACAGCGGTCAATACCATCAAGATTGGCGCTTATGATTTTATCGAAAAACCTTTTAAAGCTGATCGGTTAATTCAGGTTGTTGAAAGAGCACTTGAGGCTGCGAGGTTAAAGCGCGAGGTTGCTGAACTCCGTCTGAAATCTGACGGGGCTTCTCCCAAACTGGTCTGCCGCTCCAATGTGATGCTAACCCTGGAACAATCCATTATGCGGGTGGCGCCAACCAATTCGCGCATCATGATCACCGGCCCCTCCGGCTCTGGAAAAGAGGTTGTTGCCCGGATGATCCACGCCAATTCCTTGCGCTCAAACGGGCCTTTTGTGGTCTTAAATGCGGCCACACTTGCCCCTGAGTTGTTGGAAATTCAGCTTTTCGGCGTGGAAGATGGCCATCTGAATTCAACAAAAGGGCCCAGACGCGGATTGTTGGAGCAGGCGCATGGCGGCACGATTTTTCTCGATGAGGTGGCTGATATGCCGCTCGAAACTCAAGGGAAAATCCTGCGCGTACTGGTGGATCAGTCCTTTCAGCGTGTTGGCGGCAGCGATAAAGTAAAAGTGGATGCCCGGGTAATTTCTTCTTCCAGTCAGAATTTGAAAGACGCCATGGCCAAAGGGCGTTTTCGCGAAGATTTATATCACCGTCTGAGCGTGGTCCCTCTGCATATTCCCGCACTGAAAGAACGGCCCGAAGATATCGCACCGCTCGCCCGACATTTTATTGATCGGTTCTCAAAAAGTGCCGGACTGCCCGCGCGAAAAATTGGTGAGGATGCCATCGCAACTCTGCAGGCCTCAAGCTGGCCCGGCAATGTCAGACAGCTTAAAAATGTGATTGAGCAGATCATGATTCTTGATCGCGGGGATCGCACAAGTGTCATTACTGCGGATATGATCCCATCAGATGCCGGTGCGTCAAACTCGGTAATGGCGGGTAGCAGTGATCAGACGGAAATCATGACACTGTCATTACGCGAGGCTCGCGAGCGATTTGAGAAAGAATATCTTGAGGCTCAGGTCAATCGATTTGGCGGAAATATATCCAGAACTGCGTCTTTTGTAGGGATGGAACGTTCTGCCTTGCACAGAAAACTGAAGTCCCTCGGCATTCATAACAATGACAAAGCCAAAGAAGCAGAGTAAGTTCGACGCTGATATTTGAACCTAGGGGATTTCAGGAATGAAAGTTATCGTCTGCGGTGCAGGTCAGGTCGGCTCCAACATCGCTCGCCAGCTTGCCAGAGAAGGCAATGACATCACGCTTATTGATCAGGATGTAGATCTAATCCGCAAGATCGGGGATGAGCTGGATGTCCGCGGTATGGTAGGGCACGCCTCCCATCCCGATATTCTTGAAGCCGCCGGGGCAGGCGAGTCGGATATGATCATTGCGGTAACCTACAGCGATGAAGTCAACATGGTTGCCTGTCAGGTGGCCCATACCCTGTTTGACGTACCCAAAAAAGTGGCCCGTATCCGCTCTCAGGAATATCTGCACCCCATGTGGTCAGACCTGTATAGCCGCGACCATCTTCCCATTGATGTGATTATTTCACCAGAAGTGGAAGTGGCCCATGCGATCAGCCGTCGCCTGAAGGTGCCCGGCGCTATTGATATGGTTTCATTCGCCGATGGCAAGGTGCAGGTGATTGGGGTTCGCCTCGATGAGAGCTGCCCGATTGTGAACACACCGCTGCGTCAGTTGACGGAATTGTTTCCCGATCTGAATATTGTCGTGGTTGGTATTTACCGCGACGGGAAAATGATTGTTCCCTCCAGCGATGATCAGATGTTTCCAGGCGATGAAGTCTATTTCTGCGCCGATGTTGGTCATGTCGCGCGCGCCATGCCACTTTTCGGGCACGAGGAACAGGAAGCCAGAAGCGTGGTGATTGTCGGGGGCGGCAATATCGGTCTGCATCTTGGCGTTCTGATCGAAAGCGAGATGAAAAACGTCTCTCTTAAAATCATTGAACATAATCAGCAGCGCGCGGAATTTGTGCAGGAACAACTGAATAATACAATTGTTCTCGCCGGTGACGCGCTTGACCCCGAAATCCTGTCAGAAGCCAAGGTCAACCGGGCTGAAACGCTCGTTGCGCTTACAAATGATGACGAGGTGAACATTCTTTCATCTTTGCTGGCAAAGGGGCAAGGCTGCGAAAGTGCCATTACGCTGATTAACAATCCGGTCTTTTCAGGCATAATGACCAGCCATGGCATTGATGTTGTTGTGGATCCTCGGGCAACCACAGTGTCGGAAATTCTGCGCCATATCAGACGCGGCCGGATCAGAGGCCTTCACTCATTTCAGGATGGGGCAGCCGAAGTCGTGGAAGGGGAAGCTCTCGAGACCTCAAAGCTGGTTGGAAAAGAGCTCAGAGATGTGAAACTCCCAACAGGTACGATTATCGGGGCAATTTTGCGCGATGGTGAGGTTATCATTCCGCGCGGTGGAACCATTATCCGCCCCAATGACCGGGTCGTCATCTTTGCCCTTCGCAATGCAGTTCGAAAAGTGGAAGAAATGTTCTCTGTCAGTCTGGAATTTTTCTAGGTCATGATTTTCGGGCCGGTAATGACAGTAATCGGCTGGTCATTAACGCTGCTTTCGGCGTTAATGGTTCTCCCATGCCTTTTCGCCCTTGAGAGAGCGAGCATAGATATAGCCGCAGCCTTCTTCGTATCCGCAATCGTCACCTTGTTTTTTGGCGGCGCACTTGTCTTTGCAAGCCGTGGACAGGCAACGGCACTAAATCGCCGTAACACCTTCATGATAGCCGCTGTAATTTGGGTGATCATTCCCGCTTTTGCCGCGCTACCCTTCTATTTATCGGGTCTTGTTCCCAGCCTTCTGGATGCTTTTTTCGAAGCCCTATCGGGCTTCACAACAAACGGGGCCTCTGTAATGGAAGGGCTGGATGACATGCCACGGTCAATTATTTTATGGCGGGCGCTTATTCAGTGGTTTGGCGGTTTCGCGCTGATTATTATTGTATCAATGCTGGCATCCGTCATCAGTATTCCCGGCGGCAGTCCCCTCAGTCGTGCATTGGCCAAAAGTACGCGAAGACGTCTGTCACGGCGTGTTCGGGACGCGGTTCTCTCCACATTAAGTGTCTATGCGATATTGACGGGACTTTGCATCGTACTGCTGTGGTTTTCCGGCTTGTCCGCCTTTAACGCTCTGTGTTACGGCTTTTCAACCTTGTCGACAGGGGGCTTTCTGGTCAGCGACAACGGATTTGAACTGTTTGAAAACAGGATGACTGAAATCGTCCTTATTATTTTCATGTTTGCTGGGGCGATTAATTTTTCACTTCACTGGGCATTTTTTAACGGAAATAGAAAAGCCTATTTTGAAAACTCTGAATATCGATATCTGATCTATGTGTTTCTGGCACTTGTGATCGGCTTGATGGTCATGCTCTCGCAAGAAACACATTTCGAATTCCTGCAGACCCTTCGCTACAGTATTTTCAATGCCATGTCGTTTCTGACAACAACCGGCTATGTGATGAGCCCGCTCACTGAAAGCGGCGATATTTATTGGCCTGTCGGAACCCTGATGTTGCTATTTATTGCCCTTACAATCGGTGGCTCAACCGGCTCCACTTCCGGCGGCTTGAAATTGATGCGGGTGGCGATACTGGTAAAGCTGGTATTGGTTGAGGTTCGAAATTTAAGTTTTCCAAGTGCTGTTGTTCTTTTGAAATATGGCAAGGACAAAATTACCAAAGACCATCTACTTGCCACTTGGGCTTTTTTCACTTTTTATGTATTCACGATCCTGATCGTTGCGCTTGGACTGTCTTTATCAGGCATTGGCCTGCAAGGTGGACTGGCACTGGCGAGTGCAAATCTGGCAAATGCGGGATCTGCAATTGATTTTATAATGATTGGCGGCGGCGAACATAATGGGGGTATTGCATCTTATGGTGGGTTGCCTGCGTTCGCCAAGATCTTGCTGTGTTTTACCATGGTAATCGGTCGTCTTGAATTTTTTGCCATCCTGGCTCTTTTTAATCCTGCGTTATGGAAACGTTAGAATAGGTGTTCAATGTCACGAATTGCATATGTAAATGGTCAATATGTCCCTCATCAGGAAGCGGCTGTCCATATCGAGGATAGGGGATACCAGTTTGCGGATGGTGTTTATGAAGTCATTCCCATTGTTGCCAATAAACTGATTGGTGAGGAGGGGCATCTGGATCGGCTGTGGCGTAGCCTTGATGAGTTGCAGATCGACGCGCCAATGAAACGCAAACCCTTGCAATTGGTGATGCGTGAACTGCTTCGTCAAAATGGCATTGAAACAGGTCTGATATACCTGCAGGTAACGCGCGGCGTAGCCCCACGTGATCATCCTTTTCCAAAAGATGCAGTGCCGTCTCTCGTCATGACAGCCAAACGAACATCTTTGGCAAAAGCGGAAGCCAAAGCAGAAGAAGGCGTGGCCGTTATCACGGTTCCGGATATTCGCTGGGCGAGGCGGGATATCAAATCAGTTTCATTGCTGCCCAATGTGCTGGCGAAACAGAAAGCCGTGGAAGAGGGGGCTTATGAAGCCTTTCAAGTGGATGATGATGGATTTATCACAGAGGGAAGCTCCACCAATGCCTGGATTGTTCTGCAGGATGGAACCCTTGTTACACGGCCTGCAAGCAACGATATTTTATCCGGAATAACCCGCGCGGACCTGTTAAAGCTTCTCGAAAATAAAGACTTTAAAGTGGAACTTCGCCCCTTCAGCGTTGATGAATTGCTGAACGCGAGAGAAGTTTTTCTTACAAGTTCTTCATCATATGTTCAACCGGTGGTGCAAGTGGATGGAAAAAGTATCGGAAATGGAAAACCGGGGAGCATTTCCAATGAATTGAGAGCCGTTTTCAAGGATTATATGAACAATTAGTCATTTAAATGTCGGGTTAATTGGCAATTATTAGTATATCTTAAAGGAAAGTTCGGTTATTTTGATTTTTTCGCCCGAAAAAACTTGTGTTTTTCACGCGAGAACTTTATTTGAGGGGAACTTTTGCCTTTTGGGAAAATGGCCATATTTGTTATTTTGAAATCTGGCTGGAAATGTTTGGAATTAATTTTTCAAAAATAAGAAAGAGACTGTTAAATGGCCGCTGAGAAATCATTAAACGTACAGGACGTATTCTTAAACAAAGTGCGTAAAGACAACGTTCCCGTGACCATATTTTTGGTAAACGGCGTTAAGTTACAGGGCTCAATCAGTGCATTTGATAATTTTTGTGTAACTTTACGCAGGGATAAGCAGGATCAACTGGTGTACAAGCATGCTATTTCTACAGTTATGCCCACGACTCCTATTCAGCTATATGATCCGACTGCGCAGTGAGTCAGAGCTTTTCTCTGATCGAAAGTTTTACCGCTACCCATGAATATTGATGACGAGCGCGGCTCCCCGCGCTCCGGTGACAATGCTTTGGTTCTTCACCCCTTTTTGAAAAAGGGCCCCTCTGGTGGGAGCCGGGACCCGCAGTCCTGTCTGCAAGAAGCTGTATCACTGACCGCAGCCATCTCGCTCAATGTGGTCCATAGTGAGACAGTTCCTTTGTCTGCGCCCAAGCCGGGCACTTTGTTCGGTGAAGGAAAACTTGAAGAATACAAAGACTTTATTCACGCAAATGATATTGACGTGGTGATAATTGATGGGCCGGTGACACCGGTTCAGCAACGCAATATCGAACGTCGAATCAAATGCAAGGTTGTCGATCGAACTGGTTTGATCCTTGAAATTTTTGGGGATCGGGCTCAGACCCGCGAAGGTGTGTTGCAGGTGGAACTGGCCCATCTGTCATATCAGCGCACGCGTCTGGTTCGCTCTTGGACCCATTTGGAACGGCAACGTGGCGGCGCGGGTTTTCTGGGAGGGCCTGGCGAGTCCCAGCTTGAAATTGACCGTCGTTTGATTGACGAGCGAATTACCAAGTTGAAACGTCAGCTTGAAACAGTTGTGCGAACCCGTGAATTGCATCGCTCCAAACGCAAAAAGGTTCCCTATCCGATTGTTGCTCTGGTTGGTTATACAAATGCCGGAAAGTCGACATTATTCAATCGTTTGACTGAATCGGATGTTTTTGCCAAGGATCTATTGTTCGCAACGCTTGATCCGACGATGCGCAAAATTGATCTGCCGGGTGGGCAGACTGTTATTCTCTCTGACACGGTAGGATTTATCTCTGACCTTCCAACGGAACTCGTTGCCGCTTTTCGAGCAACGTTGGAAGAGGTGCTTGAGGCTGATTTGATCGTGCATGTTCGCGATATCACACATTTGGATACGGAAGCACAAAAACAGGATGTGTTTGATGTGCTCGAGCGGCTTGGCATCAATCACGAGGATGAAGGAACTTACATCGAAGTTCTGAACAAGCTGGATTTATTGGATGATGAGTCCCGGGATCTGATTGAAAATGAATGCGCTCGCCATCCGGAATATCTTGGGATGTCTGCGATAACAGGCGAGGGGGTTGATGAATTCCTTGCCTTGGTTGAAAAACTGATTACCCGCACGCAAAAAATACTGACGGTGAAAATCAAACCCGAAGATGGGGCAAGCCTGTCGTGGGTTTACAGGCATGCCACTGTTGTCAGCCGGACTGATCATGAAGATGGTGTTGAAATTGAAGCCAAATTTTCGCCGGAAAATTTTGGCCGCCTTGAAAAGCTCCCCATTGAAATTCTTTAGGAATATTCCTTTTCAAGGCCTTTCGCTTCATTCCAGAGCCTGTCCATTTCCTCCAGCGTGCTCTCTTCAATTTTCTTGCCCTGATTTTTGATTTCCTGTTCCACGGACTGAAAACGCGATACAAATTTTCTGTTCGTCCGGGACAGGGCTTTTTCCGGATCAAGTTTCAGATGCCTTCCAAGATTAACGACGGCAAACAACAGATCCCCAAATTCGTCTTCCAATCGATCAGTTGGGGCATCTGACTTGATTTCGCTCTGAAGTTCCTGCAATTCTTCAATAATTTTTTCCTGTACGGGCTCAATGCTAGGCCAGTCAAAGCCTACTCTTGCCGCTCTGTTTTGCAGTTTAAGTGCACGTGTCATGGCCGGCAGGGTTTTGGCGACGCCATCCAGCACAGAAATTTCTGCACCGTTGTTCTTGGCAGCTCTTTCCGCTGCTTTGGTCTCCTCCCACGCCAATGTCTGAGCTTCAGCGGTTTGTATATCTTTTTGGCCAAAAACATGGGGGTGGCGATTGATCATTTTTTCAGTAATGCCCTGCACCACATCATCGAAGGTGAAATCTCCGGCCTCTTTTGCCATTTGCGCATAGAAAACAACTTGAAACATCAGATCACCAAGCTCTGATTTCAATTCCTGCATGTCATTATCGGCAATGGCCTCAGCAACTTCATAGGCTTCTTCGATAGTATGTGGGGCGATCGTTGAAAAAGTCTGCTCCAGGTCCCAAGGGCATCCCCCGTTTGGATCGCGAAGTTTCTCCATAATTTCAAGAAGCGCCGTTATTGAGTGGCCTTTGTTCGTATTTGGCATCCGTATTTTCCTGTCATCAAACTGCGTGACCTGTATGCCATTTTTTTCTGATCGGGTCTATTGCCGCAGCGCATCGAATTAACAGGCGGTTCTATTGCGCGCCCTAAGTTGTTTCGAAAGAATAAGAATTACTCTATAGTTCCAGTCGGTTACCGAAATTATGGGACAAGAGGTGGAGTGTGTCAGGCGGATCAGACAAAAAGGCGGAGAAGAAAAAAAGACCGCCAAAAGAAGTGACGCCAACCCTGCTAAGGGAGCAGGCGCTGCGGTATCTGGATCGCTTTGCTGCAACGACCCATAAATTAAAACGTCATCTGCTCAACAAAAACCGAAGAGCGATTGAGCATTACGGGCAGGATGTTGAAACAATTGAGCAGCAGATTGACCAACTGATCGAACGCTTTGAAAAACAAGGAATTCTAGACGATCAGCTTTATGCCAACGGCAAGGCCCGTTCCATGGCACGGCAAGGTAAATCCCTTCGTCAGATCAAGGGTAAGCTCTACTCACTGGGGCTTAGCGAACAGGAAACCTCAACTGCAGAAGAGGAAATCGTTGATTCTGAAGGCTATTCAGATCAGGTAGGGGCCGCGAAGCTGATCCGCCGTCGCCGTTTCGGACCCTATAAAGAAACCCCGCCAATGGCCGAACGCCGTGAAAAGGAGTTAATGGCACTGGTACGCAATGGTTTTGATTTCGAACTTTCAAGCAAACTGCTATCAATAGAGACAATAGACGAGCTGGAAGACATTATTTTTGGGCCACCAGATGACTAACCAGCCAATCAGGGAAGGAATTTAAAGTGACGACAGTACTTATTACAGGCGCAAATCGTGGAATTGGTCTGGAACTGGTCAAAGAATTTTTAAATGAAGCAGGTACTACTGTCATTGCAACCTGTCGAAATGTAAGTACCAAATCAGAACTGGATACAATTGCAGAAAAAATAGATACAAAGCAGGTACAATTACACATTGTACCACTTGATGTGTCCAGTGATCAGTCAGTTGCAGATCTGGCGACGCGCCTGAAAGATCAGACGATCGATGTTTTGGTCAATAATGCCGGTGTTTATCTGGACAAGGGTAAAGGGCTACTGGATGCCGATTTTTCCAAATGGGTAGAAACTTTTGACATAAATTCTGTTTCGCCATTTCGGGTTATCAAAGAGTTGTATCCAAACTTGGACAAATCCGAGAATGCCAAAATCCTCACCATTTCAAGCCAGATGGGGGCAATGTCACGGCCAAGCAGCGGATCTTACGCATATTGTGCTTCAAAAGCGGCCGTCAACAGAGCCATGATCGGATTGGCACTGGATTTAAAACCCCGCAATATAGCCGTTGCCGTCGCTCATCCGGGATGGGTGCAAACGGATATGGGGGGCGCACAGGCCGAAATCACACCCACACAAAGCGTGAAGGGCCTGTATCAAGTGATAAAAGATCTGAATATGGATAACACCGGATCCTTTTTTAAATGGAACGGTGAAATCCATAATTGGTAGGCATAGCCATACATAATGTGAAAGAGGGTGAAACGAAAATTAAGGCCGCGACGAGAGCTATAGCCGCGTATAATTCCGTACAAATATTTTGCGCATAATATATATTATGGAAAATAATGCATTTGTATAGTTATTTAAAATGGCGGTTTTTAAGTGATTCCAAGGGGTTCAATTCATCTAACTAGTCATAGCAGGACGCAGTATGGTTAATTTATTGGAGATATTAACTATAAAATCGGCAAAGTTTTCCTGTTTTTGTGAAAAAGTCGTTACAAAGTTAACAAATCGTTAAAAACTGTTTTATTCCCACCTACTTTTCAGATAGTAGTAATTACCAAAGAGTACCCTTTATAAAAAACTATTGATGGGGATAATCATGAAAATCTTTACACGGCTTGTTGCGGGTGCCGCCGCACTTTTCATGCTGACAAGCGTTTCAAATGCCGCATATGTGAGCAGCTTTAACAAACATACCAACGATGGCGTTTACACATTGAACCAAGCGCAAAAAGACTTTTTCGGCGTTAGCGGCGCTGAATATATCGGATTTTTGCGGGTTCGCTCTGGCAATGGTGTTTCCTGGAACGCTGGTGATTATTTCGATCAGACTTCCGTTTTAAATTCTACGGGTAGTGATAGCAAAATTCTCGCCCTTCTCAATGGTTTGGGTGATCCTGCTAATGTTACATATACAGGTAATAACCTCGAAACTCTGGGTAGCACAACATTAGTGAATTCTTCTGCTGATGTATCTGGCATTTATGAAGGTATTGCGTTCCTGTTTGGCTCCACTGTTGGAGATATCGTATTTAATGGAACAGCGACATTTAATCAGGGTCAGACCCGCGGTGAATGGGATTATCAGGTGAGTGTTGTCCCTCTTCCCGCAGCTCTTCCGCTTTACGCGGCTGGTGTTGCCGTTCTGGGGTTCCTCGGCTGGAAGCGTCGTCGCAGCGCAGCCTGATACCTAATCGATCTTAAAACGAAAACGGCGCCTTGAATGGGCGCCGTTTTTTTGGATTACTTTCAGCTTAGGCTGCGACGAAACCGTCCCAGGACGCCATATACTCCACGAAGGTATTTGAAAGACCTTCATCTTTTAAATAATCGCGGCTGACTGGCAGCTTAACGGATTCAAAATCGGTTTCTGATTTGACCTTTAGCGGGAAATCATGATGCAGAATGGCTGCACGACCGGCGAGAACGAAATCGGCGCCGTGCTCGATTGCGTTCATGACATCAGCGGCAGTCATGATTTTGCCAGCAACACCCAACAGGACAGATTTGCGGTCAAGTTCAGTGAAGTAACTCATCAGGCTTTTGCCTTTAAATTCAGCTTCTTCTGGCTCTTTCCTGTAGTCCCATAGTGACATATCGAGGAAATCGATTTTCTCTTCTAACAGCAATCTGCGGGCCACTTCTATAACTTCACCCAGCTTCATTCCGAACCGTTCTGGTGACAGACGGACACTGATATTGAAATCTTCGCGGCATCTCTCGCGGATCCCATCAACAATTTCAAAGATAATTCGGGCCCTGTTTTCAGAAGAACCACCATACTGATCCGTTCTGCTATTGAGTGTTGGGCTCAGGAATTGACAGAGAAGATACCCATGAGCACCGTGCACTTCAACACCATCAAAACCAGCTTTTTCGGCCCGTACAGCGGCTTCAATATAATTGTTGATTACTGACTTAACTTCTTCGGTTGAGAGACCACGTGCATTATATTTAGGTAAATCACTTGCTGATACAGGCTGCATTCTAGTGAGCTCTTCGCCGGCGCGCATACCGCCATGAATTAACTGGACAATTGCAAGGGAGCCATTTCGTTTCAGCCCTTCTGCAAAGCGCGATAACCCTTCAATCATGTCGTCATTATGAATTCCGAGCTGGCCTGGAAATCCTTTGCCATTCAATTCAGTGAAGGCGCCGCAGGTCATGGTCAGGCCAAAGCCGGCATCAGATCTCATGGTCAGCCATTTATATTCATCGTCAGAGAGCCTGCCATCATCATGACTTTGCATGTTGGTAAGTGGCGCCATGGCAATCCGGTTTGACATTTTGGTGCCATGATTAAAGGAGAGTTCTTCAAAGAGTTTCTTTTTCATTCAATTTTCCGCTACTAGAATTTAACTGACCCTGACTTAGGTAGCGCCCCAAACCGCTGCAATTTTTATCAAAGAAATGGTGAAGAGCATCACACTTTTCCGGCATTTGTTTATTGTTGCAGTCACCGCAGTGTACTTCTATTCTTTCAAAAAAAACAAAGAGAAACTGAATGACGCCCAGCCATCACCATATAAAGTTATCAGAAATCACCCTTTCCTATTATGAATGGGGTCATAAAAACGCTCCGGTGATCCTGCTGGTGCATGCAACAGGTATGCATGCGCGTGTTTGGGACCAGACCGTCAAATCATTACCAGCGGATTATCGGATTATTGCCATTGACAGTCGCGGACATGGTGGAAGTGATTTCAACGGACATATTCTGGACTGGAAAACCCTTGGAAATGATTTAATTGAATTCATTAAACTATTGGATTTAAAGAATATAATTGGCGTAGGTCATTCCCTTGGAGGCATATGACAGCGCAGGCGGTCATCGCCCTTCCCGATCGGTTCAGCCGACTTGTTCTTATTGACCCGGTGATGTTTGAGCCAGCCAGATATCAATTACAAACAGATTTCGAAACCGGTGATCCTGCTGATAATCCCATGTCAAAACGCAGAGCCCTTTTCGCAAGCTGGCAAGAAATGCGTGACAGATACAAGGACAGAATACCCTATTCTTTGTGGCAGCCCGAAGTGATGGAGGATTATTGCAAATATGGTGTTAAGCCTGTGTTGGGGCGTGAGAGTGATACCGATCGGGAGGTTACGTTATGCTGTCATCCAGAAACTGAAACCTCCATTTACATGGCCCATCACAGTCGTGACTTGTCTGCAAACTTAAAAGAGATCGTGATCCCAACCAAGGTTTTGCGCGGTGAGGTTAAAGAGTTAAGACAAGGTGACAAGATTGATTTTCTTGCCTCCCCAACCTGGCCAGAGCTTGCTTCGCAATTTCCAAATGGGACAGATTGCTACCTTCCAGAACTTACGCATTTTATTCCAATGCAGGATCCACAGCTGACAGCATGTCATATTCTGGATTAAAGGAAATGTTAATTTGCAAAGACTTGCACAGTGGCGCCACGGTTGAAAATTTTGAATAATTACAGTTGTTTAATTTGGTGAGGACAAATGTCATTACCAGTTGACCGATTGTAAAAGCTGCACCAGCTTAAAGATGATGGGAGGCTGTTAATGACAGTAGATGTGGGTTGGACACATGTCGCACTTTGCGCCACGGATTTAAACGCCAGTGCCCGTTTTTATGCCAAATATGCAGGGTTTGAGATTGTGCATGATCGGCGGGATGCAGCAAGTGGCCATCGGGTTATATGGCTATCCGATAAAACGCGCCCGTTTGTCCTTGTCTTGATCGAGCGCGAAAAACCAGACCCTCAACTGTTGCCAATAGCGCATTTGGGAGTAGCCTGTTCGTCGAAGGAAGAGGTTGATCGCTTTGCGCAAATGGCGCGCGAGGATGGTGTGCTGATTGGGGAGCCGGTAGATGAAGGGCCGCCCGTTGGGTATTACATTTTTCTAAGAGATCCGGACGGACATTCGCTGGAGTTGTCCTATGGGCAAGACGTGACCGGTGCGGTCACGCCTTGATCTCCTGCTAGGCGACAAACGCTTTGAGGCGCGAATTGATGATTTCAGTCGCTTCTGACATGATACGGTCAATCAATTCCTGACAGGTCGGGATATCATGGATGAGGCCTGCCACCATGCCGCAGCTCCAGGCACCAGAGTCCATATCGCCTTCCATCATTACTTTAGGATAAACCCCTGCGACCAGTTCTTTGATATCTTCAATCGTTAGCCCCTGCCCCTTGCCCTGCTCCAGAGCGATAATTTTTTCAACGGCAGGGTTATTTAGGACCCTTTCGGTATTGCGAAGTGGACGCATGATCAGACGCGTATCAAGCTCCGTTGCCTTTATCAGGGCATCTTTCACATTTTGATGAACAGGTGCTTCCTTGGTGGCTATAAACCGCGTTCCCATATTGATACCATCTGCACCGAGAGCCAGCGCAGCGGCAAGCTGCTTGCCATTACCCATCCCTCCTGATGCAACAAATGGAATGGAAAGTTCTTCGGCGGCGCGTGGCAGCAGGATCATGTTGGGAATGTCATCTTCGCCGGGATGTCCCCCACATTCAAATCCATCCACGCTTACAGCATCACAGCCGATTTTTTCAGCCTTCAGGGAATGACGAACGGATGTGCATTTGTGAATTACCTTGATCCCGGCTTCTTTAAGTGCGGGCATATAGCTTCGGGACTGCGTCCGGCGGTTTCGACGATTTTAACCCCACCCTCAATTATGGCCTTGATATATTCAGGGTATGGCGGCGCGACGAAGCCGGGCAGAAAAGTCAGATTAACGCCAAAAGGTTTGTCGGTCAGGGATTTGCATTTCGCAATTTCCTTGGCGAGGTCTTCTGGTGTTTTCTGGGTAAGCCCGGTGATGATGCCAAGACCCCCGGCATTTGAGACAGCCGCTGCCAATTCAGCAAAGCCTACATAATGCATTCCGCCTTGGATAACAGGGTGTTCAATTTCAAAAAGTTCGGTAATTTTTGTTTTCATTTTTCATCTCCCTTTTACAAATTTGTAGCGCGGAAAATGGGCGTACGAAAGAGCTAATTTAAACTTGCTTTAATTTAGTCCTTAAACAGGTCAAGCTTCATACCTTCATGGGATGCCGTAAAACCAAGGCGTTCATAGAAACGATGGGCATCGGTACGTGACTTATCGGTGGTGAGTTGCACCAAGCCACAGCCAGACGTTTTGGCAAGTTCTATGGCGTATTTCATCATTTGTTTACCGATACCGGAGGAGCGCAATTTGGAAGAGACACGAACACTTTCAATTTGCATTCGGGTCACCCCCTTACGAGAGAGACCTGCAATCATAGTCAATTGCATGCAGCCCACAATTTCATCCTTTAGCAATGCCACATAAATGTCATTGCCAGACTGCTTTTTAATTCGCTCGAAGGCTTGTCTGTAAAAAAGCGGAAGGGGATGCCTGCTTTGTTCCCGCGTACTGCCAAGTGGGTCATCAGAAAGAAGATGCAGGACAGTCGGCAAATCAGAAATAGTTGCCTTTCGAATGGAAATTTTCTCCATAAATCAGACGATTATCTCCATTCCATCATAAGCAGGTTCAACCCCTTCGGGTAGTTCTTTCAACAGAGTTTGGTAATCGAGATCAACATGCATATTCGTGAGAATTGCTCTTCTGGGTTTCAGTCTATCAATCCATTTGAGGGCTGTTTCAACATTCACATGTGTTGGATGCGGATCATAACGCATTGCGTCCACTATCCATGTATCAACACCCTCCAGAATTTCAAATCCCCGATCATCGAGATTTACGAGATCATTGGAATAGCCAATTTTTCCCATTCTGAATCCCAGGCTGTGAATTGCGCCGTGATCCTGTTCAAACGGGATGAAGTCGATTGTACCCACCTTAAAGGGACCATCAATCAAATGACTATTTAAAATCGCAGGATATGGACTTCCTTCAAGTTGTTGAAAACAATAGTCAAAACGCTTTTCAAGGACGCTTAATGTTGCGTTGTCTCCCCAGACATCGACGCGTTTTCGATTATGTATGGCCAGCACACGCAACTCATCAATACCGTGGCATTGATCCGCGTGTTCGTGAGTCCAGACCACACCATCCAGGTAACTGACGCCAGCATCCAAAAGCTGTTCACGTAAATCCGGTGAGGTATCGATCAGTACCCGTGTATGCTCGTCCTCAACCAGAATACTGCAACGGCGACGTCTGTTTTTCGGCTCGCCTGGATCACAAGCGCCCCAGTTATTGCCAATCCGCGGAACACCGCCGGATGTACCACATCCCAATATTGTAACCTTCATGAAACTTTCCGATCTATCTTATTGAAAAGTTTGAAAAAGTTATTGGTCGTTGTCTCTTCAATCATAGCCGGGTCAACCCCTTGCAATTCAGCTACTTTGGCGGCTGTATGGGTGACAAATGAAGGCTCGTTTGTTTTTCCGCGATTTGGGACGGGAGCAAGATATGGACTGTCCGTTTCGACCAGCAGGCGATCCATTGGCAGTTTTGTGACGTGATCCTGCAAGTCTTTTGCGGCTTTGAAAGTAACAATTCCGGAAATGGAGATGTAAAACCCAATTTCCATTGATTTTTCAGCCACTTCCCAACCTGAACTGAAGCAGTGAATGACACCGGTAAATGGGCCTTTCGCATATTCTTCGGTTAGAATATCAATTGTATCCTGATCGGCATCGCGCGTATGCACGATGAGCGGCAATCCTGATTGACGGGCCGCTTCAATGTGAATGCGAAAAGACTGTTTCTGGATTTCTCTTGGCGAATGTTCATAAAAGTAATCGAGACCAGTTTCCCCAATTCCAACGACTTTTGGGTGAGCGGCGAGTTTCAGCAATTGATCAACTGTTACGTCCGCCCCCTCTTCTTCTGCTTCATGAGGATGAATACCAACGCTGCAATGAATATTGTCGTGCTGCTCCGCGATCGATAGTACGGATGGAAATTCGCGCAGTTTCGTACCAATTGTGAGCATATGGCCCACATTAGCGAGTTCAGCTCGGCGCAGAACATCGTCCATCTGGCTTGAAAGCTGTTCAAAATTTAAATGACAATGACTGTCAACAAGCATGTATAAACCTATGATTTTTTTATATTTTTAAAGTTGGCGTCAGAAAAATTCCAAGAATGACCTGTTTGCGGTCAAGATTGACCGTGTCTGACCGTTCAATGAGATAATTCACCTTTTCCCATACTTTGATCCAAAAAGAAAGGGGGCGCTGCTGCTGCAGGCGCCTCATGATCGCTGCTTCGCCTTCAATGAGGTTGGCTTCATCAATCCCGGCACTGGCGTGGCGAACAAAGCGGGAAAGCCACCAAGGAATTAACTCGCACAATGCCCGATACAACGGTTCCTGATCTTTTTTTGCCGCCAGATCTGCCAAGCCATGCAGTCTGTCTGGGTCATATTCTGGAAAGCTGTCAAAAAGTTCAAGTACACCTAAAAACGCATCCAAGCCCCCTGCTGCGTATAGCGCGGCTGCTTTTCCCGGGCTTCCCTCCGACAGGTAAGATAGAACATCAACTGAAGGTGCTTCGATTTCGGAAAAATGTGTTCGAATGACTTTGTGATTATCATCTGCTTTCAGTGGGTTCAGAGACAGACGGCGGCATCGGGATTTGATGGTTGGTAACAACGCGGCGGGTGAATGAGATAGAAGAAGAAAAACCGTTTTTTGGGGCGGTTCCTCAAGCATTTTCAGCAAGGCATTGGCCGCATTGACATTCATATCATCAGCGGCGTCTACGATCACAACCCGCCATCCGCCATCTGATGCCGTCATTCCAAAGAAATTTCCGAGTTTACGAACGTCGTCTACCCGTATGTTTTTAAAATACTTTTTCCCTTTTTCGTCATATTGCCTTTTCAAGGTGACAAGACCGGGATGAGCGCCGGACAAGATCAGGTTTAATGCGGGATCCTGTGGGTCGGCATCCAGAGTGTCGGGCGGGCCGAATAATCCTCCGCCCGAGGCCGCAGAGCTCAACAGAAACCTGGCCGCTTTGTAGGCGAAAGTCGCCTTGCCAACACCGCGGACACCTGAAATAAGCCATGCATGATGAAAGCGGCCACCATTATAGCTTTCCAAAAACAGATTTTCTGCTTCCTGATGTCCGATCAGTTCTGATGTCTCTCGTGGATGGGGTAATCCCTCCAGCTGGTCGATGGGGCTTAATTCACTCACGACATCAACCTGTCCTGTACAGTTCGGCGCAGTTCGCGTTGGATCACCCCAGGTTCACCAGAGGCATCAAGTAATACACATCGATGGGAATTTTCTTTGGCGATTGCCTGAAACCCTTTTCGCATTCTTTCATGAAATTCAATATCCATGCGCTCAAAACGATCTTCGTCATGAGACCTGCCATGCGTTCGTTTAAGACCCTCATAGACATCCAGATCAAGAATACAGGTTAAATCCGGCTCGAAAGAGCCAACTGTAACGTCATGAATTTTCTGGACATTTTCTGGACCCAGACGATTTCCATAACCTTGATAGGCCATAGTGGAGTCCGCGAAGCGGTCAGATATAACCCATATACCTTTTGCCAAAGCCGGTTTAACGGTCAAGCGCAGATGATTAAGCCTTGCCGTATAGAATAGCAGGGTTTCTTCGGCGCCATCCCAACGATCGGGATCGCCGGTTAGTAGCAGTTTTCGAATTTCGTCAGCACCGGCGGCCCCTCCGGGTTCCCGGGTGAGCAGGACTTCCCTGCCACTTGCCTTTATGAACTCCGCCAGTTCCCGTGACTGGGTCGACTTGCCCGATCCATCGCCACCTTCAAGTGTGATGAATTTGCCGGTGTCTTTTGACATTCTTTAACCCCAAGAGTTAATTTGCGGACGCTCCAAAGAGAACATATTTGACAGCAGCCATTACCCGTTTAACAACGCCCGGGCGTTCGACATTTTCAGCCGCCAGCAACGGAACTTCAATGGGGTCCATTTCAGGTGCGGTGATGAGCAGACGCGCTACCGGAGATCCTTTGATGATAGGCGCCGGGATAGGCTCGTTATAAACCAGCTTCACCTGCATGGAGCGACGGTCTTTACGGGACATTGTGACGGTCAGGTCTTCATCCACCTGAAGGGGAACAAGATCTTTAGCGCCCAGCCAGACACGTGCCTTGGCAACTTCATCGCCTTTTTTAAACAGCGCGTAGTTGTCAAATTCCCGAAATCCCCACTCCATGATCCGCTCGGCTTCCCGGCCCCGCTCACGCGCGCTGCCAAGGCCGTTCAGAACCAGAATTAACCGGCGATCACCGCGTTTGGCCGAACCTGTAAGTCCATAGCCGGATTCTTCGGTGTGACCGGTTTTAAGGCCATCAGCGCCAGAATTTGTATAAAGGAGCGGGTTCCGGTTGCCTTGCTTGATTTTGGAGAAAGTAAAGCTCTTTTCGGCAAATAATCCGTAATATTCAGGAAAATTCTTGATGATGTATTTTGCCAAAATTGCAAGGTCACGGGCAGTCATCCGATGTTCCGGATGCGGCCAGCCGGTTGCATTTTTGAATGTGCTGTGCATCAGGCCAATTTCACGGGCGCGTTCGGTCATGGCTTGAGCAAATCCCTCTTCGGAACCGCCCAGTGCCTCGGCTACGACAATACAGGCGTCATTACCGGACTGAATGATGATCCCGCGCAACAGATCGGAAACCTTGACCCGTTTACCAACCTCAACAAACATTTTGGATCCGCCTTTGCGCCAGGCTTTTTCGCTGACGGGAAAGGTATCCTCCATGGTGAGTGAGCCATCTTTCAAGCGTTCCATCAGCATGGTAACGGTCATCAGTTTACTCATGGAAGCCGGTGGCATCAGGGCATCAGGGCTTTTTTCAAAAAGGATGGCCCCTGTATCATAATCCATAAGGATTGCTTCACGTGCCGGCGTCTCCAATGCCTGAGCTGTATGCATGCCCAGCAAAAACAGGGCGACCGACAGGCTGGCCACTAATTTGCTCTGAATTTTCTGAATGTATGAAATCAAAACGCGTCCCAACATTTTTTATTTACTGTCCACCAAAACTGAAGAATTTCGCACTGATAAAGCGGAAAATAGCCCCAATTATGGCAAAGTTTCAAATCACATTAAATTCTTACTCAATCACTATGCGGGCTTCAGTGTGCCCATTGTTGATTAGTCTTGCAAGGAGCTGGTCTGCTTCCTCGACATTATAGATCGGACCCAGCCGAACCCGATAGAAATCCTGACCGTTCACCAGAACCTGATACACCTTCGCAGCCCCAAGCGGTGAGAGGCTGGCGCTTAACCGATTTGCGTTATTGAAATCTACAAAGGCACCGGCCTGAATGTAAATTTCAGTGGGCACCACCGGCTTTTGAATGACTTTTGCATCCGTCGCGGCAACCTGTTCACTGCCAACCTTCGCATCAACAGGTTCAATTTTGCGCGTTGTTTCAGGTGCAGGTGCGACATCCATTGCTTTGGGAGGCGCCAGCTCGGACGAGGTGACCGGCCCTTTTTTGGGAGCAGCAGAGGCAACCTGTCTCTCTTCAGGGGCGGTTTCGGCCTTTGCCAGATATTTGACATCCCCTTTGTCATTGAGCAGCGCTTCTACGCGGACTTTTGCGGTTCCGTTGCGGATTACTCCCAAAAGCTGCGCGGCCCGGCGGGACAGATCGATAATCCGTCCATGTACAAAAGGACCGCGATCATTGATGGTTACAACAAGTGAGCGACCATTTTCAAGGTTGGTTACACGAACATCTGTTGGCATGGGCAGCGTTTTGTGAGCGGCGGTGAGCTGGTTCATGTCGTAAGTTTCACCATTGGCAGTTTTCCGCCCATGAAAGGGTTCCCCGTACCAGGAGCGAGGCCCGTTTCATTATAATTCGGCTCTTCTTTGGGGTAATACCAGATCCCGTTAATCTGATAGGGCTTGCCAACTTTGCGTTTTGCCCGAATGGCCTGAACATTTTCGGAAGGTTTATTCAGATCATTGACTTCCGAAGCGGCATGTCCCAGCAGGTTCATTTCCGCACAGCCCGACAGTGCGGAAGCACCTGCTGCAAAAGGGTGAGGAGAAGGAGCTTTTTCATGATTGGGGGTGCACCTAAAAACTGTCTCATCAAAATGTCCTAGCTACCGGCCAGTTTATCAGCCAGATGACCAACCGACATGGCGAAATATGTGGAGCGGTTCCATTTGAGGATTGTCAGATAGTTGTTATAGACTAGAAATGTCTGTCCATTGCCTCCTTTTGGCTGCACCAAAGATCCCATCAGTTGTCGAGATGGCAAATCAGAGCCGTCTGCTTTTCTCACGCCCAAATCCTGCCAATATTGCATTGGCTGGCGGTTTTTAAGATCTATCAGGCTCTCGTCAAATCCGGCGGGAAGCTTGACCTCCCTGCCCCAAGTCTGATCTCCTTGCCAACCTGAGCGGGCCAGATAATTAGCAGCCGAGGCGAACACATCTGCTTTCGTATTCCAGATATCACGTTTTCCATCACCATTATGATCGACAGAAAAATTGACGAAACTGGAGGGCATAAACTGGGCCTGCCCCATTGCGCCAGCCAGGAGCCTTTCATGTTGGGAACGGTGATATGCCCTTCGTTCAGGATCTGCAGAGCTGTCATCAGTTCCCCGCGGAAATAATCCGCCCGGCGGTTGTCATAGGCCAGCGTTGTCAGGGCTTCGACTACGTTAAAGCCGCCTGTATATTTGCCATAACGTGTCTCCACCCCCCAAAGGGCAACAATAAACCGGGGCTGAACACCATATTTTTCACCCACCTCTTCCAGAATAGCGCGATTTTCCCGTAGCATTTTGCGCCCCTGATTAATCAAGGACTTGGGAAGACGCTGCGCCATATATTGCTGGAAAGTCTGGGTTAGCTCGGGTTGCTTGCGATCCAGTGAAATGATTTTTTCCTTGAATTTCACATTCGCAAAAGCTTCATCAACAATGGAAGGTTTGATCCCCTTACCCAATGCTTCCTGTTTTAATTCCTGCAACCAGATGCCGAATTCCTTCTTTTCAGCATGCGCGGATAGCGCAGTTATTGAGAACAGGGAAACTAAAGCCACGCTTTTGCAAATTTTAATCAGAATTTTCAACATTCACCTCACCCGATTTTTATATCTTCTTTTTTGCCACAGCCTGAAAACAAGAGCAATGCCTCACTCTTGCGACTGCAGTTAATTTATCAAGTTTTCGCGGATTTATGGCGGTTTTGAGTTTATCCAGTTTTTCTTTTCTAAAAATTGTCCATCTAAACTATTGACAGCACCCGTCAGGAACTTTAAACGGACGTCATTGATTGAGTGATGCTTGATCATTATCAGGGATAACCTGATATAAATTGCGGAAGGTTGGCAGAGCGGTTGAATGCACTGGTCTTGAAAACCAGCAAGGGTGCAAGCCCTTCCGGGGTTCGAATCCCCGACCTTCCGCCACTCCCCCGTTTATATTTCCGAATACTTAAATTTGTTCGAAAAGCTAACAGTTTTCAGCTCCGGCGCACGTGATTTACAGTTGATTTCAGGAATTCAGCGTTAAATTTAAGTGATTTTTGATAAAAAATCGCTGTCACAAAAATGTCATAAAAGTTTAACAAATAGAGTAACTTATTATTATTTATGCATTTTCTGAATTCGACAAGTGACGATTATAATTCTGAATATTATACAACTGCTTATATTAACTAAATTCCAACAAATTTTTCATAATTTGGCTCCAATTGTATTGATGTGCAACAGGAGCTCCGATGTTCTCTAAATTTCCATTCAAGATCCAGCTTGCGATCCCAGTGATCGTTACCATTGTTGGACTGGCGGTTATCGCTGGTATTTTCTTTGTCGGCAGTGCCAAAAACACTGCGGTTGTTGCAGATTACCTGCTAGCGCGAGGTAATCACGACATCACAAAAGAAATCAACGCCCGTATTTTAAAAGCGAAAGAATTTTGAAAAAGAGTTTATCGCCACCAAATCCGATGAAGCGAAAGCGGCCCAATTTGCTGAGCTCGATGCTTTAAATTCGAACATTGAAACTTTACGCACACAGACCACTGACGCGGAAGCGTTGGCATTGCTTGATGAGTTGCAAGCATCTGCAGGAGCCTACAAAACGTCTTTTGACCTGCTGCAGCAACGTATTGTTGAGCTTGGCGTGAATGAAAAGGTCGGTTTGCAAGGTGCGCTGCGCGGTGCCGTTCATGAAGTTGAAGAAACGCTCAAAAAAGAGAAAAATGATGAACTGACCGTGACAATGCTGATGATGCGTCGCCACGAAAAAGATTTCATGCTGCGCTCTCACCCCAAATATATTGATCGCATGGCCAAACGGGATGCTGAATTTACGGCGCAACTCGCCAAAAGTGATATTTCACCCGCCAATAAAAAATTGATTACAGAGAAAATGGCGGCCTATCAGAATTATTTCAAACAGTTTTCTGCATCGTGGTTGCAAGTTGCGGGTGCAATTGAAGCCGCTGATACAGCGATGAACAGTGTGATTGAAACAAATGCGAAGGTGAGTGCGTTTTATGATGCATCGACCATGGCCACGCAACAGGAATCACGAGCTGTTACCGATACAATTGCCACGACAATACTTGGTGCGATCTTGATCGGTGCAATTCTCATTATTACGATTTCTGTCTTGTTGTCGCGCAGCCTTGCCGGGATTATTGGAAAGATTACCAATGCCATGACAGATTTGGCGGAGGGTGATCTAGAGACGCATATCCCCGCAGCAAGCAGGAGTGATGAAATTGGCAATATCGCCAAGGCGATGAATATTTTCAAACAGAATTCACTTGAAAATAAACGACTGGCTACAGAGGCTGAGAAAGCTCGTGAGCAGGCTCGGCTTGAAAAAGAACGTCAGCAACAGGCTGAAATTGAGCGTGAGCGTAAAGAAACGGAAGCGCGCGAAGCACAAATGGCAGAACAAGCCAGAAAAGCCGAACTTCTCTCCAAACTCATTGCGGAATTTGACGCCAAGGTTAATGAGAATATGGCAACTTTGCAGAGCGCAACCAATGAGCTGAACCGGGCTGCTGGTGATATGTCCAATCAGGCGGAAAGCACCGGAATGCTGGCCAATAGTGTAAGCACACGCTCAGACACCATGTCAGCCAATGTGAATTCAGTTGCCTCCGCGACGGAAGAGCTGAGCAGTTCCATTCGTGAAATCAGCAGCCAGATCAACAAATCGGCGCAAGTGACAACGACCGCTGTGAACGATGCTGGCAAAGCGACCAAATATGCAGAAGACCTTACGCAAGCCGGTCAGAAAATTGAAACCGTTGTGGATCTTATTCAGGATATCGCAAATCAGACCAACCTGCTGGCCCTGAACGCGACCATTGAAGCAGCGCGAGCCGGCGAAGCGGGTAAAGGATTTGCGGTTGTGGCATCGGAAGTGAAGTCACTTGCTAATCAGACGGCAAAAGCAACCGAGGAAATCAGCGTCCAGATATCCGACATGCAAAGTGTTACTTCGGAAGTGGTTGAATCAATGACCGCCATTGGCAAGGTTATTAATGAAATCAGTAATATTACCACTGGTATTTCGTCCGCCATTGAAGAGCAAAGTGCAGCGACTGGTGAAATTTCCATGAACGTGCAACAGGCCGCAGGTGGTGCAAATGAAGTGTCACAAAGCGTACAGGAAATTCGCGTTGGTGCGGAAAGTGGAACCTCAACGTCTTCCATGTTGAAAGATACTGCCGAAATGATGAATTCAGTGACGCAGAATTTTGAACAGGAAATACGTACATTCTTAAGCGACGTTAAATCCGCATAAGAATACCCCGCTCTTAAAGTTAAAAGCCGTCAGAGATATCTGGCGGCTTTTTTTGTGCACAATTCAGTAGTGCACTTGCCTAACTCTCATTCTAGGTTATTGTGTTATATAAGGAAGAAGAGCCGAATATATGGCCGGGGAGAAAACATGAACACACAAGTACAAAGCAGGCCAACTGCTGAGGTTGAGCAAACCTATTTTGATGTCATCGTAATTGGCGCGGGAATTTCGGGAATAAATGCAGCCTATCACTTGCAGAAATCCTGCCCGGATAAATCATTCACCCTTCTGGAGACGCAAGAGAGTTTTGGGGGAACGTGGCATACCCACAAATATCCGGGAATTCGCTCCGATAGCGATTTATATACATTCGGCTATAAGTGGAAACCCTGGTCCGGCCCCCCTATTGCGACAGCGGATGAGATATTGAAATATCTGAATGAATGCCTGGATGAACAGGATATTCGCAGACATATTCGCTATCAGCACAAAGTTACCCAAGCGGATTGGGATAGTGACCGGAATTTGTGGACTTTAAGCGTCGAGAAAAGCGATGGCAGCACGGAAATTTACACGTGCAATTTCCTTTGGATGTGCCAAGGGTATTATCGGCATTCTGCGGGATATATACCTGATTATCCGGGAAAAGAGAGGTTTAAAGGCCCCCTCATCCATCCGCAGACCTGGCCCGAAGATCTTGATTATGAAGGAAAAGAAGTCGTTGTCATCGGATCTGGAGCGACGGCGGCGACACTTATTCCTGCGATGGCAGGTAAAACCAAGCACATAACGATGCTGCAAAGATCGCCAACCTATTTTGCGGCACGTCCCAACAGTGATGAGCTGATAGATACGCTTAGGGAATTTGATATACCCGACGAATGGATTCATGAAATTGCCCGTCAAAAAGTTTTAAAAGAGCAGGAGCTTACAACCCGACGATCTTTTGAAGAGCCGGAAAAATTACGTGAGGATCTGATGACCGCTGCGCGGAAATATCTGGGGGATGAAATCCCGCTTGATCCACATTTCACGCCAAGTTACCGGCCGTGGCGTCAGCGTCTGGCATTTGTGCCCGACGGGGATATGTTTATCGCCATGCGTAAAGGGGATGCGTCTGTCGTGACGGATCAGATTGAGTGCTTTGATGAAGACGGCATTCAGCTGAAATCAGGAACTCATCTGAAAGCAGATATTATTATTTCCGCGACCGGATTTAACATGAGTGCGCTTGGTGATATTGAAATTACGGTTGATGGAAACGCCTATCAATTTTCGGAAAGTTGGGCGCATCGGGGCATTATGTTTAGTGGCCTTCCCAATCTTGCGTGGGTATTTGGGTATTTGCGGACCAGTTGGACCATGCGTTCGGAGCTGGTCTCAGAGTTTGTTTGTCGATTGCTCAATCACATGGAGGAGAAAGGCGCTCGAAAGGTTATTCCAGAGCTTAGGGCGGAAGACAAGGATATGCCGGAGCTTCCCTTCGTAGACAGCGAAAATTTCAACGCGGGTTATTTGATGCGGCATATGCATATCATGCCAAAACAGGGGGATCGCCAACCTTGGGTGTTCAGTCAGGACTATTATCGTGAAAAGGATGAAATACCAGTCGCTGACCTGGAGGATGGAACTCTTATTTACAAGTAACTTCTAGTACGAATTGCCAGGCGGAGGAATAATTCCTTGGAAGTAATGGAATGCCTATTAAGTAGTATGCTGTCATCCAAGAATGAGGAGCATATGACAAAAATAGGCATCATTATCGGAAGTATTCGCGAAGAGGCTGAGTCAGCACGTATAGGCAAGGTTGTTGAAAAGCAGCTTAAATTACTTGAGCGGCCAGTTGAGGTGGATGTTTTTTCTCTTAGAGATTTAAACGTTCCCCTTTGGACGGAAGACAAGTGGGAAAAAGAAAGTCAGATGGTTGCTGACTGGCGCCCCATTAGTGAGCGTTTGAAGGCCTGTAAAGGATTTGTCGTTATATCGCCCGAATGGGCCGGAATGGTGCCTGCGCATTTAAAGAATTTTCTGCTGATGTGCGATGGCGGTGAACTTGCACATAAACCAGCACAGATTGTGGGAGTGAGTTCTGGTATGGGCGGCGCCTATCCGGTCGCGGAGCTTAGAATGAGCGGTTACAAGAATAACTTTATTACCTGGCTTCCAGATCACATTATCCTTCGCCATGTAACAAAATTATTTGTCGATTCAGTTCCCAGTGATCTGGATCAGGAACTACTGAAACGCTTTCAATATTCCTTGAGGTTTCTTGTTGAAACAGCCATCGTCATGGAAGATGTCCGTGACAGATGTCAGGATTTGAAAACCTACAAGAATGGAATGTAGCTTTTTAAGCGCCCTTGTTCAGCGTTCCTGCATGAAAGCCCGCCAGTTTTTTATACGAGGTTGCAACCTCTTCCAAGGTAGCTTGGTCAATGCATTTGTGAACAGCACCACAGTTACCATCGCAGGTCTCATGCACCATTTGCATAACCTTCTCTGGGCCGGTTTCACGGTTGGCAAGCACAATTTTAGAGGTTACTTCGCGTCTGGCATCTTCATATTTTTGAAGAATATCGGTGATGTTACCCCCCTCTTCCATCAAATCAGCGAATGTCATGGCGTCAAGTACGCCTTGCGACACACCGTTTGATCCGTTGGGGTACATAGCATGGGCTGCATCACCCATCAGTGTCACCCGATCGAAACTCCATTTTGGAATGGGGTTTCTGTCGATCATCGGGAATTTATGAATGCTGATCGCATTTTCAAACAGATGCTGAACATCGAGCCATCCCAAGTTCCAGTCTGCGAAGTGGGATGCGAATTCCTCCAGCAATCCTTCCTGATTCCAGTCCCCCTGACGCTCAGCCAGGTTTGATGGGATACTGCGTTCAGCGATCCAGTTTACATATGACAGACCACGCTCTGCGCTTGATCTGCGAATGGGGTAAGCCACCAGTTTAAGGTCATTGTGACCCGCCATGAACATGGAACGTCCGTCGAGATAGGGTTCTATTTCTGACACCCCGCGCCATAAAATCTGACCGGAATAATGTGGTGCCCCCTCATTTGGATAGAAGATATTTCTAAGGCGGGAATTGATGCCATCTGCACCGATTAAATAGTCAGCTTTGAAGCTTTCGCGTTTTATTTCCCCTGTGTGGTTTGTAAAATGGACAGTAACTCCCTTCTCATCCTGATCAAAACTGTCCAGACGATGATCCTGAACAATTGCATCTTCTCCCAGCCTTTCTTTCACATGCTTGAGAAGGATCATGTGAAAGTCACCACGGTGAATAGAAAATTGCGGGACGTCGTATCCTGCGGCAAGTCCGCGGGGCTCTTTCCAGATTTCCTTACCGTCGTCCGTATAGTAGGCGAGACTGGAGGTTTCGATTGCCACTTCTTTGAGATCATCAAGCAAACCAAGCTTTGCAAGATTGGTGACCGAATGGGGCAATAGATTAATTCCAACACCCAAGGGGAGAATTTCAGGAACGGTTTCAAAGATTTTCGTTTTGAACCCTTTTTTATGAAGGGCTAAAGCCAGCGTTAAGCCAACAAGACCGCCGCCTGCAATGATACTAAAAGGCTTTCCCATGATCTCTTCCCCAAAAATAGTTTTATTTGTAACTATATCTTGTTTGGTGAAAAAAACTCAAGCTAATATAAAGAAATTGAAAAAACTGACCAGATTGTCATAATTTGTTTACACAATAGTATTACACCCTGCCATAATCTTGGCGATAGAAAGCGTAATTGATGGATTCCATGCTAAAGGGGATGGTCGAGGAATGTTACTTCGAAACGGTGATCGAAGCCATTAATGCTGGCCATAGCAAACTTGTCGCCCACAAAGAAGGTGTGACAGGGGCGGCGATGTTGCTCTCCTCCATGAATAATATGGAACATGAAGAGGCGAAACAGACGATTGTAGCCTTAATCTTCGCCCCTCCCAGATGGAACCCAGCTAATTAGAAGCCGTGGGCTGTCAAGCCGTCATCAACTTCAATCATACTGCCGGTCATGAAATCAGAACCGGGCCCTGCCAGCAATAACAGGACGCCATCAAGATGCGCTGGCTCACCGACCCGTCTACCGGGGAGTTTTTCGATCAGCTTTTTACCTGGCTCACTGTCCCAATAGTCACGGTTGATACCGGTGACAATGTAACCGGGATTAATACCATTGACCTGAATTTTATATTTGCCCCACTCATCCGCCAACGCAGCTGTCATATGCTGCACCGCTGCTTTCGACATGCAGTAGGCAATATTCTGTTTCAGGACCCGGTTCGCAGCAACGGAGGCAATATTTATGATTTTGCCGCCATTTCCGTGACGGATCATGCTTTGAGCAACGCTTTGGGCCACAAAAAACGCACCCTTGGCATTGGTGTCCATAACAAGATCAAAGTCTTCCTCGCTAATAGATTCTGAGCGGCTGAGAGCACTGACGCCGGAATTATTGACCAGAATATTCACAGGCCCCAGTTCGGTTTCAGCGGCGGCGACACCATCGCGAATGCTGCTCAAATCTGTGACATCCATTTTAACCGGCACAGCGCGGCCATCGAAGGATTCGATTTCAGCGGCAAGCTTTTCAAGTTTATCTGTACTGCGCGCGGCAATGGAGACTTTGGCCCCTGCCCTTGCCAGAGTTAAGGCAAACTGCCAGCCAAGGCCAGATGAAGCGCCTGTTACAAGAGCGTGTTTACCATCAAGAAATGTGGGGGTCGTCAATTGTTTTCTCCCATATTGGTGTTGTTATTGTGCGCCATAGTTCCGCTAGCTGACGAGAAATGCAAGTGTTCAATATTCTTTTGTCGCGGGTTCTCCAAAAAAGAAGAGATTTTTAATAAATTGCTGTTCAAATGAGTGGACAGGTACTGCAAAAAAAGAGATCACTTCCATGGCCGTAACAGCAAATATCCTTGTTCTCTCTGACGAGCCCACAGATAAAATTCAAAATTGCTTTGAAGATGAGAATGTCGCATTGACCAAAAGCGCGATTTTGGACTTTGACTCCCTCAAAGATGATATCGCCGATTTTGATCTGGTGCTGATCCAGTCTGGCTCCAACAATTTACAGGGAAAGGCAGACTTGCTTGAGGGGATCGCAAATGCAGAAATTCCCCTATTGATCGTTGGGGACAATCCAAAAGCGTCGGATATTCAGTCGGTACCTGATAATTTTTGCGATCTGGAACTGAGGACAAGGGCCCTCTCTATGATCCGTCTGCAGACCATGAAGCAGGAGTACGATCGCCGTCAGAATACCACATCCTATACGGGTTTATGGAAAAGGATTTTAGTGAACCCTCACCTGAAGAGGCACAAAACGCCATCCTTCTTGTGGGCAATCAGAATGCCATCGTTGGTGATGTCATGCTTCAATTGAGCCGGGTTGCGAAGGTACGCCTGTGTCCAAACGCAGATCTGGTTGCTGATGAGTTGCGGGCGGGCAATTATGATGCGGTCATAATTCTTGGTGCGGGACAGGGTGATGTGAATTTTCGGTTATGCCTTGATATTCGGGGAGATAGCCGACTTTATAACCTGCCGGTTATTTTCGTTCTGGAAAATGAGAATAACCGCGAGGCTGCCTATATTCACGGCGCATCTGACATCGTTATTCATCCCGGTGAGATGTCTTCGTTATTCGCCCGATCCAAACTGCTTATCGATCAGTCTCAATTACGCTTCTCATTGCAGAAATTATTGAAAACTTCGCGCCCGCTTCCCGTCACGGATGGTCTGACCGGTCTTTATTCGCACGGATTTGTCCATGCTCATATGAAGCATATGATTGCGGATCATTCATCAAGGTCCAAACATTTGACGGTCGCTTCGGTAGAGATTGCGAACTTGACTGAAATTAACGAGGAATATGGATATCCAGCCGGAGATCAGGTCTTGCGTCAGGTCGGGAATATTCTGTCACTTCTGATGCGTGGTGAAGATTTTTGCGGCCGTTTCAACAGTAACAGCTTTCTGATCGCCCTGCCCGGGACTGCAAGGCGTGATGCCTTTATTGCCCTTAGCCGCGTATATGGCGTAACCCGCAATACGGAATACACAATCGCTGCAATTGCGCGACCGGTTGAGGCAACCATCAAGATAGGCCTGACGGAAATGCTTGATGACGAAGATCTGGCGATCGTGCTCAAGCGGGCACAGGCAGAAGGGTATTCAGAATAAATCTGGAACATTCATTCCAGATAAAAGTTGCGAAAACGCGCTCGTGCTCCTATGTATGAGATATGAAAATAGACATTATCTCTGATACCGTTTGCCCGTGGTGCCTCATTGGCAAACGGAAACTCGAAGCAGCTCTTGCCGAACGTCCTGATCTTGATGTTGATATTGCCTGGCATCCTTTTCAGCTGCACCCTGACATGCCATTAGAGGGGGCTGACCGCAAGGAATTCACTGCTAAAAAATTTGGCAGTGCTGAGCGAGCGAAAGAGCTTTATGAACATATGGCCAAAGCGGGTCAGGCTGTGGGGCTTGATTTTCAGTTTTCGAAAATTGCCCGCTCTCCCAATACCCTGAATTCTCACCGGGTCATAAAATGGGCGGCGAGCGCAGGCTGTCAGGATCAGGTTGTTGAAAATCTATTCCAGGCCTTTTTCATGGATGGAAAGGATCTGGGCGATAGCGAGGTTCTGGTTCAGGCGGCGGCGGATGCTGGAATGAATGCGGAAATCGTTCGCGACCTTCTGGCGACTGACAGGGATCTGGACGTGGTCGCAGCGGAAGATGCGCGGGCCCGGGAAATGGGTATTTCCGGTGTTCCCTTTTTCATTATTGATGAAAAATATGCTCTTTCCGGCGCGCAGGACAGCAGTGTCATTTTGCAGGTCATTGAACGGATCGAACAGGAAGCCAAATCCGAAGGGCAAGAGCAATAAGCCCTGCCCCTTTTCGGAAAATAGGTCAACATTGGGTGATTTTAGGGAGTGGCTGCGATCGCTGCCAGATCACGCGCCAGTGTATGCACGCCTGACAGGCGATCTTCAGGATGCTCCCAAGAGCGGGTGTAAACCATCTTGTGATCAGCGCGGAGCTTGGCTGAACCCGGTTGCTTGGAAATGTAGGCAACCAGACCGCCGGGGTTGTCAAAGCTGTTATTTCTGAAAGTTAATACGGCCCCCTTGGCGCCGGCATCGATTTTCTCGATATTGGCTTGCCTGCAGTATTGTTTGATGCTCATGACTTCAAGAAGATGTTTCACTTCATCCGGCATCGGGCCAAATCGATCCACCAGTCGACTTCAAAGGCTTCAAGTTCTTCCTCTGTTTCCTGAATGGCAATGCGTCGGTAAAGCTCCATTCGCAAAGAAAGATCACTAACATAGGTGTCCGGAATAAGGACCGATGTTCCAATATTGATCGTTGGTGACCATTTATCTTCTGCCTCTTGAGCCGTATCATCGCCAGCGTTTCTTGCGTTGGCAACCGCTTCTTCGAGCATTTCCTGATACAGTTCGAAGCCGACTTCTTTCACATGTCCAGACTGTTCGTCACCCAGCAGGTTCCCCGCCCCGCGGATATCCAGATCATGACTGGCAAGTGTGAAACCGGCGCCAAGGGTATCCAGAGATTGCAATACCCGCAGACGTTTTTCAGCGGCTTCCGTAGGCTTTTTACGCGGTGGTAATGTGAGATAGGCGTAGGCACGGGTCTTGGAGCGCCCAATACGCCCTCTGATCTGATAAAGCTGAGCCAGACCGAACATATCTGCACGATAGGTAATCAGCGTATTGGCCCGAGGGATATCAAGTCCGGACTCGACAATATTGGTAGCGACTAGAACATCATATTTCCCGTCATAAAATGCGTTCATGACGTCATCAAGCTCTTTGGCCGGCATTTGACCATGTGCCGTTACAAATTTGACTTCCGGAATTTGTTCTTTGAGATATTTACCGACTTCTGCCAGATCAGCTAGCCTTGGACAGACAAAGAAGCTCTGCCCACCGCGGTAATGCTCGCGCAAAATGGCCTCACGAACCACAACAGGATCAAAAGGCAGAACAAAGGTTCTGATCGCAAGCCGATCAACCGGAGGAGTTGCAATAATTGACAAATCGCGAATGCCGGTCATGGCGAGTTGCAACGTTCTGGGAATTGGCGTTGCAGTCAGGGTCAGTACATGAAGCTCCGCACGGAGTTCTTTGAGCCTTTCTTTATGGGCAACACCAAAATGCTGCTCCTCATCGACGATGACCAGACCCAGATCTTTAAAATTGATGGATTTTCCAAGCAATGCATGGGTTCCCACCACAATATCAACCTGCCCGCTTGCAAGCCCCGCCTTGGATTGGTTGGCTTCTTTTGTGCTTACCATACGGGATAACTGCACCACGTTTACTGGCAGACCTTTAAAGCGTTCTGCGAAGGTTTTGTAATGCTGACGAGCCAACAAAGTCGTAGGCGTTACAATGGCAACCTGTTTTCCAGACATGGCGGTCACAAAGGCGGCCCGCAGGGCAACTTCTGTTTTACCAAAGCCCACGTCACCACAAACAAGCCGATCCATGGGCTTACCGGAACTTAGGTCCCCCAACACATCGTCGATTGCCTTGAGCTGGTCGTCAGTTTCCTCAAAAGGGAAACCTGCGCAAAATTCGGCATAGGCTCCCTCAGGCGGGACAAGACGAAAACCAGAGCGTAATTGCCGGGCAGCCGCGATACCTATGAGTTGATCGGCCATCTCCAGAACTTTTTTCTTGAGCTTGGCTTTGCGTGCCTGCCAACCCGACCCGCCGAGGCGATCAAGAGTTGCAGCGCTATCCGCCCCGCCATAACGCGAGAGCATTTCGATATTTTCCACAGGCAGATATATCTTGTCGCCCCCATCATAAAGAAGGGTCACGCAATCATGAGGTGCGCCAGAAATATCAATTGTTTTCAGCCCTTCATACTGCGCAATGCCATGTTCAACATGAACCACATAATCGCCAGCATTTAACTGAGAGGCTTCAGCTATAAAATTATCATTCTTACGCGAAGATTTGCGGGGACGTACAAGCCTGTCCCCCAGTATGTCCTGCTCACCGATAATTACGAAGCCGGGCGCTTCAAATCCTTTTTCAACACCAAATACAGTCATCTTGACTGTTTTCGGAGTGGAGTTTTGGGAAATATGCTGAAAATTTTCAATGACGATCTGATCAGAGACACCATGATCGTTTAAGACTTTGGCGTTTCGCTCGCACGACCCTTTTGAAAAATGACTGACGATTACCTGCTGGTTGTTCTTTTGTTTTTCTTCAATGTGACTTTTCAGATGGTCGTAAATATTTTCGTTGGGGCGATTTCTCTCCGGTGCGAAATCCCTGCCCTGCCTTCCTTGTGCATTGAGGATGTTCGGATTTTCGGAACCGCTCACAAACGGGGAAATATGGACCGTACAGCGTGTTGCGATCAGGTGCTCATATTCTTCTTTGGTCAGGTAGAGAAGATCAGCCGGAATCGGAAGATAATCAGAACTTTTATTGTCTGAAGCGACTTTGCGGGCGTCAAAGTAATCGTCGATGGTTTCGAGGCGAGATTGCAGACTTTCGTCAAACAGATGATCCATGAAGATCATGGAATCGGGCAGAAAGTCAGCGATGGTTTCCATATTTTGATGAAATAAGGGCAGCCAGTGTTCCATGCCAGCATGTTTGCGCTTTTCGCTAACCGCTTCATATAACGGGTCATCGCGTGTAATCGCACCAAAATGACTGCGATAACCGCTTCGGAATCTGCTGACGCTATCATCATCGAGCAGAAACTCACTGGCTGCAATTATCTCAATTTGATCAACACGATCTTTTGATCGTTGTGATACGGGATCAAATGTGCGGATGCCATCTATCTGTTCGCCAAAAAGATCTAGACGGACCGGGTCTTTTGAGCTTGGTGGGAATATGTCGATAATACCACCGCGTATGGCAAATTCGCCCGGCTCCATTACGGTTCCGATCCGCGAAAAACCGTTGGCAACCAGAAAATCAGTCAGTTGTTTAAGGTCAATTTTTTCGCCTTTACGGGCAACAACACGGGCTGATTGCACCATATCCCGTGGAGGTACGCGCTGCAAAATCGCATTTACGGTCGTCAGTACAACCCGTTTTTGATCTGTTTTATTCAGCAATTTGACCAAAGCGGTCATTCGCTGCGCCACTATTTCCGGGTTTGGAGAAACCCTGTCATAAGGCAGGCAATCCCACGCGGGAATTGAAATGACTTCGATATCTGGATGAAAGAAGTTCAGTGCCTCTTCAGTGGCTGCCATTCTGACATCTTCACGCAGGATATAGAGAAGATCTTGCTGGAGCTTTTCGCTACCTGCCCCAGTATAAAGGCGTCATACCCTTCAGGAACGGATTCCAACTGGAAAGAGTCATTGGATCGCTCCTTTGAGAGAAGCGATGAGCACAAATGTTCAAGATGGGGATCAGTCATTCTTTTCTATATGGGCCGGATCATGTTCATATATGGCAAAATTTTTCAGTTTTTCCATGACAGTTGTGTTGTATTCTTCGGGAACTTCTTCGCGTCCAACTGCCCAAGCGTATATACTAGGATCCCCTGCCTTGAGCAGAGTTTCGTATATATCAAGCTCTTGAGCGGAAAAATCATGGATATATTTATTTGCGAACCGACCGAGCATTAGATCGGTTTCCTTCATCCCGGTATATCTGGACCGGTGAAGTAATCTTTTGCGGCGGATTGCAATATCTTCGTTCGTTGTCATGACGGCCTTTCCGGATGGTGAACCCTGCATATACCTTTTTTTATTTTGGATGTCAGCAGGAAGCTTCCATCTTTTGAAATTGCAAGCGGCTTGATTTAAAAAACGGAACATGCTCCTTTTTACGCAGGTATTTTAATCCGGGATCTTCATGCGGCCAGAAATTTTATTTCCTCTGTTCAAGCCCAGCAACACAATCAAAGGTGTTGGACCGCGCATATTTGGCCTGCTCAGTAAGTTGGCCGGTCCTAATATCGTGGATTTATTGTACCACTTGCCTTCAGGATATATCGAACGTCATCCAATTGAGGATTTGTCCGAGCAGTATCTGGGGAAGCATGTCATTGTTACAGCTACGGTGATTAAACATTTTCCCTCCAGAAGCCGAAAAGTTCCGTATCGGGTTCAGCTTGATGTGAATGGTCAAAAACTGACACTCACCTTCTTTAATGGCAGGGAGGACTATTTAAAGCGACAGTTACCGCCAGAGCAACGCCGGAAAATCTATGGCAAACTTGAAAGCTATTCACAGGATTTTCAGATCACGCACCCAGAACACATGGTGGACCCTGATGCACCGGATCAAGTGGAAAGATACGAGCCGGTTTATCCATTGACGGCAGGTGTTACCAACAATGTACTTAATAAGGTGCAGAAATCAGCCCTTGATACAGTGATAGATTTACCTGAATGGATAGATCCTCACCTGCTGAGCAGAGAGAAATGGATGTCGTGGGAACAGGCGATGAAAGCAGTGCATTCACCGCAAGGCGCAGAGGATATAGAGCCCACAAGTCCCATCCGTCAAAGATTGGCTTATGATGAAATATTGTCCAATCAGATCGCGCTTGAGCTTGTTCGCGAGAGTATGAAGCGAAAAAAGGGGCGTGTACTTGCCGGGGATACTGGACTGAACAGAAAGGCTGAAGACGTCCTTTCCTTTACACTGACAGCAGCACAGCGAGAGGCGATGACAGAGATTTCTGGTGATATGAAGTCTCCTTACCGGATGCTGCGTTTGCTTCAGGGGGATGTTGGGAGCGGAAAAACTGTTGTCGCATTACTGGCGCTTGTCCAATGCGTGGGAAGTGGAGCGCAGGGAGCCTTGATGGCACCGACTGAAATTCTGGTAAGACAACATTTACAGTCGTTAGGCCCCATCGTTGAAAAACTTGGTTTGAGGATCGAACTGCTAACTGGGCGACTTAAAGGCAAGGCTCGAGCGGAATTGCTGAGCAGGTTGGCTGCAGGTGAAATTGATATTCTTGTGGGGACACACGCCTTGTTTCAGGATGATGTGATTTATCATGATCTTGGGCTTGCGATTATCGACGAGCAGCATCGTTTTGGTGTGCATCAGCGCTTGGCACTCAGTTCAAAAGGGAGACCTGAAAATAATGGTGTTGATGTACTGGTCATGACAGCGACACCAATCCCACGCACACTGGCCCTTACGGCATATGGAGATATGGATGTATCTGTAATCGCCGAAAAACCACCCGGGCGGCAACCAGTGGAGACGCGAGCAATTGATCTGGCGCGGTTGGATGATCTGGCAAATAGCCTCGGACGAAAATTACAGGTGAATGAACGCATTTACTGGGTGTGCCCACTGGTTGAGGAAAGTGAAGTCAGTGATTTGGCCGCAGCTGAGGATCGCTATCGCTACCTTGAAGCGCTATACCCCGGAAAAGTCGGGCTGGTTCATGGCAAAATGAAAGCAGAAGAAAAAGATTCTGCCATGCAGGCATTCAAGGATGGTCATTTCCAAATTCTGGTTGCCACGACCGTCATTGAGGTGGGCGTTGATGTCCCTGAAGCAACTGTGATGATAATTGAACATGCTGAGCGATTTGGCTTGGCCCAATTACATCAGCTTCGAGGGCGTGTAGGGCGTGGCGGTCTGGCAGGAAGTTGTCTGCTATTATATGCAGGCCCGCTTGGGGAGACACAAAAATCCAGATTGAAAATTATGCGTGAAACTGAGGATGGCTTCAAAATTGCCGAAGAAGACTTACGCTTGCGAGGGTCAGGAGAGCTTTTGGGAACTCGCCAAAGCGGGCTTCCAGAGTTTAAAGTTGCTGATTTGAGCGTTCATGGAAGACTGGTGCAGATTGCAAGGGACGACGCTCGCGCATTTTTGGGATCTGATCCGAAATTGAATTCACCCCGCGGCCAGGCTATTCGCACCCTGCTCTATTTATTTGAACGCGATAACGCGATTAAATATCTGCAATCAGGATAGAGTTTCCTTTTCCTTTGAATTTTTGGAAACCGAAGGTTCGTTTGCCTGTTTTTCTTTATCACCCTCTTCTGATGGCCAGATCATCCCCGCAGAGATCACAAGCTTGACCCCCTCTTCCACTGACATATCAAGGAACTTCAGATCCTTCTTGGGCACGAACAGAAGAAATCCAGATGTGGGGTTGGGAGTTGTAGGCAGGAAAACACTGATAATCGTATCGTCATCCTGTTTGGCAACTTCACCTTTTGCTTCGCTGGTCACAAAGGCAATGGCCCAAATTCCTCTGCGTGGGTATTCGACCAGAACGACTTCCCTAAAAGATGTGCTGGATTGGGCAAGTACCGTTTCCATAATCTGTTTCAGAGCAGTATAGACTGTGCGAACAACCGGCATCCGATTGACGATGCGCTCCCCAAAATGCAGGAAGGAGCGACCTAAAAAGTTGGCCGTGAGAAAGCCGATCAGAATCAGAACCAAAACCGCAACAAACAAGCCTAACCCCGGAACACTAAAGGGCAAATAAGTTTCCGGATTATATCTTGCAGGGATTAACGGCGTTACGTTGGCGTCGACAAAATCTACGAAAATATAGGTCAGATAAATTGTGATTCCGATGGGCGCCGTAATCACGATACCTGTTAAAAAATACGTTCTTAAACGCGCCAGAAGCCCGACTTTGGGTGCTGGTTCTACAAGTGTCTTTATACCTGACTGCTCTTCGTTATTTGTATTATCCGGATTTGGTTTGTTTGTCATTTATGACTCGATTTAGGTTATCTGCGCCCCTGTATAAATGGGGCCAACTGGTAATTATAGCAACTGAATTTGTGAATTGGTTTTTGGTAATCAAGTATCTCGCAATAACCAATCCTTAACTCAAATCTCTTAAAGTGCATGCGGATATTGGAGTTGATTGTCAATTACAGTGCAGTTTTGCACATAGAGTTAGATTAAAATATGACAGAAATGGGTGGATTGAAAAAAATACTCCCTGAAATGATTTTGCTGCTGGGGGCTTTGTTTTTAGGGGGGTATTATACTCAAACCTCCCCAATGGTCGCCTATTTCTTTTTTGGTATATGTACCTGTATTCCGGCACTATTAATGCTTCGCAAATTCATTGGCTCGCCTGTGCGGGATGAGCCGGCCGATGAAAAATCCCCTTTAACTCATTTGAAAGAAGCTGCCAATCTGCTCGATGAAGGTCTGATCGTTTATAACGATAAAAAAGAAGCCATATTGGTCAACTCCAGACTTAAAGAAATTTTCAAAGATTCAGGGATCGAATTTAAAGATGACGTAACCAGAGAAGAGCTCGAGAAAAGTATTCTTCGCTGGTTCGGTGACAGCCAAGAACGTCAGCGCACCATGGACTATGTGAAAAGTATCGACGGGCTTGAGAATACTGAAAATAAAGAAATTAAAGTCCATATGCCTAACGACCGGCATGTGATGTATCGCGAGAAGACGACGCGCGGCGGTGGCTTGGTTTCGATCATCAAAGAAGTGACAAAAGATGTTCTGAACCAGCAGGAACTGTTTGAAGCCCATTCCATGCTGAGCGCCGTTTATGACGCTATTCCAATCGGAATTTGTATTTATGATGCAGATCATAAAATTCGGGGTTGGAATGAGAAATATATCGAAGTTATGGAAATTGACCCTGGCACTGTTTCTAAAGGAATGCATCTTGCGGATCATCTTAAGCGCGGGTTTCATAAATTCGCGGATGTTGGGGACTCGGCTGAAGAGTTTGCCAAGTCTGTCATAGAGCAAACCAAGGTCACACGTTCGGTTGTTGTAGAACGTAAATTTGTAAGCGGCAAAATCGTTGAAATTTCACGGACAGGCCTTCCCGATGGTGGTTATGTCTGCACCTTTAATGATGTCACCTTGGAAAAAGCAACTCAACAGCTCCTCAAAGAGAGTGAAAACCGCTATCGCAAAATGGTTGAGCTGTCGCCGGATGCCATCTTGGTACATAAAGATGGCATTATTATCTATGCCAATGCGGCGGCTATCAAGTTGCTCGAATCAAAAGACCTTCATTCAATTGTTGGCGACAAAATTCAGAAATATTTCCCCGTTTCTGATCACGAATTGCTGGAAGATCATTTTGGTCCCGCAGATCACTTGCAACCAGGTCAGATTGTGCCCACAAAACGCAGTCAGGTCATCGGGCATATTGGCAACCGAAAAAATGTAGAACTGGAGGCAACCGCCCTACTCTACGGTGATCGGCCAGTCATGCAACTAATCGCGCGAGACATATCGGCGCAGACACAGGCTCAGGAATTGCTGGAGAAGGCAAAAGAAGAAGCAGAATCTGCAGCTCAGCTAAAAGGAACATTCCTTGCCAATATGAGCCATGAGCTGCGAACCCCGCTGAATGCGGTGATTGGTTTTTCCGAAATCATCAAGAACGAGATTTACGGTAAAATCGGCTCACAGAAATATATTGAATATGCTGAAGATATTCACAATAGCGGCGTGCATCTTCTTGATCTCATTAATGAAATTCTGGATCTATCCAAAATTGAAGCGGGTGCGCAGGAAATTTTTGAAGAACGCTTGAGCATCAATGCCCTTGTCGAAGAATGTATTCGCCTGACAGATCCGCAACGGGAAAAAGCAGAAGTAACCATTGTCTCAAACCTGAACGCGCTATTGCCCCGTATTGTTGCCGACAGCAAGATGATCAAGCAGGTTATTCTTAACCTGTTGTCGAACGCCATAAAATTTACCCCGCAAGGCGGCAAGATAACGTTGTCCTGTGTCGTCGGGCCAGAGGGGAATTTATCCCTTTCTGTTGAGGATACGGGCATCGGAATTCGCGAAGAGGATATTCACAAAGCCCTGACACCCTTTGTTCAGGTTGATAGTGAGCTCAACCGAAAATATGAAGGCACTGGCCTTGGATTACCCCTTTCCAAGAATTTGATGGAACTTCATGGCGGCAGCCTTGAAATCAGCAGCCAATATGGATCTGGAACAACAGTTACTATTCACCTGCCCAGTGATCGGGTAGAGCTTTCTGCTGCTTGATTTACATATCTCTTCCACTTATTGTTTGAAGCAAATCAATTAAGCCTCTACTCAGGTAGGCAATGCCCCAATTAAGCTTTTTAAGGGAGAAGATCGTGAGACTCGAAAATAAAGTGGCCGTTATTACGGGCGCAGGTGCCGGATTTGGTGAAGGCATGGCAACACGTTTTGCCGAAGAAGGTGCAAAAATTGTTGTCAGTGACGTTAATATTGAAGCCGCTCAAAAAGTGGCAGATGCCATTAATGCAAGCGGCGGAACTGTCATTGCCGATAAAACGGATGTGACAAGCAATGACGACGTCATGGCCATGAAGGACAATGCGCTGAGCAGTTTCGGGCGTATTGATATCCTTGTGAATAACGCAGGTATGCCACAGCGAAATGGCTCCATGCTCGATACAGATGAAGAGACTTTCGATCGTATTTATGATGTGAATGTGAAAAGTATTTTTCGCACCAGCAAAGCTATTGTTCCGGTTATGCTTGAACAAGGCGGCGGCAGTATCATCAATATCGCCTCTACCGCAGCTTTGAGCCCCCGCCCGGGCCTTGTATGGTACAACTCAAGTAAAGGTGCCGTGCTTACCATGTCAAAATCAATGGCGATTGAGCTTGCACCAAATCAGGTGCGCGTAAATGCGCTTTGCCCGGTATTTGCACTGACAAATATGGCCGTTGAATTTATGGGGGGCGAAGATACTCCTGAAATTCGGGAAAAATTCCAGTCAACGATCCCTATCGGACGTGTGAATACCCCGCGTGACCTTGCCAATGCGGCGTTGTATCTGGCATCTGACGAGGCTGCCTTTATCACAGGTGTGGCTTTGGAAGTTGATGGCGGTCGTTGCATCTGATAGCAGCTTTAGTCACCCAATTCGGACTGATAAAAACCCGGAAGATCTCTCTTCCGGGTTTTTATTTGCCAACTGCTATTTAACGTCAGCCATTACGCGCAGGCTGAGGATCGTATCAGGGTTGCGGACGGTTCCACTTCTGCCATAGCCCCTTTTAATCTGATCCACATATTCCATACCTTCTACGACTTTTCCAAAAACGGTATATTTACCGTCCAGAAAGCTGGAATTTTCAAACACGATGAAGAACTGGCTGTCCGCACTATTTGGGTTATTGGCGCGCGCCATGGAGACGATACCGCGATCATGGGGAATATTTGAAAATTCCGCCCGAAGTTTTTTACCTGAGCCCCCTGTCCCATTACCAAGCGGATCACCGGTTTGCGCCATAAAACCGTCTATCACACGATGGAATTTCAGCCCATCATAAAATTTCTGGCGGGTCAGCTCCTTAATCCGCTTGACGTGATTTGGTGCAACACGCGGGTAAAGCTCGATAACAACCCGACCGTATTTCAAATCCAGATACAAAGTGTTTTCAGGGTCCAGATCCGCGGCACTTGCCGGTAAAGCGAACAGACTGACAATCAGAACTGCCAGTAATCGTCGCAGGGCATGGGTGAGTTTCATGTTAAATATTCTCCATAAATCGAAGGTCATAGAAGGGCTGTAACCCCTCTGAATTATCGTTAATTTTTTCTATAGCACAGCTTGGGGATTAAAGAAAAATTGTGCAGGAAAAAAAAATGTAAAAAAGCGGCTTGACCAATCAGAAAGACCCCCCTATGTTGCAGCCGCATCGCGACGATGTAGCGCAACAAACCGCGCAGCAGATAGCGATCAAAATTAGTGTGGGCCCGTAGCTCAGTTGGTAGAGCAACTGACTTTTAATCAGTGGGTCACAGGTTCGAATCCTGTCGGGCTCACCATTTTTGCATATAATCAGATATAGCTCTCTCCCCTGAAATATCTTCACCCTTAAAATTGATATAAGCTTGCAAGCGCCAAGTAGCTTCTGCAATGTCGCACAGACGTTTTCGATGCGTTCATAAACAGCATCAGTTAATGCGCGAGCATACTTTGTTTCAAAGGAAAATATGGGGGGAGATAAGCTGCTGTGGTGCCCTCACCCGGACTTGAACCGGGAAGCCCTTACGAGCGGCAGATTTTAAGTCTACTGTGTTTACCAATTTCACCATGAGGGCAGCGACGGCTAACCTACTGATTGTCGCCATTGGATACAAGTAGGAAATTTACGTCACACCAATTTTTTCCAGATCGGCACTTTTATTATTAGGCGAGTGTTTTTTGGTAATGGCTGATCGCTATTTCCCTAAGGCGTGCCCGTTGAATTTTCACCCCATTTGCACTTTGCGTGACGGGAAAGTCTTCCAGCACAAAATAGTCGATCGGAATTTTATAGCTTGCCAGATGATCACGGCAATGGGCCTCCAGATCCTCTTTATTGAGATTGGCTGCGGCACGCGGAACAACAAATGCAAAGGCTTTGGTCCCTTTATCTGTATCAACACCCACAACCTGCGATTTGGCGATTCCTGGATACTGATTAAGGACATTTTCGATTTCAACAGGGTCCGTTAAATATCCGCCCAAACGGAGCGTATCCCCCATGCGAGAGAGAAATGTAAATTTCCTCTCATCATGCTGAATTACCAAATCACCGGTTTTAACATATCCATCTGGAGTGACAGTTTTTGCGGTCGCATCCGGATTATCCAGATATTCTGCCATTTGTCCGGGGCAGGATATTTCAAGCTCCCCCATATCACCAAATCTAAGCTGTGCACTGGTTTCGGGATCTACAACGCGTATTTTCGCGTCATCAGAAAGCAGATAGCCCCCTGCCTGTTTTCGAAGCTCAACCGGATCAGCGACCAATTGATGGGCTGTGAAAGCCTGAACCTCACTCATTCCCCACAGGCCCACCAGTTTCAGACCGCGCCTGTCAGCATCTTCTACCAGATTCCCAAGTGAGGGATTGAATGCCGCGAACCCTGCATTGATGATGCTGGGATAGGGTATCGCCTCATCGCGGGCGTTTAACAACATCGCATACATGTCGTCAGAGCCATTTATATCCGTTATACGGGCTTCCTGTATCAATGCGGCGGCGGCTTCTGCATCAAACACAGGAAGACAATAAACGCTACCACCCCCTGCAAAGCCTGCTATTGCCTGTGTGAGCCCAAATGTACCGCAGAGAGGATTTACCTGTAGCAGTCGGGTCTCGCGCCCCGCATAACCAAAACGGTTGGCAACATCAATTGCATGCGCTGTTATGCTTTTATGGGTATGCAGCACAAATTTAGGCTTACCGGTCGTACCGCTGGTGGTGAAGACGACCAGCCCTGTATCTGCGGTGCTGACACTGGATGGCATTACCTCATCCTCATACAAGTCATCAGAGAGCACTACGTTTTGACAGCCAGGTATTTGAGGCTGCTTGGCCTTATCGTTTACAGATTCTGTGTAGCAAACAATCAGGTCAAGGGCGTCAAGCTTATCGACAGGCACTTCATTGAGGATGCCCTGAAAATCAATTCCTTTAAAATCGGGCCAGAAGACAAGTGCCCGGGATTTTGAGCGATGCAGAATATCTTCGATTTCAGAGGAGCGAAATTTTGTATTCAGGGAGATAACCGTTGCACCCATATGTGCACAAGCTGCGAAATACTCCAAATAAGCGGCGCAGTTGGGCAACCATATCGCAACCCTGTCTCCAAGGCCTATTCCCTGCCGTGAAAGCCCCGCAGCAAGCTGGAGGCTCCGCTGTCTGAATTGGGAATAGGTTAGCTCCCGCCCCCGGTCATAAATTGCAAGTTTCTCACCCCGATCAGTTGTTGTTTTTGTTAGCAAGTTCGGGAATGTTTCCATGGGTTGTCCCCTTGTTATATTTGGTTATTCGCTTTGCAGAATCTCTGCCCCCTGTTTTTCCAGGATTGCCATTAATTCCGCATGCGCGGTATTCAACTGGTCGGTGAAAATGGAGCGAAGCACCAGATTTGTTCCGACTTTTCCCTGTTTGAAGTAAGGATATGATCCCATTGAAACATCAGGGTATTTTACCTGCAATTCGCCAAGATCTTTTGCCACTTTTCCCTCTGGGAGTGCCGCGCCGATGGTTCTGCTGTGCATTTTTGCACCGCCCGTCAAAGTCGGCAGAATACTTTCCATCATCGCCTGCATGATCATAGGCACCCCGGCCATCACAAACACATTGCCAATCTGAAATCCCGGTGCCTTGCTAACCGGGTTGTCGATCAGCGTGGCTGTGTCAGGAATACGCGCCATCCGTTTGCGCGCCTCATTAAATTCGATGCCGGATGTTTCATAGTGGCGGGTAAGGATCTCCATAGCTTCTGGATGGTAGTCAATCGACACATTAAAAGTCCGCGCAATAGAATCGGCCGTTATATCGTCATGAGTGGGGCCAATCCCCCCGCTGGTGAATACATAGTTATATTTTTCGCGGCAATGATTGACCGCATCGATAATTTCACTCTCGACATCCGGAATGACACGCACCTCTCGCAGCTGTATCCCGACTTCGGATAATTTTAATGCTACATGCGCGACATTTTTGTCCTGGGTTCTGCCAGAGAGTATTTCATCCCCGATGACTATCATTGCAGCAGTTACAATTTCTTTTTCAGAATTCGTGTCGGTCGTCATTTGCGCTTCACCAGTGAAGTTATTATTGTTCTGAACAGTTATAGGCAATCTTCATATATGTAACCCGAATATTTGAAGATTATACTGGTTCAGTCAAAGAAAATCGAAAGCATGCCCAATGAAGTTCCCCTCGCCGCTGATTAAAGGAACCCTGATCAAGAGATACAAACGGTTTTTGTCAGATATTGAACTGGAAAATGGAGAAGTGGTGACTGCGCATTGCGCCAATTCCGGATCAATGATGGGACTTAAAGAGCCGGGTTACGGCGTTTATCTATCTCAGTCAGATAATCCGAAACGAAAGCTGAAATATTCATGGGAGCTGGTTGATACCGGATCAGCGCTTGTGGGGATCAATACATCCCATCCCAATAAAATCGTGGCAGAAGCAATTAGTGCCGGACAGATCCCCGAATTGACGGGCTATGACAATTTACGGCCAGAGGTAAAATATGGTCAGAATTCGCGAATTGATATTCTGCTTGAAAAGTCGAGCGGGGAAAAATGCTATGTGGAGGTCAAGAACGTTACCCTGCTTAGAGAAGAAGGGTGCGCCGAATTTCCTGACGCGGTAACATCACGCGGCACAAAGCATTTGCAGGAATTGTCCGAAATGGTAAATCAGGGACATCGCGCAGTGATGTTTTACCTTGTACAGCGCGATGACAGCACCCAATTTAAAATAGCTGGTGATATTGACCCCACCTACAGCGATGCCTTAAAGAAGGCACAGAAAAGCGGAGTTGAAGTCATATGTTATGATTGCAAACTTTCTGCCGACGAAATTGCAGTCCATAAACTGGTTCAAATAATAACATAATTTGAATTGGCTTTTCACATTTAAGTGGCTGGTATATAAAGTTTTTAATGAACAAGATTGAGCGAATGAAATATAAAAGCAGTTACGAGACACCAGTTGAAAACACAGGCGTAATCAAACTTCATGGCGAAGAAGGCTTTGAAGGAATGCGCAAAGCTGGTCAATTGGCTGCGGAAACGCTTGATATGATCACCGAACATGTTGTGCCGGGCGTCACTACTGAAGAGCTTAACACGCTGTGCCATGATTTCATCACCGAACGCGGAGGCATTTGCGCTCCTTTGGGATATAGAGGGTTCAGCAAATCCATTTGTACATCGGTTAATCATGTGGTGTGTCATGGTATCCCCGGCCCCAAGAAGCTGAAAGAAGGCGACATTATTAACATTGATGTCACACCTATCGTTGATGGCTGGCATGGTGACACCAGTCGGATGTATGTGGCTGGCAAACCAAATGTTAAGGCCAAAAGACTTATCGATATTACCTATGAATGTCTGATGCGTGGGATCGAAGTGGTGAAACCCGGTGCTACAACGGGTGATATCGGACATGCCATCCAGTCATTTGCGGAAAAAAACAGATGCTCTGTGGTTAGAGATTTTTGTGGCCATGGCCTTGGGCAGGTTTTTCACGACGTTCCGAATATTGTCCATTATGGCAAGCCCGGCGAAGGTGTTGAGCTTCGTGAAGGTATGATTTTTACCATTGAACCCATGATCAATTTAGGGAAATGGCAAGTCAAAGTGCTTGAAGATGGCTGGACCGCTGTCACAAAAGACAGATCCCTCTCCGCTCAGTTTGAGCATTCACTGGGCGTTACAAAAACCGGATATGAAATTTTCACATTGTCACCCAAAGGATTGAATTGCCCACCCTATGACATCTGATGAGAAAACCGCAAAGCAGGACAGCGTTTTAACTTCTCAAGTCAGTGAAGAGCAATCACCCCAGTTTCAAAATTTAAAAAATACTACTTTTTCGACAACAACAGAATCGACGAGCTTACTGTTTGTTGAAGATTCAGATATCGCGGTAAAGCCCTCCGGTCATCGGGAGAGAATGCGGCAAAGGGTTCTGGCCTATGGTGGCGACTCTCTTGCTGATTATGAACTGCTGGAAATGTTACTTTTTGCGGCCTCTCCCAGAAAAGATACAAAGCCCCTTGCCAAATTATTACTCAAAAAATTTAAAACACTTGGTGGCGTTCTGGCGACGCGCAATGAAAAGCTCAGAGAAATACCGGGCGTGGGCGACTCGGTAATAGCAACCATTCGGGTCGCAGAAACTTTGGGCGAAGCCCTGTTGAGATCAAAGATTGAGAAAAGAAATGTTTTAGGCTCCTGGCAAGCGCTTTTGGAATATTGCCAAGGGACAATGGGGCGGAAAGAAATCGAACATTTCAGAATTCTGTTTCTGAACAACCGAAATCATCTGATCGCGGATGAAGTCCAGCAGACAGGTACCATAAATCAGGCTGCTGTATATCCACGCGAAGTTGTGAAACGGTCACTGGAATTGGGGGCGACGTCTCTCATACTCGTTCATAACCACCCATCTGGAGATACCTCCCCGTCAAAAGCGGATATCAGAATTACAGAAGACATTATCAACGCAACTTCTGCACTGGGTATTACCATTCATGATCATTTGATCGTGAGTTCCACAGAAAGTACAAGCATGCGCTCAATGGGTTTGATTTAGGGATCAGAACGCACGGCGAGGAGAAATGCCGTATTGAAATGTTTCCCAGACGATCTTGATCAAATCACGTTCAGCTATAATTCCCCGCATTCGAGAGGAGTTGGCGGCAATGATCAGAAAATCAAAAAGGGATGCGACCCAGCCAGCGGGTAGATCCTGACGAATATGCCCCTGTTCCTGCGCGTCGCGAACCAGACTTTCAATGATTTCCAATTGTTTCAAAAACAGTTTCTGGTTTCCCTCCGGATCATCAACAATGGTGCGCATCCAGAAGGTATAGTGATTTCGAAACCGATAATATTCCTTGAGAACCATCAGGAATTTATCCATCGAGCTTTTGCGACTGGCTTTTGCTTTTTTGAGAATTTTGTCAAATTGCTGAATGCTGTATAGCTCTGCCCGTTCAATCATTTTCTCTTTTGAGCCAAACTTTCGATTGAGCGTTATCCGGCTGATTTTTGCTTCTTTGGCAACATCATCCATTGTCGCGTCTGACTTGTGCGCGAATACATAAATGACGGCCTCGATTATCTCGTTGTCCGTAACCATATCAGTATTTCTATTTTGAAAGCGCCTCACCTTATACCAAAACATGCCCTAGTTTTGAGCGAATGTAAAATAGTCGATTGTCAATTCGCGTATAGATTGACCCTATAAGTGCAGAAACTGTTCCGCAAATTTATATATAGCCGTTGTGATTTCAAGGAAGCTCTGTTACTAGAAGCCGCATATGACTGTTTCTTTTGTCCTTTCATCTCCTGAAACAGACAAACTACTGACGTGATTAACAAGGTGACTTCTTATGATACCTCGCTACGCCCGCCCGGAAATGACCGCTATTTGGGAACCTCAGAGTAAATTCCAGATTTGGTTTGAAATTGAAGCACACGCTTGTGACGCACAGGCAGAACTTGGAGTTATTCCCAAAGAAGCTGCCAAGGCGGTTTGGGAGCGCGGCAATTTTGAAATTGACCGTATTGATGAAATTGAACGTGAAACCAAGCATGATGTTATCGCTTTCCTGACAAATTTGCAGGAGTTCGTCGGAGATGAAGCCCGTTTTGTTCATCAGGGTATGACGTCGTCAGATGTTTTGGATACATGCCTGAATGTACAGCTCACAAAGGCTGCAGATATTCTGCTCAAAGATATGGACGAGTTGCTTGCAACGCTCAAACGCAAAGCAGAGGCGCATAAAAATGACGTCTGCGTTGGGCGGTCACATGGTATCCATGCCGAGCCGGTTACCTTTGGTCTTAAGATGGCGCAGGCATATGCAGAATTTGACAGAAACAGGGACCGTTTATTGCAGGCCCGCAAGGAAATTGCGACATGTGCCATATCCGGAGCAGTTGGAACTTTTGCCAATATTGACCCATATGTGGAAGAACATGTCGCAAAATCACTGGGGCTGGAAATCGAACCGGTTTCAACTCAGGTTATTCCCCGCGACAGGCACGCAATGTTTTTTGCAACGCTGGGCGTGATCGCCAGCTCCATTGAACGCCTTGCTGTTGAGATCCGGCATCTGCAGCGCACGGAAGTTCTGGAAGCAGAAGAATATTTTTCACCAGGGCAAAAAGGCTCATCCGCCATGCCGCACAAGCGCAACCCGGTTCTGACAGAAAATCTGACAGGTCTTGCCAGACTGGTTCGCATGGCTGTGATACCCGCAATGGAAAATGTCGCACTTTGGCATGAAAGAGATATCTCTCACTCATCAGTGGAACGGGGAATTGGCCCGGATGCGACCATTACACTTGATTTCGCCCTCGCCCGATTGACAGGTGTGATCGACAAGTTGGTGGTGTACCCAGAAAACATGATGAATAACATGAATAAACTGGGTGGTTTGATCCATTCACAGCGGGTTCTGCTGGCTCTTACCCAAGCTGGTGTAAGCCGAGAAGATGCATATCGTCTGGTTCAAAGAAATGCGATGGTTGTCTGGCGCGAAGGTGCTGACTTCCTTGAATTGCTTAAAGGAGATGAAGAAGTCTCCAGTGCATTGACTGACGAGCAGTTGGAAAGCGTATTTGATCTTGAATATCACACAAAACATGTGGATACGATTTTCAAAAGAGTTTTCAAAGACTGACATTATCGGTTCTGGTTTGATAACCCAGCCTGACCGGCTGGGTTATTTGTTTTTGGGTTATTTGTTTTAAAGGGAAATATACATGTCAGCGTTTAGCACTGATCGGATTACGCTGCGTCAATGGCAGACTAGTGACCTGCCTGCCTTTGTAAAAATGTCTGCAGATCCGGAAGTTATGGAATATTTTCCAAGCACACTTGATGAAGATCAAAGCTTGGAAGTTGCCGAAAAAATCATGACTAAGATTGACCAGAACGGTTTTGGTTTTTGGGCACTTGAGTTGAATGAGACGAAAGAGTTCTGTGGGTTCGTTGGGCTCAATATTCCAACTCCTGAATTACCATTTGGCCCATGCCTTGAGGTTGGCTGGCGTCTGGCGAAACCCTATTGGGGGCTTGGACTGGCGACTGAAGGTGGCCGACTGGCAGTAGGATACGGTTTCAATGAACTTGGTTATGATGAAATCGTGACCTTCACTGCCGAGATAAACCTGAGATCTCAAGCAGTTATGAAACGGTTGGGGTTTAAACACAATGATGAAACGTTTTTGCACCCTTTACTTCCCGATGGCCATCGCTTGCAATTTCATAAACTTTATCGAATGAGCAAGGAGCAGTATCTTGAAAGCTTAACTTGAGTGCATCCTTTTCAAACCGCCTTGAAAAAAGCACTAAAAAACCCGCCGATGAAGCGGGTTTTTTTTGTGAATTATTCAAATCATTTCAGGCTTCGTTTCGAACCTGGTCTCTGGCGACTGCCATAAGATCATCCATTTCCCGGCGAATGCGATGATCAGACATTTCAATATTTTTGGCGTCAAAATCCCGCCGCAACTTTCTGAAAACGTCGTCATCACCTTTTTCTTCCAGATCAGCGACGATTACTTCTTTGGCATAAGCATCAACAGCTTCGCCTTCAAGTCCCATTAGTTTTGCGGCCCATTGACCAACTAATTTGTTGCGCCGGGCATTTGCCTTGAATTCAAGTTCACTGTCATGTGCAAATTTGTTTTCATTGGCTTTGCCACGATCTTCAATACCAGCCATCTTCTGATCCTTTAAGTTACCGCTTGCTGCACCCAAATGTGAGCGTTTTCAATATGCTATATATTTAACATGATTGTGGCAGCGTCAAGCGACAAGAATTTTTTAAATTTTTATTGCACAAATACATAGGAAGAGTTGTGTTTGAATGACATCTGAACTATGTTCCGCTTGAAATTAAGCAGCCCGGTCTGCTTCTGCCAGCGAATTGGGATGAAATGCCTGATAAAGATGCACAAGTCCTCTCATTCGTTTAACTTTTAGCGACGACCAATCCAGCATTTGGTCTAACAGTTGGAGTGACATCCATGACCCGCCGTAGACGAGTCTACGAAGGCAAGGCTAAGGTTCTTTTTGAAGGCCCTGAACCCGGTACTCTCGTTCAGTATTTTAAAGACGATGCAACTGCATTTAACGGTGTGAAAAAATCCACTGTGACAGGCAAAGGCGTTTTAAATAACCGTATTTCCGAACATCTTATGAGCCGAATTGGTGAAATGGGAATCCCAAATCACTTCATCCGTCGGCTGAATATGCGTGAACAGCTCATCAAGGAAGTAGAGATTATTCCGGTTGAGGTCATTGTTCGCAATGTTGCCGCCGGCTCTATCTGTACACGGCTGGGATTGACGGAAGGGCAACCGATGCCCCGTACGCTTGTGGAATACTGTTTCAAGTCTGATGATCTGAATGATCCACTGGTTTCAGAAGAACATATTACCGCCTTTGGCTGGGCCTCTTCGCAGGAATTGGATGAAATAATGTCCATGACATTGCGTATTAATGATTTCCTGTGTGGTCTTTTCACGGCGATAGGTATTCGCCTTATCGATTTCAAACTGGAATTTGGCCGTTATTTCGACGGAGATGAAATGCAGATTATTCTGGCTGACGAAATCAGTCCGGACAACTGCCGTCTGTGGGACATCGCGACCAATGAAAAGCTCGACAAAGACAGGTTCCGCAGAGACCTGGGTGGTGTCGAAGATGCCTATCAGGAAGTTGCAAAGCGCCTGGGCATCATGCCAGAGGGTGGCCCTAACGACCTTAAAGGGTCGAATTCAATGCAATAAATGTAAAGGCGCAAATTCTGCGCCTTTTTTCTTGACCAAAATACTCAAGGTTTAAGTCTATGAAAGCTCGCGTAACAATCTCTTTAAAAAATGGTGTACTCGATCCGCAAGGAAAGGCGATCGAACATGCGTTGCATGGTTTGGGGTTTGATGGCGTCAATGATGTCCGGCAAGGAAAGATTATTGAGCTGGATCTGGGAGATATTGCCAAGGAAAACGCCGCCAGCGAGGTGGAGCGCATGTGTACACAATTGCTCGCCAATACCGTAATTGAAAATTACAGCATCGAATTGCTCGATTAAGTTCATCTGACGCAGAAGGAGACTGAGCCCAATGAAGGCCGCAGTTATAGTTTTTCCAGGGTCCAATTGCGATCGTGACATGAAAGTTGCCATCGAGCAGTCACTGGGCCATGCCCCCTCCATGGTCTGGCATGCAGACACCGAACTTCCTCCCACTGACCTTATTGCCATTCCCGGCGGGTTTTCCTATGGCGATTATCTGCGCTGCGGAGCTATTGCAGGAAACTCCCCCATCATGCGGGAAGTTGTCAAAAAGGCCAGTCAGGGAACACTGGTTCTGGCTGTCTGCAATGGTTTTCAGGTTGCAACAGAAACCGGCATGCTGCCGGGTGCGTTGCTCCGCAATGCTAATCAGAAATTCATCTGCAAGGATGTGGATCTGAAAGTCGTGTCGGATAACAAATATTTTGCCGGCTCCTTCACTAAAGGGGACACAGTCCGCTTCCCGGTTGCCCATCATGATGGAAATTACTTCGCCGATGAAGAAACCCGCAAACGTCTGCACGGTGAAGGCATGATCGCTTTTCAGTATGCGGATGCAGATGGCAATGTGAATGCTGAGACCAATATCAACGGTTCAGTGGATAACATCGCCGGCATATACAATGAAAAAGGCAACATATTAGCTGATGCCGCATCCGGAACGCCTGATAAGCGAAGAGCTGGGTGGCACGGACGGCAAAGTGTTTTTCGATAATCTGATTAATTCCTTAAGCTGAGTTTTGACATGACTGAAATCACAAAAGAAATCGTAGCAGAGCATGGCTTGTCAGAGAGCGAGTATGAGGAAGTCCTGAAAATTTTGGGCCGCGAGCCAAATCTTACAGAACTGGGCATATTTTCGGTGATGTGGAGTGAGCATTGCTCTTACAAATCATCAAAAAAATGGCTCAAAACATTACCAACCGAGGCTCCCTGGGTGATTTGTGGCCCGGGTGAAAATGCAGGTGTTGTCGATATCGGCGATGGACAGGCAGCCATTTTCAAAATGGAGAGCCATAATCACCCCTCCTATATTGAACCCTATCAGGGTGCGGCGACAGGTGTCGGCGGCATCATGCGAGATGTTTTCACTATGGGAGCACGGCCGATCGCCAATATGAATGCCCTGCGGTTCGGGCATCCGGATCATCCAAAAACACGGCATCTTGTATCCGGTGTCGTCGCCGGAATCAGTGGTTACGGAAACTGCATGGGTGTTCCCACAGTTGGTGGTGAGACAAACTTTCATGAAAGCTATGATGGAAACATCCTCGTCAATGCCATGACTGTGGGTCTGGCTGATGCAGATAATATTTTTTATTCCGCAGCGGCAGGTATCGGCAATCCCGTTGTCTATGTGGGGTCTAAAACCGGCCGGGATGGAATTCATGGGGCAACCATGGCTTCGGCTGAATTTGATGACGATAGTGAAGAAAAACGACCTACAGTTCAGGTTGGAGATCCGTTCACCGAAAAACTTCTTCTGGAGGCGTGCCTTGAACTGATGGCAACAGATGCCATTGTCGCAATTCAGGATATGGGTGCTGCGGGCCTGACATCATCTTCCTTTGAGATGGCGGATAAAGGCGGGGTTGGTATTCAGTTGGATCTGGATCAGGTTCCCATGCGTGAAGTGGGGATGACCCCCTATGAGATCATGCTATCCGAAAGTCAGGAAAGGATGCTGATGATCCTAAAACCCGGCCGTGAAGAAGAAGCAAAAGCGATTTTCCACAAATGGGAGCTGGATTTTGCTGTCATCGGTAAAGTCACCGATACAGGACGGATGGTCCTGACGATGAAAGGTGAAGTCGCGGCAGACCTTCCCGTTGCCCCCCTTGCTGACGCCGCACCGGAATATGACCGGCCTTGGGTTAAAACCAATCCTCCTGCCCCTTTGATGAGCAAGGATGTTAAAGCCCCTGAAGATTTGAAAGAGGTTCTTGTCAAGCTGATGGGATCGCCTGCAATTGCCAGTCGCAGGTGGATTTGGGAGCAATATGATCACATGGTTATGGGCGACACAATCCAGCGCCCCGGTGGTGACGCTGCGGTGGTTCGTGTTCACGGTACGCAAAAGGCACTAGCGATCACAACTGACTGTACTCCACGCTACTGTTTTGCAGACCCGAAATCAGGAGGTGCTCAAGCTGTTGCAGAGACTTGGCGGAACCTGACAGCAACAGGCGCCAAACCTCTTGCCATCACGGATTGTATGAATTTTGGAAATCCGGAGCGCCCTGAAATAATGGGGCAATTTGTCGGATGTATCGAAGGCATGCGCGAGGCCTGTCTGGAGCTGGATTATCCTGTCATATCAGGGAATGTCTCCTTATATAACGAGACAAATGGCACAGGCATCTTCCCAACACCCGCAATTGGCGGTGTTGGCCTTTTGAAAGACGCATCACAAATGATGACTTTGGCCTTTAAAGGTGAAGGTCAGTCCATATTTGTGGTTGGCGAAACCCGCGGAGAGATGGGGCAAAGTATTTATCTGAAAGAGATAGAAGGCCGTGAAGAAGGCGCACCGCCAGCGGTCAATCTTGCCGAAGAGAGGAAAAACGGCGATTTTGTCCGATCGATCATCGAACAACGGGTTGCGACCGCAGTGCATGATATTTCAGATGGCGGATTTTTGGTGGCATTGAGTGAAATGGCGCTCGCCGGAAATGTAGGTGCAGAAATAACCCTTCTGACTGACAATGAGTTACACGGGTTCTGTTTTGGTGAAGATCAGGCGCGATATATTGTGACTTCGAATTCTCAAGATGTGGAAAAAATCACTAATGAAGCGAAAAAAGCGGATGTATCTCTTCAATTAGTTGGAACGACCGGTCATAATGGATTGAAGATCAATGATGTGCTATCCATATCTTTGGAAGAGATTAAGGAAGTACACTCAAATTGGTTGCCCAATTTGATGTCTGCACCAAAGTAGCAACAGGAGTTAAAATCCATGGCAATGGATGCAAGTGAAATTGAGCGATTGATACTGGAAGGAATTCCGGATGCGCAGGTAAAAATTACAGACCTGCGTGGTGACGGTGATCATTATGCAGCACTGGTTGAATCGCCCGCTTTTGAGGGTATTCCCCGTGTCAAACAGCATCAAATGGTGTATGAAGCGCTCAAAGGAAAAATGGGTGGTGATCTGCATGCGCTCGCATTGCAGACTTCGGCCCCTCAGAAATAGTTTTAGATATTAAACAAAAGGATCTCAACATGCTTGATCAAGCTACCAAAGATCGGATTACTCAGGAAATTTCCTCAAACGATGTCGTGCTGTTCATGAAAGGCTCCGCAGTCTTTCCACAATGTGGATTCTCGGCGACAGCAGTTCAGATCCTCTCTCATCTGAATGTAAAGTTTTCCGGCATTGATGTGCTGACTGATCCAAGTATTCGCGAAGGTATCAAAGAATATAGTCAGTGGCCCACAATTCCTCAGTTATATGTGAAGGGTGAGTTTATTGGCGGCTGCGATATTATGCGCGAAATGTTTGAAACCGGAGAGCTGCAAGGCCTTCTGGAAGAAAAACAGGTAGCCAAAGCATCCTGATTTTAGCTTTTGTTTCCAAACTGCAAGACGGCACCATTTTTGGTGCCGTTTTTCATTTATGAGAGATGATGTTTAAGATTTTACCCGTGGGATCTTTCACATAAAATCGCCTGACGCCCCATTCTTCGTCACAGATATCATAAACGATTTCTGCGCCAAATTTCCGAGCCTTTTCGTAAGTCTCATCAACGTTGGTGACTTCAATGGACACGTCAGGAACATCGGTTCCGTTTCCACCTTCTGCGGCAATACTGATTTGTGGTTTACTCGTTTCACTACAAGCGAAAGTCAGTATCCAGTTCAAATCCATTACCACCTCCAACCCGAGGACTTTTTCATAGAAGTCTCTTGCCCTTTGTGGATCAGGCATCTTAAAATTAGGGACTATTCTTTTGACCGTCATGAAAGTAACTCCCATCATTTTCTGCGCGGAAACTTTTCCACAATTCACTTGGATACGGAGGGGGCATGGATCAGGAAAAGCTTGCCAAAATTCTGTGTAAAATACCAACCGGAATTTTTAATCTGCTCTATGTGGGTCGCAGAATTAAAAAAGATGGCCAACTGTTAAATGCGAAAGCCCAATTCCTTTGCGCTGTTGTGGATAAACAATCCGTTTCCATCGAAACGGAGACGGTAGAAAACGCCCGTGAGCAAATCGAAAAACTGGCAGGCACCCTAGGTGGAGATTATGTCCCTCTTCCTTATGTTGAAGATTTCATCATCCCAAGTGAAAACGGACCAATTCCCGCCAGACTCTATAAACCTACGGATACCGGCGAAAAATTACCGGTATTACTTGGTTTCCACGGGGGCGGCTTTATCCGCGGATCTGTCAATTCACATGATGGTTTATTCCGTCGCCTTGCCAAGATGTGGAATTTCGCAGTCATTTCAGTCGATTATCGCCTTGCACCTGAGCATAAATTCCCGGCAGCAGTTGATGACGCCTATTCCGCTCTTCGCTGGGTGCAGGAATTTGGGGCACAAAAGGGTTTGGATGCCCAGAAAATAGCTATTGGTGGAGACAGTTCCGGTGGCAATTTGGCGGCGGTTGCCTGTCACGACGCCAAGAAAAATGGAACTCCACAACCGGTTATGCAGGTCCTTATTTACCCCACTACAGATTCTCATTTCACGGCGAATAGTCATAAACTTTTTTCCAGTGGATTTTTCCTGACTGAAGAGAGAATGCACTGGTACCGGGAGCATTATCTGAATTCGCCACTAGATAGGGACAACCCAAGAGCATCCCCATTAAGCGAAGAAGATTTTTCTGATCTGGCCCCTGCCTCATAATTACGGCGGGATTTGACCCCCTTCGTGATGAAGCGGAAGAATATGCACAAAAGTTGAAGGCTGCCAATGTTCCGGTGGGCATGGTGCGCTTTGAAGGCATGGTTCACGGTTTTAGCTCTTTAAGTGGTTTGCTGCCTGATGCAGATAAGTCGCTGGAGTTGGTCGCGAAATCCTTGTCCCAAAAATTTGGGAAATAACCACGTGCATCGTTTTTTAACCCCCTTTTTATCGCTGTTTAAAGAAAGCGTAATCGTTTATTGGGGGCTGTTGAAGATCATTGTTCCTGTAATGATCATCGTTGAAGCGTGCATTCGAGCTGGTCTTATTGAAGTTTTAAGTGATTGGACCGCCCCGTTCATGTCCCTTTTTGGCTTGCCTGCAGAGGCAGCTTTGTTACTGGCAACGGATTTACTTGTGGGGTTATACCCGACGGCTGTTGTTTTGCTGGCCCTTACACCAGAGGTGTCATTTACAACGGCAGATATGACTGTTATTGGGGGGATGATATTATTCGCCCACATCCTGCCGGTTGAGCAGGTTATCGTCAAACGTGCGGGGGTGTCGCTTATTTTTTCGTGTGCGACGCGATTGATTGCGATGGTAATTTACGGGTTTCTGGCACATTGGATAATATCTGGCTTGGATTTGTTTAACGAGCCCGCAAATATTCTGATCGCCATCGAAGCGAGTGAGACAGATGGCAGTTGGACAGAATGGATCATTTCTTCAGCAAAAAGCCTGTTTTACATATTCTGGATACTCACGGCACTTATTGCGATGCTCCGATTGCTGGAATTCCTTGGAATTACCAAATGGATATTAAAAGCGCTCAGCCCAGCCCTGCGATTGATTGGCATAGGTCCCAACGCTGCGCCACTGACGATGGTTGGTATTTTGTTGGGGCTTTCATTTGGGGGTGGCTTGATAATTCGCGAAGTGGATAAAGGTGTGCTTAATCCCAGAAGTGTCTGTATCGCCATGATTTTTCTAGGTTTCTGTCACAGCCTGATCGAAGACACTCTCTTAGTGATCGCATTTGGCGCACATTGGAGCGGCGTACTCGTTGGCAGGGTATTATTGTCTATATTACTTATTCTGCCACTCGCCTTTTACATCAAAAGAATGCCTGAGGGTCATTTTCGGCTAATATATTCGCGGAAAACAGGACCAGCGAACGAATAAACGCCGCTGGCCCGATAATGCAAAATTAGTCTTCGCCCACTCGCTGAGACAGAGCAGCAGCAAGATATTCATCCAGATCGCCATCCAAAACCGATTGGGCATTTCCTTTTTCAACACCTGTGCGCAGGTCTTTGACCATTTGATAAGGGTGCAGGACGTAAGAGCGGATTTGGTGTCCCCAGCCGATATCAGTCTGCTGTCCACGCGCTTCATTGGCGGCTTCTTCACGCTTTTGAAGCTCCAGCTCATAGAGTCTGGATTTCAGCATCTTCATGGCAGCAGCCTTGTTTTTATGCTGAGAGCGGTCATTTTGACACTGAACGACAACATTTGTCGGAATATGCGTAATTCGAATAGCAGATTCCGTCCGGTTCACATGCTGTCCGCCAGCACCAGATGCTCGATAAGTATCAATGCGCAGGTCTTTCTCCTCAATTTCGATATCAATATCGTCATCAATAACGGGATAGACACCGACAGATGAGAAGCTCGTATGGCGACGGGCGTTTGAATCGAACGGAGAAATCCGAACCAGCCGATGAACGCCAGATTCTGTTTTCAGCCAACCATAAGCATTTTCACCGGAAATTTCGATCGTAACAGATTTCAGTCCGGCTTCTTCACCGGCACTTTCTTCCAATATTTTGACTTTATGCCCGTGTTGTTCTGCCCATCGCATATACATGCGCAAAAGAATTTGCGTCCAGTCTTGCGATTCTGTACCGCCAGCCCCTGCATGAATTTCAAGATAGGCGTCATTTCCATCGACTTCGCCGGAAAGCATGCTTTCAAGGCGACGTTTTTCAGCCAGAGTGCGAAGATCTTCCAAAGCTTCTTCAGCTTCTTTAAGTGTATCCTCGTCTTCTTCCATCTCAGCCAGATCAATCAATTCAATTGTATCTTCCAGATCCTGATTGATAGCCTTGTAGGAGGTAATCGCGTTTTCCAGATTGGTCCGTTCGCGCATCAAGGCCTGAGCTTTTGATGGGGAGTTCCAAAGGTCTGGATCTTCTACGAGTGAATTCAACTCGTCTAGGCGTCTAACTGCGTTATCCCAGTCAAAGATGCCTCCTCAGCAGATCTAGCGCCTGCTTGATTTCATCGACAACGGCCTGATGTTCGGCTCGCATAACTACTCCATTATTTTCTATAAGAATTAATCGCAGCAGAACCTAATTGTTCATGAACGATCAGTAAAGACCACCAGTTCCAAAAGTGACCGGATTTTTCTCTCTATCAAGCGAAATACCGGTTGCCTTGGCATTTTCACTTCCATCCAGAACCTGACCGCCCAAAGTCAAATCATCATTTACTTTGAAAGCTTCCAGAATCACTCCCCTATCGCCGGGTTGCGCTGGCTCACCAGTTTCTGCTTTCACACGAACAAGCCGAATACCTTCAGGCACCCTAAAGGGAATAGAAGGCTTATCTTTAAGTGCTTCTTTCATGAAATCACGGAAAATTGGAGAGGCAACCCCCGCCCCTCCTTCTTTGGGGCCAAGGCTTTTAGGGTTATCAAATCCAACATAGACCCCTACAGCCAGATCGGGAGAAAAGCCGATAAACCAAGTGTCTTTTGCATCATTCGTAGTACCTGTTTTACCTGCCAGCGGTTTTCCAACCTCGCGCACGCGGCGCCCGGTGCCTCTCTCAACTACACCTTCGAGCATTGAGACCACCTGATAGGCGGTTGGCGCAGAAATAATCTGTTCGCGAAGGTCAACCAGATCAGGCATATCCTGATCTCGCCATGAGGATGCCCGGCACCCTTTACAATCCCTGACATCATGTTTGTATATTGCAACGCCACGTCGATTTTGAACTCTGTCGATCAGGGTTGGTGTGATTTCCTTTCCCCCGTTCACCAGAGACGCATAGGCTGTCGTCATTTTAAGCAAGGTTGTTTCCATCGCCCCTAACGACATGGCAAGTGTCTGTTGCAGATTGTCGTGAATACCAAATCGCCGGGTGTAGTCCGCCACCACATCCATACCTATTGAACGTGCCAATCTGACTGTCATCAGGTTCCGGGATTTTTCAATCCCCAGTCTGAGGGTGCTGGGACCATAAAATTTCTTCGTGTAGTTGGCAGGCTTCCAGCGGTCCCCGTTTTCCTGAGTGATAACAAACGGACCATCCATGATTTTGCTTGCCGGGGTAAAGCCACGATCAAGAGCAGCCGCATATACAAAAGGCTTGAATGCCGAACCTGGTTGCCTTTGGGCCTGTACAGCACGGTTAAATTCAGATCGCTCATGGCTCCACCCGCCGACCAGAGCAAGAATTCTGCCCGTATGCGGATCCATTGCCACAAGTCCACCGGAAACATCCGGTATCTGCTCAAGACCAAACAGACCAATTTCTGCATTTTCCCCTTTTATCGGATCGACAGCTACGACATCACCTACTTGCAGGACGTCCGCCGGCTTATCAGGATAGCGTCCCACTTTCTGACCTTTAAGCCAAGGACGGGCCCATTTCATATCTTCAAAAAGAATACGGCCCTTTTCACCTGTTTTCAGGCCAATAACTACGTCTTTCGCAGCGACTTCCAAGACAACTGCCAATTGCCATGGGGACAGACCAGCCGGTTCTTTTAATGCACGCAAGGGCTCCAACCATCCGTTTTCGGTATCCAAGCTGTCGATAGGACCGCGCCATCCATGACGGCGATCATAATGACGAAGGCCGCTTCTTAGGGCGTCTTCGCCAATGCGTTGCAAGGAGGCCTGCATCGTGGTTCTGACGGAAAGTCCTCCGTCATAAAGACCTTCAACGCCATACAGGTCATAGAGTTCACGTCTTACTTCCTCTACAAACCATTTGGCCTGCAGAACTTCTGCATCGCGACCTTCTTTAACCTGCAGTGGGCTGTTCAGGGCTTCTTCAGCTTGCTCCGCCGTAATGAAGCCTTCGTCCAGCATTCTGCCAATGACCCAATCGCGTCTGCCTTTCGCGCGTTCAGGGAACCGGAAAGGGTTGTAATTATTTGGGGCTTTGGGCAAGGCTCCAAGGTAAGCCATCTCAGCAATCGTTAGATCGTTTAGAGACTTATCGAAATAATACAAAGCCGCCGCCGCCACACCATAAGCTCGGTGTCCCAGATAAATTTCGTTCAAATATAGTTCGAGAATACGGTCTTTGGATAAACTGTTGTCAATACGAATGGCAAGGATGGCCTCCTTCGCTTTTCGCTCGTAAGAAACCTCGTTGGTGAGCAGCATATTTTTGGCAACCTGCTGCGTGATGGTTGAGGCCCCTACCAGTCGGCGTCCCTGCCCGATATTCATAATATTCACGCCAATCGCGCGGGCAATCCCAATGAAGTCAATGCCCATATGTTCGTAGAAATTCTGATCCTCTGCAGCAATAAATGCCTGTTTTACTTTTTTGGGGATAGCAGTAATGGGAACAAACATACGACGTTCACGGGCGTATTCTGCAATCAGGCTGCCGTCTGCCGAATGAACACGAGTCATGACCGGTGGCTCATAACTGGCCAGCTGTTCATAATCAGGCAAGCCTTTGCCAAAATGCCAAAAGCCATAAAATATGACACCAGCCGCTGCCATAGATCCCAAAATACTCAGGCAGAGAAGAACAACCAGTATTTTTAAAAAGCGTTTCATCTCATGTTACCCGAAATTTAAAATTTTGGCGGTGGTCATAACGATACTTCTGACTAACATTTTCTATACAAGGCGGATGTGTCAGGATCATGGCTCAATTTCGTTAAAATATTTCTCAACTGCCCGTGAAATTGCTTTCGCCATTTTCAGTTGGCTGATTGAGATTTGAGAAATTCTTCATCCTGTCTGTTGGAAAGATAGCCAAGTTCAACAAGAACTGAGGGCACATCTGGCGCTTTTAGCACACGAAAACCTGCGAAGCGATGTGAGCGACTTCCGGTTTTGATGCCACTGCTTCGAAATTCAGGAAGCAGCAACTTGGCAAATTTGACGGAAAAATTCATTGTCTCCCGCTGTGCAAGGTCAATGAGTATTCCCTGCACAGTATCGTCCTGTTCCTGCAGGTCAACGCCAGCAATCACATCCGCCTTGTCATGATTTGCTGCCAATGCTGCCGCTTCCGCATCTGATGCATTTTCAGACAGGTGTAAACGGTGGATCCGCGAATATCTGACCTGCCAATGGAGTCTGCATGTACTGATATGAACAGATCGCCTTTATATTCCCGGGCTATGTCCACCCTTTCCCTCAGGCTTAAAAACGTATCGCGGTCACGGGTGAGAATAACTCTGTAACGGTTATCCTTTTCAAGTTCCGTTTTTAGCTTCTTTGCCACTGCAAGAGTCAGTTTTTTCTCATAAATTCCACTTTTTCCAATAGCGCCCGGGTCGATGCCACCATGACCTGCATCAACAATAATAGTGTGCTTTAGCTGGCTCCTTGGAATGGGAACATTTTCCTGACGCGGCTTTATGGCGGCAACCTGACGTTTGCGACTTTCTTCAACGGATTTGGCAAATTGCGCCTGATCCGTTTTCGCGATATCGATAAAAAAACGATAAGGTTTTTTGTCTGTTGGCGGAAGAATGGTTTCTCTCAGGATTTTCACCGGGGTTTTCAAATCGAGAACTATTCGGCTGGTACCCTGACGAAATAAACCATATCTGTAGCTTTCGATCAGACCTACACCCTTTTTCGACGTCGCCTCATCCAGCCAGTTAACCTCTTGCATATCAATGACGAGCCGGTCGGGATTTGGCAGGAAGAAAATTTTATATTCGGGTTTTTGATCTATTTCGATAACAAATCTGGTCTTGTCTTTGTGAAGACCCAATCTGACATCTGTGATTGTGGTTTGTGCAGCGTAACCGGGTGTTGAGATCAAGCAACAGATTGTCACCCAAATACAAATTTTCAACAAACTGCGCAACATTGAGGTGGCACTCTCGCGTTTAAGTCAATCAACAGATCGCAAACTGGGTCGGGATCGCAGGGATCCACCGGAAATTTCCGTTTTTTTACAACACCTAATATGCTTAACATCGGCTAATAGTATGCTTTCACACCGTGTCAATAACAAGGCTTTTGCCAAATCACTGGCCACGGTCAAAAGTTTTTTTCACCATAAGTAATTATTCGTTTGTGATGTTGCTGACAAGTAACTATCATCAGCCTGTGAGTTTCTGTGGTCAGTCCCAACTTATGCGTTTTGGCATATGATCGGGCGGCGCCGCTTTCGACAGCTTTAGCTGGCATCTATTTTGAGATCCCCTGAGCGTTGGAAGGCAGTGCTTAAGACAATGCAGAGAAAGATTTAGTGAAACTGAAATCGTTCCGCGTCTCTATAGTATTGAGGTAATGCGGGGTCGGCAGCCGATAAAACCCAGTGTAGTTGAGGATTTTCCTCCATAGGTAAACGGGACGGCGCTAGCGATTTCCAAAAAACATAAGACTGCATTTCTCTATCTCACAGGAGGAATCCCAGTCACGGAGCTTATATATGGCTACGCGTATGCTTGTTGACGCGTCTCACAATGAAGAGACACGTGTAGTAATTGTTAAAGGTACCCGTCTCGAAGAGTTTGATTACGAGACAGCATCAAGAAGGCAACTTAAAGGTAATATATACCTGGCAAAAGTCACCAGGGTTGAACCTTCCTTACAGGCGGCTTTTGTGGAATATGGCGGTAATCGCCACGGTTTCCTTCCTTTTTCTGAAATTCATCCTGATTATTATCAAATTCCTGTCTCTGACAGGGAAATGTTGCTGGAGCAGGAAAACCTTGCGGCGAAAGAAGCCTCTGACGACGATGAGGAAGATCTTGAGCCACAGGAAAAATCTGCTGCCGAAGATGGTGCGGATGATGAAACACAAACAGCATCCGATGAGACTACATCTACATCAGATGAAGGTTTTGACGATGATGTGGCTGTTGTTGATGATGAAGGCGATACCCTTGGGGGGCTGGAAATTGTCGAAGACGATGCTGAGGATATTGTCGAGAATTTAGGCGGAGATGATGAGCCTGAAATTACCCGGCAGGCACTGGCAAAACGGAATTATAAAATTCAGGAAGTCATTAAACGTCGTCAGATTCTGCTTGTTCAGGTCGTAAAGGAAGAACGAGGCAATAAAGGCGCTGCGCTGACAACCTATATATCTTTGCCAGGTCGCTATAGTGTGCTTATGCCAAACACTGGACGCGGTGGTGGCATCAGCCGTAAAATCAGTAATCCTGCTGATCGGAAACGGCTTAAAAAAATCGCTTCCGAGCTGGATGTGCCAGATGGAATTGGTGTGATCATTCGGACAGCGGGGCTGAACCGGACCAAGGTGGAAATCAAGCGCGACTACGAATTTCTGTTGCGTCTGTGGGATGATATCCGTGAGCTGACACTCAAATCCATGGCGCCAAGCTGTGTTTACGAGGAAGCAAACCTGATCAAAAGATCTATACGCGACCTCTATTCAAAAGAGATCAATGAAATTCTCGTAGAAGGCGATGACGGATACCGCATTGCCAAGGATTTCATGCGCAAATTGATGCCAAGTCATGCGAAAAAGGTTCAACCTTATCGTGACCGCATCCCCCTGTTCCATCGGTTTCAGGTCGAACAGCAGTTTGCATCCATGTATAACCCGGAAGTCCAGTTGAAATCTGGCGGTTATATTGTGATCAATCCAACGGAAGCACTTGTTTCTGTTGATGTGAACTCTGGCAAGGCGACTAAAGAGCGCAGCATTGAAGAGACTGCGTTGAAGACCAATCTTGAAGCGGCCGAGGAAATGGCGCGTCAATTACGTCTTCGCGATCTGGCAGGACTTATTGTTATCGACTTCATCGATATGGATGATAATCGCAACAACAAGGCTGTTGAGCGCAAACTGAAAGAATGTCTGAAATCTGATCGGGCCCGCATTCAGGTCGGCAGGATAAGTCCGTTTGGGCTTCTGGAAATGTCAAGGCAGCGTTTGCGTCCATCATTTTTGGAAACGAGCACAAATAGCTGCCCAACTTGCGGGGGCTCCGGTTTTGTTCGCTCGACAGAATCTACAGCGTTGCTCATTATTCGGGCACTCGAAGAAGAAGGTGTTCGTGAAAGAAGCTCCAAGATTACGGTTACAGTGCATACGGATGTAGCAATTTACCTGCTTAATCAAAAACGTGCTGTCATTCAGGAGCTGGAATCGCTGTATGGCATAACAATTCTGATAATGGCTGACCCAACCATGAACCTGAACGATCACAAGATTGATCGTGAAAAAGGATCCGGTGGTGGACAAGTCGTACAAACAGCCAACTCCACACAGGAAAGCAATGCTGTTCAGGTAGAAAATGAAGCTACGCCAGATGATGGTGAAGAAAAGGAAAGCAACTCGGCCAAGCGCAGACGCAGACGTCGCAGACGGAAAAACCGTGATGAGCGCAATGACAATGTGGATACTGAGGAGGCTTCTGCTGATACAGTTGAAAACACTGGATCGACGGATGAGGAGGCTTCGGATGATGAAGAGCCACGTCGTCGTCGTCGCGGTAAACGCGGTGGCCGCAGACGCTCACGTAATTCATCAACAGAGCAACAGGGTGAGAACGAAACTGCTTCAAATGCATCCGAAGAGATTGAACCTGAAATTGTTGTCATTCCGATAGGCGGAGAAGAGCCGGAGCATCCTGAAGTCAAGGCAACTGACGAAAAGGAAAGTTCTGAACGTAAGCCCGCTCGCCGTAGGGGCCGCCCAAGAAAAGCTAAACCGGAAGAAGAAAACAGTGGATCGACCGAAACTGTTGCCGCCGGTGATGAAGCTGAAGTTTCTTCAGTTGAGGAAGAGGCCAAACCTGAAAAGGTGCGTCCCCGACGACGCAGAAGCCCCCGCCGGAAAAGTGAAGAGACTTCTAAACAGGCTGCTGAGGCGAGACAGGAAACCGAAACGGTAGACATTGAGCCGGAAATGGTCCCGCTTGTTGCGATCGAAGATGAGGAGACGGAAAAGCCGAAGGCCAAGCCCAAACGGACCCGTACCCGTCGCAAGAAGCCTGAAAATGAAGAGCAAGCGACTGAGGTCAGTGTTTCCGAAGAAGGCAAAGAGCCCAAAGTTACTGAAACTGTCGCAGAACAAAAGCCGGAACCTGTTCAGGCTCAAGAGCAGGTAGAGATTTCTACTGAAGCAGCTTCCGAGCCAAAGGCTGAAGAGCCTAAAAAGCCAAAACGCAGAGGCTGGTGGAGCCGGCGATAATTATGAAGAACGAAAAGGGAGCTTAAATGCTCCCTTTTTTTTATTGTAACCACGACTTGAGTGCAGAGATCGCCTGTTGCATCACGGTATATGACCCAGCGAATGACAGGCGGATATATTTGTTGCCATTTACCGGATCAAAATCAATTCCTGGCGTTGCTGCAACACCGCATTCAACCAGCATGCGTTTGCAAAAATCCATGCTGTCCGTGGAGAGATGGCTGATATCGGCATATATATAAAAAGCTCCATCTGCGGCCGCCAGTTTATCAAGGCCCAGTTTTGGAAGCTCTTCCAGCAATAGGGATCTGTTTTTTTCATAATTGGATTTGAAAACTTCCAGCTCATCCTTGCAATTGAAAGCTTCAATGGCAGCATACTGGCTGACTGCGGGCGCTGAAATATACAGGCTTTGCGTTAGCCTTTCGACAACACTCACCAGATTTTCAGGTACAACCATCCAACCAAGTCGCCACCCGGTCATGGAAAAATATTTTGAAAATGAATTGATGATAATTGATTTGTCGCTGTATGACAGTGCGGAGACGGCTTCCGTTGTATAGGTCAGGCCGTGATAGATTTCATCAGATATGAAATGCATATCCCGCTCATCACAATAATGAACAAGATTTTCCAATGCAGTCGGTGTCAGCATTGTCCCTGTCGGGTTTGCAGGGCTGGCAACCAGCAAGCCATGAACAGGCTCGGCGACCTTATCGATGAGTTCCGGGGTGGGTTGAAAATTGGTATCAGGGCCGCAGAAAATTCCAACAGGTTCCAGATCGACAGATTTCATGATATTTCGATAGGCAGGATATCCCGGCTCCGCCAAAACCACTCTTTCAGACGGGTTGAACAGCGACAGGAAAGAGATCAGAAATCCGGCGGAAGAGCCAGTGGTTACCACCACCCTGCCCGGATCCAGATCTATGTCATACATATCACCATAATGCTTGGCGATTGCAGCACGCAAAGCAGGAATACCCAATGCTTCTGTATACCCGATTACCTTCTTATCCAGTGCATCTTTGGCAGCTTGCAATACACGTGAAGGTGCTGAAGTCGCAGGTTGTCCGACTTCCATGTGGTATACAGTTTTACCTTCAGCTTCCAGATTGTTCGCTGCTTTCATCACCTCCATTGCGAAGAATGGAGATACATTTGCGCGTTGAGCGTACTTCAAAATAACACCTGTACGTGATCGCCAATAAAATTATTTTTCTATCAAAGAAAGTCCATACCCGCGGGTATCGGCGCTGGATTGGCAAAACTCAACCTTTCCTTCCGCACAATGAATGGCATTGACGGCACCGATTTTCTGAACCTCAATCGCCACTGGATGAGATCTTGTAATTTCCAGTAACTGATCGGGATTTGTTGAATTTTCATAAACAACAGGCAAACCTGGCCCCATTGTAAACACCCTTGCAGAAGTCATTGCGTCATCCAGTGGTTTTCCCTCTGCAAATACCTTAAGCGCCGTGTATACGGAGCTTAAGGTTCCGGCAGCCCCACCCGTTGCTGCTGAGGCATAAAACATTAGCTTGTTGGGTCGGTTGATGACCAGCACCGGTGACGTTGGAAATTCTGCTTCTGTGTCAGTCAGAGGTTCTGGCAAAACAATGCCAGAAATTGCCCCCATTTTCCCAGAGCCAAACGGCTTTCCAAGCCCCACAACGCAGGAAACAGCATTTCCCTGACGATCAGAAGTGACGAATGAAGTATTTCCGCCACTTCCGAAAGGATTATATGCGGCATATGGCTGGAAGCTTTTTGCAGAAGCGTTAGCCACCTTTGACAAGGCTATGTCAGAATCCAAATGCAGAAATCCTTTACCTTCAAAAAGATTTTGCCAGATTTGCTGATAAATTTCTCCGTGAGTGCTGTTGGAGACACCGACGGTCACCACATCAACATCGAATGTTTTCGCTTCCTGCCACACCGGCTTGTAATTGATCAGGTCCGTGGCTGTAAGTTTACCGCCAACACGGTTCGCTTCTTCGATATAGGCCTTCGCCAGATTCCCGCCATAGAAAAAGGCACCGCCGTTGGTTCGTATATTTGACAAGATGGACGACAGTTTGATCTGCTGTATCCGACTTCCCTCTTTCTTATAGGTTCCGTCCGGATTTTTATACAATTCTGTCAAACGGTCATCCAGGACGACGTTTGGTCCTGATTTAACCATCGCCATATGCATGGCGCGTGACATACTTTCCCCAAAGTTTGCATATTTTTCTGCCGGACCCAATAGCCCCGACCAGCTTAGTTTTCCGTATCTGGCGTGCAGCGCCGCAAATCCGCGAATATTACCGGGGACACCAATCTCTCCACCGTTTTTGGCGATACCAATTGGGAATTTAAGATTTTCAATTCTGTTTTTCTCGACACTGTAAACGAGACACTCACCCCCTCCTCCCAGTGACGCGGAAATCGGATAGGTAACAGAAAGTGTAAAATACAGCGCCGTCGCCGCATCGGCGGCTGAACCACCAGCAGATAAAATATCCTGAGCGATTAAAGTCGCACGTGCTCATCTGCCGCAACTCCGCCCAATTTTCCCTCTACAGTTCCGATAACACCCAATTGGATATTTTCCGAGGTGTCACAGGAGGCCAGCGTTAAAGCAAATAATGAGCCAATGAAAAAAGAAGGTAATGCTCTGCATTGACTGTTTGCGAGACAATTCTTAACTTTATTTCTCAATGAAGGGATATTCGTGTTGAAAAAACGCTTACTCAATTTTGTTTCAGTCATTCTGCTTTTGGCCTTTTCCACGCAATCTGTATTTGCGGCGCAACCCAAGTTGTCATATATCCGGGATGCTGAAATTGAACATACACTGCGCTCCTACGCAAGTCCCCTCTTTAATGCGGCGGGACTTAATGCGGATGATGTTTCAATCCATCTGATAAACAACAAGATTATCAATGCATTTGTTGCAGGTGGTCAACGGATGTTTTTTTTCACTGGCCTTCTGGAACGGGTTGAAAGTCCTGCCCAGCTCAAGGGGGTTATCGCTCACGAAACAGGTCATATTGCCGGTAGTCATCTTGCTCGCACGCAAGAGGCACTGGCAAATGCCACTACAAAATCGATTATCGGTTATTTGCTAGGAGCCGCAGCGGTCATTGCAGGTGGAGGCAAAGGCGGGGTTGCTATTGTTGGAGGAGCGAACGCCATAGCTGCCAAATCCTTTCTTAAATACAGTCGGGAACAGGAATCAGCTGCTGATCAGGCCTCCCTTCGGTATTTGGAGCGCACTGGTACTTCCGGTAGAGGCATGCTGGAATTTCTAAGGATACTCGAGCAGCAGGAACAGATATCCTATGGCAAAGTAGACCCGTATTGGCGAAGCATCCTATCAATCATGAAAGAATTGCGGCGTTGCAAAAACAGGTGGAACAATCCCCATATCGCGATATTCCAGATTCGCCGGAAGAGATCCGTGCTCTGAAACTAATCCAAGCGAAACTGGCAGGATTTACAGATGATTTTGACGATGTCTTGAAAAAGTTTCCTGTCAGCGATACCAGCGAGTATGCAAGATATGCGCGCGCGATTGCCTATTTTCGCTATCCAGACATTGAAAATGGATTAAAAGAAATCAACAGCCTGCTGCAGCAAAATCCTGCTAACCCCTACTTTCATGAACTCAAAGGGCAAATGTTATACGAGAACGGGGATGTAATCGGAGCCCTTCCCTCACTGGAAACCGCTACTCAGATTCTCCCATACGAACCCCTGATATTAACGCTATATGGGACTGCACTCGTAAGTACAAATCGCGTAGAGGATCTGAAAAAAGCAATTGAGGTCTTAAGAACCAGTGTAGCCTATGATCCCAACAATTCATCGAGCTGGTACCAACTCGCTATCGCCTATAATCGATTGGGGGATACGGCCAATACCGCCCTTGCCACGGCCGAACGTTTCTTGCTCCTCGGCAATCTTGCAAAAGCAAAGTTTCACGCGCAAAGGGCGCAGGAACTCATGAAAGCAGGTTCACCAGGCTCATTGCGTGCTGAAGACATAATCAGCCTGGCTAATCGGAAAATCTCTGAGAAGAATAATTAGGATAACAAGCTTGTGCTTTGTTATTTACATGAAATACCTTTAGCCTAATTTTATCGACACGTATTTTTTGAATTGGAAATTTGATGCGTCAAAATACAAGAGTCACTTTTTTGGCAATATTGCTGGTGATTGGGATCATCGGTGTCTTTGGATTTAATATGTACCAATACCAGAAAACAGACTCGGAGCAGGCTTTTGGTGAGAAAGTAAGGGCGTATCTGCTGGATAATCCGAAAATAATCAGGGAAGTGATAGAAAAGCTCAGCGTTGTTGAAGCTCGGGAAAAAGCGGAACAGGAACGTCAGGCTCTTTCCATGTATCAAGGGGAACTGGAAAATGATGGCTTTAGCTATGTAGCCGGAAACCCCAACGGCGATATCACAATTGTTGAATTTTTTGACTACCGCTGCGGATATTGCAAGCAAAGCTTCCCCGAGATACTTAAAGCCGTCGAAAGCGATGGAAATATCAGGCTAGTGTTCAAAGAATTCCCGATACTGGGGCCCCCATCTGTTTTAGCAGCGCATGCTGCCATGTCTGCACAAAAGCAGAATAAATATATGGAATATCATACGGCGTTGATGCAAATGCGCGGCTCGATAACAGAAGAAAAGCTTCTCCAACTTGCTGCGGATCTTGGGCTTGAGATTGATAAATTCAAGAGCGACATGAAATCGGCAGATATTGAAGAAAATATTTCCAGAACCTATGCGCTGGCAAATCAGTTAAACATTACAGGAACGCCTGCCTTTGTAATCGGTGGCCGGATGGCAGCGGGTGCGATACCGGCTCAGCGAATGCTGGCGATGGTCGAAGATGCGAGAGAGCAGAAAAAAAGCAGTGTGACCAACTAGATGTTGTTCTTTGCGATGTGATTGCGCAAAATACAGTAATGAAAAATTCAAAACCTAAGCTTTCACTAAATGAATTTTTGCCCTATCGGCTGACTAAACTTTCGGGAATTATCAGCCGTACGTTGGCTGAGCGATATTCAGAGCAATTTGATCTGACAATTCATGAATGGCGCGTTGTTGCGATTATTGGAGAACAACCTGGATTAACGGCGCGTCAGGTCAGTGATTTGGCATCACTGGACAAGGTTAGCATTAGCCGGGCAATAGAGCGACTTGAAAAGTCAGGACGCATCCAGCGGAAAGTTACACCTAAAGACAGGCGCGCCTATGCCCTTCACCTTACAGATAAAGGGCATGATGTTCTGGAAAGGATCATACCGCTGGCGCAGGATTTTGAGCGGAATCTACTCTCCTCACTTGATCAGCAGGATCTAGCCAAATTATTGGAAATACTGGCTAAACTTGATCAGCAGGCAGATCAGTTATCAAAGGATAAATTGATCCTATCAGATTAATCCCGCCAGAGGCGAGCTAGGATCAGCGTATTTCTTCCGCTCCATTCGACCAGCAAGAAATGATTTGCGTCCCGCTTTAACAGCGTCTTTCATAGCCGCAGCCATCAACACTGGATTTTTAGCGTGCGCAATCGCTGTGTTCATCAGCACACCATCACAGCCAAGTTCCATGGCAATGGTTGCATCAGATGCAGTACCAACGCCTGCATCAACAATAACCGGGACCTTCGCCTGTTCTTTTATTATTCCAATACCAACAGGGTTCTGAATGCCAAGCCCTGATCCAATGGGTGCTCCCAAAGGCATGATCGCTACACATCCCATATCTTCCAGTTCCTGACACATGATCGGATCATCAGAACAATACACCATGACCTTGAACCCTTCATCGATAAGCGTACGAGCAGCTTTCAGGGTTTCAACCATGTTTGGATACAGAGTTTTCTCATGCCCCAGAACTTCCAGTTTGACGAGATCCCATCCCCCGGCTTCCCGGGCCAGTCGCAATGTGCGAAGGGCTTCATCGGCTGTGTAGCAGAAAGCGGTGTTGGGTAAGTACACATATTTTTGTGGATCTACATAATCAACCAGCATGGGCTGTTTGCGATCAGTGATATTTACCCTGCGAACTGCAACAGTTACCATCTCAGCACCGGAGGCTTCAATCGCCAGCTTGGTCTCTTCAAAGTCCTTGTATTTACCAGTGCCAACAATCAGACGGGAATTCAGCTTCCGTCCCGCTACGACAAGTCCATCATCTTCAGCTACCATTGAATTTCCACCCCCAATGAAATGTACGATTTCCAACTTGTCGCCATCCTGTAACTCAAGGCTTGAATATTGGGACTTTGGAACGATTTCCAGATTTCTTTCAATGGCAACTTTGGTGCCATCCAATTCGAGGATATTCAGAAGTTGTCCAAGATTTAAAGGATTTTCAAACTGGTGTGTTTCACCATTTATGGTGAGTCGCATGGATTCTGCCTTACTTGTGATCAAAAACAGGAAATTTCAGAGCGGATTATGGTTCGCAACGCATTTGTATGCAACCACTTCCGCATCAACTTTTGACACTTTATTTACAATAATCATCCGTACGACTTTATCATCGTTAAAAAGTTCTTTATAAGTAGCTCACTACTGATCGGCGGATAGCAACTAGGGGTGTGAATGGGAAAGTCAGTACTTGTATTAAATGGTCCAAATCTAAATCTGCTGGGTCAGCGGGAACCTCAGGTTTATGGGGATCTGACACTTGCTGATATTGAAACCCGCTGTATCACCAAAGCAAGAGAACTGGATCTGGAGCTTGAGTTTTTGCAGAGTAATCATGAAGGTAAATTAATTGACGCCATTCATCAATCTGCAGGCAAGCATGAAGGAATTATTCTCAATGCTGGTGCTTACACGCATACCTCGGTTGCCTTGCATGACGCTTTGAGAGGTGTTGGGCTTCCTTGCATAGAAGTCCATATTTCCAATACATTTGCCCGTGAGACATTTCGGCATCACAGTTACATTTCGCCGGTGGCTCTGGGTGTTATTTGTGGTTTCGGCGTAACGAGTTATTTATTAGCTCTGCAGGCGATGACCGAACATTTGAAACAATAGAGATGAAAAGTCGAAAAGCGATGAGTAAATTTAAAATCGACATGGATGCTATCCGTGAACTTGCTGAAATTATGAGCGACACGGGCTTGGGAGAAATCGAAGTAGAAAGCGATGATAGTCGCATTCGCGTCTCCAGAGGATCAACTACAGCTGCAACTGCGCAGGCTGCCCCTGTTGCGGCGCCAGTCGTCGCCCCTGCTCCAGTAGCTGCACCTGCTGCGGACGCGGCGACTACAGCCGTAGAAGCAGATAGTCATCCAGGCGCAGTGAAATCGCCAATGGTTGGAACCGCCTATCTAGCTCCTGAACCGGGTGCCGATGTTTTTGTAAAGCCCGGTGATACTGTCTCACAAGGTCAAACACTTCTGATTGTTGAAGCCATGAAAACCATGAACCCAATTGCTGCGCCAAAAGGCGGGAAAGTCGTTGACGTTCTGGTAGAGGATGCAACACCAGTGGAATTTGGTCAGCCCCTCGTCATTATTGAGTGAGCGAAGTAGACAATATGTTTGATAAAATCCTCATTGCGAACCGCGGTGAAATTGCGCTCCGAATTCACAGGGCCTGCCGCGAGATGGGTATTCGCACTGTGGCCGTACATTCCGAAGCGGATGCGGATGCGATGCATGTCCGCCTTGCAGATGAAAGTGTCTGTATCGGGCCACCAAGTTCTACAGCCAGTTACCTCAACATGCCGGCCATTATTTCTGCAGCCGAAGTCACGAATGCCAACGCCATTCATCCCGGCTATGGTTTTCTGTCCGAGAATGCCAAATTTGTCGACATCGTTACGGCACATGGCATCAAATTTATTGGGCCATCCGCGGATCATATTCGCTTGATGGGTGATAAAATTGCCGCCAAGGAGACCATGCGAAAATTTGGTGTGCCTTGCGTTCCCGGATCAGACGGTGAGGTTACCAGCTTGATGAGGCCAAGAAAATTGCGGCGGAAATCGGCTATCCTGTGATTATTAAAGCGTCAGCAGGTGGCGGTGGCCGCGGAATGAAAGTGGCTGAAACCGAAAAAGATATTTCGGAAGCTTATTCCTCGGCTCGCGCGGAAAGCCAGATGGCCTTCGGCGATAACGCTGTTTATATCGAAAAATATCTGGGGACTCCCCGTCATATTGAAATCCAGGTATTGGCGGATGGGCAAGGAAATGTTGTTCATCTTGGTGAACGTGATTGCTCGCTGCAACGCCGTCACCAAAAAGCGCTCGAAGAAACACCTTCGCCCGCGTTGAAGGATGAATTGCGCGAAGAAATTGGTAAAACGGTCGCAGATGCAATTCGTGAAATGGGATATGAGGGTGTCGGCACCATTGAATTCCTGTTTGAAAATGATCAGTTTTATTTCATTGAAATGAATACCCGCTTGCAGGTGGAACACCCTGTGACGGAAATGGTCACCGGAATTGATCTGGTTCGCGAACAGATCAAAGTTGCTGCAGGTCATAAGCTTGACCTGACACAGGAGGATATAAAATTCTCTGGTCATTCCATTGAATGCCGTATTACGGCGGAAGATCCTGATACATTTGCCGCAAGTCCCGGCCCTGTTCTGGATTTTCATGCGCCCGGCGGTTTGGGAGTTCGCGTGGATTCAGCACTTTATGCTGGATATAATGTTCCGCCCTATTACGACAGCCTGATCGCAAAGCTTATCGTGCACGGGTCGAACCGCGAAGAATGTATGGCCCGCCTAAAACGGGCGTTGGAAGAGTTTGTTGTTGGTGGCATCAAGACAACATTGCCGCTACACCAAGCCCTGCTTGAAAATGAAGATTTTCTCGCCGGAGATTATAATATTCACTGGCTGGAAAAATTTATTGAGGGAAAACGTTAAGGCGTTTTTATAAAAGAAGTCTCTGATGACGATCTTAACGCCTGAAATTTTATTGAACGCCTATACACATGGGATTTTTCCCATGGCAGAATCAAGGGACGATCCAGATCTTTTCTGGGTCGACCCTGAATGGCGCGGGATCTTTCCTCTTCATGATTTTCATGTTTCCCGTAGCCTGAAAAAAATAATCCGAAAAGATCTCTTTAAAATAACGGTAGACACATGTTTTCGGCGTGTGATGAAGGAATGTGCAACTCCAGCACCCGGCCGTGAAAACACCTGGATAAATCGCACTATTCTAGATTTATATACAGAACTTCACCAAAGAGGCTCTGCTCATTCCGTGGAAGTCTGGAAAGATGACACGTTAGTTGGTGGACTTTATGGTGTTTCCTTTGCAGGCGTTTTTTGTGGTGAAAGCATGTTTTCGCGGGAAAAAAATACCAGTAAAATAGCGCTCGTTGCCCTGATTGCCCGCTTGCTTAAAGGCGGGTACAGGTTACTGGATACCCAGTTTTTGACAGACCACCTTGCATCCTTGGGTGCCATTGAAATATCGCGAGAGGAATATCATCGACGCTTGGCCGATGCGCTTAAGATCAAAGCAGATTTTTATTCGTTGGAACCGGACTGTTCTGGTGCAGAAATTTTGCAATCAATAACCCAAACGTCATAAACCGGATGCTCAAGAGCGTTCAAAGCGGGGCTGGATGCAAACATCCATCCCATAAACAGAGACTGTTTTTCTTCATCCACGCGATTTTCTTCGATTTCCAGAAATGTGGCAGTTTCCGGTGTTTCTTCCGGAGGGCGTTTTAAACATTTACGGACAGTGATATCCAGTGTCCCGTATCTTACCGTTTCACCAACTTCAATGGTAAGGTCTTCCGTACGGGCAGTTACTTTGTCTAGCGCCCTTAAAACAGCCGCCTCACCGCTCAGATTGTCTGCATAAGAACTGGTGGCTGCAAACAAAAACCCAAAAACAGTAGCAATCTTGATACAGGAAGGAATGATCGCGACGCGTTTATTTATCATTACTGGATGCACTGAAAATGGCTTGTCCTATAAGGTCCATCAAACTGACAGCACTTTGTGTGAAAGTAATTTCACCGCCATCTGCAAGCATCGCATCCGCTCCGCCGGGTTCCAGATCCAGATAGCTACCGCCAAGTAAACTTTCTGATGCAATTTTTGCGGCTGTGTCTTCGGGCAGCTCAATTTCTTTGGCAATACTAATACCAATGACAGCTTCATATGTTTTCGGGTCCAGATGCTGGCTGGTAACAGTGCCCACTTTAATGCCACTCATGCGAACGTCACTGCCAACCTGAAGTCCGTCGACCTGATCAAATCTGGCTACCAGATTCAATCCGTTTCCACCGCCGCCGATATCTGCTGTCCGGTAGGCAAAAATCAAAAAGATGGCGGCAAATGCCAATACGACCGCGCCAATTATTGTTTCGACTATATTATTTCCCAACCCACATCCCCTTTATCCCGAGTGAGCAGCCAGTTTGTTACTCAGGCTTCCATGCCTGATAATCAGCGGTACTTTTCTGGCGTTCACCTGAAACCAAAACAGACCCACCCGGATGATACGCATGATCTGTACCGGTCAGATTTGGAAGATGTTCTTCTTCCCAATTGTTCTTTTCCACCTGCTGCTGGTCTGGCAACAGGTCAGTCGTGTAATGCAACCAGATATGCCAAGCCGCTGGAACCTTGGAGGCCTCAGGGCGCCCTTTATAAATCACCCAGCGGCGTTCACGGCCAAATGGACCCGTCGGTGTTCCTTTTTCTTTATAATATTTATTTCCAAACTGATCTTCACCAACAAGGAGACCTTTTCTCCAGGTAAACAGTTTCGTACCAATCGTGGCCATAATCTTCTCGTCCATCAGAAAATGAAAATTTCGCTGGAATATGGCATCACAGCGCATTGACGTAAAGTATATCTTTCAATTTCCACCCTAATTTTCAGTTAATAATGTGACCAATTTGCGGAGCTGAGTTTAATCACGGTCAAATTTGCGTGATTCTGAATTTTGGAATTTTAATTTCGGTATTTGCGGTGTTTTGGCATCCGCAAGTGATGAAGAATTTATCCGCTTGTAGTTATCAAAAAAATTAATTGTCCTGTGAAATCGCATTTTTCCACGACATATAGGACACACTTCTGAAAGCAAACACCATATATGGTAAAACTGATTGTTGACTTCAATATGAGACAGATGCACCATCCTTGTGGTCAGGACTTTGGGGGACACCACATATGGTATGTCAATCATATGTGATCTGCTCATAAAAAGCAGAGATATCCTGAAATCCGGACAGTTTTGAGACCATTGATCAGGTAAAGCAGGGATAGTAAAACATGCGTATTTCACGGCGCTATACAGACGAAAACTCGTCACCTTATGCAAAAATCAAATTTCGCCAGGCAACCAGTGAAATTCGAAACCCAGACGGTCCGTGGTCTTCAAGCTTGATAACATTGATGTTCCATCTGAATGGTCTCAGGTTGCTTGCGATATCATTGCGCAAAAATACTTCCGCAAAGCCGGTGTCCCTGCCCGACTGAAAACATTTGAAGAGGAAGACGTACCCCTCTGGCTATCACGCCAAGTTCCAGATGAAGATGCTCTGAGTGAGCTTCCTGAAGAAGACCGTTTTGGCGGAGAGACATCTGCTACGCAAGTATTTGACAGGCTTGCCGGCACATGGACATATTGGGGCTGGAAAGGTGGATATTTCGACACCGAAGACGACGCTCGCGCCTATTTTGACGAAATGCGTTATATGCTCGCCAAACAGATGGGAGCACCAAATTCACCGCAATGGTTTAATACCGGCTTGCATTGGGCATATGGCATTAACGGTCCGGCTCAGGGACATTCCTATGTCGACTATAAAACCGGAAAGCTGAAAAAATCAGACAGTTCCTATGAACATCCACAACCCCACGCCTGTTTCATTCAGTCGGTCGATGACGACCTGGTCAATGATGGCGGCATAATGGATTTGTGGGTGCGTGAAGCGCGACTGTTCAAATATGGATCAGGAACGGGGACCAATTTTTCCAACGTTCGAAGCGCGGGTGAGAGCCTGTCAGGTGGCGGCAAGTCATCCGGACTGATGAGTTTCCTCAAAATCGGGGATCGGGCTGCAGGTGCAATTAAGTCAGGTGGCACAACCAGACGCGCAGCCAAGATGGTAACGCTGGATATCGATCATCCGGATATTGAAGAATATATTCAATGGAAAGCCGTTGAAGAGCAAAAAGTTGCAGCACTGGTTGCTGGCTCAAAACTTTGCAACAAACATTTAAACGAGGTTATCAAGGCCTGTTCGGCTGTCGAGGGAGATGAAGCTTATAATGTAGCTGAAAACCCGGCACTTAAAAAAGCAATTATCGCTGCCCGAAAGGCAATGGTTCCGGAGAATTACACCCAGCGGGTCATTCAGTTTGCCAAACAGGGTTTTACTGAGATTGAGTTTGAAACCTATAACACGGATTGGGATTCAGAAGCCTACCTGACCGTTTCAGGCCAGAATTCCAACAACTCAGTGCGGGTAACTGACGCATTTATCAAGGCCGTTCTGGATGACAGTGATTGGAATCTGATCCGTCGTGTTGACGGGAAAGTTGCGAAAACCATCAAGGCACGCGAACTTTGGGATATGATTGGTGAAAGCGCGTGGCAATCCGCAGATCCCGGTCTGCAGTATGACACTACAATCAATGACTGGCATACCTGCCCGCAGGACGGCCGAATTAACGCGTCAAACCCCTGTTCGGAATATATGTTCCTTGATGATACAGCCTGCAATCTTGCGTCGCTGAACTTGATGAATTTTCGCCGCGCGGACAAAAGCCTGGATGTAGAGGGCCTAATTCATGCGTCCCGACTTTGGACAATTACGCTTGAGATTTCCGTTCTGATGGCCCAGTTCCCATCTGAGGAAATTGCTAAATTGTCATACAAGTTCAGAACTTTGGGGCTTGGTTACGCGAATATTGGTGGATTACTGATGTCACAGGGTCTTCCTTACGACTCCGACGAAGGTCGCGCCCTATGTGGTGCTATTACGGCACTGATGACGGGAACGTCTTATAAAACCAGTGCGGAAATGGCCTCCGAACTCGGTGCATTCCCCGGTTACAAGAAAAATGCAAAAGACATGCTGCGTGTTATTCGAAATCACAGAAACGCAGCCCATGGCAACGCAACTGGGTATGAAGGACTTTCTGTCACACCAGTTCCTCTTGATTTGAAGAACTGTCAGAATAAAGAACTTTTAGAGGCAGCCATACAATCCTGGGACGATGCGCTGGAACTTGGGGAGAAGTTCGGTTACCGGAACGCGCAGGCAACAGTAATTGCGCCAACAGGAACAATCGGACTGGTTATGGACTGTGATACAACAGGTATTGAGCCGGATTTTGCGACTGTTAAGTTCAAAAAGCTTGCAGGAGGCGGTTACTTTAAGATCATAAACCGGACCATCCCAGAAGCCCTTGGAAAGCTGGGCTATGACAGATCGCAGGTGAATGAGATTATCTCATATGCCGTGGGGCATGGAACATTGCAGGATGCCCCCGGTGTCAATCACGAAGCGCTTCGTGAAAAGGGATTTACTGACGAGATTCTGGAAAAAGTTGAGCAAGGACTGGAAGCCAGCTTTGACATCAAATTTGTATTTAACAAATTTACGCTGGGTGAAAGCTTCTGCACAGAGACTCTGGGTCTGGATGCGAATGCACTCAATGACTATAACTTTGATTTGCTGGCGGCCATTGGGTTCAGTAAGCAAGATATTGAAAAAGCAAACAGTTATTGCTGCGGAACCATGACCTTGGAAGGTGCTCCTCACCTAAAGAATGAACATTTGGCAGTCTTTGATTGTGCAAATCCTTGTGGTCGAATTGGAAAACGGTACCTGTCAGTTGAAAGTCACATCAAGATGATGGCGGCGGCTCAACCCTTTATCTCTGGGGCAATCTCCAAAACTATCAATATGGCGAATGCCAGCACTGTTGAAGACTGCAAAGAGGCATATTTGTTATCCTGGAAATTGGGACTCAAGGCAAATGCACTCTACCGTGACGGCTCCAAACTCAGTCAGCCATTGTCTGCAATCAATATTGACGAGGATGAAGAGGATCTTGAGCTGGAAGCAGTTGTGCAGGCCGCACCTGCGGCTGCAAGTACAGTCGTTGCGGAACGAATTGTCGAACGTATTGCGGGCGGGCGCAAAAAACTGCCAACACGTCGCAAAGGATACACCCAAAAAGCGGTTGTTGGCGGACACAAGGTCTATCTGCGCACTGGTGAGTATGATGACGGTTCACTTGGTGAGTTGTTCATTGATATGCACAAAGAAGGCGCCGCATTCAGAAGCCTGATGAATAATTTTGCAATCGCCATATCGATTGGCTTGCAATATGGCGTACCGCTTGAGGAATTCGTTGAGGCCTATACGTTTACACGATTTGAACCTTCCGGAATTGTTGAGGGCAATGATGCCATCAAGATGTCCACTTCAATTCTGGATTATCTATTCCGTGAACTCGCTATTTCTTATCTGGGTCGCAATGATCTTGCACATGTTGATGTTGATGATTTGCGTATCGACGCGATTGGTGGTGGAGAAGAACAGGCTGAGATTGCATCGGATGAAGTCGCTGAAGCCCCATCTGCACTGGATAACGTCATAAATCTCACCTCAACAGGATATATCAGATCCAAGAACTTTGAAGTGTTACAAGGTGGACTTTCCGGAATGACAATGACGGGTGCTGTTGAAGCGCAATCCGCAATGGCGGGTGGAAGCGCGTCTGCCGGAGTAGCCACGAGCGCAAATACTGTCACCACGTCAGCAGCAGCAAGTAGCAGTTCTTCCAGTTCAAGAGCGGATAAAGTTATGGAAGCGCGGATGAAAGGCTATGAAGGGGATAGCTGTACGGAATGCGGGAATTTCACTCTGGTTCGAAACGGGACTTGTATGAAATGCGATACATGCGGCTCAACAAGTGGCTGTTCATAATCCTCCCTGTCAGTAGCGTACTTTTTAAACTGTGTTTAGTCTTTAGTGTTTAGTATCAAGTAGTTAGTAGTCAGCTTTAGAGTAATTACCAGTTAGTATATTGAAAGCGTATTTCCAATCTGTCGCTTAGTCAGTTATCCCCGGGTCGTCATTTTATATGACGCTCCGGGGAACGATAATTTTACAGATGTGATAGAGTTCTTTTCCCGCCATGTCCGTCTCTCAACGACAAATAACGCATCGCCTTTTTCAATTTCCAGCATATTCGCTGTTTCCTCGTCGGCCAGCATGGCTGAAAAAGTGTGTTCTGCTTCGGAAAAGGGCTCTTTTCGAACCAGCCATTCATTAGGACTCACTTCAGAGAAATCAGTTTCTCGTGCAGCCGGTACATGATCAAGGTTGATCCAACGATCTTCAAATTGATAAGGGACTTCATCAGCCAAGTGTAAGCATTTGATATGCAGTGCTTTTACACCTTTTTGCAGGTTCATTTTACGGCATACATCAGTTGGGGCGACGACTTCTTCATTCAAGATCAGTTCATACCGGTAAGTAGCGCCTTTATTTTCAATTTCTTCCCGCACAATAGGGATTTGAACCCGTGCATCCCGGCTGGTGTTAAGAGAAACTCTTGTTCCGGATTTTCGGCGGCGTTCAACAAACCCTTCCTCCGCCAGTTCCCGAAGTGCCCTGTTTACAGTAACACGCGAACATCCATAGCTTTCCGCGAGGCTTTCTTCGCCGGGAATGATATCGCCTGGATTCCAGTACCCGTTTTTAATCTTGCCAAGAATTTCTGTTTTAATCGCCTGAAACGATGCAGTCCGGGTTTTTGTCACCTGTCCCTACCCAATCTTCATTTTTAAATTTTCAAAGCGTTTTATTACAAAACAACCCTGATCAAAACCACAAACAGCCTTACACACAAATTGAAATCTTTTTTATTGACGTATTATGTATGTACATAATATCAATATGTAAGATAATAGCAAATGCTAAAGGAGTGGCTGTGACCAATCAATTGCTCAAAAATGGTCGTTTGGTGACCTTTGACGAGGATATAGCTGAACAATATGGACTTGTTGAAAAAGGTGCCATTGCCGTTAGCAACGGAGAAATCCAGTGGGTTGGCGAATTTGAAGATATTCCACAAGCATATCGCCAATATGAGGCAGTTGACCTTGAAGGCCGCTTGGTTACCCCGACATTCATCGATTGCCATACCCATCTGGTGCATGGAGGTAATCGGGCCCGCGAATTTGAAATGCGACTGCAAGGAGCCAGCTACGAAGATATAGCCCGCGCCGGTGGTGGCATTATATCTACAGTCAAGGCAACGCGCGGTAAATCCGTTGAAGAGCTGGTTGAAGACGCCCTGCCCCGACTAGACAGTTTGATCGCCGAAGGCGTAGCCGTTGTGGAGATAAAATCTGGATATGGGCTGACTACCGAGGAAGAATTGAAGATGTTGCGTGCTGCACGTGAATTGCAGCAGCGCAGAGAAGTGATCATTAAAACAACTTATTTGGCTGCCCATGCAATCCCCCCTGAATATGAAAACAAATCCGATGAGTATATCGACCAGATTGTGCTGCCAGGTATGGAAATAGGACATGAAGAGGGCCTAATTGACGCTGTAGACGCATTTTGTGAAGGGATCGCCTTCTCACCTTCGCAGGTTGAACGGGTTTTCAATAAAGCTAAATCCCTTGATCTGGATATAAAAATACATGCTGAGCAATTATCCAACCTCAAAGGAACAGAATTGGCAGCTCGATATGGTGCATTGTCCGCAGACCATTTGGAATATCTGGAAGAAGACGGTGTTGCTGCAATGAAGACATCGGGAACGGTGGCTGTCCTGCTGCCCGGTGCATTCTATTTTCTAAGAGAAAACAAATTGCCGCCCATTCAAAGTCTTCGCGATTATTCGGTGCCCATTGCGCTGGCAACGGATTGCAATCCAGGTTCCTCTCCTGTGAGCTCTTTATTATTGATACTTAATCTCGCCTGTACACTGTTCAGATTGACCCCAGAAGAAGCCCTCAAAGGGATTACACTCAATGCTGCCAAGGCACTGGGAATTGAAAAAGATTTCGGCGCAATAAAAGCGGGCAAAAAATCCAGTTTCGCTATTTGGGATGCTGAACATCCTGCAGAGTTGGCATACCGGGCAGGTTTTAACCCCCTACACAGTATGTATCGCGGAGATGAAAAATGAAGCTGACACTTGTGCCCGGAGAAGCCACGCTTTCGGATCTCTTTACTGTTTATTCGTCTGATACTTCAGTAAAGCTGGATAGAATTGTCACCACAGGTGTAGAGAAAAGCGCAGCCTTAATTGAAAAAGCCGCCGCTGGTGAAGAAGCCATTTATGGTGTGAATACAGGGTTTGGAAAACTGGCGAGCATTAAGATACCGGCCAGCGATACACAAACGCTACAACGCAATCTAATCCTGTCTCATTGCAGCGGGGTTGGCTCGCCACTTGACCCTGCACTTGTGCGGCTCATTATGACGTTAAAACTGCTGTCACTTGGACGCGGTGCATCCGGCGTTCGAATGTGCATTATAGAACAGATTGAACTTATGCTCGAAACCGGAGTTATTCCGCTAATTCCTGCACAAGGGTCAGTCGGCGCTTCTGGTGATCTGGCCCCCCTCGCCCATATGGCAGCCGTCATGATTGGTGAAGGTGAAGCATTTTTTCAAGGGGAGCGGATGTCGGGACAGGCTGCTCTTGCCAGTGCAGGCCTGAAACCTGTAACGCTTGGCCCCAAAGAAGGGCTTGCCTTAATTAACGGAACGCAGGCGTCAACGGCACTTGCGCTGGCAGGATTTTTCAAGGCCTGGAACTGTGCGCAGTCGGCACTTGTTACCGGAGCGCTTTCAACAGATGCTGCCATGGGATCTTCTGCACCTTTTCGCGAAGAAATCCATTTGCTTCGCTGTCATCAGGGACAAATAGAAGCAGGTAAAACCTTACGCACTCTGATGGAAGGATCTCAGATCAGGGAAACTCATCGTGAGGGCGACAGCCGTGTTCAGGATCCATACTGCATCAGGTGCCAACCCCAGGTTATGGGAGCGGTTTTCGATCTTCTCAGGCAAGCAGGTAAGACCCTTCAGATTGAGGCGAATGCTGTTACTGATAACCCGCTTGTCCTTTCTGACGGATCTATCGTATCTGGTGGCAATTTTCACGCTGAGCCAGTGGCCTTCGCCGCTGATCAAATTGCGATCGCAATCGCAGAAATCGGCTCAATTGCACAGCGTCGTATCGCCCTTCTTGTGGATCCTGCATTAAGTTTCGGACTACCGGCCTTTTTATCCCCAGAACCTGGCATAAACTCCGGACTTATGATTGCGGAAGTCACTTCAGCGGCCTTGATGTCAGAAAACAAGCAGCGCTCTCATCCGGCGTCCGTGGATTCTACGCCAACATCGGCCAATCAGGAAGATCATGTATCCATGGCCTGCCACGGTGCTCGCCGATTGCTCGAAATGTCTGACAATCTTGAGCATATCCTCGGAATTGAGGCGCTGGCAGCGGCACAGGGAATTGAGTTGCGGTCACCTTTAAAGACTAGCGACCAACTGTCTGAAGTCATTGAAAAAATCAGATCAAAAATTCCGGCAATTACAGAAGATCGATACCTGGCAAATGATCTTGAACAGGCAGCAGACCTTGTTGCGCAAGGGGCCATTGTACAGACCGCCGGATTACCCTCACTTTTCGAGCTTAAAATTTAATCTCTAAATCCAATCGGAGACGATAAATGAACAATCCCCGTCATAACATCCGCGAAATTCGGGCACCCAGAGGAACAGAGCTGAATGCAAAGTCCTGGCTGACAGAAGCCCCGCTGAGAATGATGATGAATAATCTTGATCCAGATGTTGCTGAAAACCCCAACGAACTTGTGGTTTATGGCGGTATCGGCCGAGCTGCGCGGACATGGCGAGATTTCGATATCATTACAGATGAACTTAAAAAGCTTGATGAAGATCAAACTCTTTTGGTGCAATCCGGTAAAGCCGTTGGCGTCTTTAAAACGCATAAAGATGCCCCCAGAGTGTTAATTGCGAACTCTAATCTGGTTCCAAACTGGGCAAACTGGGATCATTTTAACAAGCTCGATAAAGCCGGACTAATGATGTACGGACAAATGACAGCTGGTTCCTGGATTTATATTGGCAGTCAGGGAATTGTTCAGGGGACTTACGAAACCTTTGTCGAGGCCGGACGTCAGCATTTTGGTGGAAATCTTGCTGGCAAGTGGATATTAACCGGAGGCCTTGGCGGAATGGGAGGAGCCCAACCCCTTGCTGCAGTAATGGCCGGTGCTTGCTGTCTCGCCGTTGAATGCAACGAAGAAAAAATCGATTTTCGTAAAAGAACCAGATATGTAGACGAAAAAACGGACAATCTGGATGAAGCACTTGAAATGATCAAGCGCTGGACTGAAGCCGGTGAAGCCAAGTCTGTTGGTCTTCTGGGGAACGCGGCTGAGATTTTTCCTGAACTTGTCAAACGTGGTGTGCGACCCGACTTGGTCACAGATCAGACTTCTGCCCATGATCCAATTAACGGCTATCTTCCATTAGGCTGGACGGTTAATCAATGGAACGAAGCGCGTCAAACTAATCCAAAACAGGTTGAAAAAGAAGCCAGAGCATCAATGAAAAAGCATGTGGAAGCGATGGTTGCTTTTTCTGAGATGGGAATTCCAACAGTTGACTATGGCAACAATATCCGCCAGATCGCATTTGAAGAGGGGTTAGAAAACGCTTTCAGTTTTCCGGGATTTGTCCCTGCCTATATTCGCCCCTTATTCTGCCGTGGGATCGGGCCATTTCGTTGGGCAGCTTTGTCAGGTGATCCGGAAGACATCCGTAAAACAGATGCCAAGGTTAAAGAGCTGATCCCTGATAACCCGGCGCTGCATAAATGGCTGGATATGGCTCAAGAGCGTATTGAGTTTCAAGGGCTTCCCGCCCGAATTTGTTGGGTTGGCCTTGGTGATCGTCATCGATTGGGACTGGCATTTAATGAAATGGTCAAAACCGGTGAGCTATCAGCCCCTGTTGTCATTGGCCGTGATCATCTGGATTCTGGCTCAGTTGCCTCACCAAACAGGGAAACTGAAGCCATGCAGGATGGCTCGGACGCGGTTTCTGACTGGCCCCTTCTGAACGCCTTGCTCAACACGGCTTCAGGCGCAACATGGGTCAGCCTTCACCATGGCGGGGGCGTTGGCATGGGTTTCAGCCAGCATTCCGGGGTTGTGATCTGCTGTGATGGTACAGAGGATGCAGCAAAAAGGATTGAGCGGGTTCTCTGGAATGATCCAGCCACAGGTGTCATGCGTCACGCTGATGCCGGCTACGAAATCGCCAAAGAATGTGCAAGAGAGCATGAACTCAATCTACCTGCCATTCTGTGATCTGAATGAACGGTCAGCGCTTGCACAGATCCAAATGTGCAGGCGCTGATTATTACGCCCACCCGGTTTTGAAACCCTGACGTTTTACATTCATGGTCACGGCACGGCGTTTTTTAGGCAGCACAATTTCGGGAACCGGTTTACCGAATAGCCATCCTTGACCGTGATCAGCGCCCAGGCTCTTTAAAAGAGTAAGTTGTTCTTTGGTTTCAACCATTTCAGCGATTGTTCCGATTTTCAGGTCAGCACACAATCGGATCATGCTTTTTAATATTGCTTTATCACGATCGTTATTCAGGACATCGCGCACGTAAGCCCCGTCAATTTTCACAAAATCGGTATTTATTGCACGAATATACTGAAAGGATGACGATCCTGAGCCCATGTCATCAAGTGCAACATGAATTCCTTTTCGTCGGAAATTTTGAATAACGCTATCGGCTCTTTTAAGATCTTTGACCTGAGTTGTTTCGGTAATTTCGATCCCAACGCTTTTGCTGACATCATTATTTAATTCAAACAACTGAGTAAGGGAGTCAATAAATGCGTCTGACTCAATTGAATGTCCTGATATGTTAATTGCAAGAGGCGGAATATCAGATCCCAATTTTCGGAAACCTTTTAAATATTCGAGCGCTTTCTTTGCGACCGCTAGATCCAGATCCAGAATAATTCCGACCTCTTCCGCGAATGTTACTGTTTCAAACGGAGATTCACCTTCTTTAAAACGGCATAACACCTCATGATGATGGACGCTTTCGTCCAGTAAATTGACGATTGGCTGATATACCAGACTAAAATCATGTTTCAAGAATACTGTTTTTAGGGATGAAATCCGGTTCATTGTGGATTCCATTCGACCTTGAAGACCGTCAGCCAAATTTTCTATATTAAAGTCGTTACCTTCATTATTAACAAAACTGTTGATAACGAACATCAGCGCATTACTTGCATTCTCTGAAGAGAGCTGACCTTTGTCCAAATCAACATTGCTGGACGCGACTTTTACACCATGACCAGGGGCAACATCCTCTGACAAATTTTCCACTTTTTCTTTCAGAACACTACTATCCATGGACTTTGGATGTAGAACGCCGTATTTGTCCCCGTCAATTCGCCCGGCTGAGTCTCCGCCATAGGAATAACCCCGCAAAATACTTCCCATTCGGTCAAAAAAATCGGACATTCCTGCTTCAGAAGTATTACTGGCCATCTCCCTTATATTTTCGAGATGCAGCAAAGTAAGTTCAAGATCCTGTCCTGTTTCAGCAGAAAGACTCAGTTGATCTTTTGCAAGGGTCATAAAATCGTTCTTATCTAGTAACCCTGTTTCCGAATCTCTGTTTACCGAAAGGGATTGAGCGGCAGGTAAGCCACTTACGTTAATTGTCAGATAAAGATGTCCATGTGAGCGAGGTAAAGAACAGGCACCGAGTATTGCAGACACATTGGTATTTTCCATCCGGGCACCAACAGGCTTATCCGCTCCCCTTCCTTCATATTTTTAAGAAGGTAAGACACCATACGACGATCAAGAGGGTCAAGCACATCGACAAACGGCGACCCCATGAGATCGTCCGCATCGCGGCCAGTAATTCCTTTTGCAGCGCCTGAAATAAAACAGATATTTGCAGACGCATCCAGCTCAATCAACAAATCCGCTGCGGCGAAGGAAAAGGCGACAAATCTCTCCTTGTCATCCCTCAGTTCATTTAATTTTGCGGTAGTCACATTAATACCCTCTAAGACGAGGGACTACCTTAGCGTCTCAATTCTTAAAAAAAGACGAATAAAAGCCCGAACAATGTCGGGCTTTTAACTTTTTATCGAATATGCGTTAGTCCTGAGGCTTTGGCTCTGGCATAACAGTGCGAATATGTAATTCCCGCAGATTCTTTGCTGGTACTGGCGCTGGTGCCTGCATCATCAAATCCTGAGCCTGCTGGTTCATTGGGAACAAAATAACCTCACGAATGTTTGGCTCATTTGCGAGCAGCATTACAATTCGGTCGACACCCGGTGCAATCCCACCATGCGGAGGCGCGCCATATCGGAATGCATTGAGCATACCGCCAAAACGCTCTTCAACAACACTGGCGTCGTAACCTGCTATTTCAAAAGCTTTGACCATTATGTCGGGGCGGTGATTTCGGATCGCACCAGAGGAAAGTTCGATACCATTACAAACGATATCATACTGATATCCTTTGATATCCAATGGATCCATTGTTTCAAGCGCTTCTAGTCCACCCTGCGGCATGGAAAATGGATTATGACTGAAATCAATTTTCTTTTCTTTTTCGTCATATTCAAACATGGGGAAATCAATCACCCAGCAGAATTTAAAGACGTCTTTTTCAAAGATATCCAGATCTTCACCAATGATATTGCGGGCTTTACCCGCAAGCTCAGCCGCCTTCAATTCCTTATCACACGCGAAGAAAATACCATCTCCGTCTGCGACGCCCGCTGTATCTTTAATTTTCTGAATACGATCATCATCCAGATTCTTTGCAATTGGGCCTTTTGCTTCACCATCTTTAAATATGATATAACCAAGCCCTCCCGCTCCTTCTTTGCGAGCCCAATCATTCATCTTGTCAAAGAAGCTACGGGCGCGGTCTCCCGCTCCTGGAGCTGGTATCGCGCGTACAACTGAGCCTGATTCAACTGCTTTTGCAAACAGGCCAAATCCGGAGCCACGGAAAATTTCGGTCACATCCGACAAAAGAATGGGGTTTCTAAGATCCGGTTTGTCAGAACCATATTTAAGCATTGCTTCATCGAACGGAATTCGCTCAAACGGCGTTACAACCTTACGGTCACCAGCAAACTTCTGAAAAACATTCGTAAGCACAGGCTCAACTGCGTCAAACACATCATCTTGCGTAACGTAGGCCATTTCGATGTCGAGCTGATAGAATTCACCGGGGCTTCGATCAGCACGTGCATCTTCATCACGGAAGCAGGGTGCAATCTGGAAATACCGATCAAAACCGGACATCATAACCAACTGCTTGAACTGCTGCGGGGCCTGCGGCAAGGCGTAAAACTGGCCGGGATGCATCCGACTTGGAACCAGAAAGTCGCGCGCGCCTTCAGGAGAAGATGCGGTCAGGATCGGTGTCTGGAACTCCATAAAGCCCTGTTGCTGCATGCTGTTACGCAATTCAGCGATAACCTGTGAACGCAGCACAATATTGTTGTGTAAACGTTCCCGCCGCAAATCAAGATACCGGTGGCGAAGTCGAATTTCTTCAGGATATTCCTGCTCACCAAAAACCGGCATGGGAAGATCATCAGCGGCTGATTGCAGTTCAAATTCCTTGATGTCGAGCTCAACCATACCAGTCGGCAGATTTGGGTTAATGGTTTCCTGGCTTCGGGCAACGACAGTTCCTGTGACCGTAATAACACTTTCAGCCCGAACTGCTTCTACTTCGGGAAAGATATCCACGTCATTTTCAATAACGCATTGTGTAATGCCATAGTGATCCCGTAAATCAATAAACAACAAATTGCCATGGTCACGCTTTCGATGGACCCAGCCGGACAACCGGGCTGTTTCACCAACATTTGTTTCACGCAATTCTGCACATGTGTGCGTACGGTAACTATGCATAAGATCTCTCTTGTCGATTATTTTCGGAGTTTATTCCAAAATGGGAATCAAAGGGCCTGTATTACATGCTTTTTAGGCAGACGCCAACCTTCCTTTATGCAATAAAATAATCTAACGTCCCTATTTGATCATTTTTTACAATTTTTACCCGCAGATTTGCGAAAACAACGAACAAAGTAACTGAAAATAATGCAGATTATCACCCAGACAGACCAGTTGGAAACGCTGTGCAGCCGACTTTCATCGCATCCCTTCGTCACAATCGATACAGAATTCCTGCGAGAAAGTACCTTCTGGCCCAAGCTGTGTCTGGTCCAGATTGCATCTGAGGATGAATCTGCAATTATTGACCCATTGGCAAAAGGCATCTCTTTAGACCCTTTATATCAATTGTTGCAAAATGACAGCGTGTTAAAAGTTTTTCACGCGGGCCGGCAGGATTTGGAAATTTTCCATCATTTAAGCGGTAATGTTCCAACGCCCATATTTGATACACAGGTCGCGGCAATGGTTTGCGGATACGGAGAATCTGTGGGCTACGACACCCTTGTATCCATCTGGCGGGAGCACGCATCGACAAATCATCCCGATTCACGGACTGGTCCAGAAGACCCCTGACTGACAGGCAGCTTGAATATGCCATGGCTGATGTAACACATCTGAGGACAGTTTATAAAAAGCTCACAGCCAGCTTGGAAGAAAACGGCAGACTCTCCTGGCTCACAAGTGAAATGAAGATACTTGAGAACCCGGACACCTATTTCATTCCTCCCGAAAATGCCTGGAAGCGTATTAAGACAAGAAACAATAAGCCAAGATTTCTTGCAATATTGCGAGAAATTGCCGCATGGAGGGAAAATCAGGCACATTTGCAGGATATTCCGCGCAATCGGATTCTTCGCGACGAAGCTTTGCTCGAAATTGCATCAAATCCACCCAAATCTGCAGAAAAACTAAGTCATGTTCGCGGAATAGGTAAAAAATTTGCCGAAGGAAAAATGGGTGCAGGGCTACTAGCAGCCGTTGCACAAGGTCAAGCTGTTCCAGACGAGGACTGCCCTGTTGTCGCGCAAAAGAAACCTCCCGTGAAAGGGCTCGGACCACTAACTGAATTGCTGAAAGTTCTTTTAAAACTCAAATGTGAAGAAAACGGCGTGGCTCAAAAACTGATCTGCAACTCAGCAGAACTGGAAAAAATAGCAGCGGACAGCAACGCTGACGTACCTGCCTTGCATGGTTGGAGATATGAGGTCTTTGGAAAAGATGCCCTCGCCCTCAAAGAAGGAAAAATTGCGTTCACAATAAAAGACAACAACATTCAGGTTATAGATCTTCCCTAATCCGAATGGAGTGAGATTTACCGAGGCAACCGGCCAATGCTGCAAGTCGATTGTTTACCTGCACTCCGAGCAGAGCAGACAGATCATCTGGAACTTCCAGTATAATCTCATTTTCTTTGGAAATGAGTTTGGTTCGCGGGAGAATACCCTGAGTACCACCACTTAATGAGTGAGAGAGTCGTAGAGCTAAGCCCAGACTCAAGGCATGCTGACGGGCTTCGTTATCCACAAGCGCCAAAGCGTCATCTGGAGCGTTTCCGATAAAGCTCCCTCTATATCGGGCGTAAACGGCCAATGCGATGATCGCCCGGCCTTTGTGCCCGATACCACTAAATGGCGCTCTAAATATACGCCTGAAAGCTTGTGGAGCCCTATAGTCAGGCTCATTGTCCAAGCAATGTCTGAAAGTGTGGCTGCCGCAAGTGCCAGCCGTTTACCTTTATTTCCCAGCTCGGAAAAAGCGTCACTCAACCAACTGTAAATTTCTTCGCCATGCTCAGCAAAGCGGCCTTCCTTTGCTGCCATATTTCTGCACGCTTCCAATAATGGATCAATTTTACGAACTGGTTTTTTCAGCTCTGAAAACAGCAATCCTTCACGAAGACCATTGGCCGAAAAAATCACATTTTTTGGTCGTGTGAATTGAAACAGTTGCTCCATTATTGTTGCTGCCGTTTTAAGAGTACCGGCTCGGGAGCTTTGGATATAGGGGTTTCGGTTAATGTCTTGATCTGAAAAGGCAAGAATTTCACGGATCAGACGCATTACCTCGTCATAAGGCAGTTTATAGTTATGGATGATGTTGAGAGGATGACCCGTTTTGCGAATATGGTATTTCGCCAAAGCCCGCCATGCACCGCCAACAACGTAAAAATTCTTGCCGGCGACCTTATCCAGCCAATCAACATCTTCAAACTGACTGTGTAGATAACTGATTAGTTCTGATTTGGTAAATGACATTCGCGACAATCGAAGAGCACCCAATGGAAGCGTAGAGGTATTTCCGATCTTGTGATCACCAACATTCACAAGCTCCAGACTACCACCGCCCAAATCGCCAACAAGCCCGTTTGCATATGGCATTCCCGAAAGAACACCCAGCCCGGCATAACGGGCTTCCTGTTTACCACTTAGAACCTGAACATTAAGGTCACATTCCTGTTCGATTTCGGCGACAAATTCTGCACCGTTCTCAGCTTCGCGAACGGCAGCCGTTGCGGCAACAATTACACGGTCAATTCCCATGTGATTTACCAGAAACGTATATCGCTGCAGCGCAGCCATCGCCTTTTCCATCGCTTCAGCATTTAACATGGACGATTGACCAAGGTCACGGCCCAACCCGCAAAGCACTTTTTCATTAAATTTGGGCATCGGAACGCGAACCGGCCCTTCAAACACCACAAGCCTGATTGAGTTGGAACCAATATCGATAACAGCAGTCATATTCTGCGAAGTTGCTACAACGGGATCCAGGCGCCGATCTCGGCTATCTACAATATCTTGCACTTGGTTTTACTCTTGCTGCCCAGTGATTTATGTCGGTGGTGTCAATTCCGGCACCGGCGTATCCACCTTTAATGCTTTTCCGCGTCCAGATAAAGATGGATTTGTCAAAAAATAGTTATGAGCGGAAAATGGATCCTTTTCCCCTGTTAGCCGGTGATAGCTCTCATCCGGTTTTAATATCCAGGTTTGCTGATTATCCTTCATACAGGCAACCATAATCTGGTCGAGTACTTGACGGTGAATTGTCTCGTTGGTCACTGGTACGAGAGTTTCGATCCTGCGGTTAAGGTTACGGGGCATCCAATCCGCAGAAGTTAAAAATACTTTGGCATCTGCAGACGGCATTTCCTTGCCATTTCCAAAGCACACCATTCGTGAATGTTCGAGGAAACGACCAATGATGCTTCGCACCTGAATATTTTCCGACAAGCCAGGAACCCCCGGACGCAAGCAGCATATTCCCCTCACCACCAGTCGAACGGAAACGCCTGCACATGAGGCTTTATAAAGGGCGTCAATAATTTGTGGATCAACCAATGAATTCAGTTTTGCCCAGATAGAAGCCGGTTTTCTTTCTTTTGCGAACTCGATCTCCCTGTCAATCATCTCCATGAGAGATTCCCGAAGATTATAGGGTGAGAGAAAGAGTTTGGACAGACCCACGGGTTTTGCGTATCCCGTAATATAATTAAACATCAAGGTCACATCCTTGGCCAAATCCGGATCATCCGTAAACATGGATAAATCAGAATATATACGGGCATTGACGGGATGATAATTGCCGGTACCAAAATGCATATAACTTTTCAGTGTTGTCCCTTCCCTGCGAACAACAACGGATACCTTGGCGTGGGTTTTCAGATCCAAAAACCCATATATGACCTGTGCGCCTGCTCGTTCCAGATCACGGGCCCATTTGATATTCGCCTCTTCATCAAAGCGCGCTTTAAGCTCAATCAGGGCTGTCACTGACTTCCCAGCCTCCGCCGCTTCAATCAGGGCTTTTACAATGGGACTATCTGCCGATGTCCGATACAAAGTGTGTTTGATTGCCACCACATCCGGATCAGCAGCCGCCTGACGCAGAAACTGAACCACAACATCAAAGCTTTCATATGGGTGATGCACGACAAAATCTTTAATGCTGATTGCATTAAAAACATTTCCCCCGGCCTCCCGCACGCGTTCCGGATACCTGGGCTCAGCCTGTTTGAATACCAGATCAGGCCGTTCATCGGTTATCATTTGGGAAATTTGTGAAATACCAAGGATTCCGTCCACCATAGTAATCGCTCGCGGGTCCGTTTCAATTTCGGCCGCTAGCAATTTCATCAGGTTTTCAGGCATTCCCTTGTCGACTTTCAGGCGAATTACGCTCCCCCTGCGCCTGCGTTTAAGAGCCGTTTCAAAAAGCCGAACCAGATCTTCGGCTTCTTCTTCAACCTCAATATCGCTATCGCGAATTACCCGAAATAGACCCGAGCCGACAGCCTTATGTCCTGGAAATAATTTGCCCAAAAACAGGGTAACCATCGTTTCCAGTGAAATAAAGCGGATCTGAGGGCCCGGCAGACGCACAAAACGCCGTAACGCCTGAGGTAGGGGAATAAGCGCTTTTAGACTGGACTCCTTCTTTTTGGCTTCCATCTCCAAAATCATTCCAAATCCCAGATTTTGGATAAAGGGAAAAGGATGCGAAGGGTCAATGGCCATAGGCGTTAAGACGGGGAATACCTGCTCCTCAAAATAAGTCTGTAGCCATTGTTTGTCTTCATCGTCCAGATCGTCGATGGATACAAGGGATATTCCTTCGGCCTCAAGCTCTGTTAAGAGTTGCTTCCAAACTGTTTGCTGATGATCCATTAGCACGGCCGCCTTGGCATCCACCTGCTCCAGATTCTGGGCTGGCGTCAATCCATCCGGGCTTAGTGTCGATATGCGGGCGTTCACCTGTCCCCACAACCCTGCTACGCGGACCATGTAGAATTCATCAAGATTTGATCCGGAAATTGATAAGAAACGGAGGCGCTCAAGCAGTGGATGGTCCTTGTTTTCAGCCTCTTCCAGCACTCTGCCATTAAAGGACAGCCAAGAAAGCTCGCGGTTAATAAAACGATGTTCCGTCGTCAAATCAATACCCGCAATATCCATATCCATGTCTACCGGTTGAGGTGAATTCATCAAGGGATCCATTTCAATCTATGAAGCAACTAATCTCCATTATACGTTAATTATCACCAATTTATGACAGGCCCCGAAGAAAATTCAGTCTTTAAGCCGTGTCCAGGTTTGTTCTTTGCAAATAAATAATACGCAACCACTTACATTTAAGGTGTTTTCATCCATCAAAACCATTTCAGAACTGTAAGTATTCCCATCTTCAGGATTATATATTGTTCCATCGTCCCATTCATTTTCACTCACTTTTTCCAGATCTTTAAGTATCTGAATACCTTCAATGGGTCGATTACGCAGACTTTCATCCTGATTATTTATATCAAGCTTTGGCGTCCCTTTTTCAGTGTTGGGCTCTTTTAGCCAAATAATCTTGCCGCAATATTTATTGCCTTCACAAGCTGAGATTTCGACGTGACTCTTTCCCTCAACAGTCTCCCACACGCCGGTAACATCATTTGCCATGGCTCCAGAAATAAAGAAAACGGAGGTCAACGCTCCAAATAAAAATGCCCGCATGCTCATAACCTTCCCTCATTGTTGTTTCCAGCAATATTACTTTATCTGTAGCTAGTCTGGATCAAATCAGATTTCAGTTTGAGCCGAATTGTCCTCTGCTTCAAGAATTCTTTTAACCAGCGGAATTGTAATTTTCTTCTTTTCAGAAAGCGACAAGCTATCAATCAGTCTAACAGCATTAAGGGCACTGCTAAAAGACCGCTCAAGACGCATTACAAGAAATTGAATAACATCCGGTGCAACCGCAATTTGACGATCAGTAAACAGTTTTAACAAAATGGCAGCAAATAATGAGTCATCGGGCTGTTTAATATTGGCAATCTGAATAGCACCCAGACGCGATTTGAGATCAGGCAACTGGATATCCCATGACCGCACAGAATTGCGACTGGTCATGAGCATGGAACTGCCATTTTCCTTTACCAGATTATAGAGATGAAACAAGGGTTTCTCAGCAATACCTGCACCGATATCTTCAAGTATCAGATTATGCCGTGCAACTTCTGTCAGAGCGTTAATATCCAGATCACAAAGGTCTTCTGATTTCAATGTGACAGCGTTACTTTTTTGCGCCCATATATGCGCTAAATGAGATTTTCCCGATCCAGATGGGCCTATTATCAGCAACAGAGGGTTTGGCCAATTGGGCCAGTTGTCAATCCAGGCAACCGCCTCTTCATTTTGGGAGGTCACCAGAAAATCTTCGCGTCCAACTGCGGAGCGAAAAGCAAAATCCAAGGGAATCTGCTTCATGAAGCACCTTTATCCGGATCGATTTTATTGGCATCGCCATAAATCGGACTGTTCATATATTGCGTGAGGGCGAAACGACTGAGAACACCGACAACAGCGGCCACAGGAACAGCCACCAACACACCAACAAATCCAAACAGAGTGCCGCCAGCGAGAAGCCCAAACATAACCCATACCGGGTGCAGCCCTACTTTTCCTCCAACCAGTTTCGGTGTCAGGACGTATCCTTCGAGCACCTGACCGACAACAAAAATGCCTGCCACGATCCCAATTTGGAAAAAGTCAGGCCAAAACTGGAAGATGGCCACGCCTATCGAAGCAATTGCGCCCACAATAGCGCCAACAAATGGAATGAAGGAGATCAGGCCGGTCAGAATTCCAATCACCAGACCAAATTCCAACCCAGCAAATAAAAGTGCAACCCCGTAATAAATAGCAAGTATGAAACAAACCGTTGATTGACCACGGACAAACCCAGCCAATACATCATCAATTTGTTTGGCCAGCTCGCGAATGGTTTTTTGTTGCTTGCGTGGCAGCCAGCCATCAATCCTCTCCACAATCAAATCCCAGTCGCGAAGTAAATAGAATGCAACAACAGGTGTAATCACAAGCAAACTTATAAGATTGAAGAAAGCCAATCCCTGATCAAAGATTTTGGTGGTGATTGAGGCGATATTTTTCAGTGCACTGCTGGCATGCTCATTGAGAAAGGTCTTTATATTCCCCTCACCATCCTGATGTTTTAAATCAAAAAGGTCGGAGACAATGGGACCGATAAAATTGAAGGTAGCCTGAAGATAGCCTGGCATCCTCTTGATTAAACCGATCAACTGTTCAGCCAAGGCGGGAACCAGAAGAACCGCTCCCAAAATGGTCACGAGTAAAAATATACCCACAATCAATGAAGTTGCTGTTGTTCTGCCTAGCCCCTTTTCTTCCAGCTTGTCAGCAACAGGGTCCAGAAAATAGGCAACGGCCATACCCAGTACGAAAGGCAGAAGTATTGAGCGCAGCAAAATCAATGCTGCGACAAAAACGATAATGGCAATCGCCCAGAAACGGATATGCTGTTTAATTGTCATTACACTTTCCTTATGGCATTCCTCTTGTGGTTAGCCATCGCTGTTTTGCGAGATCCAGGTGGTAACATACTGATAACCGGACAGAACGGTAGTGATTGCCACAATATACACATTGATGACAATAACAATTCCCAAGGCCAGATCAAACGCCTCGTTACCCAAAATGAGTGCTGCCAGCAGTATCTGAAAAAAAGTGTTGGCCTTACTGATCAAAACCGGATGAATTCGGACCTTTACACCCATTAGATAGGAAAAAACGATCCCACCAATAATCATGATATCCCTGCTCACCACAAGGATCACAAGCCAGCTTGGCAGATCCTCTTTCATCCCAAGGGTTATATAGATTGAAACCAGCAATATCTTGTCTGCTACTGGATCAAGATACTTTCCAAGTCGGGTGATTGAATTGAATTGTTTGGCGATCAGACCATCGAGTGCATCTGAAACTCCGCCCAGAACAAAAACGACAAAAGCACCCAGCATCTGGTCTGATAATATCAGCCATACAATCAGGGGCACGCAAAATATGCGGGCCATGGTTATGGAGTTAGGGATGTTCACTGTCAGTAACCGGGATTAGCAGATTTCGAATTATTATGAGATATGAACTAATTAACCTGATTTAAAGTCCAGTAACCCTGATCATCTTCCAGAATCAGATTACGTTGACCGAGCGCTGTTCTCAATTGAGAGAGATTACCCAGGAAAGATATTTCCCAAAACACTTTGTCGACGGATAATTCTTTGACATCAAGCTTTTGAATTGCGGGTATTGATTCCGCTTTCTTTTTGATTTCAATCCAGTCACGAAGGCCCGAAATTGATGTGGATACTGCAAGCTTATTCTGAATATCCCGGTTCAGTATATTCTGATCCTTCCAGCTTTCCTGCAGATTGGTAAACAGATCAAATATAGCTGCGCGAAAAATCTCGCGATCTGTATCGCCACCGGTAAAGGTTTCAACTATTGCCGTGGAAAAGGCGTCATTGCGTTGGTATGAAATATCAAGCCTGCGAATACCATTTTGTGTTTGCAGGCTAGCATAGGTCACCAAAACACTCCCCGCATTATAGGTTTTTGCGATTTCGTCTATGGCTTCCTCACGCAAATAAATCGCATCATCAACCGAAATCATTTTAATATCTTCAAGTGTACCTGCAGGAACTATCACGGGAAGCACTGGTGCTTGGGCCCAATCGTCCCGGCGTTTCTCGCTCCCTTCAGGTCCCTGCTTTGCGTCAAATATTTCAATCCAGGCATCACGCCATGGATTGGGCTCATCCCACAGATTCTTGACCCCTTTGTTTTCGAAAACAGGTAAGACCAAAATTGGTTTGCTGACGCTTTCTGAATAGGGAATATCCCGCGCTGCCAAAATCGGAAGCACCATTTCCTTCTTAAAATCCACGGTAAAATCGGCAAGGTAACGGGTGGGTGACGTTTTTTCGTTTTTTACCTGCACACCCACAACCATTGGCGCAATTGCTTCATCATCCAGCTGAGGCAATTCAGGATGATATGTTTGGGGAGTGAGTTTTCGCAGTAATGCATAAAACGCGCGTCGTTGCGCCTCGACAATTGCAAGCTCACGCGCCTCGCTCGCAGTATTCGCTGTCCTGTCGACAGAAATACCACGAGCTGAAAATAATTCCCCTGCCGCAGCCAGAGTAAGCGGTGCGCTAATTAGGGCAAAGGCAAGCAGGATAATTCGTGCTATCATGGACAAGTTTGAATTTTGTTTTGTTTCCGTCATTGCAAACCACTGGAAAAAAAGTATGGTGAGCCCAATTGAATCGGGACATTGGATAGAGCATATCTTATGACAAGTGAAACCTCCAAAAAAAGTTACAGTTATAAAGACGCAGGTGTCGATATTGAGGCAGGTAATTCACTTGTCGATGCAATTAAACCCCTTGCGGCAATGACAAAACGCTCTGGTGCAAACGCTGATCTGGGTGGTTTTGGTGCATTGTTTGATCTAAAATCTGCAGGTTTCAATGACCCCCTGCTGGTATCGGCCACAGATGGCGTGGGAACCAAGCTGAAACTCGCAATTGATTTGAACAAACATGACACCGTTGGCATTGATCTGGTTGCCATGTGCGTCAATGATCTGGTTGTACAAGGTGCTGAGCCCCTCTTCTTCCTGGATTATTTCGCAACCGGAGGACTGGATGTTGCGGCAGCCAAAGACGTAATTGAGGGAATTGCAAACGGATGCAAGCAGGCTGGCTGCGCCCTTGTAGGCGGTGAAACTGCAGAAATGCCGGGCATGTATGCAGCAGGTGATTATGATTTGGCCGGTTTCACCGTTGGGGCTGTTGAAAGAGACCAGCTCTTGAGAGCTGATACACTTAGCGACGGTGATATCTTATTGGGCCTTGCTTCCAGTGGTATTCATTCAAATGGATACTCTTTGGTGCGCAAACTCATTGAAGATTTTAATTTGGACTTGGAAAAAGCGGCTCCTTTTGATGCATCGATAATCCTCGGAGATGCTTTGCTCGCCCCGACCCGCATTTACGTTAAAAGTTGCCTCAAAGGAATTCGAAACGGACATATTAAAGCCCTTTCGCATATTACCGGTGGGGGATTATATGAAAACATCCCGCGCATACTCCCTGATCATCTAAGTGCGGAAATTGATGCGAATAGCTGGAGCCTTCCCGGTATTTTTAAATGGATGGCTGAAATTGGGAACATCAACGCCAGAGAGCTCGCAACAACGTTTAATTGTGGGCTTGGAATGATTGTGGCTGTAGCCCCAAGTCACAAAGCAGACCTTATTGAGCAACTGCAAGCAGACGGAGAAACGGTTTACGAAGTTGGCAGATTGGTCAAACGCTCAGGCGCGCAAGAACAAGTCGTGATTAAATCTCTCGAAGAGGAATTTCTAAAGTGAGAGTTGCAGTTTTGATTTCCTCTCGCGGCTCCAACATGCAGGCGTTGGTAAATGCCTGCAAAACAGAGGGCTTCCCTGCTGAAATTGCCTGTGTCCTTTCCAATAATCCAGACGCCGCTGGACTTGATTTTGCCAAGGCGAATAACATTCCGACAAAGGTCATTGATCATCGGGAGTTCGAAGAGCGTGAAGAATTTGATGCAGCTCTGTCGGACTACCTTGCCTCAGAGAAAATCGACCTGATTTGCCTAGCTGGCTTCATGCGCCTTCTGTCAGCAGAATTTGTTAATGCTGGCGCGATCGTATTATCAACATCCATCCATCCCTTCTGCCTGCATTTAAAGGACTTCACGTCCATGAGAGAGCCATTGAGTCAGGCACCAAATTTACAGGATGTACTGTGCATTTTGTAAGACCTGAGATGGATGATGGCCCTATTATTGCCCAAGCTGTTGTTCCAATCCTGCAAGATGACACACCCGAGATACTTGCACAGCGCATTTTAGTTGAAGAGCATCGAATTTATCCTCTTGCACTAAAGCTGATTGCGCAGAAAAAAGTGAAAGTTCATGGCTCAATTGCGAAAATCAGTGAGGCTACCGAAGGTAGCGGTAGCCTGACCAATCCGGCGGTGGATACATAACAGTCATTTAAGCCGAGGATTTTTTCTTTCTGGCTCGTTTTGCCAGTAAATTGAGTGCTTCGATACCTGCCGAAAAACCCATGGCAGCATAAATGTACCCTTTGGTACATGAAAACCCAAACCTTCAGCAATCAACGCCATTCCAATCATTAAAAGAAAGCCAAGAGCCAACATAACTACTGTTGGGTTCCGACCAATAAACTCTGATAGCGGATTGGCAGCGATCAACATCACTGTTACGGCGACGACAACTGCAATGACCATAATGGTCACTTCGTCAGTCATTCCAACCGCTGTGATGATACTGTCCACAGAAAAAACAACATCCAATAAAAGTATTTGGGCAATTACAGTTGCAAAGCCTGCTGTCGCCTGTTTTGCAAGGTCAGCCTCTTCATCCTTTCCATCCATGTGATGATGAATTTCGGTGGTAGCTTTCCACACCAGAAAAAGCCCACCAGCAAGCATAATAACATCTCGCCAGGAAAAGGATTGACCGAACAATTCAAAGAGCGGAGTTGTCAACGATACAATGATGGCAATGAGTGACAACAAGGCGAGACGTAAAAACATCGCCAGCCCTATTCCAATCATCCGTGCTTTATTTTGCTGATGCGCAGGAAGTTTATTGCTGAGAATGGAGACAAAAATCAAATTGTCTATTCCAAGGACAATTTCCATTACGATCAAAGTGAGTAACGCTACGATTGCCGCCGGATCACTAAAAATTTCAAGAAATGCCATCTGCCCCTCAATTTCGCTGTTTTGTTACCTCTAAATATGGGGGTGATTACTGAAACTCAAGTTAAAAGGATTGAACAGGTAGCTGTTTTTGGATTTTAATAACAAAAATTTAATATCCAGTTGCGAGAATGTCATTAAAACAAAAGTGCCATGTGAGATAAATGACGTGAAAAGCCTCTTCTTGGGTTTGTCTATTTCTGTTGTGCTGAGTGTGTCTGGGGGGACATCATTAGCGGTTGAGGAAAAGACAGAACTTGAAATTGCCTGCTCCCACTTTCCTCCTTCAAAAATTGAAGGCGCTCCCGACGGTCGTCGGGGACATGATATCGATTTTCTAATCGCTGCTTTTGAGAATTCAGATTATGATCTGAATGTTCGGTACATGCCTTGGAAAAGAGCCACAGAACGCGTCAGGAATGGTCAATCAGATGCCTTATGCGCCTGTTCCTATCAGCCCGAAAGAGAAGACTGGATCCTGTTTTCAGATCAACTGGGGTTGCAGGAAGTGGGTTATTTTTATAATCCCAAGACCACTGACGGTCAGGTGCAGGACCCTAACCTATTATTTAAGAAATCGATTGGTGTCGTCCGATCATACAACCTGCATAAAGAATTACTGGATGCGAACAGGAAAGTCGTTCCAGTGGTAAGTTCCGAAACAGGCCTTGAAATGCTTATTGAGCGAAGGATTTATTCATTCTATTCGTTTCGAAATACGTCTCAATATATTCTATCCAGATTACCTGGCGGTAGAGACATACAATATCATCCGGTGAGAAAATCACCCTACTATATGTGCTTTTCAAGATTATCCCCTCACGCTATCGACGCGCGTGAGCAGTTCAACAAAGGGATGAGAGAGATAATTTATAGCGGTGAATATGAGCGCATACTCGATAATTACAGATAAAAAAGCCCGCGAATAATCGCGGGCTTTTCTTTGACTGGCAGCGTGGCTCTGCCACGATCCCAATATTTTTATTAGCGTGAATAGAATTCGACGACCAGATTTGGTTCCATAACAACGGGATATGGCACATCAGCCAGTTTTGGAATGTTGTTAAACGTTCCTTTCATGCTTTTATGGTCAACTTCCAAATATTCAGGAACTTCACGCTCAGCACTCGCTGCTGCTTCAAGAACCAAAGCCATCTGCTTTGATTTTTCGCGAACTTCAATCACATCACCAACTTTAACCTGGTAAGATGCAATATTCACTTTTTTACCATTTACAAGAACGTGACCGTGGTTGACGAACTGGCGAGCAGCAAAAACAGTTGGCACAAATTTCATGCGATATACGACTGCGTCCAAACGGCGCTCAAGCAAGCCAATCAGGTTTTCAGATGTATCACCGCGCAGACGAACAGCTTCTGCATAAAGACGGCGGAAGCTTTTCTCTGTAATGCTACCGTAGTAGCCTTTCAGCTTCTGTTTTGCGCGAAGGTGGATACCAAAATCAGAAAGTTTACCCCGGCGGCTCTGACCGTGCTGGCCTGGACCATATTCGCGGGTGTTTACAGGGCTTTTTGGGCGACCCCAAATATTTTCACCCATACGGCGGTCAATTTTATATTTAGCCTGAATACGTTTACTCATAAGCTTAAGTCCTATTAATATAGAGATTTAAGGCATGCCGACGAGGCTTGCACAGGAAGTGGGCAATATACTGATCCGTAATACCCTGTCAACCAATTTTACTGTGGATCAACGCGCCTTGATTTCCGTAAGAAATTCCAGAATTTCCTGACTAACACGATCTGGTGCTTCATGGGTTACCCAATGGGTTACCTCAGGCAACCGTATCAGCTTTAAGTCAGGTACAAAATCACCAATACCATCGAGATTTTCCGGGATCAACGCGTGATCCTGCTCCCCCCAAAGAACCATTGTCGGCACATTCACATGAAAATGCTCAGGAGTTAACTCAAGTGACTTCTCCCCTTCTTTTGCAGGGCGGGGTTTCAATGGTGATGCGCGGTAATAATTGAGCATTGCAGTTATTGCACCCGGCTGCCCCCACGCTCTTAGATATTCTTCTTTCTCATCTGCAGTAATCTGTCCGCGACGCTCATGCTCCGCAAAAGTCCAGTCCCAAAGCCATTTGAAATTATTCGCCGCAAGTTTCTGCTCAATGCCTGCTTCACGAAAATCAGCCATATACTGACTATGGGCTATTTGTTTGGGATTATTTTCAAGCAATCTGGCAAAAATATAAGGATGAGGTCCATTCAGGATCATTAATCCTTTTATCAATTCAGGATGGGCTAGTGCGACCGACCAGGCCACCGCAGCTCCCCAATCGTGAGATGCCAGATAGAATTGATCTGCCCCAAAATGTTTTGCCAATCGTTTTATGTCGTCAATCAGCTGATTAATGCGATACGCCTCCACACCCTCAGGCCTATCGGAAAGGTTATAGCCTCGCATATCAGGTGCAACTGCGTGATATTTTTCACCTAAGACAGGGAGCTGTTTGCGCCAGGTAAACCAGAATTCGGGAAATCCGTGCAGAAGAATAATCAGTTCTTTGTTGTCAGCCCCTGTTTCTGCATAATGCAGATTAATAGTTCCCAGTTCAGCAACGCCCTGATTGATCGTCGACATTATTTTTCCTTTTTATTGATTGTCAGCCCCTTGATTATCCCCTGCATAGCACGAATGTCGGTGTCGAGCATCGCAAAACGCGCGAACATGTTGCGCATATTTCGTAAAATTACCGATCTGCGATGCTGAATATTGTCGAAATAGCCCCTCTCATCGAGTTCATTTTCAATCCGGTTGAATAAATGCACCAGTTCCTGTTTATTTGCCCGTCTTTCAGCATGTGGTAATTGCTTTGCAGGCGTCTCGTCATTTGCCTGATACAATTCATAAGCTACCAACAGGACAGCTTGAGCTAAGTTGATTGATGAAAATTCCGGATTAAGCGGCACTGTAATGATTGTATCTGCAAGAGTTACATCATGCTTGCCAAGCCACTGCTTTCCTTGCCAAACAATATTCCAATTGCTGTCTCCTGCGATGCGTATTCATGCATTTCCAAAGCCGCAGCTTTTGGAGTGGCAACATGCTTGATCATATCCCTCGGTCGGGCGGTTGTTGCATAGACATGTTGCAAATCGGAAATTGCTTCCTCGACAGATGGGAATGCACGGGCGTTTTCAAGAACACTGTCAGCGCTCGCCGCCATTGCCACAGCTTTTTCATTGGGCCAGCCATCACGTGGATTAACCAGTCTCAAATCTGACAGGCCAAAATTCAGCATGGCTCTGGCAGCCGCCCCGATATTTTCTCCCATCTGGGGTTCTACGAGAATTATTGCGGGGTTTATTTTTGGCGAACTCATAGCCGATGCCCTTTAAACTGATATTATATCAGGCGCCTTGTTTACCGGCAGGTGCTCCATCTCGCAACAATTTATAGGTAATACTGTCAAGAAGAGCCGCAAAAGAGGCGTCAACAATATTTGGGGATACCCCTATTGTGAACCAGCGATGCCCGCTACTATCTGTACTTTCAATGAGTACACGCGTGACAGCTTCCGTACCCGTCGTCAGAATGCGTACTTTGAAATCCGCAAGTCGCAGATCTTTTAAGTAATCAGAATATTTTCCAAGATCTTTTCGTAACGCCTCATCCAGTGCATTGACCGGACCATTTCCCTCAGCCACAGACATAAGCCGCTCACCATCGACAACGACTTTGACAACTGCGTCTGAAACCGAAATCAGTTCCCCGTTTGCATTATGACGACGCTCTACCTGAACGCGGAAACTTTCCACTTCAAAATATTCCGGGACCTGCCCCAGACGGCGACGAGCCATCAATTCAAAACTAGCAAGCGCCCCATCATAACTGTAGCCCCGATATTCGCGCTCTTTCACTTCTTCGAGCAAACGATCCACTTTCGGATCTTTCGGATCAATTTTTAATCCGAATGCTTCAAATTGAGCCAAGAGGTTAGATCTACCGCCTGATCAGATACGGGTATAACCCGCCGATTACCGACAAGTGACGGGTCGACGTGCTCGTAAGTTGTCGGGTCTTTTTGAACCGCAGACACATGCAGGCCACCCTTGTGACTAAAAGCCGAGGCGCCAACATAAGGCTGATGACGATTTGGAGCATGATTCAAAATTTCATCCAACAGGCGTGACACGGAGGTCAAGGATTTCAATCCCTCCTCTGAGATGCCTGTATCAAACAAAGTTTTATATGGCTCTTTGAGGCATAAAGTTGGAATAAGACTGCTGAGATTGGCGTTACCACACCTTTCGCCCAGCCCGTTCAAAGTCCCCTGAACCTGACGGACACCTGCAAGTATAGCTGCCAAACTGTTTGCAACAGCATTTTCTGTATCGTTATGAGTATGAATTCCAAGATGGCTACCTGGCACATGCTTAATGGCTTCAGTTACAATCTCGGTCACTTCATGGGGAAGCGTGCCGCCATTTGTGTCACATAGGACAACCCATCTCGCCCCTGCATCATAGGCAGCCTTAATACAGGAAATCGCATATTCGGGATTTGCTTTATAACCATCAAAGAAATGTTCTGCATCATACATGGGCTCACGTCCCAGACGCTTGCATTCTGCGATCGAGCTGCTGATGAGTTCTAAATTTTCTTCGAGTTCAATGCCAAGTGCCACTTTAACCTGAAAATCCCAGCTTTTGCCCACAAGACAAACCGCTGGGGTATCAGCGTCCAGAACCGCTTTTAAGCCGGTATCATTTGACGCACTCCTGCCCGGGCGCCTAGTCATACCGAAGGCGGTAAAGGTCGCGTTTTTAAAACTTCTTTTTTCAGAGAAAAATTCGGTATCAGCTGGATTGGCCCCCGGCCATCCACCTTCGATGTAATCAACTCCCAGCTTGTCGAGTGTCTCGGCAATCAGAACTTTGTCCTGCACACTAAAGTCTACACCTTGTGTTTGCGCGCCATCACGCAAGGTCGTGTCAAATAAATACAACCGCTCTTTTGAGGACATTTTCTTATCACCTGATTTTAACGTGTTATTTCAAAACCTTTGTTGCATAAGCAACAAATACAAAGCAATAAATTTAATTTTGAAATGACCGACAAATTTGGCCGGAAACGCTTAAATGCGTTTCCATGTCGTTCCGGAAGGACCATCTTCAAGCAAAACACCTACAGCTTTCAGGTTGTCTCTGATTTCGTCAGATCTGGCAAAATCCTTATTCTGTTTTGCCTGTGCTCGTTCAGCGATGAGTTCTTCAATCTCTGTTTCCGACGGACCATCTTCACCTTTAGCGTTCTGAAACCACTCCTGCGGCGTCATGGTGAGCAAACCAAGCTGTTCGCCAGCAGACAACAGCAATCCTTTCAAGCGCGCGCGTTCCACCTTGTCAGTTGCCTTATTTGCCTCAGACGCAATTGCATAAATTGCCGTCAACGCCTTTGGTGTATTCAGATCATCAAGCAAGGCACTGCGGACATCTTCAGCCACCTGACTGGTATCAGATTCTACGTCCTGCAAATTTTGCAAGGCAGTATACAGCCTGTCCACATTGGTTAAGGACTGCTTGACACCATCACTTGTCCAATCCAGAGGTTGCCGATAATGAGCGGTCAGCATATTAAGACGCAGCGCCTCACCGGGGGCCTCAGCCAATAATTCCCGGACAGTTCTGAAATTGCCCAGTGATTTGGACATTTTCTCGCCTTCAACTGTCAGAAAGCCGTTATGAACCCAGTATTTGGCAAATGTTCCTTCGCCGTTTGCGCAGCAACTTTGCGCCACTTCATTTTCATGATGCGGGAATATGAGATCACGCCCACCGCCATGAATATCAAATGTGTCTCCCAGCTCCGCTTTTGACATCACCGAACATTCAATATGCCAACCGGGACGCCCCTTGCCCCAAGGACTTTCCCATCCAACCATGTCACCGGGAGATGGTTTCCAAAGTACGAAATCTGCTGGATCTTTTTTGTAAGGGGCAACTTCGACACGGGCACCGGCGATCATATCATCACGATTACGCCCTGACAGCTTTCCATAGTCAGGCATGGATTGAACATCAAAAAGCACATGCCCCTCTGCCTCATAAGCGTGACCTTTGTTAATCAGGGTTGTGATCATTTCGATCATACCATCAATATGCAAAGTGGCCCTTGGTTCGCGATCTGGCGGCAATGCGCCCAACGCCCCCATATCTTCATGAAAGGCTGCTGTTGTGCGTGTTGTTAAAGCTTCTATGCTTTCGCCATTCTTTTCTGCCGCATCAATGATTTTGTCTTCTACGTCTGTAATATTGCGAACATAATTAACACAATCAGCGCCATATTTATCCCGCAAAAGCCGAGCCAATATATCAAAAATTACAACTGGACGTGCATTGCCGATATGAGCGTAATCATAAACCGTTGGACCACACACATACATTCCGACATTTTGTGGATCGTTCGGAATGAATTCTTCCTTCTGACGGCTTGCAGTGTTGTAGAGATATAGCTTCACTTTACCAATTCCATATATTATGCAGCTTGACCGCTCAGGCGTTTTAACGCCTTTTCACGCCCGATGAGCGGTAGGATTTTCGCCATTTCCGGTCCATGTGACTGCCCAGTTAGAGCCAGCCTCAATGGCATAAACAGGGCTTTACCCTTAACCCCCAATCTGTCCTTGATCTCAGTTGTCCAAATCTTCCAGCTTTCGGTATCAAGGTGACCTTCTGGCAGCAATTCGCTGGCCGCATTTAAAAATTCCTGATCCTCGACAACTGGTTCGATTGAACCATATACAACCTGATGCCACAACCGCGCATCTGTAATAACAGACAGATTACCACGAATTGCTGTCCAGAAATCCTCACTACCATCTGGCAGATCAATTTTACCCTGAGCTTCTTCCCAAGGCATTTCATGCAGTAGTTTGGCGTTAAGGTTACGAAGCTCGGCAGGATCAAACTTGGCCGCTGCCCGGCTGAAATGGGTTATGTCAAAGCTGTCCAGCACTGCATCAAGCCGGGACATAACAGTCACATTGTCCGATGTCCCGAGACGGGCCAACAATGAATTAATACTCATTGGGTCAATGCCGCCTTCTCTCATTTCCCTCAAAGATTGACTGCCTTCACGTTTTGAAAGCGGACCACCATCAGGACCCATCAAAAGAGGTATATGAGCAAACGCAGGAACCTCAGCTCCCAACGCTTTGAAAAGCTGAATATGCAGCGCTGTGTTGCTTACGTGATCTTCCCCGCGAATAACATGAGTAATTGCAAAATCGATATCATCGACGACGGAAGGCAAGTGATAAAGTGGCCTTCCATCACTTCGGATCAGAACAGGATCAGACATGCTCGCGCAATCGACCTCCACCTTGCCACGAACATGATCATCCAACTGACAACTTCCTGATCAAGCAGGAACCGCCAGTGCGGTTTACGTCCCTCGGCCTCATAAGCCGCTTTTTGCTCGTCTGTCAGCTTAAGCGCAGACCGATCATAGACCGGTGGCAACTTCCGCGCCAATTGCCTTTTACGTTTATATTCCAGCTCTTCGCCTGTTTCATAGCAGGCGTATAACTTTCCCTCTGCCTTCAGTTTATCAAAGGCCGCATTATATTGTTCAGATCTGTCTGACTGTTTTTTCAGCTCATCCCAAACAAGCCCAAGCCAGGATAGATCCTCCTGAATAGCATTTGCATATTCTTCTGTAGATCTTTCTGCGTCCGTGTCATCCAGTCGTAATACAAACTGACCGCCCATTTTCCGGGCATACAGCCAGTTGATGAGGGCTAGCCGGGCATTGCCAACATGAAGGTAGCCAGTAGGACTGGGGGCAAATCTAAATTTTGCAGTCATCTTTTATCTCTAAATCCGTTCGTTATCGGATACCGGCGATCCCGGCCAAAATTTCGGGTTGTAATCTTAACACCAGGTGGGGCCTGACGTCGTTTGTATTCCGCAACATACAGCAGGTTCTGTATCCTGCTGACAGTTGGACCGTCATAGCCTTGCGCCACAATTTCAGCGTAGGATTTTTCTTCCTCGACCAACGCATGAAGGATGCCATCCAATATTTCGTATGGAGGCAGACTGTCTTCATCCTTCTGATCTTCCCTTAGCTCCGCACTTGGTGCTTTCGTAATGATATTATCTGGCATTACAGTCCCATTTGGTCCTTTGAAAAGGGTATTAAAATGGCAATTTCGCCATCTGGAAACATCGAAACAGAGCGTTTTATACAAGTCTTTCAGGACCGAGTAGCCGCCGCACATATCACCATAAATTGTCGCATATCCAGTGGACATCTCAGATTTATTACCGGTAGTCAGCACCATTTTTCCAAATTTGTTGGAAATGGCCATCAGGCTTAAGCCCCGAATTCGGCTCTGAATATTTTCCTCGGTGATATCAGCAGTTGTTCCCTCAAAAAGATGCGCAAGCATTCCATCAAAAGCGCCAACGGCGGGTTCAATGTCCACTCTGTCCAGCTTCACGCCCAAAAGCCGCGCACATTCGGCAGCATCATCCAGACTCTCCTTCGATGTATAACGAGAGGGCATCATTACACAATGCACTCTTTCTGGTCCTAAAGCATCAACAGCCACAGCAGCACTTAAGGCACTATCAATACCACCAGAGAGACCCAGAACCACTCCCGGGAACCCGTTTTTTTCTACATAATCTTTCAAGCCCAAGACCATGGCATTGTAGATCCGCTCAAGTGAAGAGCCCGGATCAGAAAACTCTGCCGTTTCACACTGCCAGCTTTCACCGTTGCGAACCCACTGCAGAGTCAAGAGCGACTCTTTCCAGCTAGGCATTTGCGTAGCAAGGCTTCTATCAGAATTTAGGACAAAGGATCCACCATCAAAGACCAGCTCGTCCTGTCCTCCAACCTGATTAAGGTAAATGATGGGAAGTTCTGTCTCGCCCACCCTTTCAACAGCATAATTCAGGCGCGCATCCCCTTTTTCATGATCATAGGGGCTGCCATTTGGGACAATCAGAATTTCCGCCCCTGTTTCAGATAAACATTCTGCAACATCCGGGGACCACATATCCTCGCAGATCATTACACCCAGACGGACGCCCTTGAAGGAAATCGGACCGGGCAGCGGCCCCGGCTCAAACACGCGCTTCTCATCGAAAACCCCATAATTGGGGAGTTTGTTCTTATATCTGGACGCTGAAATTGCGCCATTTTCCAACAAAAAAACACTGTTGTGAACATATTTTCCATCAGGCATCGGGCCTGTCATGAGCATAGCAGGGCCACCGTCAAGTGTGAGCTCAGCCAGTTCATGCATCGCATTCTCGCACGCACGTACGAAAGAAGGTTTGAGAATGAGATCTTCGGGCGGATAACCACAAATAAACAGTTCAGGAAACACAACTAAATCAGCACCGTCAGCTTCAGCCTCGGCCCGGAATTCTTTTGCCAGTTTTATATTTCCCGCTATGTCACCAAGCTTTGGGTTAGCCTGCGCCAGGGCAATTTTTAGTTTTTCTGTCATGGGATTGGTTTTACCGCCCCTTTCGCATTGCAGCAACGAAAAGAATGCAAATTACTTGAAATCGACAAGACTGCAAGACGGTTTTTTAACCGTTTCTGTTCCAGATTGTAGGGCCATCATGCATGGGATCATCATCTTCGTCGTCATCTCCATCAGCTTCTTCCATAATAGACATGGATGCCTTGCTCATGTGATAAGATTTTGCGCTGGAAGCCTCCTGGTCTTCTGCTTCCTCGTCCCACTCTTCTGCTTCCGGGTTCATATTCACGGCAACTACACCGGACCGTACAGGCATGGCAACAAAATCGCCTGATCATCTAACGGAACGGACCGGCTGACCGTCATCCGATAGAGCGCGAATGCAAAGATTGATGTACAGGCCCCAGCCATGAACAGAAAAAACACGGATGGGCCGAATGTGGACATCAAGACAGAAACAGCAGTTGGGCCGATAATTGCCCCTACCCCGTTCAAAAAAATCAATCCGCTACTAGCCGCAACCATTTGATTGGGCTCCAGATGATCATTGGTATGCGCAAGACACAGAGAATATAGTGGCATGCAAAAACCACCAAAAATCACAGAAAAGCCCATGAACCATAGCTTATTGCTCAGCCCTTCCACATTATACATGGCAATTGCAGCAACCGCCGTAACGGCAGCAGTCAGCATCAAAACCTTTCTTCGGTCGATAATATCCGACAGCTTTCCAATAGGAAGCTGCATCAAAGCCCCGCCAATAACGGAAAGACTGATAAAGAAAGATATTTGACCGACAGTTAAACCAATCAATCCACCATAAACCGCGGCCATCGCGAAAAACGCACCTTGTGTAATCCCAACAATAATCACACCAACAACACCGAGCGGAGAAATCTTGTAAAGTTTCCGAATTCCCAGTTTGTCTGGTGCTTCCATGCTCGGCATCGGGCTAGCAGTGAGTGCCGTTGGTATCAAGGCAAGCGAAACAAGGACCGACACCACGATAAATAGCTGATATCCCCCCGGATCTGATGAATTGAGCAAAAACTGACCGCCAGCCATGCCGCCAAAGGTGATAATCATATAAATGGATAGAATTGAGCCGCGGGTTTCGTTTGTTGCCGTATCGTTTAGCCAGCTTTCACTGACGATATAAAGGCCGGCAAACGAAAATCCGGTAAAAATTCGAAAAATAACCCAAATGTAAGGATCCGGAAAAACAGCATGAACAAGTGCGGCCGTGGATGCGAGTGACGCAAGGGCCGCAAATACTCTGACATGCCCAACGGATTCCAGAATTTTCGGAGTAACCACTGAGCCAAAAAGAAAGCCGACATAATAGCCAGACATGATCAGACCGGTGATTGCTGTCGGAAATCCTTCGATATTGGCACGCACACCCAGCAAACTACCCTGAAGGCCGTTGCCAAGCATCATCAGTCCAATGCCAACCAGCAAGGGCCAGCAGGATCTTAACGCTTCTGTCATATTGTCAGCCCCTTGATCATAGGTTCCTTGCCTGTTGATAGTGCTTCAAACTTTCGCACACGTAATGCAACAGGGTTGTTCCTGTCAAGGAAAGCGAATATCTATTTTTTCAAAAGGAATTCGCGGCCCAATTTCACGCTCGGCACACCGTCATATGAAATGACATCGGCAGTCGCATAGGTTTCAGCCCAGCGATCAGGTAAATATGATCCAGTGCCGATGACATCAATTGGCGCTTTCAAACTGCCCATAACACGGCATTTTTCGGCTGAAAACCCGGAAGAAGCAACAATTCGGGCTTTATGAAACCCTGCGGCGTCCAAACTCTCTCTCATGTGATAGATTGCCGCGGCTGAAACTCCTGTTCCAACCAGCCAGCGAAGCTCTTCTTCTGACCGATATTGCCGAATACCTTTTGGCACATGACGCTCAAGCACTGCGTAAGACTGAGCAGGGTCCAGACCTTCGATAAACCGACCTCCATGTGTGTCCATACGAACAGAAAGTTTGCCTTGTTCCACCAGCTCCGGAAAGCGCTCGCAAACAGCGATGGCATCGGTAATTTCCTTACCATAATAATCCACCAGAACCGTCAATGGCTCGCCTGGATAACATTCTGCAAACATTTCTGCGGCCCGCAATGTGCTGCCGGCATATCCAATCAAGGCATGGGGCATTGTCCCAAGTCCAGATCATTCCCGAAATAATGCGCGGTGCTGTCATTTGCGTTCCCGATGAACCCATTGGCTCCGTGCTCTTTTTTGGCTGCAGCACCACCTACAGACGCAGCATATGCCATCATTTCAGCCATTTCCGCACCGGCACAATGACGCGCATCCATTGCCAGAAAAGAAGCATTGGGCATATACCCGCACATCAGATAGGCGTTGTAGGCAGCAACGCAAGCAGGACCCAGTTTCTGCAAATACAGTGTTTCAAGATCCACCAAATCCACAAAACTGCCGCTAATATAAACAAGAGGCTCACCAGCTCCGACCCAGTCACCTTCTTTATAACAAGGCTCAACGGTAAAGCTGTATCCGCGGAGCTCATTAATATTTTCAAGCCAGTTGAGTAAAAGTCTGGGCGCGAAAATAACCGGCCGCCGCATAAAGACGGCATAGGTTACTTTCTTGTCCCCAAACTGCTCTACAATGCGCTTGGTACGATTGAAGTACTGATCAGTATGAGCCGCAATTGACTTATCAATTGCCGTTAGCGGATTTTTGATATCTTGATGGGTCATCAACTATTCGGATCAGGAGGCAGATGCTGCGACTTTCCCGTCCCCTCTTTCATTTTTAAGCATTTCCGCAATCAAAAATGCAAGTTCCAAGGCTTGATTGGCATTCAGTCGTGGGTCACAAGCTGTGTGGTACCTGTCACTTAAGCGCTCTTCAGTCACTTCAAAAGCACCGCCCAGGCATTCAGTAACATCCTGACCAGTCATTTCAAAATGAACACCGCCTGCATGAGTACCTTCCGCGGCATGTACATTAAAGAACTCTTTGACCTCACTTAAGATGCGATCAAACGGACGCGTTTTGTATCCTGTGGAAGATTTGATTGTGTTGCCATGCATCGGATCACATGACCAAACGACTTTACGGCCTTCCTGTTCAATTCTCCGAATAAACCCGGGCAAGTGCTTTTCAACATTCCCGGCGCCAAAGCGGCAGATGACCGTCAAACGCCCGGGATCATTATTAGGGTTCAGCTTGTCGATTAAGCGCAGCAATGTATCAGGATCTTGTGAGGGGCCCGCTTTCACCCCAATTGGGTTTGCAACACCGCTCAAAAACTCCACATGTGCCTCGTCAGGATCTCTTGTGCGATCCCCAATCCACAGCATGTGGGCTGAAGTATCGTAATATTCACCTGAAGTACTATCAATTCGCGTTAAAGCCTGCTCATAACGCAGCAACAGGGCTTCATGAGAAGTAAAGAAATCCGTTTTCGCCATTTGAGGCGCATTTTCAGATGTAATTCCGCAAGCTTCCATAAATGCCAGTGCATCCTGAATGCGAACGGCCATTTCCTTGTAGCGCGCGCCTTGTGGTTTGCTGGCAACGAACCCCATATTCACTGTTGTACCTGATGCAGGTCCGCATACCCACCCTGAGCGAAAGCACGCAGCAGGTTGAGAGTAGACGCGGCCTGTGAATAGGCAGTCAGCATCCTCTTCGGATCCGGAATTCGGGCTTCTTCGTTAAAGTCAAACCCGTTGATTATATCACCGCGGTAACTGGGCAGTTCCACACCGTCTACAGTCTCAACATCCGAAGAACGCGGTTTTGCAAACTGACCTGCTAGGCGACCGACCTTAACAACCGGCTTGTTACCGCCATATGTCAGAACCACCGCCATTTGCAGCAAAACCTTAAAGGTGTCGCGAATGTTGTTGGGGTGGAATTCCGAGAAACTTTCGGCGCAATCGCCCCCCTGAAGAAGAAATGCATCTCCTTGCGCGACTTTCGCAAGCTGCTTCTTAAGATTGCGAGCTTCACCTGCAAATACCAGCGGTGGGAAATTGCTTAAGTCCTCTTCCACTGCTTTCAATGCTGCTTCGTCAGTATAAGTTGGCACCTGCCGAATTGGCTTTTGTCTCCAGCTATCAGGTGTCCATGTTTTTGACATTCTCTTATTCCTCAGGTGTATTTTCTTAGCCCAGAACTCAAATTCTGCAAATGTTAATTTCTACAGGCTTTTCGCTGCAACGCAACGATAAAGCCACATTTTCCTTTATAAATTAGCATTTTTTACAGGCAAATCCTGTGCAATAGCTCACAATCAAGCTTTCCAGACTAGTCGCCAGTGTATTTTTCACGGAGTGTAACAAGTTCTTCGGCAAGTGTCGGATGAACACCGACTGTTGCATCAAACTGGGCCTTCGTCGCTCCCATTTTAACCGCAACTCCAAATCCCTGAATGATTTCACCAGCGTCGGCCCCGACGACATGAACACCCACTACACGATCTGACTTTGGCTCAACAATCAGTTTCACCATTGCCCGCTCACCGCCTTGGGTGATCGTCTGTTTCATCGGACGAAATTCCGATTTGTAAATATCAACGTCACCGTATTTTTCACGGGCGTCTGCCTCTGATAATCCAACGGTCCCCACTGGTGGTTGGGAGAATACCGCTGATGGGACATCTGAATGGTCAAACGCTCTCGCTTTGCCATCAAACACCGTCTCAGCAAATGCCATTCCTTCGTGAATTGCAACAGGCGTCAACGCAACGCGGTCTGTTACATCCCCCACAGCGTAAATATTTTCGACGGAAGTTCTGGAAAATTCATCAACTGCAATCGCGCCGTTTTCTTTGAGCTTAACACCGGCATTCTCCAGACCAAGACCTTCTGTATTTGGTTTGCGGCCAGTTGCATACATGATCGCATCCGTTTTGATTTGCGAACCATCTTCGAGCGTAACAATCAATTCGTCACCACTCTTTTCAATTTTTGCCGGATTGGACCTCACTCTTAAATCGACGCCTTTTTTACGGATCTCTCCGGCAAGCATTTCCTGCACATCGTGATCAAATCCACGCAAGATCTGCTCACCGCGATACAATTGTATGACTTCACTACCCAGACCATTAAATATACCTGCAAATTCAACTGCAATGTAGCCCCCTCCAACGACGACAACCCGTTTGGGCAAATCATCCAAATGAAATGCTTCATTGGAGGAAATCGCATATTCTATTCCCGGAATATCGGGCATAACCGGTGTTCCACCGGTTGCGATCAGAATGTATTTTGCGGTGACAGTCTCAGAGCCGACTTTAACCGTGTGAGCATCCAGTATCTCAGCGCGGTTTTCGTAAAGTGTTACGTTATTGTTGGACAGGATATTGTGATAAATACCGTTCAGGCGGTCAATTTCAGCATCTTTATTGGCAATCAGGGTTTTCCAATCATGGCTGACACCTTCTACCGTCCAGCCGAAATTGCGCGCATCCTCAAAATCTTCAGAAAAATGACTGGCATAGACAAACAGTTTTTTAGGCACACAGCCACGGATAACACAGGTGCCGCCTACCCTGAATTCTTCCGCAATGGCAACCTTCGCCCCAAAGCCCGAAGAAATCCGTGATGCCCGAACACCGCCTGAACCGGCACCAATTACAAACAAATCAAAATCATAAGTCACTAGAGTGTCCTTTAATCGAGGAATGCGCCCTCAGGTTCAATTACATTATTTGTCCAGACCGCCCAGACACATGTATTTTATCTCCAGATAATCATCAATTCCGTATTTTGAACCCTCGCGGCCGATGCCAGACTGTTTTACCCCGCCAAAAGGAGCAACTTCTGTGGAAATAATACCTGTATTGATGCCTACAATACCATATTCAAGCCCTTCGCTGACACGCCAGATACGCCCAATATCGCGTGCACAAATATAGGCAGCCAATCCAAATTCAGTGTCATTCGCCATGCGAATTACATCTGCCTCTTCGCTAAATTTAAAGAGTGGCGCCATTGGTCCGAACGTCTCTTCTTTGGCCACTTTCATTTCAGGCGTTACGTCGGTGAGGATCGTAGGCTCGAAAAAGGTTTGCCCCATCTGATGCCGTTTGCCGCCAACAAGGACTTTCGCGCCTTTGCTAATCGCATCTTCAATATGGCTTTCTACTTTTTGAACGGCTGCTTCGTTTATCAATGGGCCTTGCGTTACTCCGTCATCAAGTCCATTTCCAACCTTGAATTCAGCAACGCGTTCCGCTAGCCGACGAGAAAAGGCTTCATAAATTCCGTCCTGAACATAAAGCCGGTTGGCACAGACACATGTTTGCCCTGCATTCCTGTATTTTGAAGCCAAAGCGGCTTCGACTGCATCTTCCAGATCTGCATCGTCGAAAACAATAAAGGGTGCATTCCCGCCTAGCTCCATAGATGTTTTCTTGACGGTGGAGGCACACTGCTCCATCAAGATCTTGCCGGTTGCCGTGGATCCAGTGAATGTGAGTTTAGCAACAATCGGATTACTGGTCATTTCCTTGCCAATTTCCTTCGCATCGCCAGTAACCACACCCAAAATACCTTTTGGAACCCCTGCCCGTTCTGCAAGCTCTGCCATGGCAAAGGCCGAATATGGTGTTAGCTCGGAAGGTTTGATTACCATTGGGCAACCTGCAGCGAGTGCAGGTGCCGCTTTGCGGGTAATCATGGCAATCGGAAAATTCCAGGGCGTAATTGCAACGGTAACACCGATGGGCTGTTTAATGACGATAATTCTTTTGTCGCTTTGATGTTCGGGGATTGTATCACCGTAAATCCGTTTCCCTTCTTCTGCGAACCATTCAATAAAGGATGCCGCATATGCGACCTCACCTTTTGCTTCCGCCAGTGGTTTTCCCATTTCCACTGTCATCAGGCGTGCAAGGTCATCCGTATTTTCGATCATCAAATCGTGCCACTTGCGCAAAATATTTGCCCGCTCTTTAGCCGTTTTACCGGCCCATTCAGGCATTGCTTCCTTAGCAGCCTCGATGGCGCGGCGGGTCTCATTTGCTCCCATTTCAGGGACAGTACCCAGAATTTCACCTGTTGCTGGATTTGTGACTTCAATAGTTCCGCCATTGTCGGCATCGCACCAGATCCCATTTATCAAACCTTGCTGTCTGAACAGAGACGGATCTTTGAGATTTAGGGAATTTGTTACTTTGTCCAACATGGGGATCTCCTGTCCTGATAGTTTTGAGGCGAGAGTTTAGGGGAGAAATCGGTCCACTGCAATGGACAATGATTGCATATTCTTCAGGATGTTAATAAGTTGATTTCTCTATAAATTCAGTTCTTTACATCTAGTCAGGCTAAGATGCTGCTGGGATACAAAAGCGCTTAAAAATCGCTCGGCAAGAAACACCTTCCACATCGAGACACAAAACATGAAAGGTCATCTGGCAACTGTAACGGAGAATTAACCAAAGGAGATTTAAATGGAGTGCACAATCCAGTAGCGTTATTGTGGGGATTAAATGGAACAAAGCTTATTTGCTTACGAACAAAGATCTGACAACTTCAGGCTCATTCAAAGCACCCCGATCAATAGTGTGTCCGAACTCCGGTGTACTCTAACCCGCAAATTGTTTGAGTGGTGGAGCTCCTTTACGCCAGATTTGCCTCAAAGATCAGACTTTGACATTGCATCAGTCCCCTCACTTGCCAGCAACATCTATTTGATAGAAAAAATCTCGTCCGGTAAATATTTGTACCGACTTTGCGGGAATAAAGTTGGGCAACTAATTGGCAATCATTACAGGATGGTTGATATTTCTCTTACTAGCGAGCCGTACGAAGACCGACAGCTGGCGAAATATCTGGATGAAATTTCCAAAACAAATTCCCCCAGCAGATGCCGGGGGAACCTTAGTTTTGTTGACAGAGAGTTCATCACTTTTGAAAGTCTGGACTGCCCCTTATTCGATAGCGATGGTAACATCACCCATTATTTAGGCGTTATCTGCGAAACAAGATGAATAATTGCAAATTTTAATCCTGTTTGGCCTCTTCCCCAATTGCCGGGATAAATGCTTTCTCATTGGATATCGGTAAATTACTCGCTTTCAAGGCACTTAAGGCTTGATTTTGCAAAACAAAGTCTTCCGCCTTAACCACAGCATGTCTGCCTGAATAACCCAACCTTTCAGCCACTTCTTCAGCGCTCTGCAGCCCTCTGATTTTCATTACATCTGCAAGAGAATGTGCGAGAATCCCAAATCCAATTAATTTGTTCACTCCAACTGGCGACGCCTCGATTATCCGAATTGCCTCACCGCGATCTGCTTCACCAGAAACAGCCAAAATATATTCAGGAAGAATATCTCTGCCTGGCTCAAACTCGGTAATAACTATTTTTCCATATTTACTCATCGCCTCATCATAAATCGCCAAAGAGCGGGCTTGCGCGGGATTGAGTCTAGACTTGAAAATAGTGAAAGGAAGGTTGCCTTTAAAAAGTCGGCTCACGTTGCTGTGGTCCCTATCGTCGCGTCTGGATAATTTTTTACCAGTTTTACCTGATAACAATTGCTTTTCATGTAAAAATGTAGCAATTGGATCACGTCCACAAGCAATAACCAAGTTACATCCAGCCTGTTCCGTTGCTATTCTGGCAGCATTGACTTTTGTTGCCATACCACCTGTTCCAACATCTGTACCGGCCCCACCTGCACCTGAAATATGTTCTCGTGACACGCCTTCTGAAAAAATTTCCAATCCCTGATTTTCTTCACCAAAATTTGTGTAGAACCCCAATATATCAGTAAACAGGACCACGGTGTCAGCAGTGATCGTTTTCGCAACCAAGGATGCGAGGCTGTCATTGTCGCCATAACGAATACCATAGGTGGTCACGGCATCATTTTCATTGATGATGGGAACGACATTCCTTTTAAGCATACCGAAGATCGTCTTTCGGATATTATGTCGGCTCCGGGAATGATCGGTATTTTGAGGTGTCATCAACACCTGTCCTGCAATAACACCATTATTTTTGAATTCTTCGACATAATATTTGATTAAATCGGCGTTCCCCACTGCGGCGGCTGCCTGCTTGTCCTCCAGTTTTTCCTCAGATTTGTTTATCTTCAATATCGAACGACCCAAGCCTACTGCACCAGAAGAGACAAAAACAATTTCTCGCTTTTTCGCTTTATCGCCAATTACCATCTCTGAAATGCTTTTAATAAACGCGCTTAACCGGTCCCTATCAATCTCCATTGAAGGAACGCCTTGTCTCCTTCGTTCTTCAGATTCTCTTAAAATTAACGATGAACCGAGCTTTATGACAATCGTATTTGCATCCTCAATCGAACGAAAATGTTCTCCGCATTTTGCAACTAAGTCCCTAAATGTTTTTCCTTCTGAAAAATCTCCTGGCATGGCGTCTTCCTTTATACAACAACAAAAAAGGAAGACGCGGATCACTTTGTTTTTGTGACCCTCAGGAGCGAAAATTCGGTTTGTGCTTAATGCAGAATGTGAACAACAGTGGTTCGACCATCATCCACCATATACGGCTCTTCTTTTAAATCGTGAATATGAACATCCAACGCGTTGAATTCCTTGAGAACTTCCAACGCTCGTTCTTCATGCTGCTTGTCTTTGACACGGATCCAAATCGGAATTCCGCCCCGGGCAAGCTGGTCTTTCAATGATTTTTCACTGCGCCCTTTGATCCAGTATGCGCCCCTTAAACCAAGTGCACAGCCAAGAAAACCGCACCCTGCCGCAACAATAAACATGGATACAGTCCCCAGTGAGAGCGCCGTGGATATTCCAACCCCTAACAAGGTGAAAATATAGATTGGCAAAGCAATCAGGAACCCTTGAGCGTCCCCCAAAGACTGTCTTTCAATAAAAGGCATTCTTTTAACGGAGGGGTCATCTTCAAGCTTTCGCATATTGGTAATTGTTTTACCGTTGATGGAATGAGCCTGAGCTTCAAAATTCATCAAACTGATTTCAGATCGATCAAACCCTCTGTTTTGAAGCGTATCCACACAGTCATACAGGGCATTCATATCCTGAAATAACCCAACAGCTTCGCGAATTGCCGGTGTTTCGGACTGCACCATTTTCTGCATGATCTTCCTCCCTTTACGTAAGAATGCTGAAAACCCAGCCTGCAGTTACGTAAAATGAGATAGCGCAGTTCCGTCAAATGTACAGAATACGGGGCTAAATCAATGACTGTGCCCTATTCCACGGTTACCGATTTTGCCAGATTGCGCGGCTGATCCACATCTGTGCCTTTAAGCACTGCAACGTGATAGGCCAATATCTGCACCGGAAGGGCATAGAGAATGGGCGAGACAAAGGAATTAACCGTTGGAAGTTCAATTTTTCCAAGCACATTCTCACCAAGTTTTGAAATTCCCTCTGCGTCAGAAAGAAAAATAACCTGTGCATTACGCGCCATGACTTCCTGCATATTGGACGCTGTTTTTTCAAAGAACTCATCACTTGGCGCAACCACGATTACGGGAACAGCATCATCAAGTAAGGCTATGGGACCATGTTTGAGTTCACCCGCTGCATATCCTTCTGCGTGGATATAGGAAAGCTCTTTAAGCTTAAGCGCCCCTTCCATTGCGATCGGATAACCGGGACCCCGGCCAATATAAAGGATGTCTCTTGCTTCAAAAATCTCGGTTGCCAGTTGCTGGATGGCCTCGTCATTTTCCAAAATATCTGCCGCTCTGGCCGGAACCTCGCTAAGTGCCTGACAGAGTTCAGCTTCTTCTTCATGATCCAATGTTTTTCTGGTGGTACCGGCATGTATGGCGATGCAGGCAAGCGTAACCAACTGACACGTAAAGGCCTTGGTCGACGCAACGCCGATTTCAGGACCGGCCTGCGTATGGAACACAAAGTCGGACTCGCGCCCCATCGAGCTTTCTTCAACATTCACGATTGACGCAATATGCTGTCCATTTTCACGGGCATAGCGCAGTGCAGCCAATGTGTCTGCTGTCTCGCCCGACTGGGAAATGAAAAGCGCCAGCCCTCCTTCGGGAAGGGGCATGCTACGATAGCGGAATTCCGAAGCGATATCCACTTCAACAGGTAAACGCGCAAGCTTTTCAAACCAGTATTTGGCAACCATTCCAGCGTAAAAAGAAGTCCCGCAGGCGACGATTGTCACTTTTGGCAGACTATTCCAGTCAAAGGGAAGATCGGGAAGTGTGATGGTTCGGCTTTTTGGATTGAAAAAACTGTTTAAAGTTTCACCAATAACAGCGGGCTGCTCCACGATTTCCTTCATCATAAAATGCCGATGATTGCCTTTACCAATCATGGCACCCGTTAATTTGGTTTGACGAATATCTCTTGTAACAACAGAGCCCGCTTTATCATAAAAAGTTGCGCCCTCACGATTTAGGACAACCCAGTCATCTTCTTCCAAATAGGAAATACGCTGAGTTAAAGGAGCGAGCGCCATGCATCAGAGCCAAGGAACATCTCTCCATCCCCCCAACCAACAGCGAGCGGTGCACCGCGACGCGCGCCAATCATCAGATCATCATCATTTTTGAAAATGACCGCTAGTGAAAACGCACCCTGAAATTTTTTGAGCGCTGCTGCCATTGCGTCTTCAGGGGTCAATCCATCATCAATAAAACTGGTGATTACCCATGCGGCGATTTCGGTATCAGTGTCAGATTCAATAGGATATCCGCGATCCGCGAGGCCCGACGCCAATTCCTGATAATTTTCAATAATCCCGTTATGCACTAACGCAAGCTCACTTGTTACGTGGGGATGCGCGTTGATTTCATTTGGCACGCCATGGGTTGCCCAACGGGTATGACCAATACCAGCGAGTGAACTTAACGGGTTATTTTTCAGAACCGCCTCCAGGTTCTTCAATTTCCCCTCTGCCCGGCGACGCTCTAGTCCGTTTGAGGTCAAGGTTGCGATTCCCGCACTGTCATACCCACGATATTCCAGTCGCTTGAGCCACCGATTAACGAGGGGACAACATCGCTTTTTCCAAGTACGCCAACTATTCCGCACATGTGATGATCATTTCCTTGTTATAAACTGCCTATTTACCAAGGCGCGCTTTTAATTTTCTAAAACGAGCTGCCCAGCCTGATTTCTGCACTTCTTCTGCTCTCTCGACACTCAGTGCATCGTCGTCTACATCTCTTGTGATGGTACTGCCAGCCCCAATGATTGCCCCTTTACCAACCTTTACCGGCGCGACCAGTGCGGTGTTGGATCCGACAAAGGCTCCGGCTCCAATCTCTGTCTTGAATTTATCATACCCATCATAGTTGCAGGTGATGTTCCCGCTCCAATATTCGCGTCGGCCCCCACATGAGCATCACCAATATAAGACAAATGACTGACTTTAGCCCCGTCATCCAAGCGAGATTTTTTGACCTCTACAAAATTTCCGATCTTTACATTCTCGCCCAGACTTGCCCCCGGACGTAAACGCGCGAAGGGCCCAATTGTTGAGCTATTTTCAACGCTACACCCTTCCAAGTGTGAGAAAGCCTTGATCTGGCAATTGTCCCCAATCTTAACACCAGGTCCAAAAAACACGTTTGGTTCAATGACGACATCTTGCCCGATCTGCGTGTCGTGACTGAAAAATACAGTATCTGGATCAATCAGAGTGACCCCACTTTCGAGTGCTTGCTTGCGCCATTGCCGCTGCAACACCGCTTCGGCATTCGCCAGTTGCTCCCGGTTGTTCACCCCCAACAATTCGTCCTCGTCACCAATCACTGCCGTGCAGGTATAACCCTTGCGATTGGCTATTTCGACGATATCGGTCAGATAAAATTCCTGTTTCGCATTGTTGCTGGAAATTTCATTAATCAGCTCGCTCGCAATATCCCCGCGAATAGCCATCACACCCGAATTGCAAAGACCGATTTTTCGAACAGTTTCATCTGCATCTGCATATTCCGTAATTGCGGCAAGATCACCTTTCTGATCCAGAACCAGACGGCCATATTCAAGTGGATCCGCAGGCTCGAACCCCAAGACAACAACTGCTGGTTTTTTGTCAGCACTCGCGGCCTCAATCATTTTTATCAGTGTTTCACGGCTAAGGAGTGACGTGTCGCCATATAGAACCAAAACAGTATCGGCACCTTCTTTAACTTCTGGCAGGGCACATTTAACAGCATGTCCAGTGCCTTTGGCGTCTGGCTGGATTACGCATCTCGCCGGCGAAACTTCTCCTTTGACGTCGTCCATTCCTGGTGCAACAACAACAACCGCTTCTTCATCGGTGATCGATCCAACTGTTGCCAGCAAATGACTAATCATCGCCCGGCCCCCAATTTTGTGCAAAACTTTTGGCGTGCCTGATTTCATACGACTGCCCATGCCAGCGGCCAAAATTACCGGTGCAACAACGCTCATTCCAATGCTCTCAGTTAATAAAAAATGCCAAGGTTACTTTTTAAGGTTGAAGGCAATCTCGCACAAAGTGTACCTTCCCGACAAATAACAATGTGTTACTGGATTTTTCAAGATGTCCCCTTTGCGTATTTTGTTCGATTTGGATGGAACCCTTCTCGATACAGCTCCCGACCTTCACCAAGCGCTCAACCATTGCCTCAATTTCGCAGGCCGGCAGAGTGTCTCACTTGAAAGTGTCAAACATATGGTCGGCCAAGGTGCGCGGGTATTGCTCGAAAAAGGGTTGGCGGCCACTGGCGAAAAAGGAAGCGAGCAGCAGATTGACGAATTGTTTGACGTGTTCATGATTTACTATGGTGAACATCTATCCGATAGCAGTTTACTGTTTCCAGGTGTGATGGAATCCCTCAGCAAACTGAATGATGCTGGGTGTGAGCTTGGAATTTGCACAAATAAACCTGTCAAATTTGCAAAAATACTATCAAAGGATTTTGGCTTTGATCCTTTTATGTCGGTGATTACGGGCGGGGATAGTTTTTCTGTCAGAAAGCCACATCCGGATCACATTAATCTAACACTGGATCAGATGACTCAAACAACCCTTCCTGCATTAATGGTCGGGGATAGTATCAACGATATCAGTGCAGCTAAATCCGCGGGCATTGCCAATATTGCTGTCAGCTTTGGTTACACAGATATAGCCCCTAATGAATTGGGTGCAGACAAACTGATCGATCATTTTGACGAACTCATACCAGCTATCAATGAATTGAATTTCTCTCAGACGAGTTAATCATCCTTAAAAAGCGGAAGTTCTCTGACTTTATTGCCCGAAGGAATATTTCTGCTTCCAATCCAGCTTGCAACATCCTGCCAGACCGTTTTTGCTTGCAAATCACGGAGCAATAGATGCCAACCTTCCTGATATAAAACAATATCGGCATTTGCTGGCAATGTCTGAACCATCTGATCAACCGGTTTCTTTGGTATCACTTCATCCTTTGCCCCATATAAGACCAGCATCGGCACTTGGATGTGCTTTGCGTTCACATAGGCAAACTCCATAAGGTTGACCAAACCATATACCGAGTCAATTCGCGTTTGCTTTATGAACTTGGGATCACGTCCCAAATTTCGGAGCATGGAAATGTTATCGGATGCCTGAATTCCAAGCCCGTCACCAGACGCTGTCATTTCCGGTACGATATGCGCGCTCGTCCATAGAACTACTCGATAAAAAAGATTCAATGACTGCCAACCCCAAACAGCCGGCGCGGACAATATGATGCCCTCAATGTCTGGCAACTGCTCATTCACAGCGGTTGCGATTACAATTGCCCCGCCCATACTTTCACCAAGCAGATAAACAGGTATCTCGGGATATGCACTTTTCACAAGCTTGGTAAATTCAACCAGGTCTTTTACAAGCTGTTCTTCCCCCGCCCAAATCCCAACTGGAACATTTTCACCAAATCCCCTTTGGTCAAAAGCGAAAGTCGCAATTCCTTGCTGCATCCACCAACTGGCCGGAAACGCAAATCCATTCCTGTAATCGTTAAAACCGTGTACAGCTATCACAATGGCCGACAGATTTTCTGCTTCTGGTTTCCAGGATTTCAGCGGTAGATTTGCACCATCAGGAGCATGAAAATATGCATCCGAGATGTGGGCCTCTCTCACCGGGGCACCGATGTCCTGAACTTGGGGTGCACAGGAAGATAACAACAGCAGTGCTATAAAGCTGGCGAATAACTTCATTGCCATTTGAAAGATCGGTCCCTTAAGCTGAAATTGAGATTTCATATCCTCTTTTACACACTAGTATAATTGGTAATACTTGTTCTCTTATTATTTAGGAACCTGCTGAATGAAAATTCTACGGACGGCATTATTAATTGCAACCTTTCTTGTGCAGTCTCCGGCCCCTATTTTCGCTTCAGAAATGCTGGAAAAATACAATGTCGGGGGCTATCGCAGCGTTCCATCCGCAAACTTTTACCGGCTCTCTGAAAGCCATACCCCTTCTACCCTTCAGCGCGCATCACGAAACGAATTGCAATCGCCCAGATATGCCAAAATTGTTTCCGATATTGACGCCTATATGGACAAATACACCGCCACAACCGGCATAATTGTTCTAATTGACGGCAAAATCATTGTTGAAAAATACGCAGGGTTGGGGTCTGCAAACTCTGAATTTTTTAGCATGAGTATCGGAAAAAGCCTGACCAGTCTGGCCATCGGCAAAGCCTTATGCGAAGGAAAAATAGCAAGCTTAACCGACAACGCTCAAAAATATGTTCCGGAACTTGGAAATTCCAACCTGGGAAAATCGACTATAGCGCAGTTGCTTACGATGAGCTCTGGGGCCTATAAATCAGCGCGCGGTGGACAGCCCGCATTTAAATACGGAATTGGACAAAATCCCCGCAACCTGAAGCCCTATAGTGGTGCTCACTGGCCACTACGTCTAAGGCAGGTCACAATCGAAGAACTCCTTTGGGGCGAATGGTGGGAAAACATTATTCAAACTGATGTTGCCAAACCCGGCACGCAATTTATGTACAAATCACTCGATACACTCAGCCTGTCAATGGTGATCAAGAAATCCACAGGTCGTCCCGTCGCACCATATTTTGAAGACGTCATATGGTCGAAAATTGGATCTGAGAAATCTGCATACTGGGAAAGTGACCGCAACGGGGATACCATCTCAAGCTCGGGCTTTCAGGCAAGTTTGCGTGACTGGGCACGGCTTGGAATATGGATTGAGAACAGCTTTGATAAAAAAGGCTGTTTTTCAGACTATTTAAGAGAGGCCACTAGGACACATACGCCTCTTGATAAAAAACAGTCATCTGCTTTTGCAGGTTACGGATATCAATGGTGGACAGAGCCACGTTTTTCGTCCGGGTTTTGGGGTGTTGGTTTTGCGGGACAACTCCTTGGTATTGACCCTAAAGCCAACAAGATTGTCATCAAATTTGCTTATAGAAACGATAAAGGATCATTTTACGATCTGATGTCGCAATTCAAAAACTGGTGACACATGTAAACGCTGAAGTCAATAACTTCAGCCGTCCTGAAAAGGTTGTTTATTTACCTTTGAAATCGCCGTCGCGTTTTTCAAAAAATGCGTTAATAGCTTCCATATGGTCTTCAGTGTAATGACTAAGTGCCTGAAAACTTGCGGATAACTCAAGCAGGCTATCGAGCCGCATATGTTCACCTTCGCGCATCAGCTTTTTGGAAAGTCGCAATGCATGCGGTGGGTTCTTGGCAATTCGTGTGGCCAGATCCGTTGCAGCGCTCATCAGCTCAGCATCCTCAACCACCTTGGAGACCAATCCCCAGTCCAAGGCTGTCTGTGCGTCGATCATATCGCCAGTAAAAGTCAATTCTGCTGCTCTGCTTTTGCCGATTGTACGCGGCAAAAACCAAGCCCCGCCATCACCTGGAATAATACCAAGCTTCACAAAGCTTTCAGCAAATTTGGCTGATGTCCCGGCAATTCGAATGTCGCACATGCACGCAAGATCGCAGCCTGCACCGACGGCAGGACCATTCACAGCAGCGATTGTGGGGACTTCCAGATTATAAAATGCCAGTGGAATTTTCTGAATTCCATGTCGATATCCCTGACGTAATTCTGTCGGAGTACCGGCAAACAAGCCTTCGCGATCACGCATATGTTTCACATTCCCGCCGGCAGAGAAAGCCTTTCCCTTTCCGGTTAGAATAACGCATCGAACGCTGTTATCCGCATTGATTTTATTCGCAGCATCGATAAATGCATTGAAGATGAGATCGTCAGAGAGGGCATTGCGCTCCTCCGGACGATTGATCGTGAGGGTTACAATCCCCTCATTCTGTTCGTATATTAAAGGTTCAGTCATCCGGGAACTCTAAAACTTTTTTCCCAAGTTGCAATACGGAAGTTGAAAACTTGTTTTTTTGATTGAGGTTGGCCTGCTTCATTGGATAAGGTGCACTCAAAATTCACCCAACCCAAAGGTATTTTGTTGTGAATGTCGCAGTTATCGGTGCTGGTGTTATCGGCATTAACACAGCTTACCAGCTTGCAAAACAGGGATGTAACGTCAGTGTCTTTGACCGCAATAGCCGTGTTGCGGCGGAAACGAGTTTTGCAAATGGTGGGCAGATATCGATAAGTCAGCCTTTTCCATGGAACAGCCCGGACGTGCCTCGCAGACTAATTAAGTGGCTTGGCAGGGGTGACGCCCCCCTCCTTTTTCGTCTGCAACCGGATCCATTTATGTGGAAGTGGGGTATAGATTTTCTATACAGTGCGAACAAAAAAAGTTTTTTCAAAAATGCCTTAAAGGTTCTCAAACTCGCGCATTTGAGCAAGCAAACATTTCAGGAAATCAATACCGCTGAGACATTTGAATTTGATCACGAAACCCGAGGAATTTTAAAGCTGTTTTCGACCAAAGCAACCGCAATCGAAGCCGAACAGCTTTGCGAATGGCTCAATAAAAACGGCGTTAATCAGAAACTTCTCGATCAAAATGAGCTTGAGAAAATTGAACCTGCGCTCGCCAATGCCAAAACAAAACTTCTGGGTGGTACATATAGCGAAATCGACGAAAGTGGTGATGCACGCAAATTCACTGATCACATGCAAAGGCGGTGTATGGATCTTGGTGTTGAGTTTAAATTCGACACAGAAGTCGCTGATTTTATTATTAAAAATCACAAAGTTTCTGCCATAAAAACAAGCCAAAACGAGATATTCGAATTTGATAGTGTCGTTATTTGCAATGGCGTAAATGCCAGATTTTTGGGACAAAAAATAGGACTAAAAATCCCTGTTTATCCAGTAAAAGGCTATTCGGTTAGCATTCCGGTTGGCAATAAAAATACTGCACCTAAAGTCAGTATTACGGATATGGAACAGCATGTTGTTATGAGCAGACTGGGGAATAGGCTGCGGGCCGCTGGAACCGCGGAAATTAACGGATATACAACTCCCCCCAACAGGATACGCGAGGATATGGTGTTATCCTCTGTGAGAGGAATTTTTCCAGATGCTGGTGATTTCGACGGAGCAGAACGCTGGTGCGGTACCCGCCCGATGACCACCGACTGCGTGCCAATCATTGGGCCGACACCTGTTAAAAACCTGTTTTTGAATGTCGGGCATGGACACTTGGTTGGACCCTCAGTGCTGGATCAGCAAGGCTAATAACGGAACAGATTTTGAATATACGCACAAAACTTGACATTTCAGATTATTCGGTAGATCGTTTCTAGGTCGCAGAAAGAAGAAGAAAACGCGCGACTAGGAATGGAATACTGATGTCATCTGCGACAATTGATAGAATTATACCTCTCTCTTTTCGGGGAATTTTCCTCTTCTGCCTGGCGGTGTTGCTGTTCGTGATCATGGACAGCATTGTAAAATACGCCAATGAAACCTACGAGCCGCTACAAGTGGTCTGGGCAAGATATTTCTTCCATATGCTCCTGATGACCCTGGTCTTGGCCCCTAAATTAAAGATGTCACTTGTGGTCACCGCCAAACCGAAACTGCAAGTTTTCCGGTCCATGTTGCTGCTGGGGGCAACGATCTGCTTCTTTTCTGCGCTGAAATACATTCCCTTGGCAGACGCCGGGGCCATGGGGAGTACCTCCCCTCTTTTCGTGACAGTTCTGTCCGTCTTTTTACTGGGCGAAAAAGTCAGTATCCGTCGCTGGACAGCCGTTTTTATTGGATTTGGCGGGGCGCTCATAATCCTGCGCCCGGGAATGGGAATTGTTCATCCTGCAATGTTTCTTGTCGTTGGCATGTCGATCTTCTATGCCTCTTATCAAATTGCAACAAAGAAACTCGCAAATGTAGACAGTTCTTATACGACCATTTTTTATACCGCTTTGGTCGGAACCGTTGTCATGACCGCCATCGTTCCGTTTTTCTGGGTTCAGCCTGACTTGATGGGATGGGTTATGTTGGCCACAATCGGCCTGATTGGTGGTGTAAGCCACTTTATTATAATCGTCGCCTTCAGATACACAAATGCATCAACTGTAGCCCCATTCTCCTACACACAGCTAATTTGGACGGCCATTTTTGGATATATTTTCTTCGGTGATCTACCTGACGCTTATACCATTCTGGGCGCCATAATAATTGTTGGAAGTGGGTTATACATCCTGTATCGGGAGCGCAAAATATCCGAAGATTAACGGCATTTAGAATTGCGTTTCAGGATTACTGAACATAAAGTTTGTTTGATAAAAAACAAAACTGGGGTAACGGGATGCCTGAAAACGTGATTTCAACACTCGAGCAGCTATCCAGCATCTATGAAGAAGCTCATCCGCTCTCAATTCAGAAGGAAACCAAGTTTCTAACTGATGAATATATAAAATGGCTGGAAAAATCTCGTTTCTTTGCTTTTGCCACGTCGGGAAAAGATGGTCTGGATTGCTCACCTCGTGGGGATGCTAAAGATCAAACTTTCAAATTATTGGACAACAAAACCCTTATTTTTCCCGATCGCAGAGGAAATAACCGTCTCGACAGCCTTAAAAACATTATCGCAAATCCGCAAATTGCCATGATGTTCTTGATCCCCGGCGTGAATGAAGCGCTTCGGATCAATGGCAAGGCGCAGCTTACCACCGATCCTGATTTGCTTTCCCTGTTCGATATGGATGGGAAATTGCCAAAAGTTGTTATACACGTGTCTGTAGAAGCCGTTTACTTCCAATGCGCACGGGCACTTATTCGATCTGGTCTATGGCAGTCAGATGCCGTTGTTGATCCTAAGACAGTTCCCACTGCCGGCAAAATGCTGAAGTCCGCCAAAGAAGACTTTGATGCGGATTCTTATGACACTCAATTGCCCGACCGGCAATCATCAACGCTATATTAGACAGGCCCGAAATTCGGGCCTGACACTCAGCTCACGCGATCATCTGCCAGATCAAAGTAAGTCTCTGGACGGCGATCCCTAAAGAACTGCCAATTATTTCGAATCTCACGGATCATATCCATATCCATGTCGGCAACTATCAACTCATCTTTATCGTCAGACGCCTGAACAATCAGCTCGCCCCGTGGATTTACGATATAGGAAGAGCCATAAAACTCACCAATATTCCAAGGTGCTTCCGTTCCAACCCGGTTATTTGCTCCGATAAACACTCCGTTCGCAACAGCCGAAGCCGGTTGCTCCAGCTCCCACAAGTACTGGCTCACTCCTTTAACAGTAGCGCTAGGATTGACAATATATTCAGCCCCATTCAAAGCAAGCGCCCGCCAGCCTTCTGGAAAATGGCGGTCATAGCAGATATAAACACCAAGCTTACAATAAGCCGTTTCAAAAACCGGCCATCCGGAATTTCCAGGACGGAAAAAGAATTTCTCCCAGAATCCGGCGACTTGCGGAATATGTGTTTTCCGATATTTGCCAAGATAGGTCCCATCCGCATCAATTACCGCCGCTGTATTATAGTAAATTCCCGTTTTTTCTTCCTCATATATGGGAACGACAATCACCATATTGTATTTGCGGGCATATTCCTTCATCAGATTGACAGTTGGACCGTCCGGTACTTTCTCGGCCGCGGCGTACCATTTCGAATCTTGAGAGGGGCAAAAATAAGGTTGATTGAACACTTCCTGAAAACTTAATACCTGCACGCCCTTTTTACCGGCTTCCTCGATAAATGGGATATGCGCCTCTATCATCAGATCACTAATTTCTTTGGGGCTCATATCGGTATTGCCCTTTAGACCTACCTGTATAAGCCCTGATTTTACAATCGCCATGCTTCAAACTCCCACCTGTTAGAAAAATTCATTTTTTTGACCAGTTGGTCAGGATTTTAACTATCCTTTTTCAATTGGCAAAGCTAAAATAGGAAAAAGTGGTACTGTTATACACTTTCAACTAACGGGTCTGAGTTTCAAAACGGGAGATGGGAATGTCAACCTTCATACGTGGTGGAACAGTTGTAACTTCGGAAACAACTTTTCGCGCAGATGTTTATTGTGAAGATGGGGTGATAAAAGCAATTGGCGAGGATTTGGAAGTTCCCTCCTCTGCCGAAGTAATCGACGCTGGTGGACAGTATGTTATGCCCGGCGGAATTGATCCTCATACTCACATGCAACTTCCCTTTATGGGAACAGTTGCATCTGAAGACTTTTACACTGGAACAGCGGCAGCTCTTGCTGGCGGAACAACTCAAATTATCGATTTTGTTATTCCCGATCCTGAAGAACCCTTAATGGAAGCCTATCAAAAATGGCGAGGATGGGCAGAAAAGTCAGTTGCAGATTATAGTTTCCACGTTGCAGTCACCTGGTGGAGTGACAGCGTTTATGAAGATATGGGAACTCTTGCGCGTGAAGAGGGCATTAATTCATTCAAACATTTCATGGCCTATAAAAACGCCATTATGGTTTCTGACGAAATGATGCTGGCCAGCTTCAATCGCTGTCAGGAATTGGGCGCAATGGCAACGGTTCATGCTGAAAATGGTGAGATGGTCTATTATCTCCAGCAGGAGATGCTGAAAAAAGGGATTACTGGCCCTGAAGGACATCCACAGTCTCGTCCTCCGGAAGTGGAAGGTGAAGCTGCCAACCGGGCGATCCGTACAGCGCAGGTTTTGAATACCCCTATCTATATTGTCCATGTATCCTGCAAGGAGTCACTGGAAGCGATCACCCGTGCCCGTCTGGAAGGACAGCGTGTATTCGGCGAAGTACTGGCCGGGCATTTGCTGATCGATGACAGCGTATACTACAATAAGGATTTCGAATTTGCCGCAGCTCACGTGATGAGCCCACCTTTCCGCCCCAAAGATCATCAACGGGAGCTTTGGAGAGGATTGCAAGCTGGTAATCTTCAAACCACAGCGACGGATCACTGTTGTTTCTGCGCACCGCAAAAAGCGGCTGGTAAAGATGATTTCACCCTGATCCCAAATGGGACTTCTGGTGTTGAAGATCGGATGGCCGTCCTTTGGCATCACGGTGTAAACACTGGTAAACTCACGCTGAATGAGTTTGTGAAGGTCACTTCTACCAATGCAGCTCAAATATTCAACATTCACCCCCGAAAAGGGTCAATCAGTGTAGGGGCAGATGCCGACATAGTTGTTTGGGATCCTGAACTCACCCGGACGATATCCGTGAAAACCCACCACCAAAATGTTGACTTCAATATTTTTGAAGGTATGGAGGTTAAAGGCAGCCCTACACATACCGTCAGCCAAGGGAAGATTGTCTTTAAAGAAGGGCAGCTTAATGTTGTCAAAGGTGCTGGACGCTATATTAAACGACCAACCTTTAATCCATATTTTGACGCGCTCGCCAAACAGGGTGAGCTCAAAAAACCACGCAGCGTCACAAGAAACTAAAAACTGCAGAGCTCCTGTTAAACAGGAGCTCTCTTTCGCTCATAGTTTAATGGGCAATGATGTTATTCATTTTGAGCTCAATACCCCCTTCTGTTTCGAGCCGCTTTAAAATCTCATCAACTCTGGCAACTAAATGTGCATGCCTTTTATGCAGGTAATGATAGACGGTCACTTTTAGCAATGGCTCGCTTTTGATTAACCTACCCGGCAAACCCAACCTTTTATATTCGGTTTCAAATACCCGCCCCGAACTCAACACCAGATCAATTGAATTCTTCGACAATTTATAGGCCAGATCTTTCAATGAATCTGCCCGAACGATCCCTTTTCGCCCTGCTATGACCTGCTCAGACAGAACAATACCACGCTGAATACCAATCCTGTGGGTTGGGCTTAGCTCGTTCAGGTTATTTATGGGTTTTTTATCAAGGCTATAGGCATAACTTGTAAAGGTAATAACGGGCGTTGGTACGCGCTGAAGATTTGGATAATCCTCCCCTACACTCCAAATTCTGATAATTTCTCCGTCCAGGGCACCTTCATTGCTCATTTTCAGGGACCGGAGACCCGGTATGTTCACGAGTTCTACAGTAAATCCCAATTCAGAATATATCTGTTTAAAAACTTCGATTAACTGATGTTGTATGGGGCTATTCGCGATTTTGGCGAATTTCAGAGACTCTTCTGATTTTACATTTATCGTAAGCGTAAGAAAAGTAACGAACACAAGAAATGCAGAAATTAGCATTTTTTGCATATGTAAATAATGCACCACCTAAACAACCTTAATTCATGAAGATTATCTTTTATTCTATCATAAAGTTCTTATGGATTGAATAAAAAAGGGGGGCGTTAAAGCCCCCCAAAGTCACCAATGATGCATCACATCAGTTGGCCATAGCCTTTTCCCAGATTTCCTGAGTAAAGGCTCCCTCAGGTTTTTTACTAATGACCGGGCTTGAATTCCCTTTGAGCAAAGTATTAACGGTGCGCTCATATGCAGCTTCACTCAACTTGCCAAGTTTGTCAGTGTCGATCAGTTTGGCAATTTCACCCATCATGCGACGTTGGTGCTTTTCCGTCTGAGCACCGGTAGCATCATTTTCAAGAACGATATCTGCAGCTTCATCCGGATTTTCGACTGCATATTTCCAGCCTTTCAAAGACGCTTTTACGAAACGCGCAAGCTTGTCCTTCATTGCTTCATCTTTCAGGCTGTCTTCTAGAACATAAAGACCATCTTCAAGTGTGGCCACGCCCTGTTCTTCATATTTGAATACAGACAGCTCATCAGGTGTCAGACCAGCGTCAATTACCTGCCAGTATTCGTTATATGTCATTGTAGATACACAAGCGGCCTGCTTTTGCAAAATCGGATCAACATTGAACCCTTGCTTCAATACCTTAATATCAGCAGAAGATCCGTCAACTTTCAGGCCAAGCTTGTCCATCCAGGACAAAAACGGATATTCGTTACCGTAGAACCAGACGCCAAGTGTTTTTCCCTTGAAATCTGTTGGTGTGGCAATTCCCATGTCTTTCCGGCAGGTCAGCATCATCCCGGATTTAGAGAAAACCTGCGAGATATTGACAAGCGGAACCCCTTTTTCCCGCGTAGCCAATGCAGAAGGCATCCAGTCAATGATTACGTCTGCACCACCGCCTGCCAAAACCTGAGCTGGCGCAACATCCGGACCGCCGGGTTTGATCGTGACGTCAAGATCAACTTCATCATAATACCCTTTGTCCTTAGCAACATAATAACCCGCAAACTGTGCCTGGGTTACCCACTTCAACTGCAAGGTCAGCTTGTCAGCTGCCTGGGCAGATACGGCTGCAAGGCTCATTAGCGCTGCAGATGCAATAATCCCAATTTTCCTCATGCTTGAACTCCTCTCCTGTTCGAAACGCGTTTAATCTATGTCTCTTCCCTTACTCATACCCAACCTGTTTAACCCTGTTATCTATCGCTGCGCCGATATGAAGGGTGCCAGAAGGTCACACTCCTCTCCAGAACAGCCAGTATTCCATATGACAGCGACCCTGCAAGCGCGGCAACGGCAATCGTTGCCCAAACTATATCCACGTTCATTCGCCCGACTTCCGTTGAAATCCTGAAACCCATTCCGACAATTGGTGTTCCGAAAAACTCAGCTACAATCGCTCCGATCAGGGCCAGTGTAGAATTGATTTTCAGGGCGTTGAAAAGGAACGGCATTGCATTGGGAAGCCTTACAAAAAGCAAAGTTTGAAAATAGCTTGCCGCATAGGATCTCATTAAATCCTTTTCAAGATGACTGGTCGCCTCCAGCCCCGCCAATGTATTCACCAACATCGGGAAAAATGTCATGATGACAATAACGGCAGCCTTGGATTGCCAGTCAAAGCCAAACCACATCACCATAATTGGAGCAATGCCGACGATCGGTATCGCGCTCACCAATGATCCCAGTGGCAACAGACCTCTTTGTAAAAAAGGAATTCTGTCAACAAGAATAGCGACAATAAACCCACTGCCACAGCCAAGGATATAGCCGCTGAGTACAGACTTCACGAATGTCTGATAAAAATCAGCGGCCAGAATATCCGTATTTCCAATGATTGCCAAACCAATCAATTCCGGACTTGGCAATAAGACACTTGGAATGTCGAACCCTGTAGTAATGACCTGCCAAAGGTACAGAACCCAAACGCCAAAAAGAGCCGGAACCAGCAGTTTGATGCTTTTTGATTTATGAGACAGATCGGACAACATTGACATGGCGGACCATGCCAGAAACCCCAAACCGATCACGAAAAGCCAAAGTCCATATGCATTAACACCGTTATTCCCCGCGCTTGCGATGACATCCAAAACGGAATATCCGGCGAACAAAGCGGCACACACGATACAGAGAGTAGAAATGACTTCGCCCGTCCGTTTTGATTGTCCAATGATCGCGAGCAGCAAAGAAAGCAATAGACAGATGAAAGCAAAAGAATGTTCAAACCAATTCAACGCTTGGCCATCCTGAACGGCAACCGGCAACAACAGTGAAAAAACTGACAAAAGACAGAAGATTGAAATCGGCCGGGTAACGATTGATAAAACTGTCATGATCGCGCTCCCATATTTTTAAGGACCACTTTTTCGATCACAGTCACAATATACACCAGCAACATTCCCAACAGTGAAGCCATCACCAAGGCTGACCATATTTGAATAGTCTGCCCATAATAGGAACCGCTCAATAGTCTTGCACCAAGCCCCGCAACGGCGCCTGTTGGCAACTCTCCGACAATGGCCCCGACCAAACTGATGGCTACTGCCACTTTTAAGCTTGCGAATAAAAAGGGTATTGATGCGGGGACGCGCAGCTTCCAGAAAATCTGAGAAGTCGACGCGCTATAAGTGCGCATCAGGTCCATTTGAAGAACATCCGGTGAGCGAAGCCCTTTGACCATGCCAATTGTTATCGGGAAGAAACACAGATACATGGAAATTATTGCTTTAGGTATCGTTCCTGTGAGACCAACATTCCCAAGCACAACGACAATCATGGGAGCAATCGCCAGAATGGGTATGGTTTGCGATGCGATAACCCAGGGCATCAGGCTGCGATCGAGTGTTTGAACATGAACAATTCCAACCGCCAGCAAAACTCCTAGCAATCCTCCAAACAAAAACCCCAGCAAAGTGGCTGAGGTTGTGACCCATGAATGATAGATGAGGCTGCGTTTGGAGGTAATATTTTTCTGAAATACTGTTTTATTAAGTTCTTCAACAATCTGATGAGGAGCTGGTAATATGGGCCGGTCCATGGACCAACTGTCTGTGATCAGCTTTTTACCGTCCCATTCAACATTGGTGCGTTCGTAAGTTGATATTAGCGTATCAGAATTGAGATAAACGGCACCTGCGTACCAAGCAAACAAGATGGCTATCACCACAGTCAAAATCGGAAGTGTTTTTCCGTGATATAATTTCGACCACAAACCGGTGGTGGGTGTTAGAGCTACATCAGTCATCGTAGGAATGCCCTGCCCTGAGACCTTCCCTGACCCGATGGGCAATTTCCAGAAACTCAGGTGTCTCCCGAATGTCCAATTTGCGATCACGGGGCAGATTACAATCGATTACATCAATTATTTTACCCGGTCGCGGAGACATCACCACAATTTTTGAGGAGAGAAATACGGATTCAGGAATAGAATGCGTTACAAAAATGACGGTTTTTCCGGTTTTATCCCACAAACTCAATAACTGTTCATTCAGGTGATCGCGGGTAATCTCATCCAGAGCACCGAAAGGTTCATCCATTAGCAACAAATCAGGTTCAACAGATAATGCCCGTGCGATGGAAACACGCTGCTGCATGCCACCGGAGAGTTGCCAGGGGAATTTCTTTTCAAATCCTTCAAGATTAACCAGAGCGAGGTTTTTCTTTGCTCTTTCAAGCTGTTCCTGTTTCGAAATTCCCATAATTTCAAGAGGAAGCTGGATATTTTTCTGAACAGTACGCCAGGGGTAAAGAGCTGGCGCCTGAAATACATAACCGTAGGCTCTGTTCTCGCGTGCCTGTTGGGGCGTCATACCGTTTACGGAAATATGTCCGTCAGTCGGCGTTTCCAGATCCGCAATAACGCGCATTAAAGTCGTCTTACCGCACCCTGATGGTCCGATAAAGGACACAAAATCCCCTTCATTGATTGTAAGATCCACATCACAAAGCGCATGTACAGGCGCATCTGGTGTTTCAAAAATCAAATTCAGTTTTTCAATCTCAATGACCGGCTTCCCAGTTCCGCTCATTGGAATAACGCCGCTATGGGCAGTCTGTGTTTGTTGCATCCCAATGCAAGTCCCCTGTTTACTCAACTGCGGGACAGGTCTCCCCTGTTAAAAGATCTCTGTCCCGTTCAATTCTAAAACTGTATTACGCTACTGTGGCCCTTTCAACAACTGCATGCAACAATACATTGCATCCTGCTGCCAGATCTTCCGGTGTGGCCTCTTCTTCCTCATTATGACTAATGCCATTTTCACAAGGAACAAAAATCATTCCCGTCGGTGCGACCCTGTTGATGTAGCACGCATCATGCCCCGCGCCTGAGATAATATCCATATGAGAAAAACCAGCGATTTCAGCGCCTTGACGAACTGCGTTAATGCAATCTGGATCAAACTCAACAGGTGGTGAATACCAAATTTCTTCAAATTTCATTTCATAGCCACCGTCAGCGGCAACCTTATCTGCAAAACTGCGCAGCTCCTGATCCATTTTGGACAGGATATCGTCTTTCGGATGCCTGAAATCGACAGTAAAGAATACTTCTCCGGGGATGGTATTTCTCGAGTTGGGTGTCACATTCAGGAGGCCGACAGTTGCGCAGGCAAACGGTTGGTTATCCATACCAATTCGATTGACTTCCTGCACAATTTTGGATGCCGCGACAAGTGCGTCTTTTCGGCGAGCCATCGGTGTCGGTCCAGCATGAGCTTCCTGCCCTGTAATGGTAATTTCGTACCATCTCTGCCCCTGTGCCCCTTGCACGACGCCAATGGTTTTTTCTTCATGTTCCAATATCGGGCCTTGTTCAATATGAGCTTCGAAAAAGGCTTTTATTTCCCGTCCGCCAACTTCCTCTGTACCGGCGTAACCAATGCGGGTCAATTCTTCACCCATTGTCTTGCCATCGAGATCTGCACGGCTTAAGCCATATTCCAGATCAAACACCCCTGCAAAGACCCCAGAAGAAACCATGGCAGGTGCAAATCTTGACCCTTCTTCATTCGTCCAGACAGAAACTTCAATCGGGTGCTCGGTTTGAACGTCAAAGTCATTTAGTGTTCTGATGACCTCCAACCCGGCGAGTACGCCGTAAACCCCATCATATTTACCACCAGTTGGCTGCGTATCCAGATGCGATCCCATCATTACAGGCGGCAAGTCGTCGTTTTTGCCTGCTCTGCGAGCAAAGATATTCCCCATCTTGTCAACTTTGATTGTACAGCCAGCTTCTTCGCACCAGCGAGAGAACAGGTCGCGACCTTCTTTGTCCAAATCTGTTAATGCCAGTCGGCAACACCCACCTTTTTCAGTGCCCCCGATTTTTGCCATCTCCATCAGGCTATCCCATAATCGGTCGCCTTTTACTGTCATGTTTTTCATAATTGCACCGTCTTATTCTGCAGCTTTGCTATGTGGGTTTCGAGGATCCTGATTCCAGTTCATATATGGCTTACCATTATCAACCTCGACCATCGTAATACAGTCATCAACCGGACATACATGCAGGCAGAGATTACACCCTACGCACTCCTCATCCACAACTTCATAGCGCCTTGCACCATCAACGCGCTCTGCGGTAATCGCCTGATGCGACGTGTCTTCACATGCTATATGACACAAGCCGCATTTAATACATTTATCCTGATCAATCAGCGCCTTAACATCATAATTCATGTTAAGCTGATTCCAGTCTGTCACATTTGACGCCGCCAATCCTCTAAAATCATCGATTGATTTATAACCCTTGCTGTCCATCCAGTTGCTCAGGCCGGTTTTCATATCATCAACGATCTTGAAGCCATGATGCATCGCCGCGGTGCAGACCTGCACAGTACCGCACCCTAGCGAAATGAATTCTGCTGCGTCCCGCCAATTCGAAATCCCCCCTATTCCTGACATGGGAATATTTTGACATTCCGGATCTCTGGCAATTTCAGCAACCATATTCAAAGCGATTGGTTTGACTGCCGGCCCGCAATAACCACCATGGGCCCCTTTACCATCAACGGTCGGTGTAGGTGCCATGATATCAAGATCAATATTCACGATCGAGTTGATCGTATTGATTAAGGATACAGCATCTGCACCACCGCGAACAGCCGCCCTTGCCGAGCTGCGAATATCCGTAATATTTGGTGTCAGCTTAACGATAACTGACATATCGCTATGCTTTTTGCACCATTCGGTGACCATCTGAACATATTCAGGAACCTGACCAACGGCTGACCCCATTCCCCGCTCTGACATGCCATGCGGACAGCCAAAGTTCAGCTCAACACCATCAGCACCCGTTTCAGCAACGCGCCCCAGAATATATTTCCACGGGTCTTCCTCGCAAGGGACCATAAGAGAGACAACCATCGCCCGATCCGGCCAGTCTTTCTTCACCCTGGTAATTTCTTCAAGATTAACATCAAGCGGACGATCTGTAATCAGCTCAATGTTATTAAGGCCCGCAATGCGCTGCCCATTATAATGGGTCGCCCCATACCTTGAAGACACATTGACCACAGGGGGATCTTCACCAAGGGTTTTCCACACAACGCCGCCCCAACCGGCCTCAAACGCCCGAACGACGTTAATTTCCTTATCAGTTGGTGGCGCACTCGCCAGCCAAAAAGGATTAGGCGTTTTAATTCCTACAAAATCATAGCTCAAATCTGCCATTTGCTCAGTCCTTCGCCCAATTCTCTATCTTAAAACTTTATCAATTGCGTGTGCTGCAACTTTACCATCCTGCACAGCGGCAACAGTCAGGTCTTCACCCCCATAAACACAGTCACCGCCAGCGTAGATACCGGGTACGGAGGTTGCCCCGTTTTCATCTACAACAATACGGCCATCCTGAATTTCAAGACTAACTGTGCTATTGGTTGCAGGGTCGGGAATAAAAACCTGACCGATTGCCTTGAAGACCATATTGGCCATCAAGTCGAAAGTCTCCCCTGTGCCTTCAAGCGCGCCATTGGCCCCTTTTGCCGTGTATTCAAATCTGACGCCAGTAACCTGTCCGTCCTGCTCAAGAAGCTCCACCGGTTTGGCAAAATGCTTTATCGTAACCCCATTCAGTTTTGCGTAATCCTGCTCGTGATGTGTGGCGCTCATATCCTCCGGCGCTCTGCGATACACGAGTGTTACGTCTTCTGCCCCGAGTCGTTTGGCTTGAACTGCCATATCGATAGCCGTATTCCCACCACCGATCACAACAACTTTACGGCCGATCTCCAGATCCGTTTTATCCTCTGACTGACGTAGCTTGGCTATGTAATCGACTGCGTTAAAAACACCTTTGATATTTTCATTTTCAAATCCAAGCGCGCGAACCGCCCCAAGACCGGTACCAATAAAGACTGCGTCAAACTTTTCATGGAGCTCTGAGAGAGAAATGTCCCGCCCCAGGGCCTTGTTATGATGGACTGTAATGCCACCGATACCAAGTATGAAATCAACCTCTTCCTGAGCAATCCCGTGAGGTAATTTATAGGCTGCAATTCCGTATTCGTTTAAGCCACCAGATTTAGGCAGAGCTTCAAATATTTCCACGTCATGGCCCAGCATCGAAAGCCGATGGGCGGCGGAAAGCCCCGCGGGCCCTGCCCCAACAACAGCTACAGTTTTGCCTGAAAGCTCCGCGCGTTCAAAAGGCTGCTCTTTACTGGCCATCAACCAGTCGGTTGCGAAGCGCTGTAATTTACCAATTGTTACAGGCTTCCCTTCCTGGGTTTGCCGCACACAGACTTCTTCACACAGAATTTCTGTAGGACAGACACGCGCACATGCGCCACCCATTATATTCTCGCTCAGGATATCAAGAGCCGAGCCTCTATAATTTCCAGTTTGGATTTTGCGGATGAAATTTGGAATATCAATGCCTGTGGGACAGGCTTCCATGCAAGGCGCATCATAACAAAAATAGCAGCGACTTGCCTCAATTAGTGCTTTAGACTCCCCTAATGCAGGATACATGTCGTCGAAATTCTTCGACAGCTCGTCAGCGGACAAACGACCCGCCGCGACATCTGCGATACCACCCATTTTTTCTATTCCTAGCCCAGTTTTATAAATAGCCAGCAACGCCAGCTTTGTTCCCTGAGAAAAACCTTAATCAAAATCTGACCAAATGGTCAAGATTAATTATTTCTTTTTTAGATTTCGCAGTTTTCTGCAATTTTCAAACGATCCAGTTGAGCTGTACTGTCTAGTTTAAAAGCAATTGCACAAGAAATCGGCCCAAAAAGCAGGCACATAAATTCGAAATAACATCCCCTAAAACAAGGAAGAAAGAATCAACCTTTTGGATTCGCAAACTGACCCCATATCAACGCAGATAGAATATTTCTTGAAAAAACAGTATGCATAGTCTCAAATTGGGCAAAGTCGTCAAACACGAGATTTTTTAAAATGACAAAAAGTAAAACGTCTGCAAATTCAAATGACGGTGAAGGTCGTATTCGCAAAGAGAATATGAAAAAAATTCTGCAGGCCGCTGAAAAAGTCTTCGCTGCCAACGGATTTCGCGGGGCAACAACCGCAGATATTGCGGATGAAGCTGGCCTGCCCAAAGCGAACATTCATTATTATTTTGGTACGAAAGCCAAACTGTATCGCACTGTGATTGACGACATTGTCGAACTCTGGTTGTCATCTTTTCGTGAAATATCTGAAGATGACGACCCTGCAAGCACATTGGCCGATTATATTCGGGCAAAAATGGAGTTATCTCAAAACAGACCCGAAGCATCGCGGGTCTTTGCAAATGAGTTAATACGAGGTGCCCCGCGCATCAAACCCTATTTATCCGGCGATTTGAAAGAGTGGGTTGATCACAAGGCGTCCATCATCGACAAATGGATTGAACAAGGTAAGATTGCGCCAGTTGATAGCCGTAAACTTATATTTCACATCTGGGCGATGACGCAAACCTGGGCGGACTTTGAAGTCCAATGGTCCTGCATTCTTGGAAATGAAAATGGCCTTCAGCAGTCAGATTATGAAAATGCGACGAACGCGATCATTACGACAGTTCTCAGAACCTGCGGGCTGCTTCCCACACCTCCGCGGGTAACAGATATAGAATTGCCAATAACAACACAGCTTTAAGAATTTGCCGTTAATTCTTCCTGTAAAATCTCAAGCTCCAGGAGCCGCTCTTCCGCGGCTTCATATTCCTCTTTACGAGCTGACAAAGTTTCCATCACCTTCTGAAACTTATCGGGATTATTTTTAAACAGATCAGGATCAGCCATCTCAGCTTCCAACTTTGAAATTTTGTTCTCCAAATCTTCAAGAACGTCAGGCAATCTGTCCAGATCGCGCTGATCCTTGTAACTTAGCTTTTTCCTTGGCTGTTTTGGTTTATTCTCTGGCGCGGGTACTTTTTTCTGACTGATGCGGCTTGTCTCTTCTGTCACCTCTCGTTGCCGAAGGTAATCAGTGTAACCACCAACATATTCACTCACATTGCCGTTCTCCTCAACGGCAATTACGGATGTTACCAGCTGATCCAAAAAATAACGATCATGACTGATGACGAGCAAGGTTCCTTCATAATTTGCCAGCATGTCCTGCAAAAGATCGAGCGTTTCCATATCAAGATCATTTGTTGGTTCGTCCAGTACCAGTAAATTACTTTCCCTCGCCAGCAGTTTTGCCAATAACAAGCGGTTTTTCTCTCCGCCAGACAGAGACTTTACAGGGCTTTTCGCCTGCTTTTCTTCAAACAGAAAATCTCTGAGGTAAGCGACAACATGTCGAACCTCACCGCGTACCAAAAGCTGGCCGCTACCGGGGTCAGCGAGCGTATCCCAGAGGCTTTCATCAGGATCCAGACTTTCTCGTTGTTGATCGAAAATAGCGGGAGTGAGGTTGGTTCCAAGTTTTACGCTGCCAGTATCAGGCTCCAATTGACCAATTAGTATCTTGAGCAATGTGGTTTTTCCAGCACCGTTTTGCCCGATGATACCGACACGATCCCCCCTCATCACTCGGGTACTGAAATTCCTGATAACCTGAACTTCCGTCCCATCGGTTACTTTAAAGGATTTGCTGATTTCAGTTGCTTCAATAACTGTTTTTCCACTTTTTTCACCGGCGGAGACGGTCAGTTTGGCATTTCCAATTCTGCTTGTCCGTTGGGCCCTCTCCTCACGCATTCTATACAACGCACGCAACCGTCCTTCATTACGTGCGCGTCTTGCCGTGATGCCTTTTCTCGACCAGTCTGTTTCTTCTGCAATGCGTTTGTCGAGTTTTCGGGTTTCGACCTCTTCGGCTCTCAGAATTTCCTCTGACCATTCTTCAAATGCGGAAAAGCCTTTTCCATGTGTTCTCAAAACACCACGATCGAGCCAAAAAAGGCGATTGGTCAGATTTTTTAAAAACTGCCGATCATGGCTGATAATCATAAGAGCGCCGCGGAAAGCTTTAAGTTCATCCTCCAACCACAAAATTGTTTTAATATCCAGATGGTTGGTCGGCTCATCCAGCAATAGTACATCCGGATCAGATACGAGCGCTTCTGCGAGCGAAACACGGCGCGCCTCTCCACCTGACAAAGTTTCAAGCAACCTGTCTCCGTCTATTCCGACACCATCCAGAACCTGATCGACCAGATATCCCAAATCTGAACCATCCACTTTCAATTCCGGAGATATCCCAAGCGAAACCTGTTCAAATACGCTTCGCCCACTGACAATTTCGGGGTGTTGCCGCAAGTATCCAACACGAATACCTGCTTGCACGAAACGTTCCCCGCCGTCGAGTTCAATATCACCCGCAATCGCCTTAAGGAGTGTTGATTTACCAGATCCATTTCGGCCTACCAGTGCAATCCGCATGCCCGGTTCAATCCCTAGTGAGATTTGATTAAATAAATCCCCGCCACCAAATGTGACTCGGGCATCCTGAAGTGCCAGTATGGGTGCTGCCATTTTTCACTCTAGATTACTGTTGATTGGTGCCGAGCTTCTAACATCTTAAAAGATCTGGAGCAATTGCAAACGGGCACTTGCATCCTGCTGACTGGGTTTATATAAGAAGCCCTTAATTACACCCGTTGAGGATCACTGATAGTATTTCGTGATCTCAGTTGTGAGCTAAATCATGTTTATCGTTGCCGCACTCTATAAATTTGTGAACCTGCCTGACTACAAAGATCTGCAACCCAAAATTCTCAAGCTTTGTTTGGATAATAACATTCAGGGGACACTTCTGTTGGCAGAAGAAGGAATTAACGGAACGGTTGCGGGAAGTAGAGAAGCAATTGATGCGCTGCTCGCTTATCTCAAATCGGATGAACGGTTTGCTGATCTCAGTCACAAAGAATCCGTAAATGAGGAGCAGCCCTTTTATCGCATGAAGGTTCGCTTGAAAAAGGAAATTGTCACGCTAGGTGCTCCTGGAACCGACCCGAAAAAGATGGTCGGTGCCTATGTAAAACCTAAAGACTGGAACAAACTGATAGACGATCCTGACATTATGCTGATCGACACGCGTAACGATTACGAGGTTGAGGTCGGCACTTTTAAAGGGGCGGTAAATCCGGAAACTTCCACGTTCAGAGAGTTTAAGGATTACGTACAGAAAAACCTCGACCCAAAAAAACATAAAAAAGTTGCCATGTTTTGCACAGGCGGTATTAGGTGCGAAAAATCCACATCTTACCTGCTGAGAGAAGGGTTCGAAGAGGTTTATCACCTTGAAGGTGGTATTCTGAAGTATCTTGAAGAAGTTTCTGAGGAAGAGAGTGCTTGGGAGGGTGAATGTTTTGTATTTGACCAGCGGGTCACTGTAAATCATGCCCTCGAAAAAGGCTCATATGATCAATGTTACGCCTGTCGTTACCCGATTACGGAAGAAGATAAAAAATCCGACAAATATATGAAGGGTATTTCTTGTCCACGTTGTTACGATAGCTTGACCGAAGAGAAAAAGAAGCGATTTGCGGAACGCCAAAAACAAATTGAACTGGCTAAAGCGCGCGGTGAAGTTCACATCGGCATGAAGAAATAGCCGATCAATTAATACCACGGCTTATTTACAGCGGCAGATTATCGACCCTGACACCGTTTTCCTTCAGATATTGGAGATAATCTCCGCTTTCAATGAACCGTTTTCCAGCCAAACTCCGATTGTATATGTAAACCCAAGCCTGCAAGGTAGGACCATTCTCCATCTGACAGGTCTTTAACTGTCTTTCATACAATCTTGGCTCAGGGAAACTGGGTGAGCATTCCTCATAATCATCAAATTCGGACAAAGCTTGTGGCGGGTCCAATAGCTCAAAACACTGCCCAACAACACGGCGGGCTTTATCTGTTGTCGTAATCATGCCGGGATAAGAGCCCAAATCATACAATTCGCCCTGCATAGATGCAGTTCCCATTAACGCACAATAGCGATTTAATATATGAGACATCGGGCTTTCGCAGTCAGCACGCAATGTCCCATATACAAACAGATACTCTGACATTACCGCTCTACTTATTTCCGTAGCTATATCCCAGACCCGCTCTGGCATCACCCTGAACACTGTAGGGAGGGATTGGATATCGCAGCCCGTTCTTTGAAAGCTGAGCCAGACCGTCAATTGTCTTGGGTAAATATGCGGGTGGAATGGCCATTAACAATTCATCTTCCATTACGCCACCATAGCGCCTTTCCGCAAAGCAGGGGAGCGACAAGCTAGGCTCACCGGTTGACAGGGCCCTTCCCCAACTATCCGCACATGAACTCTCACCCACGACTGAAAAATCAAGCTTTTTATAGCCGACATATTGGAGCCCATTGATGAACAGGATCATTTGAGCAGGAGTGGCATATATCAGACAGATATCCGGTGGATCCAGCCGGCCTGTCTCCAACGGTGATACCGCCATAGCCTTGTACTTGCCATGAGGAACAACCGTCATTTCTTGCTGATGCTTGCGGGTATCTTCTTCGCTTTCCCACCAAACACCGACATATCTCTCCCCTTTTTGCCATTCTTCATCTTGTGGATGCAATCCAAGTACCGCACCACATTGCGGACCGACAAAATCCTCGGCGGTTGCCCCTACCGTCCAGCCGAGCCTGCAAGCCTGCCCCACAATCTGATCAGCTGTATGAATTGAAGATGGGCGACGAATGCGAGGAATAGCTTCCATCTCCTCAACAGTTTCAAATAACTTCATACCAATCGGGGTCGCCCGAATTCTCAGATATTTGTTTAATCCCTGAAGGATGGCGTCCCAGTCATAATGCCCTTCTAGCGCAGTCATTTGATTTCCCTTTCTGGGTTATTATTATTCAGAACATTCAATATTTTAAGTCGATAACGATTTATAAAAATCCTCCACTTTTTTATGGACATAATCAAGCGGCAACGTTTCGCGAATTTCAACTTCACCCTTGTCGTTGAGTATCTCCGTTCGTGTAATTCTTTCACCTGCGGGCTCACCAACCAGACAAAGCGACCTCTCTCCCCACGGGCCATATACTGTAGGTTTGCCAACTCCAAATAAACCAACTGATGGTATTTTCACTGCAACAGCAGTATGCATTAATCCGGAATCATTGCCGACAAAAAGATCTGCTTGAGATAATAGCTGAGCAGCCTCCAATGGTGTTGTTTTTCCGACAAAATCAAGGACTTGATCTTTGGGTAGGGCTTCAACTACTGGCATTGCCTGTTCTTCTTCGCCAGGTGCTCCCAATACAAGTATTTTGGCACCTTGAAGTATTCCGCCTTTATCGGTTAAACGTCTTGCAAGCCCAATGAAGTTTTCATAGTGCCATTGCTTACCCTTGAAATTTGCAGTTGGGGCGATCGCAATGACTTGATTTTCTTCGGCTATTCTGAAAGGTTTTTTTATCTTTGTGCCAGTAACCGGAATTACCGGAGGGATAACTTCATTAACACCGACCAACTGTGCATTCGTTAGCAACTTGTGCTGCTGATCATTTCCACCTTTCCAATAGTGTCTGTGTTTTGTTGGCAATAAGCCGAGCCCGCTTCCACGAAAATCAACTATTCGATGCCAGAAAATTCCATCAATTCGACGAAATGCATCCAGCCAATGCAGATTATATTTTCGTTTTTTTATGGGAACAACTTTTTCAACACCTTCAAAGCATTCAAAAATTTCCTTCGCCAAATGTCCGCAGACAACAGTAACCGGGACCTCCGGTTCGTCTATCAGCAATTTGGCCAAAACGCCAGTAGTCAATACAGCATCACCCAGACGATTTGATGTGACAAACAAAGTACGTTTCATGAGCCTTCCCCAAAACTGGATTCGACCACACTTAGCAACTTTTGATTTCTTTTCAATCTAATTAATGAATGCATAAGTTGATTTAATTTATCTGGCGTGACTGTAAACTGCTTTAGAAGATCACAACTTTGAATAAAATCCGTAAGAGCTGCATATGATTGAGGTTCAAGAAATTTTAGAAAGCTTTCCAAATATCTCAGATAGTCATAAACACACTGATCTTCAAAGGTCATGAAATCGGCAGCCCCAAACTCAAAATCAACCAACCTGAACTCCTCCAAGTTCCGCGATATGAGGATGTTTTCAATGGAAGCATCCATGTGGAGTATTCCTAAATTATGAGCTGATTTCAAAGCATTCCAGCCGATTTCTAGCAATTGCACGGCATTAATTTTAGACTTTTTATATAATTCTAACGAAGTGTATCCATCATAATACTCACAAAGTAATGCATCTTCCGCGTGCCAAATAACTTTTGGTGTAATCTTATTAGGCCCCCCAAGGCTGTACGCCTCCAGCTCCCTTTTCACTCTCTCAGGGCCATCAAGAACGATATAAGGCATTCCAGAAGCCGCCCTTTTACGTTTGCGAAACGGATTTACGAGACGAAGAACACCAAGTCTTTGTCCGCCGTCCCCTATCGCAACATAGATGCTATCCGCCCCCCTCGATCCAGACCTCACCAGCTTTATCTTATCGTTATACAGATATGAAATTTCTGATTTAATCTCGGCAATACGTACCCGATGACGAAATTCAGAATATTGCAGACGAATGTTACGTTTAAATGACCTCATACTCTATTTCTGTCCCATTCTATGACGCCTGTCACTGATCTGCTCTAAAATCCGCTTAGTTTCTTCATCAGAGAAAAATAATGGTAAATGACCAATCGCTTCAGCTTCATTATCTGTCGAATGTATCGGATTCGCCTTACGATGCGCCTTTGTTGTTTTTAAAAACTGCTCCCGATACGCTCTTTTAAAAAACTGGCGATTATTAAGAACAAAAGGATGAACTTTTCTGTCCTCCTCGCTTGTTGATTGTGGATCCGGATCAAACACGAGAACAACCTTTATCGGTGGTCCTCCGTTTCGCCATTTATTACCCCGCATCTTGCGAGCGCTGACTTTTTGATCCCAAAGCCCCAAGTCCTTTGTCAACATAACCTCATAATTCTGTTTAATCACAGAAACAATTTCATCCACCTTGCCATGTGTTTTAGCTGTCTTGCGTATTACAAAAGAGTTAAACTCACCTTTTTGCTGAGCCATCAACCAGGCTTGGAAAAAACTTTTTCGATGGTTTCTGAACGCTTCAATTACGTCAAGTTGCAACCATTCATTTGGAATAGAAAGACCCAAACTTACAAGATATCGATGCATGTCCAGCAAACATTGAGGGAACGAGGTGCCAAGCTCTGTTGATAATGCCTGCAGCGACCGAAAATACTTACTGCTCTTTAAAGAAGATGCATCGTCAAATCCGATTTTGGAGCCCTCTGCTTTCTGATACACAATATGATAAAGGAGCGAGTCATAATGGTCTTGAGCAGATGGCACAAAAAACAAATCTTTAAATTTGCGCCGGTTGTTAAGTATCCTTTTCCTAGATCAACCGGAAAATAAGGGTGCCCATGATAGCTCCCTTTCCCCTTGCCTGATAGAGAATAGATGTCACATTTGACACCGCGCCACTTCAAGCCCTTGCCATATCTATCTTCAATCGCACGCTGAGCGTCGTCATCAACCAGCAGATCCACGTCCTGCTTGCTTCCCGGCTTTGGAAAACCGTGAGAGTAAATTTCTGGTTCTCTCAATATAACGTATTTAAAATTTTGCCCCTCAAGCCACAATAGAAAATTTTGAAAATCGGGTATGTATGCTCTCATAAATTCCTACATCCAAAACTTGCGGCTTTCTCCATCGGTTAGGTTCAGGAAAATAAAATCCATATATGCTCGAATAAGAGAAATCTGATTACGTTGTAATAAATCGCCTGCATGATATCCAGATGCATTCTACGTTCAAGCGCTTAATGAGGCAAAACAAGTATACAGAGATATTTTACAAGCTTCCTGTATACAAGACCATTTTTGTCTGCTATACCGCCTTGAAATCAGACTAAATTAGTACGATATAAACAATCAAATGATCAAACTGAGCAAAATGACAGACTATGGTGTTGTTATCATGTCCGAAATGGCACGGATAGAAGGACGTGTTATGACGGCACCTGACCTGTCATTATATACAGGACTGAAAGTGCCAACAGCCGCCAAAATTTTACGCCTTCTTGCGAAAAACGATTTGCTCGTTTCAATTCGCGGTGCTCATGGTGGTTATCGCCTGGACAGAGAACCCTCCAAAATTTCGATTGCAGAAATAGTCCGCGTATTGGAAGGGCCTGTGGCTGTTACATCCTGCGTGGATACAAGCCACGATGACTGCTCAGTTGAAGAATGCTGTCCCATGCGAGGCGGGTGGGAGAAAATAAACACTGCAATTAATGCTGCGATGGAAGAAGTTACTCTTGCAGATATGACAAGTGTGACCCCTGCCCCGTTGCCCAAATCGGCACGCGGTACAGAGAATTTGACCACCAGCCTCAATATTACGGAGTGAGAGATGGTTGTTAGCAAAGAAACCGTTGAACAGGTCGCATCTGTATCCGAAAAGTACAAATACGGCTTTGTCAGTGAAATTGAAGCGGAAACGGCCCCTAAAGGCCTTAACGAAGATATCATTCGTTTTATTTCCGCCAAAAAGGATGAACCTGAATGGATGCTCGAGTGGCGCCTGAAAGCCTATCGGTACTGGCTGGAAATGGAAGAGCCGGATTGGGCAAAGGTTAATTATCCCGAAATTGATTTTCAGGACATTTATTACTATTCAGCCCCTAAACAGAAAGACAAACTAAAAAGTCTGGACGAAGTAGATCCGGAAATTCTGGAGGTCTATAACAAACTGGGTATTCCGCTGAAAGAGCAGGAAGTTCTAGCTGGCGTTGAAGGCGCTGCAAATGTTGCTGTTGATGCTGTCTTTGATAGTGTCTCTGTCGCCACAACCTTTCGCGAACGGCTTGAAAAAGAAGGTGTTATCTTCTGCCCGATTTCCGAAGCCATCCAGAAACACCCTGAGCTGGTCAAAAAATATTTAGGTTCAGTTGTCCCCTATACGGACAATTTTTACTCAGCTCTTAACTGTGCGGTCTTTACTGACGGCTCGTTTGTCTACATCCCGAAGGGTGTTCGCTGCCCTATGGAACTGAGCACCTATTTCAGGATTAATGCAGCCCAGACCGGCCAATTTGAAAGAACCCTGATCATTGCAGATGATGACAGTTACGTCAGCTATCTTGAAGGCTGCACGGCTCCCATGCGCGATGAAAATCAACTTCACGCCGCCGTTGTGGAACTGGTGGCCCTTGACAATGCTGAAATCAAATATTCTACGGTGCAGAACTGGTATCCGGGCGATGAAAACGGCAAAGGTGGTATATACAACTTTGTTACCAAACGAGCTGCTTGCCGGGGAGTAAATTCCAAGGTTTCGTGGACACAGGTTGAAACCGGCTCAGCAGTAACCTGGAAATACCCATCCTGCATCCTGCAGGGGGACAACTCTATTGGTGAGTTCTACTCCATTGCGATTACCAACAACTTTCAACAGGCCGATACCGGCACGAAAATGATCCATCTGGGCAAAAATACGTCCAGCACAATCATTTCCAAAGGTATCTCTGCAGGACGGGCGCAAAGCACATATCGCGGCCTTGTGCGGATGGGCCGAAAAGCAGAAAATGCCCGAAACCACACTGTCTGTGACAGCCTGTTGATTGGCGATAAATGCGGCGCGCACACGGTTCCGTATATCGAAAATCAAAATCGCACTGCCAAAATCGAGCATGAGGCAACGACCTCAAAGGTAAGTGAAGAACAGCTATTTTATTGCCAGCAAAGAGGACTTTCCGAAGAAGAAAGCATGGCGTTAATAGTGAACGGTTTTTGTAAAGAAGTGTTGCAGAAACTGCCGATGGAGTTTGCTGTCGAAGCGCAGAAACTTGTCGGAATTAGTTTGGAAGGTAGTGTCGGCTAATCAAACGACATTGCGTTCAACACACAAAGTTTATTTTTAAAGATCAAGAGCTAGATCAAATGTTGGAAATCAAAGACCTGCACGCCACAGTTGGCGGCAAGGAAATTCTTAAAGGCATAAACCTTACTATTAATCCCGGAGAGGTTCACGCGGTGATGGGGCCAAATGGTGCGGGAAAAAGCACCCTGTCCTATGTCCTTTCAGGGCGTGATGGCTATGAAGTGACATCCGGTTCGGTTTTATACCAAGGTAAGGATTTGTTGGAACTGGACCCAGATGAGCGCGCTTGCAGCGGAATATTTCTGGCGTTTCAGTACCCCGTCGAAATTCCCGGTGTAGCCACTGCCACGTTTTTGAAAACAGCGGTTAACGCACAGCGAAAATTTCGCGGTGAAGAGGAACTCGACGCGATGCAGTTCCTCAAGCTTGTTCGGGAAAAATCAAAAGAGCTCGACATTAAGGACGATATGCTCAAACGCCCCGTAAATGTTGGTTTCTCTGGTGGTGAGAAAAAGAGAAACGAAGTTCTGCAGATGTCTTTGCTTGAGCCAAGCCTCATGGTTCTTGATGAAACAGATTCAGGACTTGATATTGACGCTCTTAAAATTGCGGCAGATGGCGTAAACCGCCTTAGAAGTCCTGAACGTTCAGCACTGGTGATTACACACTATCAACGATTGCTCGACTATATCGTGCCTGATTTCGTTCACGTTCTGTCTGATGGCAAAATTGTAAAATCCGGTGATAAGACCCTCGCACTTGAACTTGAGGAAAAAGGATATGCGGATATTAGCGCGGCCTAAAAGCGCTATCAATTATCCCTAACCTTAAGGACGAACCAATGAAGACACTATCCAAACTTGCGCAGAGTTATGTTGATCGGTTTGAAGTTGCAGTCGGAGATCTTCCCGGTGGCACTGACCGCAATGTATCGACACTGCGAAGATCAAGTATTGATAAATTTAAAAGCTCTGACTTCCCAAACAAGAGAATTGAGGATTGGCGCTTTACAAACCTTGCCCCCTTGACCAAAGGGTTTGGTCCTGTCCCTGCCAACGAGCCAAATAACTTCGCAAGCAAATTATTTGCCTGTGACCATGAAATCGTGTTCGAAGATGGAACTTTTAGTCCGTCTAAAAGCAAGCTGGACAAACTTCCGGATGGAATAGTAATTTCCACACTTGGTGAAGAACTGGGAAAAGGCGCGGTCTTCAGCTTGCCAGAAGATGAAAACCGGTCATTAGTGGCGCTAAACACCGCCTTTATGCGCGATGGCTATTGCATTACTGTTGCGGATGATTTTGTTTTATCCTCACCTTTAGCCGTGCGCTTTCAAAATTCTTCCTCTGATGAGGGGCGTCATATCCGAAACAGATTGATAATGGGAAAAAACAGCTCCCTGACACTTGTAGAAATTCATGAAGGTGCAGGAGTTTATTTTTCCAACCCGGTGACGAATATCTCTCTTTCCGATGGGGCAAAACTGGATCATTTCAAATACCAGAACGAGAGTGTTGATGCATATCATTTGGCTGTGACAGATGTCGACATCCACACTAACGCAGCATACAGCAATTTCAGTTTTTCAACTGGTGGCAAGCTATCGCGCAATGAGTTTTTAAGTACATTATTGGGTCGCGGATCTGACTGTACTTTAAATGGTGCATATCTTATGCGCGGAAACCAGCATTGTGATACGACGACCGTAACCGAGCATCGCGTGCCGGAAAACAAAAGTCAGCAAATCTATAAAGGTGTTCTTGATGAAAACGCTCACGGTGTTTTTCAAGGAAAAATCCACATATTTGAGGACGCTCAGAAAGTTTCCGGCGACCAGTTAAGCAAAGCACTGGTCCTGTCGGACAATGCACAGGTTGCCTGCAAACCCGAGCTTGAGATCTATGCCGATGACGTTAAATGCAGTCATGGCGCGACATCCGGTGAACTGGATGATATGGCCCTCTTTTACCTTCAATCGAGAGGTATAGAACAAGAGCAAGCCCGACAAATGCTGATTGAGGCATTCCTTGGTGATGTGCTGGATGAAATCAACAATGATGACGTCAGGGATTTTCTAAAAACACAGGCGGCAGGATGGTTGGCTCAGGGAAATAAAGATAATGAATGACATGACCGTTTTTGATGTTGAGAAAATTCGCGGCGATTTTCCCATATTTGAGGAAAAGATTCACGGTAAGCGGCTGACGTTTTTGGATAGCGGCGCATCCGCCCAAAAACCAGTGGCTGTGCTGGATGCTGTGCAGGATGCGTACAGACACACATACGCAAATGTGCACAGAGGGGTCCATTACCTTAGCCAGAAGTCAACTGAACTTTACGAAGGCGCCCGCGAAACTGTCCGTGATCACCTAAACGCTGCGAGTGTAGATGAAATCATTTTCACGAAAAGCACGACCGAGGCGATTAACCTCGTTGCCAACTCGTTTGGACAAATGGCAATCGGTGAAGGTGACGAAATCCTGTTATCCTACCTTGAGCACCACTCTAATATCGTACCATGGCAATTGGTCGCTGAGCGTGTTGGTGCAACGGTAAAAGCCGTACCAATAGATACAAATGGCGACCTGTTGCGGGATCGCTATGAGGAGATGCTTACCGACAGGACCAAAATTGTCGCAATTACGCATGTTTCAAATGCAATTGGGACTGTTAATCCTGTAAAAGAGTTGATTGCAAAAGCGCATTCAAAAGATATCCCTGTCTTAATAGATGGATCGCAAGCGATACCCCACATGAAAGTTGATGTCCGTGATCTCGACGCGGATTTCTACGTCTTTACCGGACACAAGGTTTTTGCGCCGACTGGAATTGGGGTTTTGTTTGGTAAAGCTGAGTTATTGGAAAAAATGCCGCCTTATCAGGGTGGTGGTGACATGATTAACCGCGTCACCTTTGAAAAAACCACTTTCGCCACAGGCCACAGCAAGTTCGAAGCCGGTACTCCTCCGATCGTTCAGGCAATCGGCTTGGGTGCAGCTATCGACTATGTTAATAAAATCGGATTTGATCAGATCGCTGCCCATGAACAATCCTTGCTTTCCTATGCAACGCAGGAGCTTGGCAAGCTAAACAATATTCGAATTATTGGACAGGCAAAGCAAAAAGCAGCCATTGTCTCCTTCACGATGGATGACATTCATCCCCATGATATTGGCACTATCATAGATCAGGCTGGTGTTGCTGTTCGCGTCGGGCATCATTGCGCGCAACCACTTATGGATTTCTACGACGTGCCTTCCACTGTTCGTGCCTCATTTGCACTTTACAACAATAAAGAAGATGTAGACGCACTGGTTGAATCCATAAAAATGGTTCAGGAGTTTTTCAGATAGATGGAAGACCTCAAAGATCTATATCGGGAAATAATTCTGGATCATTCCAAAAGCCCTCGAAATTTCGGGAAAATTTCTCCCTGCACGCATGAAGGGCATGGCGACAATCCCTTGTGCGGAGATGAAGTTTCTTTGTATCTCAGGCTGGGTGAAGATGAAACGCTTGCTGATGTTGGTTTTGAAGGAAAAGGATGTGCAATCTCGATCGCGTCTGCATCCATGATGACGGAACTGGTCAAGGGCACTAGCTGCGCTGATGCCAAAAGCAGATTTCAGCAATTTTTAACCCTGTTCAGTGATGACAGCGCACAGAGTCATTCAGATATTGACGATAGAATGAAAGCGCTAATCGGCGTAAAACAATTTCCCATGCGCGTAAAATGCGCAACGCTCCCCTGGCACGCCTTAAATGCTGCCTTGTCAGGCATTAAATCTAAAGATGATGGAGAGACCAAAGATGGCTGTTGATGCTGTACAAAGGTCCGCCCCCTCGGGGCCACACCAGCAAGGCGACTGCCCTTCCCCACTTGAGGCAGGTGTGGTCGAGGCTTTAAGGACCGTGTTTGATCCGGAAATTCCGGTCAGTATATATGATCTTGGCCTCGTATATGTCATTGATATTGACGAAACAGGTCATACATATATTGGGATGACATTGACTGCTCCGGGATGTCCTGTCGCAGGTGAAATCCCTAAATGGGTACAGGATGCTGTGGCGCCTGTTGATGGTATCAAGTCGGTCGACGTGGAAATTCTGTGGGATCCGCCTTGGACACCTGATAATATGTCGGAAGCCGCCAAACTGGACCTTGGAATGTTTTAGCAGGTTGAATTGATTATGAGTGATATGCAAATTTTAACATTGACTGATAAAGCTGAAAACCGTCTCAAAAGCCTGATAGCGCAAAATGGAACTGACGTGATTGGGTTGCGTATTGGTATCACTAATACAGGCTGCAACGGGCTTAGCTATACAATGGATTTTGCCAAAGAAACCAAGGCTGACGATATCATAGTTGATACTGGCGACGTTAAACTGTTGATCGACAATGACGCTGTTCAATATGTGAGTGGCACGCAAATGGATTGGCAGGAAAAAGGGCTGGAATCCAAATTTACCTTTGAAAATCCGAACGAAAAAGGGCGTTGTGGCTGCGGCTCTTCATTCCATGTCTAAGGCCAAAGCCGCAACTTCAGCAGCGCAGGATTAATCCGCAAAAACACACTGGTTCCGGCCGGCCTCTTTTGCTTCATAAAGCGCTGCGTCCGCCCGGTTCATCATATCTTCGACAGAGTCACCTAGGATGCTAGTTATCCCCATACTGGCTGACATGCGAACATTTTCGCCGTTAAAACTAAATTCAAGCTCAGATACGGCTTCTCTCAGCGAATTAAAGAATTTTTCGCGATGTTCCGCGCTCACATTCACCGCTAGCAAACAGAATTCTTCACCGCCCATTCTGGCTAGCAAATCCGTACCTCTGATGATGGATTTGAGAGCTGCGGCCACCTCTCTTAACACTTCATCGCCTGCGTCATGACCATATGTATCATTTATGCGCTTGAAATGATCAAGATCGATCATGGCAACATCAATCGTAATTTGACCACGCGACGCACTTGAAAATAATGTGGAAGATGCACTCATGAAATACATGCGGTTCCAAAGTTTGGTCAAAAAATCTGTTGTTGCCCGGAGCATCAGCTCATTCAACAGATCAAGTTTGTCCATACACAGGGAAATTCGAGTTGCAAATTCTTCGTGAGAAATTCCCTTTTTGACAAAATCATCTGCGCCAAACCTGATGAAATCAGTCGCCAGCTTATCGCGCTCATCCGATGACATCCCAACAATTGCCAAGTCGCGCGACTCCTTGAATGTCCGAAGCTTCTTGATCAATTCGAACCCATTCATTTTAGGCATTTCATAATCGGTAATTACGAGCCTGATTGTGTCATCACTTCGGACTTTCTCCAGTGCCTCCACACCATTTTCAGCGACCTCGATTTTAAAGAGATACTTGGACAGCAGAACTTGCATTTGTTCACGCATAGTAGCTGAATCGTCCACAATCAACGCTGTTATCCGGCGGTTATGATCAAGGCGACGGACCATTTTACTAACCAGCTCAAGATTGGTTACATTCTCCTTGATGATATAGTCAATTACACCAAGTGACTGGATCTGGTTTACAAGTGCTTCATCTACGCTACTGGTAAAAACAACAGCCGGAAGATCATAGTTTCTAACGTAATTGACCGCCTCACCCTGCGAAGCGCCAGGCAATACCAAATTTAACAAAACCAAAAAATACTCGCCTTTGTGCTCTTCTATCAGGCTCTTGACTTCATCAAATGTAGACGCCTTGTCCACTTGCCCGGAAAACACATCATTTACTGCACCCTCGATCAGCGTGAGATACAGATGAGAGCTTTCAACGATAAGAATACGTCCTTGCTCTTCTAGATCATGTTTTGCGATATCACTTGTTTTTACGAGACTCATTTAATCCATCCCAAGAGCTTTTATAGTCTCACACTCTATCGCCTTGCAGGTTAAGAAATCATTATTTCACTGGTTTATAGATCTGATAATCAAAAAAAAAGATAAGCATGCTTAATAATTTTGGTTGCTCATCCAGCCGTGTTGATAGACAATCAGAATGCACCTAATTAAGAAAAATAATAAGACAGGGTTATTCATATGAAACGTAAAATATTCTCTGAAGAGCATCGAATTTTTCAGGAAGCTGCGAGAAAATTTGCCGAAGAAAAAATTGCTCCCTTTCATTCGCAGTGGGAAAAAGATGGGCAAGTCCCCAGGTCAGTTTGGCGCGAGGCCGGTGAGGCCGGTTTTTTGTGCTGTACTGTACCAGAAGAATATGGTGGCCCTGGCGCAGATTTTTTATACAGTGCAATTTTCTGCGAAGAAGTCGCCCGTGTCGGTGCTACAGGCCCCGCTTTCCATCTACATTCAGAAATCGTAGCCCCCTATCTCGTTCATTACGGGACTGAAGAGCAGAAAAAGAAATGGCTGCCGAAAATGGTAACTGGTGAGGTTATTGCCGCTGTAGCCATGACGGAACCAGGCGCCGGATCTGATTTGCAAAACATCAAAACGACCGCCATCCGACAAGGCGACGAATTTGTTGTAAACGGTCAGAAAGTGTTTATCAGCAATGGTCAACTTGCTGATCTGGTTGTTCTGGCGTGTAAAACTGACCCAGAAGCAAAAGGAAAAGGTGTCAGTCTTTTACTTATGGAAGGTGATCGAGAGGGCTTCGAACGTGGCCGCAATCTTGAAAAAGTGGGATATAAAGCGCAAGATACGTCTGAGCTCTTTTTCAATGACGTCAAAGTACCGGTTAGCAACCTGCTGGGCGTGGAAGGGAAAGGCTTTTACCAACTTATGCAGCAATTGGCCCAAGAAAGGTTGGTGATTGCCATTCGTTCGGTTGCAGTGATTGAGGCAGCCTTAAATTGGACTGTTGAATACACAACCGAACGCAAAGCTTTTGGTAAGTCCATCTCTGATTTTCAAAATACGCGTTTCAAACTCGCTGAAATCAAAGCTCAGTTTGTCATGCTTCGCTATTTTGTAGACCGTTGCATTGAAGATCATCTTGTTGGTGAACTGGATGCAACAACTGCGGCAATGGCCAAACTGCAAACGACAGAGATACTTATGAAAGCTCTGGACGAATGTGTGCAATTGCATGGTGGCTATGGCTATATGTGGGAATATCCAATCTGCCGCGCGTGGGCGGACAATCGCATGTCTCGTATTGCTGGTGGGTCTTCAGAAATTATGAAGCAAATCATCTCTAAAGAGCTTCTCGATACCGCGTGAAAGTTGGCTAAATAACTTAATAGATTGTATAAAGGCTGGCAGTTCAATTTGTCAGCCTATTTTAATGATCTACGCACCACCAGCAGAGCCATACCTCACAATAGCATATGAAGCAGAAGATTACATTCTGCTCGAAAAGCAATCAGGCATATTATCTGTTCCGGGCCGGGGGCCTGAAAAAGCTGACTGCCTCTATAGCCGTCTCCTCAAACGCAATCCGGAAGCGCTGGTTGTTCATCGTTTGGATCTTGAGACATCTGGTCTAGTCATATTTGCAAGGAATAAAGAAACGCAAAGTTATTTTGGGCGATTGTTTCAAAATAGAGCGGTAGAAAAAACTTATCATGCGATTGTAGTCGGTAGAATTTCTGGAGCTTCCGGGTGGATCGATCTTCCAATTAGCGCTGACTGGATAAATCGTCCGAAACAGAAAATTGACTATAAAAACGGCAAAGCTTCCAAAACATACTGGGAGCTGGTTAAATCTAACAATAACTATAGCTACATTCAACTAAAGCCACATACGGGGCGCTCACATCAATTGAGGGTTCACATGTCGTCTGTCGGCCACCCCATTGCAGGAGACCCACTCTATAATCAGAAAAATGACCCGACCCATTTCCCCCGCCTGTTTTTACATGCGAGTGAGTTAAAGTTTGAAGATCCTCAAACACACGAAATGGTAAAATTCGCATCCGAAGTCCCTTTCAAATCATTCCTTTAATCCCTTTATTAGCCTTCAAAAGAATGAATTTTATAGCGACTCAATTTTGAGTAATCTTTCTAAAACCGTCCGCTGCCGATATCGGCCCATAATTACAATATATACTTAAGTATTAGTCTTAATAATAAAACTAACAAAATACACACAACCCATATTATAAATATAATATTTCAGAAATATCATATATTAACAAATCATGTATAACTCATTCTAATAAAACCAATTACTCGAACTCACCACTTTTATATTTCTTACGCGATATTTATAAAGTAAATGTAATATTTTTATTCCATTAAAACGTCTTATAAATCAATAAATTACAAAAAGCAAACGTAGAAAACCCAAGATTTTAGTCATATTTATACTTCATTTTCAAAAATTCCAATTCCTTACAAGGGTTTAGGTAAATTAGATAGTTTTCACGTTACTATTGCGCGTAATTTATTTTAGCAATTAACCGCAAATTAACGAAGCTACTGCAACTTTAGAACTAGATCGCACGTAGCTTATACCAGTTGATTACAGACTTAACCTTCTAATGTTCGGATAACTGAGAAATTGACCAACGCACCCACTGATACGGCCGTCACGCTCCCAAGCATAATGAACTTGAGTGTCGCAGAAAGTCTGCGGGAAACATTTTTACAGCACATTGCTACCGACGATGTACTGACAATTGATGCTTCGGACGTGGAGACAATTACAACACCCTGCATTCAGGTAATTATTTCGGCAGGGCGCTCATTAGAAGAAACGGGCAAATCGCTTTCCATCGCGAGTGCCAGTGAAGCCTTCGACAAAGCTGTTGGGGATCTGGGCCTTGCGGAAATTTTTGTGAAATGGAGTACCAAATAATGGGAAAAAAAGTCCTTGCTGTAGATGACTCAAAAACAATGAGGGACATGGTTAGCTTCACACTTAAAGGCGCGGGATACGAAGTAGTGGAAGCTGCAGACGGGTTACTTGCTTTAGATGCACTAGGCTCTAATCAGGTTGATCTGGTGATTACGGATATAAACATGCCAAACATGGATGGTATTGGACTTGTGAAAGCCCTGCGGCAAAACCCTGCTCATAGCTCCACTCCTATACTTGTCTTGACCACTGAAAGTGACGATAGCAAAAAAAATGAAGGCCGAGCGGCTGGCGCAACAGGATGGATTGTCAAACCTTTTGAGCCTGAAAAGCTCCTTAAAGTTGTTCAAAAAGTTTGCGGTTAAACATCTTAATTAACGGAAGCAAATAATGGACGATTATGCACAGTTCAAGGCTACCTATTTCGCCGAATGCGCTGAATTACTGGCGGATGTAGAAACTCAATTATCTGAATTGAATGAAGGTTCAGGAGATCCAGAGGTACTACATGCTATTTTCAGGGCGGTTCACTCTATAAAAGCTGGTGCCGGCGCTTTTAAATTTACACAACTGGCTACATTTTCTCACGAATTTGAAGCGCTTCTGGATAGAATGCGTGATGGCCGTATTCAAGTCACTGAACCAGGTGTCAATCTCCTTTTCCGCTCAACAGATATTCTTTCAGCGATGGTCGAAGCCGCGGAAAATGAAGAGAATTTATCTGATGAATACGGGAAAGAAATCCTTGCCGAAATTACATCAATGGCAAAAGGATCGACAGTAGATCCAGCTCAGATCGATTTAACGCAAACCAGCGAAGATACGGCTACCGCCCCGGCAACAACTGAACAAACCTCTGACGAGAAAAAAAATTATTTCATAAAGTTCACCCCTAAAGCTGAACTGTTTAAACACGCTAATGAACCTTTACTGATCATTCGGGAACTTCAAACACTTGGCAATCTGACATCAGAACCAAATCTGGATAAGTTACCTCAGCTCAGTAATCTTGATGCGAAGAAGCCTATATTTCCTGGAATTTCACTCTACTTTCAAATGCAAACCTTGAAGATGTAGAAGAGGTTTTTGAATTTGTCACCGAAGACTGCGACCTCGAAATAACCGTAGCAGAATCTTCTGCCCCCTCAATTCAAGGTGAAGAAAAAGCATCACCTGAACAAGCCAGCGATGTAAGTCCGGATACCGCTTCAGCTCAAGCTTCTCAAGCAGCAGCACCCGCTGCCAAATCAAATTCTGGACCAGCGAAAGTTACATCCATCCGTGTAGATCTGGACCGTATAGATCGTCTTGTCAATATGGTAGGCGAGCTTGTCATTACACAGTCCATGCTCTCGCAACAGACAAACGACCTGCCAACTGATCAATTTCCAAATGTAGTTCGCGGCCTTGAAGAGCTTGCTCTTCACACAAGGGAGCTGCAGGAAAGCGTCATGGCGATCCGTATGCAACCGGTAAAATCGGTGTTCTCACGCATGCCTCGTCTTGTTCGCGACTTATCAGCGAAACTCGGTAAAAAAGTAACGCTCACCACTGTTGGCGAAAATACCGAGGTTGATAAAACCGTTATCGAAGAAATCAGCGACCCAATCACACACATGATCAGAAACTCGCTTGATCATGGACTCGAGTCCGGTGAAGAACGTCTCAAAGCTGGCAAACCTGAAACCGGCAATGTCACCCTTTCCGCAGAACATCGTGGAGGTCGAATTGTAATTACCATCAGCGATGATGGGCGTGGCATTAACAGATCTGCGGTTCTAAAGCGTGCTCGTGAGCGAGGCCTGATTACCGATACAACCTCCCTGAGTGATGAAGAAATTGACAACATGATATTTGCCCCCGGCTTTTCCACGGCAGAAGAAGTCACAGACGTTTCAGGGCGCGGAGTTGGAATGGATGTTGTAAGGCGCAACATTCAGGCATTGGGCGGCAGGATATCTATTCATTCTACACCCGGCAAAGGGTCCCGCTTTACAATGACCCTTCCCCTCACCCTTGCAGTTATGGATGGAATGATTGTACAGGCAGGTGGTTCGAAATATGTCATTCCAATCCCCAATATTGTTGAAAGCCTGCGACCTGCCAAAGAAAGCTTAAAACGCCTTCCCAACGGACAGCGTCTTGTGTCAATACGTGGTCAGTACATTCCATTATGTGCGCTGCATCAGGTATTTGATATTGAAGACGCCATCACTGAACCTGACAAAGCACTAGTTGTCCTCGTGGAAAGCGAAGAGTTTGGAACGACAGGAATTGTTGTTGATGAACTCATTGGCCAGCAGCAAGTCGTCATAAAAAGTCTGGAAAGCAACTACAGGCCTGTATCGGGAATTTCAGCTGCGACAATTCTCGGAAATGGCAAGGTGGCACCAATCCTGGATATCGAAGCCATATACCGCATTTCCCAAAAGAAACTGGGCAAATTTGACATGCCTTCGGGAAGTAATGGCGGTGGCCTTGATGATGATAACAGCGCCGATATTCCAGAAGAAATCATAGCAGGTGATCTCGGATCACCCCAAGCTGAAATAATCCCCAACCTACCCCTCACCCCTAGGATAAATTGATGGATGCAGTTGAAATGGAAACCGACCTAACAACGACTTCTCCAGTAGAGCCAACAGCTATCGATGAAGCGCTCGCTGACGCAGAGAGTCACCCACAAGGAACCTGCCAGTTCGTTACGTTTGCAATTGGCACTGAAGAATATGCAGTAGACATTATGCAGGTCCGTGAAATTCAGGCGTGGTCAGAAGTCACTATACTTCCAAATCAGCCAGAATACATGCGCGGAGTTTTAAATCTAAGGGGTGTAATTGTCCCCATTTTTGATCTTCGGCGACGCTTTAATCAAGGAATAACCGAAGCGACAAACATTCATGTTGTTGTGATTATTGCTGTTGATGATCGAATTATCGGCATTCTTGTGGATCGGGTCTCCGACATCCTGACTGTCGACAGGAGTGAAATCCGCCAGGTTCCCGACATCGATGAAAATGAGGACAGCGAACATCTGATCGGTTGGTGACCGCAGAGGATCGAATGGTCGCCCTCCTTGATACAGGTTGCCTGTTCAAGAGTGACATTATTAACAAAAACATCAATGCCGCTGAAGAAATGCTCGCGGACCAGAATTAAGATCCGAGGAAGAAAAAAATGACAGATATGACAGCACAACCTGGTGCTTTTCAGGGTAATCAGAAATCAGGAAAATTTTCAATTTCCACCATGTCGATTGTGGTGAAAATTTATGCAGCTTTTGCGCTATCGGCAACTGTTCTTGCAGGCGCAATCGGAGTGGAAATTTTCATAAGTGACGGCCCTGCGCTTGGCCTTTGGATTTCCATGGCAATTGGCGTAACCGTAATTATTGGTACCGCATTTTACATTGTTAATGTGGTTCGCAATCCCATCCAAAACCTTCTGTCTGCTTCTTGGATGATACTTGATGGAAAACAGGTTGAAGTTCCCTATCGTGATCATGAAGGTGTGGTCGGTGAGTTTGCTAAAGTATTGGATAATCTGAGCGAGACATCCCTTGCAAATATCCGGATCAAATCCGCTCTCGATAGCTGCCGGACCAACGTAATGGTAGCCGACAAGGATTATAACATCGTCTACGCCAACGATACGATGATGGAAATGCTGAAATCCAACGAGCAGGATATGCGCAAAGATTTACCGCGCTTCGATGCTGAAAAGTTGGTTGGTACAAATATTGATAGCTTCCACAAAAACCCAGCTCATCAAAGAGGTATTCTGGACAACTTGAATTCACCCGTTGAGACAGCACTAGAGATTGGTGGTCGCAACTATGATCTCGTTGTATCCCCTGTGTTAGATGACAATGGCGACCGTGCCGGTACCGTCGTCGAATGGGAAGATGTGACCGAAAAACTGGCTCAGGAACGCGAAGAAAAACGTGTCGCAAATGAAAATTCCAGAATTAAATCTGCGCTGGATAATTGCACGACAAACATGATGGTCTCCGATGCGGATTACAACATCGTTTATGTAAATGAAACGATGAAGGAAATGCTGCTTAGCAATGAATCCTCCATGAAGGAAGACCTGCCTAACTTTGATGCAAGAAGCATTATTGGAACTAATATTGACAGCTTCCACAAAAATCCATCGCATCAGCGCGGTATGCTCGACAGGCTCACATCTGCATTCGAGACAAATATCATAATTGGCGGTCGGTATTACGATTTGATTGCCAGCCCGGTGACTGACGACAAAGGTGAGCGGATTGGAACCGTTGTTGAGTGGGCCGATGTCACAGCAGAGCGCAATATTGAAGAAGAAATCGATACCGTGGTTTCTGCTGCTGTTGCCGGAGACTTCTCAACGAAACTCGAACTTGAAGGAAAAGAAGGCTTCATGCTGGGCCTCTCCAAATCCATCAACAGTCTTTCAGACACCGTTTCAAGTGCGATGGAAGATGTGGGAATGGCTCTTTCTTCATTGGCGAAAGGTGACCTGACACAACGGATCACAACTGAGTATCAAGGTCTATTTGAAAAATTAAAGACTAATGTGAATGACACCTGTGATCAACTGACCGGTATTGTAGGCGACATTTCAATGGCGTCATCCGAGGTTAATAACGCTGCACAGGAAATTAATGAAGGTACGATGGACCTGTCACAACGCACTGAACAGCAGGCTTCCAACTTGGAAGAAACTGCAGCTGCGATGGAAGAAATGGCCTCAACGGTCAAACAGAATGCCGAAAATGCCCAGCAGGCTAATCAACTGTCTATTTCCGCCAGAGATGTGGCCCAAAAAGGCGGCGAAGTTGTCGGTGAAGTTGTTGATGCCATGACACGCATCGAAGGTTCATCACAAAAGATTTCCGATATTATTGGTGTCATCGATGAAATCGCCTTCCAGACCAACCTGCTCGCCCTGAATGCGGCTGTGGAAGCAGCAAGAGCTGGCGATGCCGGAAAAGGCTTTGCGGTCGTGGCGGCAGAAGTTGGCACACTTGCGCAAAGGTCCTCTCAGGCAGCGAAAGACATCAAAGGCCTCATCAATGACAGTGGATCACAAGTGAAAGACGGTGTCCGCCTAGTTGGTGACGCGGGCGAGTCATTGACCGAAATCGTGGATTCCATCAAACGCCTCAGCGATATCGTCTCAGAAATCGCCGCTGCCAGTGATGAGCAATCTACAAGCATTTCAGAAATCAACCGCTCAGTCTCGCAAATGGATGAAATGACGCAGCAAAACTCAGCATTGGTTGAAGAAAATGCTGCAGCTTCAAGAACACTGCAAGAGCAGTCAGAAGCTATGAAAGAACGTATTTCTTTCTTCCATTTGGACACGAACGCTGAAGCTGCTCCTCAACGCGCGAGCAGGTCAGCTAAACCTGCTTCCAGTAAAAAGCAGACAAACGGCTCCGTTACACCGCCGCCCGCTAAAATGGCTGCGATGAGTAGTAGCGGAGCTGCCGCTGCTGAAGACTGGAGCGAGTTTTAAGTTGATAATCCCCACCCCGTCGCGGCGGGGTGGTTTATCCAGGCCATAACATTATGAACCAAGTCATTCAAAATATGGAAAAACAAAGGGAGTTCGCCCTAACTCAGCGTGAGTTTGAAAAGCTGACAGGGCTTGTCCATTCTTTAACTGGAATCGTACTTGGTGAGCACAAAAAAGACATGCTCTATAGCAGGTTGGCTCGTCGTTTACGGCAACTGGGATTGCAATCCTTTTCTCAGTATTGCGAACTGCTGGATTCCCGGCAGGCAGGTGAAGAGACCGGCTTTCTTGTGAATGCAGTTACGACAAATCTGACGAAATTCTTCAGAGAGAGCCATCACTTTGATAGCCTGACCGAGCATCTGAGGTCACTGTCAATGAATACAGAGCGCAGTAAAATAAATCGCTCGATCAGGATATGGTCCGCAGGATGTTCTTCAGGTGAAGAGCCCTATTCCATTGCATCTGTTATCAATTCCAGTGTGGCGACTTTAAAAGCTTGGGACGTCAAGGTGCTTGCAACCGATCTTGACACAAACATGATCCGCACAGGCTCCGAAGGCATTTATAAAACAAATTCCTTTGAAGGTATTGAGGGAAATTATCGGCAGATACTTGAAGACAATGTTCGCCGTAAAAATGATGTACTGCATATCAAGGAAATGACCAAAAATCTTGTTCATTTCAAACAGCTGAACCTACTTCATGATTGGCCAATGCAGCGCAAATATGACGCGATCTTTTGCCGTAATGTCCTCATTTACTTTGATAATCCGACTAAAAACTCGTTGGTTCAACGCTATGCAAATCTGCTTCAACCGGGTGGAATGCTGTTTTTGGGACACTCGGAATCTCTTCATCAAAAACCTGAAGAGCTGAGACTCATCGGCAAAACAACTTATATTAAGGAAGAGGCGGCATAGCATGAACACCATCGCTTCCCCTGCAGATGAACGCCGTCATGGATCAAATCTCGAGACTGCATTTGATCAAGGCAAAAAAAGCTACTTTGATGCAAAACGTAACAAGAGTGTGATCCGTGTTTTACCCGGTGAGCACTATGTGACGAGTGACCCCTCACAGGAAGTGATCGTAACTATTTTAGGCTCCTGCGTGGCAGCTTGCATTCGGGATCCTCACACGGGTTTTGGTGGTATGAACCACTTTATGCTTCCCCAGAGCGATACCGGTAATTGGGGTTCCGTCAACGCCAATATGCGCTATGGCAATTTTGCGATGGAAACCTTGATTAATGAAGTTCTGAAAACGGGGTGCCCTCGTGAACGATTGGAAGTGAAACTTTTTGGCGGTGCCAATGTCACTACGGCGAAGGTTTTAGTTGGTGACCTTAACAGCAAATTCGCACTCAATTACCTGAAATACGAAGGATTTGCTGCAAAGTCTTATGACTTGGGAGGAGATATCCCCCGGCGGATCCATTTCTACCCTGATACCGGCAAAGTTGATCGCCTACTTTTGAGACGTAAAGACGACAGTAAATACTTACGCGAAGAAATTGAATATCAGAATAGCTTGCCAAGCAAGGCTCAGGTGAGTGGAAAAATTGATTTGTTTTAGGACAGACAAATGAACCAGAAAAAAATAACAGTTCTAATCGTTGATGACTCTGCACTTATCCGTCAGATGCTCACCTCTATGCTTCAAAGTGATCCATCCATTGAAGTCATTGGTGCTGCACCAGATCCGCTCACCGCACGAAAGATGATCAAGCAATTGAATCCCGATGTTCTGACACTTGACATTGAGATGCCAAAAATGGATGGGATTGCCTTTCTGGAAAAAATTATGACCTTGCGCCCCATGCCTGTAGTGATGATTTCTTCTCTTACACAGGAAGGCGCAGACATTGCATTACAAGCCCTTGAGATAGGTGCAGTCGACTATGTTGCAAAACCGACCTCAGATATCAGAGTTGGTCTCGAAAGTAAGCGAGCGGAAGTCATTTCAAAAATCAAGATAGCGTCGAAAGCCAGAATTTCTGGATTAAATCCCAAAAGGACCGAAACCACAAAACCACCTGCCTTTGAGAATTTTCAAACTACAGAACAGATCATATGTATTGGAGCTTCAACAGGTGGAGTTGAAGCCATCAGAGAAGTTGTAACCTCCCTGCCCGCCAATTCCCCCGCCGTATTGATAACCCAGCATATGCCAGCGTCATTCACCAGCTCTTTCGCAGATCGATTAAATAACATCTCACGCGTAACCGTATATGAGGCCGAGCAAAATCAACGCGTTTTGCCTGGACATGTATATATCGCGCCGGGAGACTGGCATCTGGAACTCGCAAAATCTGGTGCCAATTACATTTGCCATCTGCATGACGGAGCGCTTGTCAGTGGCCACCGCCCTTCAGTGAATGTGCTCTTTGAGTCCGCTGCAAAAGTCGCAGGATCAAATGCGGTTGGCGTAATCCTAACGGGTATGGGACGTGACGGTGCAGAGGGACTTTTATCGCTGCGCAAATCTGGTGCACACACTATCGGGCAGGATGAAGCCTCTTCAATTGTATATGGGATGCCGAAAGCCGCGTTTGAGTTAGGCGCTGTTATTGAACAGCAACCGCTATCACAGATTACAAGAAGTATTTTCAGCAGTTTAAAAGCCCACGATGTAAAGGCAATCCGTGTTTGACAGTAGTAGATGTGCAGGCACCCGCATAGGAGCCAAAAATTGAATTACATGATTTCCAGCAGTGAGACAGATCACATGGCTAAAGAACAAATAGACTATGATGTACAGACGTCAGATATGCCAACCGAAATTATTGGCGAAACCGTCGACGTTGATACGCTTGATACGCTACATGACGGCATCACTGACAGTCAGGAAGAAGATTCTTCAAACTCATCGAGTGAAGAACTCCCCTATACCAAACTCGAAGATTTACCCAAAGACGCAATTGAATTTTTGAACAGGTGGCTCAGCCTTTCAGATACACAAAGAAAAGCAATGCAGATTGTTTTAAATGAAATTGATCTTGTTCAGGACCTGATGGAAACTAACATCAGCGAAATATCTGAAAAATTTCAGCAACTTGCGTTGCACAGCCAGGAACAAAGTGAACAGGTCAGCAAACTTGCTGATGCTGCCCACAACGTCAACTACAAAGGCAAAACAATTGAAATCGGCGAGATTATAAGCACTATTGATGATCACCTCACCAGCATGATCAGTAAAATCGTTGAATCCTCAAAACATGGTATCGAAGTCGTTTATGCGCTCGATGACGTAAATCGAGATGTTCAAAATGTTGAAGGCCTGATTGGTCAAATTGAAGCCATCAACAAGCAGACCGGTCTGCTGGCCCTCAATGCCCGAATTGAAGCTGCGCGCGCTGGAGAAGCCGGAAAAGGGTTTGCCGTAGTTGCACATGAAGTTCAAGATCTCGCCCGTGCTGTGAATGAAATGGCTATGACAATGAGAGTTGAAGTTAGCCGTGTTGCGGATGGCGTTAGAACAGGTCACACCCGAATTAAACAGATTGCTAACATAGACTTGTCTGAAAATATCGTTGTGAAAGATACAGTTGATGAGCTTATGGAATGCATTATTGATCAAAATAATCAGTTCACAGCAGCCTTACGATCCTCGGAGGCCTCATCCAATGACATTACTAAAGACATATACGGACTCATTACCAAGCTACAATTCCAGGACAGAGCAAGACAACGGCTGGAAAATATAACAGCCATCCTTCAGGTAATGGAACAAAGCGTGCATTCAGTTTCTGAGATGACGAGTAAAACATTTTCAACAGACCTTGATGGAATGGCTCAGGATAGCGAGTGGTTTAAATCTGTTGTCCAAAGCCTTACCCTTGGAGAAATGCGTGATCGCTTTTTAAATGCAGTATTTGATGAGAAGACAACCTCTCAAACATCTGAAGGGACGGCAATCGATGATAATGAGCTATTCCCGACAGAAACTAAAACCGTTGATGAATTTGATGACGACGACGTTGAGTTGTTTTAAGGGAGATGGAAAAGATGAAAGAACAAGTAATTTCTGCTGACGGCGCCCTCACAATTTCTTTAAGCGAAACTCTATCCTTCGAAGACCATGAACGATTTAGAGATATTCTGGATTCCATAAAATCCACCCAACTTAATAAATGTATTTTTGACCTTAACAGACTTGAATCAATTGACTCTGCTGGACTGGGGATGTTGATGATCGCTTTTGAAACAGCAGAAGAATCAAATCTGGATTTCAGCCTTTACAAACCGCAAGGGCAGGTCAAAAAACTCCTAGAAATTTCAGATTTTTCACAGGTCATGCGTATTGTGTCATGACCCATAAATATGCCTAAGTCATTACGTGAGTATTCACGGTAATATGTGATATCAACCAAAGAAGAAAAACTCGGCAATTGACAATATATGACTCTTCCATTCTTGTCGTAGACGACTCTATCCTGATAAGGGAACTTATCGGGGCGTGTCTTGTATCAGCCGGCTATAAAGATGTGAGCTACGCAGAAGACGGTGAAAAAGCACTTGCGCTTATCGAACAAAAAAAGCCGGACCTCATCATACTGGATCTTGAAATGCCCGTTATGGACGGATTTGAGGTTTGTCTACGATTAAGAGAAGATCCTTCGAGTCAAAACATTCCCATACTGATCCAGAGTGGCCGCGATACAGCAGCAGATATTACACGCGCTTTCGAATATGGCGCGAACGACATGGTTGTTAAACCTATAAAGAAATACGAAATTCTGGCGCGAACCAAAGTCCATCTTGAAAAAAAGATATTTGTCGAACGCCTGCAGGCTTTTCATGATCGCGTAGCAAGTGAGCTTGAACAGGCACGCAAATTACAATTGGATATATGCCCGACTGCCGAGGAAATTAGTGAGTTTGAAGAAACATATGAGCTGAATATCGGATGGCATTATGAACCTTCATCTGAGCTGGGTGGAGATATTGGGGGAATTTTACCAGTCTCTGACAAACAGATGGCATTCTTTATTGCTGATTTTTCGGGTCATGGTGTAGCTGCGGCGTTAAATACATTTCGAATGCAGACATGGCTGGCTTCCGCACAGCTTCTATACGCTGCCCCGAACCTTCTATTGGAAGAGTTGAATAATTTTCTACATGCAAATTTAGCGGCTGGCTCCTACGCCACCATGATGTTCTTTTACCTAGACCTTGAAACAAATGAATTAAGTTATGCAACAGCCGGTTGCCAGCCACCATTGGTCCACGTAACTGGATTAGATACCCAATTTTCACTAAAAAGTTCGAAAGGAATGCCTTTGGGATTGCGGGCAGACTGGAAATATGAACTCAAAAAGCTACCTTTTGAACATGGTAGTAAAATTATTCTCTATAGCGACGCACTTGTGGAGGTCAAAACTGAGACTGGAGAATTTCTGGGGGAAGAGGGTTTGCAACAAGAAGTAAATGAAATTTGGAATGAAACTCCTACTACGCAAGCTCTAATAGGTCAGCTTGTTAACAGGTTTCATCAAAGACTGAAAACAGACGAACCCGATGATTTGACGATTATTTATCTAGAAAACAGGAAAAAGCAATGCTGAGTGAAAAAGACAGCAATATTATACTCATGTCTACCCCTCACAGTGTCCTGCATGAAGTGTTTTCAATCGGACATCAAGATTATAACATGAACTTTGTTGACCTGTTGGACAGCACACATAACACACCTGCCATTATCAACAACGCTTTGATCGCGATCGCTGACTTCGATGGCTGTAATAAAGATCAACAAGAACTACTACTTAATTTTTTTCAATCACAGTCTGTCAGAACAACTGAAGTTATACTCTTTTTCAACAAGAGTAAGTCAGAGGACCTACTGCCCGAAATCATTGAACAGGCGACAACATTGGTTTCTCCTGTTAGCGAAAAAGAGCAGATTCTAGAGTTACTTGAAAATACACTTGCGCATCTCAAAAATGCACGCGATCTCAAAAATAATTTGAATAGCACACTCAAATCCTTTGGGTTGCTAACCAAAGGCAAATTCGAACTGTCAACATTGAGTGAAGCAAGGTCCCTCTCAGTGCTCCTATCCTCGCTTTTCCCGGAAAATAAAAACCTGACTCTGGGTCTAACTGAACTGTTAATCAATGGTATTGAGCATGGAAATCTGGGTATTTCGTTCGATGAAAAAGGTAAACTGTTAAGTTCAGGAAAGTGGCAGGAAGAAGTTGAGCGCCGCCAAAAACTGAAAGAAAATAGCAAAAAAGTGGTTACTTTAACTTATGAGCGCGGCTCCGATTTCGCGGAATTCTTGATTACCGACGAAGGAGAAGGCTTCGACACATCCAAGTTTATGAATAGTGATGGTCCAAATTTGGCACTTGGAGATTTAACAAATTTTCATGGTCGCGGTATTAAATTGGCTAAACAACTTTGCTTTGACAAGTTGGAATATCTTGGTTGTGGCAACCAAGTGCGTGGAATTATTAATATTTAACCGCTCACATTTTCTTTTCTCTTCCCATTAAGTTGAGTGTGGCCTAATAATTTAACGACAAAATAATTAGCCAACAGAGTTGAAAATGAATAGCGGATTTGCCGACCTTGGAACCCATGAAATATTCTATAAAATCAGAGGTTCCGGCCCTCGAATAGTGATGATTACCGGCACAAACTCCGACACCCGACACTCCCCCACAATTTATGACGTCCCTGGTATTGAAAAGTTTGAGGTTTTAAATTTTGACCACCGGGGAATGGGGCAGTCTTCGTCCCCTGCTCAAGATCCAACATTACAGGATTACGCAGACGATATTGCAAAACTTCTGGAAATTATTGACTGGCAAAACGCTATTGTAATTGGTGTCAGTTTTGGTGGCATGGTCGCACAGCATTTTGCGCTGCGACATCAGGAAAAAGTAGAAAAGCTCATTCTGTGTTGTACCAGCAGCGGAGGTGCCGGGGGTTCCTCCTTTCCGCTTCATGAGCTCATTGATTATTCGCCAGAGGAATATGCACGCTTCATCATGAAAAAGATGCATTTACAACACACAGATGACTGGCAAAAACAAAATCCGGTAAAGGCCCGCCAGATGTACGAATTTTATTTAAGAGGTGCTGAAGCGGCACATAGTACAACTGCCAAGAAAACAGCCCAAAAGAAACAATTTCTGGCAAGGGCTAAACATGATGTGTTTAATCAGCTAAACGAGCTGAAAATTCCAACACTTGTTGCTTGCGGTATCCATGACGGCGTCGCGCCGGTTGAAAATTCAGAGGCTCTCGCAGCGGCCATTCCAAATTCTCAACTTCATAAATTTCGCGGTGGTCACCTGTTTCTCAGAGAGGATCCCAAATCCTGGCCAACACTGTTAAAATTTATGAAAGACGAAAGCTAACTTCATAGAATACACTTCATTTCATGACAGCAATTAAAAATATACTTTTCATCATGTGTGACCAGCTACGCGCAGATTACCTGGCGTGCAATGGCCATCCAATGATCAGAACACCCAATATTGACCAACTGGCTCAGTCAGGGACAAATTTCACAAATGCTTTCGTTCAAGCGCCAGTTTGTGGCTCATCGCGCATGTGTTTCTATACAGGGCGCTATATGTTCTCTCACGGAGCAACATATAACGGAGTACCCTTGAATATTGGCCAACCAACCCTTGGCGATCATTTGCGCGAGCTTGGCATTCGCACTGGTCTGATCGGGAAAACTCACATGACCGCGGATCGCGAGAATATGAAAAGGCTCGGGATTGATCCCGCCTCCGATCAAGGGGTGTTAGCTGCTCAATGCGGGTTTGAACCGTGGGAACGCGATGATGGATTACATCCAGATCAACTCACCTCCCCAAACTTGTCTTATAATGAATATCTTCGATCTAATGGATACGAAGGGGACAACCCTTGGCATACCGCAGCGAATTCTGGTTATGATGAAAATGGGGAACTCCAAAGTGGATGGTACCTTAGAAACGCACATCTACCTGCAGTGGTGAAAGCAGAACATTCTGAAACCGCTTACATGACCGACCGAGCAATCCAAAAAATCAGTGAGCTCGGCGATCAGAGTTGGTGTCTGCATTTGAGCTACATAAAACCCCATTGGCCCTACATCGCCCCTGCCCCTTACCATAATATGTACGGCCCGCAAGACGTGATTGATGCCAATCGCGCCTCCTCTGAGAAGTCTAATCCTCATCCGGTTATTTCCGCATTTATGCAGCATGAAGAAAGCCGAAACTTTTCAGATGAAGAAAAAAGACGACACGTAATCCCCGCATATATGGGACTAATAAGCGAAATCGATCACCATATTGGAAGATTAGCAACCTTCCTCCAGCAAAGCGGGAAAGCTGAAGAAACGCTGATCGTATTTACAAGTGATCATGGAGACTATTTGGGAGATCACTGGTTAGGTGAAAAAGAACTCTTTCATGAGGAAAGTGTCCGCGTTCCCTTAATCGTTGTTGATCCCAGAAAATCTGCTGACAAAACCCGCGGAAAAACAATTGATGCACTTGTTGAAACAATAGACCTTGTACCCACATTTATCGATGCGGCAGGCGGCGATGAAAAACCCCACATTTTGGAAGGTCGCTCACTTATCCCGCTGCTCTCTCATGGGGAGAGCGCCGACTGGCGAGAAGCCGTATTCAGTGAAGTTGACTATGCTTGGCGTGGTGCCCGCCTCACTCTTGAGTTAAAACCGGATGAAACAAGGGGGTACATGGTTCGCACCAACCACTATAAATATGTTTCTTTCAATGGGTTTCCGCCTTTGCTATACGATTTGAAGCAGGATCCAAACGAACTTTATGATATTTCTCAACTACCAGAGTACCAAACTATCTGCGACGCGTTTGAAAACAGACTTTACCAATGGATCCGAAACAGGAAAACCAGAATAACTGTCTCCGCCGAAACGATTGAGGAGAAAACCGATAATGCAAGTGAACGGGGAATATATTTTGGTGTTTGGTAAAGGTCTATTCTGAATATGCTTGCCATTATTCCCAAAAATATCCTGACGAACGGTGAATTGCTTAGTGATCACTATATTCGAATTCGTGATGGCGTAATCGACGGGGTGATACCCCTGAACGAATTCAAAAATGACTGCCCTTCAATTCAGCTGGAAAGTTCCACTGTTGCACACGGTTTATTCGATATTCAGGTAAATGGCGGTGATGGTGTCCTTTTTAACGACGCACCAACGATCAAAGCAATTGAGCGGGTTGCGCTCGCCCATCGGCGTCATGGTACCACTCTTTTTTTACCAACCGTAATAACTGACGATTTAAAATTACTACGGGAAATGGCTCGTGCAGTAGAGATGGCTATTCGTTCAAAAAGCCCGGGTATCGTCGGAATTCATTTTGAAGGTCCCTTTTTAAATCCAGATAAAAAAGGAGTACATGCCGCACGCTATATGCAACAAGATGAAACACAATTTATTGGCATTCTCGATGAATTCAAGCTTGGCGCTGTTCTTGTAACTCTGGCGCCCGAAATGGTTTCCAAAAATTTCATAACCGAACTGAAAAAGAGAAATGTCAAAATCTCTGTTGGACACTCCGCTGCAAGCTTTGAACAGGTGCAGACTGCTCATGAGTTAGGAGCCACTGGCTTTACTCATCTTTATAACGCCATGAAACCCATAACTGCACGAGAGCCGGGTGTTATCGGAGCTGCCTTGTCTATTGAGGATACTTATTGCAGCCTTATCGCTGATGGCTTTCATCTACATCCGTGGGTACTGAAAAACGTGCTCACTACCCTGACAAGTGACAGAGCGATACTTATCAGCGATGCCATGCCCGCATCGGCAGCTCAAATTACCGAATTTATGCTAAATAATGACCGAGTGCTGGTGGAAAACGGTAGATGTGTTACGACTGACGGTGTTCTTGCTGGTAGTGCAATTACGGTTTCTGACGCTCTTAATTATTGCGTGAAAAACCTCGATATTCCATTAACTGACGCCCATAAAATGGCCTGCTCCACTCCAGCACGATTTATGGGCTTGCAGGATGAAATCGGACAATTGCGTCCGGGAGACAAAGCAAACTTAATCCAAATTGAATCTGATGGTTCAATCTCTCCAATAGATTTACCCAGATAGCTTACAAATTAGGTTTCACGCTTCCATCATGCATCCATTTTGCATGCTCAGGTGCCCGTTTGGTTCGGCTCCATTCTTCAAGCATATCCCATTTCACCTCATCCAGATTTTGGCGCATTTCAGCCGTATCCGTATTTGCCGCCAACTCCAGCCGATGGCCATTAGGGTCAAAGAAATAAATTGATTGAAATAATGTGTGATTAACAGGTCCCAAAACTTCTATTCCAGCCTCTTCCAATTTTGTCTTAGCGGCGAGCAGTTCTTCCATACTCCCGACTTTTATAGCCAGATGCTGCACCCAGTCAGGCGTTGCGGGATCTTTTCCCATTTCAGGTGAGTTGGGTAATTCAAAGAACGCCAATATATTACCGCCACCTGCATTCAAAAAAACATGCATATATGGATCAGGCGCCTTGGTGGATGGAACTTCATTTTCAGCAATAGCCAGGACAAACTCCATATCAAGGTGCTTCACATACCAGTCGACAGTTTCTTTTGCGTCTTTGCAGCGGTAGGCAACATGATGCATTCCTTGAAGTTTCATTTAGCTCTCCTTTGAAATTTACATCATCAAATTAAGTTACAAATGTAACTAAATCAAGCAAATAAAAATGAGCTAAATCACATTATTTTAAAAATGCAGCTTCATTTTTAAGTTTTGCCACCAATTGATCGTTTGGTTACTCACCAGCTCTACTGATTTGAACAGTTCTTTGGCGTTGCTCAAGTCATCGAGCGCCATTTCCAATTCCCGAACAAAATATGCTAATCGGTGGGCCTGCATGGAATAACAGGCCCCTTTTAGAGCGTGGCAAGCTTTCCGCACATTTTCTTTGTCTTCAGCTTCTAAGTATCGAGATATAAGACCAACTTCTTTTTCAACAGATGCTGGTGCGCTCTCAAGTAAATCTCTGGTCATGACAATGCCTGAATTGCGAGCCAGTTCTTCAAAGAAGGTTTCATCTCCCAACGGCAAATTTTGCGGGTTGGTTGTGGACATTTTCTGGAATTCCAGTGAACTCAAATACTTTTCCGTTTAGCAATTTTTGTACTTCATACTTAATTTGTATCACTAACTTTCAAAAATATTAAAGTAAATAAAAAAGACAAGAAAAAAGGCCTGCATCTCTGCAGGCCTTAGATGTAGGATACCAGCTATGATTATCTACATCTCGAAACTTGAAATAAAAACCGGCAATTCACTCCGACAGTAAATTTTAGTTACCAGCAATATTCAAGCTCCAAACTCTTGCAAAAAATTAAAATCAAATTGATCCACCCCCTAAAGCAAATCAACTGACTTCAAGTTTATCGCCGCAACCTCCGTCTTCCCGTTTTCGTTTTACACCCATTGCATTAAACCGTTTTCTGGCGACAAGGTGGCAACCGGTTTCCGATCTCGCCAAAATTGTCACATGCGAATTCTGGTCCAGTCCACGAGCCCGAAATTCACAAATATCCACCTGATCTTTCCCAACCAGAACAGCTAACGGCCAACCTTTGCTGGTAGGAATTAGAAAGGATGAACTTTCATCCAGACTCTTTTTGTGCTCTCCCCGCATTTTCATCAGGAACCCCTGTGAAACATGATCTGAGAGCCTTACAGCACCATTTCGATCGAATTCCAGCACATTTTGCTTCTGCACATATTTTTGGGCTTCAGCATTGGCAAAAACCGGTTTTCGTCTTTTGTCCAAGACCAGAACAGCTGGCGCTTGTGTGTATAACAATCTGCAGGCAAACTCGCTGAACCTGTTGGAAATAATTCCGCCAAATATCAGTGTAGCAGGTAAAGATCGGGTCAGGTTCAAAGTAGTATCTGAACCCTTCCCCCTGTCCTGTGAGGGTGAACAGAGATCGGACTTGAAACAAAAATCCGCCTTGATTGTTACATTACGCACAGTCGACATACCCAATCCATACTTAGCTCGGACGTACCTCTACCCCTAGAGATTTATGATCCGTCGCCAAATATACAGGCAGATGCGAATTGAAGCGTGAATCAATATTTTCTTAATTAAAAAATTGTTGGATTTTATTCCTCTGCGACCCCGGCAAGCCGTAATCCTTCAATATATCTTTCGGTAATATCATCTTCTAAGGGAGGATAGTTTTTCAGGTGCCAGCTAACAGAGAAATCGGGCTGAAACCGTGAAAACTCCTCCACAACAGGACCCGCTTCGTCAATACGCCCCAAGTGGCCAAGACTGGAAATGAGTGGTCTGTAATTGGCGTGAAAATTGGGATTATTACGAAGCACCTGCTTACCAATTCGCACCGCATCCTCATAGCGCCCAGACAGCATACTTGCAATACATCTGGCGGTATCAAAATAGTAAGGGTGCGAGTCAAACGGCATAATCTGCCGACATCGCCCCAACAGGCTCAGCGCCTTGTCTGGTTTTCCGATGTAACAGTGGGTTATAGCACTGAATCCCCACGCGTATGCGCAGTTTGGGTTGGCCGCCAACGATCTTTCAAAAAACTCCAACGCAGTTTCAAAATCATGATGCACAAACGCTTCCAGATGGCCTGCTATCGCAAGACCAATATCGCTACTGGGATTTAATTCAATTGATCTGCGAACGAGCTCCCCGGTTTCTTCGCGAGTTGCTTCTGGATCCTTTGCATACCCCTGCCCCAACTCAATAGACTGCAAAAAGGCAAGCCACGCCATCGCTTCGGGATATCCGGGTGATTGCGTAAGAGCGCGGAGCAAATATCGTTTTGCTTCCGCTGTCGCCTCGGGTGAAACCCTAAAAAGAATGGAAACGGCCCGATGAAGACACTGACGGGCTGTCAGCATGCTATCTTCAACCTTCATGCGATCTCAGTCTCTTTGAGTTCAATCATCTGATACATTTCAATCGCAGCCAAGGCCGCCTGCTCATCATTTCCAGCAAGCAAAGCTTTCATTTCGGGAGTGATGCGCTTCATCAGCAAAATATCGCCCGTCGCTTCATCAATGAGTTGCAGCAGGATTGTCGTGCTCTCCCCCATATTGATAATATTTCCGCGGATTACATAAGCTTTGGTATGGCTTGCTTTTGCTGCCGTCGCGTCAATCACAGTGCCATCACGCACCGAAAACCCGTTATTACGCGATAATTGCTCACTGATGTCTGCCTTGAAAGTCTGCGCAACAAAGTCGAGAATTGGATCCTGGCCGGCAGTTGCAAAATCCTGAATGAAAACGATGGGCTTTGCCAAATCATCAATCTGCAGCTCGGGCTCTATAACGGGTTGAGCGGGTGCGCTGACTTCAACTATCCGCCGCTCCTGAATTCGTCTTCCCAACTCTTCTGTCTCACGTGACGGTTCAAGTTCAAGTTCACGATCCAGCACTTCGACACAGGTCTCGTAATATTTCAATGCGGTCGCGCGATCCCCCTCTTCATAAAACGCTTTCATAACAGCTCTGTACGCCCGTTCATTTGTGGGATCAAAACTCAGGATCGCTTGGGCAATCTGCCTGATTTCAATCGCAGGAACCGCTTTCATTACATATGCTTGCAACAACCTTTCCAGAGACTGACTTAGTTCGTCCTGACGCTTACTACGTTCAGCCCGCAACCAGTCTTCAAATGCTTCTCCATATACATTACAACCGTCGAGCAACGGCCCCAATTGGCAATTAGCAAGCTCTTCTGCTTTCGATGTGGAATAATTTTTAGCGACCTGTGACGCAATTCGGGCATCAACCCACAGTCTGTTTAAATTCAAAGACAGATACTGGGTTTCCGCCTGAAATAATTGCGAACCACAACTGGCTTCTATGTCTTTGATTTCACGAACGGATTGGCGAAGACTAGCAAGCGGATCTTTACCATCTTCCCACAAGAGGGTCGCAGCTTGTTGTCGCGTAACAACGCCTTTGGCCGACAACGCGATAAAGGCTATCAACGCTTCGGTTTTATCCCGAAGTTGAGGTGCGATTTCACCGGAGCTCAGCTCCCAACGAAACTGCCCAAACAAAAATAGTTTTGCACTCATTCAAACTACCTTACTCAACGACGAAATGGTCAACGACATGATAGAAATCAGCCCCATGCATTTTACGAATGTTAGCAAACAGAAGTAAACTAATTCTATAAAAATTAGAGAAAACGCAGAAAAACTGCCACCGGAGTTCAAAGAAACTCCTAAAACAGATCATTAAGCGGAAAAATAAAAAACGTCTATGCCACGCTTATACAACAGGGGTATAAACAAAATTGAACAGCCTTCTGAAAAATAGATAAGCATGAAATGAAAAATAACAACCATCATATCTCAACACATACTGCCGAGCTGGATCCACGAAACGACTCATTGAAAATTTTTGTCAATGGAAACATCGTCGACAAATCGCAGGCAGTTGTTTCAGTTTACGACGCAGGCTTCATGCTGGGCGACGGAATCTGGGAAGGTATTAGGCTATATAACGGAAAATGGGCATTTGTTGATGAGCATCTGGATCGTCTTTTTGGCGCCTCCAAAGCGTTGGATATGGATCTGGGGTTAGACCGCGCGGGGTTCATTAAGGCGTTGAATGATACTGCACAAGCCAACAACATGACCCATAATGTTCATGCACGATTGATGGTTACACGCGGCATAAAAGACAAACCGTTTCAGGATCCGAGATTATCAACAACCGGCCCTACAATTGTCATTATCATGGAGCATTCGAAACCTGCTTCGGATTTAATGAACACCGGAATCAAATTACATACAGTTCCAGTGGTTCGCGGTATGCCCATGTCGCAAGATCCGAAACTCAACTCTCACTCCAAACTCAATTGCATTTTGGCGGGTATACACGCGCAGAAAGCCGGTGCAGACGAAGCATTGATGCTTGATCCGCATGGATTTGTAAATACGACAAACGGTTGTAACTTTTTTATCGTTAAAAAGGGTGAAGTCTGGACATCGACAGGCGATTACTGCATGAACGGCATCACTCGCAAAAAGGTTATAGAGCTTTGCAAAATAAATGATATTCCTGTCTTCGAGCGAAACTTTTCGCTCACTGATACTTACGACGCAGACGAAGCCTTTTTAACGGGGACTTTTGGCGCACAAACTCCTGTAAGTGAGATTGACGGGCGTACTATCGGTACCGGTTCAGCAGGACCGATGACATTGAAACTACGAGAATTGTATTTTGAGCTCTTAAAAAGAACCACCACTTAAGCAAGAAAATACGGTAAAAACAATTGACGATCCAGAGTATATTCGAATACACTGAAATTCCTTTCTCGTTCGCATACATATAATCGGACATTTGCAATGACACTCCAGACTCCCGAGAGTGAAGCCTTGGCACCGCCCACTCGATCCAGCTATCACGATAAGCCCTATTCCTGGTTCCGACTGACGGTCTGCATGGTCATCGCGACAGTCGGTAGCGTTGGAATGTGGTCCATTATTGTCGTGCTTCCTTTGATCGAGGCTGAGTTTGGAGCAGACAGAGCGGCGGCATCCCTCCCGTTTACGACAATCATGATTGGATTTGGTCTTGGCAACATTATCGTTGGCAGATTAGTTGACCGACTTGGGATATTTATTCCTATGATTGTGTCAATCCTGTTACTGACGAGTGGGTTTTATCTGACAACACTTGTTTCAAACATTTGGCAATTTGCAATTTTACAAGGCGTTTTTATTGGATTGGGTACCGGTGCGTGTTTTGGCCCATTAATGTCCGATATATCCCATTGGTTTAACAAACGCCTAGGTATCGCAATTGCTGCTGCGGCCAGCGGTAATTATTTCGCGGGTATGTTATGGCCGCTCATCCTGAAGAACATTTTGGAAACAGAGGGTTGGCGATCAGCCCAGATTACAATCGCAATCACAATTTTCTGCGTCATGTTCCCTCTTGCCTTTCTTTTAAGAAAAAAACGGCCTGAGGATGAAGTAGAGCTGCCTTCGTCAGCAGCTCCCGCCCCTACAAGCCGGAAAACGGCAAACCTGTCAACTTCAACACTGCAATTCTTAATGATCGTTGCCGGGGTTTCCTGTTGCGTCGCGATGTCGATGCCTCAGGTACATATTGTCGCTTACTGCGCCGATCTGGGATACGGAATTGCACGTGGCGCAGAAATGCTCTCCTTAATGCTGGGTGGTGGCATCATTAGCAGACTTCTGTCCGGGGTTCTTGCCGATTATATCGGCGGCGTTCGGACATTGTTGTTGGGCTCCATACTGCAATGCATAGCGCTGTTTTTATATATGCCCTTTGACGGCTTGGTTTCTTTGTATGTGGTTTCGCTGGTTTTTGGACTATCTCAGGGCGGGATTGTCCCCTCTTACGCCATAATTGTTCGCGAATATCTTCCTGCTAAAGAAGCTGGCCAACGCGTTGGATTAATTGTATTTTCCACAGTTGTGGGGATGGCATTCGGAGGATGGTTATCGGGTCTCATTTACGACCTGACCCAGTCTTACGATGCCGCTTTCATAAATGGCATAGCTTGGAATTTACTTAATATTGCCTGTATGACATTTATCCTGATGCGCTCCAAACCAAGAAGATCAGCCTCTGTCGCAACCTGATAAAATCAGCAAAATTCGCGACTTGCATCAATCAAAATCTCGGCAACATATCTGGAGAATGAGTTTCTAACGTATATGTGAAATTCATTTTCCCCTGTACATTCGATAATGGCCTGAGATTTCGCCATTAGAGTTTGAGCGCAACGGGATTTATGAAAAACCTCTGGATGAAAATCAAAGTCACAACATTTGGACAATATCGTACGCGCATTTTCACCAGTTAAAGACAATATAACTCGATTTGCACTGACGTCCGTAATGGATAAATGAGCCGTTATTGACCTGATTTTCTCTATTTGCTCGCCTATCTCCTTATCCTTGACCAAAAGCCATTCCGTAGGAGACAACCAAAGCACTTTCGCCCCACCATTTCCCTGCACGACGCTATTGGGGTTTTCTGGGAACCTCTCGCCAAGCAGGATGTCAGACAAATCATTGAATTGTTTATCTTCTGGATGACAGCGAATATTCCACTGCTCTCTCATTGCTAATTCTTCTATAAAAGGAGGAAAGTCCGCTTTTATCTCCCCCAGCGGTGAAGACCAATGATTAAATTTCTCCATCAAGCCTATCCCCTTCAGGGTCATAAAATACCGGTGAAGTAATTGTTGCCCCTATCGTCGTATGTTCCAAGGGTGCGAATAATCTTTCACCCATTTTATCCAGCCCCCCACGCACAACAGCGAGTGCAATGGACCTTTCCAAGGTGGCGCTATAGTAGCTGGAAGTCACATGCCCCACCATAGGCATCGGTTTTGGAGCATATCGATCAAATACCAGTTGGGCCCCCTCGGGCAATACTTCCTTGGGGTTATCGGTTAGCAACCCTACAAGCTGTTTTCGGTTGTCAGCCCCAGTATCAGCGCGCGTGAAAGAGCGTTTTCCAATAAAGTCATCTTTCTTTTTGGATACGATCCAGTCCATTCCCAAATCTTGGGGTGTCATCGTCCCATCAGTTTCCTGACCTACAATGATAAAACCTTTTTCAGCCCGCAGGATATGCATGGTTTCTGTACCATAAGGAGCAATGCCAAATTCCTCACCCGCTTCCATGACCAAATCCCACATTTTTTGCCCAGCATGCCAGGGAACATTGATTTCATAGGATAGTTCACCGGTAAAGCTGATCCTGAAAATCCGGCACTCCAATCCATCGATGTGAGTTGTCTTAAAACTCATAAAGGGAAAATCATCCGCAGCCAGGTTCAAGTGCGGTGCCAACTTTTGAAGCAGTCTACGGCTTTTTGGACCCGCAATAGAAATTGTCGACCATTGCTCAGTGACTGAAGTACAAAACACTTTCAGATGCGGCCATTCAGTTTGCAAATATTCTTCCAACCAATCCAGAACAAGTGCCGCGTTGCCCGTTGTTGTGGTCATGAGAAAGTGATCATCAGCCAGCCGGGCGGTTGTTCCATCATCAAATACCATACCGTCTTCACGGCACATAAGCCCATACCGAACTCGCCCAACTCCAAGTTTGGACCAGGCATTTGTATAGACCAGATTTAAAAATTCGGCGGCATCTGGCCCTTTAATTTCAATTTTGCCAAGAGTTGATGCATCCAGTACACCAACCCCTTGTCGCACCGCCAAACACTCCCTGTTCAGCGATTGCTGCATGGTTTCGCCATTTCTTGGATAGTACCAGGGGCGATGCCATTGTCCCACATTTTCAAACAAAGCCCCATTTTTCACATGCCAATCGTGAATGGATGTAACCCTAATGGTATCGGACCATTTTCCAATGTGACGGCCCGCAAGGGCCCCATAAGAAACAGGTGTGTAAGGGGGGCGAAATGTGGTTGTGGGCAGCTCTGAAATTGGCTTTTTCAAAACCTGAGATAAAATCCCTAATGCATTGATATTAGATGTTTTTCCCTGATCTGTACCAAAGCCTGTCAAAGTATAACGCTTGATATGTTCGGAACTTTCAAAACCCTCCTTAACAGCAAGATGGATATCTGTTGCAGTTGTATCATTCTGAAAATCAACAAAATGTTTGGCATATTGTTGCGGATCTTCATTTTCGCCGGGTACCATCCAACAAGCTTCTATATTCTGGTCTTCAACCTCCTCAACAATTGGCATATTCTGTTGATCAGAAACCGATAAGCCGAGTGCAGTGCTTGCTTCCCTGCCCGCAGTTACTCCACTTTCAATGCATTCCGAAGTTAAAAAATCACCATTACATGAACCGGCAACATATTGATTTTGAACTATTTTTATTGGCAAATAACAAGCTTTTTCTGAATTGTATGTCAATTTGCCACCGGATTGACTGAACAGATGCACAACCGGGCTCCATCCACCAGACATTGCTACCAGATTACATGGAATTCTTCTGACAGCCCCTTCCAACCGGGATTTATCCTGACTGAATTTACGAACCTCTATAGCTTTTACCGTTTTTCGGCCTAAAGCCTTGGAAATTGCACTTCCTTTGATAACCTCAATTCCGGCTGCTTCAGCTTTTGCTGGAAGTTCTCCTTTAACCTCTGTCCGGGTATCTATGATCGCTTTTACGGTTGCCCCGCTCTCATGAAGCCGCAGCGCACTCTCATAAGCGCTGTCATTATTGGTAAAATAAACAGCTTCGCTACCGCATCTCACCTGATACCGCTCAAGATAAGCAAGCACACTGCCAGCCAGCATCACACCTGGTTTGTCATTATTTGAGAACACTATCGGCCTTTCATGAGCACCAGTGGCAAGGACCACCCGTTTTGCCCGAAAATGCCAGGTCCGCTGCCTGACTTTTCCGGCTCGCTCCTGAAGTGGTAAATGATCGGTCTTATGTTCCACAGCTACCAGATAGTTCTGATCATAATAACCAAACAAAACGGTTCTACTTAACAATTTTACGTTTGGATTGGCGGAGAGCTCGGCTTTGACACTTTCCACCCATTCCATCGATGGCTTTTGATCTATTATCCTGTCCAACTGGCGCAGACCGCCACCTAATTCGGCTCCTTCGTCCACCAAAACCACTCTCGCGCCGGCACGCGCTGCGACCAAGGCCGCGCTGAGGCCGGCGGGGCCGCCACCCACGACAAGGATATCAGGATAATCATGGATGTGATCATATATATCGGGATCGGTACTTTGCGGTGCTTTCCCCCAACCTGCAGCACGTCTGATAACCGGCTCATAAAGCTTCATCCAGAACGAGCGGGGCCACATAAATGTTTTATTGTAAAATCCCGCAGTAAATATGCGTGAAAACAACCCGTTTATGGCGCTTACATCCGTATCAACGCTAGGCCAAACATTAACACTGGAAGCTATCAAATTATCGTAGAGTTCAATTTGCGTTGCTCGAATATTAGGCTGAGTGTGACTGCCTTGTTCCAGCTGCACCAATGCACCCGGCTCTTCCGCTCCGGCCGCGATTATACCCCTCGGCCGATGGTATTTGAAACTTCGTCCAACCAAAAAAACATTATTTGCGAGCAACCCAGCGGCAAGAGTATCACCCTTCCTCCCCACATAAGATTTTCCATTAAAAGTAAATCTTATTTTATTGTTTTTATTAATTTTATCCGGATTAATTATGCGATTGAATTCACCCATTAAACGCCTCCCTTTATTGGGAAATCCGGACGTTTCTCATCTGTTTTATACACGGCAAGAATCTGATGACTAACGGTGTTTCTGATCACATTAAACCATTGTCTACATCCGTGAGAATGATACCAACGTTCCGCGAAAGCTCCTTTGGTATTTGTTCTCATGAACAGAAAATCAGCCCATTGCTGATCATCGAGCTCATCTGGCTTTTGCGGCCTTGCAATATGCGCTTCTCCACCATATCGAAATTCTGTTTCAGCTCGGGGGCCACACCAAGGGCAGGAAATATGTAACATCTTGTCTCCTCCTAGTGGGCAACGCCTGCGGCGCCATGTTCATCTATCAAGGCACCTGTTGTAAAACGATCCAAGCTAAATGGAGCATTTAAGGGGTGCGGTTGTTCCGTCGCCAACGTATGGGCAAAACACCAACCAGATCCGGGTGTCGCTTTAAAACCACCTGTCCCCCAACCCGCATTGACATAAAGTCCTTCAACGGGTGTTTTTCCAATAATCGGTGAAGCATCCGGGCAGGTATCAACAATTCCCCCCCAGCTGCGCATCATACGGACCCGACTGAAAATAGGAAAAAGTTCAAGACAGGCTCCCAATTGATGTTCAATAACGTGAAAACTACCCCGTTGGGCGTATGAATTATAACTGTCAATCCCGGCGCCCATGACCAGCTCGCCTTTGTCTGATTGACTGACATAAACATGAACTGCGCCTGACATTACGACACAATCGATAACGGGTTTTATTGGTTCTGACACCAATGCCTGCAAAGGATGGCTGTCGATTGGCAGGCGAACGCCTGCCATTTGTGCAAGAACTGAACTATGACCCGCGGCAACCAACCCTATCTTTTTGCTTTTGATAGTTCCCTTGGTTGTCTCTACACCGACCACTCGACCGTTTTCCTGATGGATACCCGTAACTTCACAATTTTGGATAATATCAACACCTAAACTGTCGGCAGCTCGTGCAAATCCCCAGGCGACACTGTCATGGCGCGCAACGCCGCCACGCCGTTGGAGGGTCGCCCCCAAAACAGGGTGGCGGGCGTCTTTTGAAATATTGATGATGGGGCAGAATTCTTTAACAGCTTCAGCGTCCAGCCATTCCGCGTCCACGCCATTTAACCGGTTAGCGTTGACCCGTCGTACACCTTCACGTACATCTCCCAAACTATGGGCAAGGTTCAACACACCCCTCTGGCTCAACATCACATTGTAATTTATGTCCTGTGAAAGCCCTTCCCAAAGCTGAAGAGACTTCTCATAAATTGCCGCGCTCTCATCCCATAAATAATTGGATCTGACAATTGTCGTGTTACGAGCTGTGTTACCACCGCCGAACCAGCCTTTTTCCAGCACGGCAATATTCCTAACCCCATGTTCCTTGGCCAGATAATAAGCGGTTGCCAGCCCATGCCCCCCGCCACCAACAATGATGACTTCATAGTCTTTGGCTGGCTCCGGACTACGCCATTGGCGAGGCCAATTCTTGTGGCCTGTCAAAGCGTTACGGGCAATTGTGAATATCGAATATTTGGTCATTACTCCCCGCTGGCTTCAGATTGATTGAAACACGGTAACATCCTTGATCCAATATTGTCATCAGCCGAGATTTTCAAAAAGTCAGTATCTGCCATTAAGTGAGCCAAATACGACACCGCTAAATATATATGCGGATGCCGCAGGGAACCGTTTGCTGAAAAGTTAGTGTCGCATCGCGAATAGCTTTAATCGTTCACTGCCTCACAATTATCGCAGGAGACACACTGGACAGGCGGGGATTAAATGGATCAGCATACTCAACCCAAAAGCGATATCGAAATTGCAAATGCAGCGCGTATGGTCAAAATACTCGATATCGCAAAAGACCGGCTAGGCATAAGTTCAGACAAACTGGAACCATATGGGCATTATAAAGCCAAAGTCTCATTGGATTATATCAACAGCATTCAAGATCGCCCGGATGGAAAACTCATTCTTGTCACAGCCATGACCCCTACCCCGGCGGGTGAAGGAAAAACCACAACAACTGTTGGACTTGGAGATGCGCTAAACCGCATTGGCAAGAAAACCATGATATGTCTTCGCGAGCCTTCCTTAGGTCCGTGTTTTGGAATGAAGGGCGGCGCAGCGGGCGGCGGATATGCCCAGGTCGTGCCCATGACAGACATCAACCTGCATTTCACGGGTGATTTTCATGCGATAGGTGTCGCAAACAACCTGCTGGCAGCCATGATTGACAATCATATTTATTGGGGGAACGAGCTGGCACTTGATGAGCGCAGAATTACCTGGCGTCGGGTTGTCGACATGAATGATCGCGCCCTTCGTTATATTGTGAATTCAATGGGTGGTGTCGCCAACGGATTTCCGCGTGAAGACCATTTCGATATTACTGTCGCATCGGAAGTCATGGCCATTTTCTGCCTTGCGACCGATCTACCAGATCTTGAAAAAAGATTAGGTAATATAATTGTTGGATTCACCCGAACACGCAAACCCGTTTACGCAAAAGATCTCAACGCGCACGGAGCGATGACTGCACTCTTAAAAGACGCGTTTCAACCCAATCTGGTGCAAACCCTTGAAAATAATCCAGCATTTATTCATGGCGGACCTTTTGCAAATATAGCCCATGGGTGTAATTCAGCACTAGCAACCAAAACAGCCCTTAAACTGAGTGATTATGTGGTCACAGAAGCTGGCTTCGGTGCCGATTTAGGGGCCGAGAAGTTTCTAGATATTAAATGCCGAAAAGCTGGTCTGAACCCAGAGGTTGCTGTGGTTGTCGCCACGATACGCGCGCTCAAAATGCATGGTGGTGTGACAAAGGAAAACCTGAACGCTGAAAATGTTGATGCCGTAAAGGAAGGGTCCAAAAATCTGGAACGTCATATTGAAAATCTGCAAAAGTTCAATTTACCGGTCATCGTTGCGATCAACAAATTTTCTGCTGATTCAGAGGACGAGATTTCAGCCGTACAAGAGATATGCGCAAATCTTGGGGTAAAGGCAATCCTGTCTGATCACTGGGGTAATGGAAGTGCTGGAGCTGAAAATCTGGCAAAAGCTGTCGCAGAGCAGCTGGAGCAACCTGCCAAGGCTATCCGGCATATATATTCCGATAAAATACCGCTTTGGGATAAGATTAAATCTATCGCCACCCAAATTTACCGCGCAGATGACATCATCGCAGACAAGAAAATACGCGATCAGATCAAAGATTTACAAAAACAGGGATTTGGAAACTACCCCGTTTGCATTGCCAAAACGCAATACAGTTTTTCGACCGATCCCAATCTGAAAGGAGCCCCCAGCAATCATGTTGTTCCCATCCGTGAAGTGCGTATCGCTGGCGGGGCTGAATTCCTAGTTGTTGTCTGCGGCGACATCATGACAATGCCGGGACTCCCTCGCGTACCAGCTGCGGATCAAATTGGGGTTGATGAGACAGGACAGATAACAGGTCTATTCTAAGCTGTCATTTTCTTCAGCAAATTTTAATTGCCCAATTCCAAGAGTTAGAGTAGCGTTTTTTCATGTATACGGATTACGCAGGTGGCTCGCCAAACCAGCTGGATGTTAGCGAGCCAGAAAAAGCCAAATATTCAATTGGTTTTTGTTTAATTCCAGAGTTTTCCTCGCTGGCTTTTATCTCGGCGATAGAACCACTGCGACTTGCGAACCGTGAAACCATTCAAAATATGTATAGCTGGAAATTCTATTCCTTTGATGGCAGGCCGGCAACGAGTAGCGCAGGTATGGAATTTGCTGTTTCTGGTGGCCTTTCCGATTTGGAAAAGCATGACTGTCTCATTGTCTGCGGCGGCCTGAATATTGCCAACCACTGCCCACCAGAGTTGCTGAATGCACTGAGAAAAGCATCCTCCTATGGCGCGGACATCGGATCTATCTGTACAGGTACATATGTTTTGGCCAAAGCCGGATTGCTCAAAGGATATCGCAGTACCATCCATTGGGAAAATACATCCGGCCTTAAGGAAGATTTTCCGGATCTGGACATTACGACGGAGCTTTTTGAAATCGACCGAAACCGCCTGACCTGCGCGGGAGGGACTGCATCGCTTGATATGATGCTGAGTTTGATAAGCTCACATCTTAATCAGGATATTGCCCTCGCTGTCGCCGACCAATTGATCCACCATCGGATACGCGAAGGGAGTGAACGTCAACGTATGGAACTTCGCGCCCGTCTTGGAATTGCTCACCCAAAACTTCTGGCTGCGATCACTTGCATGGAAAATAATCTTGAGGAACCCTATAGCTGCGGTGAGCTTGCAGTGGAAGTCGGCCTTTCCGTAAGACAACTGGAACGGCTTTTTCAAAAATATCTAGGACATTCGCCAACACGTTATTATCTCAAACTACGGCTCGACCGCGCCCGCTATCTACTCGCGCAGACCAGTCTGCCAATTATTGAAGTCGCACTCGCATGCGGTTTTGTTTCCGCCTCTCATTTTTCCAAATGTCACAGAGAGCATTTTGGACACACACCCAGTGAAGAACGACGCGTTAAAATTGTTCAGGCCTGACTGCGGCGTCTTCTGCGGCGCTTTTCACCGGTTTTATTAGTTTCCTCACCCGCTGCAAGCTCCGGCAACTGAACAACTTTTCGCAATTCTGTGTAGGGATCACTTTTGTGGGGAAAGGCCATCGCCTTAACAAAATATTCCTGAAAATCCGGCTCAATCGCGGTTTCCACTTTCTCAACTGTTTTGACTACCTGTTCAATCTCATCACGTGCGGATTGATTGAGCAGCGCAATTCGCGCCCCTGCCCCTGCGGCATTTCCCGTCGCAATCACATTTTCTGGCTTGCAATCGGGGATCATTCCCAGAACAAGAGCATATCGCGTATCAATATGGCTACCAAAGGCACCCGTTAGCAAAACCCGATCCAGCCGGTTCACCCCCATCCGATCCATCAACAATCTGGCCCCGGCATGCAAAGCAGCTTTAGCCAACTGTATCGCTCGGACATCTGTCTGGTATATTTTCACCGGATTTTCTGGATGAGGGACGAGTGTATAGCTGTATGTCCGGCCCGATGGTTCAATCAGCTCGCAGTTGGAAGCAAGCTCTCCTTTGATAACACCATCTGCTGTCATGATCCCAGCCAGATACATCTCAGCCAATGCTTCGATTATTCCGGAGCCGCAAATTCCTGTTACGCCAATATTCTTGGTTTCTTCTAAAAATCCTTCTTCATCTGACCACAGATCCGATCCGATAATCTTGAATTTGGCCCGCTTACTATCCGGATCAATCCGAACCCGTTCAATAGCGCCTGCGGTTGCCCTCTGTCCGCATGCGATTTGCGCGCCCTCAAACGCTGGCCCTGTGGGCGACGACGCTGCGAGTAGCTTTTCGCTATTCCCAAGTACCAATTCAGCATTGGTACCCACATCAACGATTAACGTCATCTGATCCTGCATATGCGGTGCTTCTGAGAGGATAACAGCTGATGTGTCAGATCCGACATGCCCCGCTATATTTGGTAAAAAATATACGCGCCCATCAGGATTAGAGCTCAATTCAATTTCACTTGCCCAAAGGGTAAGCCCTGAATTGGTTGCAAGCGCAAACGGTGCACCCCCAAGTTCAGTCGGATCTATCCCCAGCAGCAAATGGTGCATAATTGGATTTCCGACAATAACAGAATTCAGGATATCATCAGCGTGAACCCCTGCTTCGTCACATATTTTTTCAACCAGTTCATTCAGACCGGACCGAACGACCTGTGTGAGCGCCGAAGCTCCCTCCGAATTCATCATGACGTAGGAGACCCTGCTCATTAAATCTTCGCCGTATCTGATTTGCGGGTTCATCATTCCAGAGGATGCCACCACATCACCGGTAGACAGATCACACAAATGCATGGCGATTGTAGTTGAGCGACATCAACAGCGAGGCCAAAAGCGGAGTTATGAAAGCCGGACCAAATATGCGTAATGCGTTGCTGGCGGTGAACTGCAACAGTGACTTTCCAGTTATCCTCGCGCAACGTTTTTTGCAGTTTTTGCAAAGTCCGCAAATCACATTCCAGGTTTTCCAGCCCCCACTGATCATGCAGTGCCCTGCACAGCCTTTCAAAATCCCCGGTAGGATTATGCATATCCGGCTCCTGCACCGTGACATAATGCAGCCGGATTGCTGGATCCATCTCAATTTTCCGCCGGTCAGCCGTTTTGACAATCACCTGCCTGTGAACTTGACTGCTGGGCGGAACATCAATGACAACGTTTCCATACAGTCTGGAATGACAGCTGAGACGACGACCGGATTTCAGCCCTCGCCTCTCATCATATTTTTTTTCGTTTTCAGACATTTCGGAAAGAGAAGAGAATTCACTTTTGATCCCATGCTTGGGGAATTCACCTTCGATCACATCGACTTGACAGCGCCCACAGATCCCTCTGCCGCCGCAGACACTATCAATATCTACACCGAGACTGCGACCAGCATCGAGAATTTTTGTACCTTCCGCAAATTGCCCCCTTTTGCCAGATGGCATAAAAACGACCATATGCATCGGCAAATCTTCGTTCATTCGGTTAACCCCGGCGGCGACGGCGTCCTGATCGTCGCCCGCTTCCCGGAGCCTCTCCTTCTGCTCCGTCCACTGGTTCCCGAAATTTTCCGATCCAGCGGGTACAGTTCGGATCATGGCCCATCACGACATTCGCTCCCATAACTGCGTGCATTTCCGGCTCATGCAAAGGATTTGTAATCGCTGAAGTCATACCGGCACCGATCGCCATTGATAAAAAGCTGGCATTCATCCCATGGCGATTGGGCAAGCCAAAACTAAAATTGGATGCCCCGCATGTGGTATTGACCCGAAGCTCTTCACGCAATCGGCGGATGAGCTTTAATACCTGCACTCCTGCATCATTAATTGCTCCCACTGGCATCACCAGTGGATCCACGACTACGTCCGCGGGTGAAATTCCATAATCCTGCGCCCGCTCGACAATTTTCTTTGCGACCGCAAAGCGAACGTCTGGATCCTCTGATATACCACTTTCATCATTTGAAATTGCAACTACTGCGGCATTGTGTTTTTTAACAAGCGGCAAAACGGTTTCAAGGCGATCTTCTTCACCCGTCACTGAATTTACGAGCGCCTTTCCCTCATAAACTTCGAGACCGGCTTCCAACGCTGCGACGATTGAAGAATCTATGGACAATGGTACATCAGTTAGTGACTGAACCAGCTTGACGACTTCGGCAAGCATTTTCGGCTCATCTGCAAGAGGAATGCCCGCATTCACGTCCAACATATGTGCGCCAGCAGCGACCTGTGCCAATGCATCTGACTGAACACGCGAATAATCCCCTGCCTTCATTTCTTCTGCCAGCAGTTTTCGACCTGTTGGATTTATACGTTCGCCTATGACGACAAATGGACGATCAAACCCGATAACCACTTCACGCGTAGCCGATGACACAATAGTATCCGTCATAAAAGCACCTCAAATCACAAAGCAAGTCGCTAACTTGTCAAAGTATCTCCCTGCAAACTCTCGACAACTTGCTTAAAAGCGACAGACGCTCATTCAGATGCGGCAGCCACAGCATCCGAAGGATCTATTTTTTCACCAAAAGTTTCTTTGGTATGCTCTACAGCCTCTGCGACAGCTGCAAAGTCTGGATTTAGCCCTCTGCACCAAGGTTTTCTCCCTTTTAAAATACCAGACTCATGGACAATTTCCGCAACCAGCTCTTCTTGCCGATAAGCCATAACATGCGCACCAGAAACTCCCTTCATTTCCCGAATTTGCTGAAGAATTTCTATGCAAATTCTTTTACCCTCTCGTTTTTGATCTTGAGCTTTTTCCAAGCGGGTAATAATCTCATCAGGAATATGGATCCCCGGCACATTGGTTCTGATCCATCTGGCTGCACGAGCTGACGCCAAAGGGCCAACGCCCACCAATATGAAGCATTTCTCATCCAATCCCATATCCCTTACACGCGCCATATAATTTTCAAGCATTGGCAAATCGAAACAATATTGGGATTGAACGAATTGGGCGCCCGCTTCAATCTTTTTGGCAAGACGAGCTGGTCGAAAATCATATGGAGGTGCGAAAGGATTTATGCTGCGCCTAAAAACACTTTCGGCGGAGTCGTTAATTTTCGTCCAGATAAAAGGACTGATTGATCCCTCATTTGACGAATTGTGTTCAATAACGACATACAATCCAGATCAAAAACGGGTTTTGCTTCTGGTTGATCTCCAGCCTGTACACCATCACCTGTCAGGCAAAGTATGTTATTTACACCCATTGCTGCCGCACCAAGAACATTGCCCTGAATAGCAATTCGATTGTGATCACGACAAGAAATTTGCATGATGGGTGAATAGCCAACACGGGTCAGCAATGCACAGATACTTACAGACGACATGTGGCAGTTTGCACCGGATCCGTCAGTTGCATTGATACCATCAACCCATCCGTCGAACACGGCACCGCGGTCAAAAACATCATTTGGATCCGCACTGTCAGGCGGATTTAGTTCCGCTGTGACTGCAAATTCCCCTGCCCTTAAAACCTGTTCCAATCTCCCGCGGGAAGAATGCCCGGGTAAAAGGGGCAACGGTGCTTCAAACTGATCAAGTGTTATACCCGCTGCCATAATCTTAATCCGTTACTGAAAATCGGCATTCAGCCGCTTCCGATGTCGCCCTCAACCATGCGGAGCTGGCTCTCAAAGAATGGTCCACTGGTGGCTGGACCTTTTTTATATTGGCACCGCCTTGCATCTGCTGACTTCCCTGCCATGCTTCCACCCAGACGCAAGGCATATCGGTTCAACTTCGCAATTTCCGTTTGCCCGCACGCCGCCGCATGGACCATTTCGCAAGGATTTAGGACAATTCATGGGGCAGGACATTCCGGTATCACTTAAGATACAACGACCACACATTCGACAATCGAACAAAAATCCCTTGATATTTTTCTCAATAAAAACAACGGGTTTTTCTATTCTTTTATAGCCCAGGAACTTTAATATCGGGTGGCATTGCAATAACAGGCCAGCAAACAGATTATAGATTTTTTCCAGTTGCTTTGAATGCCGAACGGACCACTGCCTTACATTAAATCGCGACCGACTTCTAACAATCGGATGGTGACCATGTGGTTGATAGGCATCGGATTTCATTTTTCAGCCCATCCTCCTGATTGGATCAATTTTTCAATTTTTTGTTGATCAAAATCATCTTCGATGTGTTTCGCAACCTCGATAAGTGTCTCTTCTTTCGTAAAGTCCGGGCTTTCAATTGAGGTACGACGCCACCCTTGCAAATACCCATCTGTATCATGCACTCCTTCGCGCATCGCAGTACGATCAATTGCCTCCTGAAATCGTTCACTCAGCATCAGTTTTTCTGAACGGCGCCCTGCCTTTCGAACCAGTTGAGAAGGTATGTCCCGCCACTTGATCAAGGTTACGGTCATGCTGTTTTCTCCTGGGTTAAAAAGTTACGAACCGTCTCTAACCCGGTGAAGACATATTCAAACTCCAACCCCAGTTTCTCTGCGGCGGCTTTCGCGTCCTCAATCCGGCTACCATCCCCAAGCTGTGCGAGATACACCAGTTTTTTATAATTCCCAAAATAGGCAGTCAGTAATTCAGGATGTTTATCGAGCTTTAACCCTTGCCATACCAGACGCTCAAAATGAGTAACCAGAAAGTCTGTCAGATAGAAGCTCGCAGGTTCTTCTTCGGCCATCGCCTGAAACATTTGGCTCCCGGCGTAAAACTCATAACAATGAGCTCCGCCAATTCTTGTGGCGCCTTCACATGCCAGAACTTCATCGATACCACCTGCGGTGCCACAATCTCCATATAGAACCAAAATCTTTTCAAATGAAAATTTGTTCTCGCGAATTGCTTGTCTTAACAAATCAGGAATTTTTTGCGGCGTATTGTGCAATTTTGCTGGCAAGCACGTCAGTTTAATGTGATCAAGCCCCGGTTGCGACAGGATATAGCTGGCTTCATTTGCCAGTGCACCACAAGCAATCAACAAAGTTGTAGGCTCCTTAACCAGCTCTTTTTTCACGTTCAAGCGGCTCCTTTTTCAAGCATTTTCTCTTTTGCGAGCTCCACTGTCATTGCGGCATCACGCCCATAAGCATCTGCTCCAACACTTTGAGCGAATTCCTCATTTAAAGGCGCGCCACCAACCATAACGATATAATCGTTTCTGATGCCTTTCTCGACCATGGCATCCACCACAACTTTCATATAGGGCATCGTTGTTGTCAGAAGTGCAGACATCCCAAGAATGTCAGGTTTATGTTCTTCCAATGCTTGAAGATAATTTTCGACAGGATTGTTGATGCCGATATCTATGACTTCGAAACCGGCGCCTTCCATCATCATGATAACCAGATTCTTGCCAATATCATGAATATCGCCCTTAACCGTCCCAATCACCATTTTACCGGCCTTTGGAGCCTCCGTTTCAGCCAATAAAGGCTTAAGCACATTCATGCCGGATTTCATCGCGTTTGCACATAGCAACACTTCGGGAACAAATAAAATACCGTCACGAAAATCGATACCAACGATCCGCATTCCTTCAACCAGCGCGTCAGTTAGTATCTTGTATGGCTCCCAACCTCGATCCAGTAGAATTTGCGTTCCTTCGACTATTTCATCAGCTAACCCATCATATAGATCGTCATGCATTTGCTCGATGAGTTCTGCATCACTAAGGGCTGTTAAATCGATATCATCATCTTCCATAAAACCATCCTCTAGCCAAACAAACCCCGGTCTTCATTCCTAAGCCCGCAAACTGACATTCTCGGGATCATAGGGTGATTCAGGGATTATCTCTGCTTGGTAATCCTCGCCCAATATTTTGACCCTTAACTGAGTGCCAATTTCACAGTAATCACTCTTCACGTAACCTTGTGCCAAAGCCTTTTGCGTCCAATGCCCATAAGCCCCAGCAGTTACCCGCCCAACCATTTCTCCGCTTTGATCGAAAATTGGCTCATTACCTATGGCGTCCGCATCCTTTATTCCGAAAATCTCAAGCGCAACAAAACGCTGCGGAACGCCGCGTTCCAATTGCGCGACCAATGCATCCCGTCCTATAAATTCCCCTTTGTCCAAATGAACAAAACGATCCAAACCAGCTTCAAAAATCGTATATTCCCTCGTCAGGTCCTGTGCCCACATGCGGTAGTTTTTCTCCATCCGAAGACTATCCATCGCCCGCATCCCGCACATTCCAAGACCGAACTCTTCGCCTGCCTCAACCAAGGCATCGAAAATGTGATTTTGATATTCAATTGGGTGATGCAATTCCCAACCCAGATCGCCAACAAAGTTCACACGGAGAGCCCTGCACGGCGCAAGTCCGACCGTGATATGCTGCCCGGTAAGCCATTTGAAAGACTCGTTTGACAAATCTGCATCGGTTACCTTGGAGAGTATTTTTCTCGCATTTGGTCCTGCCAGCACCAGAACCCCATGCTGGTGGTTACGTTATCCAGCCGGACCGAACCGTCATCCGGTAAATTTATATACAGATAATCATAGTCAAACCGCTCAGCAGCTCCAGAACTGACCAAATAATAAGCGCCGGGTCCGTCCTTCATGATCGTAAACTCAGATCTGATCCCGCCGCGACTATTAAGGGCGTGACTTAAATGAATTCGACCATTTGCAATCGGAAGTTTCCGACAAACCAATCTGTTTAAATAAGCTTCTGCGCCCGGACCAGTTACCAGAAATTTTGAAAAGCTGGTAATGTCAATTAGACCGGCGTTTTGCCGAAGGTTTCTGGCCTCCGCCCCGACATGCTCAAAATAATTCGATCTGCGAAAACTCCATTGATCTTTAGGCTCTACGCCTTCGGGGGCAAACCAGTTTGGTCGCTCCCACCCGTATCGTTGACCAAACACGGCACCTCTGGCAGCCAGTCGATCGTGGCACGGGCTTTGCCGAAGCGGTCTACCAGCTGGCCGTTCTTCATCAGGATAGTGAATAACAAAGACATGTTCATAACATTCTTCATTTTTGATTTTTGTATATGGCTTGGTGGCATAGGCTCCAAATCGCCGGGGATCAACATCCATCATATCGATGCCCGGCTCTCCTTCGACTATCCATTCTGCCAGCTGCCATCCCGAACCACCTGCAGCGGTGACCCCAAAGCTGTGGCCTTCATTTATCCAGAAATTCTTAAGTCCCCAAGCAGGACCAATCATTGGACTTCCATCCGGCGTGTAGGCAATTGGGCCATTGACGATATCCTTGATCCCTGCCGTTTCGAATGAGGGGACCCGCTTGATACACGCCTCGACATGAGGCAAAAGCCTCTCCAGATCACCAGGAAACAGGTCCTGTCCGAATGTTTCCGGCACGCCATCTACAAAACAGGCGGGAGCCCCTTTTTCATAGGGCCCTAGAATATAACCCTGCCGTTCTTCACGAAGATAATAGGATGCATCACTTTCACGTAGCACCGCCATCTCTGGCAAACCGGCTTTTTTACGCTCCACTAATTCAGGGACTTCGTCAGTCACAATATACTGATGTTCAACCGGGATGACCGGGATATCAAGGCCAACCATAGATAAAGTCTGGCGGGCATAGTTACCAGTACAACTGACGACATGCTCAGCAGTGATATCCCCTTTATTGGTTTTTATCAGCCATTCACCGTTAGATTTCTGTTCAATGGCTAACACCTCGGTATGGCGATAAATCGTGCCACCGTTGTTACGCGCACCGGCTGCCATCGCGTTGGTGACATCGACCGGTGCAATATGTCCATCATCAGGATGGTAGAGCGCACCGACCAAACCATCAATGTCGGCCAGCGGCCACAATTCCTTCACTTCTGCTGGCGTAATTATCTCAAAAGGAACACCGATCGTGTTGGCAGTCCCACAATATTTCAGATATTCATCCATCCGCTCGCGGTTGGTCGCGAGCCGCAAATTACCGGTAACATGAAAACTGACATCCTGCCCGGTTTCCGCTTGCAACCTCTTGTATAGATCAACGCTATATTTGTGAATCTGACCAACGGCGTAACTCATATTAAAGAGGGGCAACAGGCCTGCGGCATGCCAGGTGGATCCAGCTGTCAGTTCCGTCCTTTCCAGCAACACTGCATCTGACCACCCCTTGTTAGTCAGATGATACAAGGTGCTGACACCGACCACGCCCCCACCGATAACAACTACCCTAGCCTGAGTTTTCATCCGCCTACCCCTTGTGCCAACGACCTGAAAGCCAACTCCCTGAGTAATTACGTTGAACTCTGTTTGTCGGCCTAGCTAATCAACTCGCGACATCAGATGTTCCTGAAACGCCATCCTGTAAGACTTGCATATTCCGTATGAAGGAATGTCTCAATTTCGTCAGGGAAGGTAGAAATAAGGCGTCTATGTGGTAGTGCAGCGTCCCTCACTCGCATTAAGGATAGTAATTAGCAAAATCATCTGCAGAGTTTGGGAGGGCTTCATGAGTGACACTAAATCCAGAGCTACAGGCAGACGTGGCCGCAACGCCAGACGTGAAGCCCGGCAACACAGGGGCAGTTCCTCAATTCCATATATTGTGCGAAACATACCCGTCAGCAATCTGGCGAGCGATGAGGCACTTGAAATCATTGAAGCGAATGCTGATCAAATACTGGAAGAAATCGGCATCTCCTTCATCGACGATCCAGAAAGCCTTCAACTTTGGAAAGAGGCCGGTGCGGATGTGAAAGAACAGCGGGTACACTTCCCAAAAGGCCTTTGCCGAGAACTTCTTAAAACCGCGCCGTCAGAGTTTACTCAACACGCCCGAAACCCCTCAAGAAACGTTCAGATTGGGGGTAATAATACTGTATTTGCGCCTGTTTACGGTCCTCCCTTTGTCGCTTCGCTGGATAATGGAAGGCATTATGGGACGCTTGAGGATTTCCAGAATTTCGTGAAACTAGCCTATATGGCACCCTCAATGCACCATTCTGGCGGCACTTTATGCGAACCTGTTGATCTGCCTGTAAATAAACGGCATTTCGATATGGTATACAGTCACATCAAATATTCTGACAAACCCTTCATGGGGTCTGTAACTGCTCCTGAAAGGGCTCAGGATAGTGTTGATATGGCATCTCTGGTTTTTGGGGACGATTTTGTTCAGAATAACTGTGTCATGCTGAACCTGATTAACGCGAACTCCCCCATGACGTTTGATGCAACCATGTTGGGCGCTCTCAAAGTTTATGCGGCGAACAATCAGGCAGCTGTTGTGTCTCCTTTCATTCTGTCAGGGGCCATGAGCCCGGTCAGTCCAGCTGGCACTTTGGCTCAACTGCTGGCTGAGGCTATGGCCGGTATGGCCTTAACCCAGCTCATAAAACCTGGAACTCCCGTCGTATTTGGAACATTCGTAAGTTCCATCTCCATGCAGTCAGGCCCCAACCTTTGGAACTCCAGAAAGTCTACTTGTCCTTAATGGGGCGGCTCAACTGGCGCGACGTCTAAACCTTCCGTTCAGGTCCGGCGGATCATTCACAGCTTCTAAACTGCCAGATGCACAGGCTGCCTACGAAAGTGCTCAAACCATACAAATGACGCTCACTTCGGGTGTGAATTTTGTGCTTCACGCGGCAGGTTGGCTAGAGGGAGGCTTATGTACGTCTTATGAAAAATTCGTTATGGATATGGATCAATGTTCCATGATGGAAGTTCTTGCAAAGGGCATCGCACATGATGAAAACGCTCAAGCCATGGATGCCCTTCGTGAAGTGGGACCTGGCGGTCATTTCTTAGGGTGTGAGCATACACAACGAAATTTTGAAACCGCTTTCTATCGCTCAAAGCTCTCGGATAACAATTCCGTCGAACAATGGGAAGCAGATGGCTCCAAAGACATGGCTGTTCGCGCAAATGCCCTATGGAAACAAATGCTGAATGATTATGAAGCACCGGCAATCGACCCTGCCATTGATGAGTCGCTTATCGACTTCATGGACAGACGCAAAAGAAGTTTTCCTGACTCAAACGTGTAAAATACTTAAATTAATAAGCTTGCTCATAATTTAAGTTGAATTCATGTGATAAACTTGAAATCATGTTGCAAAAAACAACAAGAAGCGAGTTTAACACATGCCCTACATGTCCGTGTTCAAAGATGACCTTTTTAAAGATCAGATCGTTCTGGTGACAGGAGGTGGCAGCGGTATCGGTCGCTGCATTGCTCATGAACTCTCTGCGCTCGGCGCCCAGATAATCATCAGTGGTCGCTCTCAGGATAAATTGGACAAAGTTGTCTCTGAAATCACGGAAGATGGCGGCATTGCTCATAGCTATTCATTTGATATTAGGAATGAAGACGCTGTGAAAAATGCTGTAAGCCAGATGATTTTAGAAGTAGGCCCGGTTTCACATCTGGTGAATAATGCTGGTGGGCAATTCGCCGCACGCCTTGAAGACATCAGTGTCAATGGCTGGGAGGCTGTTGTAAAAAACAATCTGACAGGCGGTTTTTTGGTGGCGCGAGAAATCCTCAAGCAATCCATGAAAGAAACCGGCGGCTCCATCGTCAATATTGTTGCGGACTTCTGGAATTCCATGCCCAACATGGGGCATTCTGGTGCCGCACGTGCAGGCATGGTCAACTTTACAAAGACCGCAGCCCTTGAGTGGGCTCATTATGGCGTGCGGGTTAATGCTGTTGCCCCGGGGATAATTGCCTCCTCCGGGCTTGATACCTATGACGATGCGCATAAAAAAACCATCCTGAGCCGTGCGCAGAAAATGCCGACAAAACGTCTGGGCACGGAATCAGAAATTTCCGCAGCCGTCGCTTTTTTACTATGCCCAGCAGCATCCTTCATAAGCGGAGAGACACTTCGCGTAGATGGCGCAGTCCCCAATTCGACTATCAACTATGAAGTCCCCGATCATAACAGACTTCCAGCCTATGAAGGATTTCACAGAATTGATGATTCCGATTTCATCAAAAAACTAAAACAGCAGGCTTGAGCGGACAGTAGGCTTGGGGGGAACACCAATGAAACTCACACATGAGCATAATCAGATCACACAAACCACAAACCGCATCATTAACGAACACATAAACCCGTATATTGATGAATGGGAAGCGGTTGCTATTTACCCGGCACACAAGGTTATGAAAATTTTCGGGGATGCCGGGCTTTTGGGAATTGGGAAACCAGCCGAATATGGCGGAATGGAGTTGGATTTTTCATACGAGATGGTTTTTTCCGAAGCCCTTGGAAATATCAGGGGTAATGGTGTTTCCACCTCCATTGGCGTGCAAACGACAATGTGCACCCCCGCCCTCACCAAATATGGAAGTGACGAGCTGAAACAGGACTTTCTTGCGCCTACCATTGCCGGCGACATGGTAGGGTGTGTTGGTATTAGTGAAAATTCTGCTGGATCCGACGTCGCGGCCATTAAGACCACCGCCAAACGTGATGGCAGCGATTACATTATCAACGGCTCTAAAATGTGGATTACCAACGGTGTTCAAGGGGATTGGATTTGCCTGCTTTGCAACACTTCGGATGATAGAAATATCCACCGGAATAAATCTTTGATCATAGTGCCCTTAAAAAGCAAAGGCGTGAGCGTTTCCAGAAAACTCGACAAGCTCGGACTGGTAAGTTCTGATACGGCCGAGCTGTTTTTTGACAATGTACGAGTTCCGCTGCGCAATCTGATTGGTGAAGAAGGAAAAGGTTTCACTTATCAGATGGAACAATTTCAAGAAGAAAGATTATTTGCAGTTGCACGTGGATTGCGAGTTCTTGAAGTAATCATTGAAGAGACAATTGAATACACGGATCAACGGAAAGTTTTTGGCTCTTCCATTTTGAGCAATCAGGCTGTCTATCACAAGCTGGCCTCCCTGTCGGCAGAGGTGGAAGCATTACGCTCTCTTCTATACCAGGCGACAGAATTATATCTGGACGGTACTGATGTCACCAAACTGGCGTCGATGGGAAAATATTTAATCGGTAAACTTGCGGTGATAGTTCCCAACGAGTGTCTTCAATTTTGGGGTGGTCAGGGAATAATGAATGAAAATTACATATCCCGGGCCTTGCGAGACTTACGTGTGACCTCAATTGGCGGCGGTGCAAACGAGATCATGCTGGAAATCATAGCTAAATATATGCAAATTCACCCGGGCAAGAAACACAAATGAGGCCGCCTCATGCGACCTCTGTACTCATTACTTCCTTCACTTTCTCGGCTATTTCCTTTAGCGAAAATGGTTTGGGTAAAAATTCGATTTTATCAATGTCAAAATCGAGATCGCGCCGGAATGCATCCTCGGCATAGCCTGAAATAAAAATTACCCTCAGATCCGGTTTGTCCTTGGTAATGTTTTTAACCAAGGTCGGTCCATCCATGTTAGGCATGACAACATCAGTGATCAGCAAATCGATGGTTCCTTCATACTTGCTAACCACGTCGAGAGCGGTTTCCCCGCAATCAGCCTGGAGGACTTCATAGCCTTTATTTTGGAGTGCCCTGGCCGCAAACATACGAACCGGATCTTCATCTTCGACCAGCAATACAGTTCCGATACCCGACAAATCCTTATGAACCCGCTGCGGTTCCGCCCCCGTAGAATCTGCGATCTGTTCAACTTCAGAAAATTTGGGCAAGAAAATCTCGAAAGTAGTGCCCCGGTCTTCGTTATTTTTAACGAAAATAAAGCCACCTGTTTGCTTGATGATGCCGTAAACAGTACTCAAGCCCAGTCCGGTTCCCTCACCCACCTTCTTGGTTGTAAAAAACGGATCAAAAACCTTGGCAATTACTTCATCGGGAATTCCGGTACCTGTATCTGTGACCAGCAGACGAATATATTCCCCCTCCGGTACCAGTTCATGTGCATCAACTCCACGGGTTCGCACCACATAATTCTCAGTACGAAACGAAAGCCGACCATTGCCTGACATGGCGTCACGGGCATTCACAGCCAGGTTTATGATAACCTGCTCAAACTGACTTTGGTCCACTTTGACCAGCCATAGATCACGGGCATGTTTGATTTCCAACTCAATAGTCTCACCGATCAGTCGCCGCAGCAAATTGGATAGTTCTGCCAGAACTTCGGTTAGATCAGTAACTTTTGGACGCAATGTCTGCTGACGTGAAAAAGCCAACAACTGACGTACAAGCCCTGCCGCACGGTTGGCATTTTGCTTGATCTGACTAATATCCGAATAGGATTGATCTCCGACCTGATGACGCAGCAACAGCAGATCGCAAAACCCGATCATCGCTGTCAGCAGGTTATTGAAGTCATGAGCGATACCACCTGCCAATTGACCGACGGCCTGCATTTTCTGACTTTGCGCAAACTGGACTTCCAACTGCCTTTGCGCAGATGTATCAATAATATGGATCAGCATACTGTCAGCAGAACCATCTGGCCCTTCAACTGCGCTGATGTAGAAATTCGCAATTCTTTCGCCACCGATCAACTTCATCTCTACGGGTGTCGGAGATAAATCACTTGCAGATGCCCTTGCCAATTTTTCGTTCAGCTCAGGACGGTCAGCCTCAATCACAAGCTGAGAGACATGCTGTCCGATAGCGCTATCGACAACTGTTTCCGTCAAAACGCGAAATGCTGGATTTCCCTCCACGACAATTCCGTTTGCGTCCAACAACACAATTCCAATTGGCGCAGCTTCAAAAAAGCGCCGAAAATGTTGCTCAGCACTTTCTACCCTCTCCCGCCAGAGTTGCTCTTGCAACAACTCGCGAACGACGCTTCTGGATCCAATAACTTCACCGTTTTCATCATGGACAATTGTCTGCGTGACATGCACGGGTAAGATGGTTCCATCCCGTCGGCAAAGCTGAACCTCGCCTTCGTAGCGGTGGCTGTCTTCACCCATACTGTCCATAAGACTAAGCTGACGGTCATCACCCTTTATGACCAAATCAGAGAAAGCAATGTTACCCTCTGCAAGTTCCCGCTGATGATAACCCAGCCACTCAGCAAAAATTCGGTTTACAAACTGGACCCGTCCGCGGCTATCAAGCGAGTAAAATCCGACAGGGGCGTTATTAAAATATTCCGATAATTTTTCCCGCTCACTCCGTTCAACTTCTTCAATTTTATGCTGAACTGTAGTCTCTGCCACGTACCAGATAATGCAGTCAGGTATCGCCTTTATCGTATGAGCTAAAATCGACAACCAACGTCCATCACTGGTTTTGATTTCAACGCGCATGTCAATTTTATCACCACGTTTGGCAGCATTGCTTAATGCTTTTAACTGCTCTCTTGCGGCGATGTTATTATTCATCACCTCGAGCAGGGTTTGCCCCCTTTGACGCTTATCGAGGCGCAACACATCAAAGTATGAGTCATTGGCCATAATGAACTCACCATCCTTGGTGGTCATTAATCGCCCTTCAGGTGACGAAGACACAAATTCTGCAACCAGATCAAGTTCGCCGCTTGCAGCTCTGCGCAATCCATAAAATATCAAATACCAAAGGCCAAGGCCCATTGCCGCCAGAACCATAACACTTAGGATTGTGATATTAACCAGACTAAGCTCTCGGCCCAATAGGGCAGCAATGACAATCAGGGTGGCGACAAGGAAATAGGCGGCAGCAAGTTGCCGTGCATCTACTCCCAGAAAAAACCGGCGATCCCTTCCCCGCTCCGGACGCTTGCCTGACCCCATTCTGATACCCTCTATTACGTTACTTCTTCTTTAGCCGCATTACATAGCCGATAATTTCTGCGACGGCACGATAATGTTCAAACGGAATTTCCTGTTCCAACTCACAAGACGCATAAAGTGCTCTTGCAAGGGGAGGATTTTCAACGATAGGTATTTCATTTTCGTTAGCAATTTCACGAATTTTCAAAGCAATATTGTCCATGCCCATCGCCAGAACCATTGGCGCACCGTCAACTTCCTGATCATATTTGAGTGCGACTGCATAATGGGTCGGGTTTGTAACCACCACATCAGCGGCAGGTACTGCCTGCATCATCCTTTGACGCGATCTTTGCATCCGTAATGCCCGCAGACGAGACTTGATCATCGGGTCGCCTTCAGACTGCTTGTTCTCGTCCTTGATTTCCTGCTTCGTCATACGAAGCTCTTTAGCGTGGTTATAGCGCTGGTACATGTAGTCGAGGCCAGCGATAACAGCCATTACCGAAGCAACACCCAGCAACAGGCTTAATATCTGTTGCTGGACAAGCGATAACACCCCGATCATATCGTAGGTCATCACCATTTGAAGTTCATCCATTTCAGGTGCAACGAACAGAAAGGCAATCGATCCCACCAATACCAGCTTCAATATTCCTTTGATGAATTCGGCAAAAGATTTTAGCGAAAACAGACGTTTAACGCCTCCAAACAACGAAATTTTATTAAGGCTGGGTTTAATTTTCTCAAAGGTAAAAACAGGTCTGTGCTGAATGATCGCACCTGTCAGGCCAAACAGCATTAAAATGCCAAGCACAGGCGCCAAAACTGCAACAACAGCGAAACCCAGATCCTGAAATATGTCCCTTAGCTGGAATGAATCTACAGGGATGTTATGGGGCTGCTCGATAAACTTGAACAAATCAAAAGTCAGACCTTTTCCAAGACCGGCAATAAACACGACTATCACCAGGGAAATACCCATGGTCATGAACCAGTGGCCCAATTCCTGCGATTTCGCGACCTGACCTTTTTTATGAGCATCCTCCAGCTTTTTCTGGGTCGGCTCCTCGGTCTTTTGTGCATCATCCTGATCTTCGGCCATTCAGCTAATTCCCAAGAAACTGCATTAAAGTTTCTTCGTAGTAGTTAATAAACCAGAGCACACTGGCACCTGCTGTCACCGCAAAGATGGCAAATGCCAATAACATCTGCAGCGGCATGGCCACAAAGAAAATCTGAACCTGTGGCATCAATCTGTTTATAAGACCAACTCCAATATAAAACGTTAATCCGTAAACCAAAAATGGGGCGGAAATCTGAAATCCCAGTTTAAAACTGCCGGTTACAAAACCGGTTACCAGCTCAGCCAAATCTCCGAATGGTGGAAGCTTTCCCACTTCAAAAATTCGATAGCTGGCATAAGTGCCCTCAATAAACAGGTGATGCAAATCAGTGACGAATATCATCGTCATAGCCATTAATGTCAGAAAGCTACTGGTTACCGCGCCTTGAGTCATTTGAGCAGGGTCAAAAAACTGTGCAGCGGCCAAACCCGCCTGTTGTGCAATAATAGTTCCGCCAATATGCATTGCACTCACTGCCATTCGAAGTGCGCCGCCGATTATCAACCCGATAATAATCTCTCCGCTCAGCAGTAAAAACAATTCAATTACAGAAACCGGTTGTGGGGGTAGCCTGTCGACAACAAATTGTGTGACAAGAAATGTTACTGCTAATGCCAATGAAAGCCTCACTCTTGGTGAAACAAACCCCTCTCCAATCCCCGGAACTGTAAGAAACATTGTCCCGATACGTGCGAAAACCAACAGAAATGCAAAGACATTGGTTGTGAGATATTCCTCAAGCATTCGGGCCAATCCGCTATAACGCAGAGATACGCTGACTAATCAAATCCATCAGATCAATCATTGCAGAAATCATAAAGGGAAAGAAAACGATCAGGGATAAAAAGATTGCCAGAATTTTTGGAACGAATGCCAGTGTCATTTCCTGAATTTGCGTTAAGGCCTGTATAAGAGCGACAACTAAACCAACACCCAATGCAACCAGCATTACTGGCGATGCCACCTGGAGCAATACCCAAATCGCTTCCCGCGCCACGTCCACTACATCTGTTGGTGTCATACCCCACCCCTGGTCAGATAAATATCAGACCACTAGATTGGCATTTTAATGATGTCTTGATAAGCCTGAATTACACGATCACGCACTGAAACCACAGTTTCAAGTGTTACTTCTGCACTACTAACCGCTGTTACAATATCAACAAGACCAGCTTCGCCGGTCAAAGATTGAAGAGAGGTCTTTTCTGATTCAAGACCCTGAGCGATGGCGTCTTCACCTGCTTCACTCAGCAGTTCGGAAAAACTTGGCCCGGTTTTAACTTCATCAACGCCAACAGTTGTACCACTGCCCTTGGATTCCGCTGCCTGCTCAAGCGCCTTAGTGTAGGCCTGCGTTGCTGAAATAGGTGACGTATCAACCATTCATCTCTCTCCTCATACGAACAGACTATCGCAGAATATCAAGTGTCTGAGCAACCATTCGTTTTGAAGCCTCGATGGTTTTAAGATTAGCCTGATAGGACCGCTGTGTTTCTTTCATATCCATCAGTTCAACCAAAGAGTTCACATTCGGCGTTTTAACATAGCATCTTCATCCGCCGCCGGATGGCTGGGATCAAATTTCATCCCAAATTCAGATTTATCTTCCGTAATTTTATCAACCTCCACTTTTTTAGCGTTCATTTCGCGATCTAAAGTGTTCTTAAACGTAACAATTTTACGGCGATAGGGATCTTCATCCGCTGTGCGGCCAACACTATCCTTATTTGCCAGATTTTCTGAAATGACGCGCATACGCTCACCCTGAGCCTTCATGCCCGCTGCTGCCATTTTAATTGATTTCAGAAGATCCATTCCAATTGCTCCTAGTTACCGCGACCAAGCGCAGTCTTCAGAAGACCAATCTGCTTTTTGTACAAAGAAGTCGTCATCTGGTATTGAATTTGCGTATCAGCAAGCTTCATCATCTGCTCTTCAAGAACGACAGCGTTGCCCGCAGGGGTCACTTCGTAAGGAGTTTTGTCTTCCTTAGCCCGAAACTCACCCTTCTTTTCATTAATGATATGCCCCTCGCTGGTTTTAGCGAGATTCATTGTCACTTCTGATGGGCGCTTTACCATATCCTTGAATTTTTGTGGCTTCAGATCACTGGCTTGATAGCCAGGTGTATCAGAGTTGGCAATATTCTGGGACAGCACTGACTGACGCTGTGAAAGCCATTTCATGCGTTCAGTCAAAGCCGATAATAATGGGATATTTTTCAAACTCATTAATGTCTCACAGGATCCGCCACAGTTTTTCGTATGGTCAGACTAGTTAAAATTGGTAAACAAATCGTAAATTTCTTCTTAATTTACTCTCGTAACGGTTTCCCGAATTCCAAAAAAAAATGCCCCCGGAAACCGGAGGCATTTTAATGAAATCTTGTTGTTTTGAAAAGCTTTATGCGGCTTCCCAAGCTTCTGGCTCGTAACTCTGAATGCAGGAGACGAATTTTTCGACAACGGCCAGAATGTTGTTGCTGCCAGTTACGAGCATATCGTCAACATTTAACTCACCTTCAACGATATCTGCGTCTTTTGCTTTAACATCTTCAGCGATTCCTTCAACGGCAACGACACTGCGATGTTCAAGCAGATCATCAACCGCAATCACTTTCACAGCTTCTTCGAACAAGGCGACAGGCTTATTGTCTTCCATGAACCCTCTCATAAAGCGGGCAGTTTGAGGATCAGATGCCAATCTTTGAACATGACGGCTACCGCCTGGAATGATTACCGCATCAAAATGGTGCGACATTGAGGTTGGCAAATGGGCATTGGCAGGAAAGAAATGGCCCCAACCATTGTTATGCCAGCTATTCACTACACCTTTTTCTGGAGAAACGATTTTCACTTCTGCACCGGTTTCAACTAGTGTTTTGTGCAAGTCAGTCATATGTGACTCTTCAAAACCATTCGCTACAAGAATTGCAATCTTTTTACCGTTCAGTGTGTTCTCCAACTGCATAGTGACATCTTCCTTTCAATTTTCAGTCGCACATTTACAAAGCGCCTGATCTACCAATATCGAGACAAAAACTTTCAACCGCACATGGGCTGCGCTCTTCGCGGGCAACCTGTCTGGCGAGAAATTAATTAAAATTGTCTGCTGCTAACAATGAGATGACAATCTCATTACCGACTGAAAACAGCCCTGCATCCAAGGCACCGGACGATCGTTACGCCCTTATCAGCGAGCGGAACATAATCATTCCCTAAACGACTTGCAAGCCCGAAATTTATTTCTTTTTATTCAGCAGGAATTCCCTGTTCAGAATTTACTTATAAAATCGCTATTATCCGCTCAAATTCCCCTCCGCATTGCGCATCCGAAGCATCGGAAAAAACTGTTTCTCTAAGGTTTATTGTGAACTGCTGCCACCGCATGCACAATATTTCAACAACCAATTTTCATCTAAATATAGTACCCAAAGTGACAATCACGCAACATGTAGGATATTGAGTTTCCCCTAATCGCTAAAATGTGATTATAGTTAATTTATTATCTGTATTGTTGGTCAACAGTGACTTACATGTATGTAAATGCGCAGAGTATTGGAGAGCGACCGCTGAATGGCAGACCCGGATTTGAATAAACAGGATAAGAATCCAATCGCTGTTGCGCTTTCCCACGAAAAAGGTTCATCCAGGGCACCAATTGTGACGGCCAGTGGGCGCGGAGAACTGGCCGAACAAATCCTGAAAATCGCTTTTGAAAATGGCGTGAAGGTTCGCGAGGATGCCGATCTCGCGCAAATTCTGACACAAATTGAGGTGGACAGTCCGATCCCCCTAGAAGCCTTCGCAGCGGTTTCTGAAATTATGGCATATCTGTACAAGGCACAGAATGACAGCCAGCCACCAACCGAGTTTGAAGTAACGGAAAACAGTAATGAAGAGTAAAGACCTATTGGACGAAATCCAATCCATGAAAGGTGCATTGAGCGAAAGCCTGACCCGTGCCCAACAAGGTGAAGAGGTAGATATTTCCCGCCTGCCAGATCGTCTGATGCTACTTCATACGGAAGTTCAAAAACTCGAAGGAAAGGATCAAGAGCAACTCACTAAAGGATTGGAGGATTTGTTGGATCTGCTCGACGAGCTTTCCAAAGAAATTCACAAAAAATATGAAGATGTAAGCCGGCAGATTAAAATGCTGGACGGCTAAGCTCGTTGAACATTATGATTTTGAAACTTTCATCTGACTTTTAACGATTGGATAGCTTTACAGGTATGGATACCTTCCTTTATGCAAAATATCTGGTTGTACTTCTCTTTGTTCTGGGTTTAATCGGCCTCATTTCATACGGAATAAGAAAGTTGGGCTTTGCTCCGCTCGCCGAAAAACCAAAATCGGGCAAGAAAAGACTGGCAATTTCGCAATCAATCGGCCTTGATTCAAAAAGACGTCTCGTTCTTGTTCGCCGGGATGATAAAGAACATCTTATTTTGATCGGCCCCAATTCCGACGTAGTTATTGAAACTGATATTGATGCTAAGAGGGCTTCCCCAAAATCTCAAAAAGCAACAGATGAGGCCGATAGTGCAGATGATGTTGCTCAACCTCAACCCAATTCAGAACCTCGACTTCCCTCGTTAAAACCAGTAGCAATCAAAGGGTCAGAGCAATGATTTTTGCCGACCGCATGAGAAAAGCGCTCAAAACCAACAGAAGTTTCAGGTGGTCGCTCGCGTTCACTATCCTTCTGGGTTCTGTGGTATTTCTTTTGCCGCCTGAGGCACTCGCGCAAACCCTGAGCCTTGATCTGGGAGATTCTGCGGGACCACTCACGGGTCGCATCGTTCAGATTGTCGTGTTAATGACTGTTCTCAGTCTGGCACCCGCTATCCTCATAGTTACCACATCTTTCACGCGGCTGATTGTTGTTCTCTCCCTGCTGCGAAGTGCGCTTGGCATTCAAACGACCCCGCCAAATGTGGTTATCATTTCACTAGCCTCTTTTTGACGGGCTTTATCATGGCACCAACGTTTGAGGCGGCATACGACAATGGAATACTTCCGCTGATCAATGAGGAAATTGATGAAGTAACTGCCTTTGAGCGAACCGCCCTTCCCTTTAGAGACTTCATGCTCAAACATGCGCGAGAGAAAGATGTTTCACTCTTTTTGGATTTGAGTGCGTCTGAAGAAGTCGAGTCACCGGAGGAAATTCCGCTGAAGGTTTTGGTACCGGCTTTTATGATAAGCGAATTGAAACGAGCGTTTGAGATCGGTTTCCTGCTGTTTGTCCCATTTTTGGTAATTGATATGGTTGTAGCTTCTATCCTGATGTCCATGGGTATGATGATGTTGCCGCCAGTCATGATCGCCCTTCCCTTCAAGCTTATATTCTTTGTGATGGTGGATGGATGGAATTTGGTTGCAAAAAGCCTGGTCGAAAGCTTTGTGTCAGGAGCACCCCCTTCTTGAAGAAACCAAGCCTTCTTCGGCTCTTATGGCTATTATTTTTCATAGGCTGTGCAAGCCCTTCAGTTTCAGCCGGCCCCCAATCCTGGTCTCAAACAACTCCTCAGATAAACCTGAAACACATTTTCGAAGGGGAAATAAATCGTTTTGGCAAACCCACGGGACTGCACCATATTAAAAACAATCTGAAAACGGCTCGAATTCATGAAATTCTGTCGCCGGAAAATAAATTTGGAATTTATACTGCGATTGTGGAAATTTATGATGCAGAGAGCAAAAGCTGGAAACAGAAATTTTCCAGCATGTTTCCTGATCGATACTCGCAGGAAGAGGTTTTATCTGTAATTTTACATGCACTCGAAAACGCGTCGCAAAAACAACCGGGAAAATGGCGTAGCAGTTCCGGCAGGGGTTATGAAATAGAAGGGTACAGACTGAAGAACATGAAAATTATTACTGCCTATCCTATATATGTAAAAACCAACTAGCAGATCATATAACATGACCAGTTCCGCCAATATCGAAAGAGAGCTCAACGAATTTTTACAAACTGAAATTCAGGGTGATTTGGTCCTGGCTGAAAAAATATTGTCAACTCTGGCACATATGAAACCAGAACCTTACGAATTTAACGGTAATGCGTATTGCCTGCTTGTGAATGGGGAACGGTTTTCCCTAACTCATCAATTTGAAGAAGATTTTTTACTTGAAGGCGATACGGCGCAACTTCGTACTCAGCTCAAGGATTGGGCCCACAGTATCCGGGCATTCTAGGATAATTGACACTAACCGATAATTAGGTCATCTTCACTGACATATCTTCGGAGTACCCCCCATGTCAGTTGCCTTTACAGCTCTTCTTTCTTATTCCTTCATCAACTCGGTAACACCCGGGCCCAATAACATTATGCTGGCCTCATCTGGTGTAAATTTCGGGTTCAAGCGAACAATCCCGCATTTTTTGGGAGTATATTTAGGCTTTCTGTTCATGCTGACCATAGTCTGTTTCGGACTAGGCGAAATATTCACCCGTTTTCCTCAAATCCAGCCAATCCTGAAATATGCAGGAAGTGGCTACCTGTTATATCTTGCCTGGCGCATTTACAAATCTTCGAGCATTTCCGATGCCAAGGTTGGCAAACCTTTGACCTTCTTTGAGGCGGCATTATTTCAGTATATAAATCCAAAAGCATGGATATTGGCTGGAACGATACCTTCCGCTTTTGTACTTGATGGTCAAATCTCACATTTGGATATCCTTTATCTGGTCGGTGGACACGCCCTTGTCAGCTTGCCAGCCATATTATTCTGGGTCATTGCAGGTACACAATTACGCAGATTGCTTTCAACGCCCCGAACATTAATGATTTTCAATAGCGTAATGGCCTTGCTGCTGGTAGCCACCGTTGGAATGATTTTAATAAATTAACGTCCCCGCATTTTAACATTTGCTTAACTATTTTCTCCTATAAAGAGCATATTCGTAATCATATTTTCGTATAAAGTTTATCTAAAATTTTATACATTGGAGATAAAATGTCTTCGATCATTGGAAATGCATTGGCAGGAATGAATGCTGCCACCCGCCGAATTGATGCGGGTGCCAGTAACATTGCAAATGTAAATACAGTAGGGAAAGTTGGGGGCAGTGGATCCGAAGCGGCCTATACACCCGTTGATGCGGTTCAGGTTTCAGGACCTGCGGGCGGCCCAGAAGTTCATATCAAACCACGTGATCCCGCGACAAGCCTATCTTACCAACCCTCACATCCACACGCGTCAAATGACGGTTTGGTCGAAAGCCCCAACGTGGATTTGGCTACAGAACTTGTAAACAATAAGATTGCTCAACACACATACGAAGCCAATATCAAATCGATTATTACCTGGGACGAAATGCAGGCGACATTGCTGGATATTAAATCCTGATACCGCCTGCCAGTTGTTCTAAGACGCCAAAAGTCTCGAGCGAGCAGCCTCATACTCCGCTTTAAGACGGGCAACCATTTCGCCCGCAGTTGGTATCTCCTTAACAGCGCCAATACCTTGGCCGCATCCCCAAATATCTTTCCAAGCCTTGGCTTTGGAACTTCCACCAGATCCAAAATTCATTTTGCTAGGGTCACTTTCAGGAAGGTTGTCCGGATCCATCCCAGCGTTAATGATTGAAGGTTTCAGATAATTTCCATGGATGCCTGTAAACAGGTTTGTGTAAATGATGTCATCTGCACCACAATCAACAATGCCCTGTTTATAGGCCAGATCTGCGTTCGCTTCCTTAGTCGCGATAAAGGCTGATCCCACATAGGCCAGGTCTGCGCCCATCGCCTGCGCAGCAAGAACGGCATCCCCAGTTGCAATTGAGCCCCCAAGCAGCAACAGGCCGTCAAACCATTCTCTGATTTCCTGAATAAGTGCAATTGGTGACAACGTCCCCGCATGTCCACCTGCCCCAGTTGCTACAGCAATGATACCATCGGCCCCTTTTTCAATGGCTTTCTTTGCAAAGCGATTATTTATCACGTCATGAATAACGATGCCGCCAGCATCATGCATCGCATCATTTACCGCCTCCACAGCGCCAAGTGACGTAATCGTAATGGGAACCTTGTATTTTGCACACATTTCAACATCGTGCATCAGTCGATCATTTGACTTGTGTACAATCTGGTTTACGGCAAAAGGCGCAGCCGGAGCATCCGGATTTTCCTGATTGTATCGATCAAGTTCTTCGGTGATTTTTTTTAACCACTCTTCAAGCACTTCTGCAGGGCGGGCGTTCAATGCGGGAAAGGAACCCACAATCCCAGCCTTGCATTGTGCAATCACCAGATCAGGGTTTGAAATGATAAATAATGGCGACCCAACGACGGGAACAGACAAGCGATTTTGGAGCATTGCTGGCAATGTCACGGTATATTCTCCTAACAGGATGTGTTGTTTTTATACAGTTAAAATTAGACACTTCACAAGTGGACATATGTCCGTATAATACATAACCGGACATATGTCCATATAATTCCTGAGTAAAGAGGTTATACGTGCCCAGAAGTGATGCTGTTCAAAACCGTCAACAGATAATGGAAGCGTTTCACAAAGCGACGCGACGTAAAGTCACTCGCCTGCCTACAATGTCAGAAATTGTGAAACTCTCCGGTCTGGGCCGTGGCACTGTGTACCGGCATTTCCCGGACCCAGGCACCCTCGCCTTTTCATTTATGTCGACCGGTTATGAAGCGCTGTTTGCACAAACCCGTGAAAGCTTACAAAAAGCCGGCACCGTCATGGAAACTAGAGATGCCCTTGAAGATCACCTGTATCGGTACCGTGCTTATAACAAGGAAAACCTTAATCTGCTGACAGCACCGGAAGTTGTCACTTCTTCTGGCTGTGATCTTGCGCAAACCAGCCAGCGCCAATGTGTACGCCGAGCTTTACGCGACATGGCCGGGATTGGAAAAACCAGCCCGGAACCTCTTGAAACAGCAACGGATTTAATCGCCCGTTGTGGAGATCCCCTCCACCTAAGCTCAGTCGGTCTTTCGCAGGATGGTGAAGATCATCTAGCCAATTCAGCAATTAAACTGGCGATGGAGATCGCCGATCATGTTACCCTGCAACTCAGACGTACAACATAACCAAAATGGAAAATGAATGTTTGAGCAACTCGTCGCCATTGATATTGAAGCCCTAAAGCTGTTTGCCAGCATTCGCAACCCGGTTTTGGATGTTATTTTCCGGATCGCTACTGAATTGGGCCATGAAACCTTTCTTCTTATGTTTGGTGCCTTCGGATACTGGTTTTTGGATAAAAATATATTCAGACGAGCAATCCTGATGCTCCTTGTAAGTGCCTTGGCCAACTCCATCCTAAAAGAATACTTTGCCCTGCCCCGCCCAACAGTCACCGCAACCTACACAGCTGAGGGATATTCTTTTCCATCGGGTCATGCACAGGCCGCAGCCGCTTTTTGGGGATGGCTTGCATTTGAAATCAGAAAACATCACAAATGGGCAATTGCCCTTGTCTGCGTTTCGCTACTGGTTGCCCTCAGCCGCCCATACCTAGGGGTTCATCATTTTCATGATATAACTGTTGGCCTATTACTGGGCTATTTACAGGTTCTTGTTGGAACCCGATTATTTTCAGTTGGAAAAATACAACCCTATTTCTGGCGCTGGACAAGTGCACTTCTTGTATCAATTGGGGTTACTGTCATCTGCGCATCCTATTTCACGCATCCAGAGATGAAAAAACTGGCCTTGATTGTGGCGGCTTTTCTGACAGCTCTGCTACTGGGAACTTTGTATGAGCAGCAATTTATAAATTTTGAACCACCTCGAACCATTTTGGGATGCATTTTAACTCTCGTAATCGGGCTCGTTATCCTGCTCCTCGTCTGGAGGGGGCTCAAACCTGTTTTTTCACTCACAGGGTTCGAAGGTTATACCGCTGATTACATCCGCTATCTTTTAACCGGATTTTGGCTGTCAACGGGGATGCCATTTGTAATCAATCGTTATCTAAACAAGAAAAATAATTGATAGAGGTGATCAAATGACAAACGGTAAAGTTGCTCTGATAATTGGTGCTGGTGACGCGACAGGTGGTGCCATCGCCAAAAAATTTGCATCTGAAGGCTACATAACCGCTTGTGTTCGCCGCAACGCAGATAAGTTGCAGTCATTGGTCGCTGAAATCACCGCCAAAGGCGGAAATGCAATTGCTTATGGTTGTGATGCCCGGCAGGAAGATGAAGTTACACAACTTGTCGAACAGATTGAGAAAAACGTCGGCTCAATAGAAGTTATGGTGTTCAATATTGGGGCCAATGTCCCCTCCAGCCTGTTAGAGGAAACCAGCCGTAAATATCGAAAAATCTGGGAGATGGGTTGTTTTTCAGCTTTCCTATGTGCCCGCGAAGTTGCTTTGCGCATGGTTCAACGCAATCGCGGCACTATGATATTCACAGGTGCTACCGCTAGCTTGCGCGGCGGTAAAAATTTCGCTGCATTCGCAGGCTCCAAACACGCCCTGAAAGCACTGGCTCAATCTTCAGCACGTGAACTGGCTCCTAAAGGAATTCATGTGGCACATGTTGTTATTGATGGCGCCATAGATACCGACTTCATAAAAAGTAACTTCCCGGATCGTTACGCCCTTAAAAGCAAAGACGGCATTTTAAATCCGGACCATATCGCTGAAAATTACTGGCACCTGCATCAACAACCAAAAGATGCTTGGACATTTGAACTTGATCTGCGACCATGGATTGAAAATTGGTAATATATTTGAATAAAAAATAACAATAAAGGGAGAATACCGATGACCATTAGTGCACAATTGCATATTGATGTAGCGAGCCCCAACATCTATTTCTGTCACAAACTCATCCCCCAAATTGAACAGCGAACTGGCGTTACTTTTGAATATTTCCCCGTCCTTCTTGGTGGCATTTTCAAACTGACCAACAATCAGGCACCCTTTCTCACCTACAAAGGTGTGAAAAACAAAAATGAATATAGAACCCTCGAAATGCAGCGGTTTATTCGCGATCACAATATGACAGATTATAGAATGAACAGTCATTTTCCGATTAATACAGTCATGGCAATGCGCGGTGCCATCGTTGCAGAGGAAGATGGTTTTCTAATCGAATATTTTGACGCTATTTTGGGGGATATGTGGGAGCGGTCCTTAAAACTCGACGATCCTGACGTTTTTTATCAAGCTTTGAAATCTCATGGCTTTGATGCCGATAAAATTACATCTCGTATTCAGGATACCGATATCAAGCAAAAACTGCTGGAAAATACAACAGCTTCAGTGGAGCGTGGTACCTTTGGTTGCCCTACCATTTTCATTAATGACGAAATATTTTTCGGTAAAGAAACTCTGCCTGCTGTCGAGCAGGAAATCCATAGGCAACTTGAACTGGCCTCCTCATGACAGACAAGAAATATACAAGGCTTCGTCAAATCTGCGTGGCAACCCTTGATCTTGAACGCGATACAAACATTTTTTCCAATATTCTGGATGTACGTCCCTGCCACAGATCGTCGCTCAATGAGTTTGGGCTGGAAAACAGCATGTTTGCCCTTGGTGGAAGCTTTATCGAGCTTGTTGCCCCGACACGCGACAACACCGCTGTCCATCGATTTTTATCATCGTCCAAAGGGTTAGGTGGCTACATGGCCATCTTTGATTGTGAAAATACCAACAGATATAGAAATTCAGCACAAAACATGGGTATTCGGGTCATTGTTGATCAACAAAGAGAAAAAGCGGACCTGCTTCAGTTAAACCCGAAAGACACTGGCGTCACGATGCTTGAATTTGATCATCACAAGAATGGATTGGATCGTTTTTCAGAATACGATTGGGCTGGCGACAATTGGCAAGAAAACCTGCAACGCGATATCGAAATCACTGCTATTGAAATGGCTTGCGATCATCCAATAGACAAATGTTCTCAATGGCAGAATTTATTCAATGTCCAACAAAGCAATTCGGACACTTCAATCAGTCTTGATTATGGAGTTATTCACTTCACCAAACGCAGCACAGGCTCAAAAGACTATTTCAAGGCAGCAACACTTAAAACGGATGAAAAATTTAGATATATGAAGAATGCCAAGTCTCAACCAGTCGAGCAAACACCGAATGGGTTCAAACTGTGCGGGGTTGAGTGGATTCTGAGTTAAAGAGCTACTTACTGATATTGAAACGCTGAGTCTGACGCGTAAATCAGGCTTGGATCCACTTGCTGTTCAATCACAAAAAAAGCCTGAACTTGGTAGGCGATCGCAAACACTGCCATCAAAGCTACCAGCATCAAAGCTTTATCAATATTCAAAAATTTGACAGCTTTTTTCACCTGTCATCCTCGCTATAATTGAAGCGACTAATGATTGACAGAATTTCCTCAACAAACCCTTAACGAATGCTTCTAATTTTATCAATTTTATAAATTGAAATGGGTAAACATCCACCGTTTCATAATTTAGCAGTTTAATAATTTTTTAAACTTCAATTTGTACATAGCTTCCCTACCCCCAACTGCCAGGAATTCTGGTATTTAGTAAGGAAGTTAAAATGAAGAAAATTTTTGCTGCAGTCACAGCACTCACGTTGCTCGTGTTTTCGTTTCAGGCACAGGCCGACGATCGTAAAGCAACCGCTGAAAATCTTGTAAAAGCAGCTATCGCTCATTACCAGAAAGTTGGTGAAGAACAGGCATATGCTGATTTTTCAAAAAAGGATAGTGAGTTTTTCCACGGTGAGTTTTATATTTTCGTGATGTCAGCGGAAACAGGTTCACATGTATATCACGCCGTTAATGAAAAACTTGTTGGTAAAAATCTGTTAGGCCTCAAAGATACGTCTGGCAAACTATTCGTAAAAGAGCTTTACGAAAACGCTAACAAACAGGGTGCCACATGGACAACCTATCAGTGGCCGCATCCCCAAACCAAAAAAATCGAACCCAAAGTTGTCTATACTGAAAAGCATGGCAATTTACTATTCTCAACCGGATATTACGAATAGTCACATGAAATGAAAAAAAGGCTGCCAATTTAAACCGGCAGCCTTTTTTATTAGCGCACATATTACTATCCAGTTGATTTAAACCAATTTTTAATTTCCAAGAACTAGATTTCCTTACGAAACAAATTCATAAAATATCCAGCACGGATAATTGGTAAGGAAGTTGAAATGAAAAAAATCCTGACAGTGTGTGCCTCCCTTTTTATTTTGGTCACAAGCTTTTCAGTTCAGGCTGAAGACAAGAAAACTACCGCAGAAAATCTCGTAAAGGCAGCCATTGCCCATTATGAAAAAGTTGGCCAGGAGCAGGCCTTCAAAGATTTTGCTGTAAAAGGCAGTGAATTCAATCACGGTGAGTTTTATGTTTTCATTCAAAGTGTCGAAACCGATGAAATGGTTTTTCATGGCGCCAACAGCAAACTTATTGGCCGCAATCTGATGGGCCTTAAAGACCCAACCGGCAAAGAGTTTGTCAAAGCATATGCTGAAAACACTAAAAAAGATGGCAGCGCCTGGACTTCCTACCAGTGGGTTCACCCAGAAACGAAAAAACTGGCTCCTAAACAGTCCTATACAGAAAAACATGCGGGTCTGATTTTCGGTACCGGCTACTACGAATAATCCGCGTATACTTCAAGAAAAGCCCTCAAGTTTGAGGGCTTTTTTTATGTCCGCATTCCATTGATAGTGCGGAAAGTCAGATTAATTCGTCCCTCCCGAACTTTCTTTGTAACAGGCAACGCATGCTGCCAATGATCCTGTATTGTACCGGTCATTAGCAAAAGACTTCCGTGATCCAACATCAATGACAGCTTTTCACCACTCTTTCGGTGACGAAAACTGAACTTCCGCCGTGCCCCTAAACTTAACGATGCGATAGCTCCATGGCGTTTTAATTCTTTTTCTCCATCGCTATGCCAGGACATCCCTTCGCTTCCATCATGATAAAGGTTAAGCAAGCAGGAATTAAATGTCTCACCACAAGTTTTCTCGATCTGCTTTTTGAGATCACTCAATTCCTTCGTCCAGAGAAGTGCCGTTTTGGTTTTTCCGGAATATCGATATGAAAAGGCTTCATCAGCGTACCAGGCGACTTTCCGGCGGGTTGTAATGGTTCGCCCGAATATAAAGGCTTCGTCATGACGCCAATCAATCGATTTTTGCAAAATTTCATAATAATGATCAGCCTCTTCCGGCGATATAATCTGGCCGAAATAGTAGCTTCTCCGTCAATAGGTAACAAGTTGCGCGTTTGCATATCTGCCGCTGCAAATAAATCCATAATCTCGCTACCATCGATAAATGCCACAGCAAACTAACGCTGTTCTTATAACCTGCTATTACTCTAAAACTTTACAGGCATATCGTCCATTGACGATATCGAACCAATCCGTAAAAATATTGTTGGAGTTTCAATTCTTGCAAGTTGCCGGGTGAAATTCACGCCCTCAGGCGATCGCCAAGCCTACATTTAACAGATCAAAACAGAATATCAGGTCTTTTCGAACATCAATTAGAAAAGTCGCGGTTTTGCCAAAAACTAAAGGAAACCGATGTGATCCAAAACGAGACAAAACGCGGAATTTGGCTGATGGTTGTCACAACCTTCATTTTTGCATCTCAGGATGGTCTTTCGCGTCATCTGGCAGAAGCCGCGAACACTCCGATGATTGTCATGATCCGCTATTGGTTCTTTGCATTGTTCGTGATTTCAATTGCCCGTCGTCAAAAAGGGTCCATCCGTGCAGCCGCCGCAACCTCTCAACCTTTGGTACAGGCATTTCGCGGCGCCCTGCTCGCCCTTGAAATCATGGTCATGGTGCTTGCATTTGTCTATTTGGGATTAGTGGAAAGTCACGCCGTTTTCGCCGTTTACCCACTTCTGATTGGCGCTTTATCAGGTCCCGTACTTGGAGAAAAAGTAGGTTGGCGCCGATGGACCGCAATCGCGGTTGGTTTTGTCGGGGTCATTATTATTCTGCAACCAGGAAGTAGCGTATTCTCACCATATGCCGCCATTCCCTTTCTGGCAGCATTAATGTTTGCTGTATATGGCCTGTTAAACCGATATGTCGCACGGCTAGATGATACAGCGACCAGCTTTTTCTGGACGGGTGTTGTCGGCGCAATAGTGTCCACCGCCATTGGTGTTTTTTATTGGGAGCCCCTACAGGGATGGGATTGGGCCCTGATGCTACTGCTTTGCATTACTGGCGCTGCAGGGCACTACACCATGATCAAAGCGTATGAAGTAGCCGAAGCCTCTGCAATCCAGCCATTCGCCTATCTGCAACTGGTTTTTGCCTCTGCCATCGGTCTTACTATTTTTGGGGAAACCTTGCGCATAAATGTAATTGTTGGTGCTGGACTGATTATTGCGGCCGGGCTCTTTACATTCTGGCGTGAGCGTGTCCGGCGAAAACAGAATTAAAGTGCCACTTAATCAAGCTCCTTTAAAAAATCAGCGCTGGATTTCGCGATGGCTGCCTTTTTCTCCTCACTCATTCGATCATAGGTCTTGTAAAGCATTCCGATGCGGGGATTACCCTCCAGTTTAGTTCTGTTGCGGGCCAGAAAATCCCAATAAAGATAGTTAAACGGACACGCCCCCTCCCCGCTTTTCTTCGAAACTTTATAATGACAGCTTTTGCAATAATTGGACATCTTGTTGATGTAATTACCACCAGATGCATAAGGTTTACTTGCCAATTTTCCCCCATCAGCAAAAAGCGCCATCCCGATAACATTGGGAAGCTCCACCCATTCATATGCATCGGCATATACACTCAAAAACCAGTCACTCACTTCTTTCGGATTGATCCCGGTCAGCAGAGCGAAATTTCCAAGTACCATAAGGCGCTGAATATGATGTGCATAAGCATAATTTTTTGTCGAATGGATACAATCCTTGATACAATTCATCATTGTATCACCTGACCAGTAAAAGTCAGGAAGCGCCCGTTTGCTATCGAAAAAATTAAGTGCCTCGTAACCGGGCATCATCATCCAATAGATGCCCCTAATGAACTCCCGCCAGCCGATAATTTGCCGAATGAACCCTTCCACCGCATTAATGGGTGCTTCACCGCGCTCATAAGCATCCACTGCCGCCGCCACACATTCACGCGGATTGAGTAGCCCACAGTTCAGATAAAAACTGATATGGGCGTGAAACATCCACGGGTCGCCCTCACGCATGGCATCCTGATAATCACCGAATGTTTCAAGCCTGCATCGAACAAAGTCATTAAGGGCTTTGAGCGCATCTGCTCGCGTTACGGCAAAATCAAAAGGTTCTATTTCTCCAAAATGGTCTGGAAATTTGTCAGCCACCAATTTCAAAACATCTTCTGTAATTTTATCGGTATCAAACTTGGCTGTTTGCGGTGTCTTGACATCATCATCAGGAAATTTACGGTTTTCACTATCGTAGTTCCAGCTTCCACCTATTGGCGCGCCACCTTCCGTCAGGATGGAAAACCGTCGCCGCATATCTCGATAGAAATACTCCATCCTGAGCTGTTTTCTGCCTTTCACCCAACGAGAAAACTCATCGGTTGAGCAAAAAAACCGATCATCCTCAAGGATATCCAATGAAATCCCGTAGTCACTTTTCAGCTTACTCAGATTTTCCAGAACCCTATATTCCCCAGGGTGCGTAACCAGGAGTTTTTCATAATTCCCATCGGCCATTTGCCGCCTGATTTCTGCCTCAATCGATCCCTTATTTTCAGAATCCTCAAATTTTCGGTAAACCACGCGATACCCTTCATCTTCCAGCTCCTTTGCGAAATGGCGCATGGCGGAGAATAGAAATGCGATCTTTTTTCGGTGATGCTTGACGTAGCGGGCTTCTTCACTGACTTCACACATGAAAATGGAGTCAGACGATTTATCACAATCAGCAAGACTGGAAATTGTTGGTGATAACTGATCCCCCAGTATCAATATCAGATTAGCCACTGCTCCCCCCTTCACTACTATTATAAATTCCATTCTTTAGTCGTGGCATCAGGGTTTGACCTCACTTCCGTCATACGCCAGACATTGACCACTTTGAGTTGGCGTTGCCTCTGCCAACACATCAGTCAAGCAGGCTGCAGAATAATGAGGTGTAAATAATTTACCCTTCGGAACGCCCGACTGAAAAGGTTTCGACAAGTCACTATCAACCGTTCCCGGATGCAATCCAACTATGATTGATTTTGGATGTGTCCGCCCCATCTCAATGGCAGCGCACCGAATGAGCATATTCAGAGCTGATTTCGATGCACGGTAACCATACCATCCCCCCAAATGGTTATCAGATATGCTGCCAACCCGTGCTGACAGAGCCGCGAAAACCGATCGGCGATCCCTGCCCAGAGTCGGTAAAAAATACTTCATGAACAAGGCAGGACGAATTGTGTTCGCTTCGAAAATCTGGCGAAATTTATCTTCTGACAGATTTCTAAGCGATTTTTCAGGTTTTAAGGTTTCCGTATGCAGAATCCCGGTTGCAACAACGACCAAATCAAGCGGTTTTTGCGCGGATATCCGACTTGCAAGTTCCTTCAATTCACTTTCATCGGAATAGTCAATCTGATGTGTCTCAATATTTGTGCGCTCAATTGATATTTTCTGTCTTGAAATAGCGTGAATGACAGCATTTTCATGCTTTTCCGCCAGGATAGAAGTAAATGCCGCCCCGAGCGCACCTGAAGCACCTATAATTGCCACATTTTCAACCATGTTCTAACCAACTCTCACTAATTCAGCTCGTTTCCAACTTTGCAAACTTAAAAGAGTGCAAATGGTTTCAACTATTCTTGTACGCGTGAAGTGAACTTTTGTATCATTTTAGGCGAAGTTTAGCTTTTATTAAGCAAATACCTAATATTCTTTTATTCTGACATTCTCATTTCGACGGAAAGAATATTCAAATGCTAACTACCCTCAAAAAAATTACCTTTGCCTCACTTTCAGCAACTGTTTTTTTCGGCGCCATCGGTGCCTTGCAGGCAGCGGAAGTTCGACTTGGACAGGGAATACTCCCGCCCTACGGCATAAAGGAACAAGATGGTGGGATTGAAGTTGATATCGTAAGAGCGGCATTGGCGAAAAAAGGCCATACCGTGACCGTCCGATTTGTGCCCTTTGGCCGTGTTGGAAAAGATTTGGAAGATGGTAAAATTGACGCGGCCAACACCCTCACACCGGCTCTGGTGTCAAAGCGGAATATTCAGACAGCCATATCGCCTATCAGAATGTGGCAACAACACTAAAAGAAAAAGGCCTGAACATTTCATCGATTGCTGATTTGGGTAATCATAAGGTCGTTGCTTTTGCAAAAGCTTCGATCTTCTTGGGCGATGAGTTCGCAAAAATGGCCGAAGGTAACAAAAACTATCGCGAAGTCGCTGACCAAGTCACACAAAATAAATTGTTGATGACAGGTCGAACCGAAGCTGTTGTCGGTGATATTCGCATTTTCAAATACTACAACAAGCAGATCGAAGGTCAGGTAGAACTGAAGGAAGTGACATTCCATCAAGTTTTTGAACCTACAAACTATCATGTTGCTTTCAAAGACGCGAGCCTACGCGATGACTTTAACGCCGGCCTTAAAGAGATCAAGCGAATGGTGAATATGATGCAATTATCGCCAAATATGTTCAGGAATAAATTTGTTATTCCCTTAATTTTAAAATGAGTACAGGTACAGGCATGACAGACGCCAAAACTATCAAATCCAAAAAAAGGCGGCTTTCACTGCAGGCAAGGATTTTGTCTTCGGTGATTGGGCTGACCCTATTCGTGCTGCTGATTGCTGCAACCCTTGGTATATATGTGTTTCAAAACAACCAGAAATCCCAGATACAGCATCGGGCTAACATAATTACAGCACTTCAAGCAGCGGCGATCGCCCGTCCAATGTGGGACCTTGATGATGATGGCGCCAATAGTCTTCTCGCTGATCTCGCGCAGGATGAGGACTTCCAATATGTGGAAGTCCAGGATCCTGATGGAGGGATCCTGTATACACATGGTGAACTGACTGAAGGGGCGGATGTAACCCAAAGTCAGAGAGAAATTGTGCATATTGACGGTGACGAGAGGGAGAAAATTGGCACTCTGATCCTGTACCTTTCCAACCAGCAAATTAACAGTCAATTGCTGAATTCAACACTTTCAGCAATTGTAACTGCCCTGATCATTCTGTTTGCCTTGTCCTCTGTGGTGATCGTTTCATTTCGAAAACTTACGGTCCCATTAGGGCGAATGGCTGGGCAGATGCAAGAGCTCGCATCAGGTAATCTGGAAGTCGAACTTCGCTATCTGCAACGTGATGACCAGATCGGGAATATGGCCAAAGCCATTCAGGTGTTTAAAGAAGATGCGCTTCGGAAACGGGATCTTGAGCAGGAACAGAAAGCGGCTCAGGCTCAGGCTGAACAGGAACGTATTGAAGCTGAAAAACGGAAAGAGGAAAGGGCTCGCCAGCAGGAGCTGGACAAACAACAGGCTGAACAGGAAAAGAAAGATGCTCTTTTTTCTTTGGTCAGCAAATTTGAAAATTCTGTGGGCGGTATCGTTGACGGTGTTGCTTCCGCAGCGACAGAAATGCAGGCAACTGCAGAAGGTATGTCCACCAATTCACGCCAGACAACAGAGCAGGCAACCGCAGTTTCCAGAGCGTCTGCAAGTGCCACGCAAAATGTGCAGGCTGTAGCATCCGCAGCGGAAGAGTTATCCGCATCAATTCGCGAAATCAGCACACAGGTTTCTCAATCCTCCTCAATTACCAGTCAAGCAGTTCAAGAAGCTGGCAGAGCAAACGAACTTATTCAGGGTCTGGATGAAGGAGCCCAAAGCATTGGTGAAGTTGTCTCACTCATTCAGGATATCGCTGAACAGACAAACCTGCTTGCTTTGAATGCTACCATTGAGGCTGCACGTGCTGGTGATGCTGGTAAAGGTTTCGCTGTTGTGGCTTCGGAGGTTAAAAACCTTGCGTCACAAACTGCGAAAGCGACAGAACAAATTTCAAGTCAGATTTCTAAAGTCCAGGGTTCAACCACTGATGCGGTGGAAGCAATTCAGGGAATTACTGAAACTATCGAAAAAGTGGATGGTATTGCTTCGGCAATTACCACTGCAGTTGAAGAACAGGGCGCAGCCACGCAGGAAATCTCCTCCAGCGTTCAAAAAGCAGCCGTTGGCACACAAGAAGTCTCTGCCTCCATCGAACGTGTTACATCGGCAGCTTCAATGTCCGATAGTGCATCCAATGACGTGCTAGAAGCGTCCAAGGAACTTTCCAAGCAGGCAGAGCATTTACGGGGTCAGGTTGCTGATTTCGTTGAACATGTCAGAACTGGATAGCAAAACAAAACCAACACTAAAAAAAACCCTCGCTTTTGCGAGGTTTTTTTGTGTAGGTAGAAAGTCTCTCATACTAAACTGCAACAAACTCGGTGCCGAAGCAAATATTTTACAGACAGTTCTTTGACAGTTAAAATATTTCAGTTGCGTGAGCACTGACGGATGTTTCTTTATCCCTTGGGAAGTAGCAACTTGATACTTGTCCCTATTCCCTGCTCACTTTCAATAACAGTATTACCACCAGACTGTTGAGTGAAGCCATACACCATACTTAACCCAAGGCCTGTGCCTGCACCTACTTCTTTCGTTGTAAAGAATGGCTCAAGTACCTTTTTTTGTATAGACTCAGGCATTCCGGTACCCGTATCATTTACGCTTATTTCAATATACTGTCCCAAACCCAAACCAAATTTTTTAGCGAGATGCTCTTTCCTCAAGTCAACATTTGTAGTTTCAATTGTTAGCATACCACCATCGGGCATGGCGTCCTTTGCGTTGACGACCAGATTAATAATGGCGTTTTCCAGATGTGTTGAGTCCACCTCACATGACCAAAGCGCAGGATCCAAATTCATCTTAAATTCAACATTAGTGGGGAGTTGTTCTACGACTGCATCTTTGACATCGGAAAGAAGTGAATTTACATCTAGAATTGAAGGTTTAAGCTCTTGCTTCCTAGAAAAGGCAAGCAAACGCTGAACCGATTTTGCCCCCAAATCCACTCTATTGAGTATTGTATTTAATTGCTTATTGTCTTCGCCTACAGTCATCTGGAGTATTTCCGCATTTCCCAAGACTATGGTAAGCAGATTATTAAAGTCATGCGCCATACCAGCTGTCAGTTGCCCAACCGTTTCCATCTTATGGGCCTGAAACAGTTCCGCTTCCAGTACCGCACGGTCGTTCTCCGCTTTTTTTCGTTCAGTAATATCAATAATACATGCACGAATTAGATCAAGATTGGGATCTGGCAAACGAGAAAGGCTCACTTCACATGGAAACTCAGTACCATCGGGCTTCACATGCAACCATTCAAATCTTTGGCAATTTCCATCAAGTGCTTTCTGCAGATATTTTAAAGCAATATCTTTTGAAAGCTGACCGTCTGCTTGATACTTCGGGCTGATTGCAGCTGGTCCCATTTTGCCCACAAGCTCTTGTTTGGAGAGACCATGAAGTTTTTCTGCAGTTGGATTTACATAAACATAATGGCCGGTGCTGGCATCAATCAGCGTAATTGCTTCTGGTGCGTGTTCAATAAGCGCTCTAATCCTTGCCTCACTCTGACGCAGCGCATCCTCAAGGCTCTTTCGTCTGCTTATTTCTTTTTGATTTTCAACTAATTGGTGGTCGGATTCTTTAATCGAGCGAACCAACGAAATACTTAACATCCCGATTGCGACCGTTGCCGTGCTCGTACTAATCAGAATACCGAAAATTAATGACCACCACCCAAATGGGCTGGCAAGATAATCAGATGAAATTATCGGGACTTCTTTTATGCCAGATACATACAAATAGGCGATTAATATTCCTCCAATGGCCGTTAAAAATATTGCAATGACGCCATAACGGAGGCCGAAAAAAACAGTAACAACTGTGGGAAAGATTACGAACCAGACCTCCCCCGCGGACAAGCGACCCAGACTATATAATCCAGCAAACCCAGACATATATATAAGCACACAGACTATACTCGCGCGGATGTTAAAACTTAATTTTCGACGATAAAATGTCACAATCCACAATACAAATGCGGAAACAACATGAACAGACATTACAGGTTGCCAACCTAAATCGTTCACTCGTGAAACGGATGTAATTAATGCTGGAACGGCTAAAACAGAAAGCGCAATCAGCAATCCGTTACAAATCCTTGAACATGTTTCATGATAGCTAGTTGTTTTGATTATTGAGCTGTCACTAATACCTTCCAGAGTTTTCTCCATCCGGGCAGCCTGCTTTCAACGACCTATAATTAGTTCATTAAACACTACTACATTAGAAAATTTCTGTCACTAGTAGCCGTCCATACACTTATCAGTAAATTTTGAGGAGCCATATCTTCGACATCATTCTGACTGAATGCCTGAACTAGATAGCAAAGCAAAACCAACACTAAAAAACCCTCGCTTTTGCGAGGGTTTTTTGTGCTCCAAAGAGAAAAACGACCAAGCGTGTTTTATAATTGCGTTCACGCTTCTTTTTTCTCAAATAAATAAAAGCCGCTTTCTTTTGCAATAAACTCATTTGCGCTCATTAAATTTGGCACGCAGGAGTGTTTGAGATAAAGCTTTCCATCTTCGATATAAAAATAGTCAGCAACATCGACAGCGGTCTTTCCTTTCCATGCCTTAAGGAAATCCAAAGAAGATGCCCATCCCCAAAACTCACCAGCTTCAACCTTTGACAAGTTCAAGCTCTCGCAATCAGGGCGTAAGGTCGCGTCTGCTGAGGTATCTTCCTCCTCCGCCCAAACAACTCTTTTTGAAGGTGCCACTTTGAAATTCGTCATATTGACGTAAACATACTGTGTCAGGGGCTCCCCTGCTGACCCGTCCAGAACACCAAATTCCTTAAAGAACTTATCGAGCACCTCGCCCGCAAATGCATCCGCCTCAGGAGTATTGTGGGTCCCGCACTCTACAACAAATGAAGGACATAACTTACTCGTCGCTTCAATCAGGGCACCCATCCCTGCTTCAATTTTTAAAACATAGGGCGTAAACTTTTTAGCATACCCCAATGTCTCATCATCAATTGAGACAACAAAACTATGTGGGCTTACCCCTTTCGCCATGAAAGAATGTAAATCCAGAACACCGATCAGAGGTAGCGAGCAGATGAATTTCTCCAACTCGGCAATACACAGCTCTTCCTCACCCTCAGGTGCATCAACGCACCAGATACGATTAAAATTGCGGCCGTCAGGAATATTTCGGTGAGAAAACTGCGGAGCAATTTTCGCCGCGGCGACATTACCAACGAGGAAATAGACATCGAAAGGATAGCTGCGACCGCGATTAATTTCTTCGAGAAATGCCCGAAAACCACAAGGCTCGCTTCCATGAATTAATGTGGAGACCAGAACAGCCCGTGAGTTATCCTGCCCGTTAACCTTAAAAAGAGTTGGCCTTTTCAACAAATTAAGGGCCTCGGTCTCATCTTTACCTTCTAATAAAGAAACATCCTCAAAATAATCAAAACTTCCCATACTCTTCTCACCACTCTAATTTTTTCAAACCCGTTTTCACACAGGATTATCATAACGCAGCGCAAGTGTTATCACGTCACTGCAGCTACAGCCATAGGTAAGTGAAATTCGTAATAACAAGCCAGTAGCAAAAGTGGTTTTACGTAACGCTGTCTTCAAATTTTAGGCCTACGAAAAAATGCCGTTCATCGGCTATTCACACAGTTTCAACCTCTAACTATTGTCAAATTACAATCTTGTCCTTGAAATCCAGTCTGAATTGAAAGAAATAATTTCGTTATTATTTCCTTCAATACAACGAAAACTTCGTAAGTTATAACCACAGTCAATTCAAGCGGAAGCACACCATTAAATTTATTATAAACTTGTTTTCCATTCGCTATTAGCTATAGTGGTTGAAAAAGATAAGGAACACTAAATTGGAGTGTGGGTGGTGCAAGGTTTTCGTAGAATTTTACTTGGAATTTGTTCAATTTTATTAATGAGCTCATGCAATACCACCAGTCAGCAACAGCATGCTTCAACCACGACAACTAACAATAAAAATGTGGCAACAAATGCCGAAAAAGTAAACCATATCATTAAGATATATGACGCAGTAGTAAGTTTTCCTGAACCCAGCTGGTTTGAAATTGGCGGCAAGCCTGTACAGAGCCGATACTACAGAAATCAATCTGGTCCCTCATTTGTGTTTGAGCAAATTCCAGAAAAAGAAACTTTCGAAGCTTGGACCAAATTATATGCCGTGTCAGGACTCAAATTCCCCACGCCACTCGTTCCTTTAGACATATTTGTTTCAAAAAGCATAGAGGCCCAAGAAATGGCCTGCGGGAAAGAAAACACAAAAATCATTAGGCATCCTGCACAGCCTGGACAGACCACCCTAACAATCGTTTGCAAATCAACACCATACGCCCCTAAACAACTAAATTATGGCCCCAATGTAGGACAAATCGGACTTTATCATTTTGCAAAAATCGGAACCACAATGCTTAAGGTATACCAAGAATGGCGTGGGCAACATTTTGATTTCGATACCCCTTCAACTTGGCCTGCATCTCAGAGTGAAATGAACACTATGTTAGAACGTTTTAAAACAATCAAATTCACACCAATAGACTCGTAAACAAGCCTAAATCCTTTAACTCAGAGTAGTAATAGAGCTAAGGTTACAGACTTAATGCTTTAAGAAGCCCTTCACATTTTTGCAGATGCAAACTGTCCGATAGGTTAAAATCTATGGCCACTAAGCTTCTTTTATGTGCGATCTACCTGTTAATCCTAATCGTTACTTATAGCCCCTTGGTACCGAAGAATTGTTGAAATCTTATTTTTCGACATTCTAGCTCTTTCGATATAGCTTTCAGCTAATGCCTTATCAGCTTCTTCACCATGGCCAGCGTTATACATTTCGGCAAGCAGCAGCATGGCGTCAGCAACCTCTTTATCCGCAGCCAGTTTTAGCCAACTCTCTGCAAAAGTATGATTCACTTCATACACGTGACCAAAATAGTATGCCTCACCAATTTTATACTGTGCGAATGAATATCCACTATTCGCTGCACGCAGGTACCATTCAAATGCTGTTTTTTGATCCTTGCCCTCTAATCCTAATCCATTTTCGTAAATATACCCGATAAGGAACATCGTTGGATGGCGAATTTGGTCATTATATTTGAACCATTTGCTGCTCTTATTTGCTAGCACTTGCTCCAAATGCTCACGGCTTTTACGTAGTCTCGATCTTTTTCATCCGAAAACAGGTAATACATACCTAAATAATAGTCAGCATGCATTTGACCTTTGTCTGAAGCTGTTTCCAAATACTCAAGGCCTCTAGCGGTATCTTGCTTTACACCTAACCCTTCGAGATATAAGCGTCCTAGAAAGTAATGAGCAAAGACAAACCTGGTTCCACGATCAGCATAAAGAGTGGCCGTTCTCTTGACTAACGCATAGTCCTCATATTCAAAAGCGTTGTGAATGGTACGCATATCTTGATGTACAGCAGCGGATTCTCTTTGATGAGCAGTTTTGCAACTGGCAAGAATTAACAAGAGGGAAATCGCTAAGAGGGCTTTCTTCATATTATTTTTCGCTTTTTTAAAGATGAATGACTTTTAAAAATAGGCCTTTCGGCAACTTCACTCAACTTTAACGAAATTAGTTCAGAGAAACAAGCTAGGCTCTGCAGCTAAATTCTCGCCATATTTGTGATGCTGCAGTCCGCTACACTTCCCCTGACGCAAAAATACGGTTTCAATAAATGTCACACTAACATTCTAGAGAATCTGAGCGGCTACAAACTCTTTTATCTAAACGAAACAGTCAGTTTTTCTCTCTTTTTTGCAGCTTAACTAATGGACGTCATCGTAATTTTAGTTAAACTTAATTAGACTGATACTTCTATAAATACGAACTTGCACTCAAAGCAAAGTTGAAAAGGTTTGCACAACATGGTTATGAGGCTGCGGAATACATGGCCGACGGAATTACTATTCTCTGCAGTCTTGTTGATATTTTTGACCAGTTGCAGTGGTGATTTCCGTGAATTTTGGGAAGACCCATCCTATGCAACCCCTGAAATCAAGCCACCATATGAAGGCGCCTCGGTTCATTTTCTGGGAGTTTCAAGCTTTCTAGTCAATGATGGTGATACGTCAATTATGATTGATGGTTATATAAGCCGGCCCGACAATATTATGGTCCAACCGATTGCGCCAAACCCTGTACAGATTGAAGCTACCTTATGCGCATTGAACATTAAGCTGAACGCGAAATGCACTGCTGACAAACCAAACAAAAGTCATCTTGATGCTGTTTTTTCAATGCATGGTCATTTTGATCACGCACTTGATAGCCCACTAATCGCTTGTCTGACAGGTGCAACATTGATTGGGGGGCCAGTTCTCTCTCAAATAGCGGATCGAACAAAACGATTTTTTCCGGAGATTTGCCAACATATTGAGCATAGGTTTCTGGATGGAAAGTCATCCGAATATGCTTTTGATTACCAGTCAATCAGCGTGACATTGAAAAAAGTTAATCATTCAGAGAACATTGCCTCTAAACTTCTTGAAAACGCTTCTTATGATCCAGACTGGACCTTTCCTACAAAAATCAGCCAAATGAAAGAAGGGCTTAGTGTCGCCGCCCATTTAAAACTGCGACAGGGCTCCATTTTAATCGTGCCAACGGCAGGTAAAATTACCGATGAGTTTCGGGATAAACGTTTTGAAGCAGATACCATATTTTTAGGAATTGGCGCTTTAGGATTTTCCAGTGAGGAGAAAGCGCAACAATACTGGAACAATACTGTGCTTGCCAGCAATGCCAAATGGGTTATTCCAGTCCATTGGGACACAATGACAGGCGTTCTTGACCCCACAAATCCCACTTTGGATATCCCCTTTTACGAGCGATTGGATCGTGTCCTGCGCTGGTTTCAAAAATTTTTGGATAATGATCCTGATGTCACATTGCGCCCTATTCCAATTTTCAAATCGTTTGACCCGTTTTTCCCGAAACCAGACCAATAACAGGATAAGCAAGAAGATGTTTTTTTCATTTCACCAAAGATCCTTCAGATATCTTGGCCTGTTATTGGGGCTAATCATTTTATCGGCCTGCAGTACACCAGAAAAATTTAACGCCCGGTATTGGCCAACCCCGCAGGAGAAAACGGGCTATCCTGAACTACAGGATCCACAGATCAGAAACAGGCCGTCCTTCGGTGTTGCTTTTCAGGGAGGCGGCAACCGAGCCGCACCTGCTGCACTCGGGCAATTGAGAGCTCTGCACCATTTGGAGTGGATTGATAAGGTCAGATATATTTCTGCTATCTCCGGCGGTTCCTGGACCTCTATCCCGTATACATATTTAAAACGAACCTATAATGAGGACGTGTTCTTGGGCCGGTTCCATGACCCCAAAGTTGTAGCGAAAAGATTGCCGTCTATGATTGAGGGGATTTTATCGCCAGAATTTCACGAAGGTTCAATGTTAGGGGCGATGGAAGACGCCGCGATTACAGCTAACTATCTGGCGGCACTTGTCGGGCTTCGTATGGATGAAGCCTATTCGGAGGCACTCTCAAAAATTTATCTGAAATCCTTCGGGCTGGGCCGAACCAGTGTCGGGGATCCTGACAGTTTGTTTACATGGCGCAGTAAAGACCGCGACAGAATTCGAGAAAATAATGCGCGTTTTTCAAACACGGAAATTCATTATGTGGAGCGCAAGCGTCCTTATTTAATTGTCGGAGGTACAGTGTTAGTAAAGCGTATTAATCCGAAGCCAAAAGAAAAATTTCTGCTGGAAATGACACCGCTATATACGGGTGTTCCCTGGAAGGTTGGTCCTAATCAAAAAAATACCGCAAAAATTCCATTGGGGGGTGGATTTGTTGAGTCCTACGGATATGACTATATTACAGATGCGGTTGATGGAGATGACAAGATTAAAACCCTTACTCTTCGCGACCCAATTATCGGAAACCTGACAGATCGTTCGCGGCTTAATTTTTCACTTTCCAACGTTGCTGCAATCTCAGGGGCTGCGCCTGTTGAAACGATCATTTCAATACCTTTACTTAACCTGCTGTTTTCCAATATGGGATTTCCTGAACATTATGTTCCAACCAATAAGGTCGTTCCGAAACAGTTGGGGTGGTCTGCAAAAGACGGAGAAATGTATGAGAAAGAATGGACACATGGAGATGGTGGCCATGAAGATAATTTAGGCTTGGTATCTTTGTTAGAGCGCGAAGTCAAAAACATCATTGTCTTCGCCAATTCCTATGCTCCGCTAGGAAAAGAAAAATATTTCCCCGGGGCTGACGAGAACTCCGATAAAAACCAAAGCATGATTGATATCTGCAGGGAAGGTTTGAAGCAGCGCGAAAATAAACACCCGCAGATAGATGAAGTTGGCTTCAAACTAAAAATGTGCCTTGAGATGGCGGGTGATGATCTCCCCACATTTTTCCTGAAAACAGAAGCAAGTATTCACAATGCTGGCTTGGTTTTACAGGAAAACCCACTTCTTCCAGATGATAAAAAACAACTACGCGGATATTATGACCTCCTCTCAATCGCAACTGAATTGGAACAAAATGACCTCTCAGCTGCCGACGATATAAATACACTTCACAACTTGATAAAGCGAACCGCAACAAAAATACTCGCATCTACTACCCCAAAATTTGCATAATATTCTTAGGGATGGATGAGGATTGGAAGCAGGAGGTCATAGAGGCAACCGAGACAGAAAATATGAATGCCTCTGATGTGGAGAAAATTCAGGCCGCGCTGGACCTTGACAAGAATTGGCAACCCATAAACACGAAAAGAAAAAGTTTAGGCTCCAACGGATTTCCCCATCTGAGTACATTTGTCGATCAAAGGGGATATATCATTAAAACCAAACCAGAACGCTTTACGCCCTTAGCAATTTCACGGCATGGAAGTTAAAAAAACACGCTGAACAGCTAAAAAAGTTCTTCGATTGCGACTTGAAACTCCGGTCCGATTGTAAGCAAAGAAACGACGAAGCATCGACGATCAGTCTGTTGCACTAACGGTTCTAGCGAGGCAGGTTCAAAATATATTCATCACAACAACTGAGGAAGTTTGCTAGGTTCAAGAAACCTACCAAATGGCCATGGACAGAAGCTTGAATAAGAACCCACCTTTTGCTGCAACTTTTCCGCATTTAGCCTTGAGTGGTGCATCTATAATGCTGGGAATGTCATTTGTTGCAATCCGGATCATCATGGATCAGCATTCAACCCCCGCTACTTTGGGGTTCTTGAGATATGGCCTCGCGGTTCTAATGCTATTTCCTTTGCTATTCTTTGTCAGGCGCCCTATTCCACCCCTTAAAATTATCTTTGTTCTCATCGGGCTGGGAATAATACAGTTTGGATTTTTCCATCTATTTGTAAATACTGCACTGGAAGAGATCCCTGCTTCTCGTGGTGCGGTCATCTTCTCACTTATTCCCATCATGACGATGGTCATAGCGTCAATGGTTGGACGAGATAGATTAACCCCCATCAACCTGTTTGCAGCCACCCTCTCAATCATCGGCGTATCACTAGCGATTGGCGAAAAGGCGTTTCAGGACCAGACTGGCTCCCATAGCTGGAGCGGGGAAATCCTCTTCTTCTTGGCCGTCTGCTGCGGGGCAACTTACAACGCCTTTTCATCTGGCTTATTCAAAGTCCACTCAATCGTTTATTCAACGATTATTGGAATGAGCGCTGGTTCTGCCTTTATTCTTCTCTTTTCTTTTGCGGAGGGTTTTCCTTCCGTTACGCAAAACTTCTCAATCGAAATCTGGATTTGGATCCTGTATCTCGCAGGTCCTGCCGCCGCGTTGAGCCTTTTTCTATTTAACTGGGGATTACAACAGCTCAGCCCTTCAAAAGCAGCTATTTACGTACCTCTAGCCCCGGTCGCAGCGAGTGCGTTTGGAGCCATTTTGTTAGATGAAGAACTTTCCAAACTGTTCCTCATCGGATTAACTTTGGCAATTGCGGGACCAATCCTGATTAATTGGAAGCCAAATCAATAAATTGAACCACGAATTTACAGTCTTTCGATAAATTCGACTATTCGATCTCTGCATTGGTCTGGATTTACCTGCAATAAAAAATGCGGTCCAGATATGTTGTCCAATTTGACTTGCGGAAACAAATCAAGAAACTCCTCGCATTTGGTAGCCGGAACCAACTTATCACCAGTGGCTCTCAAATAAAGGGCTGGGATATTAAGTTTCTCATCGAAGACCGGTATTGATTGCATAGCTTTCAGTCTCTTTACCAAGAGCTCTTGAGGCATCCTATCTATTGTAGCTAAAAATTGTTTGAATAACTCTTGGTCAGTATTACTTCCGAAAAGTAACCACCTGCATATCCTTTGCAAAAAAGGAACTCCTAGAAATGCCTTTAAAGGAAGTTTTGATGCAAAGCTGAGCCTAATACGGCCCGGTGAAGTCAGGAAAGTCGCTACAAATATTACTCCTGAAATCCGATTGGATTTATGTGACGCGATGAGCGCAGCTAAGGGGCCAGAAAACGACTCTGCAAGGAGAACAAATTTCTGTTTCGGTAATTGTTCGATAATCTTGGCTGCCAAATCTTCATATGACTGCCCCCCTTCTTTGGGGAGTTCCAAGATGCTTATTTTAACATCGGGTATCCCCGCAAGCGATTTTGGGAAAAGGTTTCCTGTACCATCCATTCCCGGCAGTAATACTAATTGCAAGATCTTTTCTACCTAACAATTTTCTAAAAAGTTTAACATGAAGTCAGAAATGAAACACCGAAAACTCACTGTGAAAACTCGATATAACTGACAACATTTGGTCCAATTAACTTTGTTAATTAATTAAGTGTCATGCCGTCTAAAACATTATTCAGTTTTTGGCCATAGCCACAAATAAAATAAAAGGAGTATATTTACTAGAAGTTACATAGCTGGGTAATAGCCAATACCTAGATTGAAGTGTACGGTTTTGGGAAAACTTGAAAAATTGGCGTTTTGATTTTTGTTTATTTTTCAACGCCTTACAGAGAACTGTAATTAATGGCGGTGAAGGTGGGATTCCTCCCCATTTCTTCATAGTCATTTGTTTTAATTATTATTTTTCGGATTATATACAAAATATGTACTGGTTTTTGTACGGTTTTTTGTACGGTTTTAGGGCGAAAATGGCGAATTATCTGAAGCTTCGAGGAAAGAAATTCTATTTCACGATCTCGATCCCGAGCGAATTTCAAAGTTACTATGATGGCAAGAAAGAGATCACCAAGGCTCTAAGAACTGACAGTGAGGAAGTCGCACGTCCAAAAGCTTTACTGCTAGCCGCCAGCTTCAAGAAGCAGTTTCAAGAACTTGAGAATGGAACAGTGCATACCCCCCAACTACCTAAAATCAGAACAGCTCTTAAGACAGCTGCTAATGATGAAGATTATAGGGCGGCTCAAGAGGCTCTGCTTGATATGGTGGACGCCGTTAATCCCCCACACCGTCCAACCAGTATAGCCGCAGCAAAAGCCCAAACCCTCTATAAACAAGCGCATAATCAAGCGACCGAAATTCTGTCGCTTAAAGATCAGTTTGTGCAAGAGCACCAAGATCTAGCGCCAAAAACCATGCAAGCCTATCTGGCAACCTTAAATGACTTTGCCGCTCTCAATCCTGTCATGGAGGAAGTTACTCTCAAGGACGCGTCAAATTTCCTGGTGAAACCGATCATCGAGGAAAATAAATCGCCGGCCACAATTAAAAGATGGCGTACGGCACTTCGGCAATTCTTCGCCTGGGCAATCAAGCGTGGCCTTGTTGAGAAAATGGATAATCCATTTGCGTTGGTAGAGCTTCCTAAATCCCCAAACAAAGAGAAAAACACCGAAAAACCTCATCGTGAATTTACAAATGAAGAAGTAGAAAAACTTCTTCAACATATCCCTGAACGAGATCCGATCCTCAAACACCTCACCATTCTGGGAATGTATACAGGTGCCCGAATTGAGGAAATTTCCCGGATCAAGAAAGAGCATGTGGACTTGGAAACAATGACGATGCTCGTCGATGTGTCCAAAACTCAGGCAGGCATTCGCCATCTGCCAATTGTGAGCGCGATTGAACCGCTCGTCCGGAAACTGATGGAAACATCAAAGAATGAATACCTGCTCGACAATCTCACCTGGAGCGCGCTGAACGTGAATGGTGAGCGAATTGAAGGACATTCCCGAAGTAAAAATATTGGCAAACGGTTTAACCGCCTAAGGCAAAAGCTTGATATCGTAGGGACATCAAATAGAGTTTGCGACTTTCACTCGTTCCGCGCAACGGTCGCAGGAAAACTGGAACGCGCAGGCTGCCCGGAAGGCATAGCTGCGGATATCCTTGGGCACGAGCGGAACAACAACAAAAAGCTTGGCATTACTTATGGCTTATATGCGGACCCAGCGAAAACTAAGGACCGCTTAGCTTGGATAGAGAAAGTGAATTACTGATACTCCTTGCAAAAAGATATTCTTTTAAGCAGAGGCATTGCAAAAACACTCTCTGTAATAGAATTGTACTTTTAAAAATATCTACTTCAGTATATCTTAAACAACTTGTTTTCTCTTTTAAAATCCCAACCACCTCTACGAAAAGCGCATGAAAAAAACTTCTACTAATCATCTCTACTCAGCAGACAAAAGCTTATTAAATACGGACGACCCATGCTTTGATTTTGATCACATTAGAAAACAAGTTGCAAGCGCACGAAACAACACTGAGCAATATGCAAATACGATATTTTCCAGACAATTGGGGGCGGTATTAACAAAAGGCTTTTTCTCCTTAGATGGCTCCGTTATTTCAAGTAACGAAGAGTTTACAAATACTACACCCGACTATTTCAAAAAGTCTCGTCGGGCAGTCTATTTCAGGGGAAAGTATCATTTAAGAGGTGTACGTTACACTATTTCTGCTAACCCTACATTTGAACTACGACAAAAGCTGGATACCTTCAAAGAAGATTTTTATGACGGCTTGGACGCTATAAAGAATACAAATTCTCACAAATTCCAGATTGCAATTGCTGACTATATAAAGAACGCTATTTTAACACTCTACAATAGTTTCTTGTATGAGGAGAAAGTTGGAAAATACAAGTTTGAAAATTTGACTTACCAGGCTTTAAGAAAAGAAGGTCAAATTATAGCTCAAGCTGCAGTAGATTTTTTCTATGGGTTAATTTGCAAGGCACAACAGTTATCTAATGACGGCTTTCGTGCTATATCTGAACGCACTGGGACATTTGATAAACTACTTCACCACATTCTTTCAGAGTATGAAAAAGGTACTTTTTCTTCAAGACATATTACAAGGCCAGAAGCTGCTCATCCTCTTGTAATTTCCTCTGCAGCTATTAGATATGCTTTGAATTGTGAAACTCCGCCTGACACAATTGTGGGGTTACCTGCAGGATCGACTGAATTATCATTTGCGCATGCTACAGCGCAACGCTTAATCAGCCGTAGGCTCTGTAACGTTCTTCTATTTCCTGTTTCACTTCATTCAATAAAACACGATTTTGATAACCAGAGTGCAAAACCGAAAGACTTATCAAGGTTTACAAAACACCATGTTAAGAGTTTCAAAGATAAAAACGTAGTTATCATCGATGACAATAGCTCGACCGGCACAACAGTAGAAATGGTAAATAAAGCGATATTACTTCAAAAACCAAATAATATTGAGGTTGCGATTGCTGAGGCTGATGTTATTAGGAGTTTTATTGCAAAAAATGATAATAATAGACCAAATATAGCAACGACGGAGTGCTATAAATATTCGGTAAATATATTACCTGTATCAAAATCTAGATATCCAAAAACAGACTTAAGAGAACTGTTTGAAAAGAAAAAAATGATCAGATGCATAAAGTCACGATACTTTAACAGTGTTCCCAAATCATTAGTCGGAGCCGTCTATATTGATCTAATTAATAATCGGACTGAAGCTATGTTAGATAAACTAAAAGACAGTGATACTATCCGTAGTTTTCGGAAGACTTTTCTATCTAACTTTCATGAGGTTGAGGTGTTTTATAGAAAGGAACATTTCAGCTCAGTAGAACACGCTTACCAAGCAATGAAATTTGAAGATGGAGTGCTGGAATCAGTATCTGATGAGCATATTGAACATATCAATCATCATCTACAAAAAAGAAACACCTCTATTTCACATGCATCATTACCTACGCTCTTTACAGATCCATCCCTAACCGCTGGAACCTCTAAAGTTGCCGCTAACCAACTACGCATACTTGGTTACGTAAGGAAAGACTGGGACAATGTAAAAATTGATATCATGACTGATTTATTGATACAAAAATTTTCACAAAAAACACTCTACGACCGTTTAAAAAATACAGGAGACAAGTATTTAATAGAAGGAAACGATTGGAACGATACTTTTTGGGGAGAATGCGAAGGAAGAGGCAGAAATGTTCTAGGTCGCTTACTAATGACCATAAGAAATACCGATTACGCCCTCTTAGCAAAGACGGCGACCAAAATAAAACTTTCACACAAGCCTTAGCTTAACCAAGCCTTATTCATATAAATACTTCTGAAAACCAACGAAGGCGTCGCGTATTCTTGGAATACCGCCCAATATCGCCGCGGCATCGGCAGTGGAGTGGTATTTCAGCTCTAACAAACTTGGTAGTTTAGATTGGTCCAACTCGCTGACGCCTTCGGTTTCGTACTGTCCTAAAACGAATTCAATAAAGGCCTGCAGCTTGTCGTCATGTCCTTCAAGAATTTGTTCTTTATGGGTCTCCACACGCTCTAGTCTTGTGATTGGCGATTGGGCATAAGCGATGTAGGCGAGCACATCAAAGAGGTCGCTATTTTCCGCTTCAATCAGTTTTGCGATCTCGTTAAGTTCATCATCCCCATAGCCACGCTCTGCCAAGCCCTGAAGCAACGTTTTTCGCGTATCCGGCTTCCCCCAAAGCTCCCGCAGTTCATCCTCATCCTGAAACAAGCTGGCAGATCCCCAAATAACCGCTTAATAAACTGCGCCGGTGAAATGGGTTTTCCATCTGGCCCCCAAAAACTGGTCGAGGCCATATGCTGAATGTTACGGGATGAACCATCGGCCAGCTTAATGACGAGGGTTTTCTTTGTCTCTTCCTCGTCTTCCCAATCATCTCCGCCATTAGGCTCGTTTGGATCATCGCCCTCACCGTCTTCGGGTTTTGGCGGGCGGTCCGGGCCGTCTGTGGGCTCTATTGGCTCACCATCCCATTCCGGATCTTCAAACATTTCATAGTTTTTGCAAAAATCATAAATGGTGAAATAATCTTTGCCATCAAACATACGGGTGCCGCGCCCGACAATCTGTTTAAACTCGATCATGTTTTTGACAGGCTTCATCAACACCACGTTGCGGACATTTCGGGCATCCACACCTGTTGAAAGTTTGGTGCTTGTGGTCAAAATGGTTGGGATGGTCTTTTCATTGTCTTGAAAGACGCGCAGCCACTTCTCGCCCCCAGCGCCATCGGCGGCCCCTACCCGCTCGCAATAATGAAGATCGTCACTATCCTTCATCTGATTTATCAAATCCCGGATGAGCGCCGCGTGAGGTTGCCCCTTACAAAAGACAATGGCTTTTTCTTTTTGATTGGCTTCATCTAAGTAAATCTCAACCCGCTTGGCCTCGCGCTCCTTGATAACAATACCGCCAGAGCGGTTAAAATCGCTTTCGGTATACCGCTTGCCTTCCTCCGGCTCCCCCTCCAACACGGTATCGCCTGCGGTATAGACATACTCATCCATCGTGGTGGCAATCTGGCGCACGCGAAACGGCGTTAGGAAGCATCATTAATCCCTTCTTTGAGGGAATATTCGTAAACAGGCAGTCCGAAATAGCTGTATGTATCCACGTTATTTTTGCGTTTGGGTGTCGCGGTTAACCCCAGCTGCACCGCAGGAGAGAAATATTCGAGGATGTCACGCCAAGCGCTTTCATCCCTCGCCCCGCCCCGATGGCACTCATCAATGATGATAAAATCAAAGAAATCTTCGGGATATTCGCCAAAGTACGGGCTTTCATTCGGGCCCGACATAAAGGTTTGAAAGATCGTGAAAAAGACACTGGCATTTTTGGGCACACGCCCCTTTTTCTTGATGTCTTTTGGATCAATACGCGCGAGCGCATCTTCGTTAAAGGCCGAAAAGCTATTATAAGCCTGATCGGCGAGGATATTACGATCGGCGAGGAATAAAATACGCGGACGGCGGTTCGGCTCTCGCGACAAATTCCAGCGACTATGAAATAGCTTCCATGAAAGCTGAAAGGCAATGGCTGTCTTGCCTGTACCCGTCGCAAGTGTAAGTAAGATCCGCTCTTTACCCGCCGCCACGGCGTCCAGCGCCCGCTCGATCGCGTTATCTTGGTAATAGCGCGGCTGCCACGTGCCGGCGCGATCTTCAAAGGGGATGGCCGCAAATCGATCCCGCCAGGCATTTTCGGCCATAAAGGTGCGCGCCCACAGCTCATCCGGGCTCGGCACGTCACCGATACTCAGTTCCCGTTCTTTGCCTGTGTTGGTATCAATCTCATATAGGCCTTTGCCATTGGTGCTATAGGTAAAACGCACCTGCAATCGTTCGGCGTAATCAATGGCCTGCGCGCGGCCTTCTGATACCGAATATTTTTCTGCTTTGGCCTCAATCACCGCCAATTTTTTATTACGATAAACCAGAACAAAATCTGCTGATAAGGATCGTGCCCGTTTGCCGCCGCCGACCAAGCGGCCGTCGGTGATTTTATGTTCAACAACAATACGGCTGCCTTCAACGTCGCCCCAACCTGCCGCCCTAATGGCAGGATCAATCAAATCCATTCGGGTTTGAGCTTCATTTCTAGGCATCAAAGACCTTGCGATTGTCGCGAACATATTTCCGCCAAGTATGCGGTTTTTTGCCACCTTCTGACATCAATATCCGTTCCGTCTGCTCAGGCGTTTTTCCAATTTTAGCGGCTATACATTCAATTTTCAGGCAAAAATTCTCGTAATTAACTTCGTCATTTACACCCGATACAGTAAGGCCTACTTCAATTTGTTTATTTGGACCCCATTTACAGGTTTTGTCCATTAAGACAACATTCTGTTCGAACAGTAAATTCACAGAGCTAGCAACCCATTGATCCATTATATAGCCTCTAGGGTTATCAACATTTTCCGGCATTAAGAAAAATATCAACTTTGTGAAATAAGCAGGCCCCATTCCTTTTAGCGGATCATCTTTAGCTGAGCGCAATTCTACAAATTTTCTGTAGGCTTCTTTTCTCGAATACTGCCCTGACCTTATTTTATGCGCTAATTCAAGCCACTTTGTTTCTTTTGCGTCTCTAAATACCCTTCCAAGAAACGTTGCACGCATTCCGCCCCACGCCAGTATTCTTAAACAAATATCTTTTGTAGGTTCCGAAGCCATATCTCTAGCTAGTCGAAACAAATCCTCTTTATTATTTGTTTCTTGGTTATTATTTATCCTGTCAAACCAAGCAGCATCAATGTACTCTGAATAGGAATATGGAGTTCTCGTCCCCATTTCTGGGAGTCCATCAATATCGTCTATGCAATCTTGCAACATCTTGAATGAAGACGTCATGCCACCTCCTGCATGTCAGAGGTCAGCTCACCCGCAAAGGCTTTTTGCAGTAGGGATTGTTTGAGTTCTTTAAGAGCGGAAAGCTTTTGTTGGTGTATTTTTGAAAGTGCTCGTGTTTTGTATTCTGCACCCTTGAAAGCGTTTATTATTTCGCTTTGCACAACCATCGAAGGTAAAAGTACAGGTAGTTCCTTAATGATACCCATGTTCAATCCTGCCATTATGCTTCCCTTCGCTCTGCTAGATAAAAATTGAATAGCTGTAGGGTGATGCAAAAAATAGATATGAAGAAAATCAGGTAGACACTTGTTGGTATCTAAGGAGATGCAACATAAATGTTTGGTATTGATGGCAAGCGGGATGTCTTCGGGTACGACGGCACATCTACCACAGGTACCCATTATCGTGATCAAAACATCACCAGGCTTAACAGTATATCGCGACAACTCTTTATATTTTTCTTCTGCAATATAACGTCGTTTGCCCCATTGGAAAGTATTTTTAACAGCATTGTCGATACCTAGAACAGCGATACCTTTATCGACAAATTCATTGTGGAGGAGCTGGCTGCCAAAAGGGCCTGTTCTTATCGAACCTTTTTCTTCTTTCGCCAACTCCGCAACTGTTAATAATGTGGCTTGATCATTATGCTTAGAGAAGATGTTGTTCAGGTAGCTTTCGAACAGGTCTTTGGCGTTTTGGATGTTTTTTTCGGTGTTGGCGATGGCCTGATCAATCCCCGCAAAGGCCTTATCCAATATCGCCACAATCCGCTTTTGTTCATCGATTAAAGGTATAGAAATCTGAATTTCTTCTAGATCAGAAAGCCTTAAAGAGGGGTAGTCGTGATCTTGAACTAGGTCTTGGGCTTTAATTACTGAAAGTAAGTATAGGAGAAATTTGTCGGAAAGCTTTTCCCTGTATGCTTTAATCGTAGCCAAATGACTTGCGACATAAGCATCTTGGCCCAGCATTACTCGATGATTGAGAAAAGTCGATGCCCCACTTTTTGGAAGCAGTATTGTTCCTGCAGCTTTGAGCGACAGAGCCTCAGCGCTGCTGTGATTTATCCTATCTCGAGAACTATTTATCACACCAAAACGAATTTGCCCAACGTCCGAGGTTCTGACAAAGGAGCAATCACCATTAACTGACAATTTATCCTTCTTGGGAGCTGGATTACCGGCTGTGACTTCGGCTACATCTCCGAGTTTTACCTCTGACCACATCACAGCATCTCCCGAATTTCACTCAGGATTTTGGCGCCTTCAGCATCCAGCGCCGCGATTTCAGCGATGATCTCTGCTGGATCGCGTAATGGAGCTTCTTCGGGTGTATTTGGGTTTTTGACGGAAAGGTCAAATGTGGCTTCATCTAAATCAGCACGGTTTATCACCCATGACTTTTCACCCTCTGCAAAGGTTTTTTGCAGTTCCACAAATTCTGCGAGATCCTTATCATTCAGTGGATTGGTTTTACCAAGGCTGCGGCCCGGATCAAGGGCGTAGAACCATGTCATTTCAGTGGGTTTTCCCTTTTCAAAAAACAGCACGACCGTTTTCACCCCGGCCCCCAGAAACGTCTTTGCAGGGCAATCGAGAACCGTATGCAGGTTACAGCTTTCCAAAAGCTCTTTGCGCAAGCCTATTGCTGCATTATCGCCGTTGCTTAGAAACGTGTTTTTAATAACAACTGCACCGCGGCCACCCGCCTTCAGGCTTTTGATGAAATGTTGCAAAAATAGAAAGGCGGTTTCGCTGGTTTTAATGGGGAAGTTTTGCTGCACCTCTGGGCGTTCTTTCCCACCAAAGGGCGGGTTGGCAAGAACCACATCAAAACGGTCTTTTTCCTGCAAATCCATAATATTTTCAGAAAGCGTATTGGTGTGGATGATATTTGGCGCCTCAATCCCATGCAGGATCATATTCATGATCGCGATTACATAGGCGAGGCTTTTCTTCTCCTTGCCGTAAAAAGTCCGTTTTTGCAGCGTTTCAAGATCCGCGGCTTTGGTCGCTTTGGGGCGTAAATATTCAAACGCTTCACACAGGAAACCCGCAGAGCCAACCGCACCGTCATAAATGGTTTCGCCAATTTTCGGATCAACGACTTTCACCATAGAACGGATCAGCGCCCGGGGTGTGTAATACTCCCCCCCGTTCCGGCCCGCATTGCCCATATTCTTAATCTTGGCTTCATAAAGGTGGGAAAGCTCGTGCTTTTCATCGCTGCTGTTAAAGCTGAGGCTATCCATTTCCTCGACGACATCACGCAAGGAATATCCGCTTTGAAATTTGTTTTTGATCTCCCCAAAAATCTCGCCGATTTTATAATCGATGGTGTTGGGATCGCCGGTACGCTCGCGGAAGCCTTTCAGGTAGGGGAACAGCTCTTCATCCACGTATTTGATCAGATCATCACCGACAAGCGCATTGTCATGATCAAATTTTCCATCTGCTTTCTTGGGTGCGGCCCAAACAGACCAGCTATGCTCAGGATCAATAATGCGTGTATAGCTGCCGCCGATAAGCTCTGCATCCATCGCGCGTTCAGTTTCCAGCGTATCCAGATACTTCAAGAACAGAAGCCAAGAGGTCTGCTCCGTATAATCCAGCTCAGACGCGCAGCCCGCCTCTTTCCGCAGAATATCATCAATATTTTTGAAAGTTTGTTCGAACATCGTGTTGTTACTAGCCCCGGCACTATTTATACACTTTCAACCATAAAGGCTATTTCGACCGCCAGCAAGTGGGTTGAATTGATGTTACACAATTCAATTTTTACTTCAATCTACGTCATCCCATGCACAAGCGGCCACATTTACAAACAAGACCCTCATGCGAAAAGAACTCTACGTCCGCTTATAACTTAAAAAATGGCAAAATCTTCAAGGGAATTAGGCGGATCAAATGCAGGGTACAGAAGATTTCATTAACACATGGCAATACTAACATTGAAAATCTTATTCCACGCAATAATACGAAAAGCTCTATATCTAGACTAACAGTCTACGCCCCTGAAAATACGTACCTCAAAGAGTATCGACAATGCTTAACAACCGGAATATTTAAGCTTAGTCAGGAACAGAAATTAGATAGATATCTAGCAAGTATGTTGATAAGCCTCCTTCTCGAACAAACTTAAAGAATTTGGTCGCTGAGGTCACCCCCAGCGACCAAATTCTTTAAAAGTTAAGCCTCTATATCTTTGTAGGCTCGCCATTCACTAAATATGAACATCACCGGTAAAAGCCGAAAGAATTAGCCCAAGACCTTGATATTGTTCCGTAGCCCATTCGCGCCAGACACTTGCTTTCTTGCAAACATCGAGCTTCAATGCTGCCTTTCCACCACATAGTCACAAAAACTTTGAACGATGACGGTGTCGACGCCACCCGCTTCTCCCGAGAGCTTGATAATCTCTTCCTTGGATATTTCTCGATCTACCGTGAGCTCAAAGCCATATAACCTTTTGAACTCCGAGGCCTCTTCAAACTCCGACGGTGTCATTTTATCAAAATCACAAAACCCCCGCCTGACGATGGCAGGGGGCTCCTTGGTAAAGCAGTGAAGAATAAAAAGCGGTTTTGTGTTGTTCACAGAAATTTGCTGGGTCATTGGGAACTCCATTTTAGTTAAGGGCTGGCGGGAGAGTGAGAAGTTCGTCTAAACGACGCGAAATAATGACAGGTCCAAAACCATTCCGGTGAGTAACGGCCTTGATAGCATGTTCCTGAGATACATCCCCTTTGGCCTCATCAATCGCTTATGCTCCTGATAGAATTCCCAAGCGCTTTCGGATTGCTGAAGGGTGACGTCACCACCTCTAAGTGCTTCGATAAAGTATGAAGGCGGCTGACTGCTGAAATAGATAACGTCTGTAAAACCTTGACGGTCGATAACCATGTTAATTTCCTTTTTTTGAGTTGGCTGTGGTTTGTCTGTCCGGACAACCGTCCACCGGACAGACAAACCACAGCCCAACCTCTCCTCACTCCCCTCTTCTACAGCTCTGGTCCTAAATCGCGCCTTTTGGGCATTTGCCTCTTCTGCTCCTTTTTCACAGAAGGTGCGGTTATTTCTGTTCCTTTGGGATTTCGTAGCTGATGCGGCTGTTCATGAACCTGTTGATTTTCTCGAGCTCTTCGTCGGTTGTTTGACCGGAATTCCCCAACTCTTTGAACAGCTCTGAGGGCGCGCGCTCGGATCTGCTTGGCTCTGTCAATGCATCGACCGAAGAACTGATGGAGTTCTTCAAACCGTCGAGCGCTTGCTCCTGATGCCTCATCCAGTTGTTGAGTGAAGTCTGCATATTTTCTATTCGCGCCTCTGACACGTTGACACAACTCATCAATTTGTCGATACAATCTTCCAGCTGTCTCAGGCGCAAATCCATATCGGAGATCAACCTGTCGTTCTGCTCGAGCAATTGCTCCTGAATAGGTGTTGTCACTTCGACTATTTTGCCCATGCCCTATCTCCTCGCTAGTGGTATCCACCACCCCTGCTCGCCCCTCATCCTGCTCAAGGAATCCTTGCTCTCTACTTGCACCCACGTCTTCCCAAACACTATCCTGTACTGGATGTTCGCGGTGTCGGACATGATTGTCGTCATCTCCTTCGCTGTCAGAAGCTGATCCATCTCTGCCTTCAGGCTCTCTATTTGCATCTCTGATGTCATTACCATTTGATGGCTCTTCCAAACACTGACGGACAGCATCCCAACTAAGGTACAGATCAGCGCTCCCCATTTGAGGCTCGGAAACAATTCTCTCTTCGGCTTCTTTTTCTCTCTGTCCGGGCTGAAGAACGGTGGAATTTTGTTTTCGGGCTCCATAGCGCTTCTGATTTCTTTCAGCTCTTGCTGCAATGTGCTGTTCAAGCGTTTTTCGAAGCTCATGAAATGTTCGGAGATTATCCTTTGCATCTCTTCTCGGTCGGTCGAGCGGCTCCGCAATGCGCTCGAGAGATCGGAACTGTTCTTCGAAAACGGCGCCCTGGAGCCAAATGCTTTGTTTTGTGTTTGGTGGTCGGACTGAGATCGTCCGTTTTGTGCGTCTTGTGATGTCCAATCCGGCATCGTTTAATCTTTCTACTACGTCATCAACATTATTAATTTCTCCCGCAACAACCAGCTCGTAAATCCCTTGATGGATTTCGCTTCTAAGCTGCTCTCTTTGGGGGATTTTATCGGGAGACAGGTGGCGCAAATAGTCAGGTTGCTTGAAAAGCCGCCGCCGACCTGGCTCCATCGGAGAAGCCCAACCATTTTTATGGTTGAAATAATCCCGAAAAGCGTTTCAAGGATCATGCTCTCCGGGCGGATAGATGTTGTAGGAGCGCTCCTTTGGATCCATCAATCGCCGCGGATAAACGAAATGGTATTCTTCTCGCTCGCTTCCAGTGTGAGTATGTCGCACCCAGACACCTGGCGGCCGCCACTCCTCAGGAATACCGGCAAAAGCCAGGTTTTCAGTTTCCTCAATAAGCTCAATCAATTCGTGCTTCTGCACCTTATCCCCTGGCGCGAAACTCAGAACCATCGAAGTGTATTTGAGCTGATGCGGGGAGGCGTCGATATAGGCACCTACGAGATGCGGATTCCCATGCACCAGTTTCGGTGCAGGCACCCGAAGCTGCCCTTTTGCATCATAAATTGACAGCAAGTAGTTTAAGATTTCTAAGGAGGGCCCGCGTCCATTTCGAAGATGTTTTACAAGCATTGTGTCATCCTCTCTTCTCAATATGTGAGACAAGCCGCCGGAGCATTTCTTCAATATGATACGCACTGATGGCGATAGGACGGGAAAACGGGTCGTATGAGTGCGCATTGCAATGCTTCACGAGCTGATTGAGATTATTCCCAACCGCATTCACAGCGCGGATCAATCGCTCATAGTCACGACGTGGCCGAATTATCGACGTTACGGCTGTGTGCCTCAAAAAATCTGAAAGACTCATCCCCGCGAGTTTGGCTCGTGTTTGGATGCGCTGTTTCTCAGAAGGGCGAACTTTAACAAAGAGGCGTTCTGTGTATTTTTCACTCATCACAGGCACCTCCGCATGCACATGCGTGGGGGGTTCCAAGGGGGGCTCGGCCCCCTTTGGCCAGGTCCATTGGGAGGACTGATCCAATTTTTCTACGACTGAATGTCGTAAAAAATTGATGATCAGTGCGCACAATGGGGTCCCTGGCAACGACGATAAAAATAATATTATTTATCATTCCTCTGCCCCTCCTCCGGTTTTGCAAGAAGGGTGCTACAGTTATCGTTTGCCGCTTCCGTTTGTATCTGTTTTAGCTTTTGCGCAGACAATCCCACACTAAGCGGCCACTTAAAGAACATACTTAAATAATTTTTCACTAAAGAGTTTCCTTCTATGTTTATTGGTCTCTCTTTAGGTATTTGGGAGAAATGAAAAAAAATCCTCCGAGTTGAGGTAAAATAAAGTTGTTGGAAAAATATATTTTTTTCCTATACGCGCATGAATCTATATTAGGAGACGCCAAATACCGGTTTTTTCTTCCTCATTTTTATTTTTTATTTTTTTTCTCATATTAGACAGGTGACTAACAATCAGGAAGAATTGACTTATAAAATGCACCAAATAAAATTTGAACACTGCAAGCTTATCTCACCGCAACTTTCAGAGCCTGATCGCTCTGTGTTTCCAAATGGAGTTTACCGGTGCGATGTGGCTCTCCCCTTGTCAAAAGCAGAACTCAAAGTAAAAGAAATAGGGGAAGTCGCGAAAGAGCGCCATGGAGCTATCAGTCCTCTGGCTCTGTCAAAGCTCTGGTGCCGGAGAGAGAAATTCGTCCAAGAAAAAGAGGATCAAGTAACGTTCAAGCTTCGTGCGCTTAATTATACAAGGCTGGATGGGTCGGTTGTGGATTGCAGCCCACAATTTATAAGCTCAGATTGTAAAAAAATATTATCTGAGGCGCCAGGACATGAAAGCCTATGCAATGTTGCCGCGGAATTGCTGTGCTACAAAACAGGCGACTTTAAAGGGCTAGCTCTGATCCCGATTGGTATTCAAATTCTGAAATTTGTAAGCCATACACCAGCGAATGACCTCGCAACTGAATTCGGTTTCTCTCCTGAGGAAGCGTATAGCTAAAACTTGGTAGCAATCAGACACTACATGAATATGAATCATCCACAACAATTTGATTGAGTTGCCACCACTTCCAACTCTAAGACGGCTCTCCGCCTTCTAATGTCATGCAAGTTATATAAAATAGCGCCCAAAAAAGAGCCCAACTAACCATTTAATAGACATTAAATGACATAATATATTTTAAAACAAGATTTTCTTATAAATTTTCTATTTTTGTCGTCTTTTAAAATGTATTTTTTAATACCATACTACTTTTATCGTTTTTATTTGGAAAAGAGTTAGCTATGCAAATCAACTCAAATCGACTACGCGAGCTTCGCAAACTTAGAAAACTTACCCACCAAACTCTTGCTAAAGCCGCTGATATGTCACCGAGACAAATTAGCCGCCTAGAAAAAACTTCACGCTCAGTTCGTGAGGGAACTTTATACAAACTAGCAAAGGCACTGAATGTGGAACCTGGCGTTCTACTGAATGAGTTACCCATGCCAAAACCTAAAGTCGGGGCCTGCATGGAAACAGGAAAGAGGGTACAAGTGAGCGCACAGCTTTTGCCCGAAGTACGCTTAGCTTACGCGCTCGTTAAACGGCGGTACGGAGTAAATCCAACAACATTATTCAATGCAGCCCCTCTTTTATTCACTTTGTTAGCCGAGGACAGCACTTTGTCACGCACAAAAAAAGTACAAGACATTAAAGAAGCTGCAGAACAACTCAGTAAATTAGGCGTTGGGAACCTCTCCTTTACACTAGCGGCTAGTCGAATTGAAGACGGTGTTAAAGGCGAAGAAGCCTCCATCCAAAACAATGATTTGTTTGGCACAAAAGTTAGTGAAGACAGTTTTGATTTTGGATACGATCAAACCAAAAATAATCCATTTGCCGATTTTCTCCGCAAATACTCAAGAGAAATCAATTCTCCAGGCATAGTCGATATTGACGACACCGAGCTAGCATATGGACCACTTGAAAACTTCCCGATCTTTGAAATTTGTGCTGATGACTTGGAACAGATTTCAGGAGGCTGCGCAGAAGCATCATATGCATTGACACGTGGACACGCTCGGATCGGTGACATTCCTGACGAGCTATGGTCCGACGACGCTGTAGCGAAAAGAGTGCAATGGCTAAAGGAGCAAATCCCAGAAAATGAGAGGAACCTATTTACCCACGACTTCCTAGACTCCATCGACCTCACATACGATGACAACAAGGAAATCAGCTAATGAGTGGTCTTATCATATCAAATCATGCCTCTACCCGCATGCAACAACGAGGACTAAGACGCTCCGACCTGGATCTCATCTTCAGCTGCGCATCAGAAATGTGTGATGGCAGCTATTTCCTTAGCCGAAAAGACGTCCGACGTGAAATCAATCGTCGAAAGCGCGAAATTCAGAAACTAGAGAGACTAAAAGGCAAAAGAATAGTCATTGCCAACGAAACGGTGGTGACCTGTTACCACTCCCAACAAGAAGACCAAAAGCAGATGCTTAGAAAAGAAAGAGATACAAAATGACCTGCGGCCTCGAACCATCAACTGTCGCCGTTTACCTCAAAGAAGAAACTGTAAAACTTTTATTCACGCATCAACAAAGCAAGCACCAAACACTAGACGAAATTATCTACAGATTGGCAAAAACAAAATTTGTTTCAACAGCGCAACTGAACAATGAGAAAAAAAGTAAGTACAAATTGACTTTTCTGGGTACACATTTTCATGACAATTCCCTACCAACAATTTTCGGTCAACTCATTGATCACCTAGCAACAACCAAACCGGAATATCTGCAGAAACTGGCAATTGAGAAAGCGCGAACGCGTCAATATGTTTCGCGAAATCAGGAAAAAATTCATCCAGGTCGTCCTGACCTAAAAACAGTAAAGACAAAAAGTGGCTGGTGGATCAGCGCTAACATTGGTTTCAAGGACCTCGAAAGAGCACTCGAAGCTCTATGCAAATCAGCCAACCTCGCATATCTCGAAGACATCAAACTTTTTGACTTGCGCTAACTTGATATAGTGAACAAATTTGCCGCGACAAACACAAACAAACTATGTACTGTATTTTGTACGGTTTTTTGTACGGTTTTGGAAAAATTTGAAAAAATGGCGTTTTGATTTTTGTTTATTTTTCAACGCTTTACAGAGAACTGTAATTAATGGCGGTGAAGGTGGGATTCGAACCCACGATGGAGCTATTAACCCCATACTCCCTTAGCAGGGGAGCGCCTTCAGCCACTCGGCCACTTCACCGTCGCGCGCAAATATGGCAGATTTTGTTTTGGTTGCAACCCCTTTTTTGGAAAATATAAATTTTTCCGAAACGCCCAATAATTCTCTTTGCAAATGGCGGCCTTGAGCTCTTTGTTTGATCAAAGATAGTCATGCTCAAGATTAAATCCAATCTCACCTTCAATTATTCTTGAATTTACATTCTTTATTACAGCAACTATAAGGTGCATTTAAAACCTTAACACAATTAATTTTATCTAAATCTTAATCAAGTGTTAAGACTTAAACATTAGAATAATGTGAACATACCTAAGTAGAGTTTCAGCGCAATTTTTATCGCTTTGGCAGGGTATCCAGAGCACCAAATATGTTTACCTCGGGGGGTAAGTTTATGCGTGAAAGTCTTGAGTTCGAGGAAATCCTGCTGGACGCGCTCGATAATATCTCGGAAGCTTTCGTTATTTATGACAAAGATGGGTTTCTTGTTACCTGCAATGACAAGTTTCGCAAACTCTACGGCTATTCCAAAGAAGAAGCAAAACCTGGCGTTCATTTCAAAGAACTGGTTGAGTTTGACATTAGTCGCGGAAATGTTCGCGTCCGTGACGAATTTGGTTCAGATAAAGAATACCTCAAACGAAAAGAGGAATATCGTCAGACGTTGAAAGGATCATTTACCTTTCAGCTCAAAGATGGACGTTGGATCAAAACGACTGATCGCCGCACATCAAACGGTGGCTTAGTGTCAATCCAGAGTGACATTACCGACATGAAAGAGAAAGAAGCACTGCTCTTACAAGCCAAAGAGCATGCCGAACTTGCCAACAGGGCAAAGTCGGATTTCATGGCCAATATGAGCCACGAGCTTCGCACCCCCCTAAATGCAATTATCGGCTTTGCTCCTTGCTCTCAACTGAAGTTTACGGCGAGCATTCCGACAAACGCTACAAGGAATATGCCGCGGATATTGAAGGCGCGGGATCCCACCTTTTGAGCCTAATTAATGAATTGCTGGACCTTGCTAAAATCGAAGCTGGTGCAATCCAGTTAAATGAGCAAAAGACAGACCTTTTCCAAATTACGCAGTCCTGCAAAACGATGCTCACCGCGCGTGCGAGTGAGCGGAACATAAATGTACATACATCTGTTGTACCAGCCGAGCTTTATATTCAGGCTGATCCGATCAGATTGAAACAGATATTGGTTAATCTAGCGGGGAATGCGGTCAAATTTTCCAATCACGGTGGCAATGTACACATTAGCTGGAGCTGTAGCCGGGGGCGTATCATTCTGGAAGTGAAAGATGATGGCGTTGGAATTGAGCAGGAATTTATTCCAGAGCTCTTTCAGCCTTTAAAAGAAGTCGGATTGCGCAAAATCTGAAAAGTGAAGGAACAGGGCTTGGATTAACACTGGTAAAGCGGTTTTGCGATGCCCATGGCGCTCAAATCAATGTGACAAGCATGGCCAACAAAGGCACAACGGTTCGCGTAGAATTTCCAGCTTCAAGAACAGTTTTGGCGCATCAGGATATTGCTTCCTGATCACGCCACTGAAACGAAATTTTCAAAATTCAGTCAGAGTAACTTAGTGAGTGAGATACCATTCACGCGCAAGCTTCTGTGCGACTGCTATTTCCTGAGGAGACATATCCATGGAAATTTCAGCGCGGCTCTCGCGGGCTTCCACCACACCGTTCATCGCGGCCAGGTTCAGCCATTTATGCGCTGTCACAAGATCCACAGGAACCCCATCACCCATCGCAAAACGTAGTCCTGCGCGATACTGCTCTTCAGGAGAGCCTGCGTCAGCTTTCGCAGTTAGTTTTGATAAATAGTCTCTATCCAGCTCTGCCATGATACTCCTCCATTCGTTACAGCATCCAGATAAACGCCTAGTTTGGTCACTTTGAACCCTTGCTAGAAGTTTATGATGGGGAGTAAATCCTTAAAAAAATCTTTCCTGAATTATTTTTTTCTAATTTTTAAAATGCCAATCTTGAAATAATTGAAAAATTCGTGGCTCTTGTGAACATAAAAGCAGCCAATAGAAACGAAAAATACCTAGGTTGCCTTTTGATTAAACAGAATCTTTTGACTATCTTCAGAGGTAAGGCTGGTTTGTTGCTGTAATTCCGCATTGAGGTTAAAGCCCCGTTTCACAGCAGGACGCTCACCGACCCTTTCGAACCAGGCTTTCAGGTTCGGAAAATCATTCAAATCCTGCAATTGGCGTTCGTGCCGTGCAATCCACGGCCAACAGGCAATATCTGCAATAGAATACTCACCTGCGATGTAATCCCGACCTTCCAGTTGCTTGTTCAGCACTCCATATAAGCGGTTACATTCATTCACATAGCGATCAATGGCATATGGAATTTTCTCTGGCGCATACAGCCGGAAATGATGCGCCTGCCCTGCCATTGGACCCAGTCCTCCCATCTGCCAGAACAGCCATTCCATTACCGATATTTCTGCGCGCGGATCCTTGGGGAGGAATTTTCCATATTTACGCGCCAGATAAAGTAAAATAGCTGCGGATTCAAACACAGACTGCGCGGGGCCACCGTCCAAGGGGTCATGGTCCACAATGGCTGGCATTCGATTATTGGGAGAAATTTTCAGAAAATCAGGCTTGAACTGATCCCCTTTGCCAATATTGACCGGTATGACGTTATAGGGGATGCCCAGCTCTTCGAGCATAATGGAAGTTTTCCAGCCATTTGGAGTTGGCCAAAAGTACAGGTCAATCATGTGCAGGTCTCCTTACTGCGAAGGCCATTAATTGGAATATTCATTCCAAATACTATATGGGGCGGTTCATTCCCTGCACAAGCGTAAACTGTGATCTTCTATTATTTAGGAAAATCGAGGCCCATTTCTTTGTAACGTTCCGGATCATCCAACCACTTTTCACGTACTTTAACGAACAGAAACAGATGCACCCTGCGCTCCATCGCCTCTTCAAGCTCTTCGCGTGCCATCGCCCCAATTTTCTTAATAGTCTGCCCACCTTTGCCAAGGATCATGGGTTTGTGATTGGCCCGAGACACATAGATGACCTGATCAATTTTAACGGAACCATCTTTTCTCTCCTCCCAATTCTCCGTCTCTACAGTCAGGGAATAAGGGAGTTCCTGGTTCATACGCAAAAACAGCTTTTCGCGAGTTATTTCAGCAGCCAATTGACGCATTGGAGCAATCGCCAACTGATCTTCGGGGTAAAGCCATGGGCCATCCGGCACCTGTGTAGCCAGATGCTCCCGCAGATAGTCAACCCCGTCCCCGTTCAGTGCAGATATCATGAACACTTCATTGAACAGTCCCCGATCAGTCAGAGATTGCGCAAGGCCAAGCAGTTTATCCCGCTTGATCATATCAATCTTGTTGAGAATTAAATGCGCTTTCTTGCCAGAAGCTTCAAGCCCATCCAGAATACGCTCGACATCCTTAGTCACACCCCGATTAGCATCAACAAGAAGGGCCAACACATCTGCATCATTCGCCCCTTCCCATGCGGCATTGACCATCGCCGTTTCCAGTTTTCGGGACGGATTAAAAATACCGGGGGTATCCACAAATATAATTTGGGCATTGCCTTCAATAGCGATAGCTGTGACACGGGCGCGCGTTGTCTGAACCTTAGGAGAGACAATCGCGATTTTCGCCCCAACCAGCTGATTCAGCAAGGTAGACTTCCCGGCGTTAGGCGCTCCAATCAGCGTAACATACCCGCATTTTGTCTCTGCACTGACTGCGTCTGTCTTATCCATTACTCACTTCTTTCAACATCAACTTTGCCGCCAGTTTTTCAGCCTGTCTTTTGGAGGGTCCGGTAGCTGTCTGGCTTTTGCAGCCCTCGACACTGACTTCAACTGTAAATTCCGGATCGTGATCCGGTCCTTTTTCCTCAACGACTACATAAGAGGGAACCCCGCGTCCACCCTTTGCAGCCCACTCCTGCAGCGCCGACTTTGGATCTTTCCGCGCCGCATGTTCAGCATCAAATCGGGGCCACCAGTATTTAACAACGAATGTCTTCGCTGCTTTCAAGCCACCATCCAGATAGAGCGCTGCAATCAGCGCTTCAATACAGTCTTCCAACAATGATGGATTATTTGCTCCGCCAGATGCCCGCAACTCTTCTGAAATCAGAACATACTTATGAAGGTCTATCTGTTTCGCGATATCTGCCAATGTGGATTTTTGAACCTGCGCATTAAATCGCCGGGACAACTGACCTGCTTCAGCATCTTTATAGCGTTTATAGAGTTCCTCAGCGATTAGAATACCTAATACCCTGTCGCCCAGAAATTCCAGTCGCTCATAATCAGCAAGACGCTTCTTCTTCCCCTTTCCCTTGATCAGGGACCCATGTGTCAGCGCCTGATGCAATAGACTTTCATTCTTGAAACGGTGCCCCAGACTTTTCATCAGGGGCTTGAAATCGGTTTCGATATCCATTTTATGATAACAGATTGAATAGACGTTCCCATCGGGTTGCAAAAGGTAACTTCCAGATTTCCCAAATGGAGACATCCCCCTCCACTGAGAAGAAAATAACTTCTGCACGGCCAACCAGATTTTCTAAAGGTATATATCCAACCTGAGACAAAAACCGGCTGTCTGTTGAATTGTCCCGGTTATCGCCCATGGCAAAAACATGCCCTTCAGGGACGGTATACACTTCGGTATTGTCGGCTGAACCAGACGGGTTCATGTCAATCGTGATATAACTTTTTCCCCCGGGTAGTGTTTCTTTGTGTCGACGGATACGTCGGACATTACCGTAATAGTCCCGGTCCACATAATCATCAATCCGCTCTTTTACAACGGCTTCGCCATTGATATATAGAACACCATTGATCATCTGCAATTTATCACCCGGCAACCCGACAATCCTTTTAATATAGTCAATAGGTTCGCCAATTGGTTTTTTGAAAACGGCAACATCACCGCGCTCAGGCATATCTTCTAAAATACGTCCCTCAAATGGTCCTGCGCTAAAGGGAAAGGAATGCTTGCTAAAACCATATGAATATTTGGAGACAAAAAGATAATCTCCAATTTTCAAAGTTGGCAGCATGGATTCAGAAGGAATCTTGAATGGCTCAAAAGCAAAGGTTCTGATGACAACTGCAATCAGGATCGCATAGATTATGGTCTTGCCTGTTTCGCCAAACCAGCTTTCTTTCTTCTCCACTTTATCACTCATATTCAATTGCCTACCCTAATATCCTCACAAACTGCGTGAAGAAAAATCAAATTTTTATCTGCTAATTACGAGGAATTGCCTCAATCATTACGATTGCCTGTGCCTGCGGTGGTTCATCTGTAATCGTAAGGTGAATAACCGCATCCATACCTTCTGGCGTCAATTCTTGCAATCGCATAAGTGCCCCGCCCGTTAATTTAAACGTCGGGCGTCCACTTGGCATATTAACGACACCCATATCTCGCCAGAACACACCCTTTCGAAACCCGGTTCCCAATGCCTTGGAACAGGCTTCTTTGGCAGCATATCTTTTTGCATAGGTCTCTACGCGGTTTCTGCGTCGCTCTGCTTTTGCGATTTCTACATCCGTGTATATTCTGTTGATAAAACGGTCTCCAAAACGGAGCAGCGTTTTTTCAATACGTCGGATGTCAATAATGTCATTTCCAATCCCAATAATCATCACTCAACTCGCCCTTGCTTCGTCCATCAGCTTCCGCATCTTGCGAATTGCGGTATCGAGCCCAACGAATATGGCTTCCCCTATCAAAAAGTGACCAATGTTAAGCTCTTTCATATTGGGAATTGCAGCAATTGGCGCAACCGTATCATAAGTCAAACCGTGTCCGGCGTGACATTCAATATCCAACTCTTCAGCCAGTTTTGCTGCTGACTGGATTCTCGCAAACTCTTTGGCACGAAGATCCCCACTTTCCAGATCGCAATATCGGCCAACATGTATCTCGATAATGTCTGCCCCAAGTTTACGGGCAGCCTCAATCTGTTTGGTATCTGGTTCAACAAACAAAGAGACCCGAATATTCTTTTCTTTTAGGCTATCTACAAAATACATGAGCTTGTTGTGAGAGCCTGCTACGTCCAATCCGCCTTCGGTTGTTCTCTCTTCACGTTTTTCTGGTACTAGGCAACTGGCGTGCGGTTCATGAGTTAAAGCTATACCCAGCATTTCGTCGGTCGCCGCCATTTCAAAATTAAGCGGAATTGTCAAATTCTCGGCCAGCAACTTGATATCTTTATCAGCGATATGTCTGCGATCTTCCCGCAAATGCGCAGTAATACCGTCCGCACCAGCCTGTTCAGCGATTTCGGCTGCTCTAAGAGGGTCTGGATGGATCCCTCCCCTTGCATTTCGAATTGTTGCAACGTGATCTATGTTTACACCCAAACGCAGGTAGCTCATCTGTTATCCTTATTTTTTGAAACCTGAAGCATACTCATTTCAGCAGCTTTCCTTTGGCGCTGCGCTCCAGCCTGTAAGGCTTCTGCACGGCGAAGGTGGAAATTACGGATCAAAATGCTCAACGGGTAATAAAAAACTAACCAGACCACAATAGATAGCGGAATTGATCCAATCAACATGGGAAAAATCACGTTTGAAAAAATTTCCGTTACACTTTGCCAGCCATCTTCCATAAGGTTGTGAAAGAACTGATCCATTGTGCCTGCTGAGAAACCACTGTCGTTACCAGTTTTTCTCCCAAGCATCCAATAACCCAAATGATAGCTGGATGCCCAGATGAAGGGAAAAGTCCATGGATTGCCAACAGCCGTGCCTATCGCCGAAGCAAGGATATTGGCCCTGAATGCCCACGCGAGCAGTCCCCCCAGAATAAAGTGCAACCCGACAAAAGGCGTAAATGAAATTGCCGCGCCAAATGCAAATCCCGCCGCCAGCGAATAAGGCGTTCCGGGTAGTCTGGCCAAACGGTATCCCAGATATCGAGTGGATCTGGAGAATCCGATCGAGGGCCAGAAGAAATCAAGGACCCGACGGAAAATGCCGGGTTTTTCGCGGCGCTTAAACATCAAAAAATCATCTTTATTTCAGGTTACGGCTCCCCGGCTTGACCGCCGGAATTGCCTGCAGCTCGGGCGGCAATTTATCTGCAGGATAGATTTTCACGTTCATCTGCATCAATGAAAACAGAGGAACGCCCACATCTGCAGTTCCGTTTGAGCGATCAATAAGGCAGGTGGCTCCCACGACCTCACCGCCTGCCTCTTTAATCACTTCGATGCATTCGCGGCTGGACTTTCCGGTCGTCACAATATCCTCTGACATAATTACTTTTGCACCTTTTGGAACCTCAAATCCACGCCTGAAAGTGAACTGTCCTTCTACCCGTTCCGTAAACATACCCGGCACACCCAATTGGCGCGCCATCTCGTAACCGACAACAACACCACCCATTGCCGGCGCGACAACCAGATCAACCGCACCTTTCCCAAGGGCATCATGAACTTTTTTTGCCAGTGCCTGACACAATATGGCTGCCCGTTGCGGATGCATCAGTACTTTCGCGCATTGAAGATATCTGTCTGAGTGCATTCCTGAACTCAGCAGAAAATGTCCCTCCAGCAAGGCGTCAGTTTCGCGAAAATGAGCGAGCACTTCTTCCGGTTTCATTTGTATTTCTATCCTTATCCGCTAGAACGTTCTACAGAACTTATCACGGGATCCGCCCGCAAAGCTGCAATGATATTGGTGAGATGGCGAACATCCCGAACTTCGATATCAACTCGCATTTCGAAAAAATCCTGACTGCGATTTGATATGACAAGATTATTGATATTCCCTTTATTGGCGGCAATTGTTGAAGTCACACTTGAAAGCGCCCCGGCTCGTTCGCCATGACGATGCCGATCCGGCCCACCTGCAAGGTTTCATTTTGCTGGTCTGTGTCCCATGACACATCCAGCCACCTTTCAGGAACTTCGGAATATTGCTCCAGAGTGTCGCAGTCAATTGTGTGAATTGTTACGCCCCGCCCTGTCATGACAATACCCACAATACGATCGCCAGGTAAGGGATGACAACAACCGGCAAAATGCATTGCCATTCCGGGTATCAAACCCCGGATAGGGACTGCATGCTCATGCTTGTGCTTGCCAGTCTGTTTCTTTCTGTGAATGGGAACGACATTCTCGTCCGCATCCTTGCTTTTTTCGCCGGGAAAAATAACTTCCAGCAATTGACGCCCCGTATGGGTACCATCTCCCAAGGAATAATACAGATCCTCGATATTTTCCAGATCCCAGACTTTCAGAACCGGTGCCAATGCCTTTTCAGTGAATGGCTTTCCATCCATTCTGAAGGATTTTTCAGCAATTGACTTGCCCAACTCAATATACTGGTCCCGCTGCTGCTGTCGAATGAAACGGCGAATAGCTGATCGTGCCTTACCACTGACAACAAAGCTTTCCCATGTTGGCGATGGGGTCTGGTTTTTAGAGCGGAGAATCTCCACCTGATCACCATTTTTCAAAATAGTGCGAAGTGGTGCAAGACGACCGTTCACCTTGGATCCCACGCAGGTATCTCCTACCCGCGTATGCACAGCATAAGCAAAATCCACAGGTGTACTTCCAGCAGGCAGAGAGATCAAATCCCCCTTCGGAGAGAAACAGAACACCTGATCCTGATACATATTCAGCTTGGTATGCTCAAGAAACTCATCTGGATCAGACGCCTCTTCCAGAATTTCAAGAAGTTCTCTCAACCAACGATACTGCTGGCCGTCCTGAACTTTTTCGCCAATCTGCTGTTTGTATTGCCAGTGCGCCGCCACACCAAATTCATTGGTCTCATGCATCTCACGCGTACGGATCTGCACTTCAATACGCTGTCGCTCCGGTCCTATTATAGTCGTATGTATGGACTGGTAATTATTGCGCTTGGGCGTGGATATGTAATCCTTAAATCGCCCCGGTACCATTGAGTATTTTGCATGAAGGTTACCCAGAACATGATAACACTGTTCCACGTTCGAGACGACAACCCGAAAGGCGATAATGTCTGAAAGCTGTTCAAATGTGACATTCTTTTGCTCCATCTTGCGCCAGATGGAATAAGGCCGTTTTTCGCGTCCGGAAACTTCCGCCTGCAAGCCTGCCTCGTGCAAATCATCTTTGAGCTTATTAACGATACGATCTACTAGGTCTTCACCTTCCGCCCGCAAATACTCCAATCGCCTCAAAATGGATTTACGCGCCTCGTTGTTCAGCTCGACAAATGCGAGATCTTCAAGCTCGTCGCGAAAACTCTGAATACCAATACGCTCCGCAAGGGGCGCATAAATCTCCATGGTTTCAGTGGCAATGCGTTTGCGTTTTTCCGGCTTTTTGATGAAATGAAGTGTCCGCATGTTATGCAGACGATCAGCCAACTTCACCAACAGGACCCGAATATCATTGGACATTGCCAACAACAGCTTGGAGAAATTTTCTGCCTGCTTGGTGCGATCAGATTGCAGCTCCAGCTGCGAAAGTTTTGTCACCCCATCAACAAGAACAGCTATTTCCTGACCGAAAATTTCCTCAATTTCTTCTTTCGTTGCGACTGTGTCTTCAATTGTATCATGCAGCAACGCCGTAATGATGGATGCCATATCGAGTTTCAACTCGGTAAGGATACCAGCGACTTCAATCGGGTGAGAAAAGTAAGGATCGCCTGATGCCCGTGTCTGACTACCATGAGCTTTTATCGTAAATACATACGCACGGTTCAATAGATCCTCATCCGCATGAGGATCATAGCTTAATACTCGCTCAACAAGTTCAACCTGACGTAACATTTACCAACCCGGGAACAGACAATTCAGAATAGGCAGTTGAGTATATATAAAAAAAGGGGCACCAACATTCAATTATGTCCAGTGCCCCTCTTTTTTTTAATTCTGTTGCGGATTTTTATGCAAACGGATCTTCCGGCATATCATCGGATTTCGGTGCAGCCGTTCCGTCAGAGGCGCCAACTTCTTCAGCAGAAAAAGTTTCCTCATGAGCGTCTTCTTGAACAACACCAGCCCATTCACTGCTTGAGCTCATCAAAGCGGCCATGTTGTCTTCTTCAGGCTCATCCACCTCAACACGACGCTGCAATGTACCAATCAGGCTGTCTTTCAGCTCTCCGGTGCTGATAGTATCTTCAGCAATCTCACGAAGTGCTACAACCGGGTTCTTGTCGTTGTCCCGATCGACAGTAAGCATTGAGCCTGCTGCAATTGTCCGAGCGCGACGAGCAGCTAACAGCACAAGCTCAAAGCGGTTAGGAACTTTCAATACGCAATCTTCAACGGTGACGCGAGCCATCAACAATACTCCATAGTCTGTGTTTAGCCCCTCTAGATATTCGCTTGCGCCTCAATAAGCAAGAGAAACTCTATATTTTTTTCACTTTTTTTCCTGTCCAGCTACATATGCTGGTCATTAACCCTGTTTCAGTATCTTAACTTCGCTATCACAGGGCAAACCATCACATATTTGTTTGGCCGTTTTACCGATTACAGGATGCAGCCAATCGGGTGATATTTCGCTCAATGGTGCCATTACAAAACGTCGCTCATGCATCCTGGGATGCGGAATAACCTTCCCGAGCTGCTGATCCTGATTTTGCGTAACACTATCACCATATGCCAACAAATCCAGATCCAGAACTCTCGCTTCCCACTGGATCTCCCGCACTCGACCAAACTTACGTTCTATTGTGTGTAAAAGTGCTAACAGCTCCTTAGCGGGCAAAGCAGTCCGAACCTGAATGACGGCATTTACAAACCATGGCTGGTCTGAAATGGGAACCGGTGCAGTTTTGTACCAACTTGATTTGGCGACCACTTCAAGACCACTTTGCTCGATCTCTTCAATAGCTGCACGCAGAGTATTTAGCGGATCACCATATAGGGGGTGGTTCAAATTTGCGCCAAGGGCGATAAAGATCATATAACTTTCCATACTGCAGTTACGTCATGGCAAAATTATCGCCGGATTATGGAAAAATACTAGCCATTACAAGCAAATTATCTGTAGATTAAAGGGATAAGAATAAAAAACAAACTATTGGATTACTTATGGCCTTTTATACCGAAGAGCGAATTGCCCTGTTTATTGATGGCTCCAATCTGTATTCCTCCGCCAGAGCCCTCAATCTGGAAATTGATTACAAAAAACTATTGGAGGCATTTTCAGCCAAAGGACGGCTGGTTAGAGCCTTTTATTACACAGCCATGGTTGAAGATCAGGAATATTCCCCCATTCGCCCCCTGATCGACTGGCTCGATTACAACGGATACACTCTCGTCACCAAGCCTGCGAAAGAATTCACCGATCCTGCGGGACGCCGCAAGGTCAAAGGGAATATGGATATTGAACTGGCAATTGATATGCTTGAGCTTAGCAGTTCAATCGACCATGCCGTCCTGTTTTCCGGAGACGGAGATTTCAGAAGGCTGGTTGAAGCGGTTCAGCGCAAAGGGGTGCGCGTGACTGTCGTCAGCTCTGTTAAAACCAACCCGCCGATGATAGCTGATGAGTTACGCCGTCAGGCGGATTTCTTCATGGACCTGAATGACATGACTTCCTTCACCAATCGTGCGAACAATTCTCGTGCAGATGATTATTACGAAGAAGATTTTGAGGAACTGGAAGAACTCGAAGAGAGAGCCTGACATTTTTGAAAACGAATTTTGTCAATGAAAACAAAACCATAACAAACTGCCGCGTAACTTTTTAGAACCATTTTTGCGTTTACAATTTGTTAATTAATTCCCGCTCTCCTATATGAGATGATAATCCGCTCACAATATGCTAATATATTGGTCGGGAATCCCAATAAGGGAGAATAAATGTTCATGCGCAAGCTGGTTGTTTTTAATGATCATAGTTGGCAACGGCCACAATTTCGCAGCAAGCGTCGCCCTGTCTCAGGTAACGCAACTCTTGCGGAACGATGCCTTCTTGAACAGACTTCAAGTGGTGAACGACAAATAAGCCTTCTGCAGAATGACTACCAGAACACCCTTGCGCCCAAAAGGTGGTTAAACAGAACCTTTGGCTTTGGTCTTCGGCAGGAAATTTTTGACGCATACGAGTTCTTAGCCCGCACTTACATGCCTGGCGATGAAATTTATCTTATTGGTTCTGGTAGAGGTGCATTTGCGTTGCAATATGTGGCCTATATGATCAGTGTTTGCGGCCTTTTGCACGTAGAAAGTCTCCCGCAAATTAAAAATGCCTACACATATAGCCGCCTGGTGGGCACGGCTCGGCGGGGCTTCAGGACAGAATCTTCGGGAAAGCTTTGAAGCACGTGAAGTCCCAATACGCTTTTTGGGGTGCTGGGACACTGTAGGCTCACATGGCGTCCCTGTGCGAGGACTGCGTCATTTTTCAATGCTTTGGGGAGAATATCTCTCTGAAAATGTTAGTCCCGCAGTTCAATCAGCCTATCACGCACTGGCAATTGATGAGACAAACCCGGCCTATAAACCGCATATCTGGATCGGTGTGAAACCAGGACAATTGCGACGACTTGAACAGGTCTGGTTTGCAGGAAAACATGCCAATATAACCGGCGGTCAACGCGACAGCCGCCTTTCCGATATTGCCTTTCGCTGGATGCTCAACAAAGCGAGTGAAGAAGGATTGCAGTTTGACACCCAGAAAGTTGACGATCTGAGCACACCTGATGCGCACGGGCTATTACAGGAAGCCAATTTCCTCGATAGAGTTTTCACAAAATTGGGAGGCGGCGACTATTTACGAAAAATTGGCCGCGCTGACACGCATCTTTCCCGCAGTCAAATTCCCGGAACAGAAAAACTGCATTACTCAATTTTGGAAAAACAGAAAAAAGATCCCGACTATGTACCGCGTGCTTTGGAAAGTCTGCCTCCAAACAGCCTATTGATCGCATTGGATCAGGACAGCTTGCATAAGTCCAGCAGACGGCATGACCGCCACCCTGTCAATTGCCCCGCAACGCTTCTTGTTGATCAGAGCCGTTATAACGGCAATGTGATTGATTTCAGCGAAGGAGGTGCGAGAGTTTGGCTACAGTTGGATAAACCTGTTGGAACGCAGGTAACGCTCCGCTCTTCAGTCTTGTCAGAAACGGAGTATACCGGGCGTATTGTCTGGAAAAAGGATCAGTCAATTGGGGTCGCGTTCACAAAAGATGTCAATCTGGCGCAGATTCATTTCCCAGAAGGTTACACGCTGCAGTAGCCCCGTATTTAATGGTGACTGTTTTTCATCAGGCGTTGTTTTTCCCGGTTCCAGTCACGTTTCTTTTCCGTCTCCCGCTTGTCATGCTTCTTCTTGCCCGCAGCAAGGCCTAACTTGACCTTCACCTTACCGCGCTCATTAAAATAAAGCGAAAGTGGAACGAGTGTTTTTCCAGCACGTTGAATTTGCTGATGCAGCTTTGCAAGTTCGCGTTTATGCATCAACAATTTACGCGGTCTGGACGGCTCGTGGTTATTGCGGTTGCCATAACCATATTCAGCAATATGAGCATTCACCAGATACAGGCCATCATTTTCAAAAGAAGCATAACTCTCTTGAATATTGGCACCGCCGGCACGAAGGCTTTTGACCTCCGTACCCAGCAGCATGATCCCGGCTTCGAAATCATCCTCAATGAAGTAATTATGCCGGGCTTTCCTGTTTTCTGCGATAAATTTATCAGCCATTTGCTGTATTCAAATACCCCTAGTCAATTAATCCAGTATGCTTCATTGCCGCGCGAATTACTGATTTTGTATTTTCAGGCACAGATACAAGAGGCAAACGCACATCTTCCTTGCAATGTCCAAGCAGTGAAAGCGCATATTTTGCAGGTGCTGGACTTGGATACATGAACATCGCACTATGCAAAAGAATCAGTTTTTCCTGAATTTCAACAGCTTTGGCAAAATCGCCACTCAATGTTGCTTCCTGCATCTGAGAGACGAGCGCGGGAGCAACATTTGATGTCACTGAAATGCAACCCACACCCCCTTGTGCATTGAACCCAATCGCCGTTGCATCTTCGCCAGAAATCTGAATAAAATCTTCTCCGCAAAAATGCCGCTGAAGTGAAACGCGTGAAACATCGCCGGTTGCATCCTTCACACCCACAATATTTTTGAGCTTCGCAAGCTCACCCATTGTTTCAGGGGTCATATCAACAATGCTACGTCCCGGTATGTTATAGATGTAAATGGGAATATCGATTGCATCATTAATTGCTTTATAATGAGCATACATGCCTTCTTGCGAAGGTTTGTTGTAATAGGGCATCGCGACCAGAACAGCATCTGCACCAGCTTTTTGCGCATGTTGGCTCAGACGTATGGCCTCTGATGTGTTATTGGAACCTGCTCCCGCCATAACAGGAACACGCTTGTCAGCAGCCTCAATGCAGAGCTCCACCACCCGATCATGTTCTGGATGACTTAGTGTTGGCGACTCGCCAGTAGTTCCTACCGGGACTAGCCCCTTTGTTCCGGATTTTATCTGCCAGTCCACGAAAGATTGGAACGCCTTTTCATCCACACTCTCACCGTTAAATGGTGTTACGAGCGCAGTGATTGATCCTCTAAACATGACAGTATCCTTAAAATTAATATTGATCTGAACCGGCTTTCCTTATTCCATATGCTTTAAGCCGGAAATCAGAGTTATAGGCAGACTTTCAGACTTGGCAAGATGTAACTTGCATTTCCTCGCATATGGTTCAATGTTTGAGACAGGCTGTTTAGTTGCTTTATCTGTTTCGTCCCCCCCTTGAAACCACTATTTTTCTGTTTATCCTTGTAAGGAACGTCTAGCAAAGGAAAACCATGTCACTGTCAAAAGCTGCACCGAAAACGATCTATCTGAAGGACTACACACCTCCGGCTTTCACTATTACACATGTCGACCTTGTTATTGAATTGGATGAACATGTCACTAAGGTCAGCTCAAGCCTGAAAATCAAACGACAAACTGATAACGGTAACCTTGTTTATCTGGACGGTGAGAAACTCGATCTACAAAGCATCACTCTTGATGGAACACTGCTTGATCAGCAAAATTACACTTTATCAAGTACTGGCCTCACTTTTGCTGCGCCTGCAGACGAGTTTACGGTCGAAATTGTTACGCTGATCAAGCCTCAGGATAATACCGAACTGGAAGGTCTGTACAAATCCAGTGGCAACTTCTGCACACAATGCGAGGCGGAAGGCTTTCGAAAAATCACTTATTACATGGATCGTCCGGATGTCATGGCCCGCTTTACCACTAAAATCGTGGGAGATGGCACTAAATATCCAGTTAAGCTGTCTAATGGAAACCTCATGGAAAGCGGTCATCTGGATGATGGTCGGCAATATAATCTTTGGGTCGATCCATTCCCAAAACCTGCTTACCTGTTTGCTCTTGTAGCTGGCGACCTCGCGGTAGTTGAAGATCATTTCGTCACTCAGTCAGGACGGCAGATCAAACTGCAGATTTTTGTGGAGAAAGGAAACGAAGATAAATGTGATCACGCCATGACTTCGCTTAAAAAATCAATGAAATGGGACGAAGAAAAATATGGCCGCGAATATGATCTTGATATCTTTATGATTGTTGCCGTCAGCGACTTCAACATGGGTGCGATGGAAAACAAAGGACTTAACGTATTTAACTCGAAATATGTTCTTGCCTCAAAAGAAACAGCAACAGATGCAGATTTTGACGGAATTGAAAGCGTAATCGCCCATGAATATTTCCACAACTGGACCGGCAATCGCATTACCTGTCGCGACTGGTTCCAACTCACACTCAAAGAAGGGCTCACAGTATTTCGGGACCAACAGTTTTCCGCTGACATGAACAGTGCCGCGGTAAAGCGCATAGAAGATGTTCAACGCCTTCGGGCCGCCCAGTTTCCAGAAGATGCAGGCCCTCTCGCCCACCCAATTCAGCCTCAAAGCTATGTTGAAATAAATAATTTCTACACAGCTACTGTTTACGAAAAAGGGGCTGAAGTCATTCGAATGGCACATACTATCCTCGGCGAAGAGAACTTTCGCAAAGGAATGGACCTGTATTTTGAACGACATGATGGCCAAGCGGTCACGACAGAGGAATTTATAAAAGCACTAGAGGACGGTAGTGAAACCGACCTTTCCCAGTTCAGGAACTGGTATATTCAAGCAGGAACGCCTGAAATTTCCATAACTGACGACTATGACGAAAAATCAGGTAGTTACACCCTGCGGATCAGACAGGATAATCCCAAGGCCGGTAAAAATGCACCGCCGTTACATATTCCACTTAAAATTGGCCTGCTTGGTAGTAACGGAGAGGATCTTATCCCAGGTTTAGATGGAAGTGGCACGGAATTGATTAATCTGAAAAAGGAAGTCGAAGAGATTTCATTTCACGGGTTAAAAGAAAGGCCAACCCCGTCCCTGTTTCGTGGTTTTTCTGCGCCGGTTCGTCTAAGGGCTAGTCCCGCGGACGATAAACTTGTGACGCTTTTTAAAAATGATACGGATCTGTTTAACCGATGGGAAGCGGGACAACGCCTCGCGACCCAACGCCTGTTGCAACTCATAACCGAAAAAGGTGCAAATCGTCTGGCCGAAGATTTCATTGGAGCATTTGGAGACCTGCTTGCAGATGCCTCTCTTGAGCCGGCCTACAAAGCCATTACTATGTCTCTGCCAGGGGAGCAGTTTATCGGGCAGCAAATGAGCGTGGTTGATGTTGACGGCATTCACAATGCCCGAAAAGAGGCAATCAAGACAATCGGCGCAACCTATTCAGATGAATTAATGGCCATTTATGAACAGCATCAGAACCAAGACCATAACGGGGACAGGTCGCTCAAAAATATGGCGCTTCTCTATTTGAGTGGCACTGAGGATCCATCAATTTTGAAAATGGCCCGAGAACAATATTTAACTGCCACCAATATGACAGATCGCATTTCTGCTCTGTCACGTCTGGTTGTAACAAACCACCCAGCCCGCGATGAATGTCTGGAGGATTTTTACAATCGATGGGAAAATGACTCTCTCGTGATAGATAAGTGGTTCACTCTGCAGGCTACTTCCTCCCGTGATGCTGCACTGGAAGATGTGAGCAAGCTATTAGGCCATCCAGCCTTTACCTATACAAACCCAAATCGTGTAAGGTCGTTAATTGCTGCATTTGCGTCTGCTAATCCGCGTCATTTTCACTCCCGAACAGGAGCGGGTTACCAGTTTCTGACAGATGCAATTATTAAACTCAACGGCATAAACCCACAAATTGCAGCAAGACTTGTAAGCCCGCTGGGTCAATGGCGCCGCTATGATGATGATCGTCAAACCAAAATGAAAGACGCATTGAAAGCCATATTAAACACCGAAAATATTTCCAACGACGTATATGAAATGGCGAGCAAGAGTTTGGGAGATGGTTAAATTTGAAGGAGTTAATTAACGCTGTTTTCACGCAATACATGTTATCAAGGTCATTGGTTTTAGAAAGTTGAACGCAGCAATGTTGGCTAAATTGCCCCCTATATCTGGTTTTACAATTCGCCATTTACTAAAATGGGTGGCGGTCCTGTTTGTCTGCAGCCAGACGGTCTATGCCAATGAATTGCTGACGCTGGAGGATGACGAGATTGATCGTCAACCTGCTAACAAAGCAATGAATGCTCCTGCAGAAGCATATATCCCTCTGCCCCGTCAGAAACAGCTCATACAGATAACTCCTGTGTCGGCTACCACCCCACCCAAGCCAAGACGCAAAGAAAATACCAGCAGCCCTGTTGCCGCAGAAAAAATCAACCTGACTTCCATTCCTCTACCAAAAACAAGGCCGACAGGTATTGAACTCCCGCCTCCGCCTTTCGCGACAGGCCTAATTTCCAACACTGATCGAGCCCATTATAAGAGAGCTTTTGAGCATCTTTCACGTTTTCAGTGGAAGAGTGCAATCGCGGATGCTGAAAAAGCGACCTATCAACTCCCCGCGAAATACATCTATTGGCGTTGGTTAAGGGCTTATAAAGGTGGGGCCAGTTTTGAACAGATTGCAAATTTTGTAATTGATAATCCTCATTGGCCTTACCGGGAAACACTGATGCGCCGGGCAGAGGAAGCACTGGTAAACCCGATCTCACCTGAAAGGACACTGGCTTGGTTTACAGACCACACCCCTCTTACCGGGATGGGAATGTGGCGTCTTGGCGAAGCTTACTTCAAAAAGGCAAAATAGAGAAAGGAACAGAGTGGATCCGCCGCGCCTGGCATGAAGGAAGTTTCAGTGAAGGGCTGGAGAAAAAATTCATCAGGAGCCACAAAAACCTTTTAAGTCAGCTTGATCATGAAATTCGCCTTGATAACCTGTTATGGAGAAAAGATGCAGTTTACGCGATCCGAATGCTTGATCGGGTATCATCAGACAAGAAAAAACTTGCAATCGCCCGAATTCGCTGATGCGCATGTCTCGAAATGTTGACGCTGGCCTACGGCAGGTACCACAAGAGTTGATGAACGACCCGGGGCTTATCTTTGACAGAACCAAATGGCGCAGAAGAAAAGGCCGCCACGAAGAAGCAAGAGAGCTGCTCCTCAAAATGGGAGAAGATGTGCCCCACCCCGAGATCTGGTGGCCGGAGCGCGAAATTCAGGCTCGAAAGCTTTTGCGGCTTGGACATATTACCGAAGCTTACAACCTGTCGCGGTATCATGGCCTTAAAACTGGTGGCAAATTTGCTTCTGCTGAATGGCTTGCAGGATGGATAGCCTTGCGCTTCCTGCATGAATATGACGAAGCGCTCGTTCATTTCACGCGTTTGTATGAAAATGTCAGTTATCCAATTAGCCGTGCCCGCGGTGCATACTGGATAGCGCGCGCTTATGCCGCGATGAAAGATGAGAAATCTGCAAAATACTGGTTCGAGGAGGCAACTCGCTATAGCTCCACATTTTATGGTCAGGTCGCCATGAGTGAACTGGGCCTGGAATCAGCCCCCGAGCTCAAGAAAAAATCATCGTTCAACAGGGAAACCCGACAACGCTTGGATAAAAACGAACTCGTAATGATCGTTCGGCATTTGGCGGAGCTTGACCGAAGTCGGTATGCCAGACCGTTTTTGCTCAAACTCACTGAAGATGCAACCAATCCGCAGGATTATGTGTATTTAGGTAAACTAGCAAGCGATATAAACCGACCAGATTTTGGGGTCGCCGTCGCAAAAAGAGCGTCACAACTTGGAACGGAGTTACCGGATATCAGTTGGCCAACTCATACCTATTTTCCTGAAAATCCACCTATTGAAAAACCCCTTATTCTTGCGATTACCAGACAGGAAAGTGCCTTTGCAAGTGACGCTATCTCTCCCGCTGGAGCAAGGGGTTTAATGCAGCTCATGCCCAGAACAGCGCGCGCTGTTTCACGCAAGCTCAAAGTCAGTTACGGAAAATCAAAGCTGATAAATGATCCTGCCTATAACACACTCCTTGGAAGCACGTATCTTGGTAGCCTGATCGACAGGTTTGATGGCTCCTACATACTGGCAATCGCTTCATATAACGCGGGTAGTTCCCGGATAAGAAACTGGATTGAAGAATGGGGCGATCCAAGACTGAACGAGATTGATACATTGGACTGGATTGAACTTATTCCTTTCAATGAAACACGGAATTACGTTCAGCGTGTTATGGAGAACCTGCAGGTTTATCGTCAACTCCTGAACGAAGATGAGATCAAGATCGTCCAAATGGGAGATGACCTTTTGAGAGGAAACCCAACAAACTGAATTTTTGACTGGTCGGCAGGCAGGGGAATGCTCTATCCTGCCAATCTAATACGGGGCGCCTTAAAATTAGGAATATTTATGACTGATACCCGCTTCCCTGACATCAAAGCCTGTGTTTTTGACGCCTATGGAACCTTATTCGATGTAGATGCTGCTGCTCGTCAGGAAAAAGACCGCTTGGGCGAAAACTGGAAAACTCTTTCCGACATTTGGAGGCTGAAACAACTCCAATATACATGGTTGAGGAGCCTGCAAGGAAATTACACGGATTTCTGGAAAATCACGGAAGATGCCCTTGATTTTGCAATGGAGGCGGAAAATCTAAATGACAAAGCCCTCAAAGCACGATTGATGGATCTTTACCTGACTTTGTCCGCCTATGAGGAAGTTCCTCAAACACTCAAAAAACTGAAGGAGGCCGGCATCAAATGCGCCATCCTTTCCAATGGTTCACCGCAGATGCTCGAAGCAGCGGTCGAAAATGCTGGAATTTCAAGCTTGCTGGATGGAGTCTACTCGGTAGCGGAAGTAAAAGTCTTTAAACCACACCCCAAAGTATACGAATTGGCTGTGGATCGTCTTGGTGTGGATGCACGGCATATTTCTTTTCAAAGTTCCAATGGATGGGACGCATATTCAGCAAAAGATTTCGGATTTAATACAATTTGGTGTAACCGGTTCGATCAGGCGGCAGAGCGCCTGCCCTCTTCACCTGATTGCCAGATCAAAAATCTGACACAAATGTTCCCCATAGTCGGAGTAACATAATTTGGCAGAGACTATGAGCTACACTGAGCATTTTTACAAATCTAACGATGATCTGAATCTCTATTACCGTCAATATGGTGCCACTAGTGACCGTTTACCGGTGGTGTGTCTTTCTGGTCTTACACGCAACTCAGGTGACTTTGAAGGATTTGCAGCCGAGTTTGCAAATGATCGGCAGATTTTCACTCTGGACTATCGCGGGCGGGGTCAATCAGATTGGGATAGCAACTATAAAAATTATGACCCTCAAACCTATCTTGCAGACGTCCTGACATTTCTGTCACATGCGGGCATCAAGAATGCAATTTTCATAGGGACATCACTTGGCGGCATCCTCAGTATCGCTCTGGCCGGACTAGCCCCGCAATTTGTAAAGGCTTTGATCCTGAACGATATCGGGCCGGAAGTCTCCGAAGAGGGTAGCTCGCGTATCGCCGATTATGTTGGAAAAGATATTCGTTTTAATAACCTTGAAGATGCAGCCTTGGCGCAAAAAGAAATGTATCGGTCCGCTTACCCTGACGTTGAAGAAGAATATTGGCTTGAAACAGCTGGTATTGGATTTGTGTTCGATGAAAAAGACCGAAACTACCGTGCAAATTATGACCTGACATTGGGAAAAGCGTTACGTGAACAGCTTGACAAAAAAGATCCCGTAGATTTGTGGCCGTTTTTTGAATCCCTCAACTCCAAACCAGTGCTTGCCATTCGAGGTGAATTATCTGATGTGTTAAGTGAAGAGACTTTTCAAAAAATGCAAACTGTATTACCCCATATGCAGACCCTGACATTGCCCAACCGAGGGCACGTCCCCACTTTAACAGAGCCCGCCTGTATCAACACAATAAAAACGTTTCTGGATAACCTGGACTAAAATGACACCTACATATGAGACTATTTTAAAGGCAGCTACAGCAATTAAATCTGTGGCTGTTAAAACACCCTTGCTGGAATCACCAGCTCTTAATGAATTTCTGGGTTGTCGGCTGTTTGTAAAAGCGGAAACGCTTCAAAAAACAGGTTCTTTTAAATTCAGAGGTGCTTTTAACGCTATCTCTTCGCTGTCAACGGATCAAAAAAATCGAGGTATTTTCGCCTACTCTAGTGGAAATCACGCTCAAGGAGTCGCTTTGGCGGCTCAAATGCATGGTATCAAAGCGACAATTCTCATGCCCGAAGACACTCCCGAAATCAAACTCAACAACACTAAAGGATATGGGGCTAAGGTCATAACCTACAATCGCTATACGCAATCCCGTGAAGAAATAGGTGCTAAAATTGCGGCTCAGGAAAACCTTACTTTAATCAAACCATATGACAATCCCCATGTCATTTCTGGGCAAGGCACAACTGGAATTGAGATTATTCAACAACTGAAACGACTGAACCTTGAAGCTGACGCTATAGTGGCGCCTTGTGGCGGGGGTGGTTTGTTAAGTGGTATATCGCTCGCCGCACAGACCCTTGTACCGGATACACGGATATACGCAGCGGAGCCTGAGAATTTTGATGATACAACCAGATCTTTGATCGCAGGAAAACGATTAGAAAATGGAACGGAACATAAAAGCATTTGCGATGCAATTGTCACTCCCATGCCCGGAGAATTAACATTTCCAATCCTACAATCGTGCAAAGCAAGCGGAGTTACAGTTTCAGATGAGGAGGCAAAACAAGCAATCTGGGCCGCATTCCATTATTTCAAGTTGGTAGTTGAGCCCGGTGGCGCTGTCGCTTTTGCAGCCCTTCTCCAACGCAAAATCGATGTGAATGGAAAAGTTGTTGTTGCCGTATTATCCGGTGGTAATGTGGACCAACAATTATTTGCTTCAACTCTTTCTCAATATTCCTCACTCTAAATACGTTTGCCGTTCTATTGAAATGCCTGTGATTCTGCGAATTCGGGCATTTTCCCTCTCCTCGGCAATAAAATATATTTATCGTTTTTTTGGGTTATAAGACCCTGCCTAATTAGAGAAATGCAGTATTCCCGCTCAATTAGGAAAGAAATTCCATCATTTTCATCTGAACTTACGAACTCAATAAGATTAAAACAATTTTAAATACTACTAGTGAGGGTTGTTACATTAGTGTATCACATTATACGTTAAATCAAATTTTATTAAAATAATCCGAAAATTTTATTCATTACAAAACTCTTAAAAAACGAATTTAATTCTTGTTAATCTTCAATATATTATAGTTAACCGCCATCAGAAATTAACCTTAATGAAATCTTTTGACACCCTTTTATATTAGAGAGTAATAAATATATATTTCTCTCTTTAATTATAATCAGTTCAAATTTTTATATTTTATTTCAACCTGTTAATAAACTTGATCCAAAAAAACGTTTGATTTTTCTTTGTTAAAATTTCGGCTAAACAACCATTGCGCCACCCAACTTTACAATCCTGATCTTCAAAATTACGGTTAATCACAGAACGTCACCAAACACTACTTTGACGTCTATTTTATTCCCAGATCATGGATAAATGGGAATAGAAAAAACACTCTCTCGGTTTTGGGGGCAGTAACTGTATTTATATGTATTAGATGAGGATATTAAAATGTTTACTCGTACCTTCTCTGTTTCAACCAATAAAACTTCCACTAAAGATTGTGGTTCTGTTCGCCTTGGCAATATGAGCCCTGCATTCAAGATTGAAAGTGCGAAAGCAGAGGTTAGTGATAAAAAAAATGTTCAACTGGGAAATATGAGCCCGGCGTTTAAAGTTGAAACATCCAACGCCAAGACAAAAGACACCGGAGCAGTTCGTCTGGGGAATATGAGTCCTGCATTCAAAATAGAAACATCTGACACAGAAGTAAAAGATAGCGCAAAAGTCCGCCTTGGGAACATGAGCCCGGTGTTTAAAATTGACATCTCAGAAACAAAAACAAAAGATAATGCCAAGGTGCGCCTTGGAAATATGAGCCCTGCCTTTCGCGTTTAATCAAAAACATTATGGGTATCCAAAAGGGTATTGAAAAAAGTGACCTAGCGCGGAGTTCCGCGCTGGTGTCACCTTCGCCGATCATCAAATTTTACCGTATGATCGAGGACACTCCTAAACCTCAAAGGGCAGACAGATCGGCAGGTGGATTAATCCCAACCCGAGCATTCCGATACTGTGAACCGATGACAACGGCTTCTGCTTTCGGTTGGTACATATTTCCTCCCATGGACTTTTCTGTGCTTTGGAATGGTTCAGAAATATTTTGGCAATTTGGGGATATGGATAGTTGGCTTCCGTTAGAAGCCGCACAATATCCGGGTTTTTCAGATCATTTCGACAAAAACTCGCCACCCCAGCTTAAAGGCTATGCCCCTCCCTTTATTTCACGCGCCCCCGAAAGTGGTGTCCTTAAAATCTGGTCCGGTCTAATGGTTAAAACGCAACCCGATTGGAGCATATTGGTACGCCAACCCGCGAATTTGCCAGCACATAGTGCTTATGAACATTTTGAGGGAATTATTGAAACTGATCGATGGTTTGGTCCTTTATTTACAAATCTGCGCTTACGAAAAACCGACATGCCAATCAGTTTCAGGCGCGATATGCCACTTATGCAAATTCAACCCCTACATCGCAGCACATATAGTGAAAAGGTTCTCAAGGATTTCGAATTTGCGGAAGACCTGAACAGCTTTGATGACGAAGACTGGACCGATTACAAGGCTACCGTGCTTGACCCGGGGTCAGCTCAAGAACGCCCGCGCGGACTTTATGCAAAAACGTCCAGAAAGAACCGGAAATAAAATTTATCAATTGAACAAGTGATGAATTTCGGAATTGATCCTCTTGGCAATCATTGTCACAATAGGAAAAAGGAACAAAAAACAAAAAGGGTGAACCCCATGACAATGACTGCGACCTGTTCTGGTCGTTTCGAAGCCCCTATTCCTATCTGGCAATCCCTCAGTACCTGGATCTTGTAAAAACGTATGATCTAAAAATAAATGTTCGCCCGGTTTATCCCATTGCTATCCGCAATCCAGAGTTTTTTGAAACGATCAATCCTCAATGGATTCCGTATCTTATGCTCGATTGCGCGCGAATTGCAGAATACCGAGGTATGACATTCATATGGCCAAGGCCCGATCCAGTCGTGATAGATAGGGAAAAAGGAAGAATTTCTGAAGATCAACCCTATATCCACAACATCACCCGCCTAGGTGTGATTGCAAGTGAGACTGGAGATGGCCTTGAATTTTTGAACGTTGTATCAAAATCTATTTTTGATGGTACAACTGTTGACTGGCATAAGCCCGAAATTCTATCGCAAACGGTGGCAGCAGCCGGCTTTAACCTTGATGTTCTGCAACAACAGGTAACAGGCCATGAAGTTGAAATCGACAGTCGAATTCAGCAAAACCAGGAAGCTTTGGAAAAATCCGGACATTGGGGAGTACCAACACTAGTTTATGAAGGGGAACCTTTTTTCGGGCAGGATCGAGTTGATCTCGCTTTATGGCGCATGAAACAAAATGGTTTAAAAACGAGAACATAGCTGGCGAACGTTCTGCTAGTTCGTTGACCAGAATTCTCCATTTTTAAGCTGTTCGCGATACCCAGCCATAAAACTCTCAAGTTGACCAATTTTTGCGATTGCTGTCGCCCGCTCCCTAAACCCTGTGTCAGAGGCGTCTGATTGATCTGTAATTAAATCAAATGCATCCAGATCCGGCGTACCAACTAACTTCTTGCGGTAGGTCGAACGAAGTTTATTGATCCCGTTTGTATCTGCTGAAAGGCTGTATGCAACTGCCATTTGCATCACCCGTTGCCGATCCACCTCGCTCAGTTTGACTGCTTTTTCGGCACCGTTTTTCTGAAGAAGCTTATCAATAGAATCGGTTGCACGTGCCCAGTTTTTTGACTTCCAATAAATCTCAGCACGGAGTAAATCTGCAGTTTCACTGTTATCAGATTCGAGAAAATCCAACGCATCGTCATACTTGCCAAGTTCCATATTGGCTCGCGCATGGATATAGCGACGCTCGTCTTTCACGCGATCAGGTAAAGCCCGCCATCTTGTGCGGCTCAAGATATTGATACTCTCTTTAGGATCACCATTCCAAAGATGTACAACAGCAAGCTTTGCTCCCGTGACAGCCTTCTGTGCCCCGCTAAGTCGGAAATTAACCTGATGGTCAAGCAGTTGCGCGGCCTGTTCCAGCAGATCAACCTTGATTAATCGATCTGCCAAATTTCTGATCATTTGATCGCCCTTATCCCCAAGTGGTGTGAGTTCACGATATTCATAATAAAGCGCCAGTGCCTTTATGGGAGGGAGCGCCTCTGCACCACCTTCAAGAAATAATTGATTGAATATGTCATTCATTTCCCTTGCTGTATCCCGCGCGATGGGTGCTTTTGGAAATGTCATGACAATTTCCTTAAAGGTCTTCAGACCTTCGCGCATTTGACCACTTGCAATTTGCAAGTCACCGATCCGCTTGAGAATATTGAGCTCAAGTTCATCACCGCGCCAGACGAACGACATTTTACGAAACTCTTCAATTGCCTCTTCCGGCGATAATTCTTTCAACGCAAGCTGGGCATTTACCTTGGCAAATCTTGCTTTCGCTGTTGTTGGTCTATGATCAAGCGCTATCGTTTGATCAAATTTTCCAACGGCGCGCCCAATATCCCCTGAGCGCAAAGCGGAGACACCCTCCAGATATTCCCGCAAAGCAGCGGTCTCAAGATCTACCTGACCACTCACGGATGTTCTGATTTCTTCAAGTGCCGCATTAGCGGCTTCAATGTCATAATCCTCTAGCGCAGCTTCAGCCGCCAACAGATTGAACTCGTTTGATAAATCCTGATCATAAACTCCAAAAGCATCGCGGCCGATTTTGAGCTCAGACGCTGCCCGTTTCCAATCTTTCTTCTCTGCAGCAAGCTTAGCTCGCCACGGCGCCACCTCAGCAATGCCATCAAATACCGGGTTAAACAGATCGACTTCCGCCTGATCCAGATGCCTTAGACCCAGGTTGGCGAGCCCTCGTAGCAATCTGTAAACCCCATCCTCATCTGCACGGGGATCATCAAGACGTATCCGCTCCAATACTCCGATTGCATCCGCATGAAACTCATGCCCAACCAAAAATTTGGCCAGCTCCATTCTGGGACCATTACGCCCCGCCTGAGGTGACCTTGCTACGCGCCGCTGTAAAAGCTGTTTACGTTCCCAAAATTCCTTGGCAGGCACCTGCCGCCAAGTATCGAGTTGAACCAATTGTGCTTTATCTTTCTTGGAATCAAAACGATCCGTCAGATCACCGTCCGCGAACAAATCTTGGCGGGAAATCGCGCGGGTTAGCTGCAATCCACCTTCTGCAGTAACTGATACGCCATTTCGCTCCACACTAACCGCAACAGACGGATCGCGCGCCGTCATCGCAATTCCCTGCATTGAGGGTAAAATCGTAAACTGTGTAAAGGTTCTTGATCTGCCAAAACCCCAGCTTGGGGCATGCAGAGGAACTGCAACAAGTTCATCACCTGCCTGTGGATCAATAAAGCTAATTTTGTCCCCGTTATTGACGGCAGGAATAAATACCCGCGCGCCATTTTGTGCCGCAGGCTGTGGCTGAATATCAATGGTATTCTTGATAACCGGAGACTCCGCCAGTCGAAAGTCGACACGCCACTCATTCTGGATACGGGTAACGCTGGGCGCGTACCCATCTCGAACAGCTAATCTAGCGATTGTAGCGCTTTCATGGCCGAACTGTTTTTTCTTCAATACCAGAAACTTATAGGGACCACCCAAATTTCGAAAATCCAGTGCTACAGGCTTGTCAAACACGACCCAATAATTACCTGACCGCTCAAACAAAGCCATAGCCGCAGATTCTTCAAAAGGAAAAATCAACCGAAATCCATCTCTAAGGTTACCAACATCCACAAGTAACTTTTTCTCAGGCAGAGCAGGTTCAGCTTTCATGGGTTTAGAGCCTGCTACGGGGATCAATGATCTTGGTGAATTGGTTGCCATGGCTGGCACGTCTGCAGGTTCTTCTGCCTGTGACGCGCCAACATTTTCAGCAGGTGCGGGTTTCAGACTTGCTGTTATTGTTTCTGTATCTTTAGTTCCCAACTCTTGTGCAGGACTGGGTACTGGATCGTCCTCACGCGTAGGCTGGGTTACTTTATCAATGTTATTTGTCAGCTTCTGTACAGGTGTTTTCGAAACTTTCGCAACTACCGCTGGTTTTGGATCAACTTCTGTTGAGGCTGTGGTATTTCCTGTTTGATCTTTGCGGAAATCAAAAGCAATGCTGTTTCCGCTGCGAAAAGCGCGGACTGTCGCATTATCACCTGTTGTTACACGCAACGTTGTTGAGCCACTATTTTGCTCTACCGCCAGCCCGCTCACAAATTTCGGCAAGTCAGATTGTATTTTGGCGATGTCAAGATTCGCGGATTTATCAAAAACCAGATCAAAAAAACCGTTTTTCTTTTGAACCTGATATTCAGTGCGCGTTGGCCAGTCCACCACAAGGCGACTGTATTTTGGATGGTCACCGGCGCGCACACGAACAGATTTTCGCGCATCAGTAGCACCTGAATTCTTCAGTAAGTCGACCGCAATTGCTGTTCCATAAACTGCCGTCCTTAACCCATATTCGCCTTTAAGAGGAAATCGTACACTTTTGTTATTATTATATATTTCCCCTTTCCCCACATAATCTTGCAGGGCTCTTTCCGCAACTGATAGATTAGCCTCTAGCGGATCCTTGAAAGTGATTATCAAGCTTCCCTCGCGAATATCAGCATCATAAGATTGCGCTCTGCCCCAGTCGAAAACAACACGCCCATATGTGGGATGTTCCGCGGCCCGAATTGCAATTTTTTCCGCTGCGTTCACCAATATTGGCATAAACGCAAAGCTCAGAATAAAACCCAGCAAGAAGAGTATTTTTTGCCCTGGAAGCCTGAGATTAATCATCGATCAAGTCCCTTTGCTTCGCGAATGACAATATCAACGCGGCGTGCAAGTGCATATTTTTTTTCTTTTGTCTCTACAGATGCCAGTTCAAAGAAACGTGTATCTGCCATTCCAAAAACACGAATATCATACCCATAACCCGCCCGTCGCAAGGCCTCTGATACTGACAGGGCCCGGGCAAGTGACAAACCCCAGTTGGACAGAGTTTCCTCTGTTGGGTTCTTTGCCTGAACCGGGTCCGTATGACCGTATACCTCCACCCTGTTTTTTACATAGCGCAGACTTTCACCGAGCAATCGAGTTGCTTCCACCAGCTTTTGAGATACTGTATTATTTCCAGCCTCAAAAAAAGTATCGCCAGCAAACGAAATAATAAGGCGGTCTGCAGCTTGAACACCTCAACATGTTTTAGCTGTTCACTATTTGCGACTTTTGCGCTGATAATATTTTCCAGATAGTCCAGATCAAATGCTCGTTGTTCCGAGAACAGCTCCACATTCTTCTCAGCGGTTGGTCCCGCCTCTTCATTCTCTATGTTCAGATTAAGCGGATTACCGATTGCATCAATTACCTTTTCCCAAGTGTCCCGTTTGATTTCATTCATCGCAAACACAAGAACAAAAAACGCGAGTAGGAGCGCAAGCAAATCAGCTAACGAGGTAAGCCACATAGTATTTGTGCGGCGCTTGGCAGGTAGCATATTTTCATCCAGAAGGCTCATTTATCAGCTTCCCTCTGGAATTGGTGATTAAAATTATCCCGTACATAGAACTGAAATACGACTTCATTCTCAGCATTTCCGGAAAGTCCAACAAACAGATTTCTCGCTGGCACACCTTGCGCGGCAAAGCTTTCTACCAGTGTGTTTAATCGCTTAATATCCAGATTTCCACCAAGCTCGTCCGATTTGGGTAAATCAGCAGATGTCCTAAGTGAAATTTCCATATCAGTCGGGACAACACTACTGCGTTTAATCAGAATTCTGGCGGTCTCATCAAGTAAATCTTGTCTGGCGGCGCGGATATCCGTGGATTTTTCTGCAAATAACTGACTGACAGGAATGCGAAAACGCAAACTATCGCCCTCTTTACTCTCTTCACTTTTGATCAGTGGAATAGCAGCTTCATAGACCTGCTTCAATTGAGCATGAAACACCGCATTGCCGAGCTTGTCCTGCTTGTAGTGGGTATCCGCATGTTCCTGCTGTGTCTTTTCTTCCCCTTTGAAAGCAACGTCAATACTGCCAATAACAGAGCGAATTCGCTCTTCCGCAGGTTCCGATATTGAGTTCAGATAAATAAAAAATGCGAGCAACAAAAAATAAAGCGCAACGAATACAATCGTTGTGCTTTTATTTGCGATCCTTGCATTGGGAACATGCTGGTAATTACCTAACATCAGGCAGCGCTACTCCATCTTTAATCGAAACTTGCAAGCAAAGCATCGATTTCATCCTGCGACACACCATCACCATCCATTTGCGGACCATTCAATAGATCTGCATCCGGCCGCTCATCATTCTCTTTTAGAACATCTGTAGCATCGGTGCGCGCTGCATCCTTGTTTACAGGTGCTCCCATTGAATCTGCCATTTTGTTGATAACAGTTTCGATATGCTGAAGCGTTGAGACAACCTTGTTTATTCGTTGACCGGTAATGTCCTGAAAGTTTGAAGCTTCGTAAATTTGTGTAATCACATCCGCAATTTTGGCTTCCTGATCGCCGCCAATGTTTGCTCCGATTTCACCGAGTGTCTCCGCCGCATCCAAAAACGTATTTGTCGCATCTTCGGTCGCATCAACAATTGCGCTCAGTTCGTCAGCTGCTGCAGGAATATGCTGTTCGCTGATTTCCTGCGGTTGCAGCGAAGATATTTCAACACGTGCTTTTTTGATAAAATCTACAAGCTCTAAAATTTGGGAATGAATTTGTATTTGAGGACCACTAATATCCCCTTCCATGCTGCACATCAGCTTTTCAACAAGATCAGCCACATCTTCCACAGCAACTGTCGACCCCATCTCCTCACGGATGGTCTCAACACGCTTTGTCAGATGTTCAGCAAACACTGCTTGTTCCATATTTCACCTATTCCCAATTTTGCCCTGTCAGCTGTTTAAAGCTTATTCCGTTTAAGTTAATCCCGAGTAAAAATGGGACAGCAGAGTGCCGCAATATAACAGCTATCCATTACCATCCTTCACATCCGGCAACTGCTTGCGTGTCGCGAGTTCGATAGTCAATTCCTTGGCTCTTGCCCCATTCATATTACCAAGGATTGTCGCCAGTTTGCTCTCTTTCATAAGACCGGCAATATCCAGCAACACCTTCATATCCAATGAATTAAAGATGCTCGCAGCGTCTTTAGGTTTCATTTTTTCGTAAATGGAAACCAGGCTTTTCAGTCTCTTTAATTCTTCCTTGTCATGTTTTTTGAGCAAATCCTGAATGGTAGATTCAATTTCTTTCAGCTTTGCGATTTTTTCATCAATCCGTTTCTCAGTCGCCTGAAGGAGATTATCGCGCATTTCAAGTTCCTGTTCGCGAACTTTCAATTGCTCTCGTCTCTCCGTCAGCTTTTGCAAAACTTCAATTTCACTTTCACTTAACTCTGTTACGTCAAAGTCTTCGCGCTGCGCTTCCGCTTCATTGTTATTTTCCTGCGGCGCTGCTTCATTTTCAGTGGTCTGTTCGGTGGTATCATTCTCAGCGGCAGTTTCCTGTGTCTGCGCCTGAACTTCCGCAACCTCAATGCCAAAAATCAAACCTTGGGCATCACTCCAGAAGCTGCTGATTTTCAATCCAAAAACCAGAGCCATCGCAATTACGGTTATGGGTAGTATTCTCAGGTTTTTCATCATGGGATTTCCGGAATTTCTCACTTGGATTTGGTCAACATTTCAAGAAGCTCGCGTTCGGCATCTGTCCTTGGCTCAATTACAACTTCCTCATCCGCCTTATCTTCCGATAGCGACTCTTTTGGCGTATTGATTTTCTGCCCAACACCACCGACACTTTCCTGCAACCGATCAGCAATTCTTGAACTGGACGCCTGAATAAGCTTCAATTCTTCAACAAGGGTTTTAGCCTCATCTATTTCGCTTTGTAGCGCGCCGCCGACGTCCTTACTCGCTTTTTTCAGCTCTTCAATCCCAAGCTTGGATTTTACGATTGCCTGATCAAACTGCTTAGCAACCTTTTGCATTTCCGACTGCGCGTCTCGCATCACTGACAATTTCTTGTTCAGGCTGACACAATAGGCAATGCAGGCCGCCAGCATCACAATCAAAATCAAATCAAGTATCAGGGGAATTGATAAAAATTCCATTACATAACTATCCTAAATGACGAAGTGTCTTATCGACCTTTACAGCGATATTCTGTCCAGAACGTCCCATTTTACCTGAAACCATTCCGATCCCGCCGCATCTGAGCACAACCGGGCTTTGCGGAGAGGCATTCAGCATGACTGTGTCACCAATTTCCAATCCCAGTATTTCATTCAAAGACATTTCCTGCTCGTCCAGCACCGCCTGAATATCCACTTCGGTGGCCCATAACTCGGTCGCCAAGTGGTTTTCCCAGATACTGTCACGACCAAATTTTTCACCCATGAACATCTGCAACAGAAGCTCACGAACGGGCTCCAGCGTGGCATACGGCAGCAATAGCTCAAGTCGCCCGCCTCGATCTTCCATATCAATACGCAACTTGATCAAAATGGCGGCATTGGCTGGACGTGCAATTGTTGCGAAACGGGGATTTGTCTCAACACGTTCCTGCGTGAAATTCACGGGGCTAAGCGGTTCAAACGCGGCGCACATGTCATGCAAAATGACGCTGACCATCCGCTCAACCAGATTTCTCTCAATTGTCGTATATGGCCGCCCTTCAATTCTCATGGCCGCAGTTCCCCGCCGGCCACCCAACAGAACATCCACGATTGAGTAAATCAGCGAACTGTCGACCATAATGAGGCCATAGTTATCCCACTCTTCTGCGCGAAAAACACTCAAGATTGCAGGTAAAGGGATTGAATTCAAATAGTCACCGAAACGGATCGAAGTGATATTGTCCAGACTGACTTCAACATTGTCAGAAGTAAAATTCCTGAGCGATGTGGTCATCATACGAACGAGACGGTCGAACACAACTTCCAGCATTGGAAGACGTTCATAGTTCACCAGTGCGGAATTGATGATGGCCTTAATACCGGATTTCTCTCCGCTACCATCTCCGTCCATGTCAAAACCAAGAAGACTATCAATCTCATCCTGATTCAAAACACGGGTGGATTGCCCTGAAGAGGCTTCAGAAATACTCGCTCCTGCAGGCTCCTCTTCCTCGGCATCGCCGCCCATCGCGGCAGCCATATCCATTTCACCCTCGGACCCTGGCTCCATGCCCATGGCAGCAGCCATATCCATGTCATCGTCACCGCCATCTTCAGCAGCCATGGCGGCGGCCATATCCATTTCTTCTTCACCGCCCTCAGCTGCCATAGCAGCAGCCATATCCATTTCGTCTTCGTCAGCCATCAGAACTCCTACTGAACAAGCATTTCCTTGAACAGGACATCTTTGACCTGTATGGGCTTGATCGAGCTATTGATACGATAAAGCAATTCTTCTTTAAGTCGGTAAACGCCAGCGGATCCACGCAAATCTTCCCGGCGCAGTTCACGCAAGTATACCTGAAAATTATCCATTACCCGCGGCATCAATTTTTCCAACTCAGGCAAAACCGTCTCGTCATCAAGCTCAAGGGATACCACCAGTTTCAAAAAACTGGCGTCATCAGCGGCGGAACTCAGATTAATGAGCATGTCTGGAAGATCATAGAAGACCACAACCTTCTCGACCTCTTCTACCACCTCCTCGACTTCCGCTTCTTCCGTGGGCTCCTCACTATCAAAAACGCCCGCAAAATAAGCTCCGCCGGCACCGCCAACGATGAGCAACACTGGCAGAACAATAAACAGAATAAGAGCCTTGCCACTCAGGCCCTTCTTCTTGACCTTCTCAACATCACCCTCTTCCGAGGCTGCCGCGCCTTCTGCGCCTTCTGCATTTTCATCTGCCATCTAAAGACTGGTCCCACTACTGGTATTATTTCAGTTCTGCCAAATTTAAAAAAACTTGGTTAACAATAAGTTGCAGTATTTCACTTTATAACAAATTTTCAATATTATTTAGTTGGCAAAATACAACCTATAGCCACTTCAGCGACGAATTTGCGACGCTCGCCTCAAACGGATGGAATAATTTTCCGTCTTCCCGGTATTTTATGCTCCCTAGACGCAATCACCTTCCTTATCCAACATCTTAACTCATTGAAATACAACAATATATTTTTTGGCACGGCTTATGCATAAATGTGAGCAACTGAATATTTGCCAGAAAGGCGGAGAAAAAGATGGAAAATGCTGTCTATGTCGGATTGTCTCAACAAATGGCTCTTAAGCGTCATCTGGATATTATTGCAAATAACCTTGCAAATATGTCCACAACTTCGTTTAAAAGCGTCAGTCCTGTATTTCAGGAATATCTACAGAACGAGCCTCAAGCCGAAAAGATTTCCTATGTACAGGATTACGGCGTCTACCACGATCAAAGTGAAGGCCGGGTCACTAACACCAATCGCGCCCTCGATTTTGCGATTGCTGGTGATGGTTTTTTTACAATCCGCACAGAAGATGGCGTCCGCTATACCCGCAATGGCAATTTCAAACTGGACCCTGAAGGGTTCATCGTTACCAGCAATGGTGATTTCCTCCTGGATGAAGGAAACGGCACCATCCAGGTCGATCTGACCAACCCGGACATCGAAGTCGCCGCTGACGGCACAATTAACTTGGGCACAGATGAAGTACTGAAGCTTGAGCTGGTGACTTTTGATAACAATCAAAAACTGACACAAGAAGGTAACGGGTATTACAAAGCAAACGGAGAAAATCCATTCCCTGCCCCTGAAGCCAAAGTTCTTCAAGGCAGCCTGGAAAGCTCCAATGTAAATCCAATCCTTGAAATGACCACCATGATTGAAGTTTTGCGAGCCTATGAGTCAGCCCAGAAACTTCTGGATGCAGAACATGACTTGCAAATGAAGGCAGTCGAACAACTGCCCACGTTGAATTAAGAGAGGAATTAGTAATGCGTGCACTCGGAACAGCAGCTACTGGAATGTTGGCACAACAACTGAACGTTGATGTGATTTCAAATAACATTGCCAACATGACCACAACAGGTTTTAAACGCCAGCGAGCAGAATTTCAGGACCTTCTGTATCAGGATCTTCGCCGCGCAGGCGCATCCTCCTCTGATGCAGGAACAGTTGTCCCATCTGGTATTCAGATCGGTGTGGGTGTGAAAACCGCATCAGTTTATCGGATCACCGATCAAGGTGGGATGGAAGCCACTGAAAATACATATGACCTTGCTATTCAGGGTGATGGTTATTTTCGGGTCCTGCTACCAAGTGGTGATGAAGCATATACCCGCGCTGGATCATTTCAGGTTAGTGCTACGGGTGAAATCGTAACACAGGATGGTTATACGGTTCTTCCCTCCATCACTGTTCCGCAGGATGCTTTAAGCGTCACAATCAACCCAAGCGGAGAAGTTCAGGTCAAACTTGACGGACAGGTAAATCTGCAAACTGTGGGTCAGATTGATCTTGCGATCTTTTTCAATGAAGCGGGTCTACAGCCAATGGGTGACAATCTGTACAAGGAAAGTACCGCATCCGGTGCTCCAAGTGTGGGGGTCCCCGGCTCAACCGGTTTTGGCACAGTACGACAAGGTTACCTTGAAAGCTCCAATGTGAATGCAGTTGGCGAAATCACAGCGCTTATCAGTGCACAGCGCGCTTATGAAATGAATTCAAAAGTTATTACGACAGCCGATGAAATGATGTCTGTCACCAATCAGCTTAGATAAAGCCTGATACTCTTAAGATAGAGGAAATGCTCATGAAACAATTGATCAAATATATTCTTCCCGCTTTGCTAACTTTACAAGGTGTCTCTCTGCTGCAAGCAGCTGAAGTAACGCTGAAACACAACATTTCTGTTGAGGGGGAAAGCATTACATTTGGTGATGTGTTTCATGGAGCCGCACATAAATCTGATTACGTCATCGCCTCATCACCAGCTCCGGGCAAGCGAATTGTCTTCAACGCCTCCTCTCTTGCGTTTGTCGCCAAGAAGCATGGCCTGAGCTGGACTCCCAAACAGGCAATCAGGCAAATCTCCGTATTGCGCGAAGGAACTCGCATTCCAGAACAACAAATTCGCGAAGAGTTGATGATTGCCCTCGAAACCGAACTGGGAGGCTCAGAATTTGAAATGCAATTAAGCCAGCGCACACCTGCCATTCTGGTTGGAACAGATGAGGATCCGATCGCCATGGTGGAAAATATTTCCTACAATCTGGCTAAAGAGGCTTTCAGCGCAATTCTCGTTGCCCCGGCGACTTCCGACAATCCTCGCAGATATAAAGTCAGCGGAAAAATCTACAAACAGATATTGGTGCCGGTCGCCTCCCGCCTCATCCCTGCAGGAGAAGTCATTTCTGAAACCAACATGGATTACAAATTGGTCCGTGCGAACCGCGTCAGCCGTAACGTTGCGGTTCATATGGAAGATGTGCTGGGCCGTAGCCCCAAACGGGCTGTCCGCACCGGTGGAACGATTGCCCTTAACAATCTGGGTGATCCGGTGACAGTCGCCAAAGGAAAGCTGGTTGCAGTAACACTTAAAAATGGGGGCATTGCCTTGTCAATCACTGGAAGAGCACTTGAAAGTGGCTCTACCGGTGACATCATCAGGGTGGAAAACATAAACAGCCGCAAACCTGTACAGGCACAAATTGTAAGCCCGCAAGAGGTTCGCATTATTACAGCCCAGCAGCGCCTAGCTGCGATCCAGTAACCCAAAAGTGGAGATTAGAAGATGACCCACCTGACACTCAAAAAATTCTCAAAATTTGCTCTCCTTTTTGGTCTGGGCGCCAGCTTGGCAGGATGTAATGCTTACAGCCGGATAGCCTCTATCGGTGAAGAGCCCCCTCTCACACGGATTGAAAACCCTGTTACTAGCAAGGACTATCAGCCCGTTTCCCTACCAATGCCACGCCCTGAGCCGGTTATTCATCAGGCGAGTTCCTTATGGCGTCCTGGATCAAGAGCCTTCTTTAAAGACCAGCGGGCAAATCGGATCGGTGATATTCTGACGGTTGTTGTCAAGATTGAGGACAAGGCAACTCTCAATAATTCAACAAGTACCTCCCGCACTTCCTCTGAAGAAGCAGCTATCACCAATCTACTAGGCTTGAATCCCAGCTGGCCAAAATTCTGCCAGAGGCTGTTGATCCTGCGGCCGCAGCTGACCTTGGAAGTACCCACAGCGTAGATGGTTCAGGCGCCGTTACCCGCAATGAAACCATTGAAATGGAGATTGCCGCCATTGTGACCCAGGTTCTGCCTAACGGGAACATGGTTATTTCAGGTCGTCAGGAAGTTCGCGTGAACTTTGAAAGCCGGGATCTTTATGTAACCGGTGTCATTCGCCCAGAAGACATTTCCTCCGCCAATACAATTGCCAGCTCCAAAATTGCTGAAGCACGTGTCGCTTACGGCGGCCGTGGTCACCTGACTGATGTCCAGCAGGCACGCTACGGTCAACAATTGTTTGACATCATCTTCCCGTTCTAAGCCCTGCCCCCCAGGAACAACAAAGCCGGCAAATTATTGCCGGCTTTTTTACTTAGTCGTCTCTATAGACTTTTTCGCGACGTTCGTGTCGTTCCTGCGCTTCCAGGCTAAGCGTTGCAACAGGTCGGGCTTCCAATCGTCGAAGTGAAATTGGCTCACCTGTTTCATCACAGTAGCCATATTCTCCCTCGTCAATCCGCCTCAGGGCCGCATCAATCTTGCCAATCAGCTTGCGCTGACGGTCTCGCGTCCTAAGTTCAAGTGCCCGCTCTGATTCCGTTGATGCACGATCAGCAATATCAGGTTCCTTAACGGTTTCTTCCTGAAGATTGAGGATCGTTTGGCTAGCATCTGCGAGAATTTCAGCTCTCCACTTCAGGAGCTTGTTTCTGAAGTATTCCTGCTGACGTGCGTTCATAAAAGGCTCGTCCTCGGAAGGCCTATAATCATCAGATAAATGAACGTTCATTACGCAACTCCAAATAGCGCATTAATATCCAGTGGTCTAATTTATAGAAATGCGTGTTTAGCACATCTAATGTAATGAACGGAAATTATAATCTAAAAATAGGAAAAAAAATATGACGGTTTTCGCAAAATCACCGTTAATAGCCGAGCTTGGCTAATTCTACAGCAGCGCGCAGCTCTATATCGCCTAGAATCTCGGCAAGTTTCGGATCTTCGGCCTTAACATCCATTTTGGAAAGTGTCGCTTGCAATTGCTTCAACCGCTCAACGGGAATCGCTCCGATTAACAATCCATGGCGAATTTCTTCCAGACGCTCTAACAGGTCTTGACCGCGACTGACAGCCTTTTTGTTACTCGTAACAGAATCTTCTACACCTTGAAGAGCAACAATTGCATCTATTGAAGCAATAGGTGCCGATGAGGATACATTACTGCTGGTCGCCACTTCATTTGTTTCACCCGGGACCGAGAATTTCTCACCGGTTTTGGACGCAGATTTCCCTCCCTTTGCCTTGCGGGTGGAGTTCACGTTACCTGGACCTGAAACTCTCATGCTCATTAATCTAACCGTTTGTAATTTATCTGCTTTACCTGTCTGTACTTACTCTTGGTCTTTTTACACAAAATATCAAGGGGATAAAATTGCCGGGTCAAACGGAAATAGCTGCCCATGCCTTGAACAACCGCGCCCCGCCGATTTTATTTATCGTTATTTTTCAGCCACTTATAACGAAAAACAATTGGCACGATATTCGCATTGTGAGTTGCAAATGTAAAACACACCTCTTTAAAGAAGAGCCTGTTAGCGATGAAAATTGATCTATTTGATAAAATTCAAACATTTCTGGGCGAGATCAAATCGCCGACCACGGTTTTTGGGCGGATACTGGTATCACTCATTATCCTGTCCCTGAATATGCCAAATGCAAACGCTGCCTCACGTGTAAAAGATATTGCGGATTTCGAAGGTGTTCGCGAAAATATTCTTGTGGGATACGGACTTGTTGTCGGTCTCAACGGCACTGGCGATAGCTCACCAGCTCCCCCTTTACCGAGCAGAGCTTGACGGCAATGCTGGAGCGGCTTGGCGTCAACACCCGCGATGCTGAGACAAAAACAGATAACGTTGCAGCCGTTGTTGTTACGGCAACCCTGCCCGCATTTGCCAGACAAGGCACAAGGATTGACGTTGCGATCTCGTCCATTGGCGATGCGGAAAGTCTTCTCGGTGGAACGTTGGTGGTAACTCCCCTTCTGGCTGCAGATGGTGAGGTATACGCTGTGGCGCAAGGTTCCGTAAATGTCGCCGGATTTTCCGCGGGCGGCGAAGCCGAAACCGTAACCAAAGGCGTGCCCACGGCCGGCCGAATAGCCAATGGCGCAATTGTAGAACGGGAATTGGGTTTCGACCTTGCTTCTCTAACAACCTTGCGTATTTCCCTGCGCAACCCCGATTTTACAACATCTCGTCGCGTTGAGCAGGTAATTAACAAATATATCGGCACCGACATCGCAAAATCGACAGATCCTTCGACTGTTGTTCTTAATCTGGAAGGCAGCAAACGCGAAGACATGGTCTCTTTGCTAACTGATATCGAACAGTTGATGGTAGAGCCGGACCAGATGGCAAGGGTCGTTATTGATGAACAATCCGGAATTATTGTCATCGGCAAAGACGTTAAGGTCGATACGGTCGCAATCGCCCAAGGCAACTTGACCGTCCGGATAACTGAAACACCTCAGGTCTCTCAACCCTCTCCTTTTGCGGAAAACGGCGAAACAGTTGTGGTCCCAAGAACCAATGTAGAGGTAACTGAAGATGCAGATCGGAAGCTCACGGTCCTCGATTCAGGGGTTAGGTTGCAAGACCTTGTAGATGGCTTGAACGCTCTGGGTATCGGGCCACGCGATATGATTTCCATTCTCCAGGCCATTAAAGCAGCTGGAGCCCTGCAAGCAGAAATCGAGTTGATGTAATGAGTGACTTAATTCATCAAAACCAGCAAATTCAAGCCCTTCAAACCAGTTCAGCCAAGCACGGCAAACCAGTTGACCAGAAGGCGCGCCAGACAGCCGAAGAGTTTGAAGCCTTTTTTCTGAGCCAAATGCTCAACAATATGACCAGCGGATTGCAGACCGATACAACATTCGGCGGCGGGGAATCCGAAAAAATCTTTCGCTCCATGCTGCATGACGAATATGCAAAATCCATGAGCCGCCAGGGTGGGATTGGGATTGCAGATATGGTCTACCGCGAAATTCTGGCGCTTCAGGAGATATAAACCCATGACACAGACAACACCACAACAGCAACGCAAACCTGTACTACTCTCTCCACGTGAACTGTCAGAAAAAATTTCAAGACTGAGTCAGATACTTGAGTTCGAAAATGAACTTCTGGCGCTCAAAAGCCACAATCTCTTTCTGAAAATCAGGCAGAGAAAACGCGACTTGTCGCAATCTATAACCAGCAGATGTCCCTACTAAAGGAAAACCCTAACCACTATAAACAGTTTCCAAAACAGGAAATTGATGCCTTGAGAGAGACAAGCCAGCAATTTTACGAAACATTGGACGCTCACTTTCGGCAACTCTCAACAGTGAAAACCGTTACCGAAGGTATTGTAAAAGCAGTAGCTGATGAAGTGGCCAAAAAGAAAGGTCCTCCCAATACATATAACGCATCAGCAGCCTTGCAATCCACGCAACAGACAAGAAGCACTCGTGTCCATAATGGATCAATTTCTTTTAATGAAGTTGTATGAAAAATTGTTCGGTTTTTTAATAAAATTTAACGTTAAAAACCGTAAAAAATCGAGAAGACATGCATGCAGCCGACAAAACCCGGGCCATGAACAGAAAGCAGATTACTTTCTGTTCTACACCCGGCTATCGACAGCGAGGCCTTCCAGCTCGCGATAATAAGCAACCCGACGGAGCACATAGTCTCCAGGAAACTGCTTTAATACCTCTCCGGTGTCTGAATTGATCAGACGGTAAACAAATCGCCCACTATCGGAATCCTGATCGATTGAAAATCTTCCCGCAGGAATTTCTTCATCTTCGAAAAAAGGTCCGATCGCCTGCTCGGCCCGGCGCACAGGATCGTCGATCTGACTTTCCTCTTCAAACTGCGCAACCTGCAATGATACACCAGTATCTTCACTTGGTCCGTCAGATGAAGCGGTTGAGCTTTCTGACTTCTGGCCGGCAAAGCCGACATTTGGTTTAAAAATTGGGGCTACGTCCATATCGCAACTCCTCTCACTTTCCTCAGCACGTAATTATATATCGTCAAATCTTACTAACCCGTAAACATTTTACGCACCCAGATAGAGAGGGACAAGCTGGTACTCAAATGAAGCACAAACCAATAACGCAAAATGCATTACATACAATTACTTCGTCACTGTTTGGGAAAATAACCTGATGAGGCAAAGCACGCCGCTTGTATAAGAGGCAATCAATTGGCTGTATATCGGCAGCGCCGTAAAACAACTCTCAACTGTCCTAATTCTAAGGGCGAGCCGTAGCTCGAGGTATATTAACCCGTCCCTAAACTAGCAAATAACGTGCCACGGATCAACCCGCATTAAGTCATTGAATTTATTTATATTAATCCTTATTTAACCGTATTTCCAAACAGGTATTTTTTGCCCAGTAGGCAAAACTTTCCGCCTTTATCGCAAAAATGAGGCAAAATATTCCTACCCCTGCTATTTGAGAAAATCACAAAAAAGCCGATCTCAATTTGGATCGGCTTGATTATAAGTATATTTAAACCGGCTAAACGCCATATTGAATATAATCTGTCCAGACACGTTCAATCTGGCGCAAGGCTTTTCGTGTCACCTCAAGATCGGGAGCCGGATTTGAATTGGCGAGCATATTAGCCTGTTTGTCTTCAGCTTCAGATAGCTGCTTGATCAGGGATAGACCTTTTTCTGACAATCGTATCATCGTTGCCCTTCGGTCGCGTTCAGATTTTTCCTGTATCAGATACCCCATCTCAACAAGTTTCTTAAGATTATAGGATGCATTTGAACCCTGATAATACCCCCGTGACATCAACTCTCGAACGTTGATCTCTTCATCGCCAATATTTGCCAACAGCAATGCCTGAACAGCATTGATGTCTGTTATTTCCAATAAAGTCAGCTCTGTACGCAGAACATCCAGAAACCGGCGATGCAGACGCTCGATCAAGCGCGTCATTTCATGATAATCTTCAACCACTTTTTCCCCTTTTGGGTGGCTCCCCACCTTATGAATGAGTTGAGTAAATCCTGCACCAATGTGACGAAACAACCTTAAGGAATTGTAAAGCCCAGCAAAATCTTTGCGGTTCAACCTTCAAATCAGGCAAATCAATTCACTTAAAAATCCTACTTTCCTAAGCCCCAAAGCGGAGGAAGCTCTGTATTTTCGATTTAAATGAGGCTTTTTGAGGGAACTAATATCAAACAGGGTAATTTATTAGGATAACATAAAATAAAATATCTACATTTAGTAACTGAAAAACACAAATATACAAATTGTGCTAAATGATCTGCCTTCCTCAGTAAAAAAGCGCATTAATCTCAACTATTAATTAACAGAAGACCTGCTAAAAACTGTGACATTTACGCACACAGTTCTCAAGAAATTTACTAAAAATGTATTTATTCTTGATTTCTTGTGATCAAGACAGCGAAAATGATTCTGTGAGAAAATTGCGATTCCTCAAGGGTTTAGTCTTTTTCGCACGTGTATGTATCTCGGATCGATTCGCTTCTTCAGTTTTATTTCGGCGAATTTATCCCTGAAATAGGTAGACTTAATGGTTAAAAGTCGTGATTTTGATTTAAACAGGTTAATGGCGCTGTCGCGTGATGGCAGTACGACTGCCCGTCGTAACCTGTTTGAAAATATGGGGGACATTTTTCTAGAAGAGAAAGATCGTCTGAGCGAACAGGAGCGCGCCCATATCTCAGATATCATGAACAAACTCATTCGCGATGTAGAACTCTCCGTACGTATCACACTTGCAGAAAAACTGACCCACAGCGAACAGGCTCCAGTTGAGCTAATTAAACTTCTCGCCAATGACGAGATTGAGGTAGCAAAACCATTCCTTACCAAGAGTCGCTTGTTGATGGAAGCCGACCTTCTGGAAATTATTGAATACCGCAGCAAGGAACATTTACTCGCTATCACGGAAAGAGATGATATCAGTCCACTCATCAGCGACATGTTGATTGAGTATGGCGATGAAGACATCATTGAAGAACTTGTGCGAAACAAGGACGCCCAGATTTCCAAGGAAGCACTAGCGCTTCTGGTGGAAGAGTCAAAGCGCGTAGATCGTTTTCAGGAACCTCTGCTCTCCCGTCATGATTTACCCCCTGCCCTGGCCCACAAAATGTTCTGGTGGGTTTCAGCCGCGCTTAGACGCCACATCCTGAATAACTTCCAAATAGATGACAGAGTATTGGATCAAACTATTGCCCTTGCGACAACCGAGGTCATTGAAGATCCGGACATCCCGGAATTTGGAGAAACACATGCCGATAGATTGGCGGCCCATATGGCTGCCAAAAACGAATTGAACGAGAAAACCCTCATTCAGACCTTACGCAGCAAACAAATCAGGCTTTTTCTAGCGTGCTTTTCAATTCTGTCTGGTCTGGACACCAAAACACTAAGCCGATTTGTGCATGATAAAAATGCCGAAGCGATGGCAGTGCTTTGCAAGGCACTCGGGTTTGATCGTAACAGTTTTTCCGCTGTGTTCATGTTGACCAGACGCGGTGGGGGAGCCGCCGGAGAAGGTCGAACCATGATGCGTCCAGCTGAAATCGAAGAGATCATGGAGTTTTACGACTCTTTGAAGGAAAATAGTGCAAAAACGGTTCTGGCACACTGGAAGCTGGAACCTGGATATACCAGTGCCATTGAGGAACTGGACAGTAAACTTGATAGTCAACGTGCCTTTTTTTAGGTACCGGGGGAAATCTTAAGGGGACGGCAGATCAAAGATTTGCTGAGTAGAAAATGGCCGAGAAGTCACGGGGAAGCGTTGTATCCTTGCGTCAAAATGTTAAAAACATTGAAAAAGCGCTGTTAGGTGGACAACAAAGCGTAATCAGTCGGGATTTTTTTGATGCAGTCTTTGATCAGGCGCAGCCAATGTATATCGCACGGCCTGATGGGTCCGTTCTGTACGTAAACTCCGGATATTCAGAGATTTTTAGCCACACTACCTCCTCAAATTCCAAAAACAGATTATTTCCAGCCCTCAAATCAGATCATCTTGAAATCATTAACCGAATTGCGGTCAGTAAGGATGCTGAAACGAAACAGGTCTCCATCGAGAGCCCTCAGGGAACGGAATATTATTTATCACGCCATTTCCCAATCTTTGATAAAGACGACAAATTTATCGCTGTCTGCGGGTCCTTCATCAATTCTACAAGACAGGTAAATGCAGAAACGAAACTGCGTCTTGAAAAACGACGTTTTCTGGACATTACTCGCGCTGCATCTGACTGGATTTGGGAAACAGATGAAGATGGCGATATAACATTTGTATCTGATCGCGCAGTGCAGGCTGTTGGTCTGCCACCTATACTTCTCAAAGGAAAACAGCTCACCGAATTGGGTGAATTTCAGAACATGGAAAAAGGCCTGAGCAAGGCTGAACATGCAATGGCCCGTCATATCCCTTTCAGATCCCAACCGATGAAGGTAGTTGGTGCCGATGGGGAGACCAAAATATTCAACATCAGCGGCGTTCCCGTCTTTAATGAAAAGGGTCGCTTCGTTGGGTACCGGGGTACAAGTGACGACATCACTGCCCGCCTGTCGGCCGAGAGTGAGGCGAATGAATCTCGCGCTGATCTTGAAAATGCGATCCGCGAAATTACAAACAAAAACCTTCAACTTGAACTGACAGCGAAAAAAGCCGTAGCAGCAGCACGTGCAAAGGATGAATTTCTGGCAACCATGAGCCACGAATTGCGCACACCGCTCAACGCCATTATTGGCTTTGCCGAAGTCATGAGTCTGGAAACTTTTGGCCCACTAACCGCCAAATACAAAGAATATATCGGAGATATCCACAACTCAGGCAAACATTTACTAAGCCTTATTGAAGATATTCTGGATATTGCCCGCATCGAAAGCGATCAAATTCCGATTGAAATAAAGAAAACTCCACTCAGTGAAATGGTGTCCGATGCGCTTGTCCTGGTACAACGTCATGCATCGGATAAAAACATAGACCTGAGTGAGGCGGTGATTGCACATGATTTCGACCTGCTGGTCGACCCTACCCGCTGCCTCCAGATTATCGTGAACATCCTTGGAAATGCAGTGAAATTTACGCCCGAAGGCGGTCAAATTGGCTTTGAGACAATTGTCGATGAAGAAGATATCCTGTTGACCATATGGGATACAGGCCCCGGAATTGCTGACTCTGAACAAGAAAAAATATTTGAAGCATTTCAACAGGCCCATAATGGCATTTACAGCCGCGGGGAAGACGGCGTTGGGCTCGGCCTCACCTTGTCATTGAAGCTTGCACGACTGATGGGTGGCGATATCACTGTTACCAGTGAAGTGGGTACAGGAAGCCGATTTACAGTTCGCCTTCCACTCATGCTGTAATCACGTAACGATCATCACACTCTATAAAATTGCACGTAAATCTTTATTGTTTTTTAACTCACACAAGCCAGTATCGCTCTTTAACATTTAGACAAGGTGTGTGAATTGGGCGCGCAATACGAAGGAAATATCAATCAGATACTGGGTCTGGTGGAGCTGGCAGAAGACAAATCTCCTGAACAGCGGAAATTTCTTTACGAAAAAATCAGCGATTTCCTTATTGATGACGAACATTCTTTTTCCGTTGCTGAAAAGGAACTGATGGCCGACATCATTTGCCGTATTACCGCAGATGTGGAGAGAAACATCAGGTCGAATTTCGCAAAGAATGTCGCATCGCGAACAGATATTCCCAAAGACCTTATGGTGTTTCTGGCAAATGACACAATTGAAGTTGCCCTTCCTGTCCTCCGAGAGAGCCGAATTCTGGAAGAACATGATCTGATCAAACTGGTACACACCCGTTCAACACAGCATCAGCTGGCGATTGCCGCCCGTGAAAATATAACTGAAGGCATTTCTCAGGCCCTGTGTGATACAGGAAGTCAGGATGTTTGCGTATCCTTGATCAACAACCACACCGCCAAGATTGCTGAGACAACCCTTGAAACCTTGTGCCAACAATCGGAAACTATTCTTGCTTATCAGAAACCCCTGCTGATGCGCCCCTTCCTTCCTCCGCATATTGCAGAGAAAATGTACCGTTGGGTGTCCACAGCCTTGCGTAGATTGATTTCCGAACGTTTCGAGGTAGATCCCAATATCTTGCAGATTACACCCGAAGATCGGGCACAAACGATTCTGTCAATTTCAGAAGACATGGATCCTTCCGAAATGCTGGTCGAAAAACTGCACCATGCAGGCGAGCTTTCCACAGGCTTTTTACTCAAATCGTTACGTCAGGGTGAAATAGATCTTTTCGAAATCTCTTTTGCAAAACTCGCGGGACTTGATCGTCGGGACCTGCAGAAGCTTATTTACGCAGATGACCCTAAAAGACTTGCGGTCGCCTGCAAGGCAATTGGCCTCGATAAAAGTATTTTTGGCACTATTCTCGAGCTGATCATCTCAGCCCGAATTCCTAAATTCACACTGATCGGAATAGAGTCAGAGTCATTGAAAAAATTCTATGGCTTACTAAAAGACGACGCTGCCAAACGAGCATTGGCAAATGCCGATTATGTCTCCGGTGCAATCGACTATTCAGATACATAACATAAGACTTCGTCTCTTCTCACTTGTAAAAAGATCACGAAACGATAATCTGTAGAATTACAGATTGATTCAGAAGTGGGCTTGACTGGCAATCATGATTGATCCTTTTGGAAGAGAAGTTTCGTATTTGCGCGTTTCAGTTACTGATCGTTGCGATTTCAGATGCACCTATTGCATGGCCGAGAACATGACTTTTCTGCCCAAAAAGGAAGTCCTGAGCCTGGAAGAACTTGAAGCAATCACAGCTACCTTTATCAGAAAAGGCGTTCGAAAAGTTCGTCTTACCGGTGGCGAGCCTCTCGTTCGTAAAGGGATAATGACCCTGATCAACAATCTTGGCATGTATTTGCAAAGCGGTGAGCTTGATGAGTTAACTCTGACAACAAATGGAAGTCAGCTTTCGCGTTATGCGAACTCGCTTTATGCCGCAGGCGTTCGTAGAATTAATGTTTCATTGGATACACTTGACCCTGAACGTTTTGCCCGCATTACCCGCTGGGGCAAACTGGATAAGGTTCTGGATGGGTTGCAGGCGGCGCAGGATGCAGGCCTGAAAATCAAACTCAATACGGTTGCAGTTCGTGGCATCAATGATCAGGAGCTTAGCGATATGGTTGCATGGGCTGGTGATCGGAAAATGGACATTACCTTCATTGAAACAATGCCCATGGGCGAAATCGATGAACTGCGTTCAGATCGTTTCCTGTCCTTAAGAGAAGTCAGGGAAACTTTGTCTAAAGATTGGAACTTAAGCGATATTGACTTTAAAACTGGCGGACCTGCTGACTATGTTCAAGTAGCTGAAACCGGTCAGAAAGTCGGTTTTATTACTCCCCTGTCCCATAACTTCTGCGAAAGCTGCAACCGGGTACGCCTCACATGTACCGGAATGCTGTATATGTGCCTGGGACAAAATGACAACGCGGATTTGCGAAAAGTCCTGCGCTCGGAAAATGGTTTGTCATTACTGGATGCAGCGATTGATGAAGCTATCGGCCGAAAGCCCAAAGGGCATGATTTTGTGATTGACCGTTCACGTGACCACATTCCCGCTGTCGCCCGTCACATGAGCGTAACAGGTGGATAAGAATGCCTGCGGCGGTTTCTCATACCTCCCCTCCGACCACACCAATAATTCAATACTAACAGTGTGAAAGCCCTATTCTCATGTCTTCAAGAAGAATTCACTTCACAGCCAGCGATACGGAAGATGCCCAATCAGCCTGTAAAAGGCTTATTCATAAATATGGACAAAATCGGGTTCTAGATGCAGATGTGGTAGTTGCCTTGGGTGGGGATGGTTTTATGCTCGAAAGCATGCACCGCTTTATGGCTAGCGAGTTGCCGATATATGGCATGAACAAGGGCACTGTCGGCTTTTTGCTCAATAACTATGAAGAAGACAATCTGCAAGAGCGACTGGAAGCTGGTAAGATCACCCGCTTGCATCCGTTGAAAATGGTCGCAAAAGATTTGGCTGGCAAGGTTACAGAGGCGCTTGCTATCAACGAAGTTTCTTTGCTGCGGGAAAGCCGGCAGACAGCGAAAATCAGAATTTCAATTGATGATCATGTAAAAGTCGAAGAACTTACCTGCGATGGCGTCTTGGTCGCGACACCTGCAGGCAGCACAGCGTATAATTTTTCGGCCCATGGTCCGATTTTACCTGTTAATGCGGGCGTACTTGCACTTACTCCCATAAGCGCCTTTCGTCCACGCCGATGGCGGGGGGCAATCCTCCCGCGTGAGGCCAAGATTGAATTTTCAATTCTTGAAAATCGCAAGCGCCCGGTCAGTGCGGTTGCGGACGCTGTAGAGGTGCGTGATGTCAGTGTCGTAACGGTTGAGGAAGCCCCTGATATTTCAATTCACCTCCTCTTTGATCCCGAGCATAATCTGGAACAACGCATTCTGGATGAACAATTCATACTATAAAGGAAGAAAAATATGAGTGATCTGGTACAGGTATCCCTAAAAGATGGTATCCAGAAATTGACAATTAATCGGGCTGAAAAGAAAAATGCCCTCACTCAGGATATGTACGCCATCCTCGCTGACAGCCTGAACAATGCTGAAACTGATCCAGACATCCGTGTCTCCGTGATTACAGGGACAGCAGACAGCTTTACCAGTGGAAATGATTTGATGGATTTCCTGCAAAACCCCCAGCAGGATGATGAAACACCGGTAATACGGTTTCTGCATGCCCTTGCCAGCATCAAAAAACCTTTGATCGGTGCGGTAAATGGGTTGGCTGTGGGCGTGGGAACAACAATGCTTCTTCACTGCGATTTGGTCTTTGCCTCAAAAAATGCAACTTTCAGCCTGCCATTTGTCAACCTCGCCCTCGTACCTGAGGCTGCATCAAGCTACCTTCTCCCCAAAATGCTGGGCCACCAGCGGGCTGCGGAACTATTGATGCTCGGAGAAACTTTTGATACGGCAAAAGCATCCGATTATGGGATTGTAAACGAAGTTGTAGATCCAGTGGATCTTGACAGAACCGCCATGGCTGCGGCCCAAAAACTTGCAGCAAAAGCACCAGAGGCTCTGCGATTGACAAAATCATTGCTTAAAGGTGACTTTGAAACGACTGCAGCGAGAATGAAGGCAGAGGGAGATATTTTCCAAACCCGTCTGGTTTCGCCAGAGGCACGAGAGGCTATGACCGCATTCATGGAAAAACGGACACCTGATTTCAGTAAATTTTCCTAATCCCAAAAAACAAAGAGGTCAGAAATGACCTCTTTTTTATTTAATTTTTAGGCAGTTTTTACTTAAATAAAAATAAATAAAAAATATTTATTTACTTTATTGATTCTGAATTCGTAAACGTATTTTAATTTTTTTATTACACTATTCTCCACAACATTAAGTAATTGCATGATTTAAATTACGAATTTTGGAGAATATCCATGAAAGTCATCGCGGTAGCATCTCAAAAAGGTGGTTCAGGAAAAACAACACTGGCAGGTCATCTGGCGGTACAGGCGGAAATGTCCGGTGCAGGACCCGTTGCCTTGGTCGACACCGACCCGCAAGGTAGCCTGTCAGAATGGTGGAACGAAAGGGAAGCCGAAAACCCGCTTTTTGCCAGAACAACTATTGATAAGCTGAAAGATGACGTGGCGCGCATGTCCCAGATGGGCATCGAATTGCTGATCATTGACACTCCTCCTGCAATCACCCAAACAATCGCTACTGTGCTTACGGTTGCTGACCTTCTCATTATCCCAACACGCCCCAGTCCGCATGACTTAAGGGCTGTTGGTGCAACTGTTGAACTTGCGGAAGGTCTGGATACTCCCCTCATCTTTGTAGTGAACGGAGCAACACCGAGGGCAAGAATTACTGGTGAGGCAGCGATCGCGTTATCGCAACATGGAACTCTTGCCCCTTCCATCATTCATCAGCGTGTGGATTTTGCTTCCAGCATGATTGACGGGCGTACTGTTATGGAATTGAACCCAGCCTCTAAATCCAGTGAAGAGCTCACAAAGCTGTGGTCCTATATCAGTGGACGGCTTGAGAAAAAGCGTCCAGCCCTGTCCAGTGAAATCAGCCGGATGCCCACAAAACCTGACACGTTTCAGTCAGGCAATGCATTCGCCTAATCAGGTAAGGAATTTGACATATGAAAGCAGCTTTTTTAACTGGCTCCCTAATTAGCAGCAAAGGGATGGCTCAGCCAGCCTCTCGCTCACAACATCCCGAAGAGCTAATCGCTCATCGAAAAAGGCCTGTCCAATCATCAAATACCAAACAGGTAGACCCACAAACGCTAAAGGCTGCGGCACCTGTATTGCAACGCGTTTCAGCGACTTCGCAAAAACCCGATCCCGTTACGGAAAAACCAGCGGGGCCGCATCGTTCGTCATCCAGCCGCAAACCTGTTGCGGTTACAGAACAAGCCTATCGATCTGAACAGAAAAAACTCAAGAAAGATAAGCTCGGCCGGGTCCGCATGAGCATTCGTCTTGATCCAGATGATCACCTGGCCCTTAAACTGTTGGCTGCCCATTCTCGTAAATCTTCACAGACGATCCTTGAGGAGGCCTTGCGAGAATATACAGCTAATCACGCCCAGAGCATCTTACCAGCGGGCTGTGACTGCCTGTCCAAACCTTTCAAACTCTAGACAAGGTGACTTGATATGCAAAATCTGATTAACGAAGATGATTTTGATGAAAGTAACGGCGCGGCATCCCTCTCCCGCATTCAGGTGAGAAAACCAAAGAGCCCGGACGCCACCAAATCTAATGCGCCTGTTAAAGCGGGTGATATAACAGAGCGTCTGGCCGCACTTAGTCGCGATCTGGATGCCTCGCTGGGCACAGACCCTGCACCGGGAGTGCAAGCGGTTTCACCAAATATAAATCCGACCCAGCCAAAACCCGCGCAAAGCGCGCGGCCTCGAAAAACTGGCTGGGGCACCCCTAAATCCGTTCAGACGGATATTTTGGGATACTGGATGGATATTCGGCAATCTCGCCGCTACCCTTCCTGGCAATCGCTGGACCCTCAGGAAATTGGCATTCATTGGCCCAATTGCCTGCTGGTACATTGCAACAAAGAGGTTGGCAGGCTCCAGGTCAAATACGAATTTACCAACGCTGTGAGAAAAGTTGCTCTTAACAATATAACTGACGAAGAACGTATCGATAGGATCGAATTCACACCCATGATTGTGGACTGGATCCTGAGTCTCGCTCGTGACGTTTCACTTTCAGGTAAACCAGCTCATGGAACCGAACAGTTCCCATCCTTAAAAGGGGAATTCCCACTTCGGTTGATCGCCCTACCCTTAAGTGACGACCTTCGATCAATCGATCACGTATTGTGTTACATTCAGCAACTTAGGTGAGCTGCGAAACTGACTAGAACTCTAAAACAGCTTGTTGTTGCTCTTCTTTGAAACCAACGACAATCTTGTCCCCGGATTCAAACACCGGCCTCTTCATCAAAGTCGGTTGCTGCGCCAAAAGATCAAAAGCGCCCTCGCCTTCAAGCAGGCGCTTTTCTTCATCTGACAATTTGCGGTAGGTTGTCCCTTTTTTATTGACTAATACGTCGCGTCCAACCGCATTGTCCCATTTCCGGATGAGTTCATTTGAAACGGGATCTTTGCGAAAATCATTGAATTGACTGTTCAAGCCGTTCTCATCTGCCCACTTCAGCGCTTTTCGAACTGTATCACATGTCTTGATACCATAGATTGTAATCACTTTTCTCTCATCCTTTTCAACTATTCACGTCGAAGTCGCTTAAAACTCAAACAATTAGCATCTACGCAATCGCTCAAACAGCGATTTTCTCACGCCACTCGTACCCATACGTCATACATGACCAACAATAGTGGGTCACATTATGCTGCCAAAGAGCTTTTTGCAAAAATTACGGGCACTTTTGAAAAAATCGCCTCACAAACGAGACCGGATTGAAGAAGCCCTTAAAAATGCATTCAGCTTGCTTGTTGTTGCCTCCGAAAAAGCCTACCCCCTTGATGAGGAAACCATCAACGCAATTGTAACGATGCGGCGCCAATATTATACAAACGAAATTACGGTAGATACAGAAGTCCGGTTCTGGCAAGCCTACACATTAATGGCTCAGGCGATCCACCCAATTACCATTGACAGCGTAAAGGCCAACTCCGCCTCCGCAGATGATCCATCAATCTGGTCTTTTGGGGAATTTTTCGGACGCTCTCAATCATTGGCGCAAAAATGTGCCCGCAATTATAAAATTTTATCGTCCCTTACATTGATCACGCTAATCTGCCTGCAAGTATACTGGTACATTGGCTATGCTCTGGTATCTGATATCAACACACAAACCGATAATATCGACACCTTGCAGGATTCCATCCGCAATATCCAATTTCCCAAATCAGATCAATTAGATAACAATCAGAAAGATGCTATTTCAAGCGAACTTTCCATCTTGAAATTCCAACTTTCTGAACATAAAAACTGGAAAAAGGCGGCATCAGTGCATCTGCAAAACTGGAACGAAGTTTGGTCTTCGCTTGACCTGATTACAAAACAGCCCTGGCAGCTTGATGAATTTCAGTTACTGGACCGCGAAATTCAGGAACGCATCCAACTTGTTTCAGCGGAAAACACATTGCAGGCCATATCCACTTATTTCCTGCCAATGCTATATGGGTTAATCGGAGCCTGTTTTTATATATTAAGGCAACTCCCCAAAGAGATTGAGGATGTGACCTTTACAAAAAAATCATACACCAACTATAGCCTCCGTCTCGCACAAGGGCCACTTGCTGGCATCCTGGTAAGTTATTTTGTAACCCCACCAAACACCACCAAATCCCCAAATCCAGAAAATATCGAATCCCTATTAATTATTGATCCGGGTATCAATTCACTTAGTCCACTCGCGCTGGCATTCGTTGCGGGCTACAGCGTGGAGTTCATTTTTAAGATTCTGGACAAGATTCTCTCACTTCCGCTCGCAGAAAGTGAGTCTAAAAGCCGAAATACACTTCCATTGAATTGCCCTCTCAATTCGAAGTCATTGAAACAAAAGGAAAACTCGTAAAAATTGAATTACTTTCACATTATAAGAATATGCTTTTATTATAAATTAACACAAAATTAATATTCTCTGCTGAATATGGTACTTGTCCAAGGTTGATCGGAGCTGTTGTTACCTCTTTCCAAGCCCCCCCCTTTAAGGGTAATGGCAGCTTCGATTACTTCTCCCCAAATTAAAAATCACTCTCATTTGTAACAATCTCTTACGTTTAACGAAAAAGTAAGGGTAATTGTTCATTTTATAGGTGCAATTTTACGAAAATCAGTGATGAGTCACCAGTTTGCACCGGATTGAAATACAAAAAGGAGAAACCGTTCTCAGCCTCGATGAAGAAGGCAACTGTGCCTATATCGTGGAATCCGGTTCGGTTCAGATTACAGACAAAGTCTCCAGCCAGGGGTGTTATACTGTTGGACCGGGTGAAATGTTTGGTGAATATGGGATAATTGAAGAAGCCCATCACTATTCCACTGCGGTGGCCTTGGAAGATACTATTCTGGTTGTCGTTCCCCAAGCGGAAATCGAAGAGAAAAGTGCAAGTTCCGACCCCCTTATAAGCCTGTTTCTAAACTTCTTTATGGACCGTTGTCATAGTTTGACTGTTCGTCACTACGGCACTGACGAACAGGCAAATATATTCCAATCGCGCCGAACTCACCGGCAGAATAAAATTCAAAGCTCCAAACAGGAAATTGTCGAGCGTTTTCGAATTAAGGAAGAGCTGGAACAGGCTTTGAAGAATGACGAATTTGTTCTTCATTACCAACCGATTATTTCACTGCGCGGTGGATATACTGCCGGATTTGAGGCCTTGATCCGTTGGCAGCACCCGGAACGAGGCCTACTCTCTCCTTTTCATTTCATTGATATTGCCGAAAAAACCAACATGATCGTCCCGATTGGCGAATGGGTATTTAAAGAAGCGTGTAAAAAATCGGCTCTGTTCAATAAAAGAGCAGCTGATACCAACAGCCCGGAACTTTTTGTGAGCGTTAATATTTCTGCAAACCAGTTCACCGTCCCTGATATGGTTGAACGCTTTAAAAATATTGCACATGAGACAGCCGTTGATGTCAGTAAAATTCAGCTGGAAATTACTGAAAGCATCCTGATGGAGGATGCAGACAGCTCAAAAAAGATGCTGCAAGAGCTTAAAAATTTCGGATTTCAACTCGTCCTTGATGATTTTGGAACCGGCTATTCCAGTCTAAGTTATCTCCATCAGTTCCCAATAGACAAGCTCAAGATTGACCGCTCCTTTACTCACGATATGCTCAATGATCAGGACAGCCTGGAAATTGTTCGAGCAATCTCCGGTCTCTCTCACAATATGGATATCGAGATTGTCGCCGAAGGGATTGAAACCATGGAGCAACTAGCCCTTTATCGGGATCTTGATTGCCATTACGGGCAAGGATATCTCATATCCAAACCCCTTCCCGAACAGGAACTTTACGACATTATCGGAACCCGAATGTCTTTCGGCCGCAAAAAGCCCTAAAGCGGCTCAATATCCCCCTGCTCCTGCATGGCATGGAACGCAAGCGCAAAATCGGCCAATTCACCGTTACCAATTGCCTTTCGCATTCCAGACATAAGGTCTTGATAATATTGCAAATTATGCCACGTAAGCAACACAGACCCCAAGATCTCTTTTGCCCTAAACAGATGATGCAGATAAGCGCGAGAGTAATTGCGGCAAGCCGGGCATGCGCAATTTTCATCTAGCGGCCTTGGATCTTCCTGATGGCGAGCATTCCTGATATTAACCGTTCCAAATCGGGTAAAGGCTTGCGCATTTCGCCCTGACCGGGTCGGCAATACGCAATCAAACATATCAACCCCCCGCATCACACCGCCAACCAGATCGTCAGGCTTGCCAACCCCCATTAAGTATCTCGGTTTGTCAGCAGGCATATTTGGCGTCGTAAATTCAAGGGTTTTGAACATATGCTCCTGCCCCTCACCAACTGCAAGACCACCAATTGCATAGCCTTCAAAATCAATTTCTGTTAGCGCTTCGATGGATTCATGGCGCAGGTCTTCATATATCGACCCCTGAACAATCCCGAACAAGCCATACCCATTTCTATGTTCAAACGCATCACGGGATCGTTTTGCCCATCGCATGGAACGGCGCATACTGGTAGCGGCGGTTTCATGATCCGCTGGAAACGGTGTGCATTCGTCAAATGCCATCGTAATTGTTGCATCAAGGTCATTCTGGATCTGCATGGACCGCTCAGGTGTCAGCTCAAAGCGTTTACCGTCAATATGAGACTTGAAAGTAACTCCATTTTCATCGAGTTTTCTGAGCTCATTTAGAGACATAACCTGAAAACCGCCTGAATCCGTTAATATAGGGCGCTCCCAGTTCATAAATTTATGCAAACCACCCAGTTTCCGAACCCGTTCCGAGCCTGGTCGCAGCATTAAATGGTAGGTATTCCCAAGCAGAATATCGGCGCCAGTCTCTCGCACCGCTTCCGGTGTCATTCCCTTAACAGTGCCAACAGTGCCAACGGGCATGAACGCTGGCGTGCGAATGTCTCCATGCGCGGTTTTCAATGTTCCGCGTCGGGCTGCACCGTCGGTGGCGTGAATTTCAAATTCAAATCTTTGTTTTGTCATTTGGCAGGAAATAACAGCGAACTGTCTCCGTATGAGTAAAATCTGTATTTATTTTCAATAGCGTGAGCATAGGCCGATTTCATCATTTCCAACCCACTAAAGGCAGATACAAGCATAAATAGAGTCGATTTCGGCAAATGAAAATTAGTCATTAGAATATCGACGGCTTTAAACCGGTAGCCGGGAGTTATGAAAATATCGGTCTCGGCACGAAAAGGATGAATAATCCCATGTTCATCTGCAGCACTTTCCAGAAGACGCAAACTCGTTGTCCCGACAGAAACAATACGGCCGCCTCCTGCTCTTGCAGCATTGATCTTCGCGGCGGCTTGTTCCGTAATCTCACCAAACTCCGCATGCATTTTGTGGTCATCAGTATCATTTACCTTAACCGGCAGGAAAGTCCCTGCCCCCACATGCAAAGTCGTTGCAACTGTCTCAACGCCCTTTTCTCGAATGGCTTCCAGCAATTCGGGTGTGAAATGCAGCCCCGCGGTTGGTGCGGCTACGGCCCCTTCCTCACGGGCAAAAACCGTTTGGTAATCCACCTCATCTTGTTCATCAACAGGGCGGATGGAACTGATATAAGGCGGAAGGGGTATCTCACCATGTTTGATGAGCATCTGCATAAGCACTGGACCGGCTACATTAAAGGCGAGAACAACCTCACCGCCTTCCAGCTTTTGGGACACCATGGCGAAAAAACCGTCTGCAAATTCAATTATATCGCCAGGCCTTAGTTTTTTGGCAGGTTTGGCAAATGCATGCCAGGTATCAAGGCCTGTATTTTTATGCAACGTAACTTCAATTTTCGCACTGCGCCTCAACCCGCGAAGGCGTGCCGGAATGACTTTGGTATCATTAAATACCAGCACATCTCCGGCCCTAAGAAAGTCAGGTAAATCCCCAACCCTGTAATCTGAACAGCCGCCATCGACCACCAACAACTTTGCCGACTCGCGAGGTGTCACCGGACGTTCCGCAATCAGTTCATTTGGCAGTTCAAAATCAAATTCTTCTACACGCATATCTAAAACGCAAACGAACGGCTCTCAATGGGAAAGCCGTTCGCCCAAAAACCAAATCTACAAACCTTATTCGACGTCAGCAGCAACTTTCAGGCTGATGATTTTATCTGGGTCTGAAACACTTCCGTTCATCATACCGTCACCCTTTTTAATCGCATGCACATGCTCCATACCTTCAACAACCTGTCCCCAGATGCTGTATTGGCTATCCAGATGCGGAGCGGGCGCAAACATAATGAAAAACTGACTATCAGCACTATCAGGATGCTGAGCACGAGCCATAGAACAAGTGCCTTCCACGTGAGCTTCACCAGAAAACTCAGCAGCGATATTCTGCCCGGAACCACCTGTACCATTCCCTTGTGGATCGCCGGTTTGCGCCATGAAGCCATCAATCACGCGATGAAACACGATGTCATCATAAAATCCTTCACGTGCCAACTCCTTGATACGGGCGACATGATTGGGGGCCAGATCCGGGCGCATCTCGATAACAACACGTCCGTCTTTCAACTCAAGATACAACGTGTTTTCAAGATCTCGTGACATTTATTTGCTCCTGCTCATCCGCCTTCTGTGGCGGATGCTTAACTATTTTTTTCCGCGTTTAAAAGTGCAACGCGCTCTACAATCGCCTCAGCCGTACTCTTGGAGACGAATTTGGAAATATCTCCATCCAGAAACGCAATCTCTTTCACCAAAGAAGAGGCGATAAACTGATGCTGATCCGACGCCATCAAAAAGACGGTTTCAATTTCGGAGTTCAGCCGGCGGTTCATTCCCACCATCTGGAATTCATATTCAAAATCCGAGACAGCCTGAGACCACGAATAATCACACTTGCATTACATTCTTCTGCAAAATGCATCAACAGGTTATTGAAAGGTTTCACAACAAAGTTGGTATCCGGAAACTCCTCAATCATCTTTTCAACCATGGCGCATCGCTCGTCCACATTAAAAAGCGGGTTTTTTCCAGGGTTCATGGCAACGCCGATGACAAGTGTGTCTACAAGTTTCGCAGCGCGCTTGATTATATCGTAATGACCCAGGGTGATAGGGTCAAAAGTACCCGGATACAGACCCGTACGCTCAGTGTTCATTCGGAGTTTCCTTTCAGATTTGCTATTTCTTCGCTAGCTTTTATCTGGAAGCACCCTACTGCTGGGCATCTTCCTCATTGGTGCCGGATCCCGCTCCTGTCTCCGCGTTTTCCGACTGTTCCAGATCATCGTCCATTTCATCTTCTGATTTTGCTTCAATCAGAGCTGTCACAGATACGACCTGCTCTCCCTGGGCTGTTTTAAACAGGGTCACACCCTGTGTATTACGTCCGGCAATCCGAATATCCGAGATTGGAGTACGGATCAATTTACCACCATTTGTCACCAGCATGATCTGATGTTCAGGTGTAATTGGCATCGTTGCAACAACCTGGCCATTACGAGCTGATGTCTCAATATTGATGATACCCTGTCCACCACGATTTGTGACGCGATATTCATATGCGTTGGTGCGTTTTCCATAGCCATTTTCTGTAATGGACAACAACACTTCTTCCTGCGCATAAAGCTCTTCATACCGTTCTTTGGAAAGGCCTGATAAATCAGTTACTTCACCTTCTTCATTGATCGATTTTCTAGCTTTGAGATACGCATCTCTTTCTTCTGTATCCACGTCAACATGCCCCAAAATAGACATGCTCATTACGCTATCACCTTTCGCAAGCTTCATGCCGCGAACACCGGTGGAGTCGCGCCCCTTGAACAAACGAACATCTGTCGCTTGGAAACGAATACATTTACCACCGCGAGCCGCAAGCAGAACATCACTTTGTGATGTGCAAAGCTGAACGCCAACGAGCTGGTCGTCATCGTCAAGCTTCATCGCAATCTTTCCGTTCGATTTCACGTTGGAAAAATCACTCAGCTGATTGCGCCGCACGTTACCTTTTGCTGTTGCGAACATAACCTCATAGTCATTCCAGCTTTCCTCTTCTTCCGGTAAAGGCATAAGAGTGGAAATAACTTCCCCATCCTCAAGCGGAAGCAGATTAATGATGGCCTTCCCCAGACTGGTCGGTGATCCGAGCGGCAATCTGTAAACCTTCATTTTGTAGACGCGACCAAAGGATGAGAAGAACAGAACGGGCGTATGAGTATTTACAACAAAGACCTGCGTTACGAAATCTTCATCACGGGTCTGCATCCCCGCCCGGCCTTTTCCGCCCCGGCGCTGTGGCCGATAGGTTGAAAGAGGTACGCGTTTGATATAGCCCTTGTGACTTACGGTCAGGACCATATCTTCGCGCTGGATCAGGTCTTCGATATCATGTTCAAATTCATTTTCTTCGATGACAGTCCGACGTGGATTGGCATATTTTTCTTTCATTTCAAGAAGTTCTTCCTGAATGATGCCAATCAGCCTTGGTCGGCTCGACAGAATATCCAGATAATCCACAATCTTCTCGCCAAGCCCGGTCAGCTCATCGCCAATTTCATTCTGGCCAAGCGCTGTCAAACGTTGCAGACGCAAATCCAAAATGGCGCGAGCCTGAAACTCAGACAAGCGATAGGTACCATCTGGATTAATCGGATATTCAGGATCATCCACAAGACGGATAAGCGCATCAACTGACTGCGCGGGCCAATCCCGGCCCATCAATTCAGCACGTGCTGTCGCCGGATCCGGCGCTTTACGGATCAACGCGATCACGTCATCAATATTGGCAACTGCAATTGCCAGACCAATCAAGACATGAGCCCGCTCACGAGCCTTTTTCAATAAATACTTCGTCCGCCGGGTGACAACCTCTTCACGGAAATCAATAAAGGCTTCCAGAAGTTGCTTGAGGTTCATCATTTCAGGTTTGCCGCGATTAAGCGCCAGCATATTCGCACCGAACGATGTCTGCAGCGAAGTAAACCGATACAGTTGGTTTAACACAACTTCAGCGACGGCATCACGTTTGATTTCAATTACAACCCGAACGCCATGGCGATCAGATTCATCGCGAAGATCACCGATGCCCTCAATTTTTTTAGACCGCACAAGCTCTGCAATCTGCTCGACCAAACGAGCCTTGTTAACCTGATACGGGATTTCGGTCACAACCAGAGCCTGACGATCTTTTCGAATTTCTTCGATATCGACCTTGCCCCGCATGATCACAGAGCCACGTCCAGTTGTCAGGGCGTTTATTGACCCCGAACGGCCAAGAATGACGCCACCAGTCGGAAAATCCGGCCCTGGAACATATTCAATCAGCTCTTCAGGGGATAATTCAGGCTTTTCAAGCAGTGCAATAGACGCATCAATAACTTCGCCCAGATTATGCGGCGGAATATTGGTGGCCATACCGACGGCAATACCCCCGGCCCCATTCACCAGCAAATTTGGATATCGTGCAGGAAGTACGGATGGTTCGCGTTCTGAATCATCATAGTTATTAACAAAGTCGACAGTTTCCTTGTCGATATCATCAATGAGGCTTTCCGCAGCCTTTTCAAGGCGGGCTTCCGTGTAACGCATGGCAGCGGCTTTGTCGCCATCCATAGAGCCGAAATTACCCTGCCCTTCCACCAGCGGCAGACGCATGGAAAAGTCCTGTGCCAGACGGACCATAGCATCATAGATCGCACCGTCACCATGGGGGTGATAGCGACCCATCACGTCACCAACCACACGGGCTGACTTTCTGAACTGTTTATCGGAGGTATAGCCATTTTCATACATGGCATAAATAATCCGGCGATGAACCGGTTTCAGACCATCACGAGCGTCAGGTAACGCACGAGATACAATCACACTCATGGCATAATCCAAATAGGATTTGCGCATTTCCTCTTCAATTGTAACGGGGACGATGTCTTTATCGCTCGGAGGCAGAGTTATGTCGTTCAAGGCACACTTCCAGAAATTAAACAGCTCTGTCCAATCCCACAGAGCCAGAAATCTTTATACTATTTGACCCAAGCGGCCATCTGGCGTTTCAGGCAACACAGTTCTACAAGATATTGCGTTCCTTAGCAACCTATTGCAACTGCGAAAACCACCTTTTCAGAACCAAGCAAGTGATTGCTACTCAGGAGCGCCAAAAACGCGGTGACAGGAAGATAAGAAGTGTAAATATCTCGAGCCGGCCAAGGATCATTTCAAGTGACAGAACCCATTTTGCCAGTTCCGGAATGTCGCCGTAATTTCCTGCCGGTCCGATAATTTGCCCAATCCCCGGACCAACATTTGTGATAGCCGCGGCAGACCCGCTCACACTGGATTCGAAATCCATTCCGAGCGCCATCAGGATCAGCGCAAACACGACAAAGGTGAGCATAAATAGAAACACGAAACTGGCAACACCGGTGAAAACACCGTCGGAGATTTTTTTACCATCATATTTTTCGGCGAAAATACCATTTGGAAAAATCTGGCGGCGTACCACCTGTCGGATCATTTTGGCGCTAATAATAAAGCGCATAATTTTGATCCCCCCGGTTGTTGAACCTGTACATCCACCAGAAAATATCAGAAAAAAGAACAGCATGGCTGTAAAACTGCCCCAGCCGGAATAATCCGATATGGCGAACCCTGACGTAGTCACCACAGACACCACACTGAACGTCGCATGCAAGATGGCATCGGCCGGCTTGAATTCCAGCTCATTCATCAACCACAAAGTCAGCACCGAAATAACTGCGATCAGACCAAACACATAAACACGGATTTGCTCACTGGAAAATTGCCGCGTTCTCAGCGCGCGAATATACCAAAGAAAGGGAATACTCCCCAGGAACATGAATATTATGCAGGTCCATTTGATCCACGGGCTCTCAAAATATCCAATTGATGCATCGTGGGTGGAAAAGCCCCCGGTTGCCACCGTTGTAAAAGCATGAGCAATACCATTAAATACTGTCATGCCCTGCAGGATATAGGCAAAAGCACAGACTATCGTCAGAACCAGATATACCACATGGTCGTCGATGCCAGCTTTGCGGCAGATGGCAATTCCTTTTCTGACGTTTCGGAGCTTTCCGTACGAAACAGCTGCATTCCGCCAATCCCCAGAAATGGCAATAACGCAATAGCGGTCACCACAATTCCAATGCCGCCGAGCCACTGCAGAAAAGCGCGCCACATTAATATGCTGTTAGGCAAATCGTCCAGCCCCACAAGAACCGTCGCGCCCGTGGTGGTGATACCTGAGGTTGCCTCAAACACAGCATCAGACAGGCTCATCCCATAGATCCAGAATGGTAGGGTTGCCGCTGATGTCAACGTGACCCAGATTGACGCTGTTAAAACGAAAATCTGTTTATTGGAAAAGCGGATTGATCCACCTCTTGCGGCCAGCATCAAGCCAAGCCCCACAAATATGATCATCCCAAACGCTTTGAGAAACGGCTGATCCGCTCCGCGATTTAGCATCTCAATAATGAGAAGCGGCAAAGAGATAATGGCCAGCACGGCACCATTTACAAACAGTATTGGTCGCATTGTCCCCTAAGCCATCGCATGAGCAGCAATTATCAAGCCCCCTGAAGAATTTCCAGTGGCGATTTATGCGCCCTGACACCAGCTAGGTCAATGACTTTTAAATATAGAACACAGATGATTGCGCGCCAACAACATGGGTTAAATATGGAAAAAGGAAGCCGCATCACTGGCAGATATGTCACCTTTATCAGAAGTTTTGACCACCCGGTTGGAGACCATGCGCGAATACAGTTTTCGAATTATACCGCCGGCCGTTTTTTCAAATGCAAAGGGAAGCAGTGCATGAATAAAAGCGCACAGAGCGGCAAGAAGCAGCCAAATGCCAAAACCACCAGACATCTGCATATGCTCCAGATAGGTCTCATTTACAGAACTTGGATGATCGGTAAACAGGTTCAATGGGTTTTGCATAATTTCCTCGCAATTGTGTCTCATCACTTAACTGCCTTCAGTGTACCTCTTACAGCGGAACATTTTTCCCAAAATTGACTAATTATCGCAAAAATGCGAAACACAATTATCAATATTTATCAATTTTCGGGAAATATGTTTCATGGATGATCTTGATCGAAAAATTATTGCCCATCTTCAAAAAGACAATCTAATCCCCGCCAATGAATTGGCTGAACTGGTTGGATGTTCACGCACAGTCTGTTGGCGCCGGATCAAATCTTTACAGGAAACGGGCATTATCCGGGCCAATGTTGCCTTGCTGAACCGGGAAAAGGTCGGACTGCCCGTAACCGTCTTCGTAAATGTCAAAACCAGCTCCCATGACCCAAACTGGCTTGAAAATTTTGCGACCGTCGTCGAACGATTTCCGGAAATCACGGAATTCTATCGCATGAGCGGAGATGTGGATTATCTGCTCAAGGTCGTGGTGCCGGATATTGCTTCCTATGACGAGTTTTACCGCCGCCTCATCCAATCCATTCCCTTAAGTGATGTGAGCAGCAATTTCGCCATGGAAGAAATCAAATTCACAACTGCATTGCCAATATGAACCTGCCCATTTCACCGGCCCGCCAATAACTAGAATGTCTCCCGGTAAATCATCTAGTTGGGCACCTGCCCCCTGTTACTCCATTCATCAACGCCATCCGCGATTATACGCCGCCCTTCATCCGTGATCTCCTCACAGGCATTGAAATGAAACAGGAATTTTTCGCCAGGCTCCTGCAATTCGGTGCTAACTTTGCTAAAAATGGACTCTTTAAACCTCGCGATTACTTGAGACAAATCATATTGCGGTTTTTCTTTATAAAGCACTCTAGAATCAATGATTTTGCACACCTCAAACAGTGCGATATTTCCACCAGAAAAACCCAAATTACCGCCCCGGATCAAAAGCTTCTAAATTATAGAAATGGGTCTATGTCAAAGCGGAGTGCGCAGTCTCTCATTATGGTGTAGTAACAACGGATACTCCTCGGCGCTATTTCGTCAATCCGAACCCTCTGGAGATTCAGATTTTCAAAAACTGTATGCTCCATAATAGAGCTGGTAAACTCAACAAGCTCAAAACGCGATCTACTGAACTCGGCAAAACTTCACCGGTGGCTGCGTCAATTTCCACCAAATGGTGATCAGGCAGCGTAGCTTTAAATCGGCAATCGTCTAAATGAGTATAAATAAATTGCACTTCATTCAAGCAAACCTCCTCAAAAGTCGCTCCAATAGCAGTAACATGAGAAAAAATTATTCAGATTGCAATTGATAAATTTGCACCTGACAGGGTGGCGTGATTAAAGGATACAGTATCAGTTCATAATTTTCGAAAGTGGCGCAGATCAGATTTGCTGACCCAAGTTTTGCCCCCTTGAGGCTGCAATCACTGAATACGCTATTGGTCAATTGTGAGCAGGAGAAGTCCGTATTATCCATCTTTTGATCAGAAAATCTGCTGACCTGAAGGTCAAAACCCTGAAAGATCCCGCCTCATGACAAAGCCATCTTTATAGTCGTTCAAGCCCTCGCAAACTTCTACTTTCTTATCAATGTGGAGGACCAATCAAATCACAATTCTTAAACTCGACTTTGTCAGGATCGACACCATACAAGTTATGGCTTACTTTTCAGAATACAGTTGGAAAACAAGAATCTTTTAGACCCAGTGTTTTCATGCGCTTTGATTGCCTGACTTTCTGGTCCTGTCTGTGATTGAAGTCCCGGAACATAGAATGAAAAATGCCGTGCTTTAAATTTCTCAAAGTGGCAATAGTTTAATAACGCATTGGTTACTGTGAAATTATTAAAACCTATGTCGCGACCAAAGCAATCATGAATTTCAAGTTCCCGATATCCATTATCCATGAACTCCCACCCGCTAAGTGAACAATTAATCATTTTTAGCGATGCTCCAAATGCGGACGGCCCCTTATCATATTCAAGGAACTTAGCCACTGTACTTCCCGCAAACCAAAGTCGTGATAATTTGACGCACAACGCAGCTTTCCGGAACTAGGTAGTTATTCGGCTTAACGGCTCACTTAAGAAAGAATTTTTGGAATGTTGCATTTTCATTTCAAGAATGCGCCAAACCGCTAGGATCAAGGTTAAGTCAACAACAAATTGACCTGAATCTTAATAATTCAGGTCAGGATTTATAAGTTGCAAATGACGCTTCTGTAACAAGAACCACAGACTTATTACCCAAAACTACCAGCTCAATTACAGTTACGAATTTTACAGTCTACAAATTCAGGCTTTTGGCAATTCTCTCCTGTAAATACGATTCTGTTAATTTGGCATCTGGTAAAGCTTGTTTTTTCAAACCCCGTCGTGTCAAAAAATACATTGCATAAATTACAGTTCTCCAAATTCCATGCCTTGATTTTACCGCCATTGAATTTGGTCCAATAAAACTTGGAGTTAATAAATTGACTTAACCCAAGAAAATCGAGAACCACTCCAGCCAGATCTCTTGTCAATTCGTCCGCCAATAAATGTTTTGTTTCTTCGGAAGCATTTGAAATCAAAAATACATTTTTAAATTTAGTTTCCGTAAGTTTGGTGCTATCGAATTGGCCTGCAATCATTTCAATATCTTCGAAACGGGATCTCGAAAGATCAGCTTCACGAAAATCACAGTCAACAAAACGGCAATCACGCATTTGAACTGCCACTACGCTGGAGCCCGTAAAAGTTGAATGCTCTACTTTACAATGGTTTATTTTGCATCTGAACAAATCAGAGTTTGAAAAATCTGCCTCTTGAAAATTGACATTCTCAAAACTCGCTTCCCTTAATTTTGCTCCAGACAAATTCGCGCCTGAAAAATCATATTCTTTATGAATTATAAGTTTCTTAAGATTGGTATTTTTTAAATCAGCATTCTTCAAACTAACGTTTTTACGAACCGCCTCCTCTACGCATTCCTTGATCGTGTGTGCACCAGGCGCAGAAAAAATGACTTTACTATTTGTGTCCTTTATTTCCATCTCTACATCCTTTTGGGTCAACGCTAATTCCTTCCAAAAGACGGATGCAAAACATCATATGTGAACTTGACTTTGGAAGAGCTGTAAGGGTTCCCGAATGCAATCGCAGAGATCTTTTAACTCTCATTCTCAAGCGACTAATCTAAAAACTTGCCTTCTATGACTGATCCTTATCAAGTTTGAAGGCATATACAGTTTATCTATGGGGAAGCCATTCCTTATGAAACACAATTCCTGAATTCCGGTTTTTGTAGATCCGCCCGATTCAGTAACACTCTATCCCGTATGGCAAATTCAAGACACTGACTTTGAGTATTCCCCTTAAAGCTAACGTATACTGATTTTCCGTCCAGATCATAAAGTTCCATTTGAACACTTTCCTCGACCTACTTGTCCTAATAAGCAGAACGCATTCAATTGGCAGTTCATGAAGGCAGCCTGTCACCGATACTGGTTTTTCATAGCCGGATCCTTGATCAATTTTCCGCATTCCTAAGATAAATTCGTCTTCTCGATTGATTGATCTCAATCAATCGCGTAGGTTTTGAAAAAACAGTTCAGTAAAAGGGGAGGTTTCACCTTATGAAAACATCTAGATTTGCAACAATGACCCGCCGGGCCCTGATGGGAGCCATTGCTAGTGCTGCCGTATTTTCTGCACTTGCTACGCCAACTCTTGCCGCTGACAAGGTTACTGTTGGCGCGCTGCGCTTCACATCCCACTCACCAACCTTTATTGCCTATGAAAAAGGCTATTTCAAAGATGAAGGGCTGGATGTTGAGCTTAAATTTTTTCAAGCGGCTCAACCAATAGCGGTTGCCATCGCCTCAGGTGATATTGACTTTGGTGTCACAGCTTTGAGCGGTGGCTTTTACAGCCTCGCCGACAAAGGGGCATTGAAAGTAATTGGCGGCCTGATGGCAGAACAAAAAGGGGCACCGGGTAATGTAATTCTCGCCTCCAACGCGGCATATGAAGCGGGTCTAAAAACCCCTGCGGATCTGAAGGGCAAAAGCTGGGCCATGACCCAACAAGGTTCTTCTTTTCACTATATGGCCGGCATTATCGCTGAAAATAATGGTTTCGCAGTTGATGATCTGAAACTTAAACCACTGCAAAAAGTGGGATCGATGATTGGCGCCCTGAAATCCGGTCAGGTTGATGCAATGGCGATCGTTCCACATATTGCTGCGGCACTTGTCAAGGGCGGTGCAGCCAAGGAAATCGGCAAAATTCAGGACATGTCTGACTATCAGGTGACAACGATTTTCACCTCAACAAAGAATACGACAGACAACAAGGATGTGGTCAAACGCTTCCTCAAAGCCTATTCAAAAGGTATTGCTGATTATCAGGCCGTGATGCGCAATCAGGACAAGGATCCTGCGGCAACGGAGGCCATGGTTGATCTGATCCACAAATATGTCTACACCAGCCGTCCCCTCGAAAAAGCTGCCCCTTCCATCAAGCAGGTGCGGTTCATCTTAACGAAGGGGCTGCCCTGAATGTCGCCGATGTGGAGCGTCAGCTCAATTGGTTCAAAGCGAACAAACTGGCGCCAGCAACCCTCACCCTTGATAAAATGGTTGATGCCAGCTTTGTGCAGACCATAAAATAACACCCTGGGCCGACCCAGACTTTCGGGCGGCTATCGAGCCGCCCGTTTTTTATGTACAGGTAACAATATGGATCTTCGCCTCAGCAACATCACACATTCCTATGACAACCGGGAAGTGCTCAGCGGTATTGACTTCGATATCAGGGCGGGCGAAATCGTTTGTCTCATCGGCTTCGGGCTGCGGCAAATCAACACTTCTTCGCTTTATGGGCGGGCTTGAAAAACCGGATCGGGGTCAAGTTCTTCAACTGGGAAGTGCACCTGCTGAAAGTCTTAATCCGCTGACATATATCTTTCAGGATTTCGCTCTTCTTCCCTGGAGAACTGTGAAAGGAAATATCAGTCTGGTACTGGAAGATCACGGCATTCGCGGCAGCGAAGCGGAAAATATTATTGCAGACGTACTGGCTCGGACAAAGCTGTCAGACTTTGAAAACGCCTTACCCAAACAGCTCTCTGGCGGAATGAAGCAGCGCGTTGCTATTGCGCGTGCGCTTGCGGTGCGCCCGGCCTGCCTGTTGATGGACGAGCCATTATCAGCGCTCGACAGTCAAACCCGTGAATTGCTGATGGATGACCTTATGGATCTATGGTTGAAAGAAAACTACACGGCCTGCTATGTGACCCACAACCTGAACGAAGCCGCGCGGCTTGGTCACCGGGTTATTGTTCTGTCACGACGCCCGGGAAAAATTCGCGAAATCGTAGACATTGACATCCCTTTGCAGGACCGTCAGTCGCATCCTCAATTGCTGGCAGACAAACAGAAATATCTATGGGAGCTTATGCGTGAAGAAGCCATGGCTGCGGATATGGAGTTAAGCCATGTCTGAACAGATTAAAAATGCTGAACAAGGCGCCTCTCCCGTGCCGTATCGCGGTGGCGGGTTTCGCCCAAAGCCGGTGCGCATTGTGGCCCCTATCCTATTTGCCTTCCTGATCGGATTTTGGGAATTTGGCGCAGCAATTGGCTGGATCAGTCCACTTGTACTTCCCGCCCCTTCAGAAGCTTTTGCCGCCTTCAAAGAACTCCTCAATTCAGGTGACCTTGCGCGCCATCTGGGCGCTTCCTTGCAGCGGCTTATATTCGGATGGACCGCCGGGTCGCTTCTGGGAATTGCTTTTGGAATTGCCGCCGGCCTTTTCACCCTGGCGCGCGGCGGAATTGTCCCCTTTGTCGCGGCAATCTTTCCGATACCAAAAATTGCCCTGCTCCCACTCTTCATCATCTGGTTTGGAATTGGTGAAGAAAGCAAAATTGCAACGATCCTTTTTGGCACTTTCTTTCCAACGGTTATCGCTGTTTATGGCGGCATTGACAATGTGGACCGCAATCTGATCCGCATGGGGCAATCCTTCAATTTGAAATGGTGGTCAATTGTCTGGAAAATCATTCTTCCAGGCGCCCTGCCCGCCATACTATCGGGCTTTCGGATCTCGCATCCATTGCCATTATTCTACTCGTTGCGGCGGAAATGATTGGTGCAGAATACGGTGTCGGGGCCTATATCCTGCTCGCAGGTAATCTGATGGCGATGGACCAGCTTGTTGCAGGTGTCGCCATTCTATCGATCATGGGACTGATTGTCAGCTGGCTGATTGGCCGGGCAGAAAAGCTGTTTCTTCGCTGGCGCATATAAGTGTTTCAGGCACCGACCAGCGAATAGCGGTGCCTGAAACTGACCATCCAAATTTTCCAGATATTCAGCACCCGCTTGCGCAGGCACCACTGGCTTCAAACGCCATAACCCGGCCACTCAGCGGGACATATACAGGCGCTTTTGACGCTTTTATAAACTGATCAGTTCGACTGCCGCCGACGACAACTCCATCCTTTGTTGCCGCTTCGTTGGCATGGGATGCGATAACTGATACGGGCTGGATTAATTCATTCACCACATAGGCAGCCTCTTGCGGACCTGTTGTAAAGGTGTCTCCAATGTTTAAAACAACAAGCTTCGCTTTATACTGATCTGCAACGACAATTTTTTGCTCGGCGGTTACGCCAGTATCTCCGGACAGGTAAGCAACCAGTCCATTACTAAAAGTAAGCACATATCCGGTGGGCGGACCGGCATAGGCTGTCAATCCAGCATCATCCAGATGTTTGCCAAGATCTCCGCCAATCATCGCGCCGGCAACACCATTGGAATGGGCAGCCGGTACCGTTGTGATGGTCACACCGCCCACCTTGCGACTGGCCCCAAATCTGACCAATAGCGACTTTGAGGGGTCCCCACCAATTGATTTCAGTTTTGATGCAAAGAATTTTGGCATCTCACTGCCTGTTACTATGACCGCTCCTTTTTCATGGGCAATCTGAACAGAATTCGTTGTCGGTAGCACAACATTGGGAAACTCGGGTTTGCCGCAATCACCCTCTTTCTCAGCAGCAATTGTCCGATCGCCAACATGATCTCCATGCATGTGCGACACCAGCACCGCATCAATTTTACCAAGGCGCGGATCAGTGGGGCCCGCCACGGTTCTGCCTGCGTCATATAAAATTCTGGTGCCATCCGGGTCTTCAAAAATCATTGCCCTGTCCAAATGGCAAAACTCCCCCTTAGTACTACCTAATGGAGTTACCTTGACCTCACTGGCAAATGCTGTGGCACCAGTCCATGCCCCCATCAATACACATGCAAAAACGGATAGATGTTTCATTTTCGCCCTCCTGGCAAATTAGCGATGCCCTGATCAAAAGATCAGGTTTTTATTCATTTTGCGCCCACGGAGAAAGCAACTGATCAGTGTTGATCAGCAAATAACTGACCAACTTGACCATATCATACCCCTGTTAAATTACGAAACGGAGCCTTTGAAGGATCAGCTATTTGTGATCACCCAAAATCACCTCAGTCATGCCTGTCAATTTCATGGGCGACCGTAAAAGCACCAAGCCGTTTTCGAATTTCGGCAAGACATTCTTCATCTGCCTGCGCCCCCACTCTCACTATTGCTGTCATGCCGGTTTTCGCTCTGTTCGTCATTTCAATCGTGACCTTGCCAGCCTTATCCTGCAAATCGCTCAGAACGGCCTCAAAAACCTTTCGCGCCGCGTCTTCGCGCAGGGCCGGTTTGAATATTTTGCCAACGCCGGTAAGCGGCATCTCTTCAATCAGGATAATTTCTGCTGGATTGGCCGCTCGCTCCTGAATTCTTTCACGTGCGAAAGCAGCCAATTCCTCTTCACTCACAGAAAATCCCGGTTTCAGTTGTACATAAGCAATGGGCATTTCTCCGGCATAATCATCCGGGCGTCCAACCGCCGCGGCCAGTTCCACAGCAGGATGTTCATGCAGCGGCTCTTCTATCAGGGCTGGATCAATATTATGTCCACTGCGAATGATCAGATCTTTTGATCTTCCCGTTAGCCAAATATATCCATCAGCGTCAATGCGTCCAAGATCACCTGAATTCAACCAGCCATTTTCTAAGAATACACCAGCGTTATGTTGATCTTGCGCATAGCCAGCCATGGCACAGGTGCCACGCATGACAATAACCCCAACCTCATCTATTTCGGCATCCCTGACATAACTGCCTTTCTCATCGACAATTACCGCTTTGATTTGCGCATAAGGTTCCCGAATGCCAACAGAGCCAAAGCGGAGTTCGCCGTCACGTGGCATCAGTGTTGTGTAAGAGGTCACCTCGGTCATGCCGTAGCCTTCCAGCATGGGAACACCGCTAATACGCGTGATCGCGTTCAAAACTTCAAGTGGCGATCCTGAACCGCCCGTAATTCCGATCCGCAAGCTTGAAATATCCGCACCATTTACAGGGACATTCAGCAGGCAGATAACACAGTTGGCACCGTTCCCAATATGGTGAGACCAAATTTCTCAACCAACCGCCAGTAATTCATTACAAGGGATGGCCCTCGCCACCCCAAGGGGCTTGCAATTACCAGTGTGGAGCCTTGGCATAAAGGAACCAGACCCCCAACAATCGATCCACTGATATGAAATAGCGGCAAGCCCGCAATCATAATATCACGCTCCGTATAGCCAACCAGAAATCCGGTGGCAGCAAGTTGGATCAGTTGCATTCGATTTGTGTGAGGGACCAGTTTTGGCACACCGGTCGTACCTCCAGTATGGTAATACCCCACCACATCATCCAGTCCGCGATCGGGCAAATCAACTATCTCAGCATCTGTCTGAGCGTTCATTTCACTTGCAAAGGATCGAAAACGTTTGCCATCACAACCCGCACCGCTGCCCACCACAAATACAGCTTTCAAATCCGGAAATTCATCGGCAATCGCTCGAGCCTTTTCCCAGATTTCATTACTGACGTCAGGTCCCGGTACAATCAGAACCTTGCTGTTTGCAGCTTTCATAATTCCAATAATATGTGCGGGCTCAAGCAGCGGATTGACCGCATTTACAATCCCTACCGCTTCTGCACCGATCAGCGTGAATATACCCTCCGCGGATTGCGGTAACAGATGCGTAACCGTCTCATCAGGCTTTAACCCGGCTGCCAGCAGCATATTCGCAACTTGATGGACACGCCCTAATAGCTCACTATAGCTGATATGCTGACCATCCCCCATTACATCATCCGCGGGCTGAACAATAAGGGCATCCTTATCAGTAAAATTCTCTGCTGTTTGACGAAACGCTGAATAGATCGTCTGCGGCTTCAGCCATACCTCCTCCGGCGTCTGTTCAAAGGCAATTACGTCCTGCAAGTTGCGTAATGGCTGATCCAGTGATGGCGTCATATTCTCCCCCGTTTATTATTTTTTTATAATAGGGAGTATGCCGGTCTTTGGACCAAAATCAAAGGCTGAAATGGAGGGCAATACTGCCTTTAACGAAGCCAGAGTTTAAGTTTTTCCTCAAAGGCAGCCTCTGCCTCTCCAGCCGTTTTATACTGACCGCTCAATCGATAGGAAGCAGCTTGCACCACAAACGCTATACAACCTTCTGCAAGATTGCTTGCACTCGTATCTGCCCGAGCTTCTCCTCCTTCTTGCAGGCGTGCCACCAGCATATTCAGCAGTTCCTGCAACTCGCTGCAGTCGTCGCCTGTGTCAAAATCAAACCCATCCATTGGCACACCGGAAAAATAGTGAAACAGCTCGAAGATGACCCGCTCCCGGCTTAACAGATGCATCATCGGGTATAACGACTTTATGAAATCCGCCTGCGATATGCTCTGCTCATTCATCAATCTTACAAGGGTCGCCACAGTGCCATCAAATTCTTCGCAAATCAGGATGAATAACAATTGATCCTTGTCACCAAAATGGGCGAACAACGTTCCCTTGGCAACGCCTGCACTGGCCACGATTTCTTCAGTCCTGAGCCCCTCATACCCAACCTCAAGCACCATTTCCCGGGCAACATCCAAAATTTTATTTCGAGTATCGATGGCTCTTTTCTGCGGTTTTTTCAATTTATTTCTCTTTGGCACATTTTTTATCTTGAAATTGACCGTGGTCAGTTTATTTAAAAATGACTACGGTCAATTAATAGGTTTCCAATGACATCTAAACATATACTAGCACTAAACGGCCATCCAGCCGACAATTCCCTCTCCTCCGGATTAATTACTTCCTATCAACGCGGCGCAGAACAAGCCGGCCACCAAGTCCGCCGCTATAATCTGGGAGAAATGACTTTCGATCCCGATTTTGGTGACGGAAATTATGAGCACAGCAAACCTTTGGAAGAAGGCTTACAGAGATTTGTAGAGGACCTGAAATGGTGTGATCATTTGGTCATCGCAATGCCCCTTTGGTGGGGAGGTATACCTTCAAAACTTAAAGGATTGATTGACCGTACTTTATTACCCGGAATAGCGTTTGACACTCGCAATAAATCACTGTTGGGACTGCCTGCGCCCCTGCTTACCGGTAAAACCGGAAGTATCCTGCTGACATCAGACACCCCCTCTTGCCCTGTCCGTATTTTATAATGCAGCCGTTAAAAAGCAGATGGAACGACAGGTGCTCAAATTCGTCGGTATAAAACCGAAGAAATTCAAAAATTTTGCACCCGCAACGGAAGCACCCGAGGAAAAGGCGCAAAAGTGGTTTCAATCCGCTCATAAAATGGGATTAAAAGCAGCGTAATCACGGTTGTCGCAAGAGCATGGCGCTCCCAAGCCCACCTGCAGCAGCGATGGCCGAAATCCCGTTGCTGCCCGCAGGAAAGGCTTGTAATTGATGATACAGGCGAACCACGTTTATCGCCCCCGACGCCCCAATCGGATGCCCACGTGCCAGCGCCCCGCCGCCCAAATTGAAAGGTTGCCCTGCAAGCCCACTTCTATGCAGGCACACCATCGCCTGTACAGCAAATGCCTCCATCATTTCTACAACATCAATCTGCCCTGCACTCAATTCACTTTGATCCAACAAAGCTTTCAAAGCTGATATAGGCGCCAGAGCAGGGTTTTCCGGATCTGCTCCACATGTTGTATATCCCGCAATTTCACAGGGATTATTTAGGTGACCAGTATACTCTGATACAACATTTTCACTCACGACCAGCACAGCCGCTGCGGCATCGGCCTTCAACGCCGTATTTGCCGATGTCAGCTCATATCCTGCTTCACCAGCAATGCCGGGCAGCCGGTCACATAATCCCTTCCCCAGCGCCCGTGTCGCCCCGTCATTGACCTGTCCCAGAAGCGGGACAATTTCGGCGCCAACCTGTTCGCGGAATTTAAGCGCCTTTTGATGGCTTTCCATAGCAAAATCATCCTGCAGGCTGCGACTGATCTGTAAGTCCTTGGCAAGTCTCGCTGCCGCTTCCAGCATGTCCGGATCACGGTCCGCCCACGGGGTAAAAGCGGGACGTTCATATTCCGCATCCTGCTCATTTGCAGTTTTTGCCCGGCGAATACGGCGCGGGGCACGGCTATATGACTCAACGCCCCCTGCAACAATGACGTCTGCAGCACCACTTTTCACAATTTCGCTAGCCAGACCAACTGCATCAAGCCCAGCGCAACATTGGGTATCAACGGTTAAAGCGGAAACTGACTCCTTCAACCTCGCATCCAGCGCTGCAACTCGTGCGACATTTCCCCCTCCTGACAGGGCATTTCCCATAATCACCCGGTCTACCCTACTTGCGTCCATATCCGCATCCTGCAACAGGGCCGTTATCACCGGTGAGAGCAACTCAAAGGCTTCCAACTCCGAAAAGGCCCCATTAATGGGCATGACGGCGGTCCGTCTGGCTGCGATGATAAAAGCCTCACTCATAGGTATCTCCTAAGCTTATTGGCCAGATATAATTTTTTCAATTTTGGAAAATCTGTTTTCTGTGAATGCGTTAGCGGCCAATCTTCACATATGAAATAATCTGTGGGAATCATATATGGCGGAAGGGTATCACGCAATTGACTGCGAATATTACGAAGCTTTAAGGGGGCTGAAATTTTTAGTATCGCGACAATTCTGTTTTCGCGCAGTTTATCTTCCACGCCAAAAACCATGGCAGCCTCAATCCCCGCGATTTCGCTAAGCGCTGCCTCAATTGCCTCCGGATGAATATTTCTCCCCGACACCTGAAAAAGCCGATCCATCCGCCCATCAATATAAAGCTGACCTTCTGTATCCAGATGCCCTCTATCACCTACCGATAAAAACCCGTCCTTAAACCGACAGCCAATTCGTGTCGCTACTCCTGTATCCCCTACATATCCCTGAAACAGAAACGGGCTTTTCACGTAAATTTCTCCAATCTCCCCCGCCGGTACCGTCTCGCCCTCTTCGTCCAGAATACGAACCTCAACAGATGGCATAGGCAAACCAACCAGATTTTGCGGGTCTTGGCCCTTTATTTCACGAGCTGAAATGTAGGATAATTCCGAGGTCCCAAAAAACTCAAAATGCTTCGCATGGCTGAATACAGCTCCCATATCCTCCAACCATTTATCAGGAAATTTGGAGCCTGCGGATAAAGTCATTCGAACCGATTTTAGCTGAACCCCATCTTTATTTGCCTGATCCAGCAACGCTCTGTATTGGGTTGGGGTGCCGTATATAACCGTCGCCGTGCAATCCACACAATCTTGAAGCAGTCGCCTGGTATGAAAACCATTGGCCAAGTACACCGTCGCCCCCAAATACAGGCCACGTATAACGCCATATAAAGGCAGGGAATGAGTTAAACTTCCCATGACAAAGAAGATATCGCCCTCTTTGAATGAAAAATATTCCTGATCAGAGAGAAAACTCTCCAGCCAACTGCGTTGATCCCGCACAAAGCCTTTTGGAATACTACTGCTTCCTGACGTGAAACCGGTATAAAAGGCGGCGTCAATGTCAAACTCCTCAGCCTGTACAGGCAAAATTTCTGCACTTCCTAAAAATTCTGAAATTGTGTTTTCATCCACAATCATATCCGGCCTTATTCTTTTCAGAAGAATTTCGATCTGACCAGCTGGCCAGTCCGGGCTCAAAATACAAACATTAACGCCCACAAAGGTTGCGCCCACAAACAGACAAGGCAGCTGGGTTCCATTGGTTAAAATAACAGCTACGGATTTACAGTTATGCTTTTTGAAAACAGATGCCCATTGGCGGGAGTGGTTGAAAAACTGTTCATATGTCAGTCTCTCGCCCCCGCTAATGATGGCGTGCTTCTCTGGACTGGCAGATGCAATCTGACGCAGACGTGAATGAATTGGCTCAATCTGGTTCTTGGTCATTTTCTGCCACATGCCAGGCGACATACTCGCTTAAGTCCGCTCGCACACGCGTCCTTTTATTCAACGGGTGCTCCTTGTCTTCATATCCAAGCGCCACACCGCAAACAACCTTTTGCTCCGAAGGTAATTTCAAAACCTTTCGCACCACATCGGCGTAACTGATAAAACTCGCAGCCGCACAGCTTGCAAGCCCCAACGCTTGGGCTGCTAACAGAATATGACTGATATAAATTCCCATATCCACATAAGAGCCAGCTTCAAGCTTGCGATCCATAGTCAGGATTAACCCAACAGGCGCCCCATGAAACTCGTAGTTTCGCATTTGCTGCCTCCGCCGGGCTGCAATATCGCGCCGTGCAATACCCACACATGCATATAAATCCTCACCGGCTTTTTTTATTCTATCCGTATAGGGTTGGAGCGTCTCCCTTGGATAATAGGCATAGTCGTCTTTCGCCTGACTTGGCTTTGCGCTATAGGCGCTCTTTAAGGCCTGTGATAACTTATCTTTTGTAGCTCCCGTCAAAACGTGAACCTGCCAAGGCTGCATATTTCCGCCACTTGGCGCCTGTGAGGCCAATTCCAGAATACGAACAATCAGCGCAACGGGCACAGGCTTTTCACTGAAAGCTCTTACAGATTTTCTTTCATAAAACAAGGTATCGAAAATCTGCTCATTCTGTGTATCCGTCATAATCCTTCAACGCCTGCTTGTCTGCGAAGCTCTTTCACTAGCAGAAAATTCAGCTGATGCGGAACATAATTCTTTGAATAGCAGTTGCTATAACACGCCAATATTATAAGCTGAGGCTAAAACAACGAAAAGTAATGATAAAAGGGAGAAAACAAATGCGTCTCGGTGTTTTACTGTCAGTAGTATTTTTATACCCCACCCTGCTTTCAGCCCATGAAAGGGTTGACCCGGCTTCAGTCGGGCTATCGGTCAGCGAACTCGCCCCGCTTGAACAGGCAATTAGTGATGATATTGCAGCCGGTGCCCTTGGCGGCGCGACACTATCCATTATGAAAGATGGAAAGCTCGTCTACCACAAGGCTTACGGTACCCGTGGTAAAGGTGCGAGCGAAGGTCCTATGAGGACGGATGATATTTTCCGCATCTACTCAATGAGCAAACCCATCACCTCTGTCGCCATTATGAAATTACACGAAGATGGTAAGCTGAACATTAAGGATCCACTGCACAAATACATCCCTGAGTATAAATCTACAACGGTCCTCGTGAATGGGGCAAAGCTGCCCCAGCAGCAGCCCATCACAATCGAAGACCTGCTCCGCCACACCTCAGGGATTGTTTATGGCTTCTTTGGCGACACTCCGACACGGACCGAATATAAAAAGGTCAATCTGTATGATCCCGCCCAGACAAATAAGGATATGGCGCTCAAACTGGCATCTCTTCCTCTGGAACACCAGCCGGGCACCAAGTGGGAATACAGTCACTCAACTGATGTTCTGGGTCATGTAATTGAAATCGCATCCGGGCAAAGTCTGGGTGAGTATGTAGAGGCCACCATCCTCAATCCACTTGGCATGGAAGATACCGGCTTTCACGTACCAGAAGATAAACAGGACCGTGTCGTCGAGCCACAATATCCCGGACTTCTCAACCCCATGATGAAATCTGCCTACCAGTCCGGTGGCGGCGGAATGCTCTCCACCGCTGATGACTATCTCACCTTCACCAGTATGATTCTAAATGGGGGCAGCTATAAGGGCGTTCAGATCCTTAAACCTGAAACAGTTGCCATGATGACAACAGATCAGCTCGGCGGCATAACACCGGGGAACTATAACCTGCTTGGCCAAGGATACGGTTTTGGATATGGCTTTGCGGTCCGAACCGATCCTGTCGCTGCGATTGCCGGTACTGTTGGTGATTACTGGTGGGGCGGTTATGCAGGAACCTATTTCTGGATCGATCCCGCTCATGACCTGATTGTTGTTTACATGATGCAGGCACCCAAGCTACGGGCACCTTACAGACCTAAAATTCGGGGTGCTGTATATCGTGCGCTCAACAATTAAAACGCTGCAAACAGTCTGTTTCAATCAAAGGCCGCAAATTCTGCGGCCTTTTTCACAGCGTTTTTTGAAAACTGATCTTGGTGGTTTGTGTATCAAAACCAGTTATCTCATACCCATTTCTGATTAATAGTCGCAGCATGGCCGGAAACCTATTCATGGATTTCACCTGAATATATTCATACCCTATCAAGCGTATGTGTTTTTCCTGCGCCTCAAGAAGAAGTTGTGCGGCGCCCCTGCCCCTAAATTCAGGCAACACTCCCCCAATCCAGCTATGGAATACTTTTTCATCCAAGGCGTAGCCGACCTTGTATCCGATGGGTCTGCCATGTTGAACCGCTATCAAGATCAAACTTTGTCGATCAGCAAGTCGGGCTTCGATACGCTCCTTGTCATTGCGCTTCTCGAACTCCTTAATATGCGCATCAATCAGTTCCACATCCGCGCTTGATCCGTTCTTAATTTCAAAATCCATATTGCTGTAATCCTTGCGGGATCAAAAAAACCCGGCGCTAGGCCGGGTTTTCGATCTACTGACTTTCCGCGCTAAGCCTAGAAAGGAATATCGTCATCAAAATCGCCGCCGCCGGCTGGACCGCCACCAAAACCGCCGCCCTGACTGCTACCACCAAAGCCACCGCCTTGACTACCGCCGCCAAAACCACCGCTCTGATTATTGCCACCAAAGCCGCCACCTTGTCCACCCTGACCACCAGCACTATCCAGCATGGTCAGATTTGAATTGAAGCCCTGCAGAACAATTTCTGTTGAATATTTGGTGATTCCATCCTGCTCATACTGGCGGGTCTGCAACTGGCCTTCCAGGTAAACTTTGGAACCTTTGCGTAAATAATTTTCAGCAACTTTACACAGACCTTCGTTAAAAATGACCACGCGGTGCCATTCGGTCCGTTCACGCCGCTCCCCACTATCACGGTCCCGCCAGCTTTCTGACGTTGCAATCCGCAAATTACAAACCGGCTTACCGTTTTGCATATGCCGAATTTCCGGATCCGCACCCAGATTACCAACCAGAATTACTTTATTGACGCTACCTGCCATATCCCAATGCTTTCGATTCTTAAAAGGTCATAAATTTGCGCCAAGTCTAACGGCAAGATCGTCACCTGACCAGTGGAAATAGAGGAATTTGTGAATAAGAACAAAAGAACAACATATTTTTTGCGAAGGGGTGGAAATTTATGTCCGAACAGGATAAGTTCCGCGCAAAGCTACCCTCATGGATCCAGGTAATTACACATGCATACAAAAATCAGCGTCCGCGGCGCGCGGGAACATAATTTGCAGAATGTGAATGTCGACATCCCTCGCGACAAACTGGTGGTCATCACTGGCCTTTCAGGTTCTGGTAAATCTTCCCTCGCCTTCGACACCATCTATGCCGAAGGTCAGCGGCGCTATGTGGAAAGTCTCTCCGCCTATGCACGCCAGTTTTTGGAAATGATGCAAAAACCTGACGTGGATCATATTGATGGTCTCAGCCCGGCTATTTCAATCGAGCAGAAAACCACATCGAAAAATCCGCGTTCAACCGTCGGTACGGTTACGGAAATTTATGACTATCTGCGACTTTTATATGCGCGTATCGGTGTTCCTTATTCACCGGCAACGGGCCTGCCCATTGAAAGTCAGACCGTTAGCCAGATGGTCGATCAGGTTCTCACCATGGGGGAGGGCAAACGCCTTTATCTGATGGCACCCATCGTGCGCGGACGCAAGGGCGAATATCGCAAGGAATTCCTCGACCTTCGCAAACGCGGTTTCCAGCGGGTCAAAATTGATGGTGAAATATACGAAATCGAAGATGTTCCGGAGCTGGACAAGAAACTGAAACATCATATAGATGTCGTGGTCGATCGTGTTGTCCTCAACGAGGATATCAAAACCCGTCTGGCGGAAAGCATTGAAACCGCCCTCGATCTGGCAGATGGCCTTTTCGTTGCAGAGGATGCAGACACTAAAGAGAGAAAAATATTCTCCGCCAAATTTGCCTGCCCTGAATCCGGCTTCACCATCGAAGAAATTGAACCGCGGATCTTTTCCTTCAATAACCCATACGGGGCTTGCCCATCCTGCGGCGGACTGGGCACGGAAATGTATTTTGATCCGCTACTGATCGTACCGGATGTCACGTTATCATTGCGCAAAGGCGCTATTGCACCCTGGTCCCGCTCTGCAACACCTGCGCCCTACTACATGCAAACGCTCGAAGCATTAGGCCGCCATTATGGATTTGATGTCGATACCCCGTGGGAACATCTGGCCGAAGAGCATCAGGAAAAAATCCTTTTTGGTACTGGTGACGAAAAGGTCCAGATCACATTTGATGATGGCATGCGGACCTATAAGACAAACAAACCCTTTGAAGGTGTCATTCCAAATATAGAACGGCGCTGGCGGGAGACTGACAGCAGTTTTGTTCGCGAGGATATGGAAAAATATCAGGACAAGACCGACTGTAAAACCTGTAATGGCCACCGACTGAAACAGGAAGCTCTCGCTGTCAAAATTGACGGACTGAACATCGGCGAAGTTTCGAAAAAATCAATTCTTGATGCTCGTCAGTGGTTTGAAGAATTGAACGACAAACTGGGTGAAAAAGACAAATCCATCGCCGAACGCGTATTGAAGGAAATCAACGAACGGCTGGGTTTCCTTGTCGATGTAGGGCTGGAATATCTCACCCTTTCTCGCGGCTCGGGTACACTCTCTGGCGGTGAAAGTCAGCGCATTCGGCTGGCTTCCCAAATCGGATCAGGTCTGACAGGGGTGCTTTATGTACTGGACGAGCCTTCTATTGGTCTGCATCAGCGGGATAATTCACGACTGCTCAAAACATTGGTTAATCTTCGCGATCAGGGGAACTCCGTCCTTGTCGTGGAACATGATGAAGAAGCCATAATGACTGCAGACCATGTGATAGACATGGGTCCAAAAGCAGGTAGCCACGGCGGTCGCCTCATTGCACAAGGCACACCCGAGGACATCATGAAGGTTGAGGAAAGCATCACCGGCAAATACCTCTCCGGTGAAATGGAAGTTCCTCTGCCCAAGGCACGTCGCCGCCAAACGGCCGCGCGTCAGCTCAAAATCGTCGGAGCCCGACACAACAATCTGAAACGGGTGGATGTAAACATTCCACTTGGTACATTCTGCTGTGTCACTGGCGTATCCGGAGGTGGTAAATCCTCCCTGATCATTGAAACGCTGTATAAAGCCATTGCCAAAAAGCTCAATAACAACCGCAATCACCCCGGCCCACATGACCGGATCGAAGGGATTGAGTGGCTGGATAAAATCGTCGATATTGATCAAAGTCCGATCGGACGGACCCCTCGCTCTAATCCAGCAACATATACAGGCGCCTTTACACCCATTCGTGAATGGTTTGCGGGCCTGCCAGAGGCCAAGGCCCGTGGGTATAAATCAGGCCGCTTCTCTTTTAACGTCAAGGGCGGACGCTGCGAGGCGTGTAAAGGAGACGGGGTTATCAAAATTGAAATGCACTTCCTGCCGGATGTTTACGTGCAATGTGATGTCTGCAAAGGCAAGCGTTATAATCGTGAAACACTTGAAATCACTTTCAAGGATAAAAGCATTTCAGATGTTCTCGACATGACAGTTGATGAAGCGGTCGTCTTCTTCAAAGCTGTTCCTGCGGTTCGTGAAAAGTTTGAAACACTGCAGCAGGTCGGCCTTGGATATATTCATGTGGGGCAGCAAGCCACGACACTCTCTGGCGGTGAAGCACAACGTGTCAAACTCGCAAAAGAATTATCCCGTAAGGCAACTGGCAGAACCCTGTATATTCTGGACGAACCAACAACGGGTTTGCATTTTGAAGACGTTCGTAAACTGATGGAAGTCCTGCAGGCTCTGGTGAATACGGGTAACAGCGTTCTGGTCATTGAACATAACCTTGAAGTTATCAAAACCGCTGACTGGATTGTGGATATGGGCCCCGATGGTGGTGATGCAGGTGGATATCTGGTAGCTGAAGGAACCCCTGAACAGGTGGCCGAGGTTAAAGAAAGCTACACCGGTCAGTATTTGAAAGAGATACTGGCAAAAAGTCCTGCGGTTCCCGTTGCCGGTAAAGATGACGCCAAAACAGCCAAGGGCAAGAAGACAAAAAAACCAAAGGTCGCTTGATCGGCCTTTTGATATGGAAGTGAAGAAGTTATGAGCAAATCACCTGATCCCGTTCATGTTATCGGCGGCGGCCTTGCCGGATCCGAAGCCACATGGCAGCTGGTACAGCAAGGCGTTCCTGTTATCTTGCATGAAATGCGCCCTGTACGGGGCACTGATGCCCATATCACGGATACCCTCGCAGAACTGGTTTGCTCCAACTCCTTTCGCTCTGATGACGCGCAGAATAACGCGGTGGGATTGCTACACCGCGAAATGCGGGAATTGGGCTCCATCATTATGCAAAGTGCAGATGAAAATCGCGTGCCGGCTGGAGGTGCACTCGCTGTGGATCGTCATGGCTTTTCTGCGGCCGTTCAGGAAAAGCTGCTCGCCCATCCGTTGGTTACAGTCGAGCGCGGTGAAGTGGAAGGACTGCCTCCAGCGGAATGGGGAAACTGTCTGATCGCAACAGGACCGCTAACATCTGAAAAACTGGCTCAGGAAATACATGCCGCAACGGGTGCAGATGCCCTCTCCTTTTTTGATGCGATCGCTCCCATTGTTTACAAGGACAGTATAAATTTTGATATTGCCTGGTTCCAATCCCGCTATGACAAGGGGGACGGTACGGATTATATCAACTGCCCTCTAACAGAAGAGCAATACCGCGAATTCATTCAGGATCTGAACGAAGGGGATAAAACAGACTTCAAGGAATGGGAAAAAGACACACCCTATTTTGACGGATGCTTGCCGATCGAGGTCATGGCCGAACGCGGTCCTGAAACCTTGCGCTATGGTCCAATGAAACCTGTCGGACTTACGAATCCCAATAACCCGAATGTTAAACCTATGCCATTGTCCAGTTGCGTCAGGATAACAAACTCGGAACCCTGTATAATATCGTTGGCTTCCAGACCAAGCTCAAATATGCGGAACAGACCCGCATATTCCGTAAAATTCCGGGGCTGGAAAAAGCTGAGTTTGCTCGCCTTGGAGGCTTGCATCGCAATACCTTCATTAACAGCCCCGAAGTTCTCGATGAAGAGCTGCGCCTTAAAGCGCGGCCCAACATCCGTTTTGCAGGACAGATAACCGGCGTTGAAGGATATGTGGAAAGTACAGCGATTGGTCTTCTGGCCGGTCGTTTTCTGGCTGCAGAAAAATTAGGGAAAAATTTCCAGCTTCCACCTTTAACGACAGCACTAGGTGCCCTTAAAAGTCACATTACAGGCGGTGCGGATGCGTCAACTTTCCAACCAATGAATGTCAACTTCGGACTTTTTCCACCGCTAGAACAACGGGTTAAGAAAAAAGAACGCAAACAGGCCTACACCGCGCGGGCGTTTCTCGACTTTGATATCTGGAAAGAAATGCTTGAAGAAAAAGCTGCGTAATTTATCTGATTTGGTAACCTTTTGGTTACGATGTCGGGTTAAGCTCTTGGTTAATGGCCTCAGAACACCAAAGAGTGCTCGAGTGAAAAGTGTAGTAAATCGGTAATATAAGTATATTGCCCATTTTATTAATTGGGAACATATGGCAGAAGTAGAGACAACTGAAGCAGATGCAGAGCAATTAAGCACCAGCACGCATTTTGCTTTTGAGCACAAGATTTTCAAGGTCAAGGGCGCTCATTTCCGGCTGACCCATGATACGCGCACACCTGCTCTGTATGTCATGCTTGGTGACATGACAGGCGCCATTCCCGTATCTTCCATCTGTCAGGAATTCGATATCGAAGAAGAAAGTTCGGACGCGGAACTTCTTCGCATTGTGAGCAGTTCCCTAAAATTCGTTCGTGAAATTCATCCGAACGATTCCATTCCTTCTGAAATACTGGATGGCTCTGCCTCCTGGTCCATTGAAGAACGTCATCGTAATATTGCACGCGGCCGTATTACAATGCAGTTGGTCTCGTGGTTATCCGGCACCGAAGAGATCATTACAAATTCCGGCGAACTTGAAGCTATTGCAAGTGACCCAGGAACTAAAGAAAAGGTCCAGAACGCATTTAAGGAAATCGCCAACAAACTTGGAATTACCAAGGATGACGTTGTTGAAAAAGTGGATGATGTAATTCGCGAACTTTCCTATATCGAAGCCCTGCGTGAACATTATATGCACATCAAAAAGATAGGCAATAATGTGGACCGGCTGAAAACCGTCTATCGTCGCGATCGGGGAATGATTGATGATCTAACCCGCATCCACGCCTTGATTGATCCTGTTATATCAGATTTTGACCGGACCTTTGATGAGCTGGACGCCCAGACCTGTGAGGTTCTGACAATCCTCAAAAACTTTGATCCAACCATCGAATATATCCGCAAAACACGGGATGACCTTCATCAACGGTTCATGATCTGGGATGACATGATCAAAGGGTGGAAAAATCTGGGACCAGAAGAAAATACGGAAGTTGAAAAACAGCTCAAGAAAACCTATCGCTTCCTTGCGCAGAACTTCATGCAAGGTCAATCCTGGCGTTTGGGCAATATGTAGTCAGCCAAATAGCTTGTAGCCGGTCATTGCAAAAATTTTCCGGATGTTACTCACCTGCATGCGAGGATCGGCTGGCTCGAACTCACATTTTTTGAGCCGCGCGAGATATATGCCTGTTAAAGCATTACAAAGAACCGCCGGTTTTTCCACTTTGGAAAGCGACAGCGACTTTTCAAACGCCTGCAGATATTCCTCTTCTGCTAGTTCATGCAATTGCTCCAGAACCGCTCGGAAATGATCTTTATGCTCACTGCGAAATACAGTCGACGCCTCAAGACCATGAGAGTTCAAAACGCTGATAGGCAACAGCAGCAGATCATTTTGTGCATGAAATGGGACGGCGCGTAATATGCCTGTAAGCGCGAGGGAACGCCCGCTACGCATAACGGCTTCAACCGCACCTGACGTTTCTTTATGGCAAAGAACATTATAGATTAAACGATGCAGATTTCCGCCGGTTGCTTCTGCATAAACCAGCAACTCACCTTCGCTGGCAATCGGGGCCGGATCCAGATCTTTGGCCCTCATATCGATCATTTCCTGCATCAGTGAAACATCAAGCGTTCTTGGCGCCTTGATTTTGGACAGGGCCTGCAAGACCGGATGGGCGCGCACCACACCTGACTGCAGGTCAGACAATGCGTCACGCCACCATTGCAGACGAATATCACCCAGCATTGCCTCGCTCACCGTTTCCCTAACACGTGCAATCTCGGCATTAAACGCCAGCACCGCCATTACTGAGGTCCGAACCTCCGCCGGCATAAAGAGCGTGGCAAGCCAGCGGTCATAATCAAACCGCTTTACCTCAGTTGCCAATACTAGAAAGTCCTCTTCTGCACTCAAGATATCGCCCGTTCATCGTAAAGAAAATCACCGTCGCAAGTATGTAACAGAAATGACATTGGAATAATTAAAAAAATCGGTGTGAATCGGGAAATATTTACTATATATCTTGGGAATAATCACTTGTGTGGCAGATTAACTGCGACACGTCATAAATCAACAGCAGCATAGAACTGCTTCACACTGGCAAGAGGATAAAATGGCTTACGAACTACCAGACCTTCCATACGCAAAAGATGCATTGGCACCTCATATTTCTGAGGAAACTCTGAACTTTCATCACGGCAAGCATCACAACACATATGTTGTTAACCTGAACAATCTGCTTGACGGCGACAGCAGCAAATCTCTCGAAGAGTTGATGAAAGAAACTGCAGGCGATGCTTCAAAGGCTGGTATCTTCAATAACGCCGCACAGGTATGGAACCACACTTTCTACTGGAATTCCATGTCTCCAAATGGCGGCGGCGCCCCAACAGGTGCGATTGCAGAAAAAATCAACGAAGATTTCGGCTCTTACGAAAAATTCGCAGAAGAATTTAAAACAGCAGGTGCAACCCAGTTTGGCTCTGGTTGGGCATGGCTGGTACTTGATGGCGGTAAGCTCAAAGTGACCAAAACACCAAATGCTGAATGCCCATTGACCGACGGCGCGACACCATTGATCACAATGGATGTGTGGGAACACGCCTACTATCTGGACTTCCAGAACCGCCGCCCTGATTACATGGGTGCATTCCTGGAACACCTGATCAACTGGGACTTTGCAAACGCCAATCTTGCAAATGCATAATCCAGTCTAAACAGGCACATAAAAAGGCGCTCAATCGAGCGCCTTTTTTTGTGTTCAATTTAAAGATAATCAACTTGCGATGAGCGCTGCCGCCACTCGGCGCTTTTCCAGCAGGAGGACGTTATAGGTACGTACGGCCGCGCCGCTATCCATGCTGTCGATCGTGATCCCTTTTGAGCGCAGCTTTGCACGGACTTCTTCTTCAATGAAAGCCATCATACCGCCGCAACCAATCAGCAGGATTTCCACCGCGGGCTCCGCATCCAGAACAGGTTGTAAACTCTCAACCGTTAGCTCATCGATCCGCTCGAGTGACCAGTTCAGTGTTTGATCCGGCAGGATAATAATGTTCCCTTCATAGCGAACACCACTGACCCGAAAGCCGCCATCCCCATATGAATTGACCAGTTGTTGTCCCTCTTCTGGGGTACCGGAAATATCTTGCACAACTCCTCCTCAGGCATGAAAGGTGAGACTAGCGCTCACCTTCAACCGCTTCATCATCGGCGCTGGGTTTGAACGCGTCATCTTCCTCATTGTGGTGATCCAGACCAATCTGCAACAAAATAGGTGCTGCCACAAAAATGGATGAATAAGTTCCGACGACCACACCAAAGATCATGGCTGTTGCAAACCCGCGAATGACTTCCCCGCCAAAAATAAACAGCGCGACAAGGGCCAGCAAAGTGGTCACCGATGTCATCACCGTCCGCGAGAGTGTCTCGTTTATGGACTTGTCCAGCAGATCTTTAACTTCCATCTTCTTGTAGCGACGGAAGTTTTCTCGTATGCGGTCATACACGACCACGGTATCATTGATCGAATAACCAACAATGGTCAGGATCGCCGCCACAGAAGCAATATTGAACTCGATCCCGGTAATGGCAAACATGCCAATCGTCAGGATCACGTCATGGACCAGTGCAGCAATCGCACCTACCGAATAATGCCACTCAAAGCGCAGCCAAATGTAGATCAGAATGGCAATCACCGCGACCAGAACCGCCTCAATGGCTGTCGCTACCAGTTCTTCAGAAATGGTTGGTCCAACAAATTCAATCCGGCGATAGGAAATGCTATCCTTGCCGTAATCTTCTTCAAGCTGTGCTTTGACAATCTCAACGGCTTCTTTCTGGGCGTCATTGCTCCATCCTGACGCTGAACACGGATCAAAATATCATCCGGGGCGCCAAATGTTTGTAAAGACACCTGCCCAAGTCCAAGCCCACCAAGAGACGAGCGCATATCTGACAGATCCGGAGCTTCCTTAAAGCCCACTTCAATCATGATACCGCCTTCGAAATCGATACCCTTGTTCAATCCTGGGCCAAAGAACATGACTGCGGACAATATGATCAACAGTCCAGACAGAATGAATGTCTTTAATCTGTGTTTGAGGAACGGAACGCTTGTTTTCTCTGGTATAAGTTTCAGCTTCATATCTGCCTCCCCCTAAACATTCAGTGTTTTGGGGCGCGTGCGAATTGCCCAGTAAGTGATGATCATCCGCGACAGCAAAATGGCCGTGAACATAGAGCAGACGATACCAATACCAAGTGTCACCGCGAAACCCTTAACCGGCCCTGATCCCATTACAAAGAGGATCACTGCTGCAATACCAGTTGTCACATTCGCATCCACAATCGTCGTAAAGGCCCGCTTGTATCCGCTCTCAATAGCATTTGTGGGCGACTTACCATTTCGAACTTCTTCCCGGATTCGCTCGAAAATCAGAACATTGGCATCCACCGCCATACCGATTGTCAGGATAATCCCGGCAATACCCGGCAACGTTAATGTGGCGCCCAGAACTGAAAGCAGTGCCATAATCAGGAACATGTTCATGGCAAGCGCCACATTGGCCACAATTCCAAACAGGCCATAGGTGACAATCATGAATATCGCAACGGCAATCAGACCAATGATACCAGCGATCTTGCCTGCGGCAATTGAGTCTGCCCCCAAATCCGGTCCAACCGAGCGCTGTTCCAGAATGTTGAGCGGTGCAGGCAACGCACCTGCGCGCAGCAACAGCGCCAGATCCTGAGCACCCTGAATGGTAAATCCACCTGAAATGATCGCCGACCCGCCCAGAATTGGCTCATTGATACGCGGCGCACTGATCACTTTACCATCAAGCACAATTGCAAACGGCTTGCCCACATTCTCGGTTGTTACCTTGCCAAACTGCTTGCCACCCAGTCCGTTAAATCGAATTGAGACTACAGGCTGCCCCTGCTGGAATGTGGCCTGTGCATCTTCTAAATTTTCACCCGAGACCATCACGCGGTTCTTGATCACATAACTGACCCCTTCTTCATTAAGTGAAGGAAGTCGCTTGGATCCAGCAGGCGCTGGGCCATTACCAATGGCAGATGCGGACAAATCCACCAGATGAAACGTCATTTGGGCGGTTTGGCCGATCAGATCAATAATCCGCTGCGGATTTCCAACGCCAGGCAGTTGAACCAATATCCGGTCCCGCCCCTGCCGCTGGATGGTGGGCTCATTAATGCCGGTCTCATTAACCCGGCGCCCGATAATCTCAATGGATTGCTCAACAACTGCGCTGATGCGATCGGTGATGGCCTGCTCACTGGGTGTAACGCTGGCATTCTTGCCATCGTCGCTAATGTCAATCAGATGACTGCGCTGTCCATTTGGCATTAACGAGGACAGCGGAAGCAAGGCTTCTCTCGCGGCTTCGCGGTCCGCTGCATCGCGCAACGAAAACACAACGCTGCCGTCGCGAATATCAAGATTGCGATATCCAATTCGGCTGGAACCACCACGCAGTGCATTTCGAACCTCATCCTTGAGGCTTTCCAGCATTTTTTCCGTTACATCGGCCGTATCCACCTGCATCAACAGATGGGAGCCTCCCTGCAGGTCCAGTCCCAGATTGATATGCTGGCTCGGTGCCCATTCAGGCAAACCTTCCAGCGAGGACTTTGGTACAAAATTGGGAACTGTATAGGCAACCCCGAGTATGCAAACAAGCACCACCAGAACTGCCTTCCATTTCGGGAAGCTAATCATCGGTTAATCCGTTACTTCTTTTTGAATAGACCTGAAAGTCCACCTGACTTTTCACCGCCCTTATCGGCAGGCGCTGCAGCCGCTGCTGCTGGTTCAGTTTTTCCGCGTACTTCAGACAGCGTTGACTTCACAACGTCAACTTTCACATCTGGTGCAATTTCAACCTGCACAACATTGTCTTCGCGAACCTTGGTAACCTTACCCATCAGGCCGCCAGCTGTGACAACATTGTCTCCGCGGCGAACACCTTCAACCATTTCACGATGCGCCTTAACGCGTTTCTGCTGCGGACGGATAAGCAGAAAATAAAATACCACACCGATCAGGATCAGCGGCATCAATTGAACTAGCTCTTGGCTCATTCCATACATCCTTACACTTACGCTTGAGATCAAGCGTGTTTCATTTCACGACAGCGCTCAGGAATAGCCCCCCAAGTCGCCCAAAAATACGAAGGACTGTTATAGTAGACCTGTCCTTCTTTGCAAGCAGCAATCGCCCTTTTGCCGCTTGAGGCGACGATCAAACCCCGTGATTTTTCATCTCTTGAATATTTTCTCTGGGCATTTGCTCTCAAAGCATTAGATTGGGGCAAATTCTCAACAGTCAATTGGTTATTATGAGTCAAAAAGAAATAATTGAGCAACTCACCCGTATTGCTGACAGCCTGGAGCGGCTCAGCCCCCCTGATCCTGTTGAACCAGATCTTGAAAATGGGACAGCGTTCATCTGGCATGCTGAACGCAACACACTGCGCCCCGTTGCATCAGTCAATCATGTCGATATGGGTATGCTAAAGGGAATTGACCGGGTCAAAGACATTCTCATCGATAATACCATGCGCTTTGCCAAGGGTTTTCCTGCCAATAACGCCCTGCTTTGGGGCGCGCGCGGAATGGGGAAAAGTTCATTGGTCAAGGCTGCCCATGCATTTGTGAATAAAGAACTTGGCGGACCGCTGGCACTTGTAGAAATTCACCGCGAGGATATCCCCTCCCTACCCGATCTGATGCTTACCTTGCAAAAAGCCGATCGAAATGTGGTTCTTTTTTGTGATGACCTCTCCTTTGACGGAGACGACGACACGTACAAATCCCTGAAAACAGTACTTGATGGGGGTCTCGAAGGGCGTCCTAAAAATGTAATTTTTTATGCGACCTCAAACCGGCGTCATCTGATGCGCCGGGATATGATCGAAAATGAGCGCGCAACCGCTGTCATGCCCTCCGAAGCCATTGAAGAGAAAGTCTCCCTCTCAGATCGTTTTGGTCTGTGGCTCGGATTTCACAGCTGTTCACAGGACGAATATCTGGATATGATTCGAGGATATATCGACCATTACAACATTCCTATCAGTGATAAGGAAATGCAGCGCGAGGCTATCGAATGGACCCGCACCCGCGGAAGTCGCTCTGGTCGTGTCGCCTGGCAATATGTTCAGGATTTGGCGGGCCGCACGGAAACCCGTCTGGATTAGCGCACTCTATCTGGCCGCCAAAATCTGCATCGGGTTCTTGGCGGTTCCGTTCTTGCGAATTTCGAAATGCAGTTGAGGCACACTTACGTCCCCACTTGCGCCTGAAATTGCAATCACCTCTCCCTTTTGCACGGTCTGCCCCTTATACACATGCATTGCGGCCACATGACCGTAGGTTGTCACATAACCATCTGCATGGGAAATCAGGATCAGATTTCCAAAAGAACGCATTTCGTCCCCAACATAGGAAACCACACCGTTCTCCGCCGCTCGAACGGGAGTTCCGGGCGCCAGTTTGATATTGATCCCGTCGTTATGAAATCCGCTTGATTTCTTGCCAAAGCCAGAAATTATCTTTCCCTTTGCAGGCCAGGCAAAACGCGATCCATCCCGCGAAGGAGGTTTTTTGATACTGTATCGCTGCCTTGGAAGCGGTGGCAACGCATTTGCCGGAATTTCAGCGCCCTGCAACTCTACCTTTTCCTGCGGTGCAGGGCGGGACTGAATTTGTGGGTTGAGGCTGGCAACACGGACCTCTGGTTCCGCGCGTTCAGAACTCAATGGCTCACGCACAACCCTCTGGGTCGGTTCAGACTTAATCTGCGATGGGGCAGCAAGCTCTTTGGTGCTCACCGAAGCCTTTGCGCTCGATTTAGATGCCGCACTGGAACTGGAATGCCCAACTCCCGCTGATTTCACCGTAGTGTTTTCATTTGATGAAACGGTCCATGCTGTTGATCCAATAGCGGCAACCTGAGTTTGAGATCCGAGTTTCGCTGGGATTTTAAGAATTTCACCAGCCCGCAACTCATACGGTGCTGACAGGAAATTAAAATGCACCAGCTCTGCGACCTCAACGTCATACACCCTTGAAATTGCATAAAGCGTTTCACCCCCGACCACGCGATGCTCCCGAAAATCCGGGATCTTCACCAATTGTCCGGCATAAATATAATATGGCGGACGGGCATCATTCAGCGCAATAACCGCGCTTAAAGGAACACCGCTGCGATCCGCTATCATGGACAGGGTGTCACCGCGCCGCACTGTTACATGACGATAGGCCAGATCCGCGTAATACCGCGACTGATCCACCTGCATGACCATGTTGGAAGGCGCTTCATTTCGAACAGGGGTTTGCTGCACTGCAGGGTTGCTGACAGTCCGCGCAGATTGCTCCAGATATCTGTCATACACACAGCCGGACAATGCCCCCATCAGGCAATTCCTGCCATAAGCCTGTTCAGCAATTTAAGATTCCCGCTCTTCATAGATGAATTTAACCATAAACTTGTGCGAATCGCAAGGTTTTTACGCTATGTATACATATAGTGGAAAATCAAGTTTCCACCGCAAGCCCTTGAACTAACGGCACGAATCTAACGGGAATCATTTCTTCCTCTGCAACCATTCCGTGATGGTCTTTCGTGATCCGCAAAATGGTCTGATCTCCCTGATCGGGACCAACGGGAATAACAAGAACACCATTATCACCGAGCTGATCCACAAGCGCCGCCGGAACATCTTCGGCGGCGGCTGTGACAATAATATGTGAAAACGGGGCCTGCTCGCTCCAGCCGCGATACCCATCCCCCAACTTGGTGGTAATATTTGAAATCTTTAATTTCTCAAATATTTCAACGGCTTTTATATGCAGGCTGCGATAACGCTCAATTGAGTAGGTCCGCCTGAACAGTTTGGAGAGGATCGCCGCCTGATATCCGGACCCGGTGCCAATTTCCAAAACCTTGGCTCGGGCATCCGGGTTCAACAACTGCGTCATATAGGCGACAATATAGGGCTGGCTGATGGTTTGTCCGCTACTGATCGGCAGCGCAATATTCTCATAAGCCTGTCGCGAAAAGTTGGCGGCACAAATGTCTCACGCGGGATCCGCTCCATGGCAGAAAGCACATCGGTATTTGTGATACCCATGCGCCGCAACTCCATGATCAGTCGAATTTTCTGTGCCGCGTTATCGTTCACATCAACTCTTTCTGCACAAGCCTAGTCGAGGCTTTTTGCAATACTATCCATCAGCGCTGTTGCTGTCAGGTTTAGGTTTAAAGGTGTTACTGACACCTCACCTGCCGCAACCGCATGCAGGTCATCTCCAAGCCCCGGTGTTCCGGGTGATGGACGGTATCCCAGCCAGAAATAATCCCGGCCACGGGCATCAACACGCGCATCAATCAACAGGTTTGACAGATCACGCTTGCCCTGTCGTGTCACGACTGTTCCTTTAACGTCGGCAACTGCCACAGATGGGAAATTGATATTCATCAAAGTTCCCTCGCCCCAGTCCAGATCAAGCAATTTCTTGATAATACCGGGTGCCAGTTCTTCTGCAGTATCCCAGTAAATCTGATCCGCATCCAGAATACACTGGCTCAAGGCGATAGACCGGACACCAAGCAAGGTTCCCTCACTGGCAGCCGCGACGGTGCCAGAATACAGCACATCTTCGCCCAGGTTACCGCCCCGGTTGACACCGGACAAAATCAGATCCGGCGGGTTATCCTTGAACAGATAATTCAGCGCCATCATAACGCAGTCTGTCGGTGTGCCCTCTACTGAATATTCTGTATCCGAATGCTGGTTCAGACGGATCGGATCATGCAGTGTCAAAGACCGTGACGCCCCGCTTTGCTCTTTAGCAGGTGCAACCACGATGATCTCATCAGAGAGTGCCTCTGCAATCTTGCGGAGCACCCGCATACCCGGTGCATCATATCCATCGTCATTCGTAAGCAAAATTCTCAAAATGCCACCTTACCTTTCTTGTTATCTGGCTTTGATTATGTCCATTCCGCCCATATAGGGGCGAAGGACCTCAGGGATCAGGATAGAACCATCTTCCTGTTGATAATTTTCCATCACTGCAATCATCGTCCGGCCCACAGCCAGCCCTGATCCGTTAAGAGTGTGGACAAACTGGGGTTTCTTACCATCGGTCGGGCGATAGCGCGCTTTCATCCGACGGGCCTGAAAATCACCGCAGACGGAACAGCTTGAAATTTCGCGATAGGTATTCTGACCGGGCAACCATACCTCTATGTCATAGGTTTTGCGCGCACCAAATCCGGTATCACCACTACAAAGCACCACCAACCGGTACGCAAGCCCCAGACGCTGCAGAATATCTTCGGCGCAAGCAGTCATGCGCTCATGTTCCGCATCTGAAGTCTCTGGTGTTGTGATAGACACCATCTCCACCTTTGCGAACTGATGCTGGCGCAGCATACCTGCTGTATCCTTGCCCGCTGAGCCGGCTTCTGACCTGAAGCACAGCGTGTGCGCAGTATAGCGCAGGGGCAGTTCAGCCTCTGGCACGATTGAATCCTTCACCAGATTGGTCAGCGAAACTTCGGCCGTCGGAATTAGGTAACTTCCTGTATCCAGTTTATAAAGATCTTCTTCAAACTTGGGTAGCTGGCCAGTTCCATACAAGGCATCGCCGCGCACGATGACGGGTGGTGAAACCTCTTCATACCCCTTCTCGTTGGTATGCACATCAATCATAAATGCAGAGAGCGCCCTTTCAAGCTTGGCGAGCGCCCCTTTATTAACCACAAAACGGCTACCTGAAAGCTTTGCAGCAGTTTCAAAATCCATCAATCCCAGATCGGCACCCAGTTCATAATGTTCCTTGGGCGAAAAATTAAATGTTGGAATTTCGCCAAATTTACGAATTTCCACATTCTCATCTTCATCTTCCCCATCAGGAACATCATCTTTGAGAATGTTGGGAATGCCAGAGAGCAACTCCTCCATCTGTGCGGCAAGCTCACGTTCCTCAGCTTCCATTTGCTGAACCGAGGATTTAAGTGTCGCTACTTCCTTGATCAGGGCCTCTGCGTCTTCGCCGGCGGATTTAGCCTTGCCAATCGCTTTCGCAGCCTCGTTCCGTCGCGCCTGTGCGCTCTGCAACTCTGTTTGTAACTCTCTGTGTTTCTCATCGAGCTGGATTACGTCCGCAGATAAGGGTGCAAGCTTGCGCCTTGCCAATGCGGCATCAAACTGTTCCGGGTTTTCACGAATCCATCTTAAATCTAGCATAATAAAGCCGGTCTTCTAATTGGGTGTCAGGTTGGAATGTTTTGTATAAGCGCGTCCGTCCCATTCGTCCAGACGCTTCAACTGTTGTTTGGCATAAAAGCAGTTTCACGCATCAATCTGTTGCACAAACTCCATGAGGGGCTTATTCCTCATCCAGTTCGGCTTCGCGCGCTTCCCGCTTTTTCTCCACCATTCTGACGCTTAAAATCGACAGTCCGTACAGAATGATAATCGGAATAGCCAATGTGATCTGCGACAGCGGATCAGGTGGGGTTAGAATTGCCGCCGCAATAAAGGCGAAAACAATAGCATATTTGAATTTCGCTTTAAGCCCTGCGGAACTCACAATCCCGACACGTCCCAACAAGGTCAGCAGAACAGGAAGCTGAAAGCAAAGGCCAAAAGCGAAAATCAGCTTCATAGACAGGCTCAGATACTCACTCACGCGGGTTTCCGCCTGAATGGGAAGTGTCATGGCCTGCGACGGTGCTGGCAGATATGCTATCAGGGACGGATAGGCTTCTGTAAGACCGGCATATGCCTGCGCATAGATCGAAGCATCCCCGTTACTTTCAAAACCCAGCAGAAAATTCCAGGCCAGCGGCATCACCAATTCATATGCCAGCGCACCTCCCAGAAAAAACAGGATCGGCGTCATCACAAGAAAGGGCAGAAACGCTCTTTTCTCATGCTTGTAAAGCCCGGGCGCCACAAACGCCCAGATTTGCGTCGCGATAATGGGGAAAGAGACAAACAACGCCACGAAGAAGGCGATTTTGATGTTAGTGAAAAACGCTTCATGTAATCCCGTGAAGATCATTCGCCGACCTTCCAGATCATCTCCAAGCGCTTCTACCAGTGGCCTTACCAGAAAGGAAAACAGCTCCTGACTGATTATATAACAGAATATGAAGGTCACCAGCAGCGTGATCACCGAGTATACCAGACGGTTTCTGAACTCGATGATATGCTCCATTAACGGGGCTTTGCTGTCGTCAATCTCGTTATCCGCTTGCATCAGGTGGATACTTTACTTTCTGATTTCGCCTCTTCACCTTCTGGTGCAGGTGATGCACTCTTTGGTGACACTGTTGTACTGGTGTCTGCCTCTGCTGTCACAGCCGCTGTATCAGCTTTTTCTGGCTGGGGCTTTTCATCGATTATATCGGGCTTGATATCCTCAAAAGCTTTAGAAAAATCGCCGGTTGGATCAACAGCTTTTTCAACCTGCTTTTTGATATTGAAATCATCCCCGGTTACGGATTTCTTGATTTCATCAAGCTCAGCTTCCTTGGCGAGATCATCAATACCTGATTGAAAATCCCGGGCAACGCCTCTGATCTTGCGGATATATTTGCCAATTGTTGCAATTGTCTTGGGAAGGTCTTTTGGACCAATAACCAGGACCGCAATGATGGCAACAAACACCATCTCCGACCAGCCAATATCAAACATGGCTCACCATCCAGCCTTTTACCTAAATTGAGTTTGCAGCGTTAGACTAGCCGTGTGCAGCCTTGTCTTTTTCGTCTGCTGTCTCTTTCGCCGAATTCGTGTCCTTAATCTCTTTAGGCTCTGAGGTTTCTTTGTCATCCTCATTCATGCCGCTTTTGAAATTCTTGATACCCTTTGCCAGATCTCCAGCAACACGAGGCAGTTTACCAGCACCAAAAATGATGAGCACGATGACGAGGATCAAAATAATCTGCCAAGGACCAATACTCATAATAAATAACTCCTTGTCTCACCCTGTAAGACAAATTTGAAAAAAAATTTCTGTGCCACGCTGCGCTGCCGCTCCAAAAACCACCGGCTTCACACTATGACAGTCTCCCATACCCTATATAACCATGAACGGCCAAAGATACGACAGCTTTTTTTGCATCCCTGTCGCATTTTACGCTTTGGCGTTGGAAAAATTACGCTGGAAAGAAAAAAACCTGCCGGCGGTCAAGTTGAATTGAAACCCTCTCGCCGGGTTCAGGTTGCAACAGGCTCGCTGCCCGCGCTGTTGCAATCGTCCCTGAAGATAATTGCAGGTCCACCAGAACATAAGGGCCCAGATTGCGCACAAACAGCACATCAGCCACCACTTCACCTTCATCGCGAACCGGCTCCATCCGGATTGCTTCAGGGCGAACCAGCACCTGACAGGCTCCTTGCGATGCAATTGCTTTTGGGTGAGCGACCTGCCCCAGTTCCGTCTGCAAGATACCATCTACAGCAGTCGCATTGATGACATTAACCTGCCCTAGAAAACTGGCGACAAACGCGTCCGCTGGATGGCTGTACAATTCTGCTGGACTGCCGCTTTGAACAATATTCCCATCCTTCATCAACACAATCCGGTCCGCCATTCGCATCGCTTCTTCGGGATCGTGCGTTACCAGAAGTACCGTTGTTCCGGTTTTCTTGAGCAACCGAAATGTCTCATCGCGCACCTGATCTCTCAAAACAGTGTCCAGACCGGAAAATGGTTCATCCATCAACAAAAGTCTGGGGTTTGGGGCCAGTGCCCGTGCCAGCGCCACGCGTTGCTGCTCACCGCCTGAAAGCATATGCGGATAGTGATCCATATAACGGGCAAGCCCCATCTGCTCCAGCAATGATCTAGCAATCTCCCGCCGCTCCTGCTTTGGCAAATGATCCAATCCAAAAGCGACATTTTCACTCACATTCAAATGCGGGAATAACGCATAATCCTGAAACACCAGCCAACGCGCCGCTCTTCCGCCCCGATAAATTTGGTTTTGGATGCGACTATTTGATTGCCAATCTGAACTTCACCGCTGCTCGGACGCTCAAGTCCGGCTGCCAGACGCAAGGTTGTTGATTTACCGCACCCGGAAGGCCCCAAAAGGCAGACAATTTCCCCTTCTTCAACGACAAGATGATCAATCTGCAACGAAAATTGCTCGCTATTGACGTGACGGATCTGGCTCAGTGTTACTTTACTCATGTTACCAACCTACACTTGGCCTTTCTGCCCGGGGCGTGATCTGGAAATGGCCCGGCTCAGGATAATTACGGGGACAATGCCCGCAAGCACAATTGCAATCGATGGCCCCGCCGCTTCGGCAAGGCGTTCATCAGATGCCAGCTCATAGGCCCGCACTGCCAGTGTCTCAAATCCGAAGGGACGCATGATCAGGGTTGCAGGCAACTCCTTCAGGACATCTACAAACACAATTAATAACGCAGCCATCAGGCTTCCCGACATAATGGGAATATGCACGCGAGCAAGCATCCTGATCCCCGTCACCCCCATCACTGTTGATGCCCGCTCCATATTGGGCGTGATCTTCTCCATACTCGCTTCGACTGTTCCAAGTGAAATCGCCAAAAACCGAACGACATAGGCAAACATGAGTGCGGCCAAAGTTCCGCTTAAGAGAAGTCCCGTTGAGAAACCCAGATAATTTCGGGTAAAACTGTCCAGCGCATTGTCAAAATACCCAAACGGATCATGATCCAACCGCCAGAACTGGCCCGGGTATGGCATATCCCATGGATGAAATGCGCAAACTGGCCTTGCGAAGGACATTACCCTGCCCTTTTATATTGCGGCCAATGACAAATACCAGAAACAGGGCGATAACAAGCGCTAGTAAACTAGCGCTTCCCGCAACTCCTACACTGCTCAGCACAAGCTTCGGGAATTCAGAATTCAAAACCGTTTCCGGATACAACAGGCTTTTGTTTACAAGCCAGCCAACAGGCAGAAGAAAACCCATAAAGACCGGTAAAAAACAGCCTGCGCTTGCTGCGATTGCTGAAATTCCCCGCAAACGCTGACGCCTGATTTCCTGATATCGTCCACCGGTATGGTGATATTTACGCCGCCCGCGACTGTAACGCTCCAGCGCCAGCAAAGACAAAATAAACAGCATCAATATGGCTGCGAGTTGTGCCGCCGCTGCCGGCTCCCCCAAGCCCAACCAGGTTCGGTAGATACCGGTCGTGAAAGTATCTACCGCAAAATACTGGACGGTTCCAAAATCGCTTAATGTCTCCATAAGAGCAAGCGCCAGCCCTGCGACAATAGCAGGTCGCGCCAATGGCAGTGCAATCTGCCAAAATACCATAAAGGGTGACCGTCCAAGTGTGCGACCGACTTCCAGCGCTGCAATTGATTGCTCTGTAAAAGATGCCCGGCTGACTAAAAACACATAAGGGTACAGAACCAACCCCAACATCAAACCGGCGCCGCCGACACTTCGAACCTGCGGAAACCAGTAATCCGTTCGCCCCCAGCCAAACAACTCCCGAAGGAATGTCTGCACAGGACCCGCAAAATCAAACATCCCTGTATAGGTATAAGCAATGATATAGGCGGGCATGGCCAGCGGTAAAAACAGTGCCCAGCTGAATAACTTCCGCCCGGGGAAGTCATACATCGTTACAAACCACGCAGTTGTGACCCCGATCCCGAGCACGAGGGCAGACACGGTTACCATCAAAATTAGGGTATTTATCAAATATCCGGGCAGAACTGTCGCCGCCAAATGGGCCCACACGTCATAAGCTGGCACGAAGACAAAAGCTGCCACCACAATTACCGGGATTGCGATCAGCAGTGCAATCAACAACGCAGTAATGTTCAACAGCCCCTCGCCCAGACGCAGTTTTCTTCTGGAAGCGTCGGTCGGTGCGGTTATGGAGGTATCTGAAACCAAGGGTAACTTTGCTCTGGGTTGCCAAAAAATTCAAACCCTGAATAGGACTTAAGCCGGTGCTTGTAAATAAGAATTATTCTCATTGGCAGCCTACGCTCTGAATAACTAATGAATTGACATATCTCAAAATAGAGAATATTTCTCATATAAGGGAATTTTGGGAATAAATGCATGGAAACTGACCTCACAGAACGGCTGGCCAAACGCCTGAAAGAACTCCGAATAGCGCAAAGTTATTCACTGGAGGATCTGGCAAATCGGTGTGGTATCAGCCGCGCCACTCTTTCACGAATGGAAAATGCGGATGTCAGTCCCACAACAGACATGCTCTCCAAACTCTGTGCGGCTTATGGACTGACCCTCACCCATCTTCTGTCAATGGTCGAAGAAACATATGCGCCCTGCATTCGCAGAGCCGATCAACCTGTTTGGGAAGATGCACAAATTGGTTTTCTACGGCGTTCCTTATCTCCGCCTTCAAAAGCGCTGAAAGGGGAACTTCTCGAATGTGAAATCGCCGCGGGTCAAGTCATTCAATATGATCGCCCGACAATTCCCGGCCTTGAACATCATCTCTATGTTGTAAGTGGCAGCTTGAGCGTCACAATCGATGGAAATCAACACGATCTTACAGTTGGGGATTGCCTTCGCTATCACAGCAATAGCCCGACCCGTTTTGAAACTACAAACTCACCTGCAAAATATATCCTTGCTCTCATCTAGACATAAGTTGCCACGCCAATGATCCAGAAACTTGAACCAAACCAGCTTCACGACCATCTCGAGGCTCTCTCTATTCTGCTAAAAGACTGTGTCCACGCGGGAGCAAATGTAAATTTCATCCTTCCCTTCTCAAAAGAAGAAGCCGCTGCCTATTGGCTGGAAAATGCAGCGCCGGCGCTTGCCACTCACGCGCGGACGCTGTGGGTTGCTCTGGAAGGCGGAAAAGTCGCCGGAACGGTGCAATTGATCCATAAGCTAACACCCAATCAGCCACATCGCGCTGAAGTGACAAAGCTGCTCGTCCATCCGGACTATCGCCGCCGCGGTATTGCCGATCAATTGATGCATACTCTCATTAACGAGGCAAAAGATCGCAGGAAAAAACTGATTACACTGGATACGGTCACAGACAGCCCCGCCCAGCGATTATATGAAAATCATGGATTTAAACTGGCGGGCGTTATCCCTGATTTCGCGTTGGAGCCTAACAGCGAAACCCTCGTGCCCACCAGTTATATGTATCTGCAGCTGGGGCTCGACTAACTTGCGTTCGATAATTGTCTAATACGGGAATTGATTTCCTGTACGGATGTGGTCGCCTGTTGGGTACTGTACTTCACTTCCTTCGCCATCTGGTCCTGCTGGGTCAAGGCTGCTGCAGAACCGCCCACATACTCATTGACAGATTCCGCCTGTTCCACGATTTCAGACACACTGCCCGCAACTTCCTGTGACAGCTTCTGAACATCTGAAATCTTCTCAGAAATATCATCAGTGGCTTTGGACGTCTGATTGGCAAGGTTTTTAACCTCGGTTGCCACAACAGCAAAGCCTTTGCCAGCTTCCCCTGCCCGCGCGGCCTCAATGGTCGCGTTAAGCGCCAGCAAGTTCACCTGATCGGCAATATCATGAATTAACAGCACCACATCTTCCATCGCCTTCATAGTATCGATCAGGTTGGTACTTGCACTACTTGTCGTATGGATTTTTTCGCTAATTTTCTGTGTCGCTTCCTGCGACTGGTGCATATTGCCACTGATTTCATCAATCGCGGAGGACATCTGCTCAATGGCTTCGGACACCTTCGACATCTTGACATAAGTGGTATCGGACAATTCCAGCGTTTGCATCAACTCCGTTACTTCTGTCGCAAATTTCACAACCTTGAACGGCTTTCCATTCACGTCCAGAATAGGATTGTAGCTCGCCTGGATCCAGACTTCTCGTCCCCCCTTTGCAATCCGCTTGTAAACCCGCGAGTCGTGCTTGCCTTCTTTCAAACCGGCCCAGAAGGCTTTGTATTCGGCGGAAGTCTTTTCATTGGGCTCTACAAACATGCTGTGATGCTGACCTTTTATTTCAGCAAGCGTATATCCCATCGCATTGAGGAAATTGTCGTTTGCTTTCAGAATATTACCATCCAGATCAAACTCAATCACGGCCTGCGATTTACTAATGGCTTCAATCTGACCGGAAAAATCAGCCATCTCAACAATTCGATGGGTGACATCTGTCGCAAATTTCACAATCTTGATTACGTCCCCATTCCATCCGAAAATAGGATTGTATGTGGCACGAATGTGAATTTCACGCCCTCCCTTGCCGTAGCGCTTGTAAATTCCTGAATCAAACTCACCACTGCGCAGTCTCGCCCAGAAATTTTTATATTCCGAACTTTGTTTCTCCTCACTGCTCACAAACATGCTGTGATGTTGACCAACAACTTCCTGTTCGGAATATCCAACAGTTTCCAGAAAATTCCTGTTGGCACTCAATATGTTTCCTTGTGGATCAAACTCGATGACGGCCTGTGCACGGTCAATCGCCGCGACCTGCCCTTCAAAATCAAGACTTTTTCTTTTCTCAGCCGTTACATCTGTCGCAAATTTCACAACTTTGAACGGCTTCCCATCGGGTGAGAATATCGGATTGTAAGAGGCTTGGATCCATACTTCCCGCCCCCCTTTTGCCAACCGCTTATATTCACCCTTGTGAAATTTTCCTTGCGCCAGGTTTGACCAAAATTCCTGATAACTGGCCGCACGATGTTCTTCTTCTTCAACGAACATTCTATGATGCTGTCCCTTGATCTCTTCAAGCGAATATCCCATTGCCCCCAGAAAGTTCTGATTGGCGTCCAGAATAGTGCCGTCCAGATCAAATTCGATGACAGCCTGAGACTTGTGAATGGCTTCAATTTGCCCCTCACGATCAGCAGCGCGCAACTTGCTTGCAGTAATATCCGAAGCGACTTTTAAGACGCCGACAGCCTCACCCTTATCGTTCAGAACCGGATTGTAGGATGCCTGTATCCAAACCTCTCGCCCACCTTTACCGACGCGCCTGAATTCACCACTTTCAAATTCACCGGCTCCAAGCCGCTCCCAAAATCGAGCGTAATCGGAGCTGTTCTTGTGCTCTTCATCAACAAACAGACTGTGATGCTCCCCCAGCACTTCGTCCAGTTCATACCCCATAACGCTCAGAAAATTCCGGTTTGCAGCCGTGACAATACCATCCAGCGTAAATTCAATAATCGCCTGCGAATTACTGATTGCCTCCAGCTTGTGTGCTTGCGAACTATTTCTACCAGAAAAAACACTCAACAATGTCATCATAACCCCTCTTGTAGCGCCCATCATGCCTGACATTTCAGTCCATGAGAGCCAGCTCATAATCAAGGAGGAAGCTATGTTTCATTACTTAACAAGAGATGAATGCCTTGCGTAATTCGTCCGCAAATTTCCAATTTTCAGCTCAAGACAGACAAAGCTGAAAATTCCTCACAATTTTTAAGACCAAAGACATAAGACTTATGGATGTAACTGCTTGTTTAAATATGATTTTTTGCCGGTGAGGTGGGTTGCACTTCTTCGCACAGGGACAGGATTAAGAGAATCTGTTATTTTAATCCTCTTCCTCCTCTGGGTCGTGCGTAGTATCCCCCAGACCGGGAATATCATCAAACAGGCCTGACGGCTCCGTATTCAGTAGCCCGCTTGCCTTCATCTCATCAAATCCCGGCAGGTCCCGAACATCATCCAATCCAAAATGGATCAGAAATTCTTCGGTTGTACCGTAGGTGACCGGCCGTCCCGGTGTCCTCCGCCGTCCCCTTGGCCGGATCCAACCCGCGTCGAACAGGACATCCATCACCCCGCGGCTGAGACCAACGCCTCTTATTTCTTCGATTTCAGCGCGGGTAACTGGCTGGTGATAGGCAATAATCGCTAATGTCTCCAGCCCTGCCCTGCTGAGTTTACGCTCCTGTTCGCGCTCATCAGACAATAACCAGGATAGATCCGGCGCTGTCAAAAAAGCCCATTTTCCGGCAAGGCGACTGAGGTTGATCCCCTTATGCTCATAGCTCTTCTGCAGATGCTCCAGGATGGCTGGAACATCAGCATCATCGGGTAATCTCGCGGCGATACTGATCTCATCCAAAGGCTCTTTGGCCGCGAAAAGCAAGGCCTCGGCCATTCTCACATGATCAGGATTTATACTCATTCGTCCTCCTTGCGCGCAGCTGACCGCACCTGAATAGGGCCAAATGTCTGAGACTGACGCAGTTCCATCTGTCCTTCTTTCACTAACTGCAAACTGGCCAGCAACGTGGATGCCTGCGCCGAACGTATCGAAAACGGGTCTTTGAGGTTGTCGGGCAGGTAGGCACTTAAATCGGCCCATTCAGGCAATTTGCCCAGCATATTTTCAAGCCGCTCCAGCGCCGCCTCAACTGTAAAAACTGCCTCACGCATCAAACGAATGGGATTGCGAATGCCTTTGCGCTCCTGATGCTGGGCATAGGCCTGAAGCAACTCTCTAAGGGAGCAATCATATCTGGAATGACGGATTACCTTCACCCCTTCTGGGCGTCCACGGCGCAAACGGTCCCGCCCCGTGAGCGTCCCATTGATCAGCTTTTCCGCAGCCCCGCGCATCGCTTCCAGCTTTTTAAGCTGAAAGGCCAGTCGCTCCGCCATTTCCTGACCGGATGGCCCCTCACCCTCTTCTTCCTGAGGCAGCAGAAGTTTGGATTTCAAAAAAGCAAGCCACGCGGCCATCACCAGATAGTCTGCCGCTATTTCCAGTCGAAGCCTGCGCGCTTCTTCAATAAAAGCCAGATACTGTTCCGCCAGTTGCAGGATCGAAATTTTCAGCAGATCAACTTTTTGATCCCGGGCCAGCGCCAACAGAATATCAAGCGGCCCTTCGTAACCTTCCAGATCAACCACAAGCGCGTATTCGGATCGCACCGGCGCCGGATCCGCTTCAAACTCTGTATTGTTGTCGAACAGTCCCTTTTTATCCGTCAATCCTTCAACCCCAACTTGACGATAAGGGGAAGTCTAGTTCAGCCCGGCAAGATTGGCAATCAGTCTCACCACATAGCTGATCGGACCATCATATACCCAGCGGAGAATATTGATTTCATATCCCACAGCTCGGGTGGCGATTGGAAGCAGAAAAATCACAGCAATCAGGATGAAGAACCCGTATCGCTCAAGCCGTGCAAGTGGCAGGGCAAGCGAATTTGGTAAAATACCGACAGCAACCTTCCCCCCGTCCAACGGCGGAATAGGCAGCAGATTAAAAACCCCCAATACCACATTGAGGATCAGACCATTTCTCAGGTTGCGAAAGACCCACTCACCTTGTTCTTCTGGAAACAGGGTTACAAAGTGAAACCCCAATGCAAAAAGAAACGCCAACAGGAAATTCATTCCCGGTCCCGCCAGCGCGACCAGCACCATATCCCGCCGCGGATTACCCAAACGGCCAAAATTCACTGGTACCGGCTTGGCATAACCGAACAGAAATGGCGCTTTCAGTAACAGTAACATTCCCGGCAGAATAATGGTCCCGAACGGATCAATATGACGGATCGGATTAAGTGTCACACGGCCCATGGATTTAGCTGTTGGATCACCCAGTTTCCACGCCGCAAATGCATGCCCCGCCTCATGCAGGGTAATGGCAAGCAGGGCCGGAATGATCCAGGTGGATCCGTTATAGATTAATTCTTCCAAGTCCATCGGTATCCTCAATCCTGCTGAAGCAATGCATCAAGCTCTGCCCGCATGGCCGCGCCATCATAGCGTAAATTGCTGTCAGCCCCATCGCACAGGTCATCAAGCCGCCGCCAACCCGCTTCGATGCGTGAAATAGTTTTGGCCTCAAGACCCGGGCAGTTGGGGGCAACCTGTTGCATTTCTTCGAGCTTGCCCGAACAATGGAGCACAATATCTACACCCGCATCCAGTGCCCGCCGTGCCCGCAGCCCTAAGTCCCCTTGCAGGCATTCATGTTCAGATCATCCGTCAATAACAATCCGTCAAATCCAATTTTTCCCCGGATAACTTCCGTGATCACCGTTGCTGATTGTGTCGCAGGGGCAGTCTTGTCCAAATCTTTAAACACGATATGCGCAGTCATGCCCCAAGATAGATCGGCCAGCGCCTTGAACGGTTGGAAATCAGTCTCTTCCAACTCAGCAAGGCTCGCCCCGACAACAGGCAGCTCATGATGGCTATCCACTCTCGCTCGGCCATGCCCCGGCATATGCTTGATTACTGGCATAATACCGCATTCCATATAGGTTCTTGCAACGACAGATGCTAGATCAACAATGATCTCAGCTTTAGATCCAAATGATCGGTCTCCCACCACCTCTGATGTCTCTGCCCTCATCATATCAAGGCACGGGCTGCAATTCACATTAAAGCCACTTTTGACCAAATCCTTTGCAATCAATCTGCTGGAGAGTTCAGCAGCTCGGCGCGCTTTTTCCGGGCTCGCCTCATAAAGAGCCCCAATTTGCCCGAACGAAGGTGCTTTGAACCAATGCGGTGGACGCAGTCGCTGAACACGGCCGCCTTCCTGATCAACAAGAACTGGCGCATCTTCATCCTCAACAGACAGACGAAGCTCCTGTATCAGCCCTCTTAACTGATCCGGATTATCAACATTTCTTGCGAACAGGATGAAACCAAACGGTTTTTCCTCTCTGAAAAATCGCTTTTCTTCAGAACTCAGGCGTGTCCCCGCGCAGGAAAAAATGACCGCGCGGGACTTGCTCAAATCAGTTTTTGGCAATCAGACAATCCTGTTTAGCTGCTTTCAATTTACCGCAAAGCGCAGTGGCCCCATCGCGGTTTTTAAAAGCACCGGCTTGCAGGCGATGGAATTTGCCCTTGCCTGTAACATCGACGCTTTGGATTTTGTAAACCTCACCGCGTAACAACTCTTCATGCTTTTTCTGTAGATCACTCCACGCTTTTCTTGCTGCATCTTCGGATCGAAACGCTCCAAGCTGAACACGATAGGCAACCTCGCCCTCAGCGGCACGCTCTGAAGCATTGACCGTCTGAGCCGCTTTCGCTGCTGCCTCTTTGGCCGCTGCTTCTTTCTCTGCTGCTTCTTTCGCAGCCGCCTCTGCATCAGCTTTGGCCTTGGCTTCTGCTGCGGCCTTTTCTGCAGCTTGCGCTTCTGCGGCCGCCTGCGCTTTCGCCTCTTCTGCTTTACGTGCTTCTTCTGCCGCAGCATCACTTAACTGTGTGTTCGCAGCGTCAGCGCTCTTGTCCGGCCCCTCAATTGCTTCTTTGGCTGCCTCTTTCGCGGCTGCCAGCATTTCTTCTGTTGATTTTGGCGCTTCCACAGGTTGCTCGGAAATCAGTTTCTCGGGCTCACTTGATTTTTTCGGAAGCGGATCTTCTTTTATATCAACTGGCGGAGCCTCTTCCACAACCTGCTCAGGGGGAGCCATCAATTGCTCAACCTTTTCGGGTTGTTCGGCTTCAGGCTTCATCACATTAAAGACTTCTTTATCCTGATGCGGGATCTCCATCCCACCCGGATCCTCAGGCTGTTCCTTTACCGGAGTGTCATCCGCCTTGATAATCGGCGGTGCCAGTTTCACTCCTTTTTTGACGCCCTGATCATATGCATACCAGATCCCAATTCCGAAACCGGCCACAATCACTACAGCCAGAGCAGCTCCCAGAAGTTTCCAACGACTCATAGGCGGCACATAATCGTCTTCGAAAAAATCGTCGTCATCGTCAAAATTGTGATTATCGCTCACTAAATGAACTCCTCTGCCCTGTTAACTTCCATCAGGTCCAGACCACCTGACAGCAACTTTCTGCTCGCCCGCAAAAGCTGCAGACGTGCTGTTTTATACACTTTATGGTGCAAATAATCTGATGATTGCAACCTTCTATGTTCATTCAACCGGAAAAATAGCAGGGATAGCTCTGATAGGAAAGACACCAAATGCACCATATCCCCCTCCCTCAGACTTTGCCGCACACAAAGCGGCCAGTTAAGCAGATGCATCATCAGCTTTCGCTCTTGTGCCCCTTCAAGGGCGGTATGATCTACAGTATGCAGCAATAGCTCAGTATCTGCGTCCGATACGTCTTTCACCGACTGATCCCGTAAAATCTGACCAATCCGCGCCTCCGCATATGGCACGCAAAAGGCAGGATTATCATATGATCGATCGCAGGCCAGCACGGGACTGAAATGTACGGCAAAATCAGTTCCGTTCCCCAAAAGGGACAGTTTCAAGACATCCTCGCCGCATTTGGCCAGTGCCGTGGCCGACGGATATCCCCGAAGTTCGGGCTCCTGCCAGACCCCGCTTTCCACATCCACCTTGGCCATGCGGGCAATTTTTTCAAGATATGTCACATTGTATGCCTGACGGAGTGCCAGCAAATCATCTCGCGACTGCGGACTTGAAAGCGTGACACTGTTACAATGGGCATCAAGCCCTTGCAGGCCGTAGCTGCATCCGCTTTCTTCAATTTTCAATAAATCACCGCTCAAGGTATCAACGGCCAGTGTGATGTTAATATACCCGTTATCAGCAAGCTGTGCGGTATCAACACACTCAAGCGATCGCAATGCGGATACGATCAGATCAGCCTGCATGAGGCAATTTCCATCCTGTGTCCCGCCTAGCAACTGGACAATATTGCTGCATAAATCCCCCCAAGCAGGTTTTTGGGTGGGCGCAACGTCAGCGATGGGATGACGTCATTGGCAGTCTCACCTGCATGAGTGCGAATTTCCGTCAGCAATTGGTTTCGGATTGTGATCCAGTAATGGTCCGACATTCTGTGATCTGTTCCTCATATATGGGGAATTGACATTTGACTTCACGATTAATACATCATTACCTGTTAGAGTAATAATGTGAACCCAATGTTTAGCCCAGAGGCTTTTTTATGATCGCACAGGATACAATGGATCCCCCCGTCAAACTGACGGACAGTGCCGCAGAGCGCATCAATGCGATTGTGGAAGAAATGAATTCCGACAAGAAAATGCTGCGCGTTGCGGTCAACGGTGGTGGCTGCTCCGGTTTTCAATACAGCTTTGATCTGGACGACACCAAAAACCCTGACGACACAGTTGTTGAAAACAAAGGCGCAACCCTGCTTGTGGACAGTATCTCACTGATGTATCTGGCGGGCTCAGAAGTAGACTTTGTCAATGATCTGATTGGCTCTGCTTTTCAAATCAAAAACCCCAATGCAACAGCTTCCTGTTCCTGCGGCTCGTCTTTCTCCGTTTAATTCTTAAAGGGACTTGCTATCGGACCTTATTTTCGTCATCAATAGGGCAATGTTCGCCGATGATTTCAAGGTTCAGATATGAAAATAGCCAGTTGGAACGTTAATTCTGTCAAGGCACGCCTGCCCAGACTTCTTGATTATCTCAAAGACAGTAACGTAGACGTTCTTTGCCTGCAGGAGTTGAAAGTCGTGGATGAGGCTTTCCCCCGCGAAGAGGTGGAACAGCTCGGCTACCATGTGGAAACCCATGGTCAGAAAACCTATAACGGCGTCGCTATTCTTTCCAAATCGCCAATTGAAAATATCATCCGCGGTCTTCCCGGAAATGAAGACGATGACCAGTCCCGTTACATTGAAGCGACCATCGATGGCATTCGCGTTGCCTCCATTTACCTGCCCAACGGAAATCCGGTCGAAACCGAGAAATTTCCCTACAAATTGCGCTGGATGGATCACCTGATTACCCACGCCCGCTCCTTACTAAAAGAGGAAATACCGGTGGTACTGGCAGGTGACTACAACATCATTCCTCAGGATGAGGACTGCTACGACGCCAAGGCGTGGGAGGGGGACGCACTCACCCAACCCCAAAGCCGTCACCGCTTTCGTCAGCTTTTGAATTTGGGCTATTACGACGCCTATCGCACATTTACGCCTGACGTCAATTATACCTATTGGGATTATCAGCGCGGTGCCTGGCAAAAAGATAATGGTATTCGGATCGATCATCTGTTGATGTCCGCACAAGCTGTGGACATGCTGGACATGGTTGGTATCGACAAAGGTCCTCGCGGGCAGGAACGTCCCTCCGACCATACCCCGATCTGGGCGGCGCTGAAAACCTCCGCTTGAGGCGCCTTCTGGCTATTGCAAAAGTATTATTATTCCGCCCCCGTTAGGACAAATTTAGGAATTGCCCCCTAATCTCTTCGGCCATGAAGAGTAAAAATTGTTGTAGTGTGGCTGTTGCTATGGGGGAAGCTGGCTATCGTGTCTGAGCAATGGGGGATGGAACTTACACATACCTGCCTTGAATATCTGGATCACGGCATTAGTGTCATGGATGCAGATTTCAATCTTGTGTTTGTTAACCTGAAATTTATCGAAATACTGGACCTCCCACCCAACTTGCTGGTCGCTGGCAAAACGCGACTTGAGGATGTCTTTCGCTATAATGCTGAGCGCGGGGAATATGGCCCCGGCGATATTGAGGAACAGATCGCAGAACGGATGGGCCTCGCTTATTTGCGGGAACCCCATGACTTCGAACGCACCAGACCGGATGGGCGACGGATCCGTGTTGTTGGCAATCCCCTGCCCGACGGCGGTTTCGTCACAACCTATTCTGACATAACAGAACTTGCAAATTCCCGCGAGAAACTTGAAGAAGCAAACAACCGGCTCGATGAACGCGTCCGTCAGCGCACGCTTGAACTCGCAGAACGGCGAATTGAGCTTTCTGAAAAAGCCACAACGCTGGAAACAGTTGTGCAGAATGTAAACGCTGGCCTTGGACTGTTTGACAACAATCTACGCCTCACGCTTTGGAACGAGCTGTTTTTTGAAATCATGGATTTTCCCGATACCTTGCGTAAAAAGGGAACCCCGATTGAAGATTTCATCATGCATGTGATGACCCATGACAAGGTCGGCGAGGAAATCTCTGAGGAAATCCTTGAAAAACTGCTTAATAATGTTCGCTCCTTCACTCCCTTTCATCAGGTTCGCAAACAGCTTGATGGGCGTTATCTGGAAGTCACCCGACAACCAACACCGGCGGGTATGCTGGTTACATTTGTAGATGTTACCGACCAGAAAGAAGCAGAGCTGGTCCTGCGTCAAAACACTCAAAAGCTCGAAGACATGGTGGAGGAACGCACGAGCGAACTTCGCATCGCCAAAGAAGTTGCTGAAAAGGCGAGCCGCACCAAGTCACAGTTTCTCGCTAATATGAGCCATGAATTGCGCACACCACTCAATGCAATTATAGGGTTTTCCGAACTGTTGATGATGGATGATTACGCCATACTGGACAAGGAAAAGCGCAAAGAATACGCCACCGACATTAACAATGCAGGCGAACATCTTCTGCAGGTTATCAATGACATTCTCGACGTTGCCAAAATTGAAGCCAACCAAATCCAGTTGATGGAACAGGATATGGATCTTAAAGCAATCATTGACAGCTGCCTTCAAATGGTGTCGGTCTCTGCGCAGAAACGAAAACTGATCCTGACAACCGATTTACCAGATAACCTGCCCGTCCTGTTTGCGGATCCCACCCGAATCAAACAGATCATTGCGAATTTACTTTCCAACTCGGTCAAATTTACAGACGAAGGCGGCGAAATCTGCACCCGCGTCAGCTTCAATGCGGATCAGGATATTGTAATCAGTGTAACCGATACGGGTATCGGCATCGCACAGGAACATATTGACCATGTGCAAACCCAGTTTGGTCAAATCCAATCAACCTATAATCGCAATCATCAGGGAACCGGATTGGGTCTCAGCCTGGTCCGTTTGCTGACTGAATCCCATGATGGCTACTTCAAATTGGAAAGTGAGCTTGGTGTTGGAACCAGTGCCCATGTCATCCTGCCCCACTCCCGCCTGAAAGGTCTGGCGGCATAATCCTGAGCATATCTTATCTATTTAATAATTTGTTAATGTGCGCCTTGCCTGCTATACACTGCACGAGTTGGAGTAACTGAGTAGTAGGTACTATGCAGCACGAAAATTTTGAAGGCTTGAAATCCACAATAGTTGATGAAGGCCTGAAATACTGGACCGAAAAATGTGGCAATCGCCTGATGCCTCGCTGGGCAGATATAAACCCTGCCGAAATTAAGCACCTACTGCCAAATCTTGTCCTGATCCACGTAGAATATGACCCTCTGGACTTTATTGAACGGATCACCGGCGACGTCATCCTTTCTCACAGCGCTCAAAACAGCATGGGCAAACGCTGGCGCACCTATGAAGGGCGCGGCCCCGACAGTAAAATCTGGCAAAGCATGGAAGAAGTGGTCAACACTTGCAAAATAAACCGAAACTCGATTCCCTATGTGGGCCCGCAAAAATACTTTAAAGGCATTGAAACCGTCATCTGTCCCATTTCCGAAGATGGCACAACTGTCACCCGCCTGCTCACATTTGTCGACTATATTGCCCGCACTGACAGTCAGGTAGAAAGCGAAGTTGCACTCAAGCACATTTCCCGTTTCACCCTGCCCCGATAAGTAACAAAAAGCCTAACCTTTCGGGATTTGCAAAAATGTACTCGAAAACATCAAATCCTCCTGTAATTGTGCGCCGCGACGAAAAGTATTCGCAAATTCCGGAACTCCTGAGCCTTATCCGTGAAGCATTTGCCTATATGCAAGATCGTATTGATCCTCCCTCCTCCATGCATCTGCTCAACGAAACGTCACTGACGCAAAAATGCCGCGAAGAAACTCTTTTTACAGCCACTATTGATGATCACCTTGTCGGTTGTGCTTTCGCAAAAGAGTATCAAGACTACATTTACGTTGGTAAACTGGCGGTCTCACAATGCTATCAAGGCGCTGGCATTGGACAAAAACTATTATTTGCCTGCCGCGACCACGCCCTTGAGCTGGGCAAGCCTGTTCTTGAAATTCAGGTTCGCGTGGAGCTTACCGAAAATCATCGCTTTTTTCAGAATTTGGGATTTGTAAAAACCGGTGAAAGCGCACATGCCGGATATGATCGCCCAACCAGCTATACATTTCGCCTGAACATAAAGAATAGCTAGCCTTATACGCCGGCGGGCAGCGGGACATAAGTCACCTTATCGCGACCGGTTTCTTTGGCGTGATACAATGCCTTGTCGATAATCTTGAACGGATCTTTGAACCCGTGCCGCGCCGGAACCAGACCCGCTCCGATGCTGGTGGAAATGTGAAACTCTTCCCCGTTATGAGAAAATGTGAGCGCCCGCGTTGCTTCCAGCAATCGATCAGCTAGCGCCTGTACGGATTGCTCTGTTGAATTTTTGGCAATAATAACAAATTCTTCTCCGCCAATGCGCGAAACAAAATCATCGCTCCGGCTGTTGGCTTTTAATGTTTCTGCAAAAGCTTTGAGCACCTCGTCACCTTTTTCGTGCCCATAGTTGTCATTGACCTTCTTGAAGAAATCCAGATCACAGATCAACAGCCCTGTATCACCCTCTCGCTCACCCTCCGGATCTCTGAGTACTTGATATAAATCATTAAAAGCGCGGCGGTTTTGCAAACCCGTCAGCGCATCTGTCAGGCTCACCCGCTTTAATTCTTCGATCAAGGTAACTGAATACATCATCTGCAGGATAAAGGTTAAAAAGATCATGTATCCCCCATGAATACCGGTCCATATAATGAGAGAAATTTTCACACCCGTCTCTGGCCATATGATCATGAGCAAAGAGCGGATCAAAAGTGGCACCATGCAAAATAAAGACGCCATTTTCATCAATCTGAACGCTCTTTCATGCTGCCGTCTTGATGCATTGAGCGCTGACAAAATCAAAGCCAGCATACAAAAGTAAATAAAATTCGACGAATGCGTTCTTGCGACATCCCCTGTCCAGACGGTCATCGTTAAGACGGATACGATGAAGGAAGCAACAAACAAGATTTTATCAAAACCGCTAAATTTTCTCCCTACTGCGTGGTTTAAACCAATCAAAAAACACGCAGACGCAGTGACACCAAAAATCCAGATCAGGCTCTCCAGAAATAAATTTCTCTCAAGAATACTCAGGCTAAGGAAGAGTACAGATACACCACCCAGCCCCATAAAGGCTCGAAAATAAACAAAAGCAGATCGAAGATGTGGTTTTTGATATCGCGACGGTGATGCTAATGTCGCGCAGGCAATAAGAATACTGGCGATTGCCACATGACCACTGATTGCGAGATATAACTGATACATATTTTACTTCAATACAAATCCGGTATTTGTCAATTATGCAGGGATTGAGTAAATTAAGGATTAACTAATTCTTTAGAGATCAAAAAATGACAGAACAGGAATTTGACGAATTTTGCGCCTCATTGAAGGCAACGAGCAACGTCATTCAATGGGGGAATTCCAGTGTCTGGAAGGTGGGCGGCAAAATCTTTGCCATCTGCTCCATCTGGGGAGCGGGCAATCACTCGAAAATTTCGTTCAAATGCAGTGATCTGTCTTATCAGATCCTGATCGAACAGGACGGCATCATCCCCGCACCCTACCTTGCGCGGGCCAAATGGGTGCAACTGGAACATCCCGATGCCATGACGGATGAAGACTTAAAAACCTATATCAAAACCGCCCACGAAATCGTCTCTAAAAAACTGACGAAAAAGATGCAAAAAGAACTGGGATTGGTGGGTTAAAAACTCACTCTAACCGTATTTCCTTCGACCCTAATCCCGAAAAGGTTCACATCCTTGTACAAGGCCTTGGTCGTAACACATGCGGCTTTGGCTCCAACTGACCTGGCTTGCCAGGGTACAAATTTCGTGGATACGATTTTCTCCCCCTTATAAGTGAAGTAAGCCTCGTCCAACCACGCCCGAACCGAAAGCTTTTGAACGCCGGTCGCATCATCTACGTAATAGGCACATATCCGGTACTGCCCGCCATCGTTTAGTCCCCTTAAATATAGACGTGTTGTTAATCCTCGACCTGTTTCCGCCCAATTCAAGGTAATCTTCCTGTATTTATCATGATTGACCACTGGCTCACGGGTAACTGGGCTCATTGCACCGTCTGTCACGCAGGCGGATACCACCAACATCGCAAAAAGATAAAAAAATTTCAAAGCGCCCCTCCCCAATTCAGCAAATAAATTCTTGCATAGGCGCACAACCAATTCAAGCAAAAACAAAGCGCGCATACTCCATTAATATGCGCGCTTCTATCATGTAAAGAGCGGGTTGTTATTTCTGGACTTGCGTCACATCCCTGACCGCACCGCGGGCCGCACTGGTTGTCAAAGCGGCATAAGCCTGCAGGGCTTTGGAAACGACCCGTGATCTCTTCTCTGTAGGTTTCCAGGCATCACCGCCGCGCGCTTCCATTACTTTGCGGCGCTCTTCCATCTGTGCATCCGTAATTGCCAGATTGATGGTCCGGTTTGGTATATCAATCTCAATGGTATCGCCTTCCTGAACCAGCGCGATATTACCCCCTTCGGCAGCTTCAGGTGACACATGACCGATGGAAAGACCTGATGTGCCTCCGGAAAAACGGCCATCTGTCAGCAAGGCACATTCTTTACCCAATCCCTTTGATTTCAGATATGAAGTCGGATACAGCATTTCCTGCATACCCGGGCCACCCTTGGGCCCTTCATACTGAATCACCACCACATCACCTGCGACAATCTTGTCACCCAAAATGGCTTCAACAGCACTATCCTGACTTTCAAAGATACGCGCCCGCCCGGTGAATTTCAGAATGCTTTCATCCACACCCGCTGTTTTCACGATACAGCCTTCATGGGCGATATTGCCATACAGAACGGCAAGCCCGCCATCCTGACTATAAGCATGTTCTTTCATTCGAATGCAGCCATTGACCCGATCGGTATCCAGATCGGCATACCGTTTGGACTGGCTGAACGCTTCTGTTGTTCGCACGCCCCCGGGCCCGGCGCGATAAAATTCCTGCACGGTATTGGCGCGGCTGACCACCACATCATACATGGCCAGTGCATCCGAAACCGTGGGGCTATGCACCATGGGCAATTCGTTATGGATCAGGCCAGCCCGATCCAGCTCTCCAAGGATCCCCATAATGCCACCGGCACGGTGCACATCTTCCATGTGATAATCCTGTGTGCTGGGGGCCACTTTACACAAATGAGGGACTTTCCGACTTAAGCGGTCAATATCCTCCATGGTAAAATCGATTTCACCTTCCTGTGCTGCGGCCAGCAAATGCAACACTGTATTTGTAGAACCGCCCATGGCGATATCCAGTGTCATGGCATTTTCGAACGCTTCAAAGCAGGCAATTTCCCGCGGCAATAATCCCTTTTCTTCCAGCTCATAATGACGGCGGGTAATGTCCACGATGGTACGCGCAGCATCCAAAAAGAGCTGGCGGCGATCCGCATGGGTTGCCAGCAAACTGCCATTGCCCGGCAGTGCCAGACCCAGCGCCTCGGTCAGACAGTTCATGGAATTTGCCGTGAACATGCCTGAGCACGATCCGCATGTCGGACAGGCAGAGCGTTCGACTTCCGCGACCTGTTCATCAGAAATATCAGGATTTCCGGCCTGAATCATCGCATCGATCAGATCAAGCCCGACCTCTTTGCCGTCTGCCATTCCCTTACCGGCCTCCATCGGCCCGCCAGAGACAAACACCACCGGAATATTGAGCCGCATTGCCGCCATCAGCATGCCGGGCGTGATTTTATCGCAGTTGGAAATGCAGACCATGGCATCGGCGCAATGGGCATTGACCATATATTCAACAGCATCGGCAATCACCTCGCGCGATGGCAGGCTGTAGAGCATGCCATCATGCCCCATTGCAATGCCGTCATCCACGGCAATGGTGTTAAATTCCTTGGCAACACCGCCACATTTTTCCACCTCGCGGGCTACCAGTTGTCCCAGGTCTTTAAGATGCACATGACCGGGCACAAACTGCGTAAATGAATTGGCGATGGCGATAATCGGTTTTTCAAAATCCCCATCCTGCATTCCTGTCGCGCGCCATAGCGCCCGCGCACCAGCCATATTACGGCCATGGGTTGAGGTTTTGGATCGATATTGGGGCATTTGGTAATTTCCTCAAAAACTCTAGCTTCTTTTAAGTTATATTCCTAAACCTATTCCCCTGTCAGAGCAAGAAGTGCAATCACCTGAATTTGCAAAACCCGCCAGTCATTTCACAATTCGCCACTTAAAGTTGTTTATAAGTACCAATATTGTTCTTTTAACAAGTGGTGGAGAAGTAAAATGCAATGTCAGGGCAAAACCCGAAGCGGCCGTCGATGCAGGAATTCAGCGCTAGAGGGGGAATTATTCTGCGATATCCATATGCGGGTCAATCACACCCGGAATTTTTCATTGTTCCTCCCCACACTCATTACACTGTTGGCCATCTATTTCGTCATAAGCGGGACTATACTGCAACTGTCAATTCTGGATCGCTTCGACATTTCCTATCTGGAATTTGCCGGCCTCGAAGATATTATTCTGACAGCACTCAAACTGGCTGTTGTCATGACCCTTCTCTTCATCGGGATCTGGCTTCTATATAGCCTGATACTGGCATTGATCTTCACGGGTGTACTCCTGTATCAACTGTTCACTTCTGATGAGTTTGAAGGACTAAGTGCGGGCGCCCGCATCAAGGCAGTTCTGATCGCCGTTTATATCCTCCTCAGTAATATGTTGCTTCGCCTGATCTTGATTGTCCCGCGCCGGGGGCGTATTCAGGACCATAAAGTGATTGTATCGCAAAGCAGGTTTTCACGCGCCTTCCTCAATCTCCGTGAAGAAGATGGCCGCTTGCGAGAGGGACGGCCGTTTCGTCAGGCGCAGGATGTATTTTCCCGCTACCTGTTTTTCCGCGAAATGGGGGATCACAAATTTGCTGCTTTCAGTCTGCTGTTATTTCTGCTGACTTCCTTGATTGGGGCACATGTGGTCAATCAGGCTGACAGGCTTAGCTCCTGCGCGACGGAACCGGCCCAGACAGCATCCTCCAGCTTACCCGGCTATCGCTTGGGTGTTGCCTGCCCCGCCTTAAACAATGCATCACCCAATGATTTCTCGCCGCTTGATCTGATCTCGAAACTCCTCTTTCCGGTCTCGACGGTTGTATTTCCCGATCAGGACAGCCACTCTTCGGCGCTCCATTTAGGCAGCACAGCACATTTTGATCTGTTTTTTGATTTGCGTGCACGGACCCCTTTAGTGCTGCCGCGTGGCATTGAATATTTCACGGCCGCGGACAGCACACTGGAACTGCCTGATCAGGTTAAATCCGGCCTAGAAAATTTGCAAAGCTATATGATCACCAGCCTGCGGCATTTCACCAAATATTTCGAAAAAACCGAAACGGCCATGGCGGATTTAAGGGCAGAAATAAATGATATCAAAACGGCACTTGCAACACTGTCATCGAAAGCCGCAGAAACAGCAACTAAACCCGCGCCAGTACAAAAACCAGAGCCCTCTGGAATCCCGTCCTGTCTGCGATCAAATGTCCAGCTCAGTGTTGCGTTTGCCCTTGGCGGTACAGCCATTGATCATCCGCGCGACTTGCAGCAGCTTCGTCTGCTCGCAAAGGATATTATCCAACGCCAGTCAGACGTTGATATCCTGATTACAGGCTATGCGGACGCCAGCGGCCCTATTGCCCTCAACCATCACCTCTCTAAACTTCGCGCTGAAAAAATCGCCCAGATACTCATCAGCCGCGGGATCCCTGATCGCCAGATCTTTGCAATGGGCATGGGAGTTAATCCCACAAACAGCCTCCGCCCCCGCCGCGCTGACATTCGTCTTTGCCCCAACTGATGCCAGCACCAAAAAAAACGGAGGCATCACGCCTCCGTCTCCGACTTGTTTCTTAAATAATGGCCTACGCCTGACCCATCTTCCTACGGCGGAACCACCCAAGCCCCGCAAGCGCCGCACCAAACAATAAAATCGCTGGCGGCAGCGGGACAGCCGATGTCGAATAACGCACCCCATACAATCGATAGCTTGTGTCTATGTTGGAGTTCATGATTTCAATCATGTAGTTAATAAGGATGCCTGTAGTGAATATATAGGATCCATATCCCAGATATTCATAATCCTCATATGCATCAAAAATACCATTGCCATATACAATAGCTCCATCAAAATTAAGATCAAAACTGTAATCTTGACTAAACGCGTCATCATCATTCGTGAACATCAATTCAGTAAGCAAAACCGGTTTGCTAAAGGCCAATTTGATCCCTTCTTTGGGCCCTTTGAAATCGATATTCGGATCACCTGAAGTCGCATCAACGCCCAAACCATCAAAATCCTGATTAAGAGCGGCGTTGACGGGGACACCGGCATCATAAGCAGTTGCCTTTGCCGTTACGAAAACCCCATCTACCGTGGGTGAATTATACACTCCATCGATAATTTCACCGTAACCGTCGCTAAAATAAATAACACCTGCGCCTGCCACTGCTGGGCTGAGCAAAAAAGGAAGTGTCAGAAGGATCGCCATCCATTTTAAATACATATTATACTCCATCATACTCTAGGATACCGGTCTCGATTGAACCGGACATCATTGGGACGGGTCTTCCGACCAACTGTGAGGTCTTTTCTGCCAATTCCTCATAAAAAAACGGAGGCAACTTGCCTCCGTCTCCGACTTGTTTCTTAAATAATGGCCTACGCCTGACCCATCTTCCGACGGCGGAACCACCCAAGCCCCGCAAGCGCTGCACCAAACAATAAAACGGCTGGTGGCAGAGGGACAGCAGATACTTTAACGCCTCTTACCATGAAATCATCGTTCCAGTATTCTGCGCCAATTTCCAAAACAGTTCCAAGAATTCCTGGAAGGGCGAAGTCAAAATATCCGTTGTTTCCAGAACCTGAAATATCTCTAGTGACCCAGGATCCGCCCTCAACCCGATATCTGAAGTGATCGTTAAAGCCAACGTCCCCAAATAAAATGCTTTCAAGCATAACACTTGTACTGAAAGTCAATTTAATCGTTTCATCGGCACCATACCCATCTACCTCTCCGTCGTCCCATCGATGACTTGTAATCCCCAAGCCATTGCCATCTTGATGGATGTCGGGAAAACTAGGAATTGCTAGCGTACTATGTGGAGTTGCATCCACCGTAATCCCACCCTTTGCAAAACGGTAAGAATTGCCAAGTTTGATTCCATTACCAGATGTAAAATCGTATGTGTTAGCCCCCGCATGGGAAGCCCATAAAAGCAGGGAGATGACCCCCAGCAGTTTTAAAAAATATACTCTCATAACATTTTACTCCTTAAAACGTTTGATAGCCCGCGGCGCAAACGGCAGCAGGCGATCTACAGACGAAGGCTCGTTCTATGCTGTGAGGATTTCGTGGGCGCTGTTACTCCCCGGCCATAAAAAACGGAGGCAACTTGCCTCCGTTTTCGAAACTTTATCCAAAACCTGAAATATTACAGGGCTTTTTTACCCCGCCGGAACAGCGCAAGGCCTGCAAGCGCTGCACCAAACATCAGCAATGCTGGCGGTAACGGAACCGCGCTGATGGTGCTAAAGCTCACGCCGCGCAGCTTCCATTCATCATTATAGTCGAATGCACCAATACGAAAGACCTGCCCCAAAATACCATCGCCCGCAAATTCATAGCTGCTGTCATTTGGAATATCCAGCCTGGCTGACCAGCTTTGGCGGTCCACACGGTATTTGAAATCATCATTCCATCCCACATAGGAAAACAGGATGGACGTCAACAGAACCGGCTCACTAAAGCGCAGCCGAACCGCTTCGCCATACATATAACCATCCACCTGATGGTCACTGTCAGTGGAACAGCTGTAATTACAATCGCTGCTGTAGACACCAAGCCCAGTGCTATATTGGTGAATAGTTTGCCCGCCATTGGACCTGCCCATCGGGGTTGCAACGGCTGTGACACCATCAACAGTAAAGCTATAGGAATTGGCACCGGCGGTCCCATTTCCACTTGTGAACCACATGGTTGCCGCATTGGCGGAACCCGCAACGGTCAAAAACGCAGCGACGATTGCGATCAACAATCCGGAAATTCTAATCATTATTGTAATCCTTACCCCTCTTTTGTGACCAATCACCACAAAAGAGTAATCAACTCTTGCGCATGTATCTCACTTCTAAAACCAAGAACTTACAGCCTGCGCATTTCTGCTGCTTAACTATCGGATTAAAGCATTTCATACAAGCAAAATATACCCAACTGCCATGACCCGGCCGCATAGCCGCCATGCCATCAGAATTATAGCCAAATCCGCAATGAAAAAGCGGGAAATACCAAGGCATTTCCCGCGTTAAAAGTTCAAATGGCTTAAAGTGATGTCTTATGCAGTTCCACTCATTTTGCGGCGACGGAACCAGCCCAGCCCAATTAAAGCTGCACCAAACATCAACAGCGCAGGTGGCAAAGGAACAACTGAAATGCGCATTGCCATATCATCCATGTCCAAATCACCAGAACCATCACCAAACAAGGCGATCACTGAAGTTGCACTTTCCTGATAAAAAGCCAAACTAACATGCCAGTCTATACCATCTTCGTTATTTGCCTGTTCATCATCATTTTCCCAGCAAAAGATGATAGCGCAGCTATAACCGCCCTCATTCTCAAAGTAAAAAGGAACAGCACCATCTGTGCCAATTAAAATGTCTGTGAAAGTTCCAATACCACTTGAGGTGTCGAAAAGAAGTGTCGCTGGTGATGTTCCGGAATAAAATGCACGGTTCAAATCGCCAGCTTCACTACCCAAATAGGTAAAACGAAGTGTGCTAGGTGCCCCTGAAAGCTGCAACCCATTTAAACCATCAGTGTCAGGTACACCGTCATCCGCAAAAATTGGCGGAAAAAGCCAAACAAGATCATTATCACCATCAAACAATTTGACCCCATCGCCATTATTCAATCCTGTTGTACCAGAAAGATCAAAACCTGAAAGGCTGTGATCAGCACCACCGACAACAGTAAGAGAGCCAGCGTTCGCGACCGACGCCAAAGCAAATGTAACGGCAGCAATCGCCGCCCCTTTTAACAATTTCCCTATCATCTTTTTCTCCATAAGACCCGCTTGCTATGTTTCACACTTTTGCCTGTCGGGGGTATGACAACCACAAACGACCCTTTTCACGCGTGCACAATCGCTCATCGCGTGCGTTTCACTAATTAATTTTTGTACTTCTGGAAAACTTCTGGACTGAATTTCACTTCTGAAATCTAATATGCGCAGTATCCCTCTTTTCCCCTGCATTTCTCAAGTGAAACTCACATTCATCGGGCACATTTTGTTGATTTAGGACGAAATTTGGTTAATGAACATGGTTAATAAAAAGTAAAAGTTGCATTCGGTTTTGAGTTGTAATTTTTAGTTGTAGAATCTCGAATATTCCCGCCTGTAGCTTTACGAATCAAAGCGAATCTCGCAGTTTTTAAGACTTTATGGCTTCCTAGTCCTCACAAACATGAGAACTATTCAGTGTAAAAGTCTGATTTTATTTGATTAAAAGCGGTCGCTTGCATCGCATTGGAAGCATCAAAAAGCCTTAACAGCGCCGATTAATCAGGTTTTTTAATAAAAACCTAATAAATTTCACAAAAATTAACCTGTTGTTAACGATAAAGCCCGATGCTGGATCTTCATCAATGCGGATTGATGGAAATACGCATCTCCAAAAAGCAGCGAAGATAACCCCTTCGCTGCTTTTTTTTTGTAACGCTCTATGGTGGTGCTTCAGCCTGCTTTTCACAGAGATTTTTCAGCTAACCGCCTTCTCCTGCTCCGCCCAGTAGGGTTTGCGAAGTTCAGTTTTGAGGATCTTTCCTGCCCCGGACAATGGCAGCGGATCTTTGGTAAATTCAACGCTGCGCGGGCATTTGAAACCGGCAATCAATGTATGCGCAAACTCGATGATATCCGCCTCGCTCACTTCAGCCCCCTCTTCCAGGCGAACAACTGCGTGAACCTGTTCCCCCCATTTCTGATGAGGAATACCAATTACGGCACATTCAACAACCGCCTCATGCTGATAGATGGCATTTTCCACTTCCGCTGAATAGACGTTTTCCCCGCCGGAAATGATCATGTCCTTGACCCTGTCTACAATATAGACGAAGCCCTGTTCATCCATGTAACCGCCATCGCCTGTGTGCATCCACCCGCCTTTAAGGGCCTCGGCCGTCTGCTCGGGTTTGTTCCAGTATCCCAACATGACATTGTCGCCGCGCACACAGACCTGACCGACAGTCCCTGGCGCCACTTCCCTGTCATCATCATCGAATATTTTCACTTCCACCGAATAGGCCGCCCGACCTGCAGATTTGAAACGCCCCGCATTTGGCCCGCTAAGCACGTGATATTCTGGCCCCGTATAGGTCACCAGCGGCGCACATTCTGTTTGCCCATAAGCATGGGTGAACCCGCATCCGGGCAACTCCTCAAGCGCTTTCACAATAACCGCTTCTGGCATGGGGGACGCGCCATAAACAATATTTTTCAGGCTTCTCAGATCAAAATCGCGTACTCTGGGATGATTAACCAGCATATTGACCATGGTTGGTACCAGAAGCGTTTCAGTGATCCCGTGATTTTCAATGGCCTGCAATGTCAGCTCTGGTGTGAAGCCGGGGATGAACACATGACGGCTCATCCCCATCACGGCGGCAAAAACAGCGGCCCCGTCAGCGATATGAAACATGGGCGCCGCATGCAGCCAAACGCTTTCTTCGGTGAACCCATAGGCTGGCATGGAATTCAGCGTATTAACGACAAGATTGTTATGACTGAGCATCACCCCTTTGGAAACCCCCGTGGTCCCGCCCGTGTAAAAAAGCCCGGCCAGATCATCCCCGTGCCGCCCGGCATCCTCTACCGCCGCAGCCTCTGCTATGAGGTCTTCATAATTCAAAAGCCCCTCTGGGGTCTCCTTATCCCCAATATATATCACTGTCCTCAGGCCTTTGACCAGATTACGAAGCTCAGCAACCGCAGGTGCAAACGCATCATCCACCAGCAGAATTTCTGAACCACTATCGTTAAGCCAATAGGCAAATTCAGGGACAGCAAGTCGCGTATTTACCGGTACAAACACACCGCCCGCCCAAGGGGTCGCGTAATAAAACTCAAGATACCGATCCGAGTTTTGCGCCAAAATGGCGACTCTCTCGCCATCTGTGACCCCAAGCTCTCTCAGTGCACCGGCAAATTTCTGGACGCGATGGCGAAACTCGGAATAGGTCCTGGTACGATCGCCAAATATGGTCGCAATGGCATCCGCTTTTGTTTGTGCTGCCCGCTCCAGTAGCTGTGAAATTCGCATGAACATCTCCCCCTGTCATTTGTCTTTTCTCCAGTATCCGAAAAATCGAATATAGGTAAAGCACAAAGATACCGATCAGGCGAGAACGCGGTCTCCGCGGTGGGCCCACCACTGTCCAAACGCAAATGAAAATAGCGAAATTGCACAACACCCAAACACAGTTAGCAAAAGCGGCATGGATGTATCAGGAAAGACTGTAAACAGACTGCCCACGATCAAAGTTGCAAGCGAGCCAAAGCCGATTTGCATAAATCCGGCAAGCCCGGACGCTGCCCCAACACGTGCAGGATCCGCTCCAATGGCTGACGCCATCCCTGAAGAGACGCAAAATCCGTTGCCAAAAGCAATCACCGACATCATGGCAATAAATGTGAAATGAGTGTGTTCCGCTGTATAGCCATAGAAAACCATCATGCTCGCACCTGAAAGGCACAGCACCGTTCCAAGCGCAATTAACCGGTTTACCCCAAATCGGGTGCTGAGGCGGGCTGTCAAATAATTTCCTAAAATATAAAAGGCTGATACTTCCACGAAATAGAGACCAAGCTCACTCGCCGTCGCCCCCATCAGATCGATCAGCACATAAGATGACCCACCCAGAAAAGCAAAATACGCAGACGTACTGAACGCAACCATAAAGGCATAGGCGTTAAATTTTGCGTTTCCTAAAAGATATCCGAATGATTTGATCATCCCTTTGAAATGTGTCGTCTGACGCCGGTTTACCGGCAGGGTTTCCTGCAAGGATCGGCTGACCACCAGCAGCACCAGCGTGCCCATGACCACAACAAAAACATAACTGCTGCGCCAACCGTAGAAATCTTCCAGCACACCGCCCAATGCCGGGCCCAGTGTCGGCGCCAGAACAATCGCCATGGTCATATAAGCGATAACCGAAGTCGCCTGTTCAGCGCTGTATTTATCGCGCACCATGGCCCGTCCCATAACCATTCCTGCGCAGCCACCAAAGGCTTGCACGATACGTCCAACCAGTAACATCTCAACGGATTGCGCCAACAGACATAAAACACTGCCCACGACAAATCCGCTCAATCCAAAATAGATAATGGGCAAACGACCAAACCGGTCCGACAACGGGCCATAAATCAGCTGTGCGATCGCCACCGCGGCCAGATAAAAGGTCAGCGTAAGCTGCGCGGTAGCATAATCTGTTTCAAAGGCAACCTGATAGGATGAGATGGACGGCAGGATAATATTCATTCCTGTCGGACCACACATACTGATCAGGATCAGCGCGAAAATCATCATTCGCGGCATCGCCGATTGTCGAGTTTCTTGCATGAAAATAACCAAATGGGGACTGTTACAAATGAAACCTACTTCGGAAATTGATTGAAATCAATCAATCCTCCCCATTTTCATACAAAAGTGTGAGCCTGCTCAACATTTACTCAGATAAACCCGTCCTGTTTTCACGGCAAACGGCTACAGCCCTAACTCTGACAGCTCAGGATGCGTATCCGGCCGTCGTCCTTGAGGCCAGAAGAATTTTCGCTCGGTCTCATCAATGGCAAGATCATTAATACTGGCAATGCGTCGCTGCATTAATCCGTTTGCTGCAAATTCCCAGTTTTCATTGCCGTAGGATCGGAACCATTGTCCATTTTCCGCATGCCATTCATAAGCAAAGCGAACCGCGATCCGGTTTCCCTCAAACGCCCAAAGCTCCTTGATCAATCGATAATTTTGCTCGCACTGCCACTTACTGGTCAGAAACGCTTCTATCTGTGCGCGCCCCGTTAAAAACTGCGACCGGTTGCGCCACAGACTATCTGGCGTATAGGCCTGCGCTACTTTGGCGGGGTTGCGACTGTTCCAGCCATCTTCTGCGGCCCGAACTTTCTCTAATGCACTGTCGCGATCAAATGGTGGAAGGGGTGGACGGCTCATAACTGCCCTCCTTGCAAAAGGAACAGGTCACAAAACTGGAAAATACTGAATTTCATGATTGGGGGTATCCTGAAATAAAAGATGAAACAAAAAGGGAGGCGCCGGCCATCTGCTAGGGGAGCCAGATGACCGGCATAGTGCCGCAATCCGGGAATACAAAAGCGCGGCACCTGAATTAGGTGATGGGGGCGCACCACCTAAAATACAAATACGCAACTCAACGACTGACAGAAGTCCACTCATAAAGTGCGGTGGGATGAAGTGATACATAACCGGTATCTGAAAATTCACTTGCATCAACTCGCACACCGCTTGCCAGCACGATCAGAACAAGCGCTGTCGTTCCCGCATGCGAATACAATCGCGCCCATAGCTGTTTTGACAGGGTAAATTTCATCAGCTTTTTCATAGCTCTTCTCCAAGCATTAGGCGCCACATGCGCCGGAACAAAACTTTACTGATCGGTACACTTCAATATATGTACAGATCGGTACACCATGTCAATGCTTTTATCAAAAAAATTTCAAATACGCGCTATCTTGATGAAATTGCTTGAGTAATTTCTCGCAATCAACTTGACCTTCACTCTGAAAAATCACATATTAAGTTTACCGATCAGTTATCAAAGAGAATCGAGATGAGACCGACTAAACGCGACGAACTGGTCCAAAAAGCTCTGAAAGCTTTTTACCAGAACGGCTTTACAGCAACGGGAATGGACATGCTTGTCAAAGAAACCGGCATCTCCAAAACCTCCATGTACAAGCATTTTCGCACCAAGGAAGATTTGATCCTGGCTGTGCTGCGCCTTCGGGATGAACAGTTCAGAAACTGGCTTTTCCGCCGGATGGAGGAACTCGCCGATACGCCAGCGGGACAACTTCTGGCCATGTTTGATGCGCTTGGCGAATGGTTTTCCGAAGATGGCTATAAGGGCTGCATGTTCATCAAAGCGTCTTCTGAATTTCAGGACAGGGACCATCCAATACACAAGCAGTCCGCTGAACATAAACGAATTCTGGAAACGCATATCACCCGGCTCGCAACCGATGCCCAGCTTGCAAATCCGGCCCTTGTGGCGCGCCAACTCCTCCTGCTCAAAGAAGGGGCGATTGTAACCGCGCATCTTGCCCATACTGAAGCTCCGGCTGCAGATGCGAAAGTCGCGGCGGCGCAACTCATGGCAGCAAACGCTTCTGTCTGATTTTGGGGCGGGCACGCCTGCCCGCTCAAAAAATTGAACTGGACAACCACGCGCTGAATTCCCTACCCTGTCAAAAACAACCGAGTTAAACAAATGGGATCAAACGGGGCCATGGCAGTTTACCGCTTTATCATTCTTGGCATTATGGTCACGCTGCTCTCAGGCTGTGTCACCCCACAAACCTTTTTTGGACGGGCCGCCTATTCTCCCGTCAAGCAGACAGTTTATCCCCCTTCTGTCTCTCCTGCTTTAAAAGCTGAAGATCTGGCCGATTGCAATAGCTCACAATGCCTGCTCTCACTGGCGAAAACGCAAAATCTGCAAACGAACAAATTTGAAAAAATGATCGCCAAAACGGGCTTTGCCACCACACATGTGTTGATGGGCGAAGATGACGCGGCCATTTCCCTCGTTGACAGCATCGACAATGAATCCGTGCGCAATATTTTCTACAGCAACTTTGGCGCAATCGATAAGGACCGGATTGTCAAATTCCTTGTCGACACCCAGCGATGGGAAAATGTTGATCTACCCCTGCCCGCGAGTCTTCTCGGCCGTAACGAAGACTATGATACCCTTTATGCCTTCTTTCTGGCTCTGGGTGGGGATATGGAAGGTTCCGCTCGCCTCGCCAAAACTCTGAAAAAGCCTGATAATAGAAACCGGGTGAATTATCTTCTGGCCTTGCGCTCGCTCGAGAAAAAGAATTTCGACAGTGCGCTTCACTATGCAAGACAAATTGAAGGGCGTATGACCTCAGCAACCAAGCCTTCCCGGCAAAGGCTCTATATCTTTATCTATCAGTCCATGTATCTTTCCGGCGATAAAGAGCGGGCGCTCGATGCGGCTGAAAATACGGTCTTTTTATCCGATAAGGATGCCATTCGCGCTGGCATCTCTATAGCTCTTGTAAAGCTGGACTCACTGGATGCTGCTCTTAAAATGATACAGGGCCTGTATAACCCGATGATGCGCGAAATTGCCTATTCCAATATTCTCAACCTGTTTGCCCGCAAAGGCGAGCTTGACCAGATTCAACTGGTTCTGCGCCATATGCCAGCAGCATCGCGAAACAAACTCAAATATGCGGGAATTGTTGCAAAACTGGCATCCAATGGCCACCTACCGCAGGCGGAAGACTTCCTGCAGGATATTCCCAATGACGTAGAAACAATTTACGCCCTCTCAGAAATGGGGAAATACACAGGGGACAGCAGTTATTTTCAACAATCCCTTCTGCTGGCAAAAGAACTACAGGACAGACAGGACAGCGACCTGATGCGCGGCACCATATCGCTGGCAGGAAACATGGCGCAGGCTGGTTTTTTTGAGGAATCAGTAAAAACACTTCACCTGTATAAAAAACCGATTTACCGAAAAATCTCACGCGAATTGATATTCAAATCCCTCTTCAAATCGCCAGATACCCCCAAAGACTACAAAACCCTTCTCGATTTTGCAGAGCAGAATCTGAATGCGTCCAAACCTGACGAATATAACCAGATCCTGAAAAACACGACCAAACTGATGCTGGTCAATCACGCTGATCTGGCAGGAATTAACCGCTACCTGAAACTCGTTGATCGCATTGAAAACCGGTTCAATCGCGAAAACCTTTATGGGCGGATCCTGCCCCATCTGGCCTATCTGGGGGAGCAGCAAAAAGCCAACCAGATCATTATGGACATGACACATACCATGCCCCGCATCAATGCCCTGCTCCGCCTCGCCGAATTTCACATCCTTAAAAAGAAACTCAACACTATTTAGGCCAATACATCCAGCCTCGGGTCCTGAAAGTCGGATCGGGTGAATTCACGCGCGGCAGGCGGGAAATCACATACAGCCTGCGCTTTGTGCGGGCCAATGCGCACCTGCCAGCTTTGCCGCTCCAGCGGCGCTGGATGTGCGAAAGTTGCCCCTTTAAGTACCGCCACATTAACACCGGCACGGGCGCGAACGGACCGATAGCGAATGGCATCTGCATCCGCACTGCGGGCCACCTCAGCCAATTGCTGACAGGCTTCATACTGCACCGGATCACACCAGAACTCCTGATCCCGGCTCAGTGGCGGCTGGCTCAAATCAACAAGTCTCTCGCTTTTCACAGATACAGAAAAAGCCGTGTAATCGGCCGCATTTTCAGGTGGTGTAACCTCTGGGCTCTCCGCGTAAAACAGAAACCGGTAGAAAACCAGCTCACAAAGGGCAGTTTCAACCTGCTCTGCCGCGTAAAACACACCAGCGGTCCGCCCGGCCCGACGAAAACGCGATCCTTTGGGATAGACGGAGCCATATCGAAAGGGCGTCGCCAACAGGTAATCCAGATGCCGGCAATCAGGCGGCAGGATCGGCTTGCTCCGTTCGATAATATCTTCCAGCAGCGCTTGCTCCTGCAGGTCATCCACCAGCTTTAAGGTCGATACTCGATGTTGCGCTTCAACCAGTCGCCAAAGCCGCCCCTCATACCGCCGATATTCAGAGGACAGCGCGTCTGCTGTCCAGATAGGCAATGACATCCATCAATCCTGAAATGCTGGTAATGCGGTTTTTAGGCTGGTCCCCGAGCACTGTATTTTCACTGTTCATCCAGTCTTTAGCGGCCCGTCCATCGCCGCCAACTATGGCATCAAGGGAGCGAAAAACCCGGATCAGCAGCACAGCAAGTTCAAACTCCTTGCTGCTTTCCTGCACCATAAATGCACCTTTTTTCATGCGGGAAATTGTCGGCTCTGACACTCCCAGCACCTGACTGAGGGTCTTTGCCGTCAGTCCAAGGCGATCGGCCGATCTCAATACCGCCTTGGTCACAACGGCCGCCTTATCGGCTGCCCTCTCATTTGCACTCGGTTTATAGGTCATGATTATTTCTACAGAAATATTTTATATCAATAATTACTACATAAATAATCATGACCCTAAAATCAAGTCATCACAACCGAATTATAAGCGACTCTGCCGGATTTACCTGCCCCGCGACCAGCTCTTCATAGGCTTTCGCGGCTGCGGCTGCGCCTTCAATAACCCTGATCTGTGTGAGCGACGGTGCCATCTCGATAAAACTGTCCCATGCGGCGCCAAGGCGTGCCTGCAAAACGCCACCACCCCATTCTTCACTTCTCTGCTTGATCCGCCCGGGCGCAAAAAAAGGTGCAATGGGGGCGCCGGGCAAATCTCTTGCCGGACGGCTCTTGTCCCAATGGGAAATTCCCACAAGACAACTGAATTTCAGATTATCCTCAAAATGCCGATGAATGGCGTTAATCACATCTCCGTTCCCGGCCATGTCAATCAACGCAGTTGCGCTATCTTTGGCAAGACCAGTAACTTCCTCATAGGCGATCACATCCGCATATAATCCGGTCTCTTTCACATAATCCAAATTCCCGCGCGACGTCACACCGATGAGCCGCGGCACATTTTCGAACTGATCAAAACAGCGGGCGGTCATCATCGCCGTCTTGCTTGATGCACTGCAGATCAAAATCTGTTCGGCACCGTAAAATCCGGCTTCATCGAACTGATCGCAAATCATATAACCGGTTACAAGCAACGGGCGAAAAACCGGCCACAAATCTTTCTCGGACGCTTTCACATCTTCCTCGGAGCGCACCCGATTATACTGGTTATATACCGGCGCCAGTTTCAAGCGATGTGGCATTTCATCATGCAAGGATGCCGCGCTTATTCTGCTCGGCTTCATCACCAGATGGCTGGCCATCGGAAAAAAGCCGTACAACTCTTCACCCACGGCAACCTCGTCATGGGCGGAGCGAACAACTTCTGCAAAACCCCAGATGGGCAGTTGCCCCACCGCGCTGTCCTCATGCGGAAAAAACGCCCAGTATCCGGGCATATCGGTCCAGCTCCCGAACGACTTTCCAAGGGTTGCATAAGTCACATTATTGGCGGTCAGCGCAAAGCGTTTGATGGCAACTTCAATCTCCCCCGCCTGCAGCTTGGCCTCGCTCAATCCCTCCAGCACAAGTCCCGATTTAATATTATCTTTGTCAATGGCATAGCTCCAGCGACCCTTCATCGCAGCCTCCCCTTTCCGGTTTTGTTTTCTTTGTTTTTCCTTGAAAGAATACTCTACCCCATCACCCCCCGCCCGTCATGCGAGATTTGTCACACCAGTCCCGTTTTTACAGAGAAGCTTGCTCGGCTTAGCTCAGCACACTTCTTATTCGGCTCAAAAATACGTAAATTATGACCCGAATATCCTCTGCATTCGGATCACGGCTTGCTTCAAGCGGCGCTACAATCGATCCTCGATGACCGAAACGTGAAATATAATACAATTTACAGGATTGATCCGGAGAGTAGAATATGTGATCCTCAACTCGCGGGTCGGCCCATAAACAAAAATATTGCCGAACCCATATGGGAGGAAATAACAAAAATGAAAACCAGTCTATTTCACGCCACCATTGTATCCATCGCCATCGCAGGGCTGACATCTGTTGCATCCGCGGCCGATATCAATCTGCCCGGCACGCTTGTCTCGACCGCTTATAACACCGGGACCAGCGGCTATAACCAGATGGTCGGTGTTGGCAGTGTTCTGAAAAACAAATATGGCGTCAATCTGCGCGTAATTCCAGGCAAGAATGACGTCTCACGTCTGTCACCTCTTAAAACGGGTGTCGCACAATTCTCTGCAACCGGCTCTGACAGCATTTACGCGCAGGAAGGCGTTTATGTCTTTGGAACCGATAAATGGGGTCCACAGCCCATTCGCCTTCTGCTGCACAATCTGGCAGATGGCTGCGCAGCCTCACTGGTGACAGCCAAGGATGCGAATATCAAGACCGTTGCTGATCTGAAAGGTCGCAAAGTGGCCTGGATCCGTGGCACCGCTTCACTTAATCAGGCCATGCTGGCCTATCTGTCCTATGCTGACATGACATGGGATGATGTGGAAAAAGTGGAAATTGGTGGCTATGGCGCTCCATCGATGCGCTGATCAATGGGGATGTGGATGCCTTGATCGGGGCAACTTTCTCCAGCACGATGCTGAAAATCGACGCATCTCCGCGCGGTCTTTACCACCCACCGGCACCCCATGCGGATGATGCAGCCTGGGATCGGCTGAACAGCATTGTGCCTTGGTATTATCGTCATAAATGCCTGCAGGGTCCGGGTGTTCCCGAAGGCGGATATGAAGGCGTTGGTACAGGCTATCCAATCCTTGTCAGCAACACCGACGTGTCCGAAGACGTCGCCTACAACATGACTAAAGCCATGTATGTGCATTTTGATGACTATAAAGACAGTGCACCGGGCGCCAATGGCTGGGCGTGGGAGCGGCAAAAACTGGAATCTTCCTTTATGCCATTTCATGAAGGGTCCGTCCGCTACTACAAAGAAGCCGGAAAATGGAGCGATGCGGCCGAGGCCAATCAGCAGAAAAACCTGAAACGTCAGGAAATTCTGCAAAAAGCCTGGAAAGAGTTTACCGCTGATGCTCCCTCAGATGATGAGGACTTTAAAAACGGCTGGGCCAAAGCGCGGGCATCCGCACTGGAAGCAGCCGGCATGATTGCGGTTTTCCAGAACTGGTAAATCCTGCCCGGCGGGGGATGAGCTTCATCCCCCGCCCCTCTCGCATTCTGGCCGCTCTTGCATTCTGAAATAGCTGTGCGGGCCCGGCCCATCCTCTGAGATCCCGCTTGAGAGACCCTTGTCATGTCCCAAACAGATACACTGCAAACCCAAACTGACGATATCGAAGACCTTGAAACCCTGCGCTATCGGCGCCTGCCAGCACGCTGGATGGCAATCTGCCTCGCGCTGACGACCCTTACAATCCTGCTGGCTGTCAATCAGGTTTTCAATCTAGGCTTCTTTAAAATGACCTTCGGCATGGTACTGGTGACCAACCGCTATATGTACCTGCTGGCGGGTGTCATGATCGCCATGCTGTTCCTGATCATGCCTGCGGTTAAATCCGCGCCCAAAACCCGCGTGCCCTGGTATGATGCCCTGCTTTTTGTCCTGACCCTCGTGCTGACGGCCTATTTTGTCTATTTCGCCGAGGATATTCTGGATGAAGCGTGGGAGTTCAATCCGCCCGAACACGGGCTCTATGTCTCTCTCTTCCTGTGGGCCATTGTGCTTGAAGCCGGACGGCGCGCGGGCGGAATTGCGGTCTTTATCATTGTCGGGGTTCTCTCACTCTATCCCGTTTATGCGGGCATGATGCCTGATGTCATTTCCGGCGTCAGCAGGCCGTTCCTGCTCACCGGGGCCTTTCACATGTTCTCCGAAGAAAGTCTGCTGGGGATTCCCATGAAAGCCTTCTCCTCGCTTGTGTTTGGCTTTCTGCTCTTCGGCGTTGCCTGATCTATACGGGCGCGGGACAGTTTTTCATCAATCTCGCCTTCGCCCTGATGGGGCATGTTCGCGGCGGTCCGGCCAAGGTTGCCATATTCTCAAGCGGCCTTTTCGGCTCCATGAGCGGCGGCCCGGTCACAAATGTGCTGACCACTGGCGCCCTTACAATCCCGGCGATGAAAAGCATTGGCGTTCGCCCCAAAACCGCCGCCGCGATTGAGGCTTGCGCCTCAACAGGCGGGGTGATGATGCCGCCCATCATGGGGGCCACCGCCTTCATCATGGCCGATTTTCTGGGTGTACGGTATATTGACGTGGCGCTGGCTGCGGCTATCCCCTCCCTGCTCTATTATCTGGGCCTGTTCATTCAGATCGATGCCTATGCGGCGGAAAATAAACTCTCCGGCCTGCCCAAAGAACAGCTCATCACCCTGCGTCAGGTGTTCAAGGAAGGCTGGTATTACATTGCCGTGTTCGTCTTTCTGGTTTGGATGCTGATTTTCCTCAAACGCGAGTCCCATGCGCCTTATTACGCGACCATACTGCTTTTGGTGATCAATCAGTTTAACGCCAAGCACCGTCTTAGCCTGCAGCGTTTCAAGGAACTGCTCTTTGCTGCGGGTGGTCTGCTGGCGGAACTGGCCGGTCTGCTGGCTGCTGTCGGCCTGATTGTCGGCGCACTGCAGGTCACGGGCATGACCGGCACGCTCACCAATGACCTTGTCTATCTGGCAGGTGAAAACCAGTTTGCCCTGCTGATCATGGGGGCGGCCACCAGTTTTGTTCTGGGAATTGGCATGACGGTTACGGCCGCCTATATTTTCCTTGCAATCATTCTCGCTCCGGCGCTGATTGCCAGTGGCCTTGATCCCATGTCAGTGCATATGTTCCTGCTCTATTGGGGTATGCTCAGCTTTATCACACCGCCTGTGGCTCTCGCGGCCTTTGCTGCGGCCTCGGTTTCCAATTGCAAGCCGATGGAAACCGGTGTTGAAGCCATGCGCATCGGCTCGATCATTTACTTCATTCCCTTCTTCTTTGTCTTTAACCCGGCATTTCTGGGCAATGGCAGCGCCATTGAAGTGATTGTCGTCTGCGCCACCGCGGTTATCGGGATCTTCCTCATCTCCGCAGCGTTGCAGGGCTATCTGGTCTGGGTCGGCTCCCTAACGGGTCATCTGTTCAGCCTGCCCTCTCGGGCATTATTGCTGATCGGCGGCCTGCTGCTGGCCCTGCCCGGCGGTGGTATCCTGCCCTTCACACACTGGCAGCTCGCGATCATTGCCTGATCACAACGGGCACCGGCCTGTGCCTGAACCTGCTGGGCCGGCGGCAGATTATCGCCTGAGCAGGCCTTTCAAAACGCACCCTCTAACACTACTCAACTGTTGGAGGGTGCGCCCCCATACGGGCAGCTTCTATGTCTTCAGACGGTCCCCCTCCGATATCAAGCGATCCAGCTCTGAAAAGGAGGCGGCTTCATCAAATGCCGCAAACTCTCCCTCTTCGAAACTCTGCCGCACTGCCGTCAGCATGGCACCATAGGCAACCCGCGCCAGTGCGGATCCGGCGCTGATCCGTTTCACTCCTGCCATGGCAAGCTCTTTTGCGCTCACACCCGAAAGCCCGATCCCGCGCACCACATTCACTGGGGCCTCAACCGACGCGCATAATTTTGAAATCGCAGCAAGGTCAGGCAATCCCGGCGCATATAGCACGTCCGCCCCGACCGCCTGATACCCCAGAAGACGTTTGAGCGTATCGTCAAAATCGGGCCTGTTAAACAGATAATTCTCGGCGCGTGCACACAGCATGAAATTCTCATCCAGCTTTTTTGCAGCCTCCACTCCGGCGGCAATCCGCTCAATCGCCAGCGACCGGTCATAAATCGGATTATCGGGATCACCGGTTGTATCTTCAATGGTGCAACCGGCAAGCCCTGCCTCAATTGCAAGCTCTATGGTCTCGGCCACATCTTCGGGGCGATGCCCATAGCCATTTTCCAGATCCGCGCTCACCGGCAAATGCGTTGCTTCGACCATCTCCCGCGCATGGGCAATCGCCGCCTCTCGCGGAATTAACCCAACCGCACTGGTCAATCCCTTCGCGAACGCATAACCAGCACTGGTGGTCGCCAAAGCCTCCGCCCCCAACGCCGTCAGCATCTTGGCAGAACCCACATCCCACGGGTTATGCAGAATGAAAACCCCATCCCGCTCATGCAGGGCGCGAAATTTCTTGCTCTTAACTGGCTGCATTTCCATGTGACCCCCGCCTTAAGTGTTCTTATTTTGTTCTTTTTAGCAAATTGCGTTATACTGATCAAGCACAGAAAAATCTAATCTCTATTTCCCGTCCCAAAGCATTAACTGCCTTCTCTGAAGGTTATAACTTGCGAAAAGCGTTCTGCTTACCTATTCAGGTGTCAAAGAACTCACGTCGATTACCGTGCCTTCAGGGTCGCGAATTAACATCCTGCGCTGGCCATAAAACATGTCTGTAGGCGGTTGAATAATATCGGCCTGCATTTCTTGCGCTGTCTCGTAACATTTAACGACGTCCTCCACGACAAACGTAACAATCACACCTGTGGGTTTGGCCGAGACTTCGTTAGGTACTGTCTCATGAAAGCGATCCAGAAATCCGAACTCTAAAGATGGGATGTCCTCGTGTGTAAGGATAATGAACCATCCGAAATCTGCATGCCGTTTCATTCCGAGTAGTTGTTCATAAAAAGAGGCGGTTACGTGTGGGCTATCACACAGAATATTTGTGAAACTCCTTTGCATCGGCATTTGTCCTATAGTTACAAAAGCTGACTCTCGCAATAATATCAAGGCTTGTCAAAGAAGGTTCGGGATTATCCTTCTCTTCAAATTCAACTAATGACTGCTAATTGCACAAAGCAAACGTTAGGCACCAAAATAAATTTCACTTAGAACGACCATTTGCTGCCATTCACCAACAAATAGCGATCAGCATGCACTTCTTGGAGTAAACGTGCAAAGACAAGACATTTTATTGGGATTGTTGCTAGTTATCAATCGCTTGAGAAACAACTTTCTGCTTGGCGAAAAAGCACGTTTTGCATTCGCAGGCCAACTAGAGAACTTCCTTCACGCTAATCGCGTGTTGATGTTTGCAATCCCTTTGTGGGACAAACCTTAAGCACGCACCATTATGATGGTGCGGCCCGGAACAGTCATTTTCTTAGAAAATGACCACTGCAGTGTAGCTCTCCAATGCGGAAGCTCACCAACTATCTATCTCCCGTGCGCGAATTTTGGTGTCCACCGCTCGCGCAGATTCTCGTCCTCGTCATCTTCTTCGTATGGGTCGTCCGGCAACTCCTCGCTTGAAAGTACCGTCAGAGTCAGTCCATAGCTGCCGAGCCCTACAACTTCTTCATCAAGAGAAACGCTTGATGGCCCCTGAAACCAGTACGACAAGTCAGTCTCTGCACAAGCAGATTTTCCGGCTCGAACGTTTGTATCGTCAGCATTGAACTCCCGAGTCGCTGATAGAGGCAGCAGATCTCCTTTACGTAGGAATTTACGCACCCCAAGAGCTTTGAAACTCTCAGACAAAAATCCGTAACAAACGTTTGCACCCTGACTGACAATCACGGCCATCGGGTAAGGATCACATTCTGTCGCTCGAATAGCCGCAGACGTTAGCGAAGTTTCGGCATGAAGTGACAGGACGGTAATACCCGACATTCCTACGTTCTCACCTAACAGCACGTCTCTAGCCAAATGGGTGGGCATCAGAAGACCTGACGCAAAGTGATCGGCTTCCAGTTCGATCGACGAGTTGCCTTGCGTGAAACCAGCGCGAGACGCATGAAATCCGTCAGAATTTTGAATCTCCTCAGGATGACCGTCTAAGAAATAATGCCCAAGTTCATGCGCGACTGTGAACCGTTGGAAGCCTTTACTTCGGACTCTGGTCGAATAGATGATCCCGACTTCATTTCCACGGATGACGATGCAACCGCTCACACCATCCATCTCCGGGTCTTTGGCCTCGATGACAATATCTTCGCGTTTAGCGATAGCGAGGGGTCGATAGGGAACTTGCTAAACCCAAACTCTTTGGCGATCTGCTCACCACGTTGACGTGCCATCTTTAGCCGAAACTTAGTCACCCGGCTCATCCCTTCGACGTTTGGCTAGCGTATCAATCATGGCTTGTATAGCATCTCGATCAGAAGCACTTAAGTTTTCCTCGTTCCGAAAAGCGGTTGTAGCACCTTGCATGCTATTGGCGCGCCCGAGAAGGTAGTCCGACGATACCTCAAGGGCTTTTGCCAAGCGCGGATGTTTGCGAATGATGGTTTCCTCCGGCCAGCTTCAAAGTGACCAATGGCAGCGGGTTGGAGCCCTGACACCTTGGCTAATTCAGTTTGGTTTAGGTCGCGCTTCTCACGCGCAGCTTTAAGCCGTGCACCGAATACATCCTCGCCTTCAGACAGATTTGACATGACGTTTCCGTTTGTGTTATTACTACGATATAGTAGGAATTTTTAAGCGGTCTTCGGGCCTTTTTCTTTGGCGAAGCATCCTACGGTTTCGTCAATATTAATATGACGTTCAGCGCATCCGGTCAAGAGAAAAGTGGATCATGCGGATTAGCCAGAATCGTCTAAGCACAAGGAAAAAACATGTTTATTCGCAAAAAACGCATCCGCAGCCTGTCAGCCTATATCAGCAATATTCCGATCGGTGCGGAATTCCACCCGGTCGTCGAATTGGACGAAGCAAGCCTGAAGAAGCTGCCCCGCATCGGGTTCTCAACCGAACCCGCGTCAGGGGATACGATTCTTCCCAATGTCGTTGGGCCGATCAGCCGCTTCAACACTGATGGCAAATGGCAGATACATCGCGACCAGCCAAAGGAAAAGCGCTACATTCGTACAGTTCGGTGGACTTGGAAACAATGGGCGGGGCGTGGGCAGTATGAAGAGCATGAGGATTTTCGCGACATTTACCGCAGGTGTTATCCACGGTCACTCATACCAGTTCCCGGCGTCGAACTGACTTACATTGAAAAAGACGATAAAATCCTTATTGTGGCACCGGCCCTTCGCAATCTCGATAAACAGCACCCCGATGTGTTACACTCGGTCAATTTGCTTTTGGAACTGTTCGGAGTATGCGAACTGGTCAAAGCTGACCTTGGCTCCTTCTCGAACATCAAAGTGAAGCGTTTGAATTGGCAACTACTTCCCCCTGGGAAGTACCCTTGGGTGCGCCTCAAAGGGCATCTCGATGAAGTGCTTAAACGTATGTCTGAAAATACACAAAGTGTAATCTTTGATCGGCAAGAAACTATTTTGTCCTTCAATCCGGACGAACAATTCGTTGGCAAAGGCGGCTTTTCGGACTACATCTCTTACGTCTTCAAAGATAGGGGACTGGTTGTGCTTGAGAGTATCCGCAAGGGTAACGCAATTTATGTCTTTGGCCTCGATTGGGATCGATTTTCGAAGCTGACGAAATCTGAAATCATCAATGCCAATCTTCATCTGGCCAGATTGGTCCATACGAAAGGTTGGAAGACAAAAATTGCGCAATTGTTGGACGACCGGAAAACCGCTTAATCCTTTCAGCCCGGCATGTCTGCCGGGCTATCCTCCTCTCTCCAACAGAAGGAAATACTTCAATGGCTAAGAAACCAAAATCAGAAACCACCGGAAAGCGGGCCGCGTCGTCTGCAGCCAAAACCCTCCGGAACCCTAAAGCTAGCAAAGCAGCAAAATCAGCCGCAGGATCGGCACTGACGCAAGTACGGAGCAAAGAAATCACAAGTAAGAAGGCCGCTAGCGCCGCAGCGAAAACACTACGTAATCCGAATGCATCAAAAGCTGCTAAATCGGCGGCTGGATCCGCGCTGACGCAACGCCCTAATCGCAAAAAATAGAGAGGTTAAGTATCCTCAATCTTTATTGCCGAAGTATGAACAAGTACCAGTAGCTAAGGTCTGCTTTGCGGTTCGCCGAGGCTGGTGTTGCTTGTGCATAGAAAGTCCGCTTCCCGCCCCGCGCACCGATTTACCGGTTTTGTTTTTACACTAAGACCACAAAGCCTGTAAAAACGAAAACACCCCAAGAACTTGGCGTTCAAGGGGTGTTCAGTCAGTAGTAGGCTTACATGGATTTTACTCTATTCTCAGTGAGCCTCCGGCCTTTTCATCTAAAAACTGCAGGCCTTAAAGCTCTGCCAGTCGCGCTGCGGCTTCTTTCAATTTCGCAAGTTTGATTTCGGCTTCGCTGAGTTTGTCGCGCTCGCCCTGCACCACGGCTTCAGGCGCGCTTGAGACAAATTTTTCATTGGACAGCTTTTTGTTCAGGCCCGTCATATAACCTTCCAACTTGCCAATTTCCTTGGCCAGACGCGCTTTTTCAGCATCCAGATCCATGGCACCGGCAAGTGCAAGAGCGACAGTTGCACCATCATGCACAAACTGCAACGCGCCTTTGGGAAGCTCCGCATCAACCGACCTGCTCTCCAGCCGGGCAAGACGGGAAATCACTTCCCAATGTCTCTCCAACCGGCCTTTATGCAGATCGCTTGCCTCATTAAAGATCAGCGGGATTTTCGCGCCGGCCGGAACATTCATTTCCGACCTGACGGCCCGAATTCCTGTCACCAGCTTGCACCCATTCCAGTTCAGCATCCGCGTCTGCATCAACCGCCTCTTCTGGATAAACGGGCCAGTTGGCAACAATCAGATCGCTACTTCGCGTCGCTGCTACAGATTGCCACAACTCTTCGGTGACAAATGGCATAAACGGATGCAGGATTTTCAAAATCTGATCAAGAACCATGCGGCTGTCGCGCGAGTCTCTGCTTTGGCGCTTTCATCTTCGCCCTGAAACGGAATTTTCGCAAGCTCAAGATACCAGTCGCAGAACACGTTCCAGGTGAAAGAATAAATCGCGTTTGACGCATCGTTAAACCGATACCCGTCGCGCTTGCCTTCAAGTGCTTCGCGCACGGCCGCCTCGCATTTGGCAACTTCACCCACGATCCAGCGGTTCGTCGGATCTTTTACAGAAAAGGCGTCAAAGCCGTCAGGCACACGGCATTCATTCATTTCACAGAACCGCGCCGCATTCCAAAGCTTGGTTGTAAAATTGCGATAGCCCTCAACGCGTTGCTCCGACAGGCGGACATCCCGCCCCTGCGCCGCACTGGCAGAGAGGAAAAACCGAAGCGCGTCGGCCCCGTATTTGTCGACAAGATCAAGCGGATCAACCACATTCCCCTTGGACTTGGACATTTTCGCCCCATGCTCATCCCGCACAAGCGCATGAATATACACGGTATGGAACGGTGGCTCGTCATCCATGAAATGCAGCCCCATCATCATCATCCGGGCGACCCAGAAGAAAATGATATCAAACGCAGTGATCAACACATCTGTCTGATAATGTTTTTCAAGCTCCGGTGTTTTATCAGGCCAGCCCAATGTGGAAAACGGCCAAAGCGCGGATGAAAACCAGGTATCCAGAACGTCTTCATCCTGGGTCAGTGAAACCTCTTCACCGTAATGGGCATTGGCCGCAGCCAATGCCTCCTCTTCGCTCTCTTCAACGAAGATCATCCCATCGGGGCCAAACCACGCGGGTATGCGATGCCCCCACCAAAGCTGGCGTGAAATACACCAGGGCTGGATATTGCGCATCCAGTCATAATAGGTATTGGTCCATTTTGACGGTACGAACTTGGTTCGCCCGCTTTCAACGGCGCGAATGGCTGGCTGAGCCAGAGTGGCTGCATCCGCAAACCACTGATCCGTCAGAAATGGCTCGATCACCACACCGGATCGATCCCCATAGGGCACCATATGCGTATGGTCCTCGATTTTCTCCAGAAGGCCGAGGCTTTCAATATGGTCGACGATTTTCTTGCGCGCTTCAAAACGGTCCATACCGCGATAGTCCTCTGGCACTTCATCATTCAGACACGCGTTGATATCCATGATATTGATCACATCAAGCCAGCACGCTTGCCAACCTCAAAGTCATTGAAATCATGGGCTGGTGTGATTTTAACGGCACCTGATCCCTGCTCTGGGTCCGCATATTCATCCGCAACGATCGGAATTTTCCGCCCGACAATCGGCAGGATGACATTCTTGCCGATCAGATCGCGATAGCGCTCATCCTCGGGATGGACCGCCACACCCGTATCGCCAAGCATGGTTTCTGGCCGGGTTGTGGCAACCACGATATATTTCCCCTCTTCCCCTTCGATGGGATAGCGGAAATGCCACATATGGCTGTTCACTTCTTTCTGTTCGACTTCCAGATCGGAAATGGCGGTGTGGAACTTCGGATCCCAGTTCACTAACCGTTTGTCACGATAGATCAGACCCTCTTTATAAAGCTGCACAAAAACCTTGCGCACAGCCTTTGACAGCCCCTCATCCATGGTAAAGCGTTCGCGCTCCCAATCACAGGAGGCGCCCAAACGATGCAACTGCCCGACGATGGAGCCGCCGGATTTCTCCTTCCACTCCCAGATTTTTTCAATGAACTTGTCGCGTCCCAAATCGTGCCGGGTGATCCCCTGCTCGGCAAGCTGTCGCTCCACAACCATCTGCGTGGCAATCCCCGCATGATCGGTGCCCGGCTGCCACAGAACATCCTTGCCGCGCATGCGTTCAAATCGCACCAGAATATCCTGCAATGTATTATTGAGCGCATGGCCCATATGCAGGCTACCGGTTACATTTGGCGGCGGAATGACGATGGTAAACGCATCCTCGCTGTCATTGCGCCCACAGGCAAATGCCCCGCTCTCCATCCATTTGGAATAGAGTTTTCCTTCGACCTCCTGCGGTCGATAAGATTTATCCAGCATTGCTGAATCCCTCTTTTATAAAGTTACTAAATTTAATGTGAAGAGGGGCGCAAAGCGCCCCGGGAAGTGTAATCGGCTCACAAATCCGCTGATCAATCGTCGTCGTCAGCCCGATCTGCGAGCTTGCTCACCTCGCGCTCCACGATACGTTGGACAATACTGGCCAAATGCTCATCCAGCCATTCTTTCAACATGGGTCGCAGCAAATCCCTGACCAACTCTTCAAGGGTCGCTGCAGAATTCCCCATCGGCATTCCTCTGGACGCTGAAACCGCTCCTGCCAAGCTGGCAAAAGAGCTGGTGGCGGCCTGCACAACAGGTTCTTCGAGCAAACTATCCAGATGCTTCTGATCCGCAGCACGTGGCTCCGGCTCTGGCTCCGGCATGGGGACCGGCTCAAAATCCATTTCTTCCGGCTCTGGTTCCGGCTCCGGCTCCGGCTCCGGCTCGGGCTCTGGTTCCGGCTCTGGTTCGGGTTCGGGCTCCGGCTCCGGTTCAGGCTCTGGTTCCGGCTCGACTTCCATGGCTTCATCAAGAACCATGGCGTCTTCTTCTTCCGGAATTTCTTCGGTCAGTTCCAGAACTTCTTCTTCGGGTTCTGGTTCAGGCTCCGGTTCGGGTTCTGGTTCCGGCTCTGCTTCTGGCTCCGGTTCGGCGGCTACTTCAGCTTCAGGCGCAGCTTCTTCGGCAGCCTCATCGGCTTCCTCCGCTTTTTCTTCGCCCTCGTCATCCTCTGAAATGATCCGACGGATGGAGGCCAGAATCTCCTCCATAGTCGGTTCTTGTTCGCTTTTTGCGTCACTCATCGTTTAAATCACCACCGGAAATAGACGTACAATCTTCTGAACTTAGCGAAGAATGACAGAAAAAACCAGTCAAGTACATAATTTTAGAGTGTAAAATCAGTGAACTGTCTATTCCAGGCCACCATCGGTGCCAATCCACTTGTTGCGAACCCGTTTGTAATTCACTTGTGGATCATAATAGTCAACATCCAGCCCCATTTCCTGAGCGTTCAGATTACCAACCGCTGCCAGCACGTCATACATGGCGACAAAAACATTTCGCCGTGCGGATACCAGATCCACCTGACTGTTCAGCAACTCCTGCTCCGCATCCAGAACATCAAGTGTGGTCCGCGACCCCACTTGCGCTTCCTGCTGCACCCCTTCAAGGGCGATGGTATTGGCACGCACCTGCTCTTCCGTGGATTGAATATCAGCGCGGGCCGCCTCCAACTGTTCCCAAGCCTGCGTTACCGCTTCGCGCACATCGCGAACGGCACTTTCAATTTCGATTTTCCGCTGGTTGTTCAACTGGCGGGCCTGCCGAACACTGCTGTATACAGCGCCAGACTGGTACAACGGGACCGTCAGGGTCGCTGAAATGGAGGCTTTCTCCCCCCACTGGGTCGCGGAAGACACATCATTTGTGTGGCTCAGCGATCCGTCCAAAGACAGGGAGGGCAGCAAACGCCCTGAGGTTGCGCGGATTGTATGTTTGGAGCTTTCTTCCTGGAATTTCGCGGCGCGAATATCAGGGTTGTTATTCATTCCAAGCTCGATCGCCGCTTCAATGCTTTCGGGGAAATCTGTCGGAAAGGATGGATATTCCACATCACCCGGTTTCTGCCCGACAATTTTCTCATAGGTGGCTTCACTCACCTTCAGATTTCCGATTGCCCGCACCAGTCCGGAGCGTGCACCGGCAAGGCGCGCTTCTGCCTGCGCCACATCGGTTCGGGTAATTTCGCCCACATCAAATCGGTCCTGTGCCGCCTCAAGCTGACGCGCCAGAACGCCAATGTTATTTTCATTCAATTCCACAACCGCTTTATCGCGCACCACATTCATATATGCAGCAACAGCGGCTTTGAAAATATTCTGCTCAACGGACACGAGACCTGCGCGCGCGGCCTTGACATCGGCTTCCGCTGCCAGCGTATTGGCCGTGGTTTGCCCGCCTTTGTACAGGGGTTGAGAGACAGACAGCGCAAGGGATGACGGGTTATAGGTCCGATCCCCACCCGGTGCCGTCGTGGTTGAGCTTTTGTTATATTCGCTGCCCGCTTCACCGACCAGCGTCACGGTCGGACGCCAACCGGAAAGTGCTTGTGAGACCCCTTCATCCACACCGCGAACACTCGCCCGCTGGGCCTGAATGGTGGGGTTTGTCGTATAGGTCATGATCAGCGCTTCTTGAAGCGTTTCTGCCTGTGCCGTCAGGCCCGGAACAGCCATCGCCAGAACCGATGCTACGGAAACAATGATTTTCTTCATAATGCACGCCCTCTACGTATTACCGTCACCTTCCGGCGACTCAGGTCCGCAAGCTGCAGCGCGGCCCGAATAAAATCCAATGGTTGATACTGTACAAACTCGTACCACAAACGCGACATCACTTCGAAGCAGTGAAAACCCGTTTCAGTCCAATAGTAACCATAATGTGACCCACATCATAGTCTAGCAGACTTTACAGGCTGAATTTCACCTCTTCACGCATCGCGCCCAAACGCGGAACCTCCGCATCAAACAGGTTACGCGCAATAATGTCCCCGTCACTCTTGACATAAAGCTTTGCCACGCCGGGATTGACCCCGATAACACAAACAAGGCGTCCGCCCTCTGCCAACTGGTCAAATAATACCTGTGGCACCCGATCAATGGCACCATTGATATGAATGACATTATACGGCCCCTGCTTGGCATTACCCGCTTCCAGATCACCGCTGATCACAGCCACATTATCCGCTTCAAGTCCGGCCAGCGTCTGACTCGCGCTTTCAACAAGGTCTTCCTGATCATCGATCGCAACCACAGCCTGCGCCAGCTTACCCAGAACCGCAGATGTGTAGCCACTCCCGCAGGCAATATCCAAAACCACATCAGTTGATTTGACATCAGCAGACTGCATCATCAGACCAAAAACCCGCGGTTCAATCAGATACCTGTTTTTGGCGATTTCAAGATCCTCATCCAGATAGGCAACGCCCCGCAGCGCCTTTGGCACGAACTGCTCACGCGGAATTTCCCCCATGGCATCCGCGACCCGGTCACTGGTGACCCGGTTCGGACGAAGTTGACTGAGGACCATGGACTCGCGGGCTTGCGCAAAATTTTCAGTCATTATGAAGTTCCTGTTTTCCTGCCTTCTAACTCAGTAAGAACCGTCAATCGCAAACGGTTTTGAGCGTTTATACTGAATGACCTTCCCAAAACGCAAGAAAGAAGCGCAAAGCAGACCGGCTTTTCTCCATCAGCCGCAATTTCAGTGGCATTTTAGCTGCGCCGCACCAGAACACCCAAAGCACCCGATATTTATCGCAAGTGCCTGCAACTCTTCTGTTGACACAAAAAGCGGAAACTCCTAAAACCCATGAGCTTTTCAAGCAAACACCACATATGTTGAGGCCTGGTGGCGGAGTGGTGACGCAGCGGATTGCAAATCCGTGTACACCGGTTCGATTCCGGTCCAGGCCTCCACCACATCTCTCCCCTTGAAATTCTCCAAATATATCTCAAGTAGTCTATTTTGTTGCCGCTGGTTGAGCCGTTGGCTAACATGGGTGGCAAATAAAAACCTTGGAGACTACATATGCGTCTGATTATTGCTATTTTGCTGCCATTCCTGCTGTTTTTTACCATTGGCAAACCCTTTCAGGGGATTTTATGCCTGATCCTGCAGATCACTCTGATCGGATGGATTCCAGCAGCAATCTGGGCCGTCTATGCCCTTAGCCAGTATAATACAGATAGAAAGCTGGAAAATTTGCGCTGAGACCCGTAAGCCCGGGTCCGGTTCTGGCAGGGCCTTCCCTGCCCTAACCCTTTGAAAAACAATCACTTCGTTTCTGACCAGTGAATTTTTTTAAAAAAAATGAAAATCAGGCTTGGCAGGAAATCATTCCCTTGCTATAAGCCGCGAACCCGATCAAAACGGGTCCACTGATCCCCGATAGCTCAGTTGGTAGAGCAGTTGACTGTTAATCAATTTGTCGCAGGTTCGAGTCCTGCTCGGGGAGCCAGATACAAAAACCCTCGGTTGAGCTTCGCTCCCGAGGGTTTTTTTGTATTTTCGGGCACCTTACCCGCATTGCTTTGATGAGAATTGGGCCAATTCCCACAGGGGCTGTTTTGTCCCGATCCAATCCTGATTTTACCTTTTTTTAAGGCCCTTCACCTAAAGTCACCCACTGGGAAAACACTATGGGGATGCACGAAGTTCATATTTGCGGTTTGACCATGGGGGGATTTCCCTGCAGATATGAATATGTGCAGAGTAACAGAAGTATATGATTAAGAGATTATTCAGCATGGCCAGATCCGAGGTTGAGGATATGGTCCGAAACAGCCCAATCGGCGCCACAGTAATCGACTGTGAAACAGGCCGCCTGATCATGGCAAATAACGCTTTTCTGAACATCATCGGTATCGAAAGCGAGGAGCTTTTCCTCAAAATGGACCGCAGCCGCACCTGGGGGGACCTCGACGAGTATAATTTTGCAATGAATTGCATCATGGAACAACGCGAACTGGTTAATTTCGAAACGCGGCGACGACGTAGTGACGGAGAGATGCGCAAAATCCTGATTAATTCCCAATCTGTTATTTTGTATAAAAAGCCAGTTTATATCATCTGGCAATTTGATGTGACGGATCAGAAGGAAGCGGAAAAATCCGCTGCAGAGAATGAGGAAAATTTCCGGATCATTTTTGAATCCAGCCCCATCGCCACTGGCATCGCGCGCGAGAGAGATTCCAAAATCCTCATGGCGAACCGCTCTTATGCCGATTTGCTGGGCTATGACCTTGAAGAAATGCGCCGCAAGCCGGTTCGTGAAACCTGGGCATTCCCCGAAGAGCGCGAATATATCGCGGAGCTATACGAAAAACAGGGTTATGTCTCGCGCGAACTTATTCGTGGCCGTCACAAGGATGGCTCTATCCTGTGGCTTTCCATCAGCTGGATGAAATTCACCTATCACGGCGATGCCTGCCATCTGTTCTGGGCCTATGATCTCACCCAACAGAAAGAGACCGAGGTCGAACTCACCTTCGCCCGCGAAGAGGCGATGCAGGCAACGCAGGCCAAATCCGCATTCCTTGCCTCCATGAGCCATGAAATTCGCACCCCGCTTAACGGGGTTCTGGGGCTTGCCGAACTGCTGCAATCCTCCAACCTTGATGAATTGCAACAGGAACGGCTCAGCTCCATTTTGGAAACCGGTCAATCCCTGCTCGGTGTCATTAATGACATTCTGGACATCAGCAAAATTGAATCCGGCAATCTGGAGCTTGAAGACACAGCCATTGATCTAGAGGATCTGATTAAATCCTTCATACCCACAACAAACGCGCTCGCTGAACAGAAGAGCCTGATCTACAACAGTAATATCCGACTGGATGAGAAACTTCCGGTCAGGGGCGATGCAACCCGCATTCGGCAAATCATCTGGAACCTGCTCAGCAACGCAGTCAAATTTACCGAACATGGACTTGTCTCCCTCACCGTGGAGAAACTGACACCAGAGCTTGTTCCCCCGCATGTCACAGTGGCGCAAAAAGATGTTTGTGTTCGCTTCGAGGTGAAAGACACCGGCATTGGTATTGCGCGCGGCAGGCTTGCCAATATTTTTGACCCCTTTATTCAGGCCGACACCACCATTACCCGCAAGCATGGCGGGACCGGACTTGGCCTGTCCATTGTTAAAAAACTGGTGGAATTGATGGGCGGGGCAATCACCGTTCAAAGTCAGGAAGGTTCAGGCTCCCTCTTCGCTGTTTATTTGCCCTTTGATGCGGCCGATGAAGACATCCAGCAAATCCAGCCTTCAGATACGAAACCGGCTCCAGATGTAGATGACACCTCAGACACCAGCTATCAAATTACTGTGGTTGAGGATAACCCTGTCAACGCCTATATCGTAACAGCATTCCTCGAAGCGGAAGGCCATCAGGTTCGCGTCCTTGAAAATGGTTTGCGCGCGGTGGAGGCCGCCAATGACCAGTGGGCAGATTTGTATCTAATGGATGTTCACATGCCGGAAATGAACGGTATGGAAGCAACCTCGGCCATTCGCGATATGGGAATTACTGTCCCCATCATCGGTGTGACTGCCGATGCTTTTACCGATCGGCTCGATCATTTTACCCAAGCTGGCATGGATACCGTTCTGACCAAACCTTATAAGTCAGAACAGCTCCATGAAATTATCCACTACTATATGGCACAACAGCCGCATGCGGCGCAGCAAATGCTTTAGCCAAACGGCTCCGGCTCTTGTGACATTTCCAGATGCAGCCGATCCCCTCTATAGGGATTGGCTCTCGCCACCTCTTCATCCAGCTCGATCCCAAGTCCGGGCTCCGCTGGCGGGATGATATATCCCTCTTCCACTCGGATGGGCGTTTTGACAATTTCTGCATGAAAATCACCCATGGTTTTAATGCTTTCCTGAATAAGGAAATTGGGTGTGCAGGTGCTGAGCTGAATATCCGCCATCGCTGAAATAGGGCCGCAATACATGTGCGGTGCAATTTGCGCATAGTAAACTTCGCACATCCCCGCAATCTTTTTACCTTCCAGCAATCCACCAACTCGGCCAAGCGCCATTTGAATTATCGACGCCGCTCCGCCGCGGAGCACCCGCGCAAATTCATATTTGGTGGTCAATCGCTCGCCCGTCGCTATGGGAATACTGGTTTTCGCGGCAAGCTTGGCAAGCTCATGCTCACTATCTGGTGGAGTTGGCTCTTCAAACCATAGGGGATCATATTTCTCAAGCCGGCGTGCCATCCGCACCGCTCCCGACGTGGTAAACTGCCCATGGGTGCCAAAAAGAATATCACATCGAGTGCCGACAGCTTCACGCACACGCCGAACCATAGTCTCGCAAATTTCCAATCGCTCCAAGGAAGGCTGGCGCGGATCAAAGGATGAATAAGGGCCAGCTGGATCAAATTTTACGGCTGTAAAGCCCTGCTCCATAACCTCGGTTGCGCGCTCGGCCGCCATATCCGCATCCACATAGACATCCGCCCGGTCCCCCTCTTCCGGATACAGATAGGTGTAAGCCCGAAGGCGTTCGTGAACCTGCCCGCCCAGCAGATTATAAACCGGCTGGTTTGTCTCTTTGCCCACAATGTCCCAGCAGGCCATCTCAAGCGCGCTTAACACACTCATCATGCTCACATCCGGACGCTGCGTATAACCGGCTGAATAAACCCGTCGCCACAGTTTTTCGATGTGAAACGGGCTTTGCCCTTCAAAAAACCGCTCGAACACATCACGGATCATCTGCTCGGTAATGGCGGGATCGAACGGCACCGCATAGGCCTCCCCATAGCCAACTACACCGCTATCGGTGGTCAGCTTACAAAATACCCAGAATTGCCCACCCCAATGCGGGGGCGGTGTCCCCACAACAAATGTCTCCAAATTGGTCAGTTTCATAAGTCTTCCCGCCCTTTAAATCAGTGTTTCATCCAGAATGATCACATTGCGCAGCGCTTTATCCGCGCGCACTTCATCAATCGCAGTATTAATATCTTCAAGCGGGTATCTGCCGGAAATCAGCTCATCCAGTTTCAATCGCCCCTGTTCATAGAGCATGACCAGTTTGGGAATATCCACGCGCAGGCGGGTTGACCCCATTTTGCTGCCCAGTATTTTCTGCCCGGCGCCTGCCACATCACCTGCTTCAACAGCAACCTTATCACCCGTGGGTGGCATCCCCACCAACACCAGCGTGCCTGACGGGCCCAGCATTTCAAGGGCAGATGCAACCGCATGCGAACTTCCCGCCGCAACAAAAACGTAATCCGCACCGCCGCCGGTTGCCTCGCGCACCTTCTGCGCAGCGTTGTCTTCTTTTGCGTTGATTTGAATATCCGCTCCGAACTGTGCCGCCGCTGACAGTTTATCCGCCACCAGATCAACGGCGATAACCGGCTGCGCTCCCAAAAGCGCTGCACCCTGCACTGCATTCAGCCCCACACCGCCGCATCCGATCACCACCGCGGAGGATCCAAAACTGAGCTTGGCCGTATTGGCAACCGCCCCAAATCCTGTAATCACTCCGCAGGAAAGCAATGAGGCAGCATCCAGCGGGATTGTGTCTGGAATGGCAACCACCTGTGACTGGTCCACCACCACCTCTTCGGCAAAAGCGCCGCATTTAAGCCCCTGCCCCAGGACTTGCCCTTGCGCGTCGCTTAAGCGCACGCGCTGATCGCTCGCAAAGTCTTCGGCGCATAGAAACGGCTCCGCACTCTCGCAGGATGCGCAATGCCCGCAGGATCGGATCAATGTCACCAAGACCCGATCCCCAACGCTAACACTTTGCACAGCAGCGCCCGTCTCTTCCACCACTCCAGCCGCCTCATGGCCCAGAACCAGCGGAAGCTGACCACCCCAGCCCCCATCCATATAGGTGATATCAGAATGACAGATGGCGCAGGCCGCCAGCCTCACGCGCACTTCATTCTCAAGCGGTGGGCCCAGCTCCACATCTTCAACGCTCAGTGGTTTGGCAAATTCCCGGCAAATGGCTGCTTTCAATTCATCCCCTCCCTCGGATGTCGTTTTTTATGGGCCCCAGCCTGCACAAATCCCATCCGCCCTGCAAGGACTTCACGAGAGTTTTTTTGAACTGCAACGCAAAAGAACGGTTTATTTTTTATATTAGAAATATTACAATTATGGCGGTGCATTTCCTTTCTAGTATTAGAATTCCATTAATACAATTTTGCTAAGCAAAAATTTCTGGCATTTTCAAGTGAATGTGTGATGTTAAAAAAGACGAAAAATTGTGCCAGCAAGTGGCTCGCGAATGACAGCATATTGACCACAGAGGGTATTGATTTCATCCTTGACCCATCAGAGCGGTTTGTCACGTCCCGCTATGCGCGCCTTATTACAGATGAAACCATTGTTGCTGACTATCAGCTTTTCTTTGAATCAGGCCTTTGGAAACCGGGAATTAATGAACTTGTGGATGCCAGAGATCCATCTGTATTGAAATTTGGTGCAAAAGGTCTTTCAGCTCTCGCCAACTATGCCGCAGAATTCCTCGCCAGCCATCAGGTTACGGATTCTTTGTCAGCGATCTATGCGCCGCATCCGCTGCCTCATGGCCTCGCCCGCATGTATCAGGCCGTCAGCGAAAAAAGCAGTCATAGAACTCGCATTTTTGCCGATTTTAACGAAGCAATTGACTGGCTCCTAACCAATAGTTCCGGCCCCAGAACCTGATATCTGGTCCAACAGCTTCAACCAAGCTTCTTGCATGGCTTTTACGCCATTCTTTTTACTCACCCTCGCCGCAAATTCATTTCTTAACAACATTAGAATAATAATAATATTTATCATTGAATTGAGACCTGCCTGATGTTAGGACATGGTTAATTTTAGTTTGTTAATTACAAATTTCTGATACTTTAAGTGATTGAGTGATGTTAAACGAAACTGGCGATTGCGAAGGCAAAATGCTCGCAAATGACAATTTACTGACGACAGACGGCATTGATTTCATCGTTGATCCGTCGCAGCGTTATTTCACATCTCGTTATCTGCGCCTGATCACCGATGAAAATATTGTCCCGGATTACCGTGCTTTTTTTGAATCTGATCTATGGAAGCCGGGCATGAACGAATTTGTCGACGCCAGTGTCCCCTCCGTGCTCAAACTTGGTGAAAAAGGCCTATATGAGGTTGCCAGCTTTGCGATGGAAATTCTCACCAAGCATCAAATCGATGATTACCACTCGGCGATCTATGCCCCGCATCCACTGCCCCATGGTCTTGCCCGCATGTATCAGGCCATCGCCGATGAAAATAGCGAAACCACTCGCATTTTTGCCGATTATGACGAAGCCCTCGACTGGCTCCTTGCCAACAGCCCAGGCCCCAGAGCCTGACCTCCTGACATCATACCGATCAGCTCTGCCCGACCGCCTGTGTGTTCTGAAACGCGCGAATAAGCGGCTTTAACTCTGCTTCAAAGTGACGCCAACGTCCAACATTGTCCCCATGATAGGAAATATCCTTCACGGACTTGGGCGGCGTTATCTCGCAATGGGCAAAGATACGCGCGATGGTTTTTTCGGTTTGCTCTACCAGCTCTTCATAATTCACAGTCAGGATTTTATCCCCATAGAGGTTCTGCCAGTGTCGCATCAAACTGCGATAATGCAGCCAGAACTCCCCGGTGGTTGCCAGATCATAGGAATAGGCATTCCCTTCCTGATAATGCTTGAAATAGCTTTCAATGGCCTGATCCAGCGGATCACGCTGACAGTTAATGACCACAAGGGATGGAATACACCGATACAAAAGCCCTAAAAACGGAAAGCTTGCCGGAATGGTATTGATGAAATATTTCGCTTTTGGGGCCCGCTGTTGCAGCTTTTGCAAATAGATTTCCCCAAGCCTAGCACACATCTCATCAGTCAGATCGTCTATGCAATCGGGGAATGGCTTTTGAATGCCTCAGCTCCCAAAAAAGCGTTCATCTCCGTAATGAAGCCCTTGTCTTCATCCAATCCGAAAACCTCGGGTGAATGACACAGAACCTCTTCCACCAGACTTTTGCCTGATCGGGACATGCCGACAATCTGAATCAGGCGCGGCAATTCCGGCTTTGCAGGCGGAAGGGCGCTGGCTTTTGGGAATTTTTCTGCCACCCGAACCAGATAATTTTTGTGTTTATCAATATCAAAGGGGCGCAGCTTTTTAAATTGAACATTGGCCTTACTGGCAAGGTCAAAAGCAGCGGGATAATTCCCCACATCCTCCATCGCTTTTGCTAGCGCCAGTTGCAGCTTGGCCCGATCGAAATCAGACAGCCATTCATTGCCGAGCAATCTGGCCAGATCACGAAAGGCTGCATCCCCCTTCTCAAATTTGTGAATTTTTGCGCGCGCGCAGTGGGTGTTAATGGCATCGGGGGCGATTTCCAGTGATACTTCATAAAGCTCATTGGCGCGAGTAAGATCGCCTTTGCGGCGCATTAACGCGGCGTAGTTGGAATAGGCCTGCGCATTTTTCTCATCCAGCTTGATCGCTTTTTGAAACAGATCTTCCGCACCATCAAAATCACCATTATCACGTTTCAACAGAGCCCAGTGATTATAGACGCTCGATTTTTCCGGATGAATTCGCGCCGCTGTCCGAAATGCCGCATCGGCCTCCTCAAACCGGCTCAGACGGCGCAGGGCCATTCCCATATATTCATGCAAAAACCCGTCTTCAGGGTATTGCTCCAAGCCCTTTGCGTACATCTGGCGGGCCTTGTCATACTGTTCAATTGCAGCAAATTCCGAACCCACATACCCTGAGTAAAGAGCCAATTCATCTCCGCTAAGCTCGAGCGCTCTGGCAAAACATTTCTCCGCCTCTTCAAACCGCTCCAGCTTCAGTAAAACCCGCCCCAGATTTAAATGCGCCATCGGCAATTGCGGGCCCAGCTCGACCGTTTTCTGATAGGCTTCCCGCGCCTCTTCAAACCGGTTCATATATTTAAACAGATTGCCGCGCCCGTTGTAAAAATCGGGCACATCCGGGGCCTTTGCGATCGCCATATCCGAATGCTCAAGCGCCAGATCCATATCCCCTTTCATGGAATAGAGCCGCGCGAGCTGGTCCTGCAATCCTCCGTGATCGGGCATTTTTGCCGACATATTTTTGAGTAGTTCAATTGTCTGGTCAATTTTACCAAGCGACACGGTTGCCTGCACATAATAGGACAGCATCTGAAACTCAATGCCGCCTCTTTTTTTGAACTCCTGCAAACAGATCCGCTCAACTTCCGCAGCTTTTCCCTGTTGCAGCATCGCTGCCAGATTTTGACTTGCCATCAATCCCCCAATTTCTTTTGCACAATAAAAAACCCGCTGCGTGACTTTGTCAATCGCAGCGGGTTTTTAAAATGGATTTAACGCAGATTAGCTAACGTCAACCGGTAATACAATACCGCCAACATCGATCCCCATATCAAACAGTTGATCGTAATTGTAATTGTCGCCGGCACTTACATTATCAAGAGTATCGCCCTGTACCGTTATGGAGAAATTCTCGATCCCTTCAACCGTGATCACATTGTCTTCAATATTGACCTGCTCAGCGCGATCGTTCTTCTGCCAGATACCAAGATTATCAAACAGCTCATCCAGATTGATGAAATCACCTTCCAGAATATGATTGAAATCCTGAATGGTATCATGTCCATCTGTGTGGGCTTCATTGTCGTTGAAAACCTCAATGACCACACCGTCGCTATCACCAAACTCTTCAGTGTATTCAACGGAGTATTCCCAGTTATCGCTACCTTCATAAACAAAGGTATCCGCGCCTTCACCGCCAACCAGCACATCATCACCAAGTTGACCATAAAGCATGTCATCACCGGCATCACCGCGCAGTGTGTCGTTGAACATATTTGCGATCAACTGACCATTATCATCGATAAAGGTGAGCTCATATTCATATGGCTCGGTGTTAGAGGCGTAGTTATAGTCATAATCGTCGACATTTCCAAACTGGTAAGTACCAGAGAAATCGCCGAACATCATATCATTGCCATCACCACCACAGAGCAGATCGTTAAACAAAGACATTTCTGTCTGCTTTTCTGCGTCTGTATCTTCCAGATTCTGGTTCAACTGAATGTCGATATAATTATCTTCTGCACCGATGAAGAACATGGCGTCACCGACCATAATGTCGTTACCAGCACCACCGATCAACGTATCGTTCCAGGCATTTACCGTGTTATTTTCGATCGTTCTGCGGGTCATCGTTGTAAGCTTCCGAGACGGAGAAACTCGCTTCGAATTCGATGATTGTCCCGTTTGTATCAAGGGCCAGTACATCACCAACCAGAAAATCGGTAGATCCGTACATACCATCGCCAAATGTGCCATCCTGAACGGTTCCGTCGTCACCCCGAATAATGTCGTTAAAGACATTGATTTCGTTGTTGCGAATAATGCCGCCTTCGGCTGTGAAAGGGCCTTCCTGCTCTTCTTCACTACCGAAGTACCGGGTGGAGCCAACAGCATCGAAAGATACATCCACATCCAATGTGACCACAGAAGGCTCACCACCTTCGAACTGTAAATAATTCTGCGTCATCAGGGCAACGTCACCGGCAATGAAGTCTGCACCAGCGCCGCCATCAATTACATCATTGTGACCTGAGAATTTATTATTTTCGATTGTGGAACCATCTTTGATATCCAGAGTTAAATTTTCATCTGAATCATATGAATAATCGACTGATCCAGTTGCCTGAAGATCCACTTCAAAATCAATCTCAACACCGCTGACTGAGGAGTCATTTCCAAACCCGCCATACATGTCGTCGCTCATGATAAGCGCATCACCAGCGATTAAATCCAGACCATCGCTCCCGATAATCAGGTCATTCATCGAGCGCATTTCATTGTCTGAATAAACAGAGTCGCCTGTCAGGCTAACCGTATATTCAGTTGTCAGGGAAATATACAGAGGACCTGTTGTCTCACCAATGCGCTGCACGCCGCCATAAATGTTATCATCGATTAGATCTGTGCCACCACTCAGTGCATCACCGGAAATAACGGTTCCAACACCAAAATATGACATGCTGGGTGTCACACCACTGGCATCGATCAAATCTTCATTGGCAACATAAACATTGTTACGGGCTTCTGTTGATCCATCATCATCAGAAAAACTGTGGGTAACACTGATGCCGATCTGTGTAGGATAGTAATTATCGAAATCCCAATCGGCAGTTGCGCGGCCAATATCGCCGGCGATTGTTTGGGTGTTCGCACCGGCCACAATTTCATCGCCATAAACCGTCATCGTATTATTGTTGGTTGACCCGGTTTCATCATCATTGGCGGAGAAATCAAACTGGCTATTGAGATCAAAGTTACCCTGATAATAGGGTTGGGATTCTATTAGTGTGTCACCAAAAATAGCGATCGTTTCTTCCGTCCCTGTAATATTGTCATTAAAGACGCTAACTGTCTGATTGTTACCGATAAATTCGGCTGACGCATCAACATCACCATTGTAATGATAGGTGTTTTCATCGATGAATTCATCACCGACAATTACGTGGGTTTCCTCTTCGATATTTGAGGCATTCATCACGTCATTTGACTGGGACAGCGATCCTTCAATGGTCAGATCAATACCGTGATCGAAGGAGTTGGATGGATCAAATGAATTATGTTCCGGATCATTTCCATCGCCGGAAACGATATAATCCTTTTGATAGTATTTAAACCCGTTGGGGTTATCAAATTCCGGCTCGCTGCGGAATGAATCGCGGAACGCCGCAACTTTATCTTCAAACATGGCGTTACATGGGTCAGTTTCAACCGATGCAGCAGATTCGATTATAAGTGGCTGAAGTGCCTCTCCTTCGGTTTCACCGCCAAGATCAAGGGATGTGCCGCTCAGCAGGCCGTCTACACCAAGACCTTCGCCAATGCCTTCATTCTGATTGGGGGCAAATCCTGCGCCGCCGCCAGTACCGCCTGTACCACCTTGTGGTCCGGCTGCCGGGGCGACTTCACCGATGCTTGATGCATCAATGGCTGCCTGCAACTCTTCCAGTTCAGCAACAACACCGTCATTTGTCACCAATTCCAGCGGTGCGCCACTTTCAACTGCAACAGCAAAATTATTGATGACAATTGCTTCCTGTTCACCCGGTACTGTAATGATTAGGTCAGTCCCTTCAATCGCATATGTCGCATTTTCAAGTGACTGAACATTCAGCTCAATTCTGGAAGTCTTAAGCGCATCAAAAATAGCCATAATCTACTAATCCCCAACTAACTGTTACTCTACAAAAACGAAAGTAATCACATTTGTCTAAAAATTTACACTTTTTTAACGATCCGGATAATCTCCGGCATCCCCCGTTTGTGGGGTGAATGACATTTTTTTTTACCAACTTAAAAGTGCATTTCCCCAATATTGGGTATTTTCTGCGCTTTTTTCCCCAGATCCTGTGCCATTTGAACATAAAAAAAACCCGCTGCATGACCTGATCACGCAGCGGGTTTTTTTAATTTATAGACTGTCTATCAACTAACGTCGGAAGGGAATTCCAGTCCGCCAACATCGATACCGATGTCAAACAGCTCCTGATAACTGTAGTTATCCGCTGCACTCACCTCATCAAGATCATCGCCCTGAACAGTGATGGAGAAGTTATCGATGCCTTCAACGGTTACAACATTATCTGTAATATTAACCTGGGCCGCACGATCAACACTCGCCAGTATCCCAAGATTATCAAACAGCTCATCCAGATTGATGAAATCACCCTCCAGAATGTGGTTGAAATCCTGAATGGTATCATGTCCATCAGTGCGGGCTTCATTGTCATTGAAAACCTCGATGAGCACGCCATCTGTATCATCGGCGTCACCGGTATATTCAACGGTGTATTCCCAGCCGTCATTTCCTTCATAAACAAAGGTATCCGCACCTTCACCGCCGACCAGCAGGTCATCACCGAGCTGACCATACAGCATGTCATCACCGGCATCACCGCGCAGCGTGTCATTGAACATATCCGCACGCAGCAGGCCATCGGCATCCACGAAACCTGATTCACCGAAATATTCTTGGGTACCTTCATATTCATCGGTGTAATAAATCAAATCAAAGTTGCCTCTTTCACCATTGCCATATTGGTAATAGCCAAAGAAATCACCGATCAGCACATCGTTACCATCTCCGCCGCACAGCAAATCGTTAAAGAGGGACATTTCCTTCTCAGTTTCCGTAACATCATCATCAACACTGCCGAATACCTGCAGATCGAGATAATTGTAAGTATATTCTTCATGGCCACTCATGAAGAAGACATCACCGACCATAATGTCATTACCAGCACCGCCGATCAGCGTATCGTTCCAGGCTTCCACCGTATTATTTTCAACAACTCCCGGTGTTTCATCATCATCACTAGAACTGGAAATTGAATAATCTGCTTCGAATTGTACAAGCGATCCATTAGGATCCGCTACCATCACATCACCAACCAGGAAGTCGGAAGATCCATACATGAAATCCCCATACATACCGTCCTGAACGGTTCCGTCATCGCCGCGAATAATGTCATTATAGGCGCTGAACAGGTTCCCGCTGATAGTCCCGCCATCTGCGGAATAGAGCGTATCATTACCCTCACCGCCTTCAAGGCTGTCTTGCCCTGCTGCATCCAAGGACACATTAAAATACATATCGACGATTGATGGCTCACCCGTTCCACCAAAATAGTAATAGGAGTCATTCGCCGTCAAAAGGACATCACCGGCAATGAAATCGGTGCCTGCCCCACCATCGATAACATCATTGTTGGAAATGAACTGGTTATTCTCGATCGTGCCGCCATTAATTGGAATGACAACTTCATCTTCATCCAGATATTCAAATGTAATTGTGCCCGTCGCGGCCAAATCAACATAAAAGTCCATATTGACCCGGGTATCGGACATGTCATTCGACTGACCGCCATACATGTAGTCTGCATCCAGCAGCGCATCACCGGCAATAACATCCATGCCATCGCTACCGATAATCAGATCATTCATAGACCGCATTTCATTGTCTGAATAAACTGCTTCGCCTGTAAAGCTGACCGTAAACTCACTTGACAAAGTAATATTCAGCGGACCCGTTGATCCGCCAATTATCTGACGGCCATACATATCATCTTCAACAAGGTGCGTACCGCCGCTCAGCGCATCACCCGAAATCACATTTCCCAAACCGCGGTATATATAGCCAGGCTCCACTGCGCTTGCATCAATCAAGTCTTCGTTAGCGCTGAAGACATTATTGCGCGCTTCCGTTGATCCATCGTCATCGGAAAAGCTGTGCGTAACACTGATCCCGATAGTTGCATCGTTATTACGATCGTTCAAAAATTCACGATCATCAGTAACACGACCAATATCACCGGAAATAACCCGTGTTTGAACACCTGCAATAATCTCGTCGCTATTTGAAGTTACCGTATTATTATTGCTTGTGCTTTCACCTGTGCCAGAGATATCGAACTTGCTTTCAACATCGAACCTATCCTGATCATATGGATCAGAATCAATAAGTGCATCGCCGAAAATAGCAGTTGTATTGGCAGTACCCTGAATTTTATCGTTGTAAACGCTTACCACCTGATTGTTGCCAATAAATTCTGCTGACAGTTCTAGGTTGCCGTTATAGTCGTCTGAATCCTCATCAACAAATTCATCACCAACGATTACGCGGGTTTCTTCATTGACATTGGTTGAATTCATCAAATCATTGGCTTGTGATAGCGATCCAGTCGCATTGATATCAATGCCATGCTCATAGCTAGCTGATGGCTGGTTGGACACATGATTGGGATCATTGCCATCGCCCGACACCACGACATTATCATAATAGTATTTAAAGCCGTTGGGATCATCAAATTCCGGATCACCGCGGAATGAACTCCGAAACGCTGCGACCTTCTCTTCAAACAAGGCGTTACAGGGGTCAGTTTCAACCGGTGTCGCTTCCGCCAGAAGTGGTTGAATAACTTCTTCCTCTCCTTCACCGCCAAATTCAAGCGCTGTTCCGGCGAGCAGACCATCAATGCCCAGCCCTTCGCCGATGCCTTCATTTTGATTGGGGGCAAAACCTGCGCCGCCGCCAGTGCCGCCTGTACCACCTTGTGGACCTGCTGCCGGGGCAACTTCACCGATGCTTGATGCATCAATCGCCGCCTGCAATTCTTCCAGCTCACTCACAACACCATCAGTTGTCACTAGCTCAAGCGGTGCGCCGCTTTCAACAGCTACAGCAAAATTATTGATGACAATCGCTTCAGCTTCGCCCGGCACTGTAATGATGAGATCAGAGCCCTCAATCGCATATGTCGCATTTTCAAGTGAGGGTACATTCAACTCAATTCTGGACGTTTTCAGCGCATCAAAGATAGCCATGGTCATTTTCCCCAACAAAATTTTGCTTTAATCTTACAAAGCAAACAAATTTATCTAAAACTTTACACTTTTTTAACGAAGCGGGTAACCCCTCGCATCCCCCGTTTGTGGGGTGTATAATATTTTATTTTACTAACTTAAAGGTGCAAATCCCCAATATCAGGTATTTTTCACCCACATTTTGGTCAAAATCGGCACAAATTTGGAAAAAACCTTCGTTTCAGACAAACATTAGCAACTCGCTAACCTTATATTCATTTTCTTTACTTTAATATTTCTCTTAAGTTTATGGAAGTTTGTGGTGCTGAAGGAGGCAACCGAATGATTGAAGGTTTATATTCAGGGGAATTTGAAACGCCCTTTGGTGTTGGAACCGGCGTTCTTTATCTGGCCAATGGGCTGGCTAATGGCGGGAATTCAGCTCTGTGCTATATCGGCGAATATAAACTCGATGAAAGCGGACCGGGAATTAAAATCCGGATACATGCCCGGCGCTATGCCCCCAATGTCCCGATCGCATCTGTATTTGGTCTTGATGATCTGACAATTTTTATCGAAGGGATCATCGACGGCGAAAACATCAAAATTGATGGTGTCGCCGAAGAAGTTCCCGATATGCAGATGCAGGGTTATTTAAGGCTCCTTAAACCCAAGGAAGAAGACTGAAGCACCTGTCATTCACTTAAAAATCCTCGCCGGCGCGATACGGAATGCGTGAAATCAAGCTCGGCGGGGGTATCGACTTCGGCGCGCGCCATGATCCCCCCCTCTTCATCCTGCGGCTCTGCGCATGTAAGTCCCGTCAGGCCAAGGCCTGACAGTTCTTCCTCTTCATAGTTGTCGTTGGCCGCCCCCTCGATCTCTTCAAGCAGCCGCTCGGCATCAAGTGGCTGATTGTCGTTCGCCGCCCTTTGCAGCCCAAAAGCCGCTCCATTAAATGCCTGCAGTTCGATGCTGTCCTTTTTCTTGATAATCATTACCATTTTACCCCCCCTAGTAAATTTCCCGGTCGTCTGCATTACGATTGTGTCCCACATTTCCGGCGATCAAATTCAGGTACCCCAAAACCCGATCCAGCAATTCATTGTCAGACTTGCTGGGCGTAAGCGCCGTAATTATTGTGGCTGCCGTGACAAGCAAAGCCAGCATCTGCCCGGCAAATAATGTTGCATCACCCAGATTTTCCATAATTCCATGCATTCCTGTTTTCCTCCTTTGATGATAATCCTATAAAATCTGCGCCAACCAGGCCCCGAAACTGCTGACGGCTACGATCAACGTTCCAACAACCCCCAGCACCTTGACCGCACCGCGTCCCATGCTGACCTCGCGCATCAACCCTTTCAAATCCTCGCGAACCTCCACCATATCCAGATGCATTGTTTCAATTCGGGTGCGAAGCGCGCCCAGTTCCTGTTCCAGTCGTTCCATTTTCCCTCCTGATTAACCAACGGCCTCGATTGAAAACCAGCTGCTCGGACCACTGAGCACCTTTTGATCGTTTTTGCTATTCTGCCAGACCACACACTGAAAGCTGTCTCCGGTGGTAACTGCCAATGCGGGTGATGTAATATTCTGGATCAGGTTATCCTGCGCATCCTCGCTCACATAAGCTCGGCCGCTATAACTGGCGCTACCGTTTTTATAAAAAAGCAACTCGCGCGTATTGCTGGAATTTTCGTTCCATCTGACCTGCGCCCGAAGCACAACCTTGCTAACGCCAGCAGGCACCACCAGCTCACTATTTCCTGAGCCTGCAAAATACCCCCCTTGGTCATATTCGGCGGAAGCCCAATTCACGGGTGTCAGACTGGTGCTTGAAACGGAAAAATCGCTACTCAGCGTTACAAGCGCACCTGAAAAAAGGCTCACAGCAGGCGCGGTTGCGGTTATTACAAGACCGCGCACACCGCTCCCATCTCCGTAACAGAGCTGGCATTCACCGCTCTTGATCGCAACCATCGCACCGCTTCCGGTCCCGATGGTTGCCTCGGCGCGGGTTCCATTTTCCACCATAAATGGCCGCTGGGAGGCTGGAACCGTAACAGTAAACGCTGCCCTGGCTGTACCGCTAATGCGATGGTAAAAATTTTCTTTGAAATCAGTAACATCCATCGAAAAGCTCCCACCACTGGCATCGTGATCGACTTTTCCCCGACACAACGCCTTCTCCAGCAGTGCATCCGCATCATTGGACGTGACATAGGCCGCAGCCTGCGCCTCGGCGATTTGAGGTAAATCAAGTAATGACATTAAACGACCTCCTTCGCTGCGAACCCGCGCCCGACAGCATCTGAATGTTGATAGATTTCAATTGAAAGCTCCGGCAATTCACCCATCGAAAGGGTAAAATCCGCGTTAAATTGCGCCAGATCATAGGCAAAAGCGCTTTGCCCGCTCACAAAATGCGAGACGGCTTTTGCCTCATAGCCAAACACGATTTCATAGCGCTCTGACTGCTCAGCCAGCGGCAAAGGATCCGCAAGTCCAGCCGCGCCCAGACGGCTGCGACGAACCCAAGTAAGCTGTAATTCGCCGGGTGATCTGCTGGCAGTCACATGCACCGGGCTGTAGGGCATCAAATCACGGCCCTGATGGACATATCGGTGCGTGGTTGCCTCCTCCACATACTGACCGATACCGGCCGCACGGTAATAATATCCCTGCCCAATTGCATTAAGTGGCAGCAATGCAGAACTGATGGTTTGCGGGCTCAGCAATAATACCTTCTCCCCCACTCGATGCTTTGCAACCGCGTAATCCGTTCCGCGCCGGCCCCGCAGCAATGTGCTAAGCTCATAACTTCCATCAAGCAATCGCTTTGCGGTGGCAAACTGGATGATTTCCTCCCCAACCAGCGCCGCATTGGCACCGTTCAGCATCTCAAGCTCGCTCACACTTTCAAGGGGCGCATTTTCATCGGCGAACCGCACGACCAGACTATTGGCGCGATCCGTGCACCACACGCCGTCCAACGGCGCGCCCAATGCTGTTGCAGCCACTCCCCAGGCCACATCCTCCTCAACCGTCGTGACAGGATCATACCGGTCCCCCAGCGCCGATCGATAAACTTCCGCCCCTGTCCATTGCGATGGTGATTGCGCGCCAACCGCCATATACAAACGGCTGCCGGCACCCGCTGTCGCTTCCTCGTCTCTTAACAGCGGAATGTTGAGCAAATGCAGCTCTGCAGATGACGGCCGGCGAACGGGCAGCTCCACATATCCCGATCCCGCATCCGCAACGATGGGCATATCCCCCCCAATATTTGCCGCCCCCGTCAATTGGATTTCCAAATCCAGCGCAGCGCCCAAATGGCTTTCGTTGATCCATCCTTCGTAAAGGGGGCTGCCCCCTTCATCGACAATCTTGATCCTGTCCGATGGGTCCAGCGCCAGAAACTCTCTCGATAACTGCATATCCGCAAGCAGTCTTTCCTGCCAGCCATCCCAAAGGCTTTGCTGACAAATTCCCTTCGCAGTGCTGGCATCCAGCGCCATGGGAAGTGTCAGCTTTTCAACGCCCTGCCCCGCTTGCGTGCCATAAGGGGCATGGGCGCGCCGCGCGTGTTGTGCACCTTGCTGGAAACCGGCATCACTCGCCAGATAACCAAGTCGTATCTCAACAGGCAGATCACTTTCCTGCAAACGGTGATAGTGCGGCTGCGCCATCATACTTGATTGTTCAATTACTAGCGGCTCGCCGGCTTTCTTTTTGGCGATGACAAGCTGTCCCTGACGCTCATGCATTTGCAACTGGCCCGCCAGCATCAACGGTTCAGCAACTTCACGAATGCGTGCCGGGCGGGCGGATGCAAACCCGTCGCAGGCACCCCTTACCCCGCTCACATCATACTGCTCCGGCGATAGCCCCGCCCGCTCGCACAGCTCAGACAGAATAGCCGCATATGCCGCGCCGCTACCCGTCTGACGTCGCAGAAAACAGCGCAATGCTGGCAAATCACGGCGCAGTACCAGCACACTGTCCGAAAGCGGATCATGAACAACGCCCGCCAGGGAGCCAAGATCCGCAAAGTTGCGCAAATCAACCCGGGCAACCTCTTCAAGGTCAGCATCGCGAAAATACACAACCCACAAATCAGGCGTTAGAAAGACCAGCTCATCTCCCTCATAGGCATGCCCGATGAAGCTGTAATTTGAAATCCCGCCGCGAATTTCCGTCACAGATTTACTGACGGTTGACCATTTGAACAGGCAATCCTCATGCTGAAATACCAGCTCTTCCTGCCCGGCAATATACCGCAGCATCCGGCATTCTTTATTGGTATCAAGCGCGTACCCCGCACCCAGATCGCTCGACGTTACATTGAAAATTTCATGCTCAGGGACAATCAATGTTCCCGTTGGATCTGACTGCGCTGTAATCGACACCCGCACGATCTGCAAATCATGGGTTGGACTTGCGGGCAGGTAACCGAACATGGCAACCCACGCCTGTTCCTGCCGGTCGCGCAGCGCACCAGCGCAGGATTGCGCCTCAACATCAACAAGCTTGAGCACATCAAGCGTGGGGCCGAAAACCAGCACCTGTGCCTGCATGTCACTCCCTGCAACCTGCACCGCCGTATCACCCAGCGGGTTCTGTATATCAACGGACCATCTGATGTTACCCACCCCATCAGGAAGCAAGGCTTCAGCCTCCTCAGCCATGATCAGGGAATTGAATTTGTGAATTCTGGCATTTTCACCGGCGCGCTTGCTGCCAACCCAGATATTCCCATCCCGATCCCGGCTAAGCCCCCGAAATGGATTGTCCAATTCTGGAAAGGTGACATTCACATCGGCTTCGCTTCGAATGGAAACCGTCTGCAAATCCAACAGACGGGCTTTGCCAACTGCGCCTGTTTCACAAGTCACCACATCACCGCGCTGGCTGTGCAGTACCATCTGCTGCGGATAATAGGTTGCAGCTTGCCCCGCCCGGGACGGATAGCTGTCCGTCGCCTGCCGGGTTACCAGAAATTCAAAATTGGGGATACGATTGCCAAAAGACGACAGGTTCAGATCTTCAAACACCACATAACTGCATCCCCGGTAAGCAGGTGCACTCCCCCCGTCCTGCTCCGCAACAATCAGCGGATCACACTCCTGAGTGTCATCTCCCTTATAAAAGCGAAAGGAAAGGCCTGAAACCTGCCGCGCATCCAACCCCTCACTATCAAACAGTGACGTTCCGTTCGCCCAGATTTTAAGCAGGGAATCCACCTCGCCCTCGCAGATCAATATCGCAAAGCTTGCAACCCTGTATGACTGGGACATGCCAGCCTGACCGCCGCCAACACTGCCCTTGCCGCCGCCTCGCGCGCCCTTGACCGTTCGCGATTTTCCAAGCCAGATCACCTGACCGCTAAGGCGCATGGTGCCAAAAATGATCGGGATTGACGCTCCGTAGGATGCGCCGGTCACTTTCAAAGGGGCCAGATTTCCACCGCCACTCTGTTTTTCCGCGGTCAGCAACCGACCAAGGGTGGATCCCAGCATCCAGCCGGTCCCTGCGCCAACTCCCGCCAACTGGCCAAGACCCGCCCCGGCTACGCTCAATGCCAATGTTGCCACTAGTCTGTCCCCTTTAATCTGAAAATTGCTGCAGGCCGGGCAAAAGTTGACAGAGGTTGCTCCACAACTTTTCTGCGCCCCGCATAGGCATGAATGAGAGATAACTCCTCACCCACGCGCGACAGGATCCCCACATGCACTGCGCCGCGCCCTTCGTTAAACAGTGCCAGATCACCCGCCTGCGCGTCCGCGGCACGCACCCGATCCAGCTTCTGCGACAAAACCCGATGCAGGCGACTTCCATCGCTCCGGCGGGCGTAATCGGTTTCATCTTCAAATACGTAGCCTGCACTTTCGAACACTTTCAGGCACAAGCCGATACAGTCCACCCCAAATTCGCGGCTCCGCCCCTGATGTTGCCAGCGCACACCAAGCCACTGGCGGGCGATCCAGTCGATACCCTGTGCCTTATCCATCCGCGGGCTCCAGCAATGCATCCAATCCCGGCACATGGGGAAACCCCCTGAAATTCTCCACGTTGGCAAAAACATCACGGCAGGTTGCAAAGCGCTTGTCACATCCGGGATAAAGACGCGCGCCATCATTGATCTGCACAAGCTCTGGCGGAGCTGTAAACAGACGAGCCCGCGCCAATGCACCGTCAAAATCAATAATTTCAAAGGATCGGCCTGCATTTGCTCCATCGCCAAAACGCAGCAATCCCCCCACCATTGAATGTCCGCTCGCCAGATAGCCTTCCAGCTCAAATTCATAATCGCTCAGCACTTCTTTAATGCTGACATCCTGCCCCAGCGCCTCCAGCGGCACTGTGCATGCACCATCTCCCAGGTCCGCGCGACATCCGGGGGTAATCACATGGCCCATCTGGCGGCGAAAGGCATCACCCAATCCCCGAAGCTCCGCACTGAACTGTCCGTGGCTCCAGCGCACCTCGCCAATTCGCCCGCGCCGCAACTCAATACTGCCCATTGAAAGGTCCTGCCAGTTCACCAGAAAATAGAAAATCTCGGCATTGTCATAGGCTCCATTTTGCAAATCGGCCTCCGCCAGCCAGTTTGAACTGATCAGCCCCACAATTTCTGTTTCATCCGTTGTCAGACCAACACTGTTTTTCAATGCGCTTCGGTCATACCCATCACTGGACAGATAGCTCTTCCCTTCAAACTCAATATTTTGGTCGTGATCGGTGAGACAGATTTCCACCCCATCGCCTCTGACAATCCGCCAGCAACTGCAAAGGCTCGACACGTCCCCGGCCAGATGCGCTTCCATCTCCGCTGAAATTGGTTTCATACGCGCAGCTCCACCAGTTGAACACTTTGCCAGTGATGAACATCCGGCCCGGGGATGGCTGCTTCCATAAGGTCAGTGTCAAAGCGGACCGGCACATCAAATTCACAGCTCACTGATATGACGGCTCCGGAATCTGGTGGCGTATCGAAGCTCAGCTCACCCGTTCCAGTATCCACCGACCAGCCCGTTTCGCGCAAAATCCCATCCAGACGAACGGAGACGCTTCCCGGTACAATCTTTTTCAAATCACGGCGATGGGGCCAGTCGCCTGCCGCTTCATAAATTTTGCAAATCTGAAAACTCTGACGCGTATCATCTCCTGTGGCGATAACTCCGTCGATAAGTTCAAAATCGGCGAAATCCTTTAACCGAAAGCCATAAGCCCGGCCAAGACGCGCGTGAAAAAAGTCCAGCAAAGCCCGCCATTCATCGCCGCGGCTTGGGCTGACATCAACCCGATATTCCCGCCGTGCGGCGGACCAGTTTATATTGCGCCGTTCATGCCCGGAATTCAGTTGCTGAATGGTTGTCGAAAAACGCGGCCCGCCCACCGCACCATAGGAAATATGTTGCGGAAATCGAATATCGTGAAATCCCATACCGTTCACCCGTTTCTGTCCAGCACCCGGCGGGCGGATTTAAGCGCTTCTGCCTGCAACTGGCCTTGACTGCGACGAAACCCGTCCACATCCGGTGTGCTGATTTGATAGTTAAAAGTGAAATTGCCCGCTGCTGCCGGTTCTTTTTCACGGCGTTGCTGGGACGGTGTTTGAATACGCACCTGCTCACCACGGCTCAAACGCAGGCCCACCAGATTTCTGTCGCGGCCAGCGGCACCGCCAACACGAAACTCACCACCGCTTGCAAATCCGGCAAAGGCCCGGCTCAACAGATCCCCTGCGCCACTGAACAAACCGGAAAACAGATCCCCCCCTGTTGTTTGCCGTTTACCTGTAAAAAGGGATGATCCAAACGCGAGGGCTTCTTTTTCCAGATCCCGCAGCAGGCTTTTTGCATCTGCCCCGCGCGTTAAAAATTGATCGAAACTGCGCCCCAAGACGCTGCGCAGACTTTTGGAAACATGATTGGCGGTAAGCGAAATTTCATTGAGCTCACCCTGAGCAGACCGGGCTGAGCTTTGTCCTTTCAACGCTGGGGTAACCGGTGCACGATATGCGCGCGTTACATCCGCAGTTTTTGCCAGCAATCGGTCCAAATTCTCCATAACCTGCTCATATCCCCTTGTTTCAATTTCAAGTCCAATGGTGCCTAAATCCTCGGGCATTCTTCTCTCCCTCCTCCGTTCATTCAGTCCTGTTGAAATTCAACGGCTCACATACTTTTCGAAACTGCCCGATCATTTGCAGAACCAGTCGCACCTCCCAGCCGTGGGGCTTGATGCCAAACAGCAGCTCAATAGTCGCCGCCAAATCCAGTATCGGGACATGTCCCCTCTGCCAGTCACCAGCCATTACCGGCAGCAGTTCTGCAAACCAATCCCACACATGCGCTAAACAGTCAGGAAATCCTTCCTGCGCGGGTGGCAGTGGTACGCCTTCAGATACGGTTAAATGCTTTTGCGCCTGCCGCTCAATGGCGGCTGCGCTCACGCCTTTGGAATTGACGGGCACAAGTTCAAGCAAGCGGCGCCTGCACGCCCCCAGAAACTGCTCCGTCATTCGCCAAAAAAATTTTCGCGGTCCTCCACAAACCGCGCGACCTGCTCCCTGATCCAGAGTTGTTCTGAATAAAGCCGTCTGGCATTGGCTGGCGTGCAGACGAGCGAATGCCCCTGATAAACAACCCCCTGCCATTCAATCGTCGCCCGCGCCAGCCGTTCAATATGAGCCTCTTCCAACTCCGCTGCCGTCAGTGAGCGTTTGCCAGCATTTATTTGAGTATCGATCTGCTCCCGAATAACTGCATGCCATGCCGGCGCATCCATCCCCCGCAACCGGATAACAACGTCAAGCACCTCACCAGTGATCGGGTGCAGCAAGGTCAGTGCCGCCCCCGCCTCGGCGCGGTGGGCAAAATCAAAATTGGACAGATCCAGTGTATCGGTCATGAAATCCCCCCTTACCCTGCGATACGGCGCAGGCGAATGTCTGTGCCACTTACCGCATCTGCCAAGGCAACAAACCGGAAGGTGCAGGTCACTGCCTGATCAGCCCGTACTGGGTTTTCCGCACTCATATACAAAATACGTGGAAGCGTTATTTCATAGCTGCCTCCGTCACCGCTGAGTGTGACTTTCAGACTGCTATGGCTTTGGCTGAAGAATTTTTGGTGCAGCGACTGACTTTCAAAATAAATCGACAATTCACCGCTGATGCGGGATTTTCCATATCCGGCGGCAACCGAGCTGCGGCTGCCAAGGGCCTTGATACCGCTTAAGCCATTTTCAATTTTCAAATCCAGCCCGGTGACAATGCCGAGGGGCGCGCCTCCCTCTTCAATGGTGCCCAGGAAAGCTTCCATGGGGGCATATTGCACGGGTGAGGTTGCCATTGAATCTACTGAACCTGATCCATAGCTGCCTGTTTTCCCGCTAATGTGAAAACGGCCACTGACAAGACTTTCAGGCTGAATGGAAAGCTCCATCGCTTCGATGGAACAACCGGTGAATAGCTGATACTCACCCACATCTGCAAAACCGCGTTCAATGACGAAACTTCTTGGCATTGAGCCGCTAACAAGTTCATCCCCGACCCAGTCGGATAACAAAACTGCAGCCAGTAACTGATCCTGCGCGCCATAGCTCAGTTCAAATTCGATCTCCCCTTCCACATCTTCAGTGCCATGGATGAAATGGCTGATTAATCGATCACTTCGAATTTCATCACTTTCGATGGAGCTGCGCGCCAGTGCCAGATCACATCCGGTATGGCGAAGCAATTGATAATCAGCAACAGCTGGAAGTTCACCATAGGTATCCTCCACCATGAACCGAAGTTCATGATGTGATTGCATGGAAAATGTCATCTATATCTCCTAGAAATAACTCCGCCAGGTAATCTTTAGCGGTATGTTTGTATGGTTTAGATCACCGCGATCGGCTCCGGCTTCGTGCCCTTTCAGAAAAACGGACTGCCCCTCAAAGGAGAGTTCCGTTCCACTGGTAAAATGCACCGCTAACCGATCGAGAAGGGACATGGCCGCAGCGTGACTGCGTTCATGAATATGCAGCAAAAAATTGCCCTGACGTTCCTGTGGCTCAGCTGGCCCCAGAAGAACCCGGCGTGTCTTTCCCGGCAAGAAACTGCAGACCACAAATGCTTCACCTTTGCGGGCCTTGTGACGGCTTTGCGGGAAAATCACCCTGATCCCGCCGAGCCCGGCAAGATGCGCCTCCAGCGCTGCCTGAATTTTTCGGTAACTCATTGATACCACACCTCAAACAGGAACCCCGATCCGTGATCCATGCTTGCCACCTGATTGATTGCAAATTCATCTGCACCAATCTGCAAAATATCGCCCGGTGCCGGCATTTCATTTTCCATCAGCAGCAGCGCGAGCTGCACTGCTTTGTCCAGCACCGGCCCCTCTTCCATGGCGCTGCGCGTGCGCCGTGCCGTCATAGGGAACAGCCGGGCGGAATAAGTCATTTCACTCACTTCAGGCTCGCCGCCCGGAATATGGCTCTGTTCCAGCACACGCTTGACCTGCACGGGAATGATGAACTCGCCCGAGCGGTTGAATACCCGCTCAATTACCTGTTTGATCCTGCTTTTGTTCATGGCTACCCTCTTGTCACTTGCAAGGCGCTGCGTGCGGCACCAATCTGTTTCAGTAATCGTGTGGCAAAGCGGGAGTGGCTTTCCTGTCCGAATATACAAGTTCAAGCATCCCGACCTTCTCACGCACAATCTGCGGACCGTCAGTGGTGGGCGCTGGGATTTGCAAAAACCCGGGGGCCAGTTCCAAAACAGCAGCCTTAAGTGCAAATGGCAGACCGCGCAGTTGACGCCCCTCATCATCCACTGCACCGCTACGCGGCCATTTCAGACCCTGCACTATTTTCAAAACAGTGCCCGGATAGTCATAAAAATCAGCCTGCTGGCTTGCGCGTATCAATGCCTGTTCCCGCAGGCCATCCGATGCGGCTGCCCATTCTTCATTCCCCAGTGCGGCAAAATGGGCATCCGCTTGTGATAGCGACAGATAACTGTTTGCACCCTCAATGCCCTCTCCGGTTTCAACGATTAATCCCATTCTTTCGCCCCGTATCATTTGCATCCATCAAAAAGGGGAAGGCCAAAACCTTCCCCACAAAAGCCGCTTTACCCGGCAAGGCGAACAGCCAGTTCAGGCCGCACCAGTTTAACCCCCCATAGAATGTCAAACTCCCAGATCACCTGTTTATACTGACGGCTGACTTCCAGCCTTAGGGAGAGACCTGTTTGCGGATCAGTCATGGACATGATCTGACTGCCAAGTCCCGCGCCCGCACCACTTTGCGCAAGCGGGCGATTGGCAAAAGCAAAGGCATCACGATTGAACACCAGATTGACTTCGTGACTGCTGGCAAATTCAATCTCTGTTCCGCCGATGAGTTCCGGGCCGGCGCCGGGGAAACCTGCATGTTGAAAGTATCTGAGTCGATGGCAGTAACAGCAACGACTGCATAGTGTTGCTCCCCCCCAGTTGCGGAAAATACATCACCAACCACTGGAGTGGCTGAAAAGCCCGAAGCCGTCACCTGATTTCCGCTGACGCTGTCAATTGTAATCGTCCCGCCCGTTGCGGCGCCCGTTTCATGGCGCAGCACATGGTCATCACTAAACCAGTCAATTCCAAACTTTCGGCCAATTTCCCCTTCGATTTTGACGCTGTTCCCACCTGCCTTGTCTGCATCTGCAAAAGCCGACAGATCAAGGGCGTTTGCTTCGGCATCAAAATTCAGCACCCCATACCGATTTTCCTTTGGTGCCCGCTGTTTCAGCAGCAATTTTCGCGCAGCAGTCGCATCAGAAGTGCCGCTTGCAAAAGGCGTTGTCCCCGCCGTTCCGACAAGCCCGTAAATGCCTTTATATTCCGCATGAACGGACTTGTTTACCGCATTGGCAAGGGCGCGAATGGCTGATCCAACCTGCATGGGAATGAAGCTTTCATGGGCATCAACTTCCATCATTTCCTTATCGGTCAGATGAAAACTCGCTTTTTTCCAGTTATTCAACTCGATCTGTACTTTTTGAATTTCACTGGAAGCCGGTGTGGGAGGTGTCGCACCGGGTATTACATTTTCCGCTTCCAGATCAAAGGGGATCGGAACATCGATTGTGTCACCTTTTTCTGCGGCTTCGGCGCTGAAACTGCCATTGATCAGCCGCGGCATGATGGCCTGCTCACGCAATCCCAGCAGACCACGCGCCAGTATTTTCGGCATTACAGCCGATACATCATTTGTCATAAATTTCTCCTTTTGGTTTAAAATCAGGGAATTCGCCGCGCCGTCCCTATGGCGTAACTGTCACTTTTCCTGCGGCGATCTCTTCAAGTTTCGCATTGATACTTGATTGCTCAGTTGATCTTAGTGTGAGGGTCGTACCCCCGGCGGCGGCGGGGCTCATACCGCCCCCGCTTTTCTGCCCGCCGGTAAAAGCTGCACTGAAATCAGGATGAGTGCGCAGATACCTGACCAGATCGGTGGCGCTGTCGCGCCCATCCTCTGGCTTGAAACCAGCGGCACCTGTCATATCCGGGCGCACGTGAACCGTTTTCTGCCCGTCATCACCGGTGGCGACCTGCAGGCTGTTTTTTAAAAATGGCATTAGTAACGCCGGATTTCCGCCCACAGAGCCAAGCGCCGCAATGGCGGTATTTTCGATAACCAGTTCACTTTCACGGGCGTTTAACTGATCGATCCGATCTTGCAGATCAGAAGCGCGACTGGCCATTTGCGACAGGTTTTCATCAAGTTGAAAACCGCCCTGATCATCAGAATTTTCAGTATATAAATTTCTATATTTTTCAGGAACTTCATCGATATTATTAATGTTATCTGGAAAGTCGAACATGATCATCCTCGTTGATTTTGGACATAAAAAAAGCCCCTTGCGGGGCAATTGGTTGACGGCTAGTGGAAGCGCTATCCATCGGCAGCGCCATTGAAAAGCTGTCGCTCTTTCTGCTCTTCTTTTATTACCTCCCTGCCCGGCACTTCCTCGCGGCTTAGCGTCAAGGACAGCGATCCTGTATTTTCAATCCCGTCCCATTTAGCAAACAGACGCATCATCTGATTGAGACTGTCCTCAATTTCCATCACCATGCCATAAATCGGGGATAATGCATCAGCTGCATCGAGCCGGCGACCAGTTGCAGTTTCGGGCACAGCGCCACTTTCAAACTGCAGGCCGAAAAGCTGAATTGCTTTTTCCAGTTCGTGAAGCTCGCGGGCTCCGGCTTCAAGTGCCGCGCCGCTGCTTTCCACATAATAATATTTGCCATTGGTGTCTGAGGTGGTCAGCACCTTGTTGGGGCCCACTTCAATGGGGCCGTCAATTTCCGCTTCATACCCGGAAGCGGCAAGAATGGGAAATGATGCCACATTCAGGGCATTCCGCTGATCGGAACGGATCTGATAATGCTCAAGGTTCAGATAGGCCAAATCCTCAAGCGGCGGAGTTCCCTGCATAAAACCTGTGCGGTTGGTATAAAGGGCGACGAGCGGCACTTCCCCAAGAGAGTTTTCGCCGCTATCTACCATTGACCAGTTTCTGCCGTCAGATTTTCGGTAAAGCTGCCATTCATCAGGTGTAAGAACACGGATCTGATCAACCAGTTTTTCATCGGAGCCGCTCACTTCCGGGTGCTGTTCGCGAATGCGGATTTGCGACAGGCGCGGCGACAGACTGTTTTCATCGGCGGCTGCGAAAATCAGATTTTCTGCGCGAATGGGAACAGCATAGGGCCTCATTTCATCAAAGCCACCGGCTGCTTTTGGATAATCCACCAGAGCATAGGAAATGCCGCAAACCAAAGCATCTTCAAACCAGTTTTTGGCAAAGCTGTTAAGCCCCTGGGCTGCAAGATCCACGTTGCGTAAGTAAGATTGCAGGCGGGGGTTCAGATCGGGTGTTGCGGTAATGGCATGCCCAAAAAGGCGCCCCGATATCTTTTGCACGGTCCGGCGAAAATAATTTCGAAGAACAGCCCGTTTCGCCCGCTCGGTATAAACGGTAGAATTTTCGGCCGGATGACGCGGCAGATAGCGGGTACCAGCGGCTTTCATCGCTGGTGTTCCGCCCATCAGGCAGCGCGGCAAGGCCCATTTTTCAGCCATGGCCAGATAAGCCCTGCTTTCTTTTGAAGGATCGTACATCATCATTCCTTTATTTTTGAAAGGTCGCCAGTTAGCTTCCATACATTTCCTGCTGCCCACGGCGGCCAGCGGAGGTAATTGCGGCAAAGGCGTCAGAGACCGCATCCACCTGATCGTCATATTTTCCAGAGGGGAAACTTTGAAGTTCCATCAGAAAATCCGAATTCCAGCTCGCCCGTAACAGATAGACATTTCCGCATTCTACCTGAGCGGAAAAAGGAGCTGACCGCTGAATTTTATTCCCGCTTGGAATTCTTGCGCGGACCAGAAACCCTGCGAGCAAGCGCGCCAATGCCTGACGCTGGGACAGGCCGGCCTGCCCCGGATCCTGAGGAATACAAACCTGAACCGCCTTGCCATCCCGCTTTGCATGATCAAGCATTCGACGCTCAACATCTGCGGGCGATCCCTGAAAACGATCCATATCCAGAATGTAAAAGCGCCCCCGATCATCACGGCCCATCAGAATGCAGGCGGTATAGTCCCCGCCGCCGGCTGTGGCAGCAAGATCCCATGCCCGCACTTTTACAGAAAATTTCGGCAACTCTGAGCGCTCCACAACCCGGAACCACTCATAGCGAAAATACATCCCACCTTCTGGGCGAATTTTCCAATTCCCGAGCAGGAGCCGCTCGCGCTCCACCGCATCCAGAGCACCCAAAGTCGCTTTGTAGGAAGGGTCTTTTTCAAGCAGGATCTGATTGTCGTCTATACTGGCGGCGATAAAGGTGAGCGATTTCGTCAACTTGCCCGGATCGTCCTGAAAGACAAGCTGATCCCCGTCGCGCATGAAATGCTGCAACTTGCCCGATCGCTCCGATTTGGGATAACCAGTTTTCTCATCAATCCACCAGCGGATCAGATCGGCAACCCAGCAATCAGCATCCGGATTGCAGGTTGCCCGCACATAGGGCGCAACCCCGCAAGTGCTGCGATTACGGCTAAGCAGATAAAAAAACTGCCGAGCTGTAAAATGGGTCAATTCATCAAATCCCAGATAGGTGATTTCCGTCCCTTGCCAATCATAGCGGTTCTTTTCATGTTCCATGGCACCAAAGCTGATGGTTGCACCGGAGGGAAAGCGCATCAGTAGATCAGTTTCCTTCACGGTTACACCAAAGGGCCCATAAATCTGGCGCGCTGCATCCCACAATCCGCCCTCATTGCGAACCTGTTTCGCGGTCCGCCGGAAAATTACAGCCCGAAAGCCCGGATCGTGAATGTGGCGAAGAGGCTCCAGCAATAATGCAAAACTTTTACCGCCACCCGCTGCCCCGCCATAAATGGCAATATCCGCAGGGCTAGCCAAAAAATTCTCCTGCGGCCCTGCCTGAGGACGGAAGTTCAGCTCAGCGACCGGCATATCAGGAATTCCGTTTCGATACGGGATCAGAGTGCAAATCAGTGGGCGCATTCGCATCACGACCATTTTCCGGCAGATAAACCTTGGCCCGGATGGAATTGAGGATTTCTTTTCCTTTGTCTTTCATGCTGCCAGTGTTTTTATTGGGGCCATAAATGGCGGGCGAAAACTGCTCCATCAGCCAGCGGCGAATATCGATGCGCAATTTAGAGCGGGCGACTGTCTCCGAGTTATCGGCAGAAGTTGCTTTACCAGAGGATTGAGTGTCAGAGCGTTCATTTTCGCCAAGTTCTTTCTGATCTGCGATAAGTATGATTTCACCAGCGAACATATCGGCCAAAAAGCGCCTGACCGCCTGCGCCTCGGCTTCAGGAAAAAAGACTTCCCGCAGTGCAACAGCGGAGAACTGATTGGATGGTTGTTGCAACCAATCCAATACTCCACCCATATCCTTGATTTGCTGGAATTTTCGCAGCGACAGTGCTTTCAGACGGGCTAAACCCTCTGTTAATCCTGGCAACCCCATATGGATTCCTTTTCTACTTTTGAATGAGTATGAAAACGAAGGCTATAAAATATGCCTTTGAAAATTTCTGCTCCGATAGTCGTCTCAAAAAATGAAACAGCACCCCCTAGAAACAGAAATAATATTTTTAATTCAAGGCATTAAATAATGTATTCATGCCTAAACAACCAAAGAAAAAGGCCCGAAAAACATAGCTGGTTTTTCGGACCCTTTTCGAACTGTGAGAAATATAGTACCCAAACGACCCCGAGATGTCAAGTAGTTTTCTCTAATTTGGTGTATTTTTCCTGTAACCTAGCGTAAAGCGCCAATCCCCGAACCAAATTTTCGCGCGCGTACCCTTTACGCCGCCCCTGTTTCCTATCGACCTGCCTGCAGCTTAGACCAAAAATGAGAATCTCAAGAATCGGCGTCAGCTGAACATCTTCGACCACACCAGTGCGGGCCCAAAGAGAGAACAGCTCTTCTGATGCTGTTGGTCTACCCTCTCCAAAGGATGTTGCCCGTGGCATAAACGAGTAATCCTGCGTGCGCAGCCCTCCCCCATACAGCCGTAAGAAGCCCACATAGATTTGCTGGGCATGTTGAATTTGAGCGTCAGAAAAACTGCGCCAGAACGCCAGTTGCTTGCGCACAGGTGCCTCCCCCGCCTGAATACGCCGCTCATTTTCCCGTAATGCTTTCTGTATTTCCTGCTGCGGAATATTTTCATTCGCCGCCGGATTTACATTAAATTTTTGACGGCCAATGCATCTGGCCCCACCCACAATAGGTAAGTTGACCTTGTTTTTTGTTTCTGATGACATAAATTCACCCCTCTAAACCAAAATTCTGATTATACATTCCCATCAAATCTGTTTTCTAGCCTCTACACACTACCCTGTTTTTTTGTTTTAAAATGCCACTTTAGCGGTGGCATTCGCTTTCTGCTTAAGCCGCAGTTTTCCTTGTCAAAATCAAATTAATATGCTTTTTAAGGTTATTACTTTGATCCAAATACAACCTATAAGATAAATTAGAATATTGAAATAGTCAACGGTTTTTACGAAAATCGTAAATGCAAAGGAAAACTAGAGACAAGATGACAATATGAAACACTACTGGATTGAACAGAGGCTTGATCAGTTGGGATATAGCAAAACAGACCTGGCTCAGGCCTTGAGTTTACCGCCCTCCAGAGTAAGTGAAATTCTCAAAAACAAACGCCAACTTAAACTTTCTGAACTCTACCCGCTTGCCCGGTTTCTAAAATACCCGCCCTCAACACTCCTTTCACTGCTCACCCCATCCGAAGTAAAACTGCGAAACGGTGACCTGCACGCAAATCCGTGCCAGGAAATTTGGGTGATCGGACAGATATGGCCAAGCCAGCAGCCCCCTAATCCAGACGCTGGCGACGCATCGGTCCTCATCTGGGCGAAGCGAGCGCGATACCCTTTAAATCTGCCCCTTGAAACGGGCGAGCATATAGGGGAGACGCTTATATACTGGGCCCTTGAACACCGCCAGGGCATTGCGAGTTCCGATCAATCCGGTCAGTTGACCGCATTGTTCGTTTATGCGCAGAGTCAAAGCCTCCCCCTCTGCGGCGCGACGGGAGGTTTTTTCCAATTCAACCTTCAAATTCAAAGTGGAAATCATCGAAAACCCCGTACAGGACTGATTTACACCATGACGCCCTGCCCTCTTTTACAAGAGAACTATAGTTTTATATTTTCTCCTTTTGCGGGACTGTGATAGGGTAATCACATGACAAGAAATCCCGTAAAGGTTCTGCCACCGAGATTATTGGCCAGCTGCAAGGATCAGCTGTTTTCGGCGTCGATGGATCGCTATGGTGACAGCGATATTCGCGAGGATCTTGAAATTTCCAACAGCCTGTATCTGCTCTATCTGGAATTCAGGAACCTCGCAGATTACATCCTGCGCCGAGCACCGCGAGTGTATCTGACGCCGATGGAAATCTCTCCGCCCGGCACAGAAGCCCTGACCGAGGGCGAATATAAAGATCAATATTTGGAGCGTATAGATCTGGAAGATGACAAACTGCAGCATTTTACGAGATGCATAGCCTACAGCCATTTTCTACACAGCGATAACTCCCCACCACCAACCGAAGATCAAAGCCGGTTTCTACTGATTGATCCAGAGCGCCTTATCCAGCGCAAGGTGATGGATGGCAATGATCCGATTTATGGTTTTGCCTTGTATTTTACCCCCAGAGACTGTCACCGACTTGTCTTTTTCGGGGCTGGCACGCGAGATCAGGCGTCACAACTGCGCAGGATGATGCAGGAACCGCTGTTTGACTGGCACCCATTCAGCACGTCTTATATGATGTGGCGCTTCAGAAACAGTGATTAAAGTGGCATAAAATATCACAAAAGACTAAAATGTTGACTTTGAGGTCAACAACCCCTATATTAGTGTTGTCGTACAGATCAACGGTTCACATTATGAGTAATACAGTAACACCCTCAGGCTTTATGCAGCAGATGCAGGCCGCCACAGAAGATTTGACCGCCCCCACTTTGCCCAGCAACGCGAAAGCAACCAGTATGGATGATCGCTGGAACCGCTTTTCTGTGGAGGAAAAAGCCAAACTGATGAAAGAGGCTGCCAATCATTCCGCCCGCAACATGGCCGCGATGCTGGTTCACAGTGAGGTTGCCAAAGCAGGCAAGAGCCTGCGGGAGCTTGAGCGCGAATTTGGATTGCAGCCTGCGGTCATCTCACGCATTACCACTGCGTCACTGGATCGCGGACCCGACCTTGCCACATTGTGCAGGATCGCCATGGCCCTTGGCAAAAACATGCATATTACATTTGAGGATCCGATCGCAGATGATGATTGAGGCTAGCACCGTTGAGCTGATTAAACTGCTCAGCGGTGGCGCCCTTCTTTTATCAGCAAGCTATGCCGCCTTTTTTCTGGCGCGCAGCTATTATCGATTGCGCCGGGCGGCACAAGGTATCGATCCGATGGTGCATCGTCGCGGTGCCATGACAGACCGCAAACTCAGCACCCTGCTGCCATTTCGGGTTTTTCTTCTGTCCGCGAGCGGTTTGGCACTTGGCCTTCTGGCGCTCATTCTTGAAACTGCCGATTTTTTCTGTCCTGCCTTTATCCAGTGAAGCGGCGAGCCGCTGCCCCGTCATGTGACTTTTATTACACACAGAATAAGAAAAATTCACTTGCCTCTTTCACAATCAGAAACGCATCATAGCTATTACACTGGCGGACAATCCTTTTTTAGAAAAGAGAGCCAAGATGAGTACAGCAGAATTGACCCAAACTTCACCCCAGTCTGAGCGGGTCACAGCCCATATTGTAAATGCCTTTGTTAAGGATGGCAGCGGCGGCAACCCGGCGGGTGTTGTTCTGGACGCAGATCATTTAAGCGCCGAGGACCGCCTGAAAATTGCCGCCAAAGTCGGCCTTTCAGAAACGGCTTTTGTTTCAAAATCCCCAACCGAAACCATTCGACTGGAGTTTTTCACGCCCAATCGCCAAATCGCCCATTGCGGTCACGCAACTGTTGCGACTTTTTCCTATCTTGCCAGCATTGGCCGTGTTGGTGAGGGCGAAGCCTCAAAGGAGACAATCGAGGGCCCGCGCAAAATTCTCCTCAAAGACGGCGCTGCGTATATGGAGCAGCTTGCCCCCAAATACAGCAGTGAAGCGGATTGGCTATCCAAAGGGGTTACAAATGCTGCGGTTCTGGCAAGTGTGGGCCTGAGTGCTGACCAATTGCAGGAGGAGACAGCGCCGATCGTTGTGAACACAGGGAATAATTTTCTGATCCTTGCGGTTAAAAACAGCGATATTCTGAAAGCTGTCTCCCCGGATCAGGCGGCAATTAATGAAATTTCCGAAAAACTGGACCTGATCGGGTATTATCTCTTTAGCACCGATACGAGCGAAGACTTTGATGCCACAACCCGCATGTTTGCCCCGCGATACGGTATTGAAGAAGAAGCCGCGACCGGAATGGCCGCCGGCCCCCTTGCCTGTTATCTTTATGACAAACGGGATGTCAAAAAGGAAAGCCTGCTGATTGAACAAGGCCGTTTCATGCGCGAGCCATCCCCCAGTAAAATCACGGTGAACCTGTCCCTTGAAAACGGAGCCATAACCGGCCTGATGGCTGGTGGATTTGGTAAAGTCATGAATTCCATCGAAGTGGAATTTTAAAGAAAATCTGCAGCACCCCCCCCTCACATACAACACCACGCAGCCAAATGATGGCTGCGTGGGCGTTTATTTGTTACCTCACACAGTGACAAGGCGGCTGGCGAGCTCTTCCAGTTGCAGGGCGGCTTGCCTCCAGCTTGATGGAAACCCATTTCCTCGTGAGCGCGGCGGTCTTCCTCGCTCCAGTGACGGGCAATTGCGGTGTAGTTTGTTTTGCCGCCTCCAGCATCGGAGAGGCGAATTTCACCTGTGAAAAAAGGTTTTTCGGAAGGTGTCCAAGCACTGGTGTAGGCATCCGTGAAGACCAGTTTCTCTGTCGGGATTACCTCCAGGTAAACGCCGGGTTGGCGCATTTCCTCTCCGTTCGGGCCGCGCATGATAAAGACGCTTGAGCCGCCGGGACGCAAATCGAGGAATTCAACCTCAGTCGTGTAGGGTTTTGGCGTAAACCATTGTTCGATCAAGGGCGCCTCTGTCCAGCAGCGCCAGATAAGGTCACGCGGAGCGTTCAGGACCAGCTCCAGCGTCAGGTCCCGGTTATTCGTATTTTCTGTCATGTTGGATTCCAGTATGGCGGCCTAAAGACCCCAAAAATATTATTTATCAAACACCACTTCAAAGCCGCCAAAAATAACGCGCTTTCCATCAAAGGGCATGGATTGCATGGCTTCTTCGAATTTTGGATCGGTGTGCATTTTTTCCATTCCAGCATCGCGCACTTCCTTGCTGGGCCATTCCAGCCAGGACATGACAACAACTTCATCGGCTTCAGCTTTCACGGCTTTACGAAAATCCGTCACCTGCCCTTCGGGCACATCATCGCCCCAGCATTCCACCATGCGTGTAACCCCGATTTCACCGAACAGAGACTGTATGCTGTGCACATGGTCAATGTAATCCTGTTTACGGGATGCGGGTACGGCTGCTACGAAACCATCGATATAAGACATTTCTCTCTCCTGCTAGTTAGATGAAGGGCGGTTGAATAAAAGTTCGATATAACGCCGCAAATGACGAACGCTTTCGCGTGCGGGCTCTGCATTTCCTGCGGCCTTTGCCAAAATAAAGCCCCCCTGCAGGGCCGCTTGTGTATATTGCGCCAAACTTTGGGCGTTCCAGCTATCTGTGTCAACACCATATATTTGAATTGCTTTTTGGATATCCTCTTCCAACGTTTGGGCGTGATCAAAGATACAGCTCGCGCAGGCGTCGAGAATAGGCTTGTGGGATTGATAGGCTTCCTGCGTCATGGTGCCGACAAGGCAGGTAAATTCCGCAAGGTCACCATCGATCAATTCTTCGCGCAGATCCAGATACCCAAGGACACGATCGAGCGGATCCTCTAACTTGTGGTAGGTCGCATTTTGAAACATATCCCCGGTGGTTTCATCCCAATAGCGAGCAACCGCAACCCCCAAAGCTTCCTTACTTTTGAAATGGTGAAAATAGGCACCTTTGGTCACTTCTGCTTCGCGGCAGATGTCATCAACGGTTGTGGCGGCGTAGCCTTTCGCCGAATGACGTCGCGGGCCGCTTCCAAAAGCCGTGTTCGCGCATCACCGCGCTCAGGATTTTTCAAGGTTTGTCTTGGCATGAAAATCTCATACCGTACAGTTGGTATGTATGTCAATCACGATTATGAGAAATGCCTGAACAAACGAATATTAACAGTGCCATGCAGAACAGACTCGCGAAATAGAGGTAGCTAAAAATGGCTGATTTTAAGGTAAGGAAAGGTTATCCAGCCGCCTGCTGCTCGAAAAACTGAACTGATTTTTCTGGTGGCGGGAAGGTCAGAGTAACGGTCGTACCTGTGCCGTATGTACTGTCGATGGCCAGATTACCGCCATGCAGCTCCATAAAGATTCGCGCAATTGACAAGCCAAGCCCTAACCCATCATGTGCCTTGAGATGACTGGTGCGGATTTGGCCAAATTTCTGCAGGGCGAGCCCAATATGTTCGGGGGCCATACCGATACCGCTATCACGGACTGCAAGCGTTATTGCCCCATCATCCCCTTGCCTTGCGCGAATTTCAATTTCACCGCCGCCGTCGGTGAATTTAATGGCATTGTCGAGCAGGTTTAAAAGGACCTGACGAATTCGAATGGGATCAGCAAAAAGATGTGGCAGGTTATCCGGCACTTGGTGAGAAAAGCGGAGATTTTTCTCCTCCAGCTTGTCCTGCTCCATACGGGAGCATTCTTCGATCAGTTTGGCGATATCCACCTGCTCAGGCACAATTTCAAGCTTGCCAGTTTCAATCCGGGCGATATCCAGCATATCGGTGACCAATCGCTGCAAATGCTTGCCTGACTGACTGATGTGTCCCGCATAGGTGCGATACTGATCATTAAGCGGCCCGAAGACTTCCTGCTCCATTATCTCGGAAAAGCCATTGATGGCGTTCAAAGGCGTTCTAAGCTCGTGGCTCATGTTGGAGAGGAAACTGTCTTTGGCTTCGTTTGCGGTGATCAGCTCCTGCAATGCGCGCTGCAGCTCAGCTTCTTTTTCCTTTTGCTGGGACAAATCAGCTGCAAGCAGAATACGCCCACCATCAGGCGTGCGTGCATCCCGATAGAGATACCAGCCGCTTTTGCGTTCCACTTCAAATGCACTGCCGGGGTTTCTGTGATGGTTCAGCCGTTCTTTCATATATTCCGTTTCACGGCCAGCAGCATCCAAAATTTCGCCGGAAAAAGCATCAGCCCGGAGCAGATCCATGTATTTAACATCCAGCTTCAGGAGTTTCTGAGCATCATTTGACAGATGAGATTTATAGGCAGAATTCCAGACAACTATTCGGTCGGAGCGATCAAAAATGGCAACGCAGTCTTTCAGCGCACTGATGGCTTCAGCCATTTGCTCATTGCGGGTGATGCCGGCATTCACCTTGAGGGCAAGGATAGCTGCGAAACTGAGCAGCATCACCAGAATACCATAAGGCCCAATATAGATGACGCCAAGCAAACCAATCGTATGCAATAGATCATGCACACCCACTATGACGAGCGTTGCAATGCCGAGCAATATCAGCCCAGCGCCCATAATTCTATTCTTAACGATATACCGCAGCTCAAGCAGACTACCAATGATTACGCCAAAGAGCTGCCAACCGAGTATGTAGAAAATCTCCCTCGGCAGGCCGCCCGGCCAGAGAATAACAAAGACAGAAAACGCCGCCGCCTGATAGAGGAAAAAAGTGGAGAGTACGTGGTTAAACGGCCTTGGGTTTACCTGATGGAGAAATTCATAGGTTAAGGCCACCAGGAAAGCCGCGCACATATAGGAGATCCGCTCGGATACGATCCAGGGGAAGGATGGCATCAGTTCGACAAGGGTAGAGGTGACGGTTACCATATAAACTGCTGCCATAAAAGACATGGTATAGAGAATGAAATAGGTCCGTTCCCTAATTCGACCAGAATGCAGGATCATGAGAAACAGGCCAAGGCACAACAGAGCGCCGCCCAGAAAAACATCCTGAGCAATTTCCTTCATGTGCAAATGATGCTGCTCAAGAGCTGGCCCTAGGCTGAAGGTGCTGAAAAATCCTCCGCCTGTGTAGCCGGCAAAGTTGGAAACATGGATTACAATATCCAGCGTGCCGCTCGCCGCTTTGAGCCAGCCGACTTCGCGGGCTATGAACGTGTCTTCCTGCGCTGCGGTTTCACCGGGCTTTCCGGCCTGCATCCAGAGGCGTCCGTTCACATACATCTGGTAGGAGGATTGCACCCGCTTCAGGTAAAAAGCGAGATCATTTTCCCCTTCGGGCAGCAAAATTTTCAAGCGATAGGTTGCATGCCCGTAAACATCCAGTGGCTCACCTTCGACCTTGTGATCCAGCCAGACGCCGGGAACTGGCATGTAATGACTTGGGGACTGATCTTCGCGGGGGCCGTGCGGGTCCAGAAATGTCTTCCAGTAAAATTCCCACTCCCCGGCAAGATCGAGAGTTCCGTCTTTTTCAAAATCCCAGTTCCGAAGATCAAGGACACCTTTCTCTGCCAAAGGCGCAGCAGGATTGGCCTGCACTGAAAGACAGATCATCATACCAAAAATTATGGCAAGAACTGCCTCTGACAGGAAATGGGGGAATTTCAAAAAACGCATGCGCACCGGTGAACGATTTACAAAAACACTAAATTAGCAGTTGCTTGTAAAAAGGTTAAAATTTTATTAATTTTTGGCCGGTGTCATAAATTGTTCACGGTTTTCCGCATCCTCACTCTTTTTTCAACTTGCCGTTAAAATTGTGCCGCGATCCGCTCTTTCATCATTTCGGTGGAGCCATCCGTGAATGCCGCAATTTTGGCTGCAGCCAGATGCTGCCCCAGAAAATGTTCTTCGCGCAATCCGTTAGCCCCCATGGCCTGCATACAGGCCGTAATTGAGGGGATCGTCACCTCCCCCGCCAGTTTTTTAGCATGGGCCGCGGCGAGGACCGCATCCTCGCCCGCGTCAATAAGCTGTGCAGCCTTGCCAACCAGCGCATCGAGCGCAGCAATATGCGTGGCGACGTCACTTAACGACCATTTAAGCCCCTGATGCTCAACAAGGGGACGTCCAAATGCGGTGCGATCGCGCCCGTAATCAACTGCCAGATCAAGGGCATTTTGCATCATCCCAGCACACATGGCAGCGACATAGGTGCGCGCGCCATTGATGGAGGACATGGCATATTTAAAGGCTTCTTCCGGAGGCTGAGCATATCAGCGGCATCAACATGGTAATCCTTTAAGTGAAATTCGCCTGCGCCGATGATATGACCGCCAATGAGCCGATAGATTTCACCGCGCGTGAAACCGGGCTTGCGCGCATCAATGACGAAACTGGCGATCCCCCGCCATCCCTTGCTGGCATCTGTTTGGGCATATAGCATAATTGTATCGGCATAGGCCGCGTTGGTAATCCAGCTTTACTGCCATTTATGATCCAGCCATCCGCCGTTTGCGTTGCGGTCGTGGTAATGGATGAGAAATCACTGCCAGCTTGTGGCTCAGTGAGGGCCGTGCAGCCAATTCGCGTCGCGCTGAGAATTTCATCTGCCATTTCATGATGTCTCGCGTGATCACTGCCGCGGAGGCGAGATGCTACATTCTGACTGTTAATGAGAGCAAAAGCCGCCGCCATGGAGTGCTCTGAAAGTTTTCGCGCCAGCGCCACCTTATCCGAGAAAGGGGCCCCCAAACCGCCAAAGCGCACAGGTGTTTCCAAGCCCAGCAGACCGCATTCTGCCGCCTTTTCAAAAAGGTTACGAGGGGCCGTTTGCGACTTTTCCCACTCAAGGCGATGCGCTTTGAGGAAAGAAGAGAACGTATCACTGATTGCTTCCAGATTGCTGGTTTGAAATGACATAAGACCCACCTGATTTTTATTATTTTTTGATTTTAAAGAAGGTAGCCAATTGCAGAGCGCCTGTAAATCACTGGAGGGTCTAATTCGGCTGCTACAGATGGTATCGCATGGCGACGCGGGCGTAATTGCCCAATATTCCGTCGCGTTCCGATCTTAATTGCCGGGCCAGTGCGGGAAAAGGGTCACCAGGTTGCAGGCGCACAAAACCATAGCGCTCGTAAAATGGGGCATTAAAAGGGACATGTTCAAAGGTCGTGAGTAAAAGATAGTCATAGCTAGATGCCCGTGCCCACTGAACAGCCGCATCCAGAAGCCGCCGGCCAACGCCCTGTCCGGCATGGTCAATCGCAACCCCCAATTCCCGGAAATATCCTTGCCCATCCATTTCTCGCAAAATGCAAAAGCCAATGACCCGCCGCTCGTCCATCTCAGCAAGCAGGACGTGCTGAGAGTTTTGATGAGTAACATAATCCTGCTCCCCAATGGGAGGCAGGCTTGCGATATCCGTCATATCAAGGGCGGCAAAAGCCGCTGCGGCATTAAGCTCCAAAGCAGGAAGGATAGCAAAATCAGACGGCGTTGCGGTGCGAATAGTGAAGGTGTTTGTCATTATGCCTTGATACTGAGCTCCCTTAATTCGGGCAATAAAAAAGGGCCCTGCGGCCCTTTTTCAGACGCTTGAGCAAAGCAAATGTCATGCAGCCGCTTTCAAGCGACGACGGCGTGTAAAGAAGCCGAGCCCGCCCAATGCAGCGCTGAATAAAAGAGCCGCCGGAGGCAGAGGAACGCTGGAGAGAGTTGCTGTCAGCGTAGAATTTTCAACAGGAATACTATTTACGAGGCTGTAATTGAGCAGCAACGCCTGAGTTCTAGCGCTGGAAGTAAACCCGATCCCTGGTCTGTCATGGTTCCATAATTGGCCCGAGCCGGAAGTGACAGAGCCACCAATCACAAACTCTTCGGTAGCGGTGTTAAAATTAAAGTTTAAAACCCGGCCACTGTAAGTTCCGATTGACGTAGTACCGCGAAACCCTTCAATGAAGAATGAAAGAAGTTCATTTTCATTTACGTGCTCACCCGCGGTGGCAGCATTAAATGAAAAATTACCTACCAAAGAATAGTTGCTCGTCCCGGTCCAAGAAATATCATAGGTCTTGATGGCGGCATTACTGGTGCCTGCTGTTAGTAGAAATACCGCGAAAGCAAATAGAAACTGTTTCATGTTAGCGCATCCAATTGTTCTTTAGTGAGATGGGCCTGAAACACGAACAATAATGCTAATGATGAGGCTCATTCTCCGTTTTAAATCTTGCTCTGTGACTTTGAGCGAACCTGATACATATGCACGTGGAGATTTAATAACATTATTGTTTTCTATCGAACAATCTGTTTTGTTTACTTTTTGTTAATTTTTAAGAAAATTGACATGTAAAATCGAAAGTGAAACTTCCGACGACAGAAAATTAACCATGTTTTGTAAATTTTTCAGCAGTTTTATCAACTACCTAGAGATGATTCTTAATTAAATATGGTTAACAAACAGCGATTCGGCAATATTGGTTTATTCGATCCCAACTCGCGGTAAATAGATGTCAACACGGGTTCCTTTACCCTTTGTCGAGCTGATGGATACAAAGCCGGATGATTGCCGAATAAAGCCATAAACCATGGACAGGCCGAGCCCGGTTCCCTTGCCCACCTCTTTGGTTGTGAAAAAGGGATCAAAGACCTGCTTCAACTTTTCCCGATCAATACCCATGCCCGTGTCACGTACGCTAAGCATCACATAATCACCGGAGGGCATTTCGTCTTCTTGAAACTGACGCGGTGTTTTCTGCACATGGTTTTTAAGAGAGATTGTCAGGCGCCCGCCCTTCGGCATGGCATCACGGGCATTTACCACCAGATTCAGCAATGCATTTTCCACCTGCCCCGTATCCACCAGACAAGGCCAGAGTTTTCGCCCGATTTTGAGGGCAATTTCAATCTCTTCCCCAATTGTCCGTTGCAACATGGAAACCGTATTGCGAACCGGTGTGTCCAAAGTGCTTACAACAGGGTTAAGCTGCTGATCGCGAGCGAAAGCCAACATGTTTTTGGTCAGGTCAGCCCCACGGTCGGATGCTGTGATAATATTTTTAAGCGCCTTTGGCCGAGCCTCCCCTTTTAAGGTGTCCGGCTCTAGCAAAAGCTCTGCATTTCCGCGAATAACAGCAAGCAGGTTATTGAAATCGTGAGCGATACCACCTGTGAGCTGGCCGATAGCCTCCATTTTCTGGGACTGGCGCAATCTTTCTTCAAGCTCCCGCCGCTGCGTGACATTCTGTGCGAAGCCAAATACAGATTTAACCAAGCCATCTTCGATAACATCTGGCTGCACAATCCCGACCATATACCGAATTTCATTTTGAGGAGTTCGTAGTCGTACTTCATAGGATTGCTGGGATCTTGTTCGGAGGCAATTGTTGATGGCCTCCTCCATAAGGGCGCGATCTTCTTCTACCACCATGGAGCTGGCGAGCTCCATATCAAGGTCGGTATCATCCAGTTCAAGGCCATGCATTTCATAGAGGGAACGCGACCATTCCACATCCAGATTATCAATCTTGATACGCCAATGACCGACGCGCCCTAGCTGCTGTGCCAGTTCCATTTCGCGATCTTTCTGATGCAGGCGTGCCAGATAGTCTACCTCTTGTGAAACATCACGAACGATGCTGAGTGTACCGGGACGGCCATTCCAGAGCACGGGCTGCGCATACATCTGCGAGGGAAACTCGGTTCCATCGCGGCGAACATGGCGCGTTTCAAGATCGACCTTGCTGCCATGCTGCTCCACCTCAAAGCGGAGCTCCAAGATCTTGTCACGGTACGAAGGTGCGGCCAAATCAAGTGAGCTTCTCCCCAGCATCTCGTGCGCATTTTTTGCCCCGAACAAGTTGACTGCTCCCTGATTTACATAGAGCAGAGTGCCTTCGGACTGAACAATCAAAGCATCGGGGATCAGTTCGAGCAATTTAAGGAGCTGCTGTTCCTGTTGCTCATAGACAAGCTGGCTTTGCACAAATTCGGTATAATCCTGCAGCACAGAAAAATTGGCAGGTTCCCCCTGATACATGCCTCGGGTCGATGTGAAGAGAATGGTTTTGCGCGCTCCTTGCGGGGTAACCACTTCCAAACGGTGGTTCATGACTTTTTCGCCATCTGCCAGTTTTTTCTGAAATTCCAGAAGGCCTTCCAGATCTTCATGAAATTCATGAACATGATGCCCGACCATGCCCTGATCTTTCATACCGTACAGTTCGAGTGCGAATTCATTGGCATATAAAAATATGTCATTTCGGGTAACAACCATGGCAATGGCTGCATTTTCCAGCAACGCCCGAAAGATTGCATCATCCGCGCCCTGCCCTGCATCCACCCGCTTGCTTTTATCGCGATTATGCTTGTTATTTACGGGCGATATGTCACCCATTACAGCCCCCTGCACTACTTCTGGCACGCATTACAACTCTCATCCATACTCAACCTGTTTTACCGTCAATCAGTTATCGATGAAAAGTCTTAATATTTTAAAAATGTGATCTCCGTCCGGTTCCATTCAATCCAAGGTGGATGATTAAAACATACCCTTGCAGTTTTGGGGGTTATTCCATAGATTAACAGTAATTTAGTGCTATTTACATAATTCACAGAGATCAACATGACACTGCGCAAAGATTTCGTCGATACAATCGGCAATACACCCCTTATTCGCCTGACTGCTGCCTCCGAAGCGACCGGGTGCGAGATCTACGGAAAGGCGGAATTTCTGAACCCGGGAGGGTCGGTAAAGGATCGCGCAGCACTTGCAATTATTGAGGATGCGGAAGAGAAAGGCCTGTTGGAGCCGGGCGGTATAATTGTTGAGGGAACCGCTGGAAATACAGGGATTGGCCTTGCACTTGTGGCCAATGCAAAAGGTTACAAGACAGTCATTGTCATGCCCGAAACCCAGACGGATGAGAAAAAAGCGCTATTGAAATATTGCGGCGCAGATTTGCGACTGGTTCCGGCCAAACCCTATAAAGACCCGGGCAATTACGTTAAATATTCAGGCCGATTGGCAGAAGAAATTGCCAAGACGGCCGAGCATGGAGCCATCTGGGCCAATCAATTTGATAATGTCGCAAATAAACTTGGTCATTACAAAACAACCGGACCTGAGATTTTTGCGCAACTGGATGGCAAGATTGACGGCTTTATCTGTGCCGTTGGCAGTGGCGGAACACTGGCGGGAACCGCTGATGCGCTGCGGGAGCGTAAAAGCGATGTCAAGATCGGCATCGCGGATCCCATGGGTGCCGCACTTTTTGAGTATTACAAAAACGGAGAGCTCAAAGCATCCGGAAGCTCAATCACGGAAGGTATCGGACAGGGGCGCATTACAGCCAATCTGGAAGGCCTTGATATTGATATGCCCTATCAAATTACGGACGCGGAAGCCCTTGAAGTGCTGTATGATCTGAATATCAAAGAAGGGCTGCAGATGGGTCTTTCCTCTGGTGTAAATGTGGCAGGCGCCATTCGCATGGCGAAGGAAATGGGACCGGGACATACCATCGTCACGATCCTCTGTGATACGGCACAAAAATACTTTAGCAAGCTGATGGATGTTGATATGCTGAAGGAAAATAACCTGCCAATCGCTCCCTGGATCAAGGGAGCCTGACACATCCGGGAGCTGGAGGATCAATGACAAGAGCGCTTTTTCGCGAAGATTCCTATTTAACAAGCTGTACAGCTAAAATCACAGAAATCAACGAACTTGGAGGTATTGTCCTTGACCAGACAGTCTTTTATCCGACAGGCGGCGGCCAGCCCGGCGATACGGGTGTGCTCCGCCTTGAGGATGGACGAGAAATTACCATTGCGACAACCGTAAAAGGCAAAGATGCTGATGAAGTGGTCCATGTCCCTGCAGAAGGCCAGTCATTGCCTGAAGTCGGCGAGACGATTACTGCTGAAATAAACTGGGAAGTGCGGCACAGGCTTATGCGGATGCATAGCTGTTTGCATTTGCTTTCAGCGGTCCTGCCATATCCTGTTACGGGCGGACAGGTTTCTGATGGAAAAGGACGGCTTGATTTTGATCTGCCCGAAGCGGCCCTCGATAAAGACGAGATAACCGAAAAGCTTAATGACCTTATTTCGCAAAATCGACCTGTAAGCGCCGACTGGATCACCGATGAAGAACTGGACGCGAAACCGGACCTTGTCAAAACCATGTCCGTTAAGCCGCCACGTGGCAGCGGTCATATCCGACTTATTCAGATTGAAGAGACGGATTTACAGCCGTGCGGCGGCACCCATGTGAAGAACACTTCGGAAATTGGCCGGGTACGGGTGCGAAAAATTGAAAAAAAGGGTCGTCAAAACAGGCGCGTTTCACTTATCTTTGACGAATAGAAAATAGAGACCCAACCGTCTGAAAGAGAAGTATATGTCTTACGCCAATCCTACCTCCCTCGTCTCCACTGAATGGTTGAGCCTGAATATGTCCGCGCCAGACATTCGGATTGTGGATGCATCCTGGTACCTGCCCGGTGAAAACAGAGATGCAAAAGCCGAATTTGAAAAAGCGCATATTCCAGGTGCGGTGTTTTTCGACATTGACGAAATCGCCGATACAGACGTGGATTTGCCGCATATGATCCCGGCACCGGAGAAATTTTCGTCCAAGCTTAGAAAACTTGGCCTTGGAGATGGCAATAGGATCGTCGTCTATGACGGCTCCGGCATTAGAAGCGCGGCGCGCGCCTGGTGGATGATCCGCCTTTTTGGCCATGATGACGTCGCCATTCTGGATGGTGGATTTGCCAAATGGCAGGCAGAGGGCCGCCCCATTAGCGACATGCCCTCTCACCCGGCGGAGCGACATTTCACATCACGTATGAATTCCCTGATGGTTAAAGACAAGGATCAGGTACTTCGTAATGTTGAAGTCGCACGGGCTCAGGTTCTGGATGCGCGATCCAAAGGCCGCTTTGAAGGCAGTGAGGCGGAGCCTCGCGAAGGCTTACGCGGTGGACATATCCCCGGCTCTTACAATCTGCCCTTTAATGAGCTTCTGACAGATGAGGGAACGCTCAAAAGCGGCGAAGAGCTACGCGCAGCCTTTGAAACCTCCGGCATTGACATTAAAAAACCGGTTATTACCTCCTGCGGCTCTGGCATCACAGCCTGCGTGCTCGCCTTTGGCCTGCATATGATTGGGCATCGGGATACAGCCGTCTATGACGGCTCCTGGACCGAATGGGCGCTTGATGAAAATCTGCCTGTCCAAAACGGAAGCGCATAACATGCCAATAAAGCGGAAACCTGAGCCAAATTCAGATGGGTCATGGCCTGTCACGATCACCTATTTGAAAATGACGAACAAGCCAAAGCCGCAAACCATTCCTGCGCCGGCCATTCCGCACGCCATTCAGCGAGCTGAAAATCCAACAGTTTCCTTTTACCGCTTTCTTTATGATGCGGTTGGCCGGGACTGGGGATGGATGGATCGCAAATTAATGAGCGATGAAGAGCTGGAAGAGGTTATCAAACACAAGGATACGGAGATTTATGTGCTCTATATCCGCGGTGTACCGGCGGGCTATGCGGAGCTTAATTTCCGTAAATTCCCGGCTGAAGTGGATCTGGCCTATTTTGGCATCATGCCCGAATTCATCGGCATGAAACTGGGGCCCTATTTTCTTGACTGGGCCATCAAACAGGCGTGGCTGCGTGATCCTGATTGCATCACCGTCAACACCTGTACACTGGATCACCCCAAGGCCCTGCCCCTCTATCAGCGCTTTGGCTACGCCCCCTACAAACAAAAAGAATTAAGCATCGCACCTATTCGCGATTGAAAAAGCAAAGGCTAGCTTTTATTTGATCCGATAGGCTTTGAAAAGGAGAGCGGCGAAGGCAAAAGAGATGAGTGCAATCGCCCCCATAACGGTAATCAGCACTGTATCCAACAGGCAAAAACCGTATCCCCCGACCAGACATTCCCGTGCCGTCGTTAGTGACAGGATGCCAAGAGATATCCCAACCCCGATCATCACTGCAATCAGCTGTGTCACACACACAATCAATTTATGGCGCATTTTCCAGTCTCCCACCACCAGATGTCGCATTGTGCCAGTATTTTTTGTATGAAACCAGCTTAGAGCGTATTTCAGATAAGTCAAATCTGGCGCCTCATTTGTATGATTAGTGAGACTGGGTGGGATTTACGGACAAAAAAGCCCCCGGCGTTTCCACCGGAGGCTTTCTGATCTTCATATATCGATCACCCGTTATGGAGGATCTGCGACAGGAAGAGTTTTGTTCGTTCACTTTGTGGATTTTCGAAGAACTCGGTGGGCGGAGCCTGTTCGATGACTTCCCCCTGATCCATAAAGATAACTCGATCCGCAACAGTTTTTGCAAAGCCCATTTCATGGGTCACGCAAACCATTGTCATACCTTCTTCGGCAAGGCTGATCATTGTATCAAGCACTTCAGAAATCATTTCCGGATCCAGTGCGGATGTCGGCTCATCAAAGAGCATGATCCGAGGGTTCATGCAGAGCGAGCGGGCAATTGCCACACGCTGTTGCTGACCACCAGACAATTGCCCAGGATATTTCAGAGCCTGATCCGGGATTTTAACCCGTTCCAGAAACTTCATGGCAATCGCTTCTGCTTCGGCCTTAGGTGTTTTGCGCACCCAAATCGGAGCCAGCGTACAGTTTTCCAGAACCGTCAGATGAGGAAAGAGGTTAAAATGCTGAAACACCATCCCCACTTCACGGCGGATTTCATCGATTTTCTTCACATCGCTGGTCAGTTCAATTCCGTCCACGATGATCTGGCCCTGCTGATGTTCTTCCAACCGGTTAATGCAACGGATCATTGTGGATTTACCGGAGCCCGAAGGTCCGCACACCACAATTTTCTCACCGCGTTCAACCGTCAGGTTGATATCTCGCAGAACGTGAAAATCACCATACCATTTGTGCATGCCAATAATCTGAATGGCTGCTTCCTGCTGTGCTTTACTCATGGCTGCATCACTCATATTTGCCGCCTCCTATCGTTTATGTCCGGTGTGGAGTTTGTTCTCCAACCAGATGCTGTATCGTGACATACCAAAGCAGAATACCCAGAATACAGCAGCCACGAAGACATAGCCTTCGGTTGCCATACCCAACCAGTTTTTATCTGTGGTACCCGCCTTTACAATGCTGAGAAGATCAAGAAGACCGATGATCAGAACCAGTGTCGTATCCTTGAACAGACCGATAAAGGTATTCACAATCGCTGGAATTGAGATTTTCAGAGCCTGCGGCAAAATGATGAAGGCCATCGCCTGCCAATACCCAAGCCCAAGCGACTTGGCGGCTTCCATCTGACCTTTCGGAATGGCCTGCAGACCACCGCGGATCACCTCTGCCATATAGCAGCGGAGAAAAGCGACATGCCCACAAGAGCACGAACCAGCTTGTCAAAATTTTGACCTTCTGGCAGAAAAAGAGGCAGCATCACAGATGCCATGAACAACACGGAAATCAGCGGGACGGCGCGGATCAACTCAATAAATCCAACGCACATCATGCGAACTGCCGGCATGTTCGATCGGCGCCCCAATGCCAGAATGATACCCAGCGGCAAGGCCACGAATATGGATACCGACGCCAGCACCAAGGTTAAGAACAATCCACCCCACTGTGAAGTTTCAACCTTTTCAAGGCCAAGACCACCGTAGAAAAGGAAGTAGCAGATGACCGGGTAAATCACGAACAAGTAGATCGCCGGCCATTTTTTGTTCTTGACCACGTCAGAGAGAACAAAGAACAGGCCGATTGCCCCCAGTATATATCCAAGATCCACGCGCCAGCGCAGCTCTTCTGGATAGAAGCCGTACATATTCTGACCAAAACGGGCCTTGATAAAGACCCAGCAGGCCCCCTCACCCGTACAGTCAGCTTTTGAAGTTCCCACAAAATTGGCGTCAATAATGGCGTAATTGATGAGTGCCGACATGGACACCCAGACTACATACAAAGACACCAGTGTGAGGATCGTGTTAAGCCAGCTTGAGAAAAGATTTTCCCGAAGCCAGCCAATAACGCCTGTCTGCGACACCGGAGGTGGCATTTCTGGATGGCGTTCTGTTTTTACAATTGCCATGACTTACCTCTCCACCAATGCAATACGTTTATTGTACCAGTTCATGAACGCAGAGATCAGCAAACTGATCGTCAGGTAGAACAGCATGGTCAGCGCAATAATTTCAATTGCCTGCCCTGTCTGGTTCAGAGACGTTCCGCTGAAAATGGCCACAATCTCCGGATACCCCACAGCAGTTGCGAGGAGGAGTTTTTGGTCAGGTTCAGATACTGGCTGGTAAGGGGTGGAATGATCACCCGCAAGGCCTGCGGCAGGATCACAAGTCGCATTGTAATATTTGGCCGAATACCCAATGAATGAGCCGCTTCGGTTTGACCGTGGCTGACCGAGTTAATTCCGGCGCGGACAATTTCCGCAATAAAGGCACCGGTATAAATACTCAGGCCTAAGAACAGCGCCAGAAATTCAGGCTCCATTACCCAGCCACCCTTGATGTTGAAACGCCCTTTTGCAGGATATTCAAACTCGAAAGGCATGCCGCTGACCAAAGCCCCCAATATTGGCAAACCGATGATCAGGGCCAGTCCTGTCAGAAAGACGGGAAAGGGTTGACCGGTTTCGTCCTGACGCTTGTGCGCCCATTTGGAGATGAAAACGGTTGCAACGATACCAATGATCAAAGCGATCCAGATAACTGAAAAACCAGCCTCAGGGATAATTTTCGGAAAATAGAAACCCCGATTGTTAATCAGGTAGTCTGAGCCAAAAGTGATACTGTCGCCCACACGTGGCAAGACGCTGAGCACAGCGAAATACCAGAACAGCAACTGCACCAGCAGCGGAATGTTTCGAACAACCTCGATATAAACTGCAGCAATCTTATCGACCATCCAGTTTTTGGATAGACGCAGGACACCAAAGATAAAACCGATAATTGTTGCAAGCACGATGCCGGATAACGATACCGCAAGGGTATTGATTATACCGATCATAAGGACGTCCGCATGCGTTGATGTCTGTGCGTTGTAATCCATCAACAGGACGATGCCAATGCCGAAACCGGCAGGCTGGGACAAGAAACCAAAACCAGACGCGATACCACGTTTTTCAAGGTTTATGATGGTGTTATTGCCCACATATAATACGAAAGCAAGGAATAGCGCGATAACGAGAACCTGAAAGAAAATCGCTCGGATTTTCGGGTCCCGCCACATACTAACTCCAGCTTGGCCTGAGACATCTGTAGTCATAAGGCAGCTCCTTCCGGGAGTGTATATGCGTAATCAAAAACAAAAAGAGTGCATGCCTCACGGAGACACACACTCTCTTAAGCTAGCTAGTTATGATTAGCGTGCTGGTGGTGCATACAGAATACCACCTTTGCTCCACAACTGGTTCAGACCACGAGCAATCTTGAGCGGTGTTGACGCGCCCAGATGCTTTTCAAACACTTCACCATAGTTACCAACCATGGAAACAATGTTGTATGCCCAGTCGTTAGATACGCCCAGTTGCTCACCCAGATCACCTGATGCACCCATCAGACGGGCAATACCAGGGTTCTGGCTACCTTTCATTTCAGCAGCGTTTGCAGACGTAATGCCCATTTCTTCTGCTTCAATCATTGCATTGAGTGTCCAGCGTGCCAGATCGCCCCAAGCATTGTCACCGTGGCGGACAAGTGGGCCGAGAGGCTCTTTTGAAATCACTTCTGGAAGAACGACGTGATTATCAGGATCTGCGATCACTGAACGTTGTGCATACAGGCCAGACTGGTCAGTTGTGTAAACGTCACATGTGTCTTTGATGTAAGCTTCACGAACTTCGTCGGCAGTATCAAAGAGAACTGAGTCGTAGCTCATGCCCTGCGCTGCGAAATAGTCAGCGAGGTTCAATTCAGTTGTTGTACCGGACTGCAGACATACGCGTGCGCCGTCAAGTTCTTTGGCTGAAGACACGCCCAGTGACTTTTTCACCATAAAGCCCTGACCGTCATAGTAGTTCACGCCAACAAATTCGAAACCGAGGTTCACATCACGGCTCAGAGTCCATGTTGTGTTCCGTGCAAGCACGTCAATTTCACCTGACTGCAGAGCTGTGAAACGCTCTTTAGCAGTTGTAGGTGTGTATTTAACCTTGTCTGGATCACCAAAGATCGCTGCGGACATCGCCCGGCAGAAGTCAACGTCGAAACCTTCCCATTGACCCTGATCGTTTGGAGATGCAAATCCAGCAAGACCTGTTGTCACACCACATTGAATAAAGCCTTTTGCACGAACATCGTCCAAGGTGCCAGCAGTTGCTGCACCGGCCATCAAAGTAGCTGCTGTAGCGACAGCAATAAAGCTCGCTTTTTTCATAAAATAACCTTCCTGTCAGTTTTCTGTTTCAATTCACAAGTCCATAAGTGAACAAGTAAAAAAGGCCATAAGGCCCGCAGAAACCGATTTTCCCAATTCGGTGACTGCTTGTATATGACGATAATATTTTTACCTAACCCGTCAACGGAAAAATTTAGCAAATTGTTAACTTCATCAATTTCCAAGGGTCGTTAACCTTAAATTCTTTCTTCCCTCTATTCGTTCAATCCTATATTGAAATACAAAAGAAATTCGTGTTGCTGAGGTGTAATCATAATGAAAGACGAAACAAAAATTGTGGTAGCAGGCCGTTCACCAGAAACTAATTTTGGAATAGTTAATGCGCCTGTATATCACGCCTCGACAGTTCTTTATTCTTCACTTTCTGAATTACAAAAAGCCCATAAAGACCGCGCGGAAGGCAAGCAGGTTGTGACTTATGGGCGAATGGGGACACCAACAACATGGTCGCTTGAAAATGCAGTTGCCGAATTGGAAGGTGGATACAGGACACAGGTTTTTCCATCTGGATTAGCGGCTTGCGCCCATGCAATTCAAACGTTTGTTCAAGCAGGAGATCATATTCTGGTCACCGACAGTGTCTACAATCCCACGCGGCAATATTGCGACCACATGCTGAAAAAATTCGGTGTGGAAACGACTTATTACGATCCGTTGATCGGAAGTAGCATTTCAGAGCTGATCCAACCCAATACCAAAGTCGTTTTTACAGAATCACCCGGATCGCAGACCTTCGAGATGCAGGATATTCCAGCAATCGCTGAGGCCGCGCACAAGGCAGGTGCAGTGGTGCTGATGGACAATACATGGGCATCCCCTCTTTACTATAAACCGTTTGAGCATGGGGTTGATGTTTCAATTCAGGCAGGCACAAAATATATCGTTGGTCATAGCGATGTGATGATCGGAACGGTTACCACAACCAAAGAGCATTGGCCGGCCCTTCAGGCGTGCGCCAATATCATGGGACAAACCGCTGGACCCGACGATGTGTATTTGGCCCAGCGCGGTTTGAGAACGCTGTCTGTTCGCCTGAAACAGCATATGGAAAATGCGATCAAGGTGGCGGAGTGGCTTAAAGGTCGCCCCGAAGTTCACAGTGTTTTGCACCCTGCACTTGAAGATCATCCCGGACATGATCTTTGGAAGAGAGACTTTTTAGGCGCATCAGGACTGTTTTCCTTCCGCCTGAACGCCTGCAGTAGAGATGCGATTGCGGCCTTTATGGACGATCTTGAATTATTTGGTATGGGTTATAGCTGGGGCGGATATGAAAGTCTGATCATCTATGCTGACCCGAGCAGCTACCGTACAGCAACGAAATGGGATAACACGAACCCGCTTTTACGTCTGCACATCGGACTTGAAGATACTGACGACCTGATTGCAGACCTCAGTGCCGGATTTGAGCGCTTGAACAAGTTGAAATAGAGCAAATGCCAATGACTGATATTCCCTCCCTTGATGAGTTGCTGACCTTTAATTCAGACGGACTTGTGCCGGCCATTGCCCAGCAGCATGACACTGGTGAAGTCTTGATGATGGCATGGATGAACCGCGCTGCGATCGATGAAACCCTGAAAACTGGTCAGGTCTGTTACTGGTCAAGATCCCGTCAGGCCTACTGGCGAAAAGGGGAAAGCAGTGGGCAGGTTCAGAAACTGGTGAAATTGCGGGTGGATTGCGACGGAGATACGATTTTATTGCTGGTGGATCAGAAAGGTGTCGCCTGTCATACCGGGCGCCGGAACTGCTTCTTCAACGAGGTGGATAAATCCGGCCAGATCGAGATTATCGCAGATGTTCTTACATCCCCCGACCAACTGTATGGAGATAAATAAATCCGCTGATGAGCTTAAGCGCAGAGGAATGGGAGGTAATTTACCTGTCGCTGAAAATTGCACTTTGGTGCATCACAATCAGCGCCCTGCCTGCCCTGTTCATTGCCTGGCTGCTGGCCCGATGTCAGTTTAAGGGCAAGACACTCCTCAGTGCCATTGTTCATTTGCCGCTGGTCATTCCCCCGGTCGTAACCGGTTATTTTCTGCTGGTTCTGCTGGGGCGTAATGGGCCCATTGGCAGGTGGCTGCATGAGGCTTTTGAAATTTCACTTATTTTCAGTTGGCACGGTGCGGTGATTGCAACGGCTGTCATGTCCTTTCCACTCATGGTGCGGGCATTGCGAAGCGGGTTTGAAACCCATGACTGGCGTTTGAATGAAGTGGCCGCAACCCTTGGCAAAGGACCAGTTCGCCGTTTTCTGACCATTACCGCCCCATTGCTTATTCCCTCATTTATCTCTGCGATCACGCTCGGCTTTGCCAGAGCATTGGGAGAATTTGGAGCAACCATTACATTTGTATCCAATATACCGGGGGAAACCCGCAACCTGCCCATCGCAATATACGGTTTGCTACAAATTCCCGGCGGCGATGATAAAGTCATCCGTCTTGTCATAATCTCGGTCCTGATTTCATTTGCAGCGATTGCCCTGTCGGAATGGCTTGTCCGCAAGCGACCCACGCGCGAGGGAACGTAATGGCAATCCTGCGCCTTGATATTAAAAAACAGCTCGCAGACTTCACGCTTGCGGCCAAATTTGAGTTACCCAGTGGCATTACTGCTTTATTTGGACCCTCAGGCAGTGGGAAAACCCAGCTTGCCCGCATAATTTCAGGACTTGAAACAGCAGACAGTGGAAGGCTTGAGCTGAATTCGCGACCGTTATTTGAGGTGGGGGGTATTTGTATCCCTGCCCATGAACGGCGCATCGGGATGGTGTTTCAGGATCATTTATTATTTCCACATAAAACAGTTGAGGAAAATCTGCTTTTTGGATGTCCACAACACCCCAGCCACAACTTTGAAGAAATCATTGAAGCTATTGATATAAAACACCTTTTAGAGAGATATCCAAAACATCTTTCAGGAGGAGAGCGCCAGAGAGTGGCAATTGGCCGTGCCTTGCTGGCCGAACCTGAGCTCTTAATAATGGATGAACCCCTGTCCAGTTTGGATCAGGATCGGAAAACCCATATTCTGTCATTGATCGAGACCCTACAAGACAGATTTAATCTGACGATCCTGTATATTACCCACGCATTGGATGAAGTTCTTCGTCTTGCCGATCATATTGTCCTTCTGAACGCAGGGAAGGTTCGGGCAGCAGGTGCTATTGGTGAGGTCCTTTCGCGCCATGATCTTCTGCTTGAGCAGAGCGGGATTGGTGTGGGCAGTGTTTTTGAGGGTGTCGTGAGCTCTCATGATGACGCGCATGAGCTGGTCACACTGGATACGGCCGCGGGGCAACTGCTGCTGCCTGCACAAAGCCCGATCAGAATTGGTGAGCGGGTTCGCATTCGTATTCGGGCAAAAGACATATCCCTCGCCACCAGCCAGATACCCAACATATCGACACTTAACCAGTTAAAATGCAAAATAATGGCAATTCATCATACGGCTTCTTCTGTCCTTGTGGAGTTGGATGCAGGGATACCACTCAACGCAGGCATCACGCGCAAATCATTGGCTGATCTTGATTTGAAAGTGGGATCGACCGTTTGGGCACTGATTAAATCCGTGACCGTTAATTCGATCGAGCAGTAAGATGAGCGAAACTGACCCCCAAAAGATTGCAATCGTCGGCGGAGGCCCCGCGGGATTATTTGCAGCAGAATATTTGACGCAGAAGCAGGGTTTCGAAGTCCACCTGTTTGATCAAAAACCTTCAGTTGGGCGCAAATTTCTGATCGCGGGACGCGGCGGGTTAAATCTGACACATTCCGAGCCCCTGCCCGATTTTCTAGAGCGATATGGACAGGCAGCCGAATTTTTAAAACCCCATATTGAAGCCTTTCCACCGCAAGCTTTGAGATCCTGGGCTGAGGGTCTGGGAAGCGAGACGTTTGTTGGCAGTAGTGGCCGGGTATTTCCTGTGGAAATGAAAGCCAGCAAACTGATGCGGGCCTGGAGCCGCCGATTGCTGGAGAATGGATTGCAGGTTCATCTCGGCCAATCGCTCACCGCTTTTCCCGAAAATCAAAATCTGCACTTCAAAGATCGTGATGGGCACCGCCAGAATTTCACGGCGGACGCGATCCTGTTTGCCATGGGCGGCGCCAGCTACCCACATTTAGGGGCAAGCGGAAGCTGGCTATCGCTCTTTCAGGATGCGGGGCTGAAGACAACAGACTTCTCCCCCTTGAATTGCGGTTTCGACTGTAACTGGAGCCCCTTTTTAATAGAAAAATTTGAAGGGCAGCCGCTTAAAAATATCGCTATGAGTCACAAAGAAAACCGTATCCGCGGCGATCTGATTGTTACAAAATACGGACTTGAAGGAGGCGCAATCTATGCCCTTAGCCGGGAGCTCGTTCAAAGCTGCAAATCAGATGGCTCGGCGCAAGCCCTGTTGGACTTGCTGCCGGATATGCCAGAAGAAAAAATTCTACGGCGGCTTCAGGAACCACGCAAAAAACTAAGTTTTTCCAATTATTTACGAAAAAAACTTAAACTATCTTCTTTAACCATCGCTTTACTTCATGAAGCGGGTGGCTCCGCTGCCATGCCGGATACGCAACTCGCCGCATTGATCAAGAAATTACCTGTTGCCATCCACCGCCCGCGCCCCTTGCAACGAGCGATCAGCAGCTCAGGTGGGCTCAAATGCGAGGAGCTGGATCAGAACCTGATGATCAAATCACGGAGCGGTCTGTTTGCCGCTGGTGAAATGATTGACTGGGACGCCCCCACCGGCGGATATTTACTGCAGGCCTGCTTTGCAACGGGGATCGCCGCTGCAAAGGGAATTGAAAAATGGCTTAACCGATAGCCTAACGCGCGACGTTTGATGTCGAGCTTGCCAGTGAGTTGATCAGCTCTTCAATCCCGGCGCGGTTTTTCAGGTACAGGTTTTTACCCTTCTTGAGGACGAGGTCATCATGTGACAATTGCCCCAGAACACGAGCCACGGTTTCGCGCGTAGTGGATACCCTGCTGGCGATCGCACTTTGTGTGGGCATAGGGTAAATGAGCATGATCCGGGGGTAACCGGATCAGGTTCCGCCATGCGCAGAAGTTCCTGACAAACCCGTTGCACGGCGCCAAGCGTGGAGAGGTCCAGAATTCTTTCGTCATTAACACGGATAATCCGGGCCAGCCGCTGCAATACCTGAATGGAAACTTCCGGATGATCTTTGAGCAGTTCGGTGAAATTTTCCGGTGACATGGACGCCAGAACACATTCCTTGTTCGCGATCACATTTGCGGAACGCGGACGCCCGTCAATGGCTGAAAGCTCACCAAAATACTGACCCGCTTCAACCGTAGCATAAGCGACTTCCCGTCCGGAGACACCAAAATTGACGATATTCACACTGCCCGAGACGACAAAAAACACGTCGCGGCTGGTGCTGGATTTTTCCAGTATCTGTTTTCCGGGCGAGTAGGTTTTCCAGCTACATTTTGCGGCAATTTCCTGCCGCTCTGCCGCTGTCAGTCCTGAGAGTAATTCAATGTTATCCAAGCTTTGCATAGCCGCTCTTACGCCTTGTACCCGTAACTGCATTTGTACCCAAAGCAAAATTAAGGCTAAATCCGATTTGAGCAACAAAATTAGCATAAAAAGGTCAAAAAAGCTGACATTTGTTGACTTGTCAGAATTCCACAACTGACGTAGAGTTTTTACCAATATTTCCACGTAAAATAATCTGTAGCAGAGTAAACGGTCATGAAAATCTGGATCAAAAATCCGCTCGCGGTATTGGGCGACAATTGTGCCGGCGGCATCCTCGTGGAAAATGACCAGATAACCGCGACCTACGGCTCTGGTGAAACACCAAAAGACATGACAGGTATTGAGGTTTTCGATGCCAGTGAACATGTCCTGTTGCCCGGCCTGATCAATACTCACCATCATTTTTACCAGACACTGACGCGCGCATGTCCGCCCGCCCTTAACAAACCACTATTCCCATGGCTGCAATCGCTATATCCCATTTGGGCGGGTCTGAGCGAAGAAATGATTGCGCTCTCCTCGCAGCTTGCGCTGGCTGAATTACTTCTTTCAGGTTGCACCACCGCGGCGGATCATCACTATTTATTCCCCGGTCCCCTTGAAGAGGCAATCGACATACAGGTTGAAGCGGCAAGATCGATGGGCATTCGGGCGATGCTGACGCGCGGCTCCATGAGCCTTGGGGAAGATCAGGGCGGACTGCCGCCGCCGAGCACAGTGCAGAGTGAAGAGGCAATTTTAAACGACAGCGAGCGTCTGATTAACCGTTATCACGAGCGCGGCAATGGCGCGATGGTTCAGATTGCACTCGCCCCCTGCTCCCCTTTTTCGGTGAGCACCCAGTTGATGAAGGATAGCGCCAAGCTTGCCAAAGACCTGAACGTTCGCCTGCACACGCATCTTGCCGAAACCCATGACGAGACAGCATTTTGCGAAAAGATGTTTTCGCTGCGCCCGCTTGATTATCTGGAAAGTGTGGGATGGCTTGGAGATCAAACCTGGCTTGCGCATGGCATTCATTTCGACGATAACGAAATTAAACGGCTGGGTGAGGCCGGCGTCGGGATTTGTCATTGCCCTTCTTCCAATATGGTGCTCAGCTCCGGCATTTGCAGAACCCTGGAATTACAAGAGGCAGGCTCACCTGTTGGGCTTGGTGTAGACGGTTCCGCCTCCAATGATGGATCCAACCTTATTCAGGAAGTGCGTCAGGCGCTTTTGCTTGGTCGCCTGCGCTATGAAGCCACTGAAATGACCCATCAAAAAGCTTTCGAATTTGCGACCAAAGGATCGGCCCAGTGCCTTGGACGCGATGATATTGGCCAGATTACCGTTGGCAAGCAGGCGGATCTGGCACTTTTCAAGCTGGATGAGCCCCGCTTTTCGGGAGCTGGTGATCCACTTGCCGCACTTCTTTTATGCGGCGCCCACCAAGCTGATCATGTGATGGTAGGCGGAAAATGGCGGGTGAGCGACGGTGCTGTAATCGGGTTGGATATGGAGGCATTGATGGCAGAACACAGTCACATTGCCAAAAAACTGATTAGCTAAAGTCACACAGATTTCACTGGTACTTCGCCCGGAGTTGGGTCAATATGATACACAACCAAAAGAAAGTCTATTTATCCGTGCAGTCACCCTGCCATCTGGGAGGTACTTTTGATAAAGCAGAATAAAGCGCATTTATTAAGCTAGAATTCGTTCCTACGGGGCTATATAGCCCCACCACTCTAGGCGTAACCCACAAGTTCCTGTTTTCTTCGGTTTTATTATAGAGAGAAGTTCGCCCGCTGCCCAAGGCGAGGATCCCATTTTCAATAGTTGTTTGATCCAACTTACTCGGTAAAGGCAATATAGTTCCAATTGCAGAACCATTTACACCGATTGTTTGCACCGTCAGCTTACCAGTCAATTTCTTGTTACCTGCTTCAGCCCCGATCACACCAAGGCCGCTTAGGTTTATTTTACCTTCCAACGCAACGATATCTGCAATCAGCCGCAGGCCAACACCAATATAAACTGGCATTGTAACAAGATCATAGTCTTTAAATTTTTTATCTGTTCTGACTTCGCCAAAAGTAGTGGTTAAATTTGTCCTTACGTCAGAACTAGAAAGCAACCGTTCTTTTTCAATAACCTGGACTGCATCATATGCGATTACTAAGAATTTATCTGGCACAGGAGCTGTGAGAGGAACCCATAAAGTATTATCTTCATTTGATATTCTTTTTCTAATCAGAAAGGTGATTGGAACAGCGTCAATGTTCACATAATCCAGTATCGCTTTGTATGTTTGACCTTTTGTTGTAACTGTTGCGGGGCCATAAGTTAACTCTCCATTTACGTCGTAACTCCCCACAGCAAACCTTAGCGTGACGTCAGGGAACAGTTTCAAAGCCGCATTTGGGTCAACACATTTTTTGTTAAACTCTACTGCAAGCCCATCAAGCGGAACATATCCATAGCCTGAAGCTTGTTCCCCTGAAGTAGGAACAGTACTTAAGCCAGAACAAGCTGTGAGCATTGTCATGGCAGCCCAAAAAATGTATTTTTTCATTTCGCCCTCCACCTCTAGTTGTGATAGTATAGTAAAATCAAATACAGTCAATTAATATTATGATTGTCTTATGCAATAGTGTAGATTGTGTCCTGTTGCTTCGACAGGCCTATCGCGACACAGATTTCACTGGTACTTCGCCCGGAGTTGGGTCAATATGATACACAACCAAAAGAAAGTCGTATCGTATTTGGACACAGGGTGTGAGTAATGGGCGGAGATATACCGGCGCTGACGCGACGGCTCTCAAAACTTCCTGAGCAACTGAATTTGAAGGCACGCTCTCTGCTGGTCACCATTTGGGGCGATTCCATTGCACCCCATGGCGGCACCGTGTGGCTTGGCAGTCTGATCGATCTGGTTGACTGTCTCGGCCTGAATGAACGCGCTGTGCGGACTTCTGTTTTTCGACTGAAAAATGATCAATTGCTAAGCAGCGTACAACGGGGCCGCAAAAGTTATTATACCCTCACCAAAAGTGGTCAACACCGCTTCGAAGAGGCAACAAAGCGCATATACAACCATTTGCCGCAGGAATGGGATGGTGAATGGACGCTGCTGTTTTCTGAACGTCGCAAATTAAATGATGATCAGAAACGCCAGTTGGCAATTGAACTGGGCTGGCTGGGATTTGGGGATCTGGGCGCCGGCATTTTTGCCCATCCGCAATGTCCGCCAAATCGGGTCGCACAACTTGTGGAAGACCTTGGCGTACAGTCGCATGTCACCTTTATCAAGGGCGCCGAATTTGCACTGACAGAGGAGCCAAGCGCCCATATCGTTGTGCAAAAAGGATGGAATCTGGAAGAAATTGAAAAAGGCTATAGTGATTTCATCGCGCATTTTGAGCCCATTGAAACAGCCATTAAAAAGGGCGAGACGCTCAGTGATCAACAGGCATTCGTCGTCAGAACCCTGCTTGTGCACGACTATCGGCGTGCCCTGCTTCGTGATCCGATGCTGCCAGAAACATTGCTGCCTGAAAACTGGCACGGTATGCGGGCGCGAGACCTGTTTCACGACATTTACCAGCGGATCTGGCAGCAGGCGGAGATACATCTGATGCAGGTTTTAAAGACAATCGGGGGCCCATTGCCGGCCGCATCCGCTGACTTTGAAAAGCGCTTTGGTGGTCTGATGGGTAGGGAGGAACAGGATGGGTAATGCTCTGAAGGTTGCAATTATTGGATCGGGCCCCGCTGGCATGTATACGGCAGGAGCGCTTATTGACAAATGTCCCGGCTGCGAAATCGATATCCTCGAAAAACTCGCAACCCCATATGGGTTAATCCGCACCGGTGTCGCGCCGGACCATCAAACGACAAAAAATGTCAGCCGCGCCTTTGACAAGATAATGGAAAATGAAAATGTCCGTTTCGTTGGGAATATCTCTTTTGGTGATGATATTTCTTTGCAGACATTGCGGGAAATTTACGATGTTGTCGTAATGGCAATCGGCACCCCCAAAGATAGAGAATTGGGCATTGAAGGTGAAGACAAGGAAGGGGTATTCGGCGCACAGGTCTTTGTCTATTGGTATAATGGTCACCCGGAATACCGAAACGCTGTCCCACATCTGAATATCAAGAACGCGATTGTAATCGGCAATGGAAATGTCGCCCTAGACGTTGCCCGTGTTCTGCTCAGCAGTACTGAAGAGATGAAAGATAGCGATCTTGTGGATCATGCCCGCGAGATGATCTTTGACAGTCCAATTGAACATGTTCGCGTAATTGGTAGACGCGGCCCTGAACACGCCCAGTTTTCAACTAAAGAGCTGAGTGAGTTCAAGGATCTGAGCACAGCAGTCACGGTCACGGATCCAGCGCTCATCCCTGACAGTTTTGAAGGTACAGATGCCAAAGAGACAAAGGTGGTCAATAATAACCTGAGCCTGCTGCGCGACTATGCCGCTAACAAGCCAGTAGCCGGCAAACGCTTGCTCAGCCTTGATTTTTTGCTCTCCCCCACCCACATATACGGTGATGATCGCATTGAAAAGGTCCGTTTTGAGAAGAACCGGATCGAAGATGGCAAGGCTGTCGGGAGCGGAGAGTTTGTTGAATATCCCTGTGATCTGCTAGTCACCTGCATTGGCTATGAGCTGGTCAATGTTGGCGGCTTACCCGTCGAAAAAGGCGTTGTAAAAAACACCGATGGCAAAGTGGATGAGCATCTGTATGTCGTTGGTTGGGCCAAACGTGGCCCATCGGGAACGATTGGCACGAACAGATTGGATAGCCAAAGAGTTGTCGATGTTATTGTCGCTGACCATTGCGATGGAGGCGATGGAAGTAAATCCGGTGCCAAAGGGCTGGATGCCTATTGCCAGGAGAAGGGAATTGAAACCGTGACCTTCTCTGATTGGGAACAAATCAACGAAGCTGAAAAACAGCGGGCGAAGGATGAAAGCCCAAGACGCAAATTCGTACGCACACGGGATATGCTGAAGTTATTACGCGAAGGACAGGTTTAATGATTATTGCGCAGTTGAGTGATCCGCATGTAACGGTCCGTCAGTCAGAATTTCACGATCTTTACCTGACAATCGACAAATTGCAGCGTGCCATTGATCGCGTAAATGCCATGGAACCCCGCCCGAAATTTGCAGTCATAACCGGTGATCTGGTCAATGAAGGGGGCGCCGATGAATATGATGCCCTGTCTGCAGTTCTGGCGACACTGGAAATTCCGGCATATCTTGGCATTGGTAATCACGACTGCCGTGAGACTTTTCGCCAGAAATTTGCAGATCACGCTTATGTGCCAAAGACAGATTATATCCAATATTGCTGGGAAGAAGAAGGGCTTCGGCATGTCATGTTGGACACCAATGTCAAAGGTCAGGCCTGGGGTAGATTATGTGAAGAACGCCTTGCATGGCTGGATAAAACCCTGTCCGAAAAACCGACAATGCCAACCTTAATTTTCATGCATCACCCCCCCTTCCTGACCGGGATTAAACCGATGGATGAAATGGGTCTGAAAGATGCTGACAAATTTGGAGAGGTTATTTCCAGACACAAACAGGTATTGCGTATTTTCTGCGGACATCTTCACCGAACCATCAGTTCCAATTTTTACGGAGTTCACGCAGAGATTTGCGCGTCAACCTCGCATAAGGTCATGTTAAATCTGACGGGAAGCGAGCGGCTTGGAACCGTAGATGAACCTGCTGACATTCTGCTGCATCTATGGACGAAGGATCACTCACTTGTCAGTCATGTCTGCTTCACGGAAGAGGCTCAAATCCTGTGGGAGCTTGAAGGATATCCAGAATAGAGCGAAAATTCGCAGAAAAACAGAATTAAGAGATAGAACTGCGAGCGACCTCAAGTCGCATCTATACCCATCTGCCAGAAGCCGACTTCCAGTCGGGTTGCATCGCCAAAGGTTTTTAACAGATCATCAAAGCGGGCATCCGTCAATCTTGTGGCAGCCAATCGGTCAAGTTGGGAGATTGCCGCTTTTGCCACTGATTGATAGTCGTCCCCGCCATACATTTCGATCCAGGGAAGATAAGGGTTTTCTTCGCGCAACGTATCAGGAGAAGATATGAGGCGCGCACCGATTTCACCATATCCCACGACACAAGGGGCAAGCGCGACATATAAATCGAGAATATCGCCTGACATACCGCGCTCCATCACATAACGGGTATATGCCATATTTTGCGGTGCTTCCGCGGTTGCCTGCATTTCCTTTTCACTGATGCCCCATTCTTCGCAATATTGCACATGAAGCTTCATTTCCGTATCGGTCAAAGCAGTCACCGTTTCAGCAGCCGCTTTCAGGTCTTCAAGCGTGTTAGCTTTGTAGGCCGCAAGAGCGTAAGCGCGTGCAAACTGGATCAGGAACAGATAATCCTGCACCAGATAGAATTGAAACGCGGTCTTGGGTAAGCTGCCATCCTGCATCCCGACAACGAATGCATGATGAATGTAAGCGTTCCAATGGTCCAGATTAGCCGCTTTCAAGCGGTCAAAAAGCGTTTCAGACATGAGATGCTAAAATAACTGATTGTTAAAGCCGCTTGGTAAAGTCACAACCATGCCTTCAAGCTCTTCGGTCATGACAATCTGGCACCCGAGGCGGGATGTTGGTGTCAATCCCCAAGCAAGGTCCAGCATATCCTCTTCATCGTCAGAGGCTTCAGGCAAACGGTCAAAATCATCTTCGTCAATAATCAGATGACAGGTTGAGCAGGCGAGACTGCCTTCACATGCGCCCTCAAGCTCAAGACCATTCTGATGAGCAATTTCAAGAAGGGTTTTGCCAATTGGCGCAACGACTTCCACTCGGTCTCCGTTCGGTTTAACGAATGTCAGTTTCGACATAAACTCTGTAACCCTTTTCTTTACGCCCAAATCGGCATTATGCCGCACTTCTGGGGCTTTTCTTGTGATACAACTTTTGCCAGACTTCCACAAATTTATCAATCTCATTGGCCGTCGTGAGAGACCAAGACTTACCCGAATAGCCTCTGATGCCGCCTCGTCGCTGGCGCCCATAGCCGTGAGAACATGGCTTGCTTTGACTTTACCACTTGAGCAGGCGGACCCGGCGCTAACCGCGATACCTGCCAAATCAAAATTCATGACCTGCAGCTCTGCACCAACGCCAGGCATGGATATACAGCTCGTTGTTGGCAGACGTAGCGCTGATTTCCCATAAATAACCGCGTGGGGGCAATATTGTGTGATTTCTGCTTCCAGATGGTCACGGAGCTCTGCAAGGGCAGAGATCTTATCTATTTCCAGCGCCGCCATTTCAGCAGCAAGTCCAAAGCCTGCTATACCCGCGACATTTTCTGTTCCACCGCGGCGCCCAAGTTCCTGCCCGCCGCCTTTTTGGCCCGCTGAAATTGGCACACCTTCGCGCAGTATTAACGCCCCCTGTCCTTGCGGTCCACCGATTTTGTGTGAGGATACTGTCATTATATCAACACCCAAGTTGGAAAATGAAACAGGAATTTTTCCAACAGCCTGTATGGCATCGGTATGCACAAGAGCACTGTGCTCGCGGGCAAGTTCAACAATTTCAGAAATGGGCTGTATGACACCGGTTTCATTATTGGCCATCATCACCGAGATCAGGGCAGGCTCTTCAATAGTGCTCAAGAGGGAATTAAGAGCATCCAGATCAATTACACCATCTGTATTTAACGGAACCTGCACAGCATTTTGCTGCATCGCGGATGCCAGAACGCTGTCATGCTCACCCGCACCAATGATCAGTTTTCGTCCCTCAAACCCGTTGAAGACCATATTATTGGCTTCAGTTCCGCCCGATGTGAAAATAATTTCCTGCGCTTTGCATTCTACAAGCGATGCCAGTTGACGGCGCGCGCCTTCAACACGTGCCCTCGCCTTTCGGCCAAGTGCATGTACAGACGACGGATTACCCCCTTCGCTCATCACTTCGCTAACCAGAGAAATAACCTCAGGGCGGATGGGAGCCGTCGCATTGTAATCTAGATAAATGGCGTGTGTCATAGGGGCAAAATATGTATTTCGCCCCTATCAGGCAAGTCTTGAGAAGGTGCTAATTGCGAAAAGGTGAAAGATTACGCCTTTTTATCGGCAGCTTTTTCCCGATCCACATCCTCTTTACCAATCATTACTGAAGAAGGACGGGTTGCTTCGAGTTCATTTTCAAGTTCTTCCACGCGCATGGATAAAGACTGCACCTTATCCAATAAACCATCGAGAACCTTGAAGACAGGATCGGGCAATTCATCACCGCCGATACCGTAAGCTGCGAATCTTTCTTCTGATGGGCGCGGTGCGCCGGTGACTGCGCGAGCAGGGCTACCGACAACTGTTACACGTTCAGGCACGTTTTTTACAACGACCGAGTTGGCCCCTACCCGTGCACATCGACCAACGGTAATTGGCCCGAGCACCTGCGCCCCTGAACCGACAATAACATTATCTTCAAGTGTAGGGTGGCGCTTCACATCCCGCTGGCTATCTGAATCGATTGAGGGAGCGACCCCACCAAGTGTCACATCATGGTATAATGTCACATGGTCACCGATTTCAGCAGTCTCCCCAATGACCACACCCATTCCATGATCAATAAACAGTTTTTTGCCGATTTTGGCGCCGGGGTGAATTTCAATGCCAGTCATGAACCGGCTAAATTGGGAAATGAGGCGCGCAATAAGACGCCAACCGCTTTTATAACAGGCGTGAGCAACACGATGCAGAAGGACTGCATGAAAACTTGGATACAGTAACGCAACTTCCAATTTGGAGCGTGCAGCGGGATCTCTTTCGATAACAGCTTCAAGATCTTCGCTAATATGCTTGAACATTAGCCCATTCCTTCTGTATTGTGCGGCCTTTATAGCGAAACTAGCTAAAAGTTGCAACGCGCCCGTAAGATTCAGATATAAAGGGCTTCCCCTGCCTGTCAAGGAAGCCTTATAATATGCGGCTGGAATTTACGGTATTGTTGATCTGGATCACAGTGCATTTATACACTATGTATAGCAGCACTTAACATGTTTAGACGATTAGGAACCTGAACTTAGATGCCTGACGTAATATTTAATGGACCTGAAGGTCGCCTCGAAGGTCGTTATCACCATTCTGAAGAACCAAACGCTCCGTTAGCGCTGGTCCTTCACCCGCACCCGCAGTTTGGCGGCACCATGAACAACAAAGTGGTCTACCATCTGTTTACCAATTTCAAAGAGCGTGGATTTTCTGTCCTGCGTTTCAATTTCCGCGGTGTTGGGCGAAGCCAGGGTGATTATGATCAGGGCGTAGGCGAGCTTTCTGATGCAGCGGCTGCGCTTGACTGGATGCAGACAAACAACCCCAATGCCCCATCCGTATGGGTAGCGGGTTTTTCCTTTGGTGCCTGGATTGCCATGCAGTTATTGATGCGCCGCCCGGAAATTGAAGGATTTATTTCTGCTGCGCCACCTGCAAACATGTATGATTTTTCATTTCTGGCCCCGTGCCCGTCATCTGGTGTGATTATCAACGGATTGCGCGATGCTCAAGTCCCTCACAAGGACGTGCTGAAATTGGTTGAAAAGCTGCAGGCGCAAAAAGGCATTACCATTCACCATACAGAGATCAGCAAAGCTGATCATTTCTTCCAGGAAACCATTCCGGACCTGATGGAAGCTGTAGATGAATATCTGGATATGCGCCTCGCCCCGACGGAAGAATAAATTCTTTAAAAAAGCCGCTCTTTATTAGCGGCTTTTTTATTAGAAATTCACTGTGTTTTAAGATTTACTTTACGACTCCTGCTTACACTTTTTCAGAGTAAGTAGGAGATGTACATGTCCCAGAGTGCAAATCAGCAGGTTGGCCCCGCATCTGATACGCAAGATACTGAATTGCAGGATGCGCTGAACAAACTTGCTGAGAAGGAAGCAGAGCTGGAAGAGGCAAAGGGTGAACTTGCGCGCCTTTCAAAACTATATGACGCCGCATTTTATTCCAGCGCCCAACTTGCTTCCATATCGGATTTGGAAACCGGTCGTTTCATTGATGTTAATGATGCCTGGATCACAACACGTGGCTTTCGCCGCGATGAAGCCATTGGCAAGACTGCGGACGAGCTGAACATCTGGGGTGATGACACATCGGCACGTGAGAAGATCCTGACCGAAATTCAAAAAACCGGAAGCCTGCGCGATTATGCCACCCAATCGGTTATGAGAAATGGCGAAGTCCGCGATTTTCTTTTAAATGCTGAAATCATTCATCTGGATGGCCGGGACATGCTGTTTTTTTCCGGCTTTGATGTCACCGAACGCAAACGGTACAATCAGGAGCAGCAAAGTGCTCAGAAACTGCAGGCCATTGGTCAATTATCGGGTGGAATAGCGCATGATTTCAACAATCTGCTGGGTATTATTCAGGGCAATCTGGAACTCGCCTCCGAGCAGCTTGATGTCAACAATTCCCTGCAAAAGCATTTAAAGACTGCGATACATTGCACTGAACGCGGCGCCAAAATCACACGAAAACTGCTCAATTTTTCTGCAAATAAAAACTCGGACACGAAGCAGGTGAACAGCAATCAGATGATCCGTGAGCTGAAGGTACTGATTGCCAAATCAGCAACTGCATCAGTTCAGTTCGAAACCCATCTGACGCCTAAAATCTGGCCGGTAAAAGTCGATCCCGGCGAATTGGAGGATGCGCTGATTAATCTGTGTCTGAACTCTAAAGACGCAATGCCAGACGGAGGCAGGCTTTCGATTTGGACAGAAAATACCTCCATAGGTGCCAGTTATGCCCGCTTGCAGCCAGATATTGTGGCGGGTGACTATGTTGCCATTACGGTCGAAGACACGGGTCACGGCCTGAGCAATGAAGTTAAGGAACATATGTTTGAGCCGTTTTATACAACAAAAAAAGACAGCGGAGGAAGCGGCCTGGGATTAAGTATGGTGTTTGGCTTCATCAAACGGGTCAAGGGCCATATCAAAGTAAAATCCAGGCCGGGCGAAGGCTGTTCTTTTACCCTTTTCATCCCGCGTGACTATGAGACCCCCCTCACTCCTGCCGGAGCCGAAAAATCCGATAGCAAGGCACCGCTGCCAACCGGAAATGAGAAGATTCTCATTGTCGATGATGAAAAAGAACTGGCCGAAATCGCCCGTTGCCGACTTGAAAATTTGGGTTACACGGTTTTCACAGCTTATAGCGGCGAATGCGCCCTTGAAATCTTAAACGAATTCCCGCAAATCGAGCTGATGATCACAGATATAATCATGCCCGGTGAACTTAATGGGTTTAAACTGGCCGCAGCAGGACGCCTGCAAAAGGCCAGTCTGAAAGTTCTTCTAACAAGCGGGTATTCACGCGCTGATGAGATGCTGACAAAACAGACCGCGAAAGAAATTGATGATATTGCGGATGATATTCTGCCTAAACCCTATTCCATTGATACACTTGCCATAAAGGTGCGTGAAACACTGGATGAAATCAAAAAAGATCGCTACATTCAAGCCGCTGCACAAGGGTAGCGGACACCGCCGCACATCGGTGTTTTAACACCTGTTGTACCCGGAACGCTCAGCGGCAATCCCAGCAATGAGCGCACTGCAAGAAAAGCAAATGCCTCTGCTTCCAGCTCATCTCCCCGCCAGCCAACAGCTTCAACCGGTTCAACAGATGTGCCCACCGCTTTTGAGATCTGTTCCATAAAGTAGCTGTTGTGGCGACCGCCGCCTGTAACCAGCCAACGACGCGGCTTCACCTGCATATGCTCGAGAGATTTCTGGATGCTCTGCACGGTAAAGGCGGCAAGGGTTGCCGCGCCATCTTCCAAAGACAGATGCCGGACTGGATGGCTGGAGAAATCATCCCGATCCAGACTTTTTGGCGGCGGGCGATCAAAGTAGGAGTGAGACAACAAGTGCGATAGCGCAGACTGATCGACTGTACCGCGTCTGGAGATATGACCGTTTGAATCATATGCCATCCCGGTTTTCGACAGAACCCAATCATCCAGAAGGGCGCTGGCAGGTCCCGTATCAAAAGCCAGAATTTCGTCATCATTTATATAAGTGACATTCGCAACACCGCCCAGATTTAAAACGACAAGTGGGCCTTCCAAACCCTTTGCCAATGCACGGTGATAAAGCGGTGCAAATGGAGCCCCCTGCCCGCCGGCAGCAACGTCCGCAACACGAAATTCGGAGACAACTTCAACACCGCACGCTTGGCAAGGCGGCTGGCATTTCCAACCTGAACCGTGATCCCGGCAGGAGCATCATGAAACAACGTCTGCCCATGGAAACCAATCACATTTATATCACTGCGATCAAGGCCACTTTCTTCAAGAACAGCTTCAACCGCAGAGGCATTAATGTCCGTGAACTCGTTAATGATTTCCGCGGGCGCTGTTTGTTGTCCAAGAAATCTGCGAAAACGATTTCTAAAGTCAAGTTTATAGCTGAGTGAACAAGCAGGACCAAATTCGAAAACGCTCTGTCCATCCGTTTTGATCAAGGCAGCATCCACCCCATCCATGGAGGTGCCGCTCATTAGTCCAATAGCCCAAACTGGCTGCATGGTAACACTCCTCGCCCCTTTAAATTTACAGTTTCAAACCAGTCCTTTCAAAACAGGTTCAGAATATGCTACAGGACTGTCTCTGTTTTTTTCCACCTTTTAGATAAATATAGATCAAATGACCGAATTACGCTCTGACTTTATGAAAATGTTCGTCGAACGCGGATACATGCATCAATGTACCAATATTGACGAGCTGGATGCCGCCTTTGCCAAAGAGCCGGTGACCGCGTATATCGGCTTTGACTGTACGGCCCGCAGTCTTCACGTTGGATCCCTGATGCAGATTATGATTCTGCGCCGCCTGCAACAAGCGGGACATAAGCCAATTGTGCTGATGGGCGGGGGAACAACCAAAGTCGGTGATCCGTCAGGCAAAGATGAAAGCCGCCCGGTTATTACGGATGAAATGATCCAGGAAAATATGGATGGCATTAAAAAGGTATTTGAAAAATTCATTACCTTTGGCGATGGACCAACTGATGCGATCATGGTGAATAACGATGACTGGCTCAGTGGCCTTGGCTATATCAGTTTCCTGCGCGATTATGGACGGCACTTTTCCATCAACCGGATGCTGACATTTGATAGCGTGAAGTTGCGGCTTGAACGGGAACAGTCTTTGAGTTTTCTGGAATTCAATTACATGATCCTGCAAGCCTACGATTTCGTTGAACTGAAAAAGCGCTACAACTGCAGCCTGCAGCTTGGTGGCTCCGATCAGTGGGGAAATATTGTCAACGGGACAGAATTGGGTCGCCGGACAAATGGCTTTGACCTCTATGGCTTGACAACCCCGCTTCTGACAACGTCATCAGGCGCGAAAATGGGCAAGACCGCCGCTGGCGCGATCTGGCTGAATGAAGATATGCTTTCGGCTTATGACTATTGGCAGTTCTGGCGCAATACAGAAGATGCAGATGTGGGTAAATTCCTCAAACTGTTTACAGAATTGCCCATGGATGAAATTTCAAGACTTGAAAGCCTTGAAGGAGCGGAGCTGAACGAAGCCAAGAAGATTCTGGCAAATGAATGCACCCGCCTCGCCCATGGGGCAGAAGCCGCTGAGGCAGCTGCTGAAACAGCGCGCAAAACGTTTGAAATGGGTCAAACGGCAGACAGCCTTCCCTCAACAGAAGTGCCCAAAGCAGATCTTGAGGCCGGCATTCCTGCATTTGCTCTGTTCAATCAAATCGGACTGGCACAGTCCAGCTCCGAAGCCAGAAAATTGATCAAAGGTGGCGGTGCGCGACTTAATGATGAGAAAATAGCGGATGAGAAACTGGTGGTGTCACTGGATCACCTTGATGCAGAAGGACGTATCAAATTATCCGCCGGTAAAAAACGCCATCATCTGATCATCCCTGTTTAACAGGCCATAATCCGAAAAGGGTCAGCCGTTAGCAGTCAAGGCTGCTGGGCTGGCCCTTTTTTTGGTTGTTGCTCTGCCGGTTTTGTATCGCCGGAGCCCCAAGGTTCGAAAAACATGCGCCGCAATATGCCGGGAGCGAGCGCAGATACCGGGTTCACAAACACATCGGGGTCCTCACTTTTCCCAGAAAGTTTGTAGGAAAAACCAAAGATTCCCTCCCCTTCACGGCCAACCAACAGACGACCAAGTATGGGGATATTTCCAAGTATTGAGTTTAGAGTATAAGCCGGAATAACAGTTCCAAACCCTTCTGTTGTTTTCTGCAATTGATCTATTTTACCGGTAAAGGTCAGGCCAATGGCCCCCACAGCGCGAAAGTCTTTTGTTTCAACAACGTTGCTTTTGTAGGTAAATGGTCCCTCCAACGTCGCGAAAGTCATGCCGTCATTTTGCAGAAGCTCCACGATACCTGTCAGCGAGCCAATGGTCAGAATTTTTGCCAGCACATTTGCTTTGTGAACTTTCAAGTCTTTGATTTTCACAAATCCTGTCGCCTCGCTATCAAGGGGATGATTTGTAAGGGTACCGGTAATGCTCAACTCTCCTGCCTGCCCGTTGTCATAAACATCCAGCCCTTTGAGGAGCATACCGGTTTCGGTCGCTGACAATTCAAATTTCCGGCTTTCCGGCCCGTTTGCATCCAAAGCATATGTCAGTTTATGCTGTCCTGCATAGGCGGCAGAGATATTGGCTTTTTGCATAATCCCGCGGCTATATTCGAGCGTTCCTTGCAGATTGGATAGTTTGACATCCTCATCAAGGGTTGCCTCACCAAACAGAAACTGAGCGCGCACAGTGGGTGAATTGAGCGCTTCCTCAAGGGCGGCAGGATCGTCATTTATCGGTTTGGCTTCTTCCAGAATAAATGGTTTCAAATCGATATGACTGCCGTTAATACGTGCGTCATAAGAATTAGCCGCCACACGTCTGATATTTACGCTTCCACTCCCCCCTTCAAACTTCAGATCTTTGGCATCAAAAGTTTTCAAACCATCTGCGTCCAGCTCAGCAGTCGCCACCAAATCCAGATTTTGTGAACTTAGCCGAATATTCGAGAGTTTTGTCGTTCCATCCTTTTCTGTGCGGAACTGAGTTCCAACCAGTCCTCGCACACCGACCGGTTTGTTAATTTTCAGTGGATCAAATCGCAATTCACTTTCAACAAGATTTAGGGTAGCGACACCGGAAGAGACACCACTGGGATACAAATCCACCGCCAGAGAAGCGCCAACAGTTCCCATCAGATATTCCGTGTCAAATTCCAAGGCTGCCCGGTCCTGCTCATCCAGCCGAGCCTGAACCTCATAGCGGCGTTGACCGGATTTATCCCCTTTGAACCAGGACTGAAACGTGACATCAGCATCGACACCTTGCACATTTCCTTTGCCTTTGACGCTTAGTTTTTCCGGGGTTACCAAGGCGGCCATATTGGCAGAAGACAGGTCGAAATTTTCATACACATTCGGAATATACGCGTTTGAAAATTCACCACTGGCTTCAAAATTAACCTGCTCAAGCTGCAGATCATCGCGCAAAGGGAAAACAAACTGCGCCTGAACGACACCCGTGCCTGTCATTTTCGCAGGCTCAATACCATATGGGCTCGCAAGTTCCAGTGGTTTGCGATCCAAAAATTCAAAAATACGTGCGTTTTCCCCCTCAACCTTCAACGTAATGTCCGCAATCTGGTCATATTTATCAAAGTCATAGATCAGCACATCGCCTTGCGGTAACCGCAGGCCACCCACTTCGCCGGTCATTGCAAAAATGTGAATCTGCTTTTCGGTCAGAATTGCCTTGCCATTAATGTTTGTCACTTTTGGAAGAGGAGCGAAATAATCCGCACTTGCGCCTTCAATATCAAATTTCAACTCAATTGAATCATCGGGGATTTTACCACTGGCAATCGCACCCGCTGGCAGATCAACACGGAACGTCACGTTTTTGGCCACTCCGTCACTGATTTTGCTCGTCACCCAGTTATAAGCATCAACACCTGCTGAATATGGCCAATAGAGCGCCAGATCATTGGTTCGAATTTCCGGAAAGCTCCCTTCGATTGACATGCCAAAACCGGCTTCGCTCTGCTGGAAAGCCCCATTCAGGGTTATATCCGGCCCGTCGCTATCAATCTTCACCACATTCAGGTTGACCCCATTAAACGGGGCAGCACTATGCCCAACCACTTCTACAGAATTAATAGGAAGTGGTTTTTTGTAGAGATCGGGGATGTCCACTTTTCCCTGCCCCGCACGAAGACGGAAACTGACCTGTTTAGGCTGGAAGGTGCGATCAATGGACAAATCGATATTTCCACTGACGGGCAACGTCACCCCTTGCAGTATTTTCAGATCAGGAATTTCCCGCGCCAAAAGAGGCAAATGCAGATCGCGAATGGCGGTCTGCATAACTGTCTCCCCACTCGCGCGGTTATAGGCTGCATCAAAGGCCAGCGTAATTGTATCCTCGCCAAAATGCGCATCACCTTGCAACCGACCGTTCAGCCCCTCCTCGCTTTTCCAAAGTACAAGATCGGCCGATGTGATCCGCCAGAGTTTGTTGATTTTTTCATCCTCAACAAACAGGCCAAAATCATATATCTCCAGCCGTTCCAGATACGCCGTCAGATCGGAACTGGCCTGTTTCTGACCCAATTCCGCCAGGAGTGTGTGTACAATCTCAGGGTTGCTGGCTTCAGCGGTGTTATCTGCAGATTTATCCGCATCCCGTTCTTCGCCATAGCTGTAGCCCAAATTCATTGCCCCATCCGCTGTGCGCGTGAGGACAATTTTAAGTCCTTCAAATTCAAGCCCGGAAGGCGCCAGTCGACCATTATACAAGGCATCTGCGCTGAACGTTACGGTCACTTCAGGGATAAAGGCAACCGTTTCCGCCTCGCGGCGGATAGACATGCTTTGGACATTGAAGACCAGATTTCTGTCGCGATTATCCCAAAGCATCTGGATATCATCAAAGGCGAATGTCATATCCGGATACTGATCCGCGATCACCTGATCCAGATAGGGTCCCATAAATGTCATTGAAACCGGCCCGCGCGACAAGGCTGCCACCAGCACCAGAGCTGCAAGTACAAACAGCACGAGGATGCTTAATAGAGTGCGGGTGAAAATTTTATAAGCTGTGGAAATCACTTTGCTAGTCACTTAAACGCTATGAACCTTATTGGAATTATTGCACACTGGCACAGTATGGAATTTACGTAATCCTACTATGACCCAAATTGGATTTATTGGATATGTCCGCTGAAAATAAATTTTCTTTCCTGACAGAAATTGTTTCACTCCCAAAGGCTGCGCATGAGGAACAGCTTGCTATAAACATGGAAAACTGGGCTGAAAAAACAGCCTTGGATCCTATCCTGTCAGGTTTCGCAGAAGAATTGGGCAATTCTAAGGACGCCAGTGATTTTTTATCTGCCATTTTCGGCAACAGTCCTTTTCTCAGTCAATGTCTGCTCAAGGAAATTCCATTTTTCAAACGTTTGATGGAAGATGGCAGTGAAAAAGCGCTGAAATTCATTTTTCGTGAACTGCAGAATGACTGCGCCCCGCAAAACACTGAAAGTGACGTCATGAAGGGGCTTCGTGTCGGCAAACGCCGAATTGCTCTTTTGACAGCGGCGTGTGACATTGCCGGAGCTTGGCCGCTCATGAAAATAACAAAAACCCTGTCCGATTTTGCAGCAAGCGCAACGGATGCGGCCATCGCCCATTTACTTTATGCGGGTCATCAGAAAGGGGATTTGCAACTGCCCGATGCGGATAAACCAACAAAAGACTGTGGTGTGATTATTCTGGGAATGGGCAAGTTGGGAGCTTTTGAGCTCAATTATTCCAGTGACATTGATTTGATCGTTCTGTTTGACCGCGAAAAAATAACCTATACGGGTCGAAAATTTCTCGAAGATTATATGGTTCGAATGACCAAAAGCCTTGTCCGCATGATGCAGGATCGCACCGCGGATGGATATGTCTTTCGAACGGATTTACGTCTGCGCCCGGACCCCGGCGCAACTCCCATTGCACTCCCAATTTCCGCTGCTCATACCTATTATGAAAGTCAGGGACAAAATTGGGAACGGGCCGCAATGATCAAAGCCCGCCCAATCGCTGGTGATATTGACGCAGGCCTTGAGTTCATTGAGTTTCTGCGCCCGTTTGTATGGCGTAAATTTCTTGATTTCGCAGCGATTGCCGATATTCAGGCTATCAAATCCCAAATTCATACCCATAAAGGATTTGGGGAAATTTCCCTCGATGGACATAACATAAAAATTGGTCGCGGCGGCATTAGAGAAATCGAATTTTTCTGCCAAACCCAACAGCTGATTGAAGGTGGGCGGGATTTGGGTCTTCGAACCTCAGGCACGCTGGAAACCCTTGACGCCCTTGTGGAGGCTGGAAAAACCAAAGCGCAGGTTCGAGATGATTTAAGGGACAGCTATATATTTCTTCGAACACTGGAACATCGTCTGCAAATGATTAATGACGAACAAACCCAACTCCTTCCTGATGAGGCCGGTGAACTGGATGCCTTGGGAGTGTTTATGGGCTATGATGATCCTCAGGATTTCCGTCAGAAGCTGGAAGCAACGCTGTTGCAAGTCAAAGCCCATTACGATGCTTTATTCCAGTTTGAAGAAAATGAAGAAAGAAAAGTCGGACGGCTTGTTTTCACCGGCTCGGAAGATGATCCAGAGACTCTTCAATCTTTGCAGGCCTTGGGTTTTGCAGATAGCTCTGCCATTTCCAAGCTGGTTCGTGAATGGCATCATGGACGATACCGCGCCACACGCACCGTCCGGGCACAGCAGTTATTAACGGCTTTGATGCCGACTATTCTGGAGGATCTGGCTAATACTGCCAATCCCGACGCTGCTTCATGCGTTTCGACGCGTTTTTAAGAAAATTACCCGCCGGAGTTCAGTTATTTTCTTTATTTACCGCTCATCCGAGCTTACTCAAGCTTGTCGCTAAAATTATGGGGATGGCACCCGATCTGGCAGACCGTCTGGCGGGTAATCCGCTGTTGCTGGATGGGGTTCTCAGTTCCGATTTCATGGCCCCGATTGCAGAACGCCCGATACTTGAAGAAGAGCTGGATGAAATGCTCACCACTGCCCGTGACTATCAGGATGTGCTGGATATCTGTCGCCGCTGGATAAATGATCTTAAATTCCAGATCGGCGTGCAGATCCTGAATAATATTGACCACGGCAATCCGCTCGGGCCAACGGTAAATGCAGGTAAACCCCTCAGCCAGATTGCGGAAATTGTCATGAGCCGGATTTTGCCGCAAGTCATGGAAGAGCTGTGTGAAAAGCATGGCTCTGTTCCCGGAGGCCGGTTTGCCGTTCTGGCAGCGGGCAAACTGGGCAGCATGGAAATGACACCCGGATCAGATGCAGATCTGATTTTTGTATATGATCTGCCTGATGAAGATGTGATGACAGATGGGGCGAAACCAATTGCACCGGGGTTATTTTATACGCGGCTTTCCCAACGCTTCATAAATGCATTAAGCGCCCTTACTGGAGAGGGTTTCCTCTATGAAGTCGACATGAGACTGCGCCCCCATGGCAAGGCTGGCCCCATCGCGCTACCACTGGATGGCTTTAACAATTACTATATGAAAGAAGCCTGGACATGGGAGCACCTGGCCTTAACCCGCGCCCGTCCAATTGTCGGAGATGAAAGCCTGCTTGCAGACACCCAAAAGGAATTGGAGTCCATCCTTAAAGCACCGCGTGATACCAAAAAAATTACGGGCGACCTGTTGGACATGCAGGGGCGTATCCGTCAGGAATATGCGAATGCACCCATATGGCGGCTCAAACACCATGCAGGCGGCCTGATGGATCTGGAGTTTATCTGCCAGTATTTGAAGCTGCTCCATTGCGCAGACCACCCAGAAATTTTACAGACAAATACAATTGAAAGTCTGCGCGAAATGATGAAGGCCCGTCTTCTGGAGGAAGCCGATGGCACTGCACTGATTAACGCGATGGGTTTTTACCTCAATCTGCAAGGACTGATCCGATTATCGCTTAAAGATCGTATAGTTACCGATGAAATTCCGCTGGCTCTCAAAGAGGCTTTGTCGACAGTTGGTGGCGCTAAGGACTTTTCGGATTTAAACGAAAAGCTTGCGCAAACGGAACGCAAAGTCAGCGAAGTTTTTGAAAAAATTGTAGTTGTGCCCGGGGAAAAAGGCTCATAACCTCTGCACAATTTTTCAAATACTCTAACGATCAGGAGACCTCATGACTGAAGCAGGAAGCACAGTTCCCGCCTTTGAAATGGAAACAGATACAGATGGGAAAATCAGCAATGAAAGCCTTAAAGGGTCGCCCTATGTAATTTACTTCTACCCCAAAGATGACACACCGGGCTGCACCACTGAAGCGAAGGGTTTTACTGAGCTTAAAAGCGAATTTGATGCGCTTGGGGTGAAAATAATCGGAGTATCCAAAGATACGATTGCCAAACACGAAAAATTCCGCACAAAACATGACCTTCAAGTGATCCTCGCCAGTGATGAAGAGGGAGATGTGTGCGAGGCCTTTGGTGTCTGGGTTGAGAAAAACATGTATGGCCGTAAATATATGGGAATTGAACGTGCTACCTTTTTAGTGGACGAAGCCGGCACCGTTCGCAATGTCTGGCGCAAAGTGAAGGTCAAAGGCCATGTGGACGCAGTCCTTGAGGCTGCAAAAGCGCTCTAGATGACTGACACACTGAGCGATCTGGCATTTGCTGTTCTTACAGCCACCGACGGCGATCAGAAAGCACGGCTAAGTGTTGAAAATGCAGCACGTTGGCAAAATGCAGAGATAACACAAATTGGTTTCGCCGCCGCGCCAGATCGTCCGGGGCGCCCCGAGCGCCCGCCCCTGTTAGCGCCGGCTGAAATGCCACGGCGACGCGGTGTGTCAGATAAAGCCCGCGCGACATTGCTCCATGCTGTCTTGCATATTGAGCTGAATGCGATCGACCTTGCTTGGGACATGGTGCTGAGATTCAGTGATCAGGGCATGCCTAAGGCGTTTTTTGATGATTGGGTAAAGGTCGGCGCTGAAGAGGGCAAGCATTTCCAATTGTTACAGAAACGCATTCGTAAACTGGGTTTCGAATATGGAGACTTCCCCGCCCATGATGGACTTTGGGAAGCTGCCTTCGAAACTAGAAATAATTTTGCTGCAAGGCTGGCTATTGTGCCGATGGTTCTGGAAGCGAGAGGCTAGATGTCACGCCGGGAATGATCGCGCGATTCGTGAAAATGGGCGACGAAGAGAGTGCAGATGTTCTTAAAATCATTCTGGAAGAGAGATAGGACATGTGGCTACGGGAAACCGGTGGTTTCATTTCCTGTGCGGCCGACTGAATGAAAGTCCTCGTGAATTCTGGCAAGAACTGGTGAGAAAAAACTTCAAAGGCCTTTTAAAACCTCCATTTAATGAAGCTGCGCGGGCTGAAGCCGATCTCACCCCTGACTATTACATGCCCTTGAGCCACTCCCAGAAAGTTTCCTGAGCGTCACAGGCCAGACTTTAGACCGTCTTCTGTAGAGTTGCAGTTTCAGTGAAAATCGGTTTAATAATTGCCGTCTTGGACCAACGGAATACACCTTTGCGGGGAGCAGATGAATCTGAAGGGAACTTTGGGACGCATTTTCGCGCCCCGACAAGTCATTGTCAGTAAAAACGGTCAACCCAAATATTACTCGTTCAGCACAAGGCTGCAGGTTTCGCTGGTTGCTGGCGGCATTTGTACGGCTGCACTGATTACGGGTCTGATCAGTCAAAATATTGCCAAAGATGTCACCATTTCCAAGCAGGAGAGACAACTCGCTTTGCTGCAGGATCGGGTCCGCGATGTTTCGTCCAACCTGCTCTATGCCCGCTCCAACCTGACTATGACAAAGGAAGAGCTGGACCGGCAATATGCGCGATTGGAAGATATTCTGAGTCAGCGGGAAAATTTGAAATCGACCCTGCAGATGGCTACTGCCACGTTGCAGAAAAAAGCCAATGATCTGAATAGCCGTGACGAATATGCGAAGGATCTGGAAAACAGGATCAAGATGCTATCTTCGCGGCTGGAGAGAACCAACAAACGCAGTGAAGAGCTGTCGCTGAAAATCACTCAGATCAATAAAGCTCTTTACCAGACCGCTGAAGAGCGGGATATGCATGCGGAAGAAAAACTGATTGCGCAAAAACGCCTGTCTTCGCTAAATCGCGAACTGCAGATGTTCCAATCCTCCAAGGATGAAATTTACAAAGAACTTCAGCAAACCAAAAAACGCCTTTCCACATTTGAAAAAGAGCGGTCTGAAAAAGAAGTACTGGTCGAAAACCTGCAAAATGAAGTTCAGGATCTGAAAAGCCGTATCGCAACCATTTCCAAACAGAACAAGAACCTGATTGCGCGTGTTCATGAACAGGCGGAACAGGGAATTGATGCGCTGAAACAAACCATTACCCTAACCGGCCTCAACCCCGATGAGGTTCTGTCCCTCGACAATGTGGAAGGGATTGGCGGCCCCTTCAATGAACTGTCCAATACGCGCGAGCTACTGGAAGTCGAACAGCGTTATTATCAGGATGCCCTCAAAATGGAGGCAAGCCTTGCCAAATGGACAACGCTGAATTCCCTGATGAAGAACATCCCGCTGGCGCGGCCACTGGATAGTGGTTATGTGACTTCAAGTTTCGGCATGCGCCGCGATCCGATTTCCAAGAAGAAAGCTTTTCATGCGGGTATAGACATGAGTGGCCCCCGCAACTCCCCTATTTTGGCAACTGCACCGGGAAAAGTGGTCTTTGCCGGTCATAGCGGTGCATATGGGAAGATGGTGGAAATCGATCATGGACAAGGGTTTAAAACCAAGTTTGGTCATCTGAAAAAAATTCATGTCAAACGCGGCGATCAGGTGGATTTCAGAACCAAAATTGGAACCATGGGATCAACAGGTCGTAGTACCGGCCGTCATGTGCATTATGAAATCATATATAATGGTAAAAACCAGAACCCGGCCAAGTTTTTCAAAGCTGGGAACTACGCCTTTAAAACCAGTAGCGTTTTAGAGGAAGCCAAGGACTAATCAATTTTCAAGAGGGGTGGGCATCATAATGTTTTCAAGCGGTCAGGACAAAAAAGGACAGACTGGTGTGGATATGCCCTCCATTATTGCAAAAGGGCTCGTCATATCCGGGGATTTGGAGTGTGACGGTGAGCTTCAGGTCAATGGCATTGTTGCTGGCAATATTCGCGCGCAAAAGCTTACTTTAGGGGATACTGCCCATGTAACGGGTGATATCGAAGTCGATACCCTTATCATCCATGGAAAGGTCGATGGCAATATCGTCGCCCATGATGTAGCCATTACCGCTTCGGGCCGCGTGAAAGGTGATGTCACAAATTCTTCGCTGAGTATTGAGCCCGGTGCTATTATAGACGGTCATTGCCGTCACAGTGACAATCCACGCGGGGGCGCGGATACAGTTGCCCTTTTTGACAAAGCTGAAAACGGCCGTTCAGATTAAAAAAAGGCGCCAAAACCGGCGCCTTTTAAATTCTTTTAGAATGAAAGCTTGCAAGCCTTAAGCGACACGCCTTCTCTCTTCGGCGGCGATCAGGTTCGCCAAGCGCCGCATGGCATCATCGATTACTGGCGGTTTGCAGGTAGAGAAAGACAACCGCAATGTGTTTTTGCCGGTACCAGTTGCGTGAAAAGCAGCACCTGGGACAAATGCTATTTTCTCACTTTCCAGTGATTTCGCCAGAAGTTCCTTTGCATCCAGCCCGTCGGGCAACTGCAACCAGACAAACATGCCGCCAGCCGGCTCAGTAAAACGGACATTGTTTGGCAGATATCTGCGTAACGCCTTAACCATGGCATCCCGGCGTTCACCGTAAACTTCACGAAGTTTTTGAACATGGTCATCCAAAATGCTGCTGAACAGTTTAAATGCCATCATCTGGTTCATGCAGGAGGTCTGCAGATCATTGGCCTGCTTAAGGATGACAAGCTTTTCGAACAATGCTTTCGGTGCAATGGTCCACCCCACACGCAAGGCAGGCATAAGCGTTTTTGAAGCGGTTCCAACCTGTATCACAAGTCCTTCGCTTTGCCATTTACCCTGCCCCAGATAGTCACCTTCCACTTCCAATAGGGAAGCCGGCGCAGGACCATCATAATAGAGGGTTCTATAAGCAGTATCCTCCAGAATGACGACATCATATTTATGAGCCAGTTCGACAATTTCACGGCGCCGATCCAGAGGGATCGTCATCCCACCCGGATTTTGGAAATCAGGAATGGTATAGAGGATCCGTGCACCTGCCTTGAAGGCTTCTTCCAAACTGCTTGGAATTAAACCATCCTCGTCAGTCTGCACGGTTACGAATTTGGGCCTGCGCGTCATAAAAACCTGCAACGCCCCTAAATAGGTTGGATCGGCAACAGCGACGGGCAAATCCGGATCCATAAGAGCGGCAGCCAGCAATGTCAGCGATTGCTGCGCCCCACTGGTAACCAGAATGTTGTCTGATGTCAGAGCAAGATTTTCAGTAGTACAGCGTTCAGCGATCCACTCTCTCAGTGGCATATACCCTTCAGTGGCCGAATACTGCATGGATTCTTTGGACAAAACAGGGTCCAGTTCAATGGTATTGCGAATAGAAGAGATATCCGCCATCGGAAATAATTCAGGGTCGGGAATTCCACCAGCAAATGAAAGAATATTGGGGTCTGCCAGAATTTTTAGCAGTTCGCGAATTTCAGATGCTTCTATTGCCCTTGCATCTTCTGAAAATTTATTGGTCCAACTCATCAATAAAATCCTGTGACATCATTAAGGTCAACAACACTGACCTTAATAAAGTTTCACGTCAAGAATATTTTTCGTAATTTTAAAACACAATATTCTTCAAATGGATAACAACCGCAAACGTCCTTACTCATCAGATTTTATATTTCGAAAAAGCGCGAGAGATTCTCTGTCACCTGTAATTTCACATAAAAAAGGGCCCCCTGATGGGAGCCCTTTTTTCGGAAACTATCAGTCGTTAGCCAACAATTTCAAACTGTGAGAAGAACTGTGAAATTTCAATCGCAGCATTTTCAGGGCTGTCTGAGCCGTGAACTGAGTTTGCTTCGATGCTTTCAGCAAATTCTTTGCGGATTGTGCCAGGAGCAGCGTCCGCAGGATTTGTTGCACCCATAACCTCGCGGTTTTTAGCAACAGCATTTTCACCTTCCAGAACCTGAACCACAACTGGACCTGATGTCATGAAGTCAACAAGTTCACCGAAGAAAGGACGCTCTTTATGAACCGCATAAAATGCTTCTGCATTTTCACGAGTCATACGAATACGTTTCTGGGCTACGATACGCAGTCCAGCTTCTTCGAAAACAGCGTTGATTTTACCTGTCAGGTTACGGCGGGTTGCATCTGGTTTAATGATTGAAAAAGTACGTTCTAAAGCCATTGTCATCACTCTGGTTGGAGGAACAGAAAAAAGAATTTTGCGCCTTATAACCGTATGCAAACAATGCTGCAACAGAATTACCGAATTTTTTAGGCTTTGCCTTAGTATTTTTGTGTCCTGCGGGATAAAAAGCTGCTAGAGCTTCGCGCCATGTTACAGATTAAAGAGCTTACATACCGGGTTGCCGGACGCACACTTCTTGAAGATGCAAGTGTTCACATTCCTGCCGGACATAAAGTGGGATTGATTGGTCGCAATGGCACCGGGAAATCCACCTTGCTAAAACTGATTACTGGAGAGCTAGCAAGCGATTCCGGTTCTATTCAATTGCAGAACGGTGCCAGACTGGGTGTCCTGCCGCAAGAAGCGCCATCGGGTCCGGAAAGTCTGATTGAAGCTGTATTGGCAGCAGATGTCGAGCGGGCTTCCCTTATGGCGGAAGCAGAAACAGCCGAAGATCCAATGCGCATCGCGGAAATTCACACGCGACTTGCGGATATTGATGCCCATAGCGCAGAAAGCCGTGCGGCTAAAATCCTTGCAGGTCTAGGCTTTGATCACGAGGCACAGAAGCGCCCCTGCTCTTCTTATTCCGGGGGGTGGCGTACTCGCGTCAGCCTTGCAGGCACGCTTTTTTCCAATCCAGATCTCTTGCTCCTCGATGAGCCAAGCAACTATCTGGATCTGGAAGCGACTTTGTGGCTTGAAAACTTCCTCAGAAACTATCCGCATACGCTCATTATTGTCAGTCACGATCGTGATCTTCTGAATAATGTTGCAGGTACGATTGTCCATTTGGAAAACAGACAACTTGTCAAATATACGGGTAACTATGATTTCTTCGAAAAAACCCGGGCAGAGCAACTGGCATTAAATGCTGCAATGGCCAAAAAACAGGAGGCCCAGCGTAAACATCTGCAATCATTTGTCGATCGTTTCCGGGCGAAGGCTTCCAAGGCACGCCAAGCGCAAAGCCGTGTAAAAATGCTTGAGAAAATGAAGCCAATTGCTTCAGTCATGGAAGAATATACGGTCAATTTTCATTTTCCATCCCCTGAGCCGCTCTCCTCTCCGATCATTTCCATGGAAGGCGCGAGTGCAGGATATTCGCCAGATAAACCTGTGCTTAAGGGGCTGGATCTTCGGATTGATATGGAAGATCGCATTGCGCTTCTGGGTCAGAACGGTAACGGTAAATCAACATTTGCAAAGCTACTGGCGGGTAAATTACAGCGTATGGGGGGGCAACTGAATAAATCCTCCAAACTGAAAATCGGTTTTTTCGCCCAACACCAGCTTGATGAAATGCGTCCTGACGAGACGGCATATCAACATCTGGCTGCAAAACTTGGCAATGTGGGTGAAGCCAAAATCCGGGCGCGCCTTGGACAATTTGGCTTTTCCAAGGATAAATCAGACGTGCCTGTAGCGCAACTTTCAGGGGGGGAGAAATCGCGCCTGACCTTCTGCCTGTTATCAGTGGATCAACCGCATCTGTTGATCCTTGATGAGCCGACAAACCATTTGGACGTCGATGCGCGAGAAGCGCTGGTACAGGGCCTGAACGAATATGAAGGCGCCGTTATTCTGATTAGCCATGACCCGCATCTGGTCAGTCTGGTTGCGGACGATTTGTGGCTGGTCGCAGAAGGTGGTGTAAAGCGGTTTGATGGTGACATAGAGGACTATAAGAAGCTTGTGTTGGAAACAGCCAGATCGGCCGGCGCTGGCAAACCGATTTCAACTGCAGAGAAACACACCGAACAACCTAGATTAAGCGGCAAGGAAGCACGAAAGCAACGTGCCCAGAACCGTGCAGCAATGGCCCCTCTTCGCAAGGAAATCAGCAAGCTTGAAAACCAGATTCAAAAGCTGGAAAGCGAAAAAGGCAAGCTGGAAGACATCATGGCGGCCCCGGAGACTTACGAGAAAGGCTCTGATTATCAAGCCAAAATCGTCGCAGAAATTGGTGATCTGAACTCTAAACTGGAAAAGATTGAAGCGGAATGGATGCTGAAACAGGAAGAACTTGAAGGTCTGGAAGCTTGAATAGTCAGGCTTTCTTGACCCAACGCCCCTGCTCCTGCTGCCAATAGGTCACTTCTAGCCCTTCTGCCTTGAAACTTTTCCAGCGCGCTCTGGCCAATTGAAGACTTTCAGGATCATTACCATCGAACATATAGAGGCAGCGATCAAAATCCGCTATGTCGGCGGCGTCAGCATCTTCGAGCAAGACAAGCACTGATGCAGAATTGGGGTTCGATGCAGTATCAGTCGTTAGTAAAATCGGCTGCTGCTCAGGGTTTTCGTCCTGATCACTTCCGTGAGGTAAAAAAGACGGGGCGGAATAAGTCCAAAGTTCTGTGTTCAGCCGTTCAGACAATTCGATTGACTTAAGGCGAAGCAGAGCACGAAGGCCGCGTTCACTTACTTTTTCAAGCAAACGCGGCAATACCTGCTCAAGCGGCTGGGCCTGCAAGTGATAAAAGCTGACCTCAACCATTCAAAAAGTTACTTTCCTTCGTGATTGCGCCGAACGAATTCATCCAGCAACCGCACGCCATATCCCGTTCCCCCTTTGGGTACAGTTGGGGTGTCTTTTTTAGACCATGCCATGCCAGCAATATCAAGATGAGCCCAAGGCTTGCCATTTACAAATTTTTGAAGAAATTCAGCGGCCACAATGGATCCAGCACCACGCCCACCAGTTCCGATATTCTGCATATCGGCTATTGGGGATTTAATCTGTTTGGCGTATTCAGGTTGAAGTGGGAAACGCCAGACACCTTCACCAACAGCTTTACCGGATGCAAAAATCTGGTCTGCCAGTTCATCATTATTTGAAAACAGGCCCGCGTTTTCATGCCCAAGTGAGATGATAATCGCCCCCGTAAGGGTCGCCAAATCAATAATGAGGCTCGGGTCAAAGCGATCCTGCGTGTACCACAGAGCATCTGCAAGTACCAGTCGGCCTTCAGCATCCGTGTTTAGAATTTCTATAGTCTGTCCAGACATGGATTTCACAATATCACCCGGACGCTGCGCATTTCCATCTGGCATATTTTCAACAAGGCCAATGACACCGACGGCATTAACTTTCGCTTTCCGCCCAGCAAGAGCTTTCATAAGGCCAGTTACTGTTCCAGCGCCGCCCATGTCCCATTTCATTTCTTCCATGCCCGGACCGGGCTTTAATGAAATACCGCCAGTATCAAAGCAAACGCCCTTACCCACAAAAGCAAGCGGTTTGCTGTCTTTGGCGTCAGGGTTGCCATTCCACTTCATGACTACAAGCTGGCTTTCACGGACAGATCCCTGCCCGACCCCTAATAACGCCCCCATGCCCAGCTCTTCCATTTCGGCTTCACCAAGCACTTCGACTTCGACACCTAAATCTGCAAGCTCCTTGCACCGGGCAGCGAAGGTTTCAGGGTACAGAGAATTGGCAGGTTCACTCACCAAATCACGGGTCAAAAAGACACCCTGCGCGATGGCATCCAAATCGCCATACAATGATTTAGCTTCATCTGCAGAGGCGGAGGCGACTTCAAAATCTTCAACTGATGGTAGGCTGTCATCATCCTGATCAGTTTTGTACTTGTCAAAGCGATAAGACGCGAGCTGGGCACCGAATGCAACACGAGCGGCAGCTTCACCATCTGTGATAGGGCTATCAACCAGTCCATCCAGTATCACGCGGACCTTTTTAGCACCTGATGCATTCAGTTTTCCAATCAACTTGCCACCCAGATTTTCAAAATCTGCAAGTTTCAGCTCTTCCGGTTCACCGAGACCAAACAGAACGACGCGGGACACCTCCACACCTTGCGGTGCCATGACAACCAGCATGTCGCCGGATTTACCCTTGAAACGGCTATCTTCAATCGCACGAACAAGAGCACCATCGGTCATGTCGTTCACTTCCTGCGCGGTCGGTGAAAGGGTGTTTTCAGCAAATACCGGAATGGCGAGAGTACCATTTTGTGGCAAGGCAATTTCTGAGAAGACAAAATTCATGGGAAACCCCTGATTGTTATATTGGTTACTTTGATTACCTGCATACCCTAGCTGGCAGACAGGTTCAACATGGAATAGATTTAAAATAAGGCCAATCCAGCTTTGACCCCCAACTGTTTCAAATTATAACTTTTTTCTGCAAATCAAGGCGCTTCTTTAATAGCGCTTGACGAGACTTTCGCTATACTGCCCCCATGAAAAAGATCAATTGGTATATTATTGTTCAGCTGCTGGGCCCGACCCTGTTCATTACCTTTGCGCTAACAGGGGTAATCTGGCTATCGCAGACCCTGCAATTCGTGGAAAAATTAATAACAGGTTTGCCAATCAGTACCTTTCTGACGCTAACAGTATTGTTGCTGCCGGGTATTTTGAAATTCACCCTAATGCTGGGGCTGTTTTTCGGAATTTTATTTACGTTTAACAAGCTCTACACAGAGTCAGAATTGATAGTGATGTGGTCTGCTGGACTAAGCAAAGCTGCGCTTATGAAACCAGTGATGTATCTCGCTCTGTTTTTGACGGTGCTTCTGTATATTTTCAGCTTTTACGTCACCCCTTTTGGAGTTCGCACATTACGTGAGCTTAGAGTTGAATGGCGGGAGAGTCTTGCCTCTGTCGTATTGCGCGAGGGGGTATTCAACAGTATCTCGAACAATGTGACAGTTTATATTCGCGAAAAAACGGACAGTGGGAAGCTGCTGGGTATTCTCGTCCATGATGAAAGGGTCCGGGAAAAGCCTGTGACATATATGGCCCAGGAAGGAGCCTTCATCAAAACAGATGCTGGTCCCCGTTTTTATATGAAGAATGGAAATTTGCAGGAAGTCCGCAAAGATGAAGCCAAACTGAGCATCCTGTATTTTGATGACTATACGCTGGATCTCAGTCAGTTTGAAAAACAAAGGTCTGGGTCATACTTAAGGGCAGAAGCTCGATATATCCACGAATTACTCTGGCCTGAAGAGGAAGAAATTTCCGAGAAAAATCTTGCCAAGATCCGATCGGAGCTGCATAACCGCCTTGTTTTACCTATCTATACCATCGCCTTGGCACTCATTGCTTTGGCTGGCACCATGAGCGGAGAATTTAGCAGGCGCGGCAGAGCACCTAAACTGTTTGCAGCGGGGGGCAGCGGTATATTGCTGGTGGTTTGCGCTCTTGCCCTATTTAATCTGATTGAGAAGAACGCGGCCTTTGTCGTGCCAATCTATATTCTACCTGTGCTGGCTTCGCTGCTCGCCGCACATCTTGCGAGTGGCGGTCGGATATCAATACCATTCAGATCCAGAAGCATCCTCCCGCCTTCGCAAAAACCTGAACAGGGAGGTCTGTAGCAGTGAAGCTTTCCGGCACACTTTCTCTGTATCTGGGCAAACAGTTTCTCAAAAACGTTGCAATCATTTTTGCCGTCATAATGGCAATCGTTTTCATTGCAGATTTTATTGAGTTTCTGCGCCGGTCCAGCGATAAAGACCACCTAACCCTGTGGGTACCAGTAGAGCTTGCCCTGTTGCGTTTACCAACACTTGCCCAAATCTTATTCCCGTTTATTGCCCTCTTTGGTGGGATGCTGACCTTTTTCAGATTGTCGCGGACAAATGAATTAACCGTTATAAGAGCAGCTGGCGTGTCTGCATGGCTATTCCTAATGCCATCGCTAGCCATCGCATTTTTCCTCGGAATTTTGATGCTAACGGTCATCAATCCGATCGCAGCGGCGATGCAATCCTATTCTGCACAGCTTGAGGCCAAGTATTTTGAAAGACGTTCGAACCTGCTGGTTTTAACATCTGATAACTTGTGGCTTCGCCAGGTGGATGATGACGGACTTTCTGTAATTCATGCCCGCGGTGCAATAAACCAAGGCATTGACCTGACAGAGGTTGTGATTTTTCAGTATGATGCAGAAGAGAATTTCACAGGCAGAATTGAAGCCGACCACGCGCGATTGCGAGATGGTTATTGGGATTTGAAAGGCGTTCTGCTGACCAGTCCTGAGCAACCCGGTGAAGTATTGGAGAGTCTACAGATTTCCACCAGCCTAACCGCAGCACAAATTCAGGAAAGCTTTGCCCCACCGAAGCAGATTTCGTTCTGGGATTTACCGGGTTTCATCGACACCCTTGAAGAAGCTGGATTTTCCGCATTGAACCATCGTATATATTGGCACAGTCTAATTGCGCGGCCAGTTTTATTACTTGCAATGGTTCTGGTCGCAGCAACTTTTAGCTTAAGAGCCACGCGGCGGGGAAAAACAGGCCTATTGGTTATGGCGGGGATTACAACAGGTTTCGTGTTCTACTTTTTCACCGATATCATTTTGGCATTGGGACTTGCGGGAAATCTGCCAGTTCTTTTAGCCGCCTGGACACCTTCGGTTGCAATTACATTGCTTGGCCTTTCGATGATGTTCCATTTGGAGGACGGCTAACTCATGACACGTCTTCTGCCCGCCTTGCTTGCCAGTACCTTTTTAAATACCGTCGCGATTGATATCGTCAGTGCAAAAGAAATAGCCCCATCCGTTGACTTCCAACATGAGTCTTTATTTAGCGCAGATGAAATCGCGTATGACCAGAAAACGGAAACAGTTACCGCAACCGGTAATGTTGAGATTGTGCAAGGTGACCGCATATTAAAAGCGGACCAGGTTATTTATAATGTTGCTGCGGATACTGTTGAAGCAGTTGGAAATATTGCTCTTCTAGAGCCGTCAGGAGACGTGGTTTTTGCCGATAGGGTCACCCTGTCAAACGAGTTTAAAACCGGTACTATTCGCGAAATCAGAATACTTTTTGCCGATAACTCCCGCCTCGCAGCGTATAGTGCTGTTCGGGAAAGTGAGACAAAAACAGTTCTGAACAAAGCAGTGTTCAGCTCCTGCAGTTTGTGTGAAGAGGATCCTGAAGCGGACCCCCTTTGGCAGCTAAAATCCAGTAAAGTTGAGCATAACAAGGCCGATCAGACCATCGCGTATGAAAATGCCGTTCTCGAATTCTTCGGTATTCCGGTTTTTTATACACCCTACTTCAGTCACCCTGATCCTACAGTTGAGCGAAAAAGTGGATTCCTAGCACCATCCGCGTTTGAATCCAGCCGCCTTGGGTATGGGCTATCAGTCCCTTATTATTATGTCATCTCTGAAGACAAAGATATGACCATCACCCCTCTTGTTACGAGCAAAGAAGGAGTGCAAATCGCCACCGAGTATCGTCAGGCTTTTGAAACTGGTGATATGGTTCTGGATGCATCTGTGACTTATGTAGATGAGAGAGATCGCGAAAACATCAAAACCGGCGATCAGGAAATTCAGGGACATATCAGAGGTATTGGTGAGTTTGCCCTGCGCGACGATTGGGTATGGGGATATAACTTCTTTGCCACCTCCCACGACACCTATTTGGAGAAGTATGACATCAGTGATGCTGATACTCTCACGTCGACTGCCTATGTGCAGGGTTTGCGAGGCCGCAATTTCACCAGGTTGAGTGCAATTGCATTCCAAGCACTGAATGAGGAGGATGACAGCGGGGAGACGCCTTTTGTCCCCGGTTGGCTTGAATATCATTACATAAGCGAGCCCGATAAAGTCGGCTCTCGTTTCAGTGTTGATGTAGACGCACTCATGCTGATCCGCACTGAGGGGCAGGACACAAATCGTCTTTCTGCATCCGCTGGATGGCATCTACCACATACTTCACCATCGGGTCAGGTTATGTCGCTGGATGCGACCATTCGCGGCGATGCCTATTATTCTCGCGATCAGTTGGATGACCCATTTGATCCAACCAGTGACACCAGCGAAAGTGTTACAGGACGTGTAATACCCGCAGTGTCGTTTAAATGGAGTTATCCATTTGTCCGAAGTACAGGGTCCGTACGCCAGACAGTTGAACCAATTGTTGAAGCTGTTTGGTCAGAATCCCTGGGTAGTAAAAACACTCCCAATGAAGATAGCCTCAGTTTTGAGTTTGACGATACCAATTTATTTGGTTTCAACAGATCCGCAGGACTTGATTCCGTCGAAGAAGGTGCAAGACTGAACTACGGCGTGAATTTTGGATTCTATGGCTCTGAGGGTGGCTATACCTCTTTTTTGATTGGTCAAAGCCTGTATGAAAGTAACGATACAGGATTTAGTGAGGGAAGCGGCCTTGAAAACCAGACTTCAGACTATGTGGCACGTTTGGCCATTCAACCCAACGAATATTTCAGCTATTCGCAACGGGTTCGAATTGACCAAGATGATTTGTCTCTGGCTCGACACGAGTTGGATATGCGTCTCGGGTCGGATAAAAACTGGTTTGAGCTTGGCTATTTGAGCCTTGCTGATGATCAAGCTGCAATCGGACTTGAAAGTCGCCACGAGATATATGTTGCCGGACGCGTCCAATTGGCCGATTTCTGGAGTACATATGGCAGCTATCGCCGGGATCTGGAAGAGAATGACTCTATCGAAGCCAGAGCTGGATTGGAGTATCTAGACGAATGTTTTGGTTTCGCACTGGAAGTTAAACGAGATTACACCCGCGATCGCGACCTTAAGCCTGAGACCAAAGTTGGCGTGCGTATTCGATTGTTACCCTTTAACTAGGGGCGAAAAGAGTTTATCTTCACATAGTCAGAAACCGCAACGGCGAGATGTCCTGAGCAAAAAAATTTAAGTGTTTTGAGAGTTCACATGAAATTGTTCGCAAAAATTTTGACTGCTATCGCCCTGCTTACAGGCTTTGCCAGCGTTAATGCTCCCGTGCAGGCACAGGAAGTCCAAAAAATTGTCGCTATAGTAAATGACGACGTGATTTCCGGATATGATGTTATTCAGCGCATAAATCTCAATATTTTCATGGCGGGACTACCTGCAAACAATCGTACTCGGCAGCAGCTTGTTCCCTCAGTCATCAAAACACTCATCGATGATCAACTGAAACTGCAGGAAGCCAAGAGACGCAACACAGAAGCCAGTGATCAGGAAATAAACCGTGCAATTGAGCAATTTGAACAACGCTTCAACATTCGCCCAGGGAAATTTGAAGAAGCTCTGGCAACTATCCGCGTGGATCCAGAAACTGTCATTCATCAAATTCGGGCAACAATTGGTTGGGACAAGCTTATCAGGCGGCGCATCGTGCCGCGTATCAACGTGACAGAAGCTGAAATAAAATCCAAACAGGAAGAGCTGCGCGCTAACAAAGGTAAAAACGAGTACCGAATTCGGGAAATATTTCTACCAATAGAAGTCGCATCGAAAGAGCCTGAAATCCGCCAGAACGCTGAAAACCTGGCCGGACAACTTAAACAAGGTGCAAATTTTGCGCGTGTTGCCGCTCAGTTTAGTGAAGGGCCAACAGCTGCAAATGGGGGGCTTGTTGGGTGGCAGATGGCAGAGGAAATGGCACCAGAAATAGCCCGTTCAGTAGCAAAGCTGGAGCCGGGCAAAATTTCGGAACCGATCCGTACACGCGATGGCTATTATATCGTAGCTGTAGAGGATATTCGTAAGATTTTAGGTGAAAGTAGTAGCGACGCTCTAATGGAACTTGCCCAAATCGTTGTCCCACTTAAACCAGCCGAAGACAACAACCGCAAGGACAGTCAAACTCAGTTGGCAAAAACAGTGTCCAGCTTTGTCAATGGCTGCGAATATTTACAGGATATGGCAAGCGAAATGGTGAACAATGAAAGCGGTAAAATGGGCCGTGTTCAGTTAAGTAATTTGCCTGACAAATTCAGAAATCTGGTGGAAAATCTGGAAGAAGGCGAAGCAAGTGATCCTTTTTTGGATGAGGATAAATACCGGATCTTTATCGTCTGCAATCGCACCGATACCCGCATGCAAAGCGACAGTGAGGAAGCCATTCGTCAATTGATCGGAAATAAACGTATCGAAGCTCGTGCACGGCGTTATCTAAACGACTTGCGGCGCGAGGCGTCAATTGAGTCACGCTAGTTGCGTGGCTTTTGGAGACGAACACCATGCGTGAGAAACCTCTACTGGTGACTATGGGCGATCCGAATGGGATCGGCCTTGAAATCACTTTCAAGGCATGGAAACAGCGAAAAACCGAACAATTGCCGGATTTTATTCTTGTTGGGGCCACCAGCAGAGTAGAAGCTGCCTTGAACCTGCTGAAAATGGATATCCCAACAGCTATTCTAAGGTCTCCGAATGAGGATTGTGATCCTAGCAGGCTCAACATAATAGATATTGGTGAAAACAACCAATCACCTGCAGAAGAAACCATTCAATCAATTGTAATGGCGACCAACTATTGCATGAACGGTGAAGCCCGTGCACTGATCACTAATCCCATTCAAAAAAAGCGACTGTATGAAGCTGGGTTCAAGCATCCCGGGCATACGGAGTTTCTCGCGGAGTTGACGGGATCACCAGACAAATCTGTAATGATGCTGGCCTGCCCCGGACTGCGGGTCGTTCCCGCAACCATCCATATCCCTCTCGCACAGGTGAAGCAAACCCTTACCGCAGACCGACTTGAAGCCGTGGTTAGAACAACCTATAGGGACCTTGTCACTCGTTTTGCTATCAGAGAGCCACATCTGGTGATTGCCGGCCTTAACCCTCATGCAGGGGAAGATGGCAGTATCGGACAAGAGGAAATAGAGATAATTCAACCACTTGTGAACAGACTGAAATCAGAAGGAATGAACATTTCCGGTCCCTACCCTGCAGATAGCCTATTCCACGAAAAAATGCGCAAAAGTTATGACGCTGCAATTTGCATGTATCATGATCAGGCCCTTATCCCCCTTAAAACAATTGATTTTGACAAAGGAGTCAATATTACGCTGGGACTTCCCATCATCAGAACCTCACCGGATCATGGCACAGCTGAAGACATATTCGGAAAGGGATTGGCAAATCCTGCAAGCCTGATTGAAGCCATAAAAGCTGCAGATTTGATGTCCAGAACACAGGGTGATCGCTCATGAGTGACGGCAGTTCACTCCCGCCTCTTCGGGATGTCATCAACACATATGGTTTGCGGGCTGAAAAATCACTTGGGCAGAACTTTCTGTTGGATCTTAACCTCACAGGAAGAATTGCCCGTTGTCCCGGTAATCTCCAGGGTGAAACTGTTCTTGAAATCGGGCCAGGTCCCGGTGGCCTTACCCGTGCAATTTTGGCTGCAGGAGCAAAGCGTCTTGTTGCCATCGAAAAAGACACCCGTTGTCTCGCGGCACTTGAGGAGGTTTCCAAGGCATTTGAAAATCGCCTGACAGTTCATAACGAGGATGCATTAGAAATTGATGAAGCCGAACTCGTCGGTGAAAAAGCGCATATAATTGCCAATCTTCCTTATAATGTTGCAACCCCTTTGCTGATCAAGTGGCTCAAAAAGCGCGAAGACTTCAAATCAATGACGCTTATGTTTCAAAAGGAAGTTGCCGACAGGATTACCGCGGAGCCCAGAACGAAGGCATACGGTCGCCTGTCCATCATCAGTCAATGGCTATGTCATGTATCAAGACAGTTTGATATTTCACCCAAGGCCTTTACTCCGCCGCCGAAGGTAGTGAGTACAGTCGTCAAGCTGGTACCACGCGATCAACCTGCCTTCCCCGCCGATTTAAATACTTTGGAGCGAGTGGTTGGAGCCGCTTTTGGTCAACGCCGAAAAATGCTTCGTGCCAGTCTGAAATCCCTTGGCGGAAATGCAGAGGAAATCCTGAACAGTGCGGGGATCCTTCCAACCAAACGTGCGGAAGAACTCAGCGTCGAGGAATTTTGCCGCCTGTCTGAAGTGTACAGGACGCGTTAGTAACCTTCGCGCAACTGTTCAACGAATGTCAGCAAACCAGTGCGCCGGTTTCGGCGAACCCGTTCAGCTTGCAAAATTGCCTTCACTTCTGCGATACAACGGTTCACATCATCATTGACAACCACGTAATCATATTCACGCCAATGACTGATTTCCTCTGACGCTTTTGACATACGGCGGGCAACGACTTCGTCACTATCCTGTGCACGTGATTTAAGCCGCTTTTCCAGCGCCTGGGTTGAGGGCGGCAATACAAAAACACTCACGAGATCATCACCGGCCTTTTGGGCCAGTTGCTGAGTTCCCTGCCAGTCGATATCGAACAGAATATCTTTGCCCGCTGCCAGTGCTTCACGGACAGGCGCCGCAGGGGTGCCGTAATAATTGTCAAAAACCTTGGCGTGCTCCAAAAGCTCGCCTTTATTTACCAGCAAGTTAAAATCAACCGGTTCCATGAAAAAATAGTCTTTGCCTTCCACTTCACCTGGTCTTGGCTTGCGTGTTGTTGCTGAAACAGACATGGACAGATTATCGTCTTCTGCCAATAAAGCCCGCGATATCGTCGTTTTCCCTGCTCCAGAGGGTGACGATAACACCAACATCAAGCCACGGCGTTCAATTTGAATATTTTCAGTTGAAATTTCAGACACGCGTTTTCCCAACTCTCGGCCACAAGGGTATGTTTGAATAAAAGATTTGCCTGTTTATCAAATTTTTTCAGCGCGCCCAAGTAATAGATACATGTATTTAACGTGAGGCTCTGAAATCCACTCATTCACTTTTTATGGTGCTAACTATTCGATATTTTGCACCTGTTCCCGAAAACGATCGATGATCACTTTCATTTCAAGTCCGATTTGAGTGAGTTCGGTCTCATTGGATTTGGAACATAAAGTGTTAGCTTCTCGGTTAAACTCCTGACAGATAAAATCGAGCCGTCGCCCGATGGCATCCCCTTCTTTGCCCGCCAGAATTTCCCGTGCAGTAGCTACGTGACTTGCAAGCCGGTCAAGTTCTTCGGAGATATCTGCTTTTGTCACCAAAAGCGCAAGCTCCTGTTCGAGTCGATCCCCCTCACGACTGACACCGTTTTCCAACAACGTATCAATCTGTCGCTGTAAACGGGCACGCATATTTTCAGGCCTTAGAGCCGCAGATGAAGCGGCTGCTTTTGTCAAAGATCCGATTTCATCCAATTGCGAGAGCAGCACCGGTTGAAGCTGCGCCCCTTCAGCCACGCGCGCTTCTGTCAGTTTTGAAACAGCCTCCTGCAGGGAAGTTAATAGAGCAGCTTCCAGTGCCTGCTGTTCTGTTTCATCCAGAATGGCTTTTTCCGCTGGTTCGATCACACCTTTCAGTGCCAGCAATCCATCAATACGAGGTGACTTTACCCCGCCAAGGCCAGCTTTTTCTTTGGAAAGTTCTATTAGCTCATCCAGGAACTCGTGGTTGATCTGATAATTGGATTTACCCGACGTCTGCTGCAATTGCAGATGTAAATTGATGCTTCCCCGATGAAAATTTGTCTTCAGTATTTTACGCAGATTCTTCGACTGCATCATAGCCATATGGCAGGCGAGTTCGAATTTCGAGACCACGTCCGTTGACACTTTTCAGCTCCCAGAGCCAGGTATGCTCGGCATGACTACCACTACTTCGCGCAAAACCTGTCATACTTTGTACTGCCACGGTGACCTCGCTTCCTGAAACTTATCTATTCTGTATATCGTTGATATCCAGAACGCACAAGAAGCGCCTCAATACCTCTCTATTCGGATCGTTTTTTCCTCGATATCCTGCTATGGAGACAAAAGGCAGCCACACAGCCGGTTAAATAAGCGGCCATTGCTTTTAAGTATGCCAAATTTTGACCGACTATGAAATGTTGCTGATCAAAAACAAGCGAAATTGTCAAACCCAATACTCCACCTACTGCCCCAATCAAACCAACTCCCGCAATTTTACCGCAGATAGCTACGTTTTCGGACAAGCCGTGCAACAGTTACAGCAATGGCGGTCAGAGCACCTACTCCTCCCCAAAGGAAAGTACCCATTCCGCTTAGCAATACATGAAAATTACTTGCCACTTCAGTAACAAACAAATCCTTTGTGATGATTTGGAATAACAGCAAGAGCGGCATTAGAACCAGCACCAGAGCTGCAATCACAAATGGTATTCCAAACAGATACGGATTTGTGGTCTGACTTTCCTGAATACTTCTACCGCTTACCTTATTATGTGGATATGTTCGTTTTAGTACATTCCGATATGCATCTTTAAGTGTCTTTAGAGCTTCAACTTTGTTGGCCTTTTCATCAAGCGTCTTTGTCTGTTGTATTGCCGCGTCAAGGTTGTTGAGGAATTGATTCTCCGCAGCAGAAGGTTGATGTAAAAAAAAACCCGCCAACAATACGGCGTGATGTAGCGTTCTCTCCAATTCCTGTTCAATATGTTTGTTGGCCTTGGAATTTATTGTGTTTTTTGTTTCCCCCCTCAACGAGCTCTCTTCGGGTTTACTTTCCGGAACTTTTTCGAGTGCTTCTTTTGAAGTGTTTTCCTTCCTGAAAGGAGTTGACTCTCCGCTTTTTTCAGGCTTTTCATTAGAGTTTATTAATTCTGACTGTTGACCAAAGTTTCTAACTGGTTTTTGAACGCATTTTGCGGGGTCAACCAACTTGCTACCCTGCAAAATCTGATCAGCATCCATCTCGTTGTTTTTAGGAGGCTTTAAAACGGACGGCTCAATTTTACCCTCTTTAGATGACTGCGGTTCTGACTCGGTTTTTTGGGTGGTCATGATTGGCAAGTCAACGGCATCATTGGCCATTAAAGTTAAAGGCGGTTTCTCTTCCGTGGGTCTGCCTGGATCAATTTTTTCGTCAATCACAGTCGCTACATCATGCGTCTCAGACATATTGGAAGCTTTTTCATTAAGACGAGAGATTTCGCCTTTTAGTTCTTTAAGGCAGTCACGAAGTTGGCGGCGTTGCCGCAGAAGTGTCTGAATTGAATCGCTATTCACTGTCATATCATTCCGCATCCGTTAAAACGCTTTGCAGTAATAACGTGCAGAACTGAAATTTGTGCCATGCAAGCACATACAAGTTCAATTATCAGTTTGATTTCCGGCTGCGTTCTATTTTTCGCCAGTTGCGCACATTGCGATTGTGATCAGCCAGATTTGTCGCAAAAACATGCCCGCCATCCCCACTGGCGACAAAGTATAAATACTTGGTTTGAGCGGGGCTCAGAACTGCTTTAAGGCTTTCAATACCAGGATTGCAAATGGGCCCTGCAGGTAATCCTGAGCGGGTGTATGTGTTGTATTCATTTTTGGCAGCAAGGTCTTTTTTGGAAATGGGACGCTCCATAACCGAAAGTCCTTTGGTGACGCCATATATCACAGTGGGATCCGACTGCAGACGCATATTAATCCGCAAACGGTTCAGGAATACGCTCGCAACTTTTGCCCTTTCACCTGCTACACCGGTTTCTTTCTCCACAATTGAAGCCAGAATAATCAGATCATTTTTAGTTTTTATCAGTGGATTTGGGTTCCTGTTTTGCCAAAGTTCATCCACTGTATCCTGAAAAGCTGCTTTCATTCGGCGGATCAGCGTATCCCGGCTATCACCCCGATTAAAATGATAAGTCTCAGGAAGAATGCTTCCCTCTGGCATTTTTTCGGTAATTTCACCGACCAAAATTTCAGATTGTTCAATCAGTTTCCTAATTTCGAGGCTTTGCAGGCCTTCGGGAATAGTAAGCGCATGCTGGATGGATTTACCTTCCACCAGCTTTGACATAACCTCTTCACCGCTCATGCCGGGCGTGAATTCATACTCCCCCGCCTTCAGGCTTTTATCCTGAGATTGCAGCCTGGTCCCAAGCAGGAAAGAAAATTCGTTGTGAATTATTCCTTCGCTTTGAAGTTGTTTGGCAATTTGCCGGACACCGGTGCCTTTTTCGAAGAGCATTATTTTTGAGTGGGTCAGTGGTCCGGGCTTAGTAAATAAGTGCCAGCCATAACCAAAAAGCCCCGCAACTGCTGCATTAAACAACAGAAACAGGGCAATCAGAAAAATCAGGTATTTTTTCATGCAGCCGTCTGCAGAGTTACACCCGTTTCATGACAAGGCTTGCGTTAGTCCCGCCAAACCCGAAGGAGTTGGACAGAACTGCATCGACTTTCTTCTCCTGTGCCGTATTAGGCACAAGATTGATATCCAGACCATCAGATGGGTTTTCCAAGTTAATGGTTGGAGGAAGAATGCCATTTTCCATGGCAAGAATTGAAAATACGGCTTCAACACCACCAGCAGCACCCAACAGGTGACCTATTGCTGATTTGGTTGATGACATCGCAAGATTTTCAGCGCTTGAACCAAAGAGACGCTTAACAGCCCCGACCTCAATCTCATCTCCCAATGGGGTCGAGGTTCCGTGAGCATTCACATACCCGATATCGTCAGTTGACAGACCTGATTTGCGAATAGCCATTTGCATGGAGCGATATCCACCATCACCGTCACTGGCAGGAGCCGTAATGTGATAGGCATCGCCTGTAAGGCCATAGCCGACCACTTCTGCATAAATATGAGCACCACGTTTTTTCGCGTGTTCATATTCTTCCAGAACAACAACGCCAGCACCTTCACCCATCACAAAGCCATCGCGGTCTTTGTCATAGGGGCGGGATGCCTTGGTTGGATCATCGCTGAAGTTTTTAGACAGGGCTTTGGCCGCGGAAAAGCCTGCAAAGCCAATTCGGCACATGGCAGCTTCTGCACCACCAGCAACCATAACATCGGCATCGTCACAGGCAATCATGCGGGCCGCATCACCAATCGCATGCGCACCTGTAGAACAAGCTGTAACCACAGCATGATTAGGCCCTTTATAGCCATGACGAATTGAAACTTGTCCAGAGACCAGATTGATCAGAGCGCCAGGAATAAAGAAGGGGCTGATACGACGTGGCCCCTGCTCTTTGAGCTTGATGGAATTTTCTTCGATTGAAGGAAGTCCGCCAATACCAGACCCAATTGTAACGCCGGTTCGGCAAAAATCCTCTTCAGTTTCCGGTTTCCAACCAGAGTCCAAAATGGCTTCTTCAGCAGCAGCAATCCCATAAATGATAAATTTATCCAGCTTACGCTGCTCTTTCGGGGCCAGAATATCATCGGCCCGAAAGGCATCTGGATGGTTTTCGTCGACAGGAACCTCACAGCCGTAGTCCACGGCGAGATCTGTTGTATCAAATTTGGTGATCTTTCCTGCACCGGACTCACCATTGATCAATCTATTCCAGCTTGGCTTAACACCATTTGCCAGAGGCGTAACCAGACCCAATCCAGTGACAACTACACGTCGCATCATGAAACCTATCGATGAATTAAATTATAGAAACCAGTTCTTTAACCGAGGTCGCTTACGCGTTTTCGATGAAAGTAATAGCGTCTTTCACTGTGAGGATTTTTTCTGCAGCATCGTCAGGAATTTCAATGTCAAATTCTTCCTCGAATGCCATAACCAACTCAACAGTGTCCAAGCTGTCCGCGCCCAGATCATCAATGAAGCTTGCATCTTCAGTTACTTTAGATTCATCAACACCGAGATGTTCAATGACAATTTTTTTAACTCGTGTAGCAATATCGCTCATGTGTGTTGTCCTTAAGATAAACCAACAATAAAAGTTCAATTGTTTTACTGATGGCGCCCCGTAAATCAATCCGTTTTTACCATCAGTGAAATCTCGTGGCGTTCCTAACATACTTTACAGTTAATGCAAAGAAAACCTCTCACATTCTAAATTCTGATTTTAGCTCCTATTTTCAGAATGTGACTAAATCATGGCCATGCCACCATTAACATGTAGTGTCTGGCCTGTGACATAAGCCGCTTCATCGGACGCCAGATACAGGACGGCCGCCGAAATATCCGCCGGATCGCCCAGACGACCAGCCGGGACATTCTGCAGCAGATTTTCCTTTTGTGCATCTGAAAGTTCATCAGTCATCGCCGTTGCAATAAAGCCCGGCGCGACACAATTGACTGTAATTCCGCGCGCAGCAATTTCCTGTGCCAATGATTTGGACATGCCAATCATGCCAGCCTTGGAAGCCGCATAATTCATTTGTCCCGGGTTGCCTGTTACGCCAACAATTGAAGTAATGTTAATAATGCGTCCAGTGCGACGCTTCATCATTCCGCGCAAGCAGTTCCTGGACAGTTTGAACGCAGATTTCAGATTAACATTCAAGACGGTATCCCAATCTTCGTCTTTCATTCGCATCGCAAGTCCATCGCGAGTGATACCGGCGTTATTGACCAGAATATCAACCTGTCCCATCGCGGCCTCGGCATCCTTGATCAGATTATCCACGGCATCCATATCCGAAAGGTTGCATGGAACAACATGAACACGTTGTGCAAGCTCTTTCGCCAGATCCTGAAGTGCCGCTTCACGGGTTCCTGAGATAGCAACTGTCGCCCCTGCAGCATGAAGGTCTTTGGCAATTGCCGCACCCAACCCGCCAGACGCACCGGTCACCAATGCACATTTACCGGTCAAATCAAACATAGGTCTCTCCCCTTTTCCTGTATTCCATTACAGCGGTTGGTTCAAAGTGAATTTAAGAATGCTTCGATGTCAGATGGCCCCTGAAGAGCGCTACCTGTCATAGCCTTGTTAATACGGCGAACCATCGCAGAGAGAACTTTACCGGTTCCAAGCTCCACAAGTGACTCGATTTCTTGCTGCCCCATATAAAGGACACTTTCACGCCAGCGTACCCGTCCTGTCACCTGTTCAACAAGCAGATTGCGAATTGTTTCGGGGTCACTCACCTGATCGGCCGTAACATTTGCAACCAATGGAACCGCAGGCGGTGCGATGGTGACCTTCGCAAGCTGTGCTTTCATTTCATCAGCAGCCGGTTGCATCAACGGACAATGGAATGGTGCGCTGACCGGCAACATCATTGCTTTGCGCACGCCTTTTTCCTTAGCCAGCTCAATTACTCGCTCAACCGCGCCTTTATGGCCGCTCAGAACTACCTGACCATCTGCATTATCATTAGCGACAACACAGATTTCGTCATTTTCTGAGGTCGAAGCCGCTTCCGCGACCAAATCCTCGACGGGCTTGATATCCATACCGAGCAATGCCGCCATAGCACCCACACCAACCGGCACCGCTTTTTGCATGGCAAGGCCACGTGCCTTAAGAAGCCGGGCAGTATCGGCGAGCTGCAACGATCCCGCCGCTGTCAGCGCTGAATATTCTCCTAAGGAATGCCCAGCCACAAATTCAGCCATATCAGCCAGTTTTTTTCCGCCCTCTTTTTCCAAGACACGGGCGACTGCGACACTTGTCGCCATCAAGGCGGGTTGGGTGTTTTCAGTAAGTGTCAGCTCTTCGATCGGTCCTTCAGTCATCAACTTGGTGAGATTTTGCCCAAGCGCATCATCCACTTCCTGAAAGACTTCTTTGGCAACGGTAAAAGCGTCCGAAAGCTCTTTGCCCATACCGACTGTCTGGCTTCCCTGACCCGGAAATACGAATGCACGTTTCATTATAACTTGTCCGATCCTGTTAGATATTGCTGTGACAGTCATATTACGATTGAAAATCCTGTCAAGCCCACTTGCATAAACTTGAGAAATCTGTATAGTCCGCCGCCTCAATACTCCTTGCCGACGGAGGTCGGCTATGTCTGTTCGGTTAGCATTGGGCTAACTCCAGATACCTACAAGCCATAAGGAGCTTATACATATGCCTCTTTACGAGACAGTTTTTATTGCCCGTCAGGACATTTCATCCCAACAGGTTGATACTCTGACAGAACAAATGTCCGGTTTTATTACTGATGCAGACGGTAAAGTCGCAAAAGTTGAAAACTGGGGTCTTCGCAATCTTGCCTATAAAGTCAAGAAAAACCGCAAAGGCCATTACGTCCTCATGAACATTGATGCACCGGTTGATGCTGTCAAGGAAATGGAACGCAATCTGCGTCTGAACGAAGACATTCTGCGTCACATGACCATTCGCGTTGACGAACTTGACGAAGAAGATTCCGTCATGCTTCAGAGCAAATCCAGCCGCGGCAACCGCCGTGACAGTGAAGACAGTGACGAAGACGTTGCTGACAAATCTGAAGCTTCCGAAGAAACAACAGATGAAGGGGAAGAATAATGTCTGATGCACGTCGTCCTTTTTTCCGCCGCCGCAAGACTTGCCCTTTCTCTGGCGAGGGTGCACCAAAAATCGATTACAAAGACGTAAAGCTTCTGCAACGCTTTGTTTCCGAACGCGGTAAAATCATGCCAAGCCGTATTACTGCTGTATCTGCCAAGAAACAGCGTGAGCTTGCCAAAGCTATCAAACGGGCTCGCAACATTGCCCTGTTGCCGTTTGTAGTAAAATAAGTAGCACCGGGAAGGCGGTGTTCCGCCTTTTCCGATAGTGGAAAACATGGTCAAGAACATTGGCATAAATACAGCTCTTGGGGCACTTAGCACATTGCTTTTCATTTTCTCTTTTCAGGGAAATGAAGGAGCTCCAGGACAAGTAAATGCCCTACAGACGATGTTCATTATGACCTTATCTGTGTTCCCGCTTTTCGTCTCTGGACTGGGATGGGGAATAACAGGCGGTTTGGTATCAGTGGCAACAGGTTCACTTCTTGCCGCGATGCTAGTCGCTCCACTATTCAGTTTGACATATGTTTTAACTTGCGGCCTGCCGGTCTTGGTTCTAACCCGCCAATCCCTGTTGTGGCGCGAGGAAAACGAAAAGATAACTTGGTATCCGGTCTCTAACCTTATGGTGAGCTGGGTATTTGTGAGTATCCTCCTGTCAGGAATGGCAATATCATTGCTGTATCTGAACCCGGAGCTGAAAGCCAATCTGATTGAACAATTCAACCAGATTGTCCCGCAGCTTCAACAACAGGGGGAAATGTTTAAATCAGTTACGGCTGAAATGATTGTCCGGCTGCTGCCACAATTTTTCGGCCCGTTCTGGGGCATTGTCCTGATGATCGCAGGCATTCTGGCACAGGGTGTTCTGGTCAGATTTAATAAGAACATGCGCCCCAGTCCTGCATTTCAGGAACTGAAGCTTCCCGTCTGGATGGCGGTTGCGACAATTGGAGCCTTTGCGTTCAGCTTTTTCTTCAATTGGGCAGATGCCATTCTGGGAGCAGTGACACTCACTTTGGAAATAGCCTTTTTCCTTCAAGGGATGGCCATTATCCACAAGGTATCAAAGGGCTGGGATTATCGCTCTGTCATACTGACTGCGGTGTATTTGTCGATGATTTTAATTTTCTGGCTGGTGCTGGTGATCGTTTTACTGGGACTGGTCGATAGTTGGGTTGGAGTTCGTGAGCGCGCAGCGTCCACGCCAAACCAGGAGGAAGACTAATGGAAATAGTATTGCTGGAGCGTGTTGAAAAACTCGGTCAAATGGGTGATGTCGTTACTGTAAAGAACGGCTATGCTCGCAACTTCTTGTTGCCACAGGGCAAAGCCCTTCGTGCCAACAAGGCAAATCTTGAAATTTTTGAAAAGCAACGGGCTCAGCTTGAAGCTGATAACCTGAAGCGTAAAGAAGAAGCTGAAAAAGTCGCTGAAAAACTGGATGGTACAAGCGTTGTACTGATCCGCGCAGCCTCTGAAAGCCAGCAGCTTTACGGTTCAGTTAGCACACAGGATATTGCCCGCGCCGTTTCTGAAAATGGGGCAACAATTGATCGCAAACAGGTCATCTTGGACAAGGTACTGAAAACCCTTGGTCTGCATGACGTGCGCGTTCGCCTGCACCCGGAAGTAACTGTCGGTATCGTTGTGAATATCGCCCGTTCTGAAGAAGAAGCTGAAATTCAGGCACGCGGTGAATCTGTTGAGGCTGTTGCAGAAGCAGCACTGGACGCCCGTGATGAATCCGGTAATGAAGTTTTCGAATCTACAGCGGAAGTTGAAGACGAAGACTAAGACGGCCTTAGTTTCATCAATTGATGAGCTTATCTTAGAACGGCACCTGTATTCAGGTGCCGTTTTTTTGTTACAGTCCTAAATCCGGTATTATCCACAAGATGCACACAATAGTGCTCTTATCTTTAATAGCTTTTCAATTCCATCCACGTTATCCACAGGCATGTATAAAATTTATGCACAAATTTTCTTCTTAAAAAGCGTAAATTACCTGCCTTCAAACCCGTCAAATTGTGTTAGGGTCGCGCCTATGGAAAGTCCTGTATTCAATTCCGATAAACCATCTGAGGATACGTCCTCACCAACTTATCGCACCCTGCCCCATAATCTGGATGCAGAGCGGGATTTGCTCGGCGCTATCCTGATTAACAACGAAGCAGCCGCGAAGGTGAGTTCTTTCCTGAAGCCAGAACATTTCTATGAGCCCGTTCATGCTCGAATTTATGATGCGGCATCACTGTTGATTGACCGGGGGGAAATCGCAGATCCGATTACGCTTAAATCCTATTTCGAAAATGACGAAGCGCTGGCTGATATCGGCGGTGCCCAGTATCTAGCCCGCCTTGCTGCATCTGCAACGACAATTATCAATGCAGAGAATTATGGGAAGATCATCTATGATCTAGCCCTTAGACGTGAGCTGATCAATCTTGGCGAAGAGATCGTTAATACCGCATATGATTCAACTCTGGAGGAGACATCTGCCTCACAGATTGAAAACGCAGAGAAGCAGCTATTTGCACTTGCGGAAAGCGGATCTCATGAAGGGGGCCTCACCCCTGTTCGAGTAGCAGTTAATATTGCCGTCAAATCAATTGAGGATGCATTTCAGCGTGACGGCAACCTTGTCGGCGTCACTTCAGGTCTTCGCGATCTTGACGCTAAACTCGGCGGTCTGCACAAGTCAGACCTGCTGATCCTGGCGGGGCGCCCGTCTATGGGGAAGACGTCGCTGGCGACAAATATCGCCTATAATGCGGCTAAAGCATATCATGCAACTGGGGGAAAAGAGGGCGCCCCGGTAGGTTTCTTTTCGCTGGAAATGTCGGCTGAGCAACTGGTCGGGCGTATTCTGGCAGAAGCAACCGAAATCAGCTCGGAAAAATTGCGCCGAGGTGATTTATCAGATGATGAATTTGCAAACAAACTGGTTCCACAAAGCGCATTGCTTTCAGAGATGCCACTCTATATTGACGATACCCCGGCGATCTCGATTGCAGCGTTACGCACCCGTGCGCGCCGGCTAAAACGCAGTCACGGGCTTGGCATGATAGTCGTCGACTATTTGCAATTGATGAAAGGCAGTGGACGCGGCGATAACAGGGTTCAGGAAATTTCAGAGGTAACTCAAGGCCTGAAAGCAGTTGCCAAGGAGCTGGACATTCCGGTAATCGCACTATCCCAGCTGTCACGTCAGGTGGAAAACCGGGATGACAAACGACCACAGCTGTCTGACTTGCGAGAGTCTGGCTCGATTGAACAAGATGCAGATGTTGTGATGTTTGTTTACCGCGAAGAATATTACGAAGGCCGAAAAGAACCGTCAGAAGGCACACCGGAACATTTGGAGTGGCAGGAACGCATGGCGCGTGTTCACAATATGGCGGAAGTCATCATCGGCAAACAGCGTCATGGTCCGATTGGAATTGTTAAGCTGCAATTCCAGCCTGAATTTACCCGTTTTGGCGATCTGGCTCTCGATCAGTATTTGCCGGAGCATCATTAATGGATCCGCGGTTATCCGGTGGTTATCTGACCGTTGATTTAACTGCCATCCAGAAAAACTACCAGATCCTGAAAGCAGAAGTTGAAAGTAGTGAATGTGCGGCTGTTATCAAGGCTGACGCCTACGGCTTGGGCGCCAGTGAAGTTGGTAACGCCCTTTACCGTGCTGACTGCCGCAAATTTTTTGTGGCTTTACCAGAGGAAGGAATTTCCCTTCGCAAATCGTTACCGATTGATGCGGAAATATTTATTCTGGGCGGTCTGTTTATCGATTGCGAGGATTTATACATCAAAGAGCGTCTGACGCCTGTTCTAAACAGCCTTGATGAAATTCGAATCTGGTCAGAGCTTGCACACGATCACGGTCCCCTGCCCGCGCTTATTCATCTTGAGACTGGGATCTGCAGACTGGGCTTGATGGCCGAAGATATAGAAGAGCTGAAGGCCAATCCCCACTGGCTCGACGGTATCGAAGTTCAATATCTGATGAGCCATCTGGCAAGTGCTGATATACCCGCTAGCGAGCAAAATGCTGAACAACTTGATGAACTTCATAAGCTGATTGCTAACCTGCCAGAAGGGTTGCAGCACTTACCTGTGAGCTTCGCCAATTCCAGCGGCATATTTTTAGGGAAAGAGTATCATTTTAATCTGGTTCGTCCCGGCGTTGCGCTGTTCGGAGCTAACCCAACTCCCGGCAAAGCCAATCCGATGAATCCAGTTGTTCAATGGCAGGGAAAAATCCTTCAACTTCATAACGTTGACAGCCAAAAACCCGTTGGTTATGGTGCCACTTATCGCACAGGCCAAAAGTCCCGCATTGCAACCGTCGCCATAGGATATGCCGACGGATATTTCCGGAATTTGGGAAACAAGGCATATTGTACGATCAACAATAAACGGGTACCTGTAGTTGGACGCGTCTCAATGGACATGATAACAGTTGATGTGACGTCCCTTGAAGAAGAAGATTGCAAGCGAGGCGACCTTGTTACGCTGGTCGGCGACGACATCACCCTTGATGAAGTTGCCAAGCAAGCCGGGACGATCGCTTATGAAATTCTGACATCCATCGGACGCCGTTGTTATCGCAGGTACTTAACGGACGGGGTATAGGGTCGAACGGTATGGAATGGAACTTTCTGGCGGCAATTGGCCGTGTCGCGCTGCGTTTTCTGGCTGCCGTCGGTCATTTGTCTCTGTTTACGGTGCAAACCGTTCGTCATATTTTCCTCCCCCCCTTCTATTTGCGTATCTTTCTGCGCCAACTCATGAACATAGGTTATTACTCACTGCCTGTCGTTGGCATGACAGCCCTGTTCACAGGAATGGTTCTAGCCTTGCAGATTTATGTTGGGTCATCACGGTTCAATGCTGAAAGCGCGGTCGCGACAATTGTCGTGATCGGACTGACACGTGAACTTGCGCCAGTCCTCAGCGGCTTGATGATAGCGGGCCGTGTTGGCGCAGCAATAGCGGCAGAAATTGGCACAATGCGCGTAACTGAACAAATAGATGCATTGGTTACGCTATCTACAAATCCGTTCAAATATCTGGTAGCCCCACGTGTGCTGGCTGGCATGATCACCCTGCCGCTTCTAGTCCTTATCGCCGATATTATTGGCGTATCCGGCGGGTATCTGGTAGCAACAGAAAGCCTTGGCTTTAACCCCAGTTCCTACATCAAGAACACATTTGATTTTCTTGAAGCGCGGGATGTCATATCCGGGCTGATAAAATCATCTGTATTCGGCTTTATTGTCTGTCTGATGGGCTGTTATCACGGCTTTAACTCAACAGGTGGCGCGCAAGGGGTTGGACGCGCAACAACTAATGCTGTTGTCTCCTCCTTCATCCTGATTCTCATCAGCGATTACTTCCTGACTGTCATGTTGCTGGATTAAAAAACTGATGAGCAAACCACCTAAAATCAGCCTTAAGAATGTTCATAAATCATTTGGCAAAAAGCATGTGCTTAATGGTTTATCGCTGGATATTATGGAGGGGGAAAGCCTCGTCGTAATTGGTGGTTCAGGCACGGGCAAGTCCGTAATGTTAAAATGCATACTGGGCCTGATTACACCGGAGAGCGGCGAGATTTTCATCGACGGTCAGCAGGTTATCGGCCTTCCACAAGCGGAAAGGGAAAAAAGCCTTCGTAAAACCGGAATGCTGTTTCAGTATGCCGCCTTGTTTGACAGCCTGCCCGTGTGGGAAAATGTAGCCTTTGGTCTGATACAGGCTCAGGGAATGGCCCGTACAAAAGCTCGGGAAAAAGCGATAGAGATGTTATCGCTGGTCGGGTTGGAAGCAGATATGGCCGATCGAAACCCCGCAGAATTATCTATGGGCATGCAAAAAAGGGTGGGATTGGCGCGGGCAATCGCTACTCACCCTGAGATCATTTTTTTCGATGAACCAACGACAGGTTTGGATCCGATCATGGGTGATGTAATAGATACTCTGATCCGTGATTGTACCCGGCATCTGGGAGCGACTACGCTCACCATTTCACATGATATGGAAAGCGCACAAAAAATTGCCGATCGCATCGCACTCATCTATAAAGGCGAAGTTGTCTGGAATGGACCTGCAAATGAGATCGAAACCTGTGGAAATCCATATGTCGAACAATTTATCAGGGGTGATCTGGATGGCCCCATTGAACTGGATATCTTGAAACCCTGATACTGAAGGGGCCAAATGGCGCGCATAAGTGAACAGTATGTCTGTCAGCATTGCGGAAGCAGCTACCGCAAGTGGCAAGGCAAATGCGATGACTGCGGTGAGTGGAACTGCATTATACAGGATACAAGCCGGGATGCCTTACCCAAGGGGCTGTCAACGGGCAAAGGCCGTGAGATTGCGTTCACATCCCTCAACACAGACCACGAGGAATATGTCCGCCTTAAGTGCGGGCTGAACGAACTCGATCGCGTTCTAGGCGGTGGGTTTGTTCCCGGATCATCAGTCCTGATCGGCGGAGACCCCGGAATCGGCAAATCAACCATCCTGCTTCAGGCTGTTGGGCTGATGGCAAGACTTGGCCATAAATGCACTTATATTTCTGGCGAGGAAGCGACAGCTCAAATCTCCATGCGGGCACGCAGACTGGCGTTAGCGGATAGTCCCGTGCAACTGGCTTCCGCCAATTCGGTGCGGGACATTATCAGCAGTCTGGAAAAGGCTGATCCACCTGATTTGCTTATTATCGATAGTATCCAGACCATGTATGCCGATAATATCGACAGTGCGCCCGGTTCGGTTTCACAGGTGCGTGCCTGTTCGCAGGAATTGATACGCCTTGCCAAAAAGCTGCAATGCGCCCTGATGCTAGTCGGGCATGTGACCAAAGATGGTCAAATCGCTGGTCCAAGAGTGCTCGAACATATGGTTGATACGGTTCTGTATTTCGAAGGAGATAGAGGACATCAATTCCGGATTTTACGCGCCGTAAAAAACCGATTTGGAGCAACTGACGAAATCGGTGTTTTTGAAATGACGGACGCGGGGCTGAGCGAAGTCGCAAATCCATCCTCTTTATTCCTGAGCAATCAGGACAAGGAAATCAGCGGCGCGTCCGTTTTCGCAGGGATGGAGGGGACCAGACCCTTGCTTGTGGAAATACAGGGGCTTGTTGCACCATCCCAACAAGCAACACCGCGACGGGCAGTGGTCGGCTGGGATCAAAGCAGGCTTGCGATGATTTTGGCAGTTCTAGATGCTCGTTGTGGGCTGTCACTGGCGGGTAACGAGGTTTATCTTAATGTTGCAGGAGGATTGCGGGTACATGAACCTGCGGCCGATCTGGCGGTGGCAGCAGCACTTGTTTCGTCAATTTCTGACATCCCCGTACCGGAAAACAGTATCATTTTTGGCGAGATTGGATTATCTGGTGAGATACGTGCCGTGGGGCAAACTGATGCCCGCTTGAAAGAGGCGGCAAAGCTCGGATTTACGAATGCGATTATACCCAGTGGAAGTAAGGTAAAGGATCCTTCGCTGAAAATAATTGAAGTTGAACATTTATCCGAAATCGTTCGCCTGTTTACAGGCAGCAAATCGCAAAATGCGGTTGAAGTTTGATGGGACGTTGAGTTTATGGAAGAACTGCCAATCAATATTACAGATGCAGTTATTTTACTGGTGCTACTGATTTCCGCAGTCTTTGGCTTTATGCGAGGCTTCGTGAAAGAAGTCCTGTCCATAAGTGGCTGGGTCGGAGCCACATTTCTAGCACTTTATCTGTTTCCACTACTCAAGCCCTATACCCGTCAGTATATTGAGAACCTACTTCTGTCCGATATTATTACGGGCGCCGGAATTTTTATTCTCAGTTTGGTCATTATTTCATTTCTGACCCATGCGATATCTGAACGGGTGAAAGCCTCAGCTCTTGGGGCACTGGATCGCAGTCTCGGTATATTTTTTGGAATTGCACGCGCCGTCGTGATTGTCGGCATTGCATGGTTGGTCTTTGTACAGTTTATTCCACCAAACGACCGCCCTACTTATGTTACTGAAGCGAAATTGCTTCCAGTCGCAAGGGCAAGTGGAATTTTCGTTGCACAACTGACACCACCTGACATGCAGGCTAATCTGAAAATCGCAGTGGAAAACGCTGAACAGGGTGCGGGCGCAGCTAAACAGACTTACGAAGCAATTCCTGAAGGATTGCGTAAAGATGTTGAAAAGACTGTAAAAGACGCTATTGAAACACTGGATAAGGGATATGATGAGAAATCCCGCCAGCAACTGGAAAAACTAAGCAAGGGTACCCAGTAAGACTATGACTGAGCAAGACATGGACCTCTTCACCACCCCCTTTGATGATGACAAACTCCACGAAGAATGCGGTGTTTTTGGCATCTATGGTCATGACGAGGCTGCGGCCCTGGCTGCGCTGGGCCTGCACGCCCTGCAACACCGCGGCCAGGAAGCTGCGGGAATAGTCAGTCATGATGGACGCCATTTCCATAGCCACAAAGCCATGGGAAAAGTCGGTGACAGTTTTTCCTCAGAAGAGGTTATCAATAGTCTTAAAGGAAGCGCTGCTGTCGGACATAACAGATATGCGACCACTGGCGGCACTGTTATTCGAAATGTGCAGCCCATTTTTGCCGATCTGGCAAATGGCGGGCTTGCAGTCGCCCATAACGGTAACCTTACCAATGCGGCTACGTTGCGCAAGCAACTGGTCTCGAAGGGAGCATATTCCAGTCGACCATGGACACGGAGGTGATTATTCATCTCGTTGCAAACAGCAAGAAAATCAAGGTTGTAGACCGTATTGTTGATGCAATGCACAAAATAACCGGTGCATATTCACTGGTTGCGCTGACCAGCAAAAAAATGGTCGGTATGCGCGATCCACACGGGGTACGGCCGCTTGTCCTCGGGAAATTGGACAATGCTTATATACTGGCGTCAGAAACTTGTGCGCTTGATATTATCGGCGCCGAATTCATTCGGGATGTCGCACCGGGTGAAGTCATTGTCATCGATGAAAATGGGATGTCATCAAGTCATCCTTTCACTCCACCGGCACCGCGTTTCTGTATTTTTGAACATATTTATTTTGCTCGCCCTGACAGTGTTTTGGAAAACCGGTCGGTGTATGAAGTTCGCAAAGATATCGGTCGCCAACTGGCAATCGAAAACCCGGTTGATGTGGATGCGGTCATACCAGTTCCGGATAGTGGAACCCCTGCGGCGATCGGTTATGCTGAACAGTCTGGTGTTCCCTTTGAGCTCGGGATTATCAGAAATCACTATGTGGGTCGTACCTTTATCGAGCCTACAGACCAAATCCGCCATTTGGGTGTAAAACTTAAACATAATGCCAACCGCGCAATGATTGAAGGTAAACGGGTTGTACTGGTGGATGACAGTATCGTCCGCGGGACAACATCGACCAAGATTGTTCAAATGGTTCGCGAAGCGGGAGCGACAGAGGTTCATATGCGCATCGCAAGTCCCCCCACAACACATTCGTGTTTTTACGGTGTGGACACGCCTTCGCGTCAGAAATTGCTCGCCGCGCAATATGACTTGCATGCGATGTGCAAATTCATAGGGGCTGACAGTCTGAGCTTCATCTCCCTTGACGGTCTCTATAAAGCGATGGGTGAAACGAGCAGGAATGCCGAGCTCCCCCAATATTGTGACGCCTGTTTTACAGGTGATTATCCCATCGATCTGGTGGATAACGACAGCGGCGCAGAAAAAGAACTGACGCTGCTCGCGGAACGATCCTGAACGGATATATAAAATGAAAAGATTTGAGAATAAAACGGCTCTCATTACAGGTGCTTCCCGTGGTATCGGTGCGTCCGTTGCCAAAGCTCTGGCAAAAGAAGGGGCACATGTGATTTTGGTTGCCCGCTCGGTTGGGGGCCTAGAAGAAGTTGATGATGAAATTCAGGCACTGGGCGGACAGGCGACGCTTGTCCCCCTGGATTTGCTTGAACTTAATGCGATCGACAGCCTCGCCGCCCCACTATATGAGCGGTGGAAGAAATTGGATATTCTGGTCGGCGCTGCCGCCACGCTTGGAAAGCTTACGCCGGTTCATCAATATGACCCAAAATTGTGGGAAGATGTCTTCAAACTGAACTTTCATGCCAATTGGCGCCTGCTAAGAGCTCTTGATCCGCTCTTGCGTAATGCTGAACACGGCCGTGCACTTTTTGTAACCGCCAAAGAAGCTAACATGGCCAAGCAATTTTGGGCGGGATATGCGTCTTCAAAAGCGGCTTTGCAGGAAATGGTCCGAACCTATGCTGCCGAAACGGCCAAATCAAACCTGTGTGTCAACCTGATAGAACCCACACCAACTGCGACTAAACTGCGCCTTTCCGCCTATCCCGGTGAAGATCAGTCCAAACTTGCAACCGCGGATGAACAGGCAGCGTTGTTTTTGGACGCGCTGAGCCCGGAATTTAGCAAATCAGGTGAAATTATCCGTTAAAGGCGGGATGAGGGATTTTTATTCCCTCATCCAGTTTTCAGGCGTATTGTGGACTTCCAAATAAAATAAAAACATTCCAACAATGGAAGGATCACAAAATGGCCAATCCCCAGCAAGCTGCCATAAAAGCGCAGGCAGAACTTCATCACGCCTATCTGTTAGGACTCCAGTTAATGGTTGCAACCCGACATGGGGAAAAAACCATGGAGGAATGGATGTTTCGCCTCTTTCATCGGCAGCATCTGGACAAATTCCTGAGCAGCTTTGAAAAACTGGGACTGAGTGGCCTTCCAGATGCTGTGGCGTGCGCCCGCTACCACGTTATTTCCAATTCCATCGGAGGTGTTCCGGTTGAATATATGGAGGAGAGCCCCAAGAAAGCATGGGTTCGTTTTCGCTATCCCCGTTGGATGTATGACGGCCCTACCCTCTGCGGGGTCACCCCCGGAGTTGGTAGAGGGTTTCTGCGGGGCTGGTATGCACATAACGGAATATCCCTCAAAAACCCCAGACTTGGCTATGTCTGTGTGTCAGAGGATGTCACAGGTGAATTTGGCTTCTGCGGATATTTTAAAGAATATGACCATGATCTGAAAGACGAGGAACGCCTGCAATTTTCAAAAGGTGAGCTGCCTCCTCCGTTCGATGCGGATAGCCAACCCGCACCCCCTGCAAGTGACTGGAGCGCGGAACGCCTTGCCAAGGCCAACCGCAACTATGCGATGGAATATGTTCGAAACGGGCTTACAGAACTCTCTCAGGTAATTGGTGAAGAAAGCACATTGGAAATCGGGCAACTAAGCGCCCGCCTTATTGGATTGCAATATTATCCAAAGATTGCCCAATTTATGGAAGCGGCCGATGGCAATTGCATTGATGCCCGCAACTTCCTTATGGACGTCATGATAGGGCTCGGCGATGACGTTTTTGCAACTGATCACGCCACTTTGGATCAGGCTAGTTTTGAACAAACCGGACTTCGGATCTTAAAAGGGTTGGAAGGCAAAGAGAGACAACTCCTGTTCGCATGCTGGCAGGAACTCTGGGTCGGCTGTTTACGCTCCCACAGAGAGATGCTTGATCTGAATGTAGAAAAAATAAACGAAGAAAAAATCGTTTGGCATATTTTCAATAGGCGAAACGGCTAATAAAAAAAGTGGGCTTGCAACCAAACAAGCCCACTCAATTATTTTTTACCATCCACATATGGGTTTTTACCTGTGCGCGGTGAAATCCTGATGGGCACCGCCGGCATATCAAAATCTTCGCGAATACCGTTAATCAAGTACCGAATATAACTTTCCGGCAATTCACCCCGCGATGACATAAACAGGGAAAAGGTTGGTGGGCGCGCTTTCACCTGAGTCATATAACGGACCTTCAAGCGGCGCCCTTTTGCCATCGGTGGTGGATGTTTCTCCAGCATCAGCTCTAACCACCTGTTCAGGCGCGACGTTGAAATACGTGTATTCCAAAGCTCATATACCTTAAGAACCCTTGGCATCAACTTTTCAAGACCTCTACCTGTCAAGGCGGATAAGGTTACAACGGGAACTCCCCTCACCTGTGGGAGAGAAATTTCGAGCTTGTCACGAATATGCTGCAAGACGGCATTCTTATCCTTGACCGTGTCCCATTTATTTACCGCCACAACAAGAGCACGTCCCTCGTTGATCACATGAGATGCAAGTGTAAGGTCCTGTTTTTCAAACGAAATATCAGCATCAATTACAAGGACAACAACTTCAGCGAGCTTGATAACACGCAGACTGTCCGCAACTGAGAGCTTTTCCAGTTTTTTCTGAACTCGCGCCCGTTTTCTAATCCCGGCTGTATCCACCAGTTTGATTTTTTGCCCTTCAAATTCCCATTCGATGGCAATGGCATCACGGGTTACACCCGCCTCTGGTCCTGTTAGCAGCCTGTCCTGACCAATCAACTTGTTCACTAATGTTGATTTTCCTGCATTAGGACGTCCGACAATAGCGAGTTGGATAGGTCGATCCTTGGCTGCGATTTCTTCTACCTGTTCTTTTTCATAGGGAAGTAAAAGGTCAAAAAGCTCGCCCATTCCCTCGCCATGTTCAGCAGAAAGCGGAAGGGGATCGCCAAGACCCAGGGCGTAGGCCTCCCCTAAATCTGCCAACGCATCCTTGCGTTCGCATTTATTGGCAACCAGAATAACTGGCACAGTGGATTTCCGGAGCCAGCTGGCAAAATGCCGATCCATCGGTGAAATTCCGATGCGAGCGTCGTACAGCATTAAAATAACGTCAGCTTCTTCCAGTGCAGCTTCCGTCTGTCGGCGCATCCGTGCTTCGAGACTATCATCAAAAGCTTCTTCAAGCCCGGCAGTATCGATCACTTTGAATTTGAGCGAGCCAATACGCGCATCTCCTTCGCGGCGATCACGCGTCACGCCGGGAGTATCGTCTACAAGTGCCAGCTTTTTTCCGACGAGACGATTAAACAAAGTGGACTTACCCACATTCGGGCGCCCGATGATGGCAACAGTAAATGACATAAGAGTAATTAGCGATACGCAACTAGTTCGGCATCGTCCGTCAAAATAAATAACATGCCTCCGGCTACGATTGGGGCCATAGAAGCAGAGTCAGATAACTCCACTTTACCCAAAATCGTACCGTCGTAAGGCGAAACAGACACCCCAATACCGTAATTGGATAATAAAATCAAACGATCACTGGCCAAAATAGGTCCTGACCAGACAATAACGCCAGTTTTATCTTCCGGATCCTCATATTTTCCAAGCGCCCGAACCCACCGGATTTTGCCCGTTTGTCTCGTCAGGCAAACCAGCTCGCCATCTGTGGTGACGGTAAAAACGAAATCACCGGCAACCCACGGTGTCTGCAGCGAGGCCAGTTCCTGTTCCCACTTTCTCTCGCCTGTGCGCACATCAATCCCGACCATATGTCCGGAAAAACTGGCCGCAATCGCTATCCCACGGTCAATGACAGGGCTACCGTTAATATCGGTCAGTGAGGTCAAAGAACTGGAGCGGCGTTTACGCTGCAACTGATCACTCCAAGCCTGCTCTCCATTATCTGTCCGAAGGGCATAAAGTTCACCTGAAGAAAACGGGACAAGCACAATTCCGTTATCTACGGCAGGTGTTGCTGCTCCCAGCAACCCTGTTACTTCCAGTCCCCCTTCAAAATCCCAGTTGATGTCACCGCTTAAGACATCCAAGGCGTAAAGACGACTATCATAAGTAACCGCAAAGACGGTATTTTCCGCAACTGTTGGCGCGGCGCGCAGTGGGACTTTCAGGCTCTGCTTCCAATACATAGCGCCTGAGGCTGGATCAAGCGCCCAAACATCCCCATAAGAAGTAGTAGCAAAAAGGCGCCCATATTCAATCGCGAGCCCACCACCGATTGTGCCATATTCCTCACCGCGCGGTGTCAGATTGACTTCCCAGATTTTTTTGCCCGTTTTGGCGTTAAAAGCACGAACGTGGCTTTCTGCATCCATAACAAAAATGCGCCCATCTGCAACAATGGCTTCGCCATCAGCCGGGCTTCATCACTGGAGCCTTCGCCAATATCAATACGCCATTGCTCCTGCAATTCACCATCCAATATTAAATGGTGCAAAGCGTGACTTGCGTTGCCATCAGCCTGTGGCCAATTTTCATTTTGATAGGGAGCGGGCAAGCGCACTGTTACATCAGCGAGCTCTTCATCCGGCTCCAACGTTTGTTCCAGCGCCAGAATTGAAATCCGTTCACCAGGTAGTGGCGGCGCTTCTGACTCCCCCAACCAGTCAGGAAGCCACGAGCAGCCAGCTATTGAAACGAGCAATCCCGCCATAGCAACCTGCTTACCAATCAAAACTGCTGTTTTTATCACGCTATTGCCCCGCCCGTTTTTTCTGTGAAAATAGTGTTTGCGCTAGTTACCCAAAGTGCTTAACAGCTGCAACGCGCGGCTTTTAATGCCGTGTGGTGCCGCTGCATCAGTAGATAAAGCTTTGAGAAGCGCCGCTGCCTCTTCCTTCTTTCCATCCTTGAGCGCAGCTAGAGCCAACAGCTCTTGCGCCGAAGCAGACCAAAGGCTGCCGGCCCCTTCCAGATCGGAGACACGAGCGCGAACATCATCAGCCGACCCATTGTCTATCAAATAATATCCGGCCATTATTTTGGCAGCAGCAGTAAACTCTGGTGCGGCCTCACTAGCTGCGAGAGTATCATAAACGGCAACAGCTTCATCGCCTTTACCCGCCGCGATCAATGCACGTGCCTGACTTAACGCCGCAAGGGCAGCATAGCTTTCAGAACCTTCTCCCGCCAACATTGCAAAAGCATCAGAAGCTTCAACATACTTTCCTTCTTGCAACATGCGAGCCGCAGAGAAATATTGATCACCCTGAGTCTGAGCTTGTCCAAGCTGGTAGTTTTTCCATCCGACAACTGCTGCTGTGACGCCAACAATCAAAACGGATGCGCCAATTATATACTTTCCATAGGCTTTCCAGAGCTCAAGGGACTTTTCCTTGCGTACTTCTTCATCTACTTCACTAAAAATATCGGACACGAATAACTCCAGATTGGCTTGAATTTGCGGGATAAAATAAACCGACTGTCATAGGAACGCAAACGCTGTTGTTTTATATGTGCAAAAATGTGGCCTCGATTAGGCAATTGACCTTAAATAAGGTAAATTTACAGTCATCAAATGCCATTTGGGAGTTCAACAATGAGTGAAGGTCAGATTTTGAATTTGGTCGCGTTAATTATGGTTCTGTTTCTGATTGCTCCCGGATTTTTATATTATACCCGGCAGGCGGATCAAAAGCCGCGTTTCGAAATATAGCCATATGGATCATCATCGGCATGCTGGCCGCGATCCTGTATTCGGCATTTGGGGGAAATTTCGACAATTTTCAGTAGATCAGATCCATATCCGAAAAACAGCCTAAATTGACTTTGCCCCCACCAAGGTGCTGAAAACTCGGAATTATGGCGCTATAAATTTCGTCCAAGGGCTATCCCCGGGGCGTGCAAAAGATTTTCAAGAAGATGACAGACCCATGCATTGCTGTCATTTATCCATTTAATCCTCGCGGTGCCAATCCTCATGATTTCGGAAACAGATCGTTTTTCTTAAAGCAAGGCGCCAAAGCAACTGGCGTCCATAATCAACATCCAATATCCGAACGGCGAAACCAATAGAATGATCAGTTTTCGTCCTTGGCATCGTTATGATCAATAAGGGTCTGCTTGTTGTTGATGGAATGCGGAACCCTTATTTTCCGCCTGATCCAGACCATTATTGATAGTGAGGATTATGCCACATTCGACAATTAAATGCAAGTTTTCTAATATCACTAAATTGCCTTATTTCTGCCCTGGAATTAGCCTCACTTCATGTTTACCTTAAATTCAGAAGTTGTTGGTAAACTTCATAATAGTGCAAGTATTTAGCTGGGAGTAAGCTTATGGCCAGCACCTTATTGAGCAAAGAGAAACAGGCAATCGCGCAGAATTTAATTGATACATGTGGATTGCAACGCGCCTTTCACGCAGCCCAACAGTTCGGTTGGCATGACATCGCAACTTCAATCTCGGAAAAACTGGAACAGAATAATTTTCCAAACACCCGTCATTAATACGATATAACGGGCTCAGAGATTTTAATTGCCTCACACATAAGTTTGAGTGTCGCGTTCATTCTTCGAAAAGCGTGCTCCGAACCTTGCAGCATTAATGGGATCAATACGGGCAAGAAACCGCTGAATTGCTCTGCGCAGATTAATTCCAGCTGATTGCCTTTATCGATACCCTACTCCCACTCAATGGTTCCAGGAGGTTTGGAGGTTGTGTCATACACGACGCGATTTATGCCCTGCACCTCGTTGATAATTCGAGTGGATACATGTCCCAAGAAGTCATGGGAGAATGGGTAGTAATCAGCAGTCATGCCATCTGTTGATGTCACTGCCCGCAAGGCGCAAACATAATCATAAGTCCGGTTGTCCCCCATCACACCAACTGTGCGTACAGGTAACAACACAGCGAAAGCCTGCCATATTTCATCATAAAGACCAGCATTGCGAATTTCTTCCAGATAGATCACATCCGCTTTTCGCAAAATATCCAGCCTTTCCCGGCTGAGCTCTCCGGGCACACGAATTGCAAGCCCCGGCCCAGGGAAAGGATGCCGATCAACCAGATCCTTTGACATGCCAAGTTCACGGCCAAGTGCCCGAACCTCGTCCTTGAACAACTCGCGGAACGGCTCCAGCAGTTCAAGGTCCATACGCTCTGGCAATCCGCCCACATTATGATGAGATTTGATTGTCACACTTGGGCCGCCGGAAAAGGATACAGATTCAATGACGTCCGGATAAAGCGTGCCTTGGGCCAGGAATTTTGCTCCGCCAACTTTGTTGGCTTCTTCTTCGAACACATCAATGAAAATTCGGCCAATTGTCTTGCGCTTCACTTCAGGATCAGAAACACCCTCAAGTTCACTCAAAAAAAGCTCTGATGCATCACGATGAATGAGTGGAATATTATAGTGGTCACGAAACAGACTAACGACCTGTTCAGATTCCCCGCTACGCATCAAACCGTTGTCAACATAAACGCAGGTTAGCTGATCACCAATTGCTTCATGAATCAATACGGCTGCAACTGAACTGTCCACCCCGCCAGAAAGTCCGCAGATTACCTTTGCATCACCAACCTTCTCGCGGATAGCTGCAATGGACTGCTCTTTAAAAGCTGCCATAGTCCAATCACCGGCAAGGCCGCAGATTTTATGGACGAAATTCGAAATCAGTAGATGACCTTTTGGAGTGTGAACAACTTCAGGATGGAATTGAACGCCAAAAAATTTCCTCTCTTCATCAGCAATGGCTGCAAAAGGGGCGCCTTTGGAAGTCCCTACCGTTTCAAACCCTTGTGGGATCGCTGTTACAGAGTCACCGTGGCTCATCCAAACCTGATCGCTGGATCCCGCTTCCCAAAATCCTTCAAACAGGCTGCATTCTTTTACGATATTGAATTGGGCACGGCCAAACTCCCGATGCTCAGGTGCTTCGACCTTTCCGCCAAGCTGTGCGCACATGGTTTGCTGACCATAGCAAATGCCAAGGACAGGAATCCCCATTTCAAACACGCGTTCAGGTGCCCGAGGCGTTTCGTCGCCAATAACTGACGCGGGCCCGCCCGACAGTATAATGCCGCTCGGATCGAAACTGTCCAGCTTCGCTGCAGCCGTATTAAAAGGAACGATTTCACTGTACACCCCAGCCTCACGGACGCGGCGCGCAATAAGCTGGGTGACCTGACTTCCAAAGTCGATGATCAGAATGCTATTTTTCATAGACGGTATTTAACGGCAGCGATAGCTAAAGTCCAGCCAGATTCTACACCATTTCGCCATTTTTTGACGCTTCTTTATCAGCGGGCACTTCTCATGCCCTGCTAGCTATTGGCGCCTCGATATTTAGCAATTGCTCTTTGCAGCATTGTGTACTCTGCGCAGCCAAATGTACAGATTTCGTCGAGCTTTTTCAGATGTTCCTCTGCTTTCGCCAGATTATCAGTTTTTAAATAGGCTTCCCCTATATATTCATTGGCCCCTTTATGATTCGGATCAATTGAAAGCGCCTTGTTATAAGCTTCAAAAGCGGCACTGTAATTTCCGGCATTGCGCTCCGCATAGCCGAGGTAATTAAACGCGTCAGCGTTATTGGGGTCTTTTGCAACTACTTTGGAGAATGAGCTGATTGCACCTTCCCAATTTTTCGAGTCGATTTGCTTCTTTCCCATTGCAAAATCTGGATCCGCAGCCTTTTCAACAGCTGACGGGCTAGAGCTGCTGCCCATTGCAAACACCATTTCAGCGTTTAGAAAATGGGTGGCGGCCATCGCATAAAGTACTAATGCCAGACCCTTGAGTTTCATGATCAACCTCGCCCGTTTAGATTAGTTATGTTTAAACTGTATACGTCTTTCACTCTATATGGGATCAAAAATACTGTATCGCAAGTCACTAAGTTTATAGGATTAGCTCCAGCTATGGATTTTAGTGGACAGACGGATCAGACCTCCTATCTGAAATAAAATAGCCGCAGGAGAGATAATTCAATGAGCAATGAAACCGGAAAACTTGAAAGTGAATGCGGTATTTTGAATTCCTGCTCTGCAATTTCAGTTCTGTTACAAGGTAGAGATCGTGATCTTGGAGGGTTTTCAGTCAGAAGACTTCTTCCCAGCCGGCAACACAGGAAAGTCGGTCCTTGGGTCTTTTTCGACCATATGGGGCCTGCCGACTTTAACCCTGGCGACGGCGTAAATGTCAGACCTCACCCTCATATTGGACTGGCTACAGTCACCTATTTATTTGAGGGGGAAATGCTGCATCGGGATTCCCTGGGCACCACACAGGTCATAAGGCCTGGTGAAATTAATCTGATGGCTTCCGGGTCAGGAATTGTTCATTCTGAACGTGAACGCCCGGAAATAAAAAACTCTCACCATAGAGCGCATGGTTTGCAGCTTTGGCTCGCCCTTCCGCGGGACAAAGAAGAAATGCCTCCTGATTTTTTTCACTACAGCGCAAATGACATACCAACCTTATACGCAGAATCAACACAGATTAGGGTCATGATGGGTGAGGCATTTGGCGTAAAATCGCCAGTCATAACCTTTGCTGAGACGCTGTATCTGGAAGCGCAGTTCGAAGCGGAAAATACAATAATACTACCCACAGCGAAGGAGCGCGCAATTTATGTAGTTGCGGGTTCAGCGCAAATAGGAGGCACTGAAATTCAGCAACATTCGATGGCCATTCTTTCTGATCAGGAGGACATAACCCTCACGGCAACAGCCGGAAGTAAAGTTGTGCTGATTGGCGGTGAAGCAATTGAAAAGCGGTACATGGACTGGAATTTTGTTTCAACACGCAAAGAGCGGATCGAACAGGCGAAAGAAGACTGGAAAGCAGGGCGTTTTGCCAAAATTCCTGGGGATGACGCAGACTATATTCCCCTGCCTGATTAACACTCAGGACACGCGACGTAAAATCGCACTATAAAATCCATCTGCGCCAAACTGATCAGGCGTAATTTGCAAGTCCGGCCCTTCTATCGGATACTGCTGCAAACCTGCGCCTTGCCATACCATGGAAACATCAGTTCGTTCAAAATTCGAATGCTCAGACAGAAAAAGATCTATCTGCTCAGCATTTTCTTCCGCGAATATGGAGCAAGTGGCATAGACCAGTTGTCCGCCTACCTTCACGTAATGAGAGGCGTCAGCTAAAATTGTTCGCTGTAGCGTGACATAGTCACTGAACTGTTCCTCAGTCAAAATCCATTTCTGCTCGGGCTGTCGTCGCCAGGTTCCGGATCCTGTGCAGGGTGCATCAACATAAACAAGATCTGCTGCACCCAACAACTTCTCAATCGACGCTTGGTTCTGTTTATCTTCGGAAAGCACATACTGTTCAACAATATCAATCCCGGCGCGTTGACATCGCTCGGCAATATCCTTCATACGCCGCGAATTAATATCAAATGCATAGAGCTTGCCTCTATTTTCCATGGATGCCGCCAAAACCAGCGACTTGCCGCCCCCTCCAGCGCAATAATCTATGACCTTGCTATCGGGTTTGGCCCCAGCAAGTAATGCGGAGATTTGTGCAGCTTCATCCTGAATTTCCAGATAACCCTCTTTATAAAGAGCATTAGCACTTAGGTTTTGTGGCTTTTGCAACCGAATACCTAACGGTGAGATATCAGTCGGTTGCGACGGGATGTCCTGCTTTGCAAGTTTTTCAAGAACGCTATCACGATCTGCCTTAAGCGGATTGACCCGAAGAGTGACTGGTGCCCGATCCGCATAAGCTTTCACAATGCTGGTAAGCTTTGAGTCGTATACACGCTCCAGCCTTGTGAGCATCCATTGCGGAAAATTCTTACGAGCCAGTAGGTGCTCTCTGTTAAAATCAAGTGAGGAATATCCCGTAAATTTGGCGATGTCCGCGTCATCAGGCTCTTGCAGGGCATGCGTTCCTGTAAAATAACCCGCTATTATCTCCGCCAAAGGTAATGCATTAAACACCATCAGAGAAAGAATCGCCCGGTTTCGAGAATTTACCGCGAGATCCAGTTCTTCGAGGAGAAAATCAAGTTCACCGAGCCGGCGCAGGATTTGAAAAAACTGCTCAGTAATCCACCGTCGATCCTTTGATCCCGCATAGCGCCTTGCGCGAAAATATGAACCGACAGACTGCTCTGCCCGCCCGGTGCTGTTAAAACTGATATCAAGCAGTTCAACTACTGCACTTAACCGGGCGGATGGAGTCATTTGAATATCCTGTAGGGCTGTTAGCCTTGACGGTAGTTTGGTGCTTCGCGGGTTATCGCAACATCATGAACGTGACTTTCTTTAAGTCCCGCATTGGTAATACGAACGAAAGACGCATTCTTTTGCAACTCGGGAATTGTCGCATTTCCGGTATAACCCATAGCAGCCTTCAGCCCACCAACGAGTTGATGGATAATTGCATTGGCGGGACCACGATGAGGGACACGCCCTTCTATTCCTTCCGGCACCAGTTTGAGATTATCCGAAACCTCTTCCTGGAAATATCGATCTGCAGAGCCACGGGCCATTGCCCCCAACGAACCCATGCCGCGATAAGATTTAAAGGATCGTCCCTGATAGAGAAATACTTCTCCCGGACTTTCATCTGTACCTGCCAGAAGTGATCCAACCATAGCGCTGCTGGCGCCCCCAGCCAACGCCTTGGCAAGGTCGCCTGATGTTTTTATTCCCCCATCAGCGATAATGGGAATATTTGCTTTTTGAGCCACTTCGGCGGCATCCATTATCGCTGTCAATTGAGGTGTACCGACACCAGCAACAATACGAGTCGTACAGATTGAACCTGGGCCAATCCCAACTTTAACGGCGTCCACACCGGCGTCAATCAAGGCTTTTGTCCCTTCAGACGTCGCCACATTCCCGCCGATTACCTGCACTTCGTTGCTAAGCTTTTTGACTTTTCCAACTGCTTCAAGCACGCGGAGGAATGGCCATGCGCCGTATCCACCACTAGGACGTCAACGCCTGAGTTGATCAATTCCTGGGCTCGCTCAATACCATCATCACCAATGCCGATGGCTGCAGCTGTCCGCAAACGGCCTTGTTTGTCTTTGGAAGCATTCGGGAAAAGGGTCGAGCGTTCAATGTCTTTAACTGTAATCAAGCCAATGCAGCGATATGCATCATCGACGACCAGCAGTTTTTCAATCCGATGTTTGTGCAAGAGGATTTTGGCATCTTCCTGCGTTGCTTCACTTTCCGTCACGGTGACCAGATTATCCCGTGTCATCAACTCATAAACGGCCTGACTTTCATCAGTTGCAAAACGCACATCCCGGTTCGTCAGAATACCGACAAGCTTACCGTTCTTGCGTTCAGTCACGGGAATGCCGGAAATTTTATGAACCTGCATCAGGCGAAGGGCTTCTGATAATGGTGCATCGGGTGATATTGTCAGAGGGTTTACCACCATACCCGCTTCAAACTTCTTGACCCGCTGGACTTCCTGCGCCTGTTCCTCGATAGACAGGTTTTTATGGATAACGCCAATACCGCCAGCCTGCGCCATGGCAATTGCCATCTGGGCCTCGGTAACAGTATCCATAGCACTGGAAATCAACGGGATTCCAAGTTCAATTTTATTTGTCAGTTTTGTCGTAGTTTTGGCTTGTGCCGGTAGAATGTCAGAGGCTGCGGGTTGCAGCAGGACATCGTCAAACGTATAGGCTTCACGGATTTTCATAGCAACTCCTTAAGAATTGCAGCGCAATCATAACGGCAAGTTTTGAAATTCCTAGAGCAAAAATGCAGGACGTAAATTTTTTTGAAATTCACCTAAAAGAACCGGTCGGTCGACTAATTTTAAAGCGGTAAATCTGCTCACTGCGCAATAAAATTACGCCAGTTAAATTAGCCGCGAAAACCGGTCGCGATTACGTAAGCCTCTCGCGAATCCAGGCGGCTTGCGTCAGGCTTTGCGTGACGGACCGTTGCGAAGCTTTTCTTAAGCAGATCAAGGAGATCATTCTCGGTACCACCTTTAAGTACCTTGGCCACAAACACGCCGCCTGGTGCCAGCACATCAATAGCAAAATCCAGTGCCAGTTCACACATATACACAATTCTTAAGTGATCTGTCTGCCGATGACCTGTTGTTGGCGCAGCCATGTCGGATATCACGGCATTGACAGGTCCGCCCAAACGGTCCTTGACCTTTTTGTCCGCATCCTCCGTCGTAAAATCGAGTTGCATGACTTCTGCACCGGCCATGGGTTCCATTTCAAGGATATCGACAGCAAGAACCTGCCCTTTGCCTTTTAAGGCCCCGACACGCTCCACAGCAACCTGCGTCCAGCCGCCAGGTGCCGCCCCAAGATCCACAACGGAATCGCCGGGCTTAAGTAATTTATATTTATCATCGAGTTGCATCAGTTTAAATGCGGCGCGAGACCGTAGACCGCGGTTTTTAGCTTCTACAACCCATGGATCATTCAGTTGCCTCTCAAGCCAAAGCTTTGACGAATATTTCCGGCCGCGTGCAGTTTTCACTTTCGTGTGCAACAGACGTCCTGTTGTCTCACTCGCACCAATACCGGCCTTTTTGCCCTTATTGCCTTTATTCACCATTACATCAACTTCTCTGCTACTTTGGGGGTTAGTTCGGCAGCCTGCTCGATTTCCCTATCGGCATCTTTCATCAAGCCGATCAACAAACCTTCTCTGACGCCGCGGTCCGCAACGCGCAACCTGCGTACGGGCCATGTGTTATACATTGCCTGCACAATTGCGCAACCCGAGACAACCAGATCTGCGCGTTCAACCCCGATGCAAGGCTCCCCCGCCCGTGCGTTATAATCGCTGCTCGCCAAACGGTCACAGATTTTCAGTATTTTGGAAGTCTGCAGCCAAGCACCATCCACGCGGCGCCGATTATATCGTGGCAAGCCAAACAACACACCGGCTAGCGTGGTCACCGTACCGGATGTCCCCAGCATCTGAACTCTGCCCCTTCGAATTTCTTCCCGTATTCGGTATTTTTCTTCGAAGGCTTTCACATGAACGGCCACATCTGCGATCATTCGCTGATAAGCTGTCGGATCCGTCGAGACATCTCCATGCTGTTCAGTCAAAGACACAACACCATAAGGAATTGAGGTCCATCCAACGATCCGGTTTTCACGGTTTCGCCCTAAGCGAAGCCAGACCAACTCTGTACTGCCTCCGCCGATATCAAATACAAGTGCAAACTTGTTGCGATAGTCCAACAGCGGCGCGCATCCGTTGAGCGCGAGCGTTGCTTCTTCCTCCGTCGAGATTATATCCAGCTCAATACCAACTTCAGCGCGGACCCGCTCCAGAAATTCGGTACTGTTTGCTGCTTTTCGGCAGACTTCAGTTGCAACGCAGCGCATGCGGGAGACACCGCGGCGATCCATCTTGTCAGCACAAATGGATAACGCTTCAATGGTGCGATTGATCGCAGCCTCTGAAAGCTGGCCACTCTGGCTCACACCTTCGCCGAGGCGCACAATCCGCGAAAAGCTATCGATCACACGAAAGCTGCGGGACTCAGGCTTTGCGACAAGCAACCGACAATTATTGGTTCCAAGATCTACTGCCCCGTATGTATGGGACCATCTTCCTTTGTTCCATCTCGCCGGTCTTGGCTTTTGTCGATATCTCCGCCTGTTGTCACGTACCTTGCTCGGACTATTTGACACAGTCACTCAAACTGCCCTCCAGGACATAAAGAATTAGCCAATTGGCTGTTTGTAGATAGACTAACAGTTTTCCGAGGAAGTTTTCACAAAAAAATTTGTAAAGTTATCTCAATTGCAGTTTTCCAACGCTCCCGGCCCCGCCAATTTTTTTTAAAACAGGCAATTACCTCATTGACAGCTTTGATCTGAATTGGTAGTGAAGCCGCCTATTCACACGATTGAGTGTGATCCTGCTGGGGAATCGTCTAATGGTAGGACAGCGGACTCTGACTCCGTCAATCCTGGTTCGAGTCCAGGTTCCCCAGCCAAAACTTCAATGCTCTTTTGTACCATCAAACTCAAGCATCAGACATTTTATCTTCCCTCACCTTCATAATTTTTGTACAAATCGCACCTGTTAACTTCAAACTTAATTCTCTCCCCTACCAAGATGTATAGTGCAAGTCGAGTTTGTACGATCCCAAGGAAACTACTCTATTTACTTAGCTCCAGTGCTACTTTGATCAAAGTTCGTGTCGCAATCTAATAACTCGTTCAGTTGTGGCAACGCTTAAATGAAGGTAAACGCAAATGATTGCAGGCATCTCAAGAACCCGTGGGCAGTGGATCACATTCTTTATAGTATTTTTAAGCACGCAGATTTTAGGTTTATCAGGTTATATCGAAGGATATTATGATGCTGATGGCAAGTTAGATTGGCTAACGTACCGATGGAGTTTAAGCACGCTAGCCTATACTGTACTAATGTTGTGCTCTTGGCTGCTCCTTTTAGTTGTTACGTTTAAGGCGCAAGATGAGTTAACTGTAAAAATTTCAGCAAGCATCCTTGGGAGTCTTCCAACTGCACTGTTCTGCTTTATCTTATTAAGTTCACTTCATATATCAGAAATTGTATACACTGGATGATAAGCGTGATACGCCTTATGCCAACAACACTATAAGGCACAGATTTCACTAGAGAGATCTATATGGAGTGCTGATGCAACCACTTTAGCCCAGCGGTTCGCAGTGTTACCTGATCGATAAATCCCAATACCAGTTCTCTCAAATGTTCGAAAAATTGAAATATTGACTAACACTGTGCGCGCGTTACTTTAGTGATGCGTCATGTTTGTTTGTGCAACAAGTGAGCTTAGGTTCAGAATGGTATCTTGGGTTGGTTGCATCTGCTGGATTTTCGGTCTGGGCTTAACAGTCATTTTCACATTCACGAGCAATAGTTTCGCCCAACTGCGACTAGCGACCGGGGAATACCCTCCCTACAGCTCCAGACAGCATCCCGTTGGCGGCATCACAACCGAGCTTGTCAAACGCGTCTTCGAGGAAATGAATGAGCCGGTTGTGATCGATTATCTTCCGTGGAAGCGGGGGTACTCCATGGCTCTGCGAGGAGAATATATCGCGACATTTCCATATATGAAGACGGAAGAGCGCAACCGCGATTTTCTGTACAGCTCCCCTATTGTGGTGTGGGAGAGCCACATTTACGCTCCCGTAAACTCACCAATTCAATTTCAGAACTGGAATGATCTGGTCGGTTACACCCAATGCCTTCCACTTGGCAATGCGGGTCATCCACGCCTCGATCGAATGTATCGAAAAGGGAAAATTATGCGGGTATTTCCTGTCAATTGCTGGAAAATGCTTCTACGTGGGCGCGCGGATTTCATGATTGAAGACAAGGAAGTCGCCACCTCTCAGCTATTGAATACGCTGGGCGACAAGAAAGACCAGATTACCATTTTAGGAGAAAGTATCAGCTTCGATCTTGGACATATGATTTTTTCCAAAAATCATCCCAGAGCAGAAGAGTTACTGAAAAAATTCAATGCGGCCCTGGAAACACTTATCAGAAATGGCCACGTCAGAAACTATAAACTCTACCATCGATGACTTGCCGCCAGTGGTGAGAGCGGACGCTGGCCACAAAAAAAGGCAGGTCCAGTTGGCCTGCCCCAACGGAATTTCAAATTTACAGGATCAATTACCCTTTGCGAGCACGCTTTCCCAGATCTTCCAGAAAATCGGTCATTTCCCCCAACTCGGCTGTCAAAGATTTCATCTCTTTCGCTTTGGCAAGAAAACTGTCCGTGTTCTTTTCCGATACCGTATCAGAGAGCATTGCGAGAGCAGCGATATTGGCGACATTGGCCCGATCAGCGACAGTTTTACGATTAACTCGCGACTTGCTGGAGAAATCTGTTTTGAAATCACTGACCAGTGATTTGAGTTCGACCTGCTGCATTCTGTATCCTCTTACTCTTAAGGAAATGGCCTTCAAAAAGACCAGCACTTAAGGAAATTTAACGGGATAGCGTAAACAAATCCTTAAAGCGGATATTAGCAAAAATTTTCAATAAATTCAAAATAAACCGCGTTTTGACAATATGTTCTTAACTATTTTCTCCCAAAGTCACAGCACTTAATTGGGTATGGGTACTGGAAGCACGCTTGATTTCAAAAATTTAATCGGGGGATTTAATGACGAGTGAAGCAGTAGAAAACAGACGGGAACATAAAAGGGTTATCATTTCTGCTCCCGCAGTTGTGCAAACTGGTGACGATCAGTTTAAAGGAAAAATTCTGAATATTTCAGCCGGTGGTGCTGGCATCAGCATGGATGTTCAGCTCAAAGATGACACGCGGCTAACCGTAAATATCGAAGATCTGGGGATGATCCCGGCCCGCGTTGTGCGCAAATTGCAAAACGGCGTCGCAGTAAAATTTGAAATTTCCGAAGAAAAAGAAGAGCGCTTCATTGAGCAAATCACAGAGATTGTTGAATTGAAACGTCGTGAGGAAGCCAAAAAACTGGCATAGCTTCTGCTGTGTCAGCCACCCTGCCTACCAGCAAACAATATCTGCCGGGCATCCTTGTAGAACTCTTCCGCCAAGAGCATTTCCGACCTAAGATCGGATAACGACTTTTCCCTGTCAGCGTCGCTTAAGTGAGCCGCTGCATCCATACCGCCAAGCTTTTCAATTCCAGCTTCCGCTGCCAACGAAAACCCTTTGGCCAGATAAGCTGATTTGCGATCTTCAATCCATAGCAGTAAAGCGTCAACCTGTTCCTGCGTAATATTCATTATTACCACCCTGTAAAATTTATCTCATCCGACTGTAACAATCATAAAGGAAACGAGTTATTAACCTTGGGGCCTTAATACAGAAAATTATAGCCAAATTGTGGTTTTTTAACTAATTTTAGCTGTGTAAAAGTCTAGGTCCAAAAGGGAAACAAATGCCAACCATTACTCCACAAGAGATAATAATAATGTTGGAGCAACACAAAAAATGGCTGCGTAACCCCAAGGAAGGACGACAAGCAGTCTTCAAGCAGGTCGATCTCTCTGGTGCCAATCTTGAAGGTGCCAAGCTTCAGAAATCAGTATTCTCAGGGTGCAATCTGTCGCGCGCTATATTGCGGGGTGCCAACCTCATACAAGCGGACCTGTTTGCTGTTGATTTCACCAAAGCGGACCTGACTAACGCCCTCCTCATTCGAGCCGACTTACGCGGGGCGGAACTGCGCGGCGCGCGCTTGAATGGTGCCAACCTACAAGAAGCAGATTTTCGGGGTGGATCAATGATTCTGGCTGGCGGCAAAACCGTCACATTTGGATCATCCAACCTTTCCGGCTCAGACATGGAAGATGTCATCGCTGAAAAAGCCAACCTGACAGGAGCAAATCTTTCAGGAGCATTTCTATCCAACGCAAATTTGGCCTATTCTCAGCTCAATGGCGCAGATTTGTCTGAAAGTGAAATGGATAACGCCATGCTTGCAGGGGCCAATATGGAAAACTGCAATCTGAGCAACTCCAACCTTAAAGGCGCTGATCTTACCGGTTCAAACCTGAGCGGTGCGACGATCGACGGTGCGGACCTCAAAGGTGCGTCGTTGCAGGGAGCCAATCTGGAAGGTGTGAATTTGAGCGACGATCAGGCCAAATCCATGCCGACAGAAAAAACGAGGGAATCCACACCGCTGCCGCCAAGTCTCAAAACTATTCTGGAAAAGCACTTCAAATGGGTTGCCTCAAATGGATCTGCGGGGGAACGTGCAGATCTGCATGAAATGGACCTGTCGAACATGGACTTAAGTGACTGTGCGCTCAGTGGCGCCAATATGCGCGGATGCAATTTGACCAAAACCAATATGCGCGGGGCTCAAATGGTCATGACGGATCTTTCCAATTGCACCCTAGTCGGAGTTGATATGTCCTATTCCGTCATGGAAGGCGTCAACCTCACGCGTTCCAACCTTACTGATGCAAATTTAAAATGCGCGATGATTACAGCTGTTGATTTGAAGGGTCCGGATGGGAAACCCATGGGCAAAAAATGGCCTGCCAATCTTGCAGCAGCCCGTTTTACGAACGCAAATCTGTCAGAAGCTGATATGACTGAGGCGAACCTGATGGATGCAGACTTCACAGGCGCAAATCTGGAAGGCGCTGTGATGACCAATGCAATTATTGAGGACGCCAAATTTGATCAGAAATGATCAATAGATTTTGCGATCATTCTGCCCGCGTTCACATTCATAAATATGCACGAAATACCCGGCCATGGGATTTCGTGTTAGATACTCCTGTAAATAATCACGGCAGGCAATACTGGCATCCCGAATAAAATACTGCCAGGCAGGCTCCATCTGGACGGTGTGAGTGTCTTTATGTGGAATACTGATTGAGCCGCCCCATTCCACGTTAAAACCAGACAGATAATTTTCCGCATAATGACGAAAGACGGACGCTTCATCTATTTTCACACCTGATTTATTTTCAAAACACAGCCTTAAATCCATCAATAGCCTCCTGCAGCTAACACAACGCAAACATTATATCACCTATATGGGAAAGGCACCGTCGCTTTTCAAAATAGGAAGAAAACCGGCCACAAAAAAAGCGTCCCTAGGGACGCTTTCTTGTGCAACCCCAGAAGAAGGGTGGCATCCCCTAGGAGAATTGAACTCCTGTTTCCAGAATGAAAATCTGGCGTCCTAACCACTAGACGAAGGGGACACACTGTGTTGCTGGAGGCAGTTTCTAATGATATTTGCCGAGCCGATCAAGTAAAAAATTCAACATTTTTAATTTTTTTTTGAGTTGGTCGGGCAAGTGCGCATTTTGCCTTATTTATCAACTTAATCTAATCGCATCCTCAATCAATATCTGCGCCGAAGTTTGTCCTCTCCAAGTGTTTTTTCGAAGATGCCCTGCTATATGAAAGCTGGCGCCCTGATGCTCCAAGAGACTAACACCAAGTGGCGTATCCAAACTTCTAAAGCTTATCCCCGTCAAACGCCCCTTACCCGAAGCGCCTGTTAATATAACTCGAACGTGATTTTCGCCAACGATTGAGGACTGTACGATCCTAACATTATTTAACACGAATCTGGGTTCAGGATTACCCGCACCGAAAGGCCCGGCCTGCTCCATCTGTTCAATCAACTCAACAGTTGCACCCTCAACAGACAAGGCGCCATCAACACCTAAAGAAGCGTTTTTAATTGCCGCTCGAACATCAGCACTCAAACGGCTATTCAAAAATTCTGAAAACTCTGTAACTTTATCGGACTGAATTGTCAGTCCAGCAGCCATGGCATGTCCTCCTCCGGCCACTATAAGGCCTTTATGACGAGCGACACCGATTGCTGCCCCCAGGTCCACACCGACTACAGATCTACCGGAACCCTTACCCTCTGCTCCGTCAAGGCCAATCACGATAGCGGGTCGTTGAAAGGCATCCTTCAAACGGCTGGCAACGATTCCAATAACACCCGGATGCCAACCCTCACCAGCAACGACGAGAACAGCTTCGTCGCCTTGCAAACGAGACTCAGCAAGTTGCAGCGCCTCATCCGTCACCCGCTGCTCAATCTCTTTACGCTCAGTATTGTTCTGATCGAGAAATCTGGCCAATTGAACACATTCATCGAAATTGGTGCTTGCCAATAGACGGGCCCCATATTCAGGTTTACCAACGCGCCCCCCGGCATTTACACGCGGCCCCAAAATATATCCCAGATGATATGTTCCTGGTGTTTCATCTATTCCAGCGACATCAGCCAGAGCGACCAAGCCGGGATTACGTCGCTGCGACATGATTTTCAAACCTTGCGAGACGAAAGCTCTGTTAAGTCCCACAAGTGGCACAACATCACAAACCGTCCCTAGAGCCACTAAATCCAGCAGATGCATCAAATCAGGGGGAGACTTACTCCCATACCATCCGCTCTCCCTTAAAAAGCGATTGAGAGCAACCAATAATATGAAGCTCACCCCGACAGCTGCCAGATAGGCATACTCCTGAGTTTCATCATGGCGTTTAGGGTTAATGACCGCTACGGCTTCAGGTAATCTTGTTTCTGCCTGATGGTGATCAACCACAATCACTTCCAAGCCGATTTTACGAGCATGTTCCAACGGTTCGAAAGATACAATGCCGCAGTCAACTGTGATCACAAGATTAATCCCCTGTGAGCGCAACTTATCAAAGGCTTCTTTATTGGGACCGTAACCTTCTTTCATGCGATCGGGAATATAGACTGTCAGCGGAACCCCAATCAGGTCGAAAAACCGCTTTAGTAATCCCGACGATGTAGCTCCATCCACATCGTAATCACCAAAAACAGCGATTTTTTCGCCGCTGGTTATTGCATTAGCTATCCGTTCTGCGCCCGCATCCATGTCCTTAAACTGACTTGGATTAGGCAGCAGATCTCTCAAGGTGGGCTGCAGGTATCGCTCCGCATCGTCAATCCTCACCCCACGCCCAACCAAGACACGTCCAATGATCTCTGGCACGCCCAAGCGTTGAGACAATGCAAGGGCTGTGCGCTCATCACCGCTGCGAAGCCGCCAGCGTTTTTCCAGCAATGAGCTGCTAACACCCAAAAATGCTGTGCTATCACCGCCGGTCATCGGTTAATCCCGCCTTATGCGCGGTGATTTCCACGTATATAACGAACTGTGCTTGTATGCGACCGCATGACAACAGTTTCAGTATGAACACGATCCCTGATCTGTCGAACCCCACGCAGCATTGAACCATCTGTCACGCCGGTTGCAGCAAAAATTACGCTTCCCGCCGCCAGTTCTTCCAGATTATAGACCCTACTGAAATCTGTAACGCCCCACTTGATCGCACGGGCTTTCTCGTCTTCGTTTCTGAAGACCAAACGCCCCTGCATTTGTCCGCCGATGCAGCGCAGCGCAGCCGCCGCGAGAACACCTTCTGGTGCGCCGCCGGTTCCGACATACATATCAACGCCTGTATCAGGGTTAGCTGTTGCCATTACACCCGCCACATCACCATCGGATATCAGCTTGATACGGGCTCCGGTCTCTCTGATAGAGGCAATAATTTCTGCATGACGAGGGCGATCCAGAACACAGGCGATAGTCTGATTTACCGGCACCCCTTTGGCATCTGCCAACGCACGCATATTTTCTCCAGCTGATTTGTCCAGGTCAATTAAACCCTCTGGATAGCCACCACCGATTGCAATTTTTTCCATGTAGGTATCAGGTGCATGAAGAAAGTTCCCTGATTCTGCAAAAGCGATAACGGCCAACGCGTTCGGCCCCCCTTTGGCAGTTAGAGTTGTGCCTTCTAGCGGATCCAGTGCGATATCAATTTTAGGGCCATTTCCAGTACCGACTTTTTCACCGATATACAGCATAGGTGCTTCATCACGCTCACCTTCACCAATAACAATGGTTCCGTCGATATCAAGCTCGTTCAGGGCAGTCCGCATAGCGTCGACTGCGGCCTGATCTGCTGCTTTTTCATCACCCAGCCCAACCAGGTTACAAGCAGCTCTGGCTGCAGCCTCGGTTACGCGAACAATCTCCAGAGTTAATTTGCGATCCAGTTTGGAAATTTCAGACATTCTCTATCATCCAGTTGGAGGTGATAATCACCTCACTCATATTCAAAGTGTTGCAATACGGATCATACGCGGTTTATCTACGCTATGATCAAACTTTTCAATTACAGCGAGCGCTTTTTGCAACGCTGCTTCTTTAACTTCATGTGTGGTCAAAACCACTGAAACGGCTTCCTCTGGCGCTCGACCGCGCTGCAAAAGACTTTCAATCGAGATTTCTTCATCTCTGAAAGCGGCTGATACATCCGCAATAACTCCCGGCAAATCCAGAACAGTCAAACGCACATAATAACATCCGACATGCTCCTCGACAGGTACTTTCGGGATATCCTGTAACTGAGAGCATGGGATGCCAAATGTAGGGGTCCGCCGACCTGCAGCGATATCCACTATATCTGCAACCACCGCAGAGGCGGTCGGCCCTTCACCCGCGCCGCGCCCTTCATACACTGTGTTGTCAACAAAGTCACCCTCCGCGACAACGGCATTAAATACCCCTGATACATTCGCAATAGGCGTATCATGCCGCACCATGCACGGATGTACCCGCTGCTCAATACCATTTGCTGTTTTGCGAGCCACGCCCAACAATCGAATTCGATAACCGAATTCCTGAGCAAAAGCGATATCAAGGGCCCCGACTTCGCGAATGCCTTCGATATAGACACTGTTGAAATCGACGGGTGTCCCATAAGCCAAACTGGTTAGGATTGCGAGCTTATGCGCCGCATCAACACCATCAATGTCAAATCCGGGATCCGCTTCCGCGTAACCCAGTTCCTGAGCTTCTTTCAGGATTACGCCAAAGTCCCCGCCTGTTTCTTCCATTTCAGTCAGAATATAGTTACAGGTTCCGTTCAGAATTCCATAAACCCGGTTAATGGCATTTCCAGCAAGACCTTCACGCAATGCTTTTACAATCGGAATACCGCCAGCTACCGCCGCCTCGTAATTAAGTGAGACATTGTTGTTTTCAGCCAAGCTGGCCAATTCGGTCCCATGCATTGCCAGCAACGCTTTGTTCGCGGTAACAACCGATTTTCCTGCGCCAAGCGCTGCAACACAGAGGTCCTTCGCCACGCCTTCGCTGCCGCCAATCAGCTCAACTACCAACTCTACTTCGGGATCAGAAACCATATCTACGGCGTTATCATACCAAGTATAATCATCTATACTGATCCCCCGATCTTTGCTTCGAGATCTACCGGAGACTGCCGTAATTTCTATCCTTTGCCCTGAACGTGCTTTGAGCAATTCCGCATGCGCCTGCAGAATCTTGATAACACCAACACCAACTGTTCCAAGACCCGCGATACCAATCTTCATTTTAGTTACCACTCTTTTGTTCGTGATAGGATGCCAGATGACGGTCTGCTTCTGACAAGAACTTTTTAACATTGCGCGCAGCCTGCCGTATACGCTGCTCATTCTCGACCATGGCAATTCGGACGAACTTATCACCATGCTCCCCAAAGCCCAGCCCCGGTGCAACTGCGACCTTTGCTTCCTGAAGAAGCAATTTCGAAAACTCCAGACTGCCAAGTTCGGTAAATGGTGCCGGTATGGGTGCCCAAGCAAACATGGTCGCGCTGGGGGATGGAATCTCCCAGCCGGCCGCTGACATGCTGCTGATCATGACATCCCGGCGGGATTGATACAGCTTCCGTGCTGCATCAACGCAGTCTTGCGGCCCATTTAGCGCAGCCGTTGCGGCAACCTGAATAGGAGTGAAAGCACCGTAGTCCAGATAGGATTTGATACGTGTAAGCGCACCGACCAGCTCTTTGTTTCCAGTTGCAAACCCCATCCGCCATCCGGGCATTGAATAAGTTTTGGACAATGACGTAAATTCAACCGCCAAATCCTTTGCACCTTCCACCTGCAGGATGGATGGGGGCGGATTGTCATCAAAGTATATTTCCGCATATGCCAAATCTGACAGAATATACATTTGATGCTCACGCGCGAAAGCAACAACCCGACGGTAAAATTCAAGATCTACTGTCATAGCTGTAGGATTGGAAGGGAAGTTCAGAATCAAGCAGGTTGGCGTTGGGTAACAATGCGCCATACCTCGCTCCAGCGCTTCAAAAAAATCTATATGAGGCCCTACTTCGAAATGCCTGACCACTGCACCCGCAATGATAAACCCATAGGGATGAATTGGATAACTGGGGTTGGGAGAGAGAATAACATCACCCGGTGTGGTGATCGCCATTGCCAGGTTTGCAAGCCCCTCCTTGGAGCCTAATGTCGCAATAGTTTCAGTTTCGGGGTCAATATCCACACCAAATCTGCGCTTATAATAGGCGGCGTTGGCGCGACGTAATCCCGGAATTCCACGACTTGTGGAATATCTATGTGTGCGCCCATCACGGACGGTCTCGACAAGCTTTTCAACTATATGTGGCGGTGTCGGCTGATCGGGGTTCCCCATACCAAGGTCTATAATATCTTCTCCGGCCGCTCGTGCAGCTGCTTTCATACGGTTAACTTCTTCAAAGACGTATGGTGGCAGGCGCTTAATGCGGTGGAAATCAGAATTCATCGACCTTTTCTCTATTTTGTTAGGATGTTATGTAAAATCAGCCCTTAAGCGCCAAAACGCTTAAGGACTGATCCGCGAATTAGGTTTTAAACAAAGACTTTCTAATTGACGAGAAAGATTTCAGTTCTACGGTTCTTTGCCTCGTCACTTGGCATTGCCTCGCGAGTAACAGGCTCACTGTCGCTTTTGGATTCCACAATGATTTTTTGTGAAGGAACCCCAAGTTTTATCAAAGCCTGTACAACATTTGTCGAGCGTTGCTGAGACATTCTCAAGTTTACCATTTTATGGCGGTCCAATGGCAGCTCACGAGTACGACTGGAAGCATGACCAACAACCTTCACGGTTGCGCCAGATGCTGATTGAGCCTGTGCGATCTGACGCAGTTTGTTCATATCCCCTTGCCCAACACGTGCTGACCCTGTTTCAAAATACAACACAGCATCCGGCGTCCCATAGGAACCCGATGAAACTCCACTCACACCTGCTGCATTTCCAGTTGCGGATCCGTACCCCAGTGCCACAGGTTGGTTATAAGTATCCTGAATGATAGGCGCTACAGTTACTGCTGAATTGTTAAGCGGGGCCACAGGATAGGATTGGAATTGTGTGTTCGCAGGCAGTGTTGTAGTTGTCGCCGCAGACGCTGCCAATTGTTGTTGGAATACATCCTGAACCCCATTTCCACTGATTACCACAGTATTCGCTCCGGGAACCTGGCGCGCGTAAGCCTGCTCAGGTGTCGTCACAGGAGCTGCTTGAGGCATCAATTTAACGCCATTTGCCGTTTGTGGTGATACCGGTGCGGCCAAAGGCGTTGCGGCTACCGGTGCTGGTGGGACAGGAGTAATTTCCGGCCCTGTTGCGGTTTCTTCCGCCTCTGGTGCAGGAGGTGGAGCGACTGGTTTTGGCTTCGGCAAGGGTTGTATTGCTGTATCAGCCCGTAATTGCTGATCTGTATACTCCGCATTTTGCCGGTCAGCCCTCAACCCATTTTCAATTGTTTCAGCTTCTGCAATTGAAATCGTCTGGCCAGGAACAGGCGGTGTCTTGCCCAATTTAGGATACTCTCCACCTTCAGCATTTGCATCGGGTTGATTACTTTCAATAGGTCCAGTTGCTTCGTCATCTTCGAACCAGGTAACAGGATTAACCCAGTCTGGAGTGGAACAGCCAGTTACACTTAGTAGAGCCACCGCCATTGCAAGCCTTGAAGCTCTTTGTTTCGCACTTCCAAAATCTAGCTTCACAAGTTTATCCTTTGTTACAACCATATTCGCTGCACCCGTTTCAGTTACCGCAGTCCATCGTAATTGCGCCCTTAATAGCACAAAAGATGTCCGCTTGAATTCCCGTATTCTTACCAACTTAAAGCACATAGGGGGATTTTCCGCAATATATTCAACGTTATCACGACAAAATGTCATAATTATCTGTTTTTATGATGCCCTTGAAATTCCATCTGTTAAAGTAAACATAAATAAGAGAAACAGAAGAAAACAGACGAGGCACCTTATGTCAGACCGGAATCCGAATGTTTCTACACCCGCTTTTCCTGAAGACTCTCAGGAATTTGCAGACAATCTGGCTCGCTTGTCCCAAAAAAGCCTGGAGCTGGTCACAGAATTTTATGAGCAACAAAAATCTGCCGGACAGGTTGAGATCGACCCGCTGAACATCAGCGGAGCGTTTCTGGAGCTCACCCAAAAAATGCTCAGCGAGCCTGAAAAAATTATTCAAGCTCAAACCCAGCTATGGCAAGGTTACATGGAGCTGTGGCAAAACGCAGCACAGGCTGCAATGGGACAAGAAGTTAAACCGGTCATCGAGCCTGACAAAAGCGACAAGCGTTTTCGTTCAGAAGAATGGACCAAAAATCAGATATTTGATTATATCAAGCAGTCTTACCTTCTGACATCAAAAACCATTAATGACATGGTAGCAGAAGTCGACGGCCTGTCTGAAACCGACCACAAGAAAGTCGATTTTTATACACGCCAGATTACCGATGCAATGTCACCCAGCAACTTTTTCTGGTCTAACCCCGACGTTTTAAAACGCACATATGAAACCAAAGGAGAAAACCTGATCAAAGGCCTTGAGCACTTGCTGGAGGATCTTAAGAATGGAAGAGGGCAACTCAATCCCCGCATGGTTCCTGACGGCGTTTTTGAGGTTGGTAAAAATATTGCGGTAACGCCAGGTAAGGTCGTTTTTCAAAATGACTTGATGCAATTGATCCAATACACGCCGACCACAGAGGAAGTCTACAAACGTCCATTGCTTATCACGCCACCATGGATAAACAAATTTTATATTCTGGATCTGAAGCAGGAAAATTCCTTCATCAAATGGTGCGTAGATCAAGGCTATACCGTTTTCGTAATTTCTTGGGTCAACCCGGATGAACGGCACGCGGATAGAACATTTGAAAGTTATATGTCGGAAGGAATTCTGGCTGCACTTGATGCAATCGAGGCAACGATTGACGAGAAAGAAGTTACCGCGATTGGTTATTGCATCGGTGGCACTTTAATGTCCGCAACCCTCGCCTATCTTGCAGCTATTGGAGAGGACCGTATTAAGGCCTGCACTTTTTTCGCAGCGCAGACCGATTTTGAAGAAGCTGGTGATTTGCTCCTCTTTACGGACGAAGAGCAGGTGCAGATGATTGAGCGCAAAATGAAAGCTGCCGGTTTTCTTGAAGGAAAAAACATGGCGACAACTTTCAATATGTTGCGCTCCAATGACTTGATATGGTCTTTTGTAGTGAACAACTACCTGATGGGCAAAGACCCTTTCCCATTTGACCTTCTTTTCTGGAACTGTGATACCACGAATATGCCACCACAGATGCATAGCTTCTACTTAAGGAATATGTATCAGAAGAATCTTCTCAGTAAGCCCGGAGGATTAACCCTTGGCGGGCAACCAATTGACCTTTCTAAAGTTAAGACGCCGATCTTTGTTCAGGCCAGCCGAGAGGATCATATCGCCCCCTATAATTCAGTATTCAAGGCAACCAAGCTCATGAGCGGCCCGGCTGAATTCATGCTCGCAGGTTCAGGTCATATTGCAGGTGTCATGAACCATCCATCTGCTAACAAGTACCAATACTGGACAAACAATTCCCGCAAAAAATATGAAACAGCTGATGACTGGCTAAAGGACGCTGTGAACATCCGGGATCATGGTGGCCTCATTGGGACAAATGGCTGTCTAAAAAGTCAGGCAAGAAAGTCCCGGCCAGAGATCCCGAGAAAGGCAAGCTTAAGCCAATAGAAGATGCTCCTGGCTCCTATGTGCGTGTAAAAGCGAAACCAGGAAAAACTGGACCTTAAAGGCTATTTGCCTGATTTATAGATCTGGGCCAACTCAGCATAGTGTTTTGCACCGCTGGTCAGGTTTGCAACCTCTTCATCAGAGAGTTTACGGAGAAACTTCGCTGGTGAGCCTCCCCAGAGCTCACCCGTTGGCACGCGTTTGTTTGGTGTAAGTAACGCGCCCGCGGCAACCATTGCGCCACTTTCAACAACTGCACCGTCCAATACAGTAGCCCCCATACCGACGAAACTTTCATCTTCAAGTGTGCATCCATGTATAATGCAGTTATGCCCAACCAGAACGTCATCTCCAATAACCGCAGGATGCGTCCCGTTGGAAACATGGATAACGGTCCCATCCTGAATGTTGCTTCGTTTACCAATTCGAATGGAATTAACGTCACCCCGAACAACACAGTTAAACCAGATACTTGACCCTTCACCAATTTCTACATCGCCAATCACATCTGCTGAAGGGGCGACAAACACAGTATCATCAAATGAAGGTGTGACCCCTTTGAATGTGTGAATATTATTACTCATCTCATTTTCCTAAAGCCTGATTTCCTATGGGAACAGCGCAACCTGTTCGAGACCCAAGGTTTCTTCAAAGCCGAACATGAGGTTCATATTCTGAACAGCCTGCCCGCTGGATCCTTTAACCAGGTTATCAATTGTCGCAATAATAGTTGCCCTTCCTGCAATGCGATCTTCAAACACATTCAGTACGCAATGATTGGAACCTCTGACCATCTGGGTCTGAGGGATTTTCCCTTCAGGCAACACCCTTACGAAGGGCTCATCTGCATATGCAGATGCAAACTCCGCGCGCAAATCCGAAACCGTTTTTCCTTCACTAAGCCTTACATGACAGGTTACAAGTTCTCCCCTGCTCATGGGGATAAGATGCGGAATGAAATTCACTCGCATCTCATTTGCTGCGAAGCCTGCCGCTTTTGCAATTTCCTGCTCGATTTCGGGCGCATGTCTGTGACTAGCAACGCTATAAGGGCTCAATCCCTCACCAGCCTCGCTAAACAATGTGTTCTGCTTTAGTCCGCGACCCGCACCGGTAATGCCCGATTTGGCGTCTATCACCAAGTCTTTAGGATCAATTAGACCAGCGCTAACGAGTGGCACAAGGGCAAGTAAAGTTGCAGTTGGATAACATCCGGGGCAAGCAACCAGACGTGCACTTTTCACATCCTCGCGGTTCAACTCGGTCAAACCATACACCGCCTCATTCTGGAGTTCAGGTGCCATATGTTTATGACCATACCACTGCGCATATGTATCTGCATCGCGCAACCTAAAATCTGCGCTCAGATCCACTACCTTCACAGTAGAGGGTAGCTTCGCAATGATTTCCTGAGTCGTTCCATGGGGTAGACCACAGAAAACAACATCTACCTTTGACCAGTCAGCATCTTCAACGGACACCATATCCGGCAAACCGTATCCGCCTAAATGGGGATAGACGTCTTCAACTGCCTCTCCGGCCTTTCGATCCGCGGTCAAAACTACTATTTCCACATTCGGATGGCGAAGCAAAAGGCGAATGGCCTCCGCTCCTGTGTACCCACTTGCACCAAGTATGCCCGCTTTTATTTTACCTGTTGAATGAACCATTTCAACTTACTGCCTGAGCAGCTCCTTATTACTTTGCCAGATAAGCTTGATGCTCGCCTTTGAGCACTTTATCAGCAAACCATATCAATATATTCAGATCGAAAACTTCAAGTTCCTCTTCACTCAATCGGAGACGACCTTTTTTCAATCCAGCCAAAACGGTTTTCTGGGCTTTGCGTAAGAGTGCATTGCGAACTGAGTTTCTCACGTCCAACTGATCCGTCATTTCAGACAGCAGTTCCTCTTCGCTCAGGCTATGAATGTAACCTTTGATTGCAATCGAAAAATTGCCATCTGCGTCGGTCAAAATTCCCAGCGCTTTGGCGTCAATTTCTTTCATATCCCTGATTGGATAATCCATCTACGTTTCCCAGTCCTCATCTTTTTGCGGGACGAGTTTCATACACCAAATTAGCCAACCCGCAAAGATTTCTCATAATAATATTCAATTGTGTTACTTAAATCTTGTAGCGTGCGGGACCGCGTTCCACCTGTATATCCCCGCAGTTCATATAATGAATGGGCTTGATGAAAGCGCGTGTCTGTCCAGAGAATAATTGCCTCTGCCTTTCTTTCGATGGCTGCGGCTTCTACCAAATCGCAAAGGCGAGAAGCTATTCCCTGCCTTCTCGTCTCGCTATCAACATAGAGATGTTTTAACTCAAATATACCATCAAGATAGGTATAGCCGACGGATCCAACAATTCTCTTTTGAGTTTCTGCTACCCAAAACTGTCCATTCTTTTCCTTAAAATAGGATGCAATATAATTTAATTGAGGCTCCTCCTGATCGACATCCAGAATGCACCCTTCATACTCACCATAACATTTTGCAATCAGTTGAATTAAACCGGATGCGTCTGAATCCAGCGCAGATCTATATTGGATTGTCATTGTCTTCTCTGTCGAATATTGCCAAGCCCACCCCCTATAATACCAAGCTGACCCACATTCAACTTGCCTATCAGATTTTTGATGCTTGTCTGCCAAGAATAAAGCCAATACCCTGACGTCAACACACACATCACTGAGGCTTTTCATGCTCCCGGAACTATCAACAGTTATTCTTTACCTATCGGCTGTCTTTATGCTTACAATTGCGCCAGGACCTGACATCATTTACGTCGCGATGCGGGGTCTGGCACAAGGGTGGAAAGCTGGTTTGATTGCTGCACTTGGGTTGGTGACCGGAATCTTTGTTCATATTCTACTGGCGGCTCTTGGCCTGTCAGCCATCTTGGCAAGTTCACCTGTATTATTCGCTATCGTTAAATATGCGGGCGCTGCCTATCTGGTGTATATCGGTTGGCAAATTTACAAATCACCAGCAGTTTCCATAGGTGCTGACAACCGGCAGCTTGCCATTGGGCATATCTACCGCCAAACAATTCTGATGAGTATCCTGAACCCAAAAGTGGCGCTCTTTTTTCTTGCCTTCCTTCCACAGTTCGTAGACACATCCAGTGAATATATAACAGTTCAATTTATTATTTTTGGTGTCCTGTTTCAGCTAACCGCCCTGCTCATTATGGGATTTGTTGGTTTATTTGCAGGTGCAATCACGGCAAAACTGAACAACGGAAACGAACGCGGCAGCACTTGGCTGACACAAATCGCAGGCGGAGCCGTCATGGCCTTGGGTGCGCTTATACCGATGAAGGATATTTGGGCATTGTTCGAACAAAATTAAGCTGGTGCAAAAGCGTATGTCTGTTAAAGAAATCGAAATTGAAAACTGGCCAAGACGTGATGCCTATGAGCTTTTCCGAAAAGCGGAAAATCCATTCTTTTCCTTAACAACTGAAATCGACATCACACGATTTGTCAAAAATGCAAGGCAGTTAGGTTTGCCTCACTTCGTTTTCACCATGTTCAGCATTATGCGCGCAGTTAATTCAATAGACGAGCTTCGGACCCGCTTTGATGGCAATCGGGTTGAAATTACTGATCAAACTGATCCCTCTTTCACGGTACCCATTCAGAACAATGAATTTGCTTTTTGCGAAGTTGCGTTTAGTGCAAGTTGGGAAACTTTTAAAAGCAACTGCTTATCAGAAATTGCTCAAGCCAAGAAACAGACCCAGCTTGAAGAAAAAGCACAATCAAGATTTTATACTTATTTATCCTGCATGCCTTGGGTTCATTTTACGGGTGCTCTGCACCCCACCATGAACAAAGACGATTGTATTCCTCGAATTGTATGGGGAAAGTATGTACAACGCGGTGATCGCTGGATCATGGCACTTAACTTACAAGCTCACCATTCACTGGTTGACGGTTTCCATGCAGCCGAGTTTTTTCGCCAAAGCGAAGCCAATATGGCGGAACTTCCCGAAACGATAGCCATTTAAACTCTGTTCAGAGAAAACTCGTAAACTCGTTCAAATTCTTTTTTACCTGTGATTTTTTCGGAATAACAGCGTCGTCGGCAGGATGGCCCGTCACAAGAATAAGAAACGGCTTCTCGTTATCCGGACGTCCGCACACCCTATTCAGGAACTTCATTGGGTTCGGTGTGTGAGTGAGGGTCGCCAACCCTGAGCTGTGTAACGCGTTGATCAGAAATCCGGTGGCGATACCAACAGATTCATTAACGTAGTAATTCTTATAAGTTTGCCCGTTTTCCAAACGCCCATACCGCTCAGCAAATATGACAATCAACCATGGGGCCACCGATAGAAACGGTTTTGCTGTATCCGTCCCCAGTGGCGCAAGGGCATCCAACCACTCTTTCGCAGCTTTCCCCCCGTAAAAAGCCCTTTCTTCCTCTTCTGCGGCAGTTTGTATTTCTGCTTTTATCCCGGCGTCAGATACTGCGCAGAAATGCCAGGGTTGATGATTGGCGCCGCTAGGTGCAGTGCCCGCAGATCTCAAACAGTTTTCAATCACACATTTGTCCACTGGTCGATCTGAAAACTCGCGAGTAGAGTGGCGTTTTCGAATATTCTGATAAAAAATCTCACTTCTTTCTTTTATTTCTCTGTCATCCATAGTTTGCCTATCCGGAAATGGAACAGGCTCAAATGGGACACCCGGCGTAAAAACCCGGCTCATTCTAATTCTCCCCTCAAACACAAAACCCAAATCATTTTCAATTTACAAAGGGCCTCTTTATTTGCAAAGGCTCAATTGATCAGGAATAAATCTAATACTCAAACAAGTGACCCGAATTGCCCAATCTTTCATCAAAATTTCTGACAACCCTCATCTGATTCCCAAAAATAACCACATCAGGTATTTAAATTTGGGAAACAATGTGATTTGCGGGGAACTTTGCCATATTCACAGCACCCTAAACGGTCAAACGCGCATTGCCTTAATTATATTCAATCATCGAACAAAGATTAGGCAGGAAAAATAAATCATTTAAATCAATTACTTCCTAGCAAAATCATAACTCACCATCATTCAAAAAAACTTAAAGAAAAATGTTTTCATGCGAACAAAAGTGGTGTTATCGTTTTTCTGGTAAGGGTGAAAAAGCAAAGACCTTCTGGTGACTGTCACATGGGATTAAAAAACCTGTGATCATAACCGTCGGGTAGAAAACTTTCGCAAACGGGGAGTCGCACATGACGAAACAAACACACAAATCCAGCTCAATCAACCGCCGCACAATACTGAAAGGTGCAACGGCCGCGGGTGCCTTTGTAGCCACTGGTCCTGCTTATATCAAAAATGCATTATCCTCATCAGGGGAAATCAATATCCTGATGTGGTCTGACTATTTGCCACCAAAATTTATTGAAGATTTCAAAAACGAAACCGGCATCAAGATCAACTACACCGGTATCGGATCCAATGAAGAAATCATCAACAAAATGAAAGCAAATAAAGGTCAGGGCTTCGACATCGTATCTCCGACCAATAATCAGGGACTTGAATGGGGTCCATTGGAACTGCTTCAACCGTTTGACATGGGCCGTGTACCAACCGACAAGGTTAATCCAGCCATGACAAATATCGGCGACAAAGATTGGAACTTTAATGGTAAAGGCTCCCATTGGCTGCCGCACATTTGGGGAACAGAAGGAATTGCATGGCGGACTGATAAGTGGGCACCTGCTGGCGACGCACCGAGCTACGGTGACATCTGGGATGAAGCAAATGCCGGCAAAACAATGGGACGTCCGCACTCCATGATGCTATGTGCCGGTTTATACATGGAAACCATTGGCGAGCTCGAGCCAGGTGATATGTGGAAAGCCTATTCCAATGAAGAAACCATGCGTCCAATCTGGGATAAAGTAACTTCGTGGTGTATTGCCCGTAAGAAGAACCTCAAACTTCTTTGGAATGATGCAGATACCCAGAAAAATGGATTGTTAAACGAAGGCGTAATCGTCGGACAGACATGGGATGGGCCCCCAATGGCGCTGAAAACCGCTGGTGAGCCTATCATGTATCAAGCACCTAAGGAAGGCGCGATGGCATGGTAGATGGAATGGCAATGCCAGTTGGCGCCAAAAATATTGATCAGATTTATGAGTTCATCAAATTCTCATACGAAGCGAAAAATGCAGGCAAAGCCATTGATGACCATGGCTATAATTCACCTGTTTTGGGCGCTGACGGGTTTGCTGGTGCTGCTTACAAGAAAAACTTCTCTGATGCTTACCCCGGTGAATCACTCAGCAATCTTAATCCGTGGCCACCTCAAGCACCGTGGTATGGTGAAGTTCGCACTGAATATGAAAACAAATTCAAGAGCGCATAATCTGAGTTAGAAATACGACTGCCCGGCCCGAAAGTTATGGTCGGGCAGCCTGTAAAAATGATCCTGCCAAAAAAATAAGACAGTAAGCGATTTAGGTCACGGAGAGCGGTATGAGCAGAGGTGTCGGCGTCACACTTGAGGATGTCTGGATCAGATTTGGTGACTTTGTGGCGGTTCGCGAAGCAAATGTAAATATTAATGGTGGTGAATTTTTCTCCTTTCTTGGTCCATCCGGCTGCGGAAAAACTACCATCCTTCGGGCGGTTTCAGGCTTTTTGGAGCCCAGCGATGGGCGGATACTAATTGGCGGGAAGGATATGGCCGGGTTTGGGCCCAACAAGCGCCCGACGGCCCTTATCTTTCAAAATCTGGCACTGTTTCCACTGATGAAAGTGTGGGAAAACATTACTTTTTCACTAGAGGTTCAAGGCGTCAGCAAACTGGAGCGCCGCAAACGAGCAGATGAACTTCTGGATATGATCGCTCTGCCTGGTCAAGGTGACAAATTGCCATCAGAGTTATCTGGCGGTCAAAAACAACGTGTCGCAATCGCACGCGCGTTATGCGCTGAGCCGGATGTATTGCTTCTTGATGAGCCACTCTCTGCTCTGGACCTTAAATTACGCCAGCATATGCGCACTGAACTGCGAGAGATACAACAACGCGTTGGCATCACATTCATTTACATTACACACGATCAAGGCGAAGCCCTTACCATGTCGGATAATGTCGCTGTGATGAGGGCGGGCGTGATTGACCAGATCGCGGATGGCCACACAATATATAATGATCCCGCGACCCCTTTCGTCGCCTCGTTTGTGGGAGAAAACAACGTCTTCAGAGGACGCATCAAATCCATTGATGGCAAACATGCCATTATTGAAACCAATCGCAGCGGCGCCCTTGTTGCTCGCATAGCACCTGCGGCCATAGGCCAACTCTCGGTCGGTGATCAGGCGATGATGTTTTTACGCCCCGAAGCCTGCAATCTGGCTACGGAGACGTCTTTAACGCACAACAGAATCCGCGCGCGCGTTCAAAATGAAGAGTTTGAAGGGCAAACATATAACGTTTTCCTTGAAGGTGATCAGGGTAAGGAAATAAAAATGTCCCTGGTGAATGTCGGGCAGGACCGCCAGTCGGAAGTCGGACAGGATTTAACACTGGAGTATAATCCAGATCAGGCAATCATTTTGCCCTTCGGCGAATTGGCGAGTGAGTAATCTGCCATGTCAGTAACCAAAGCCATTCACAATTATTTCGAACGAAACGGCTTGGCACTCGGCAGTTTTTTACTGTTCGCTGTTTTCTTCTGGGTCGTTGTGCTTATCATCTTACCACAGCTTTCCATGCTGGATTTCTCTTTTCGCCACCATTTACCCCCACCTGAAATGGGGGGACCAAAAGACGTATATACGCTCGAGCATTATAAATATCTGGTATTGGGTGCACCCGGTGCCGATAGCTCTTACAACGTGGTGGATTTGGGCGTTTTTGGCAGAACATTACTTGCAGCAGTATTTGTAACCATACTCAATCTGGTGATCTGCTATCCAATTGCTTATTACCTAGCGCAAACTAAAGCAGGTGGTTTTGCGCGAGCACTGGTTTTGTTGCTGATTATCCCTTACTGGATCAACGAGATTCTTCGGGCATTCGCATTTCGGATTATTTTTGGAGAAACAGGCCTGATTAATGAAATGATGCTGACGCTGGGCCTTATCGATAACCCCATCGATTTCATCAGAGCAAATGTGGCCCTCTATGCTGGACTTGGATACGCTTATATCCTTTTGATGATATTTCCAATTTACAACGTTATCGAAAGTCTGGATCGCAATCAGATAGAAGCTGCGCGGGATATGGGGGCGTCCTGGGCACGAATTCATTGGCGCGTTGTCATTCCATACGCAAAGCCCGGTATTTCTTCTGGTTGCACAATGGTATTCATGCTTACAGCGGGGGCCTTGGCGGCTCCGCAAATACTTGGTGGGCCATCCAGCCTGTGGTTCACGCAGATCATTTATCAATGGTTCAACCAAGGCGGCAACTGGCCCCGCGGTGCGGCCTTTGCAATTGTCTTGCTCGTGACCTGCGTCGTGATTGTATTGTCGATGATGCGTTTATTTAAGGTCAAAATGGGGGATATCGGCAAATGAAATCCGAAAATGTCTTCCTCAAAATTCTTCTAGGCGCATACCTGATCCTGTTTTTTGGCTACCTATTGGGTCCCCTTCTGGTTATGAGCATCACTGCTTTTAATTCTCCGAGTTTTCCCAAAATGACCCCTTGGGAATGCCTGACTTTTGAATGGTTTGACGTGCTTGCCAATGACGAACGTATATTAAATGGCATACGTAATAGTCTCATCGTTGGTACCGGAACTGTCATTTTATCCGTTACCATGGGGCTTGCCGGTGCCCTGATACTAACGCAGATCTGGCCCCGGTTGCGGGCAACTTATTACACCATTGTGATCGCGCCTATCCTGATACCGGGTGTAGTTTTGGGTATTTCAACACTCGTATTCTGGGATCGCATCAATGTCATGCTGGGCTTTAGCAGTGACAGTTTCCTGCATAACGGCATTTTCCTTACAATATTGGGACAATCCACCTTTATCGCATCTTATTGCATGCTTGTTTTTATAGCCCGATTGCAACGTTTTGATGTCGGGCTTACGGAAGCAGCGCTCGATTTGGGAGCGACGAACGTTCAAGCCTTTCGCAAAATCCTACTCCCCTTTATGAAGCCAGCTATTGGTTCAGCCGCTGTACTCGCATTTTTGGCATCATTTGAAAATTACAACACCACAACATTTACATTTGGCAAATATCCCACATTGACCATAGAGCTGGCTCAAAAAGTGCGCTATGGCATCAATCCTTCAATCTCAGCCCTGGCATTCATCATCATAGCACTCACGTTATTTGGAGCCCTCGCGCATGAGATGTATCGCCGCAAACAACAGCTCGCTTTGGCAAACGGCGCTCCCGTTTCTGCGGTGACGGGCAAAGGTTTTCAACTCCCTAAATTTCTTAAAGGAAACCCAGCTGCCATACTTTTGATCATCTTAACACTCGGCGCTATTTCGACAATCTGGTACGCTCAGGTTCACAGCCCACAACAATGTATTTTGGATGTTCGTGAACAGAAACGAATTGAAACAGAGAAGAAAATTCAGGCAATCAAAGAAAAACGCCGTCAAGAAATGCTGAAGAAACAGCAGGAACAACAAAAAGCAGCCCCTTCTTCAAACCAGGCGATCGAAAGCCTGGCAAAGGTGCTTTTGGTGGCGTATTCGCGCCTCAAAACCTTGAAAATAATGCACCTGATGGTGCCGCCCCTGTTCCGGAAAGCAAGAAGGACAATCCAGGTAAAGGCGCATTTGGCGGCGTATTTGCACCGCAGAATTTAAATGAAACTGCACCGAAGGAAACTTCAGAGGAGCCGGTCAACCCGGGTGCTGGAGCATTTGGTGGCGTATTTGCGCCCAAAAACCTGAAAGAAGAGAGCTCCGATTGACCGTTGGCCAGCAACTAAAAGTATCAACATAGTTTGCTTACGCTGTCTTTTTCAAACTATGAAGACACGCTCATTGCGATGCGAAGTCAAGGTAGGCTCTCTATTTTAGGGAGTGAGCCCTGCTACCAGTTTTTTTGACTTTTTGGTCAAGCCCTGTAAGGTATTAATTCATTAATCCTGTAATACCAAGTGAATCTTCCTCGTGCACAAAACAAAAGGCCGGGTACATAAATGGGATCAATACGGGTATTTTCGAAACCTTTTCTTCTGGTGATTATCTGTAGCCTGCTCACATCGCCGGCACTTTCCAAAGGCTGTTACAAAATAAGTTACTGGGATTGTGGTACTCCCGAGGTACAGGTTGGCAAACTAATGATTTCAGAAATGTATCATAAAGTAGGCCTTTGCCATCAGTTTATTGAAATGCCTGGGACACGCGCTTTTCAAGCGTTAAAAAGCGGGGAAGTCGATGCAAATCTATGGCGAACAGAAGAGTTTCTAAAAGCCAGCTCTCCTGAAATCGAATTCATCAAAGAACCGATTGGAGACGCTTCCATCTCAATTTTCTACGACCGCAGTCAACATGAGAGCTTTGACATAAAGTCCTCATTAAAAGGTAGAACCGTCGGTATTCTACGCGGTTCATTACAGGACAAGGCGATAATGGAAAAATATGGTGCCAGAACAATGCCTCTGGATGGATATGAGCGACTATATCGTGTTTTAACAGGTAAGAGATTAAGCGCCGGAATTATGCCTTCAACGCTTTTTCATTCGTTTAAAGAAAAAATCGGGGCCAACGAAGATATCAAGGAAGCTGTTATCCACCAGACCAAAATATACCATGTCATTGGGGAGCGGTTGAAGAAATTCGCACCGGAACTTACAGCGGCACTGGTAGAAGTCAAACACCGAGGCGGTTTTTATGATCGATTAAAACCAACCAATTAACATGCGTATAAAAGATCGAAAATCTCTTGAAACTGCAACAAAAAAGGGCTCCCAAAATAGGAGCCCTTTTCTCTTCGATAAATCGAATAAAATTAACGTTTTGAGAACTGGAAGCTCCGGCGGGCTTTCGCACGACCGAATTTCTTACGTTCAACAACACGACTGTCACGTGTCAAGAAGCCAGCAGCTTTCAGTGGGCGACGCAGTGCTGGTTCATACAGTGTCAGTGCTTTTGAAATACCGTGACGAACGGCACCAGCCTGTCCAGACAGACCGCCACCTTTAACAGTGCATACCACGTCATATTGTTCAACACGATCAGCAACTTCAAAAGCTTGCGCAAGGATCATACGCAGAACTGGACGTGCAAAATACACTTCCTGGTCACGACCATTGATAGTGATTTTACCATTACCAGGTTTTACCCAAACACGCGCTACAGCGTCTTTACGTTTACCTGTTGCGTAAGAACGACCATGTTCGTCGATTTTTGGCTCTGGCAGAGGTGCTTCAATAACTTCTGCAGCTTCAACAACCTCAGCGGCACTTTCGCCACCTGTCAGGTTTTTCAGATCCTCAAGTGAGTTCACTTCTTCAGCCATTCTTAAGCTCTCCGTGTGTTTTTAGAGTTCATCGCAGCAACATCCAGAACTTCTGGCTTTTGTGCTTCATGCGGATGCTCAGAACCACCATATACGTGAAGTTTTTTGAGCTGTGCCCGGCCCAGAGGACCTTTTGGAATCATACGCTGAACAGCTTTTTCAAGAACGCGTTCTGGATGTGCACCACCCAAAATCTTATCCATTGTGCGTTCTTTAATTCCACCCGGATATCCAGTATGCCAGTAGAATTTTTTGTCAGTCAGTTTACGACCGGTGAAATGCACTTTATCAGCATTAATGACAACAACGTGATCACCACAATCAATGTTTGGAGTGTACATTGCTTTATGCTTACCGCGCAGGCGGTTTGCAATAAGAGCAGCAAGACGACCAACTACGAGCCCTTCGGCATCGATAACCAGCCATTTGCTTTCAACCTCAGAAGGTTTTGCAGAATAGGTTTTCATAAAAATTCAGCCTTCGCTTGAGCGTGCCAAAACAAAAGAAAGGGAGCGTATGCTCCCCGAAACTTGGGCGTTTTATATGTTCACTTTAATCTAATGTCAAACGAAAAAACGCAATAAAAACACACAATTATAATTGCGGTATTATATTACCGCAAAAACTCCCTTCTTTATTCAAGTGTTTTTTGCTGGCGGAATTGCGTAAGTTACTGTCGCATGTGCAACGGGCTCGCTAACTCCTTCAGAATAAAGAGAAACATCACCTGTTGCTAAAGATTTTCCGAGCTTCAATAATCTCCCCTCCCCTCGTAATTTCCCGGGATTTGGTTTGCGAAGAAAATTGATATTGAGATTGGTGGTTACTGCGAGAGCCACTGGACCAATCTGTGCAAGGAGCAACAGATACATAGTCAAATCCACAAGCGACATCATTGTAGGCCCGGAAACGGTTCCCCCAGGACGCAGATCACTCTCACTTGTTTCAATTGTGACTGTGATCGATCTGTCAGTCAGCTCAGATACCTTATACCCTACATGTGCGACTTCCGGAAAATCACTTTTGATAAACGCTTCCAGCATCTGCGGTGTCATTTTGGGCATCGCGCCAATACTCCTTTTTTATAATGCGAAGCCGCTTATATCCTGAATAAGTACTCGTGAACAGCCTTCACTCGGTAGAGAACAGAGATTGCACAGGTCAGAAAATGCGCTACTCTAGCGCCCAATACAGAATCAAAGTAAATAATGGGAGCGAAAAATGTCCCTGACCAACACCGCGCTGAACACTGCAACTCAATTGATCGAATTCACTGTCAAAGACCGCATAGCGATGCTGACACTTAAGGACAGTCAGTCCAGAAATGCGCTTTCATTAAAAATGATGGAAGCCATTTCAGACAGACTTGCCGATATTGCTCAAAACGCAGAAATCGCAGTTTTGGTCATTGATGCAGAAGGGCCTGTCTTTTCATCTGGCCACAACCTGAAAGAGGTCATGTCTGATCGACGACAAGATACAATGTTGGAGCTATTTACTAAATGCAGCGAGATGATGCAGGCAATTGTTAATCTGCCGCAACCGGTTATTGCCAAGGTTGACGGGATTGCAACTGCGGCAGGGTGCCAGCTTGTGGCCAGTTGTGATCTGGCTTTTGCCAGCAAATCCTCACGCTTTGCCACACCCGGAGTGAATCTGGGTCTGTTCTGCTCAACCCCAATGGTTGCACTCAGTCGCAATGTTGCTCCGAAGCACGCAATGGAAATGCTTTTAAGCGGTGACTTTATCAGTGCTGAGGACGCCGCGAGAATGGGCTTGATTAACAGAGCGGTAGAGGCCGATGACCTCGATAACACTGTCGCCGAGTTTGCTGGCAAAATTGCGTCAAAATCCACACATACGGTAAAAACCGGAAAACAGGCATTTTACAAACAACTCCCTATGGATTTGAAAGACGCCTATGAACTGACTTCAGAAGTGATGGCCAGTAATATGCAATCCCATGACGCAGCAGAGGGAATCTCCGCATTCTTGGAAAAACGTGATCCAGAATGGCAGAATAAATAATGGACCACAGTAGTTATACCGATGAATACCTCACGAACATCCTTGAAGAGGTAAAAACCATTGCCGTTGTTGGCGCGAGCGACAACCCCTCTCGCCCTTCGAATTTTGTAATGCGGTATATGAAACGCAAAGGATATAGAATTTTGCCGGTTAATCCGGGAAAAGCAGGACAGGAGTTCCTTGGGGAGACTTTCTACGCCTCCCTCAGCGATATTGATGTGCCTGTCGATATGGTGGATTGCTTCCGAAACAGTGAGGCTGTGGCCTCCATCGTTCCTGAAGCCGTTGCCATAAACGCAAAGGTTCTGTGGATGCAGCTTGGGGTGTTTAATGAAACAGCTGCTGAAACCGCAGAATCTGCGGGGCTTAAGGTGGTTATGAACCGCTGCCCGAAAATCGAATTTGGACGGCTATCAGGGGAAATCGCCTATATGGGCGGGCGGTCCAAAATCATCTCATCCAAAAGAAATAAATTACTAGGGAAACGCTGATGACTGATCCAAAATTTGAAACACTTGCCGTCCATGCAGGCGCGGCACCAGACCCGACCACCGGTGCACGGGTGACACCCATATACCAAACCGCATCTTATGTATTTGATGATGCTGATCATGCTGCGGAGCTTTTTAACCTGCAAGCTTTTGGCAACATCTATTCGCGCTTGACCAATCCAACAAATGCGGTGTTGGAAGAGCGGGTCGCAACACTGGAAGGAGGCGCAACCGCACTTGCCGTCGCATCAGGCCACGCTGCGCAAATGATCGCCTTTCATACGCTCATGGAACCCGGTGACGAGTTTTTGGCATCGACACGCTTATACGGCGGGTCAATTACTCAATTCAGCCAGTCCTTCAAAAAATTTAATTGGAATGCAATTTTTGTTGATCCCGCAGATCCGAACAATTTTAAAGAGGCACTCACTCCGAAATGCAAGGCAATCTTCATTGAAAGCCTGGCCAACCCCGGTGGCGTAGTGACCGACATCGCAGCGATCGCAGAAATCGCCCACGAAGCTGGTATTCCTCTAATTGTTGACAACACACTAGCCAGTCCTTATCTGTGCCGACCCATTGAGTGGGGCGCGGATATTGTCCTGCATTCAGCCACCAAATTTTTAGGCGGCCATGGTAATTCAGTTGGCGGAATCATTGTTGATTCAGGTAAATTCGACTGGAGCGCCAGTGACAAATTTCCTACTTTAAGTGAACCTAACCCTTCCTATCATGGAATGAAGTTTCATGAAACTTTCGGTGAACTTGCCTTTGGAATAGCCTGCCGGGCGCTTGGCCTTCGCGATTTGGGCCCTGCTCTGTCTCCTTTTAATGCATTCATGATTATTACGGGTATAGAAACACTGGCCCTGCGTATGAAGGCACATTGCGAAAATGCCCTCAAAGTGGCTGATTTTCTACAAAACCATGAAAAAGTATCGTGGGTTTCTTATGCCGGACTAAAAGATGATGCCTATCATTCACTCGCTCAAAAATATACCGGTGGTGCTGGTGGTGCGGTTATGACATTTGGTATCAAAGGGGGTTACGATGCGGGCATTAAAATGGTTGAGAATGTGAATCTGTTCTCTCATTTGGCCAATATCGGCGATACCCGCAGCCTCATAATCCATCCGGCTTCAACAACTCACAGACAACTGAACGAGGAACAACAGATAGCAGCTGGCGCAGGGCCAGATGTTATCCGTCTTTCCATCGGTATCGAAAACGCGGATGACATAATTGCAGATCTGGATCAAGCCCTTATGCAAAGCTGATCAGTGATGCTGAACGTCATCATAAACAGATAATTCAATAAGGTTTAAATCGGGGTCGCGCACATACAAGGATGTGATCGGCCCCGTAGCACCAGTCCGACGCACCGGGCCTTCCAGAATTTCAATACCCGCTTTTTCCAGCCTTGCTTTCACCGTATTTAACGGTACGTAGCATATAAAACATAAATCTGCCGTTCCGGGTTTTGCAACATGAGCCCTGGGCTCAAGCTCTTTGCCGGCAATTTGCACATTAATCTTCTGTGAGCCAAAATGCAGGGCTTGCCGCCCTTCACCAAAAGCCTCAAAGCGCATATCCAAAACATCACAATAAAAAGATTTCGTTTTTTCAAGGTCAGTGACGGTTATGACCAGATGATCCAAACGTGCAAGCATGCTATCTCCCGATTTCTATTTAATCTGCTGCCGTGTCAGACTATGAACAAGCATGACGGAGGAAATAAGGACAATCATACCACCGGCTTGATGAAATGCACCCAGCGATACAGGTACGACACTGATGAGCGTCCAAATGCCCAAGAATATCTGAAGCACAACGGCAGCCATCATCCAATGAGCGAGCTTTTTACTTTGCGCCCCTGCGCGTCGCCGGCACAGATAAAAAAGCCACAACGCCACACCGAAGAGAAGATAAGCAACTAAGCGATGCGTGAATTGAATTGTCGCAACATTTTCCACAAAATTCAGATACCAAGGCGTCATATAAAAAATATCATCGGGAACAAAACCGCCGCCCATGGTGGGCCAGTCATTATAAACAAAACCAGCATTTAAACCGGCGACAAAACCACCAACAAGAATTTGCAAGAAAACAAGCGCTAGAACCACTTTTGACCAATTGGTTACAGTCGAATTCTGCACCTTTCGTATGGCCGGACTACGAACTTCCAGTGCAGTCCAAACCAGTGCAGCCAATATCAGACTCGCCAGACCCAAATGTGCTGTCAGGCGATAATGGCTAACATCAGGATGATCTACCAACCCGCTTTTTACCATTATCCATCCCATGACACCCTGACTTCCCCCAAGCACCAGTAAACCCAGCAGCCTTGGCAGCATATGGACCGGTATCGTTCGCATAAGAGCAAACAGAACCAGGGGAACAAAAAAGGCGAGGCCGATAATCCGCCCTAATACCCGATGAGCATATTCAAAGGCAAATATCCCTTTGAACTCATCCAGACTCATACCCTTATTGATCTTCTGATATTCCGGGAACGCCTTGTATTTTTCAAACTCATCCATCCAGGCCTGCTCGCTAAGCGGTGGCAGCCATCCGGTAACGGGCTTCCATTCCACCATGGAGAGTCCGGAATTGGTCAAACGCGTAACCCCGCCTAAGACCACCATACAAAAGACTAAAAAGGCAACTACGACCAACCAGTTGACCAGCAGCATCCTGTTTTCATCAGGCATTGAATACCCGTAATTTCTAGCATCATCCATCATGACGGAAACATACTCTGGAAGTGTTTTGATTTTCAATTCAATAAACAGCGGCAAATGGTCGCGAATTTAAATACAAAAAAGCCCTTCGAAACTGATTTTCGAAGGGCTCCTTGATTGGTCGGGCAGGCCGGATTTGAACCGACGACCCCTTCACCCCCAGTGAAGTGCGCTACCAGGCTGCGCTACTGCCCGTCATTTCAGGGGTGGGGCGGCGCGCACTATAGCCTTGATAAATCCCCATTGCAACGCAATCCGAGAGCTCATTTAAAAAAAATTTCTACAATGAAATTAGCGTGGGAGAAGCCGCCGAATTGCCTGCAACTCTTCAAGCACCGATTTAAGTTCGCCCTTTAAGTCATTAGAATTATGGGACTGTGCGTCGGCGTCCTCTATAGGCGATTGCTCTTGTTGAGTTTCTGTTGTCAGCAAAGACGCTGTCGGCGCGGGGCTACCTGATGAAAGCACTTCAATATTTTCGATCTTGCCGCCCTGTTCTTTCAATAATTTTTGGGCGCCTTTGATCGTAAAACCATGCGTATATAGCAGATCCCGTATCCCGCGGATAATCTCCACATCGGACGGGCGGTAATATCGTCGCCCGCCACCTCGCTTGAGAGGTTTTACAATAGTGAATTTCGTCTCCCAGAATCGAAGGACATGTTGCGGTATGTCCAGCTCTTCGGAGACTTCACTGATTGTACGAAAGGCATCCGGTGACTTTTGTGCTTTTCGCTGTTCTGTGTTTTCAGTTTCAGACATGTTTAGCGGTAACAATCGATCTATCAGTCGTTACTGTTAATCTTGTCTTTCAACACATGTGAAGCTCGGAATACAAGAACCCGTCTTGGATCAATTGGAACCTCTTCACCTGTTTTCGGATTGCGCCCTACCCGTCCATTTTTCTGGCGAACCTGAAAGCTGCCAAAGGATGATATTTTGACAGTTTCTCCCTTGATCAGACGATCTGATATCTCGTCCAATACAGCTTCAACATGCTCTGCGGATTCATTTCGCGAGAGCCCCACCTGTTGGTAGAGTGCTTCAGCCAGATGCGCCCTGGTCAATGTTTTTTTGCTCATGTTTCCCACCTCGTGCACTGTATTTAAGGATTAGCACAGCCGTGATAAGCGTCAACTGTTAAGACAAAAAACACAGAAGAACACCCACTAAACCAGTGATTTTATGGCAAAAATGATAAAATCTGCGACCAAATCAGGTTCATAATTCACTAAATCGCATATAAAGCGAATCTAGCTCAACGGATTCGCCCGATTTAGAATCGCACCAAAGCAGATCCCCAGGTAAAGCCGCCGCCCATCGCTTCGAGCAATAAAAGGTCCCCTTTTGTGACCCGCCCATCGCGAACAGCTTCGTCAAGCGCCAAAGGTACAGAAGCTGCTGATGTATTTCCATGTTTATCAACAGTGACAACAACTTTAGCCGGATCCATCTTCAGTTTCCGCCCGGTTCCGTCAATGATCCGTTTGTTGGCCTGATGGGGAATCAGCCAGTCAATATCATCAGCGTTTAATCCTGTCGCGTCCAGTGCTTCACCCACAACATTGGCAAGGTTTGTAACTGCATGCTTGAAGACTTCCCGGCCTTCCATACGCAAATATCCAGTTGTTTGCGACGAAGACGGGCCGCCATCCACATAAAGCAAATCGTGATGCCGGCCATCCGCATGCAGGTGACTGGTCAGAATACCCCGATCCTGATTTGTGCCCTCTTCTTCAGATGCCTCCAGCACAAGCGCCCCTGCCCCGTCAGCAAACAGGACACAGGTCGTTCTGTCTTCCCAGTCCAGAATGCGTGAAAACGTCTCGGCCCCGATTACAAGAGCACGGTTTACCTGTCCTGCCTTGATAAAGTTATCGGCGGTGGCAAGTGCATATATAAAACCTGTACAGACAGCCTGCACATCAAATGCAAAACCACCGGTAATTCCGAGTTTGTGTTGAATGGTCGTGGCCGTGGCCGGAAACGTTTCGTCGGGCGTAGCGGTCGCGACAAGCACCAGATCAATATCATCAGGGCCCAGGCCGGCTGCTCCATAGCCTTTAATGCAGCCTGTGTACCTAAATCAGAAGTCAGCTCACCGTCTGCTGCGATGTGTCGCTGTTTAATACCGGAACGCGCCTGAATCCACTCATCTGATGTATCGACAATATCAGCCAGTTCATCATTGGTCATGATCCGTTTTGGAAGATAAGAACCCGTACCGGTAATGATTGAGCGACGCATAAATGTTCCGTTCTCTGAAATCCTGTTTCAGCTTTTGTTATTTGTATAGTGTCATGATCCTGACGCTGCCGGTGCTGATTTTTCAGGCATCTCAGTGTCAGACGAACACAAAGTATCCGAGGCTTTTATTTCTACATCAAATTCTTTGAAATGTGCGATCATTTTCTCAAGCAGGCCTTCAGAGACCATTTCAACAGTTACAGCAATCGCATTTGCATAACCGTGAGCATCCGTTCCGCCGTGACTTTTAACGCATATCCCGTTAAGCCCTAGGAATACGCCGCCATTATAGCCTCTGGGGTCAAGCCTGTCTTTCAAAAGCTTCAGCCCCCCCTTGGCGAGCACATAGCCAAGCTTAGAAAGCCAGGAGCTGGAGAAAGCTTCCTTGAGAAAATTAGTGTAAAGAGCGACAACACCCTCCGCAGTTTTCAGAGCGACGTTGCCGGTAAATCCATCGGTAACAACAACATCCACCACACCACGCGTAATGTCATCCCCTTCAATAAAGCCAGAATACTCAAAGGGTGCATTTTCGATGGAGCGAAGACGCTCACCCGCTTCCTTGATTGTGTCACTGCCCTTGAGCTCTTCGCTACCGACATTCAGCAAACCAACCCGTGGAGGGACCCGGCCTAACACCGCGCGGGCAAAATCAGCGCCCATCACAGCAAACTGCACAAGATTGTCAGCATCACATTCAATATTAGCACCCAAATCCAGCATCACCGTCTCCCCCTTGGGGGATGGCAAGACGGAGGCGATCGCGGGACGATCAATCCCGGGAAGAGTGCGCAGAGAGAATTTGGCCATAGCCATCAGCGCGCCCGTATTGCCTGCTGAGACAACACCGTGAGCTTCGCCATCGCGCACTGCATCAATGGCAAGACGCATACTGCTCTTGCGCCCTTTACGCAGTGCCTGGCTCGGCTTGTCCTCACCCTTAATGGACTGGTCAGTGTGCCGGACTTCACATACAGCCCTGACACCTGGGTGACTATCAAGCAATGGGTTCAGACGTGCTTCATCACCAAACAGCAAAAACCGGGCGTTCGGAAACTGAACGCGAACGATGTCCACACCTTTGATGACAATATCAGGGGCATCGTCCCCACCCATCGCATCTAGGGCAATCACAACGTTGTCGCTCATTCCACCGTCCGGTTCTATTGACTGTTTCATCTAATCTACAGGATTAGATCAGCTTAAAGAACTTCTGCAGTATCCAGAACTTCGCGATCTCCGTAAAAACCGCATGAATCGCATACGTGATGGGAGCGTTTCAGCTCACCACAATTTGGGCATTCCTGTGCCTGTGTGCCACCAAGTGCGTCATGCGCACGCCGCATATTACGCTTAGATTTGGTCGTCTTTCTCTTAGGTACTGCCATTTCTCTATCTCTCACTCATGCACCCGCGTGGGTGTCTAACAATCGCGACGTCCTCTCAGATACCGCTATTTTCTATTCAACAAATCCTTCAGGTTGGCAAAAGGCTTATAAACTTCTTCAGTCTCGCCTTCAACCTCGTCCTCGGGTTCAAGCAAATGTTTTTTCATTTCACCGGACAACTCCGCTCCTTCTGCCCGAGGATAGGGGTCCAATGCAAGTGCAATTTGCTCAGCCACCGCCAACACAAGATCAATCTGTCCACCTTCCACTAACTCGGGAAGGTCTTCTTCGTTCTTGTTGACAACATATTCTGCTTCTTCAAGAACGGTGTCTTCCTTGTTAAACGTGTAACACAAGGAAAACTCTTCTTCAATTTCTTGCGGCACTGGCTCAAGACTGACAACGCAGGCCTGTACGGCTTCCGCCTTGATCCTGCCAGTCAGTTCTAACAGATCCCGGGCCCCTTTTCGCTTGATCTCTCCAGACGCTTCCAGAGACTTCAGCTCAAGAATTCCGAGCCTGTTCGCCAAATCCGACCGCTCCTGTTCATCTGCAGCAAAGCTGAAAGTCAGGGGTTCACGCTTTACGCGATCAACTTTCAACCATTTCACAAATGCTGCCCCGGCATCCTGCATGGAGCATCCTTTCCAACTTATCCTGATCCAGTATGACCGAGTTTCGCTGAAAATCGTACGGTCTTCGATTCGAAGGCGCGAAAATAGGCGTTTCGCGGCTATTGGTCAACGGATTTTACACAGCTTTTACAAATATATGAATTTAAAGGCAAAAATATGTTTGCTCACCTCGGTTCGGCACGCATTGTCGCATCGGTTTCAGCCAAATCCAGAAAACGAACGTCACCTGTACTGAGTGCAGTATAACTCTGACCGGCAAGCAAAGCATCATTTTCGCGCACATAAACTGCCATACGCCTCAATTTTTCTTCAGATGGGGGTTCATCCAACGTTCCATAGTGATTCCGTGCCAGCGCCATTTCCAGAGTTTCTTCACTCTCGCCATCCAAAGCTTCACCATAGGCAACAATACGTCCGTAAAATACCTGCGCCATCGCCTTGATGCGTTTGCCCACACTTAGATCGCCTACACCAATTTCACGCAATGAATGGTCCATGTCTGCAAACATGCGGTCGAATAAAGTCTGGGCGAGTTCCTGCCCGTTTTCTCCCTCCCGCTTAAGGCGCCGCAAAACGAGGAAGCAATGTAACGAGACCATTTCAAATCGGCCATCAACCGTATCTGGCACGTCAGTCTCCAGATAAAAAACCGGCTTTCGCGCTTGCGCAACAATTTGATCATACAATTTGTCGGCAATCGGTTTGAGAGGGTTTCGACGGAATAATTTTTTCAAAAACATAGTGTCACTCAATGACGGAAAAATTTGACATTTCACACCTGAAAATGTCATTTATAGCGCATCAGTTAAGCGGTTCATTATTAAGAGTCAAATGATTCAGATGCTTGAGCCCTGCAAGACTGCATAAATGAAGCCTGACGGACGAAATCTGATGAAAAAATTTCTGGCCCTTTCGATATGCACATCGCTTGCTGCTCTTTCCCTAGTAGCATGTGATCCCGTGCGTGAGGAAAGAGGCTACAGGCTTGACCCCGAACAGATCGCTTTGGTTGAAACTGGTGTCAGCAGTAAAGATGACGTGATCGAAAAAATGGGCTCACCGACCAGCATTTCCACCTTCCCCGATGCCGGAGAGGCCTGGTATTATATTGGCAAGAAAACTGAACATATTGCTTTTCTGGAAAAAGACATCATTGAACAAAATGTAATCGTCATACATTTTGATCAGAACGAGGTCGTAAAAGAAATCAAAAAATACGACAAGGATGACCGCCGCGAGATTGAGGTTGTCGAACGCACGACACCTACAGGCGGGAACAAACTTGGCTTCTTTGAGCAGATATTTGGTAACTTTGGCCGTTTTAATACTGGCCAATAACGAAAAATACAATCACTTCTATCTACAAAAAAAGCCCCGCGGATGCGGGGCTTTAACCTTCAGCAGTCAAACATCAGTGTGCCAATACCGCCAGCAACAATAATGCTATAATATTGGTAATCTTGATCATTGGATTAACTGCTGGACCAGCTGTATCCTTGTAAGGATCACCAACGGTATCACCCGTTACCGCCGCCGCATGTGCATCAGTACCCTTGCCGCCATGATTTCCATCTTCAATGTATTTCTTGGCGTTATCCCAAGCACCACCGCCTGCTGTCATTGAAACAGCAACAAACAGACCTGTTACGATAACTCCCAGGAGCATTGCCCCAACCGCAGAGAATGCTGCTGACTTGTCTGCAATTAGATTAACCACAACAAATACAACGATTGGTGCCAATAGTGGGAGTAGTGAAGGTATGATCATTTCGCGAATGGCTGCACGGGTCAGCATATCAACAGCCCGCCCATAGTCCGGCTTACCTGTACCTTCCATAATACCAGGTATCTCCTTAAACTGTCGCCGCACTTCACGAACAACGGCCCCAGCAGCACGCCCGACAGACATCATGCCCAACGCGCCGAACAAATAGGGCAGCAAACCACCTAAAATAAGACCGACCACGATATAGGGATTTTGCAAACTGAAATCCAATGTCACGCCTTGAAAGTAGGAAAACCGGTCAGGCGATGCATTACTGATGAAGAACTTCAGATCTTCAGTATAAGCGGCAAAGAGCACAAGTGCACCTAAGCCGGCTGAGCCGATGGCATACCCTTTTGTAACGGCTTTCGTTGTATTTCCAACCGCATCGAGAGCATCAGTGGTTTTACGGACCTCATCATCCATTTCCGCCATTTCTGCAATACCGCCAGCATTATCGGTAACCGGGCCATAAGCATCCAGCGCAACGACCATTCCTGCAAGCGCAAGCATTGTCGTCACTGCAATCGCAATCCCAAACAGTGCAGCAAAATTGTACGCTACTATTATACCTGCACAAATAATAATGGCTGGCACTGCAGTAGCTTCCATTGATACGGCAAGCCCTTGAATAACATTGGTGCCATGACCTGTTTCAGACGCCTTGGCGATACTACGTACCGGCCTGTATTCAGTTGAGGTGTAGTATTCGGTCACCCAAATCAATAACGCCGTCACTGCCAAACCGATTAGACCACAGTAAAAAAGGCTCATACCTGTAAAACTGGTATCCCCGATAGTGTATGTCGTATCCATACCGAGTGTCATTGAGGTAATTGGCCAGATAGCAATGGCAGAGAGAATAGTTGTCACGGCAAACCCTTTATAAAGGCACCCATGATGTTGTTGCTCGCCCCCAGACGCACAAAGAATGTTCCCACAACAGAAGTCACGATACAGACGCCCCCAATCATCAAGGGATAAGCCATCATTGCAGTATCCGAAGCGAAATATATGGAAGCCAAAACCATAGTGGCAACAACGGTTACAGCATAGGTTTCAAACAAATCCGCTGCCATACCAGCACAGTCACCCACATTATCACCCACGTTATCTGCGATAACCGCAGGATTTCTGGGATCATCTTCTGGAATACCGGCTTCCACCTTGCCAACCAGATCTGCCCCCACATCGGCACCTTTTGTGAAAATGCCACCACCAAGACGGGCAAAAATAGAAATCAAAGAAGCACCGAAACCAAGCGCAACAAGACTGTCAATCATCTCCCGACCATCAACATTCATCATCAGAAGAGCCAAATAGTATCCTGCGACTGCAAGCAATGCCAATCCGACCACCAGCATTCCTGTTATGGCACCGGCCTGAAACGAAATCTGAAGACCTTCTTTCAAGCCCTTGGCAGCCCCTGCCGCGGTTCTGACATTTGCACGAACCGAAACATGCATCCCAATAAAACCAGCAGCACCGGAAAGTACCGCACCTATGAAAAACCCGATGGCCACTTTCATTCCAAGCAACCACCAAAGAACCGCGAAGATAACGATTCCAACCAGCGCGATCGTTAAATACTGTCTGTTAAGATATGCTGTGGCGCCTTCCTGCACAGCGGCTGATATTTCCTGCATACGTGCAGTGCCTGCATCGGCCGATAAAACCGATCTACCGGCATATACACCATAAATCAACGCGACCACCCCACAGATGATCGGAATCCACAAAACTTCTGACATAAGACCCCACCCTATTTGCTAGCAGGCAGTGCGCCCACTTGATAATTTGATTTTGGAACTTTTGTTCACACCTTCACTTTTACGCAAGTTACCGGGTAATCTACTTAATAAATGGATTTTGACAGATAAATATTTCTTCTGCAACAGCGAGTTTAGCTGGTTTAAATTGAATATTTTAATTACACTATTTACTTA
>NZ_BAMS01000003.1 GCF_000616095.1 Sneathiella glossodoripedis JCM 23214 | reverse complement strand
TTAACAACCAGGAAAATCCCCGAAAAAAACCACCCAGAGCAACTCCAAATCCCTAACCTCAATTCAGTCAGTTCTTCGTGCCCCCCAAGCGGCGTGGAGCGGTTTATAGGCCCATCACCCACTACCGTCAACAGTCTTTTTTAAAAAAATTGTCATTTTTTCCATTTTAAAAAATGGCATGAAAGAAACCTTCAAAAAAAGGTCAGCAAAACTGCCATTTCTAACTCGCCGATGCCAAATTAAAAAATGAATATCAGTAAGATCTTGGCAAGCCCAATTCGTGTTCAGCCAGAAAAGATAACACCAGGTTCGTAGAAATCGGCGCAATCTGATAAAGTCTCGTCTCTCGAAATTTACGCTCTACGTCATATTCTTCAGCAAAGCCAAATCCACCATGAGATTGCAAACAAGCCTCACCTGCTGCCCATGAGGCTTCCGAAGCCAACATCTTCGCCATATTTGCTTCTGCCCCGCAGGTCTTACCGTCATCATATAAAGCACATGCCTTATCAACCATTAAGCTGGCCGCCTGCATCTGCGCATACGAACGAGCAATAGGGAATTGAACCCCTTGGTTCTGCCCAATTGGCCGGCCGAAGACCTTACGATCCCGAACATAGTTGGAAGCGGTTTCGATGAACCAGCGTGCATCCCCGATACATTCAGAAGCAATCAGAATTCGCTCAGCATTCATACCTGTCAGAATATATTTAAACCCTTTTCCCTCTTCACCAATAAGGCTATCAGCGGGGATTCGCAGATTATCAAAAAACACTTCGGTGGTGGCATGGTTGATCATGGTTCGAATAGGCCGAATGGTCATGCCATTTCCAACCACTTTGCGCATATCCACCAAAAAGACTGACAAGCCCTCAGATCTTTTAGCGCACTTTTCTTTCGGGGTCGTGCGCGCAAGCAAAATCATCAAGTCGGAATATTCAGCCCGCGAGGTCCAGACTTTTTGCCCGTTAATAATATAATGATCCCCGTCGCGAACTGCCGTTGTAGTTATACTTGTCGTATCTGTACCCGCTGTCGGCTCAGTGACCCCAAACGCCTGAAGTCGCAACTCACCGGTGGCAATTTTGGGCAGATACTGTTTCCGTTGCTCTTCATTTCCATGCCGAAGCAATGTTCCCATCGTGTACATTTGCGCGTGACAGGCGGCTCCATTACATCCAGCGGCATGAATTTCCTCTAAAATTGTTCTCGCCACAGAAAGGGGCAATCCCGCTCCTCCATAGGCTTCTGGAATCAATGAGGATAAAAGTCCAGCCTCGGTGAGTGCATCGACAAACTCTGTTGGATAAGCCCGCTCACGGTCTTTTTCCTGCCAGTAACTGCCCGGATAATCTCGGCAAAGCTGAACTACCGTCTGCCGAATTTGCTCCAAAACATTTTCATCCATTCTTCTTACCCTACTCAAACCCGCGCCAATTCACAAAATCTTCCAGTGAAGCGCGCTCGCTCTGCAATTCATTAATTTTGGCACTTTCGTCCATATACCCAAGCGCCATGCCGCAAAACATCATTTCATGTTCTTGCAAATTCAAAAATCGGGAAACAGTTTCGGGCCAACGCGCCCAGGCTTCCTGCGGACAGGTATGCAGCCCATTCGAGCGAGCCAGTAACATGATATTCTGCATAAACATGCCCAAATCGGCATACTGACCAATTTCCATTTGACGGTCCATCACAAAGAAAAGACCAACAGGGGCTCCAAAAAACTCAAAATTCTTGGCTAGCTGCCTTAATTTTCCTGCTGTGTCTTTTCTGGGAACGCCAATTAATTCATACAGGGCTTGCCCCACCACTCTTCTACGAGTTCTGTAAGGATCTTTAAGGTCTGGGGGATACACATTATATTCGGGCGTCTCATCTTTCATCTCCAAAAGATTGTTCTGCACGGATGAGACAAGTTTTCTCAGCTCTTCTCCTGAAACTACATGCACGGTCCAGGGCTGCAAATTACCGCCCGATGGAGCCCATTTGGCATGTTCCAAAATCTCGTAAACGATTTCTTTGGGCACTTTCTGATCGGTGAATTGTCGAACTGACTTTCGACTTCTTATGGCTTGCACAAGATCCAAGGTGGGGGCCTCCTTTTGAAATCTGGGTTCTGCCGAAACAGAACCCATTCCGTTAGCTTCAAGCTACCTTTGCATAACCGTTATTCAGTACAACGATATCTCTTTCTTTAACCTTGCAGCTAAAGGAAATGTCCGTACCGTCTTTCCAAATACTGGTCACGATAGTCTCTCCGGGGTAGACAGGAGAGGTGAAACGCAGGTTCATTGACTTAAACCTGCTTGGGTCATATCCGCAGACATCTCTCAAGAGCGCATGGCCTGCAGCCCCTAATGTTGCCAAACCGTGCAGGATAGGTTGCTTAAAGCCTGCGGCAGTTGCAACTCGTGGATTCGCATGCAAAGGATTAAAATCCCCACTCAGGCGGTATATCAATGCAGCTTGCGGCAAAGTTTCCAATTCGACAACACTATCAGGCGCACGATCAGGCAAGACATGAGGTTTAGGAGCCTCTCTTGGCGGACCGCCAAATCCTCCATCACCGCGTGCAAAGGTCGTTGAAGATAACGTCGCGAGCAAATCACCGCTGGACTTTTCATAAACCTTTCGCTCCGAATAAAGCAGCGCACCGCGCCCTTCTCCTTTATCGATGATTTCAGTGAAGCGCGTTTCCCCAACCACGTGCCCTGCAGGAGGTAATGGTTTATGGATTTCAATTCCCTGCTCACCATGAAGGACCTTCACCCAGTCCACACCGAATTGCGGCTCCTTTAAAAAGAAACCGGGATAGGCAAGAACCACTGCCATGGTTGGCAACGCCAACTGATCTTCTTCATATGTAAAGCGCAACTGATCCAAATCCAGCGGATCTGCGGACAATCCCACACCCAAAGCATATAGTATGCTGTCTTTTGAGGTATATTGCTGTTCAACTGGATCAAATTTCCAGTTCATCAGCTTATCATAATCTATTGTCATAAGGCACCTCGCTTATACCGGATCCCAGCTAAAGACATCGCCAGAACGTTCCAACGGAACCAAAGACGATTTAATAGCAGGCCCGACACGCGCCGCGACGGTTTCAGGTGTCCAACCGTCAGAAGTGTGCAAATTGCGAATTGGTCTTGGCTGACTCATCAAGCAAATTTCATTATTACGCACCACGAAAATCTGCCCTGACACATCTTTTGCCTCATCGCTTAGCAGATATACTGCCATTGGCGCAATTTTTTCAGGTGTCATTTGCTGAATTTTCTTAACCCGTTCACGCTCTGCGTCTGTTCCTTGAGGAATTGTACCGATCAGCCTCGACCATGCGAACGGAGAGATACAGTTTGAACGCACATTAAAACGAGCCATGTCCAGGGCTATGGAGCGTGATAGTCCTGCGATACCCAATTTCGCCGCAGCATAATTCGCCTGACCAAAGTTTCCAATGAGGCCAGAAGTTGACGTCATGTGAACCATTGAGCCACTTTGCTGTTCACGGAAATAAGGAGCTGCTGCTCGCGAAACATTAAAGCTGCCTTTTAAATGGACGGCAATAACAGCGTCAAATTCCTCTTCGCTCATTTTATGGAAAATGACATCGCGAAGAATACCCGCATTATTTACAATACAGTCAATGCGACCAAAATTACTCCGAGCATCTTCAATCATTTGACCTGCATCATCGGCATTGGCAACATTGCCAAAGTTTGCCACAGCCTCGCCGCCGGCGTCCGTGATCGCTTTAACAACTTCCATCGCCGGAATGTTATCCGCGCCTTCACCGCCTTCATTACCACCCAGATCATTTACAACAACCTTGGCACCCTGTTCTGCGGCCATAATTGCAATACCGCGGCCGACGCCTCTTCCTGCGCCGGTTACGACGACAACTTTTCCTTCAAGCATGTTTTTGGACATTGGATCGATCTCCCTTACTTGTTCGTTTTTAATTCTTTTTAGTGCCAGCCAGATAGCTGACCTGTCGATCTTTATTGAAGCACATGCGACCTTGCCGATAAAAAGAAAAATCACTTACCGACAAAATTTAATGAGCTAGCTAACTATCTATAGAAATTATTGCAAAAGGAAAAGCGTAAAATACGCGCCACACCAAAATTAGTAACCTCTGGAAGTATCCACGATTTCCGGCAATTCGCCTGTTTCAAGAAAACGCATCACGTTCGCGCCCACAATTTCCGAAGCTGTTTCCATATCTGTCGGAGCCGATATATGCGGCAAAATAGTAATATCAGGATGTGACCAGAGCGTGCTTGAAGGATCCAGCGGCTCTTCATCAAACACATCAAGAACAGCGTGAGACAGATGTCCCGTATCGAGTAAATCTTCCAAAATGGCGACATCAACAATCGGGCCGCGTGCAAAATTGATAACTGACGCCCCTTTTTTCATGGATTTCAAAAGCCGTGCCCCCAACAAACCACGAGTTTCGTTGGTGAGAGGCAAAAGAACAATGAGAATATCCGAACTGCAAAGTAAGTTTGACAACCCACTGTCTCCACTGAGACACCGAATACCTTCCAATTGTTTTTCAGTACGGCTCCACCCATGAACTGAGAATCCGTTAACTCTTAAAACTTCAGCAGAGCGCGCACCAAGTGAACCAAGTCCGAGAATTCCAACCGTTACTTGGCTTGCTTTTCGATATGGAAGCTCCTTCCACTTTTTAGCACGCTGCTGCTTTGCATATTCCGGCATGTTCCTATGGATATAAAGTGTCCAGGCGAGACTGGCCTCCGCCATGGTTCGCGCAAGCTCAGGATCTTTTAATCGTGTGATCATCAAATTCTGATCCGCAAGCTGTTCAATCATACGTTCGACACCTGCCCAAACACTATGAACCCATTTCAAGTTTGGCAGCACCGATAAGGTTTCGGGATCAGGATTGGCAACGATTGCGATTTCAACCAGGTCACGCTGATCAACAGTGAGGTCTTCGACAGCAATGATGTCCGCAAGTGGTATCTTCTTGGAAAGCCTTGAAATCCAATGACATTTCTCGGTTTCCTCAATTTGACCTGCAAATGCGATTAAGTTCTGCATGTTTCCCCTCACCTCTCAAACCAAAGGCAACACCGCATGGCCTTTGCTTCAAGACTAACGCTACTTCAATTTAGTCAATGCAATTACTTGGGCCGATGCAACAACCTTCTTCTCATTTACATAGGCTTCGTGATTTTTTTCGATATCCTTGAGGTTATAATAATAATTGACCAGCATACCTGCAGACTGTTTCAATCCATTCGGCGAGATATCTCCCAACCAATTAATGCGTTCAAGTCGCGCACCATTGCCTAAATGGAATCTTGAGACTGGATCCAAAGGACGGTCGTTGCGTTTTTCGTTGACCAAATAGTGAGCCATCAGGTGTTCCAGATAATCGCGCAACTGTTCGGGCATCTCATCCCGCAGATGCCAGCCTTCTTCTTGCAAAAATTTCTTAACTTTTGTTGTCTTGCCTGCAGACAACTTACCGGCCCGTCCCTTGACTGTATCAAGCCATTTCATAAAGCCGGGCACCGGAGAAAGAGTGGAAAAATGTTTCAGATTTGGAAATTCTGCTGATAGCTCGGCAACAACCTGTTTAATAAGGAAATTTCCAAAACTAATGCCTTTTAACCCCTCCTGACAGTTACTGATGGAGTAAAAAATCGCTGTGTCAGCTTTCGTTGGATCGAGTTTGCGGCTATTTAGATCGAGAAGAGGCTGAACTGCACTCGCCAATCCCTTTACAAGCGCCACTTCCACAAAGATGAGTGGCTCATCTGGTAATGCGGGATGGAAAAAAGCAAAGCATCGGCGATCGCCCTCAAGCCGGCGTCGCAGATCTTCCCATCCTTTTATTTCGTGAACCGCTTCATATTCGATCAGTTTTTCAAGAATTACGGCCGGCGTTCTCCAATTAATTTGCCGAACTTCCAAGAAACCCCGGTTGAACCAACTCACAAGCAAATGCTTCAAATCGCGATCGACCTCATTCAATTCCGGATAATCTCGAAGTTTTGAAACCAGAAATTTGCGCATGTCGACAATTGCACTTGTTCCGCGCGGTGCAAAATTTATGCGCCGCATTAGTTCTTGGCGGGGAGGCTCAAGAGCGAGCGCCAGCATCTGCTGAGAGACAAGAGTTTTTTCAACGGTATATGCTGCAATTGCACGATCAAGGCGAGCCTGATCCACCCCAACCTCTTTTGCAAAACATCATGAAGGCAAGCTTTTCTTCTTCATCCAGCCCCCACCACAAATCTACAACCTCACGGGCGAGCGCCATACCGGAAGCTTCGCCTCTTTGCGTTAGCAAATCACGACAGACACCCTCAATTGAATGGCTCCGTGCTTTTCCCGCACCGCGATCCAAAAGTTCCCGGCCTGCATCGGCAATTGAATTGAAGATTTGTGATACGAATGTTTGTCTCATGCCACCTAACCATTTTTACATCACTCGGCTTAAAGCCGACGAGATTTCTTGTAAATTCCCTGCAGTCTTTAAGATCATAATGAAAAGCCTGCCTTTCAAGATGAATCTAAAGAAATTTTTGTTATGAGTTCGTATTACGGACCCTAAAAAGGAAGGGGGAAAACGCCCCACTTAGTCAACCGAGAGCGCTTTTTTGATCAGAGCTTCACCACCTTGAACTTTTTCGGCAAACGCTTTGTAAGATGTTCGCTCCGCAATTTTGCGCCATTCTTGTAATTGAGCTTCGGTCATCTCTACTATCTCAACATTAGCGGCTTTAAAGACATTCACCAGTTGAGTATCGAGATCCTTTGCTGCAGCATAAAAGTAATCTTCTGATTTTTGACCCGCTTTCAAAATTGCCTCCTGCTGCCTGTCGTCGAGGCGGTCAAAAGACCTTTTGGACATCAACAGAGGTTCATACATGAACCAAAGCGCGTTGGAGCCAGGAATTGTCAGGCATTTTACTTGTTCAAATATTTTGAAGGAGACGAGACTCGCCGAGCTTGTTACCACCGCATCTAACACCCCAGACTGAAGAGCATTATAAACTTCCGAGCTGGGCATTGAGGCAATTGAACCACCTGCACCAACAAGCATTTGTTCGAAAGATTTTCCTGCCGCTCGTGTTACCTGACCGTTTAAGGTTTGAGGCTCGGAAATACAGTTCTTACTGGATGCAAAACCACCGGCCAACCAAACATCGGCCAAGACCACTATCCCAGCATCATTTATGATTTTTTTAATTTCATCCATAAACGGAGAGGAGTTAAGCCGTCTCGCGTGATCATAATTCTTTACAAGACCCGGCATCAATGTCGCATCAAACTCCGCGTGTCGTCCCGATGCATATGCCAATGGGAACACCGATATATCAAGCTGCCCCTTAACCATAGCCCCCCATTGTTCCTTTGGCTTGTATAGGCTTTTGGCGGGGTAGATTTTGATGTTAAGATCAACATCTGCATTTGCGACTTCGCGAGCGAAGATGCGCAGCATTTCATCTCTGACATCGGCGCCTTTTGCAGGCCACTGATGTGACGCCTTCAAACTTTGTGCTTCACTCACACCAGTAGATAAAACGAATGCGCCAAGCACCAGTCCCAAGATAAAACGGAAACCAGTATGTATCATACTCTTACTTTCCAATTGTCGAAGAATTACAACTGCGCGCTATTCGCTCTAATCGTTGTTCCAAATTTTGAACTTGTATATATCGTAACGTTATACGTAAATTTCAAGTGCACAATAAAATACTCTATTCAGGGTTTTCAATGGCACTTGGGTAATTTGTAATCTAAATCGGCATTTGCTTGGGTTTTAGCAGTCGTAGTAATAAGAAATGAACATGAACAACAAAAATCTTTTTAGCCTGTTTGAAGAGGCCTTTAAATCTGCTCCAGACAAAATCGCATTTGAAACCGAAACAGGTCGACATTACCATTTTTCAGAATTACTCCAAAAAAGCGCACAATTTGCCAATCTACTTACTTCAGCTGGTGCGGGACCGGGAGACAGAGTTGCTGTTCAGGTTGAAAAAACAGTAGAGGCCGTGCTGTTATATTTAGGCTGCCTAAGGGCGGGCCTTGTCTATCTACCTCTGAATACCGCATATAAATCCGCCGAACTGTCCTATTTTCTGGAAGATTCCAGGCCCGCGGTTGTTGTATGTGATCCACAGAATGAAACTTCTTTGCGGTCTATCTCAGAAGACTGTGGTGTAAAAGAAGTCTTCACACTTTCCAAAACTGGCGAAGGTACGTTAGTCGAAAAAGCCGCGGATCAACTGACAGAGCAAGCCGTTATTTTGCGTACAGATAATGATTTGGCGGCAATATTATATACAAGCGGTACGACGGGGCGATCTAAGGGAGCGATGCTCACACACAGAAATCTGGCCACGAATGCGCAGTCTTTGGTGAACGCTTGGGCATTTAATGAAAACGATGTCCTCCTGCACGCGCTACCTATCTTTCACGTACACGGTTTATTCGTCGCACTTCACTGTGCCTTCCTAAAAGCCAACACGGTTCTTTTCCTGGCCAAATTCGACCCCAACAAGGTCATTGAGCGGTTGCCGCGATCTACAGTTTTCATGGGGGTGCCCACCTTCTATGTCCGTTTACTTTCCGCACCCGAGCTTAACCGCGAAGCCTGCAAAAATATGAGGTTATTTACAGCTGGGTCTGCGCCCCTACTAGAGGATACCTTCAACGAGTTCGAAACACGAACAGGGCATGTCATTCTTGAACGTTATGGTATGTCAGAGGCGGGAATGATTACATCCAACCCTTATGATGGAAAAAGGATTGCCGGCTCTGTAGGTTTTCCGCTCGACAATGAAGTCCGGATCTGTGATGACGAAGGTAACATAGTAGCTGATGGTGAAATTGGTGTCCTTGAAATCAAAGGACCAAACGTATTTCTTGGCTATTGGAATATGCCGGAAAAAACAGCGGCGGAATTTCGCCCCGACGGATATTTCATCACAGGTGACATGGCGAAAAAGCGTCCAGATGGATACTATCAGATAGTCGGGCGCGCCAAGGATCTAATCATTTCCGGCGGATACAACGTTTACCCCAAAGAAATCGAGAGTTATCTTGACGAAATGCCTGGCGTGCTGGAAAGCGCTGTCGTTGGAAAGCCCCATCCTGATTTTGGAGAAGCTGTCGTTGCCTTCATCGTTCCAGATGGCACCAAAGAGGTCACAGAGCAACAGGTGATTGAGTTTGTAAAAGAAAATCTTGCAAATTTTAAGGTCCCCAAACAGGTTCAAATATTAGAGGAGCTACCCAGAAATACTATGGGAAAGGTTCAAAAAAATGAACTCAGGAAGCAACTGGAAGCCGGTTAAATCTTGCAAGTAGATTTTTGACAATCAAACGATGAAAAGGGGCGATTACGAACATGTATATATCGCCCCTGCGCTCTTTGGTTTTTACGGTAGAGACAAAATACAGTTCACTATCGACCCTTGAAATAAAAACTGAAAAAAAGGCATCCAAATGTCGATCATTTGTCGAAACGATTAATTCATCGACGCTAACAGCTTCCACCTTGAAAAAACCGATGAAATCACCGACGCGATACCCATCTGGATCATCTTTTTGAAAATCATCATTTGGGATATCTGTCTTAAGCCCAATAAAGCGAACAATGCTATTTCGCAGTTTCATCAGCAGGGATACCCATTTTGGTGTGTAAGATAGCATATGATGAAAAGCAGAAGCCGCCGATAGTTCCTGCTTTGCATCCAATGGGCACTTATAACAATCCTTGTAGGTCGCATTGTCCCATTGCGCTTGCAAACGACAGGCGGTTGGAATTTCTGACTTTAAAATCATGCTCTTTCCCTTCCCCAAAAAGGTAACAGGAATGAGCCTGCGTCACCATGTGGCATTGTGACGCCGACAAAGCTTTTTCAGGCTTCTTTACGTTTCAGGTAAGCGTTGACTTTCGCGCGGTTTCCACAAGTAGACATGGAACACCAACGACGGCGGCCATTGCGTGACGTGTTTATAAAGTACAAATCACAGGACTCGCTCGCACATTGTCGCACTTTCGAAACCTGATCAGACGCCAAAAATTCCGCGATATCTTTTAAAATTGGAAATAGAAGTTGTTCAGGACCTTGCTCTACAAGCTTTTCTTGTAACTGATAGCCATCTTGAGCAGCTCTAGCACCAATTTTGTTGGGAACGTCGCCAGCTTATCGTTAAGGTCAGAGACAAATATCGGATCCATTGGCCAGCCATTTGCCATTTGATCAAGAGCTTTTACAAACTCGCGCCGTATTTCAAGAAGGTCCGCCATAACCTGTTCACAACGGGCAGGATTTTGAAACATGAACATATGATAGCTAGACGCCTCATCTTCATGCAGGAGAGATTGCGATTTGAGGAATGTCAACAAATTCTCAAGTGAGTGTAAGCCTTCACCCTCATGGCCAACGCGACTTTTGCTGTTTGCAAAATCAATCGCTGTTCGCCCGCCAACCGTATAAAAACCCTCAGAATTGATAACACCAGCTGATACCAACGCCCCAACTTTTACCAAAACACTTCTCCATCTTCGCTTGCAGCGAACTGTTACCTAACAAAGCGCGCAATCTGCATCAAAAAGGCTTCGACGGAAACCCCAAAAATTCGCCCAAGCACCAATTCTTTATATTTAACGAGTTAAATTTACAAAATTGGTTATATTATGGATAGTCTTAAATTAATTTTTGGCAAAAATATGTCCCTGTAAATATCTGTTATACAATTAAAAAGCCTCCGGAATTTCACCGGAGGCTCCTGTATAGTATTCACCCAAAATTATTTGGGTTCGTAGTAGCGCATGGCATCAAGCTTCATTTTCCGTTTTTCAGCATCAGAAGCTTTCCAGTTATACCCAAATGCGGCCCCTTCCCAGGATCCATACATTGGATTAGCAATGGTTATCCATTTACTGCTCCAATTATCTTTATATTTATTCAGGATTTCTTCACGCTCTGCAAGGGTAGCTCCTTTTGCGTCGACAAAATCTCCAAGGTTATCACCCAACAAAAGAATAATTCGGTAATCCTGCGCTACATGGGCCTGCGGGTCCCTTTTTCAGAACCCCAGTTTTCTCTCTCCCCCCTTAAGAGCACAGTATCGATCTTTTCATTAATGGGGTAACCCAGATCCTTCAGATTCTTTCGTGTACCGGCTTCACCGGGTGCTTTACGATTGGATACGTAAAATATCTCGACACCCTTGGATTTTGCATAATTGATAAACTCTTTTGAACCTGGAATTGGATCAGATTGAGCTGCATCAACGAATGGCATCCAAGTCTTGGAACTATAATTTTTCTTGGCCTTGATCAACCAAGCCTCATATTCGGTATTGTCCAGCACGGTTTCATCGACATCAAGGATAACCGCAGGAGGCTTTCCTTGATAATTGTCGCCCTGCTCGAGCGCTGCGGTCCAATCCTTATTCGCCAATGCTCTGTCCAGCATAATTTCAGCGAGCTTGAAGGCTGCCATTGACGAAGCCTTGAACTCCACTGCAGTCTGTGTCCACACAGTGGCATTAATTAAGTCGTTCGCAGCCTCATCTGCTTTTACGGCTGTTGTTGAAACAATTGCCGTTGAAGCTGCCAAAGCGAATACTGTTCCTAGTGCGCGTTTACCCAATTTCATTTGATATCTCCCAGTTCACCACGTCACTAAATAGTCCCTACGTGATGTGTCATGTCTTTCAGCGTAATACGCTGAGACAAACATTTCGACAGAAATGAAACAACAACACAAGCCCGATTTTAAAGGATCAGAAAAAATGAAGCTTGGAATTTGTATTTTTCCGGAGTTTTGACGATGACTTTAGAAAAAAGCTACAAGTAAATAAATGAATATAGCGATAAAAACAGTTTCAGATACAACCAGACTCACCATTGGCCATCCGACTTTCGCAATTTCCTTTAAGGACGTTTTCATCCCAAGCCCCGCGATTGCTGTCACCAAACAAACACGCGACAAATCTGTTAGCTGCTCTGTTGCCATTTCTGGCATCAATTGAAGACTGTTTAAGATGACGAAAATGACAAACCCAATGAGAAACAAAGGGGGCATTAAAGTAAATCGCTTACCAATATTGTCTTGGGCCGCAGTTCTTGAGCTGAAAATCAGGCTAAAAATCAAGACAACCGGAACCAGCATGGTAACACGAAGCAACTTAACTACTGTACTGACATCACCAGTCTCTTCAGACAGACTGTATCCGGCCCCAACCACCTGCGCTACGTCATGAATCGTCCCACCTAAAAACACACCTGCATCCACGGTGCCCAGTTCAAATTGTTGGGTCAGGAGCGGATAAACAACCATTGCAATGGTACTGAGCGTTGTCACGGCGACAACTGTAATGATCGTATTGTTTTCCGAATATTTGTTTTTTGGCATCACAGCCGACAAGGCAAGAGCGGCTGAAGCACCGCAAATAGCAACCGCCCCCCCGGTCAACAACCCTTGTGATGGCTTCAGTTTAAAGATCTGAGCGACCGCCCAACCGAAAAGAATTGTTGCAAAAATAGCAATCACGACGCCTGCGATCGTAACTTCGCCCAAATCGGCAATTTGTCCAAATGTGATACGTACTCCAAGCAACGCGACCCCAATACGCAAAACAGTTTTCGAAGCAAACTCAATTCCAGCACAACATACGCTGTCTTCCGAAAGAAAATGAAATGCCATACCAAGTAACAAGGCAAACAGCATTACCGGCCCGCCATAGTGGTCGCTCAAAAACGTGGCGGCCATTGCGATTGTGATACAGACAAGAAAACCTGGAAATATACTCTGGCACCATGTTTTCACCCGATCCATCACGCTCGCACCCTGTTGCGACATCACTTCAGCTCCGTTCTTATTTTACATTTTTTCACTGTTGTTATGGTCTTACAGGAAGAAATTTTGGCTCGCAACTGACTTCTAAATTTTTAGTATTTTAATAAAGTTTTTATTTAAGGCTGCTTGAGTTGCATTGTTACCAAGACAATAAAAATAAATAGTCTTATGATTTAGGCTGGACTGCAAAATTAGATAAGTTTAATTTTATTCGATGGTTAATACCGAGGCAGTAGAATGACAGTAGCCAGAAGGCTCATACTTTCGATAGTTGGGTTTAGTATCGTTGTTACGCTCTTGAGTACTGCGATTCAGCTTTACATCGATTATCGAAGTGAGTTGGAGGTTATTGAAAACCGTTTCGATGAAGTAGAAGAAAACCGCCTTAATAATCTGACATATAACATATGGGTCCTTGATGATGAACAAATAAGGATTTTTCTCGCTGGGTTGGTCAATAGTCCCTACTTTGAATATGCTTCCATTACAGACGAAGGGCGTGTCAGATGGGTCCAAGGAGCCATAAAATCCAGGCGTACAATCGAGAGAGAAGTCGACTTAAGTCTTACGAATGACGGACAGGACTTTGACCTTGGTAAAATTCGAATTGTTGCCGGGCTCAATCCGGTTTTTGAAAGCCTTCAATCCAGAGCCTCATTATTCTTGGCAGCAATGCCATTGTCATTTTTCTTATAGCCGGCTTTTTTCTTTTCATCTTCCAATACCAAATATCACGTCACCTGCTTACCCTCTCCAATTTCGCAAGAAACGTAAAACTGGAGAGCAACCAACCGCCGCTTGAGTTACAGCGCAGCAATAGTCCGGAAAAGCCCGATGAACTGGATGATGTGGTATCTGCACTCAACCTGATGCGCCAAAATATTGAAACATCCTATCTGGCCCTGAGGGAGAGTGAACAATATAATCGCATGCTATTTGAACAATCTCCTATTGGGCTTGCCCTTACGCGGCAAGACGGGACATTTGTGGATGCCAATCCTGCCTTCAAGGAAACTGTGGTTATAGCAGTGAAGAGCTCTCCCGTCGGTCTCTTTGGGACATCATACCTGAAAATGAAACCCAAAACGAAAAGCAGGAAGTCGCTGCATTGTCAGAAAGGGAAACAAGTAGCTTTTTCGAGCGCGAAATTATCAATAGTGACAAAAAAGCAATTCCAGTTCAGTTCGCCTACCATACCTTGGAAAGAGCCGGTCAGCGTTTTATTGGTATAAGCATGCAGGATATATCAGACCGGCGTGCATCTGAATTGGCACTCGCAAAGAGTGAGGAACAACTTCGCCAATCTGAGAAAATGCGTGCAGTTGGTGAGTTGACTGGTGGCGTCGCCCATGACTTCAACAACCTATTGGCAATCGTGCTTGGAAATGCGGAACTGATAGAGGAAAAACTACCCCCCGACAGCCTGATCTACCATATTTGAAGACTCTTATTTCAGCTGCATTACGCGGAGCTGAGCTTACTCAGCAGCTTTTGGCATTTTCCCGCAAGCAAATGCTTAACCCGAAGGTTACAGACTTAACAAATCTGGTTGATAAAATGGCCGGAATGCTGACCAGAGTGTTGGGGGAGAGCATTGAGGTTACGACAAGTGCACAAAGTGGTTATGGAAATGTAATGTTGATCAAGGGCAACTTGAAAATGCGATCCTGAATCTTGCTATTAACGCCCGTGATGCTATAAATTCCGCAGGCGGAAGAACGGGTAAACTGAACATCGACATATCCAATCAGATCGTTGATGACGATATGGCGGAAAACCATGAAGATATTGTCGCCGGTGAATATGTGATGCTTTCTATCGCCGACAACGGGACCGGTATTCCTGCGGAAATACTGGATCGCATTTTTGAGCCTTTTTCACCACGAAACAGGTTGGCGAAGGCACGGGCTTAGGATTAAGTATGATTTACGGATTTGTGAAGCAATCCGGCGGGCATGTGTTAGTATATAGTGAATTAGATATTGGTACTACAGTAAAGCTGTTCTTGCCTAGAGTGCAGGGAGATCGGGCGGGGAGAGAAGAAGTCATGACAACAGATCAGCAATTTAAAACCGGCACTGAAACAATCCTTGTACTGGAAGATGATCCAGATGTTAGAGAATTGACCGTGCTGCAGTTGAAAAGTCTGGGTTACAGGGTACTGCAAGCCCATGACGGAAGTTCGGCACTCGATGTTATTTCCAAAGAAGACAACATAGATCTGCTTCTTTCCGATGTCGTTCTTCCAGGGGGCTTACGAGGACCGGAAGTTGCGATTAAAGCAAGAGAGAGCAAGCCGAACCTGAATGTTCTCTTCATGTCCGGCTATACCCAGAATGCACTTGAGTCACATACGGAGCTCGGCGATTCGGCGTTGCTCCTCAACAAACCCTTTCGCAAAAAGGATCTGGCAGAGAAAATTCGCGAAGCGATTGAAGGATAGCAGTCACCTCACGCCAAACTCTTCTAACTTGACTACCAGTCTTCAATAGCCAGAAGTTGAAGACTGTTTGTATCCAACAAAAACTGTTCCAGTTCGTCATTCCCTTCACAGAAGCGAAATCTGCTTTTTAAAGCGGCCAATGAACGACCAGCATATTTTACCGTATCCTGTTTGAAGAGCCGTCCTTTAAGCGCTACTGAAAATGTATCCTGTTCTAATTTCAGTGCTTTTGCATTGGCATTCGACCAGGGTAAAAAGAGTTGGGAGATTTGACTTTCAACGAGAGGCTTTAAAGTAAGTTTCACTTTTTCAGCGTCATCCCAACCACCAAGCTCTTCAGGTTCCAACATTCGCTCTATCCAGGCCGAAACATTTGCAAAATTTGAAACTATTGCAGCGGAGGTAGGTTGTTGAGTGCAACAATATAATTGCGCAAATAGACCAAAATCAGCGAGGGACGGTTTACCGCCAAACAAATAGTGGCGGCCATTAAGATGGGTTTCGAGCAATTTCAACAAATCATCAAGCGACTGCTCTATTGTATCTTTCGTGGTTTCATTTGAGCCAACAAAACTCAATCTCGGAACCATTCTTGCTTTTAACTGGTTGCAAAATGCCTCCAGCTCTTTCGCATTTGCATAAGGATTAAGAGTTTTTGCCAATCCTCGTGCGACATGGTCCTGATCGACCTCTCTCCACCAACGATAATGGAACATCGGCTTATTAACCCACTCGTCCGCATATTCCTCAAGGAGATAGCTCAAAAAAGCCAAGGTAGGCTCCGCAGGTAATACTCTCCGGTCGAGAAAGCGCTCTTCCATTTTCTCAATGATTGGAGTGCTATCCTGCAAAACCTCATCCGTAGCGATATTATGTACCAGTGGTACCAGAGGTAATTTTGCCAGCGCCTGAAACTCTGACATATTTTTCAATGTCCGTGGACGCCATTCATGAGGAATTTGTTTATATCGAAAATAGGATCTCACCTTAACTGAAAAGGGTGAATATTCAGATCCGTAAATCACATAGGTCTCTTTGGACATTACAGCTCCCGATTATTATTCTTGTTTATTGATATTCTGACACATTCAGCAAAACTTCCAAAAAGTTATTTTTAAAATACAATTATGATGTAGATTGAGATCAAACAAATATGGAGTAGTGTCAATTATGTCTGTCCCATCACATTTTTCTGCAACCTATTCAGAGGCTCGTCAAAAATTTTTGAATGCCTGCGAGCATCGCGGCCTTGCCGTAGAGAGTTATCACAATCCAAATGCGAAAGGGCGTGAGGGAGAGGATCTGTTTATGGATGTTGCGCGAATGGGCCCTGACAGCGCATCCAAGGTGCTTTTTGTAAGCTCAGCTACGCACGGCGGAGAAGGTTTTTGCGGTTCTGGCATACAGGTAAACCTTTTGGAAGGTGGCTATTTGTCAGAACTTCCTGAGGATATTGCAGTCGTCTTTATTCATGCCATAAACCCGTATGGGTTTTCTCATGTTCGCCGGGTCAACGAGGACAATATCGATCTCAATCGAAACTTTAGAGACTATAGTGAGCCCTTGCCCGATAATCCCGCCTACCGGGAAGTCCATAACATGATTGTACCAAAGGATTGGGACGGCCCGGCTAGAGAAGCCGCCGAAAAAGCAATTGAAGAATATGTCAAACTAAACGGCATGGCAAAATTTCAAGCTGCGGTAACCGGGGGACAACATGTTCACGCTAACGGTATTTTTTACGGCGGTAAAAAAGCCGCATGGAGTAATGAAACACTTCGCACAGTCTCCAAAAAACATGCGGGAGATGCAAAACATCTTGCCATGCTTGATATTCATACCGGGCTTGGTCCGTACGGATATGGAGAGCTAATTTATGTTGGTGATCTGAGCGGGATAGATCGAGCGAACGAATGGTATGACAACGAGGTCACTTCACCCGAAAGCGGAACCTCAACATCAGCACCAGTATCAGGCACCATAGACAAAGGCATCTGCGAGATGGCACCCGATGCCACAAATACTTGTGTAGCTATTGAATATGGCACAATTCCACTCATGGAAGTTCTGAACGCACTGCGGGCGGACAACTGGCTCTATGCCTATGGTGATGTCGACAGTGATCTTGGTAAAGCAATCAAGAAGCAAGTTCGTGATGCATTTTACTGCGATGCCGATGATTGGAAAGAAATGGTCTGGAAACGTGGTATTGAGACAATCGAAAAAGCGCTAAAGGGCCTTGAAAAAAGTTAATTCACGATCAGTGAGGATGAAGTGCTTTTTTTAATTCATCCTCACTAATTCCCAACTTTTGTGCAGCAACTTTCAGATATGGCGGCGGCGGTCCTAATGCTCTTTTCAACGTACGGACATCTATTCCCAGCCGATCCGCCGCGCCATCTATATCGGGGCGACCTACTGGCCTTTGCATTACTTTTGATTGCCCACTTGTCAAAACAGTTCCTTTCAAGCAACGCGGTACAACGGGAAAGGTTTCCGTTAAAAAATATGCATAGGTGCCCGATGGGAATTCTTCCGATACGGTAAATGCACCATTACACTCATCCAAATTCCCGGTACCTCTTACATATTCCCAGTCAGCGACGAAAGCACCGTCGTAAGGACCGGATGGTGCATTGAAGCCTCCTGGACGCATCCCCTTTCTTAATTGATAGGACGATTTGACAATCTCAAGCTTTCCCTCCAGTCGGCCAATCAGAGCGTAAATGGGATGACCATCCATCGCCCAACCAACCAGCGGCGAATGCATGTCTTTGGAAAATCCGAGTTGTTGCAGCAAACCTGTAGGCAACCCATGATAATGATAAGTTCCGTTCCTTTGAACATGGGCATGGTGCTCATCAAGACCTAACACTACAGCTCCTCCCAACGGGTCGTATTGCCACAGTGAATGTCTCTCACCCCGGTACCATTCAGCAGCCTGAGGATCAAACAAAACACCATTTACCGCTATCCCGAATACATCAAGGTTAAGATAACGCGGTTCCTCACTCACCACTGGTTTTAACGGTAACTTGTAATAGAAAGACTGCTCACGTATAGCATGCGGATTACCTTGACCGGGAAACCTGCCTGTAAGGTGATTTGCAATTCCGTTAGCTGTAATTACTCGGTATGGCCCTTTAACCGCGATATCTACCTTATTCACAGCAATTGGCAAAACTTTGGCTTCACGAAGCGATAATTGAGCACTTTTCGTTTCGGTGTGGTGACGCAGGTCATGTGGATTGGCAATTGAGTAACTAAACTCAGGCTGACAAAAACAAATCAAGCTGAGAGCAAATAATCGCATCTTGTCCCCTCATCCGAAGAATATCAACCGGTTACGGTATTAAATTTCAAGATAACTTCATAGAAAAAGGGGCCGATTGGCCCCTTTTTACTGCATACTCAAACTCTGCTTACTAGTCTTCAATTTCAAGACCACTATGTGAGAGTTTATCCAGCTTCGGCATCAAGGAAAGCAGCTCCTTGGTATAGGGTGCAGAAGGCGCCTCAAACAGGGTCTCTGTTTCAGAGACTTCAACCAACTGCCCCATTTTCATCACACCGACGCGATCACACATCTGACGAATAACTGGCAGATCGTGACTGATAAACAGCATGGTGAGCCCTAATTCTTCCTGCAAATCTTTTAGCAGGTTCAGAATTTGTGCCTGAATGGACACGTCAAGTGCCGATGTTGGCTCATCACAGATCAGAAACCTTGGACGAGTAGCCAATGCACGCGCAATGGAAATTCGCTGACGCTGACCACCCGAAAATTCGTGAGGATAGCGAAGTGCTGCCGCACGTCCGAGCCCCACATGTTCCAAGAGATCAAGAACAATGGTTTCAACTTCCTGATTACTGGAAGCCAATTTATGAAAGCGAATTGGCTCGGCAACGATATCCATTACCTTCATCCGTCCGTTTAATGAAGAAAACGGATCCTGAAATATCATCTGCATCTGACGGCGATAGTAATCGAGCTCGGTTTCCGACTTGATTTTTGTCAGATCCGTTCCGCCAAAATTAACTGAGCCACTTGCAGGCTTGTACAACCCGCAAATCATTCTGGCTACAGTCGATTTTCCACTACCACTTTCACCGACAAGCCCGAATACCTCGCCTTGTCGAATATCAAAAGATACATTATCGACAGCGGTAAAATATTGACGGTTCTTCTTTAGCAACGCTTCCTTGGAAATGAACTTCATCACCAAGTTTTCAACTGAAACAAGAGACCCTTCAACCGCGTCAAAATCCTGCGCCTGACCTAGCCAGTGGGTTGAAATGTCAAAATCCTTCTTTCGGTCTTCTTCCTTTTCAATGTAATCCACCATTGGGAACCGATGCAGCCGAACATCAGGACGCGGAACCGCGCTGATCAGGCTTTTCGTATACGGATGATCCGGATCACCGAGGATCTTTTGCGTAGTCCCCTCCTCCACCAGATCACCGCGATACATAACAGCAACGCGATCGGTAATATCTGCGATCACCCCCATATCGTGGGTGATGATCAGCATACCGACTTGTTTTTCACGGCAAAGCCTTCTCATCAATTCTAAAATCTGCGCCTGAATAGACACATCAAGCGCGGTAGTGGGCTCATCAGCGATGATGACTTCGGGCTCTGCACAAAGAGCAAGTGCAATTACCACTCGCTGACGCATACCACCAGAGAACTGATGAGGGTAATGCTTAATACGCTCTGCCGGATTTGGAATGCCAACCTGATCCAGCAGATCGATAGCACGCTCCAATGATTTTTCAGCACCAAGCTTAAGGTGCAAATCAATTGTTTCCACGAGCTGTTGCTCAATTGTCTGCAGCGGATCAAGTGATGTCAGTGGATCCTGAAAGATCATTCCGATCCGACGACCACGGATTTTACGGATTGCATCTCGGTCCAGATTGTTAATCTGTTCACCTTTCAGGTAAACATCACCGCCAGCAACTCGCCCTGGAGGTTCCAGCAAGCCAATGACTGCATTTCCAATCGTTGATTTACCTGCACCGGACTCGCCGACAACTCCCAACACTTCACCTGGTTTAACCGTTAGCGTTACACCTTTAACAGCGTCAACAGTACCTCGGCGGCTGGGAAACTGAATTTTGAGGTCATTAATCTGTAGTAATTCCATCTCACAACCTCCTTAGCGTAATTTTGGGTTCATGGCGTCACGCAGCCAGTCGCCAAGCAGGTTCACAGCCAGCACCAAAATCAACAGTGCTGCCCCCGGGAAAATGGTAATCCACCATTCACCAGAAAACAGATACTCATTACCAATACGGATCAACGTCCCCAAAGATGGCGTCGTGGGCGGCACCCCTACACCCAAAAAGGAAAGTGTCGCTTCTGTAATAACGGCAATGGCCAAATGAATTGTCGCAATCACCATCACCGGCCCCATCACATTGGGCAAAATATGTCGATGCAAAATCGTAATCGGACGAATGCCAATCACACGAGCCGCCTGAACATATTCCTTGTTTTTCTCAACAAGTGTAGATCCGCGGACTGTACGAGCATATTGAACCCAGCCAGATATCCCAATTGCGAAAATCAGTACATATATGGAAATCTGCTCATGCAAATGTGCTTCGAAGATACCTCTTGCTACACCATCAATCAGCAAAGCGATCAAAATTGCAGGAAATGAGAGCTGAATGTCTGCAACACGCATAATAAATGCGTCCACACGACCACCCGCATAACCACTAATCAAGCCAAGTGATATTCCCACGACCATGGAGAAGACAACTGAGGCGAAACCCACAATCAGCGAAATTTGCGCGCCATACATAATTGTCGATAAAATATCCCGGCCCTGATCATCGGTACCAAACAGGAAACGCGGGTCCCCTTCCGCCATCCAACTGGGCGGCAAACTGGAATCCATAATATCAATATTTGCAAGATCAAATGGGTCCTGCGGCGCCAGTAATGGAGCAAATGCAGATGACAGTACCATGATCAGAGTTACGATCAACGAAACGATAGCAACCGGATTGCTTTTGAAGCTATGCCAAATATCACTATCGAGAAAGCGTTCAAGACGCGTTGTTTCTACAGCTTTTTCCATCTTAGGACCCATCGCTCGTACGCAGGCGAGGATCTACTGCATAATACAGAATATCCACAATCATATTAATAACGACAAAGAAGAAGGCAATCAGCACAAGATATGCCGCCATAATCGGAATATCCACGTCAGCAATCGCCTGAATAAACATCAAGCCCATACCGGGCCATTGAAATACGCTTTCGGTAATGATCGCAAATGCAATCAGTGAACCAAGTTGCAAACCGGTGATCGTAATTACAGGCACCAGCGTGTTCTTGAGCGCATGCTTGAAATGTACGGATCTGTCCGGGAGCCCGCGCGCTTTTGCAAATTTCACAAAATCCGTGCGCAATACTTCGAGCATTTCTGCCCTTACAAGCCGCATAATAAGAGTCATTTGAAATAGCGCGAGCGTAATTGACGGCAAAATCAGCGACAAAATTCCCGACTTGGTCAGAAAGCCTGTTGTCCAGAACCCGAGATCAACAACATCGCCCCGCCCGAATGTCGGCAGCCAGCGCAAGACAACGCCAAAAAACAGAATTAATAAAATACCGATCAGAAATGTCGGAAGTGACACTCCGAACAGGGACATGGTCATTACCATTTTTGAGATAACGCCGTTTCGCCTCAGCGCAGTATATACCCCCAAAGGAATACCAACCACCAACGCCAAAACCGCTGATACGAACGCCAACTCCAACGTAGCGGGCATCCGCTCCGCAATCATTTCGCTTACGGGGACTTTAAACTTGTATGAAATTCCAAAATCACCAACGACAGCGTTACCGGCAAATCGCAAAAACTGAACAACGAACGGATCATTCAGACCCAGTTGCTCTCTTAGTTCTTCACGTTGTTCCTGAGTAGTGTCCTGCCCCACCATATTATTAATGGGGTCGCCAACAAACCGGAACATGGAAAATGCGATGAGAGCCACAGTAAACATTACAATAAATGACTGGATCAATCGCTTGAATAAAAAGGAGACCATGACAAAATTAGCTTTAACTTATTAAAAAAATAGGGCCTGCAAATGCAGGCCCTAAATAACAGTCCACTTAGTTTATGACAACATAGCGGAAATCGAGTGCGTTATCAGCACGCTGGTTAAGTTCAACACCTTCGCGCACACCCCAAGACAGAGGCTGCTGATGTAGTGGCAAGTAACCAACTTCTTCTTTCAAAATTGTGAAACCTTCTTTGATCAGAGCATTCCGTTTTGCCTGATCCGTTTCAGAGCCGATTTTTGCAGTCAGCTCGTCAATTTTTGGATTACAGTAGTTACCCAAGTTGAACAGACCTTTTTTCTCTTCTTTATTCTGGCAAGTCAGAAGTGAGGAGAATACGTTTTCAGCATCCATAGTACCTGGCGTCCAACCCAGCAGATAGAAACTTGTGTCATATCCACCAGTTGCCAGAACTTTACCGAAATATTTGGACTTTGGCTGTGCAAGCAGATCAACCTTTACACCAACTTTCGCCAGCATGGAAACAACAGCCTGACAGATTTTCTCGTCATTTACATAACGGTTGTTTGGGCAATCCATTGTCACTTCAAATCCATCTGGATAACCAGCTGCAGCCAGAAGCTCCTTGGATTTGGCAGGATCATATTCGTATGGAGTATTCAGTTCAGGAATATGACCATTGATTTGAGGAGCAATCATCAAACCAGATGGAGTTGCTGCACCGCGCATAACTTTTTTCTTGATTGCATCAAGGTTAAGTGCATGTGCAAATGCTTGACGAACGCGAATATCCTTAAAGGGGTTCTTGCCTTTAATGTTTGAATAAAGCAGTTCATCCCGCCCCTGATCCATACCAAGGAAAATTGTACGTGCTTCTGGACCCGCAAGAGGTTTCACACCTTTTGCTTCTTCCAAACGCTTCCAGTCCTGCACTGGAACTGGATATACAAGATCCAATTCACCAGAAATCAACGCGGCCACGCGAGTAGCAGCTTCCTTGATCGGTGTGAATTCAATTTTAGTCACATTGGACTTCATTGAACCCCAGTAACCGTCAAATTTGGAGAAGGTTGTTTTAACGTCAGCTTTATGCTCATCAACTTTAAACGGACCAGTACCGTTTGAATTCAGGTTTGCAAAGTTCCCTGAATTATCTGCTGATGCACTTGTTGCATTAGCTGTGTTGTTTGCTTCTGACCATTCTTTATCCATGATCAGGATATTTACCAGATCAGAAGTCAGAATTGGATTTGGCGCAGGTGTTTCAATGATCACAGTGTGGTCATCAACAATTTCCACATTTTTGATCTTAGACGCACGCGCGATCTGATCAGAACCTTCACCGATTGCACGTTCCCAAGTAAATTTCACATCTGCCGCAGTGAAATCATTACCGTTGTGGAATTTAACGCCTTTACGCAGGTTAAACTTCCATTTGGTTGGTTCAATAGTTTCCCAGGATTCTGCAAGCCCTGGCACAACCTTTAGATTATCATCATATAAAACCAGACCTTCATAGACATTGTTCAAAGAGCCCAAAAGGAAAGTTTCGTTAAGTGAGTGTGGATCAAGCGAGCTCAAGTTCCCCTGAAAAGCAAACTTGAAAGTCTCCGCTTTTACAACCGGTGCAGAAAGCGCGATTGCCGCAGCCGCTGTCGCAGCCAAAATTCCATGACGCAATTTCATTAATATCTCCCTGTGTTCATGGTTACATACTATTCCGGCCCAAATCAGGCCGCCTGTTCTACACCAAACTCCCTGTGCGATATAGAACGTTGCAAATGAGACTAACCAATAGTTTATTGGCTGTCTACTTAACTAATTCGCCAAATCATCAATCAGTTTGCGAATAAACTGCTCTGAAGCTTTCACTTGTGACAGTTCGATATACTCATTAGGTTGATGCGCAATTCCTATCGAGCCCGGTCCGCAGATCACAGTTGAATATCCTGCTTCCTGAAATTGGCCCGCTTCCGCAGCATATGCAACGAAAGAAGTGCTGTTCTTTCCAGTGATCGCTTTGCAAATGGCTTCCGCTTCTCCGTTTTCCTCAGGGCCCAACGCCGGTGTAGAGGACACCATTTCGGTCGTAATCGAGCATTCAGGATCAACGGCCTGCATTGCAGGAAGCAGTTCTTCGCAGTAACTATTAAACCGATCAATAAAACTTTGTGGGTCATCCTCGGACACATAACGTATGTCCCAAGTGAACTCGCACTCACGGGATATGATATTCATTGCGGTACCGCCATTGATTACTCCAACATGCAATGTTGTGTAACCAGGGGCCGGCGCGTAAAGATTATCGGGGTTCGTTTTCGCCTTATTTTCTGCCATCATGTCAGCGATAAAATTGACAAGTTTGGTCGCAGTCATCACAGCACTTACTCCGTCTTCGACAAGGCTGGAATGCGCTTCTTTACCAATTACCTTGGTTTTTAGACCTACAATGCCTTTATGAGCTGTAACAATTTCCATCATGGTAGGCTCACCGACAATGACAGCACGCGGTTTCATGTTCCGCTCCACCATGTCTTCAATCATTCTGGGCGAACCAAGACAGCCAATTTCTTCGTCATAGGAAAGCGCGAAATGTATTGGCTTTTTTAGCCCTTTTTCGATCATTTCGGGAACCATTGCCAAAGCAATGGCGGAAAAACTCTTCATGTCGGAAGTGCCGCGCCCATACAACTTGCCGTCGATCTCAGTGACTTTAAAAGGATCTGTTTTCCAAGGTTGTCCATCCACAGGGACAACATCAGTATGACCCGACAGAACAACACCACCTTCTTCATCGGGTCCAACGGTTGCAAACAGATTCGCTTTTGTCTTGTCGTCGTTATAAATTTTTTGAGAAGTAACACCGTACTCAGCCAGATAGTCAGCTACGAAGTCGATCAAATCCAGATTTGAGTTTCGTGAAACGGTATCGAAAGCCACCAGTTTTTCAATCATTTCAACCGGCGTATAACGCTTAGACAAGAGAAGCCTCCATTTGTTTGACATCAACACAAGCCGCGACTCTATACAAGTGCAGATTGGAGTAAAGGCTTATTTGTCATATTTTAACAAAACGAAGACGAAAGCTTATCATTTTGAAATTAACTTAAAACAAGAACGAGGATTCCCGCAACAATCAGCAAGATGCCTGTCGCTTCATTTCGGTTGGTTTTCTCTTTAAAGTAAAAATAGGAAATCAAGAATGTGAAAACCAGTTCAATCTGCCCAACTGCGCGAACGTAAGCTGCATTCTGCATTGCCATGGCAGTAAACCAGCCAATTGAGCCCAGCATACTTGTTACACCCACCCAGATCGCAATTCGCCAATTTTTAAGAACCAGAGTGAACTGCCCCTTTTCAAATACAATAAGGTAGATGGTGATCGAAATAGCCTGAAATATTAAAACATAAAAGATGGAGGTAGCGGCCTGCATTATCACCCCATCGCCCCCCAAAGACAATGAAGCTGCGCGGTAGCTGACTGCACATATCCCAAACAGCCCACCTGACAGCAACCCATAAAGAGCGGACTTGCCTGTCCAACCTGTTATCAGGTCGCGAAACGTAATCTTACTACCCGACAGAGATATCAACATGATACCGACCATACTGATTGTTATGGCAAACAGAGCCGGGACACTCAAACTATCTCCAAGCAGGACCACACCGAAAATAGCTGCTTGAACTGTCTCCGTTTTGGAATAAGTAGTCCCAACGGCAAAGTTACGAAGGGAAAACAGAGCAACCAGTAACGCAGTTGCCAGTATCTGGGTGGCACCACCGACTACCACATAAATGAGGAACTCTCCGTTTGGTGTAAAATACTCATAGCCACCAAGCTCATGTAGACCCAACAGATACAGGCAGGCAAAAGGAAGCGCGTAAAAGAAACGAACATGCGTAGCCCCACCGGTCGTGAGTCTATCTTTCAGATATTTCTGCAGTGCTGTTCGTACATTCTGAAAAAACGCAGCAAAAACGGTTATGGCAATCCAGGCTTCCATAAAATGGCTTTCCACTATTTTATTATTTCAACAGGCTAACAGCTTATTTTAACTTATTTTTCTGTCAATTGCCGCAATTGCATGGCTGCCATGAAAGGTGATTAATAATCACATTCCACAGCCCCCATTTCAACATATACGCTTTTCACTTGGGTAAAGTGATCCAGAGTTCTGGCGCAGTTTTCTCTTCCGATACCAGATTGCTTTGATCCACCGAATGGAACACCTGCGGGCGTCAGATTATAATTATTGATCCAGCAACTGCCTGCTTTTAGTTTCTTAACTACCCGGTGGGCGCGCGCCAGATCTTTTGTGAACAAGCCTGCCGCCAACCCAAAGTCAGTGCTATTCGCCCTCTCAATCACATCTGCTTCGTCAGAAAAAGAAAGTACAGACATCACGGGGCCAAAGATTTCTTCCCTGCAAATGGTCATGTCATCAGTGCAATCTGAAAAAACCGCAGGTGACATGTAAAAGCCACGCTCAAGCCCCTCTACAGAAATTCTTTTCCCGCCACAAACCAGTGTCGCCCCCTCCTCAAGTCCTTTCTCCACATAGCCCATAACCTTTTGGCCATGATCTTCATTGATCAGAGCACCAACCTGAGTTTCCACCTCTCTGGGGTCCCCAACCACAAGATTTTCAGTCCTCTTCGCCAATCGTTTGAGAAACTCACCCTTTATGCTGTCGTGAATAAACACGCGTGTCCCGTTGGAGCAAACCTCGCCCATACTGTAAAAATTGGCATTCATTGCACCAGAAACAGCATTATCGAGGTCAGCATCATCAAAAATAATAAGCGGGGATTTGCCGCCCAGTTCAAGTGTACTGTGTTTTACGGTTTCTGAGGACATTTGCAGAATTCTTTTCCCTGTGGGCACAGATCCTGTGAAAGTCACTTTGTCGATTTCCGGGTGCTGTACGAGCAAACCACCAGTTTCTGCCTTGCCATGAACAACGTTAAACAATCCGGCAGGCAAACCCGCTTCCTCATAGATTTCTGCGAGTGAAATTGCATTCATTGGCGTTAATTCAGAGGGCTTGAACACCATGGCATTACCAGCGGCCAAGGCAGGGGCAGATTTCCACGTCGCGATCTGAAGTGGATAGTTCCACGCCCCGATACCAGCGCACACACCGAGCGGTTCGCGGATTGAATATGCCATCGCTGACGATCCCAGATCATGGTAATCCCCGCGTATGTCCATCGCCAAACCACCAAAAAACTCCAGCGCATCAATTGCACTATCGACATCAGCATAAGGCGTTTCAGAAATAGGCTTGCCGGTATCAATAACCTCAATCATTGCCAGTTCCTGACGTCTGCGTCTCATGATTTCTGCCGCGCGCAAAAGAATTCGGCCACGCTCCATACCCGGCGTACCGGCCCAAGTTTCAAAAGCACTTTGAGCGGCGCGAACCGCCTGATCAACGTCCTCTTTTGACGCAAGACTTACTTCACATTCAACGCCGCCATCCAAAGGGCGGAAGTTTGTGAAAGTCTCACCGCTATTGGAATGAATTTTTTGACCGTTGATATATAATGGAAGTAAAGTATCAGTCATGAAGATTTCCCGCTAAGCCGAAATTTTCGTGCACTTTAACGGGAACTGTAGCCCAACGCTACCCGTCATAAACAAATTACCAATGCGAAAAATAGGCTCTCGCTGGATCCTCGTTCATTTCCGCTGTCATGGTCAAGCCGGTATCGTCGAAGCTGTATCTTGCAACACTGTTTTTCATTCGGGTTTCGAGCAGCACTTTACGGCCCCATAGTGTATATAAATGCTCCAGTGTCTTTTCGGCATAGCTCGCTTCCAACTCGCGACCATCGAATTCATGAACCAGCTTTAGAGTTCTGGCTCCATCGCAATCTCCATCGACAATGGAAATCCGCGGAATTGCCCCCAATCCAATTGAGTTTATGAGTAGATTTTTTACGTCCTGCCAACTTTCCTCATTGGCTGTTTTCGAAACTATCCAGTCATTTTGCTGCACTTCTGCCTGAAACAGATCCAGCTTTTCCATAGTTTCACGATCCATGAAACGACGTATAAATGACGTATCTCTGTCCACTTCCCGAATTTCAAACATTAACTCTCTGATATTTGCTGGTTGTCGATCATGTGCGTGATCCCTTGCCTTGCCTAACTCTTTTTCTTCTATTCGATCCCAAAGAGCCAATCCGATATTATACGGATTAATATCTCCCGGGATTGGGCGAACTACCTGATTATGCCGAACCAGAAACTCCATATGAATGTCTGTCGGCAACTCAAGGCTATTCATTATTTCACGGTGCCAATAACACGCCCATCCCTCATTTATGATTTTTGTTTCCATTTGCGGCTGAAAATAAAGTGCCTCCTCATGTACAATCGTCAGCAAATCCTTTTCCCACTCGGTCAAGCGTGCATTATGATCTCGAATAAACAGAAGAATGTTTTCCTCAGGCTCTAATGGAAACTTGTGGGATATCTTTTCAATTTCCTGCTCTGAGTTTCCGCTCTCCTCCGCTGCCTTTAACGCGCGAGAAAGTTGTTGTTCACCGGATCGGGCTTTAACAGCCTGATTACGGCGACACTGAAATGATAAAGAGTGGGCTGCATCCAAAATGCGCTCCACAGCCTTCAATCCAATTGAAGGGTCTTCAATATAACTTCGAATTCGATCCGCATGCGCCTTAAACCGCGCAATCGTTCGATCAGCACGGGTATGCGAAAAGGTGAAATTGTTCTTGAAGAAATCGTTGTGGCCATACACATGCGCCATAGTTAAAATTTGCAAGCAAAGGGAATTGTCACGCATCAATCCAGCTATACAGGGATTGCTGTTGATCACCATTTCATAGGGGATGCCCTGTACACCATAATCATAAAGTGTTTTTGTTCTCTCGAATGATTTACCGAATGACCAGTGGGGATAATGGGATGGCATTCCATGATACGTCATCATTCCCAGCATTTGAATGTGATCACAAATTTCAAACTCTTGAGGGTAGCAGTCGAGACCGAATTCCTGAACTTTTTCAAAAATCCGTTCCTCCCACTTTTCCAGATCCTGCAAGTTATAATTACGCACCATGACTTACCCCCAGCTCTCTGGATCAGCATGTATGGTAGTACTTCGCTCCCGCTCTTTTTGAAGGAAAGCTTTGAATTTGGGCCAAATGTCAGCTTTACCTGTTATGCAAACAGTCGTGAAATTTTCTGCCTCAAAATCATCAAACTTTTCAAGCATTGGCGTACCCCACGCCACCGTACCTTCCGGTTTGATTTCTCCATATCCAAAAAGATTACATACCTCACTCAGCTTTTTTGCAAACTCCATGGTCCTTGGAATATCTTCCTGAAAGTTATCCCCATCGGAACAATGGAATGCATAAACATTCCAAAGAGTTGGATCATATCTATCATTTATTACTTCAAGCGCTTTCTGATACCCTGAAGATATCATTGTTCCGCCGGACTCACCTCTGTGAAAGAAATCATCCTCATTCACTTCGCGGGCAATAGTATCATGCGCGATAAATACCAGTTCTGTTTGTTGATATTTGAGCCTGACAAACTGATACAGAAGGAAAAAGAAACTGCGTGCCAAATATTTTTTCATAACATTCATGGACCCGGACGTGTCCATAATGCAAACAACTACCGCATTTGACTCGTAGCGAATATCAGGCTTATGACGATGATAACGAAAATCTCGCTGATTAAAGGGAAAACGGTTTTCTTCTTCCCCTGTTTCCTTGATCTCTTCCAGTGGCTGACGGGCATTATCAATTTTTTCCTGAACAAATTTACGCCTAAGTCGACTTTTCGCGGTTCTTTTTTTGTCCAGATGCGCACGAATTCCAACCCGTTTGGTTCCGCTGCGCTTATGCGTATACTCAGCTTCTATCGCCCGAAGTGGCTTGCTCTCCAGATCTGGAAGTTCCAGATCCTCAAACATCAAATCAATAAGCTCTTCTAATGTGACATCTGTTTCATAGTAATCCTCCCCGGGCGAATTACCTGCCTTACCGTCACCGCCATCCCCCTGTTCTTGCCCCGCCTTTCCAACAACCTGCCCTTCTTCGGTTCCGCCATTTCCTTGCGCAACTCGGGGCTGGTTCTGCCCATAAATAAAACGATACTCTTTAATCCCCTTTATCGGCACTTTAATAATCTGGTCGGAATCTCGACCAATGATGGACTGTTCGGAAATGACGTCCGCGATATTTCCCTTCAGGACCTCTCGTAATTTTTCCTTATGCCTTTGACGGTCACCAGAAGTACGATCAGATTGCAGGCTATCCGAAGGGGAATACGGGCGAAATACTGCACCCATTTTCTCCTCCTAATCCTTCCAAAGGTGATTGGCCGCATATTTTAGAACGACATCTGCAGAATATTCTGTATATCCGCGTTCCAGCATATTCTCGACCAAAGAGCCAAATTTCTCCTGCTGTTCTTCATCACGTGTCCTTGCTTTGGTGATGATGCGACTTATGTCGCGAACAGATTCCATCAATTTTTTCTCGATGGCTTCTCGGAGTGGATCATAGCTTTTGTAGTCAACTTTCTTGCCTCGGCGGCCGATCGCCCATAAGTACGAAATCACTTCCTGCCTGAAACCGTCGACAGAAGACCCGATTATAGCAATTTGCTCCTCAATGTTTTTAAGGAAGTCCTCGTCGGGTTCCATTTCATCACTTGAATTTCGATCCTTAAGCGTAGTTTTATTTACATATGCCTCAGCATGATCGAGATAATTCTGGAAAAGGGTCTCCGCCTGTTCTTCATATGCATAGACGAACGCTTTGGTTATTTCTTTTTCCAGTATTTCAAGATATGCCTTATGGATCGTATCCTGCAGCAGCTCGAGATAATATTTGCGTACATCATCGGCAAATTCCATCTCTTTAACCATCTTGATCATGACATCACGAATGTGAATAGCGTAATGCCGTCTGGATTATCAGTAAGCGCAGTATCGATCGCTTTCATAATAAATCGCGGTGAAATACCGGACATACCTTCATTCGTGGCGTCTTCTTTCAGTTCTTGTATGTCGATTTTCTTTGTTCGCCCCTTCTCAACGACATCCTCTCCATTATAAAGACGCATCTTGGTAACCACGTCGCATTTTGGAGATTTTTCAAGCCTGCTCATTACGGCAAACATCGCTGCAACTTCCAGTGTGTGAGGCGCGATATGAGATTTAAAACCGGAACGAGACAGCATCTTCTGATAAATTTTTACTTCTTCGTTCAAGCGTAAATTGTATGGCACCTTAACGGTTACGATCCGATCAAGAATTGCTTCATTCGTATGATCGGCCTTGAAGCGTCTCCATTCAGCCTCATTGGAATGCGCGAGAATTACGCTATCCACATAAATGGTTCCATGGCGACCCGGTGCGGGCACAAACTTTTCCTGAGTGGCAGTGATGATAGAATGCAAGTATTCAGTTTCATTTTTGAATACTTCAATAAACTCGACTATTCCGCGATTTCCTGCATTAAAAGCACCGTTTAAATCTAAAACCCGAGGGTCACCTTCAGAATATTGATCAAGTTTGGAAATATCTTCTGAACCAATCAGAACGGACGTATCCTGATTGTTTGGATCAACAGGCGGCACAACAGCAATACCACGTCGATGCATACGGGAAAATGTGGTGGTGGTTACTGGAAATCGCTCATATTTACCTTCGAATTCATGCTCAAGGCGATAACGGCAGACAGGGCACAATTCACCCTCAATCTGTATATCAAGCATTTCATTAAATTTTTCGCGCAGCGGCCTAGGAATAAGATGCAGCGGCTCTTCTCGTATGGGACAGCCATCAATCACGTAAATAGGAGGAGCCTCGGTCAATTTACGTTTTAGATGTTCTGAAATTGAACTTTTACCCGCGCCAACCGGCCCCATCAAATAGAGCACCTGCCGACTTTCTTCCCCTTTCATCGCGGCGGCATGAAAATACCGAACAATCTTTTCAAGTGCCGTTTCCACACCAAAAAATTCATCATTGAAAAATTTGTAGACCTTGGGCGGTGTATCTCCCCATAGTTTGAGACTTCTGGCACTACCATCCACTTCGTCGGCTGGTATTATTCCCGCCTCAGAGATAAGGTCATACATATGCCGGTGCGCCAATGCGTAGATTTCCGGCTTTTCTCTTACTAGCTCAAGATATTCAAGGAAAGACCCGCTCCAGGTTAAATTTTTTCTCTCTGCATGGTCTTTTTTTATGATCTCCCCAAAATCTTCTTTTTTTCTGGTCATCTAAATCACTCCGTCCTGTGACAACCCATCCTCACAATCAGGCAAGGCTAATCATACTGTTAACGAAGTGGTGTAGATTAGTTTTTAATCAAGTAAATATATTCATGAATAATCACAATTTTCAGCACATAATTTATTGTTTTTTAAACAACATTAGTGTTCACAAAATTTTCTAAATAAAATTATGCAGTAGCCAAAACTGAAAAATTTCAATCAGGATTTTCAGTGACTAACTCTGCAGTATTCCTTCTTCAGTCAGGCAAGTTCTTAAGAGATTTGCAGCTTCTTCCAGTTGCGCCTGGGTATGCGCTCTGGAGATTTGAAATCTAAGTCGCGCTTCACCTTCCGGTACAACTGGAAATCCAAAGCCTGTCACAAATATCCCCTTATTCAAAAGCTTAGCCGCTACTCTGATTGCTACAGAAGTCTCCCCCAGAATAACCGGTACGATTGCACTCTCTCCTTCCAGTGGTGATAGACCCAATTCTTTTAAATAACATCTAAACCATCGCGCTTTCTCTTGGGTTTGTGTTACCCACTTCGGATTGGAATTCAAGAGCTCTATTGATTTGCACGCAGCCGCAGCGACTGAAGGTGGGAGTGCATTTGAAAACAAGTGTGGCCGGGATTTCTGAACCAGGGTTTCGGTAACGGATTTCGGACCGGCTACAAATCCACCGGTTCCGGCACCTAATGCCTTGCCAAGCGTTCCTGTAAAGATATTTATATCTTCCAATACACCGAAGTGCTCGGCCACACCGAGGCCTGTCTGTCCCAAAACACCCAAACCATGCGAGTCGTCAAGTACAATAATCGCATCATATTTCTTTGCTAACCGCACAATTTGATCAAGCGGTGCGATATCCCCTTCCATGGAGAAAACGCCGTCAGTTACAATAATTCTGGAAGCGGCAGCGCTGTATTGCTTTAACAACCTCTCCAGATGTGACATATCCGAGTGACGATATACTTCGCGAGTAACAGATTTATTGGTCGCCCTGATGCCATCTATCAGGCTCGCGTGATTCAATTCATCAGACAGAATTACATCACCACCTTCGCAAATCGCGGAAAACAAGCCTGTATTAGCTGCCCAGCAGGACGAATATGTGAGAGCTGCTTCGCATTTATGAAGACCTGCCAGTGCTTCTTCAAGTCGCCTGTGAATATCCTGCGTACCGCATATAAAACGCACTGAAGCCGTACTGGCGCCGTACCTTCTTAACGCTTCTTGCGCCGCCTTAACGACTTGAGGATGGTTTGCAAGCCCAAGGTAATCATTCGAAGACAAGAGAGAAATATCATTGCGCCCTTCAAGCTTGATTTTGGCGCCTATAGGTCCTTCAATAGATTTTAGATATTTGTAGGTTCCCTGTTTTTCCAAATCGGTCAAATTCTGCTGAAGCCGCTGAAACAATTGTGTACTCACTGTATTGATCCTCCTTGAAGGGTTTTAAAATCAAGGACAACTTTGCCGCACGCGCCCTCTTCCATTAACTCAAAGCCCTTTTGAAACTCTCTCGCAGGCAGAATATGTGTTATGACCTTGTCGATCAGTTCCGGATTTTTCAGCATAAAGGCTTCGACCTGAAACCAGGTTTCAAACATCCGACGACCTGTCACTCCAAGCAGACTAATCCCCTTCATTACAACCTTACCACCCAAATCCAGCTCGACAGGTCCACCAGGAATTCCCAGTAAGGCGACCGTTGCACCTGGCGCCGCAATCTCAAGCGCTTCGCTCAAAGCCCTTCCGTTCCCACTCACCTCAAGCACAACATCCGGACCGCGGCCATTTGTTAAATCTAACAATTTAGAACGACTTTCCTCATGCCTCGGGTTCAAGACCAAATCCAGATCAAGTGTAGAGGCAATTGCAGCACGTGCCTGGTTGGGTTCTTGCACAGATACAGTTCGCGCTCCGTGAGCTTTGGCGATTGCAGCTGCAAAAAGGCCAATAGGTCCACCTCCGACGATAAGAACATCTTTTGATGTAACTTTAGCTGTTGTAACCATATGCATCGCATTTCCCACCGGATCAAACACGGCGGCCTGCCGATCAGGAATGACTTCCGGGACCCGCCACAGGTTACAGGCTGGCACGATTACCTTTTCAGCAAACGCGCCTTCACGATCCACACCAATAATTTCTGTCTTTTCACATATGTGCGCATTTCCGGTTCGACATAACGCGCAGTTTCCACAGGCAATATGGCATTCGGCCGACACTCTGTCACCGATCTGGTATCCCTCAACTTCTTCGCCAATGTCAGAAATCACACCAACGAATTCATGTCCGATGGTCATTGGTGTTTTAATGCGGGCTGATGACCAACTGTCCCATTTGTAAATATGGTGATCTGTTCCACATATCCCGGCGGCACTAACGTCTACCATTACCATGCCACGCCCCGGTTTTTGCAGGGCAGGATGATCAACGGACCATATTCCTTTTTCGGCTTTTGCTTTGGCAATCGTAAACATTTTGCTTTCTCACTAGTAAATGGAAAAAATTCCGATATAATGGATTTACATTTTGTACAATATATTGGATTTTTATCCTGTCAACAGGAAACATGACTGAAAAACAATTCGCGACCCCTACCGTTGGAAAAACCGTCAACCGGCTAAGAAAAGAGAAACAGCTAACACTCGATCAACTTGCCAGTCAGTGTGGTGTTTCCAAGTCCATGCTGTCACAGATAGAGCGGAATGAAACAAATCCTACTCTTGCAATTGTTTGGCGGCTTGCTGACGCTTTAGGGCAAACGATTGATGATCTTATCCGTGGTGAAGAAGGTACAGCGAGTCTCAACATTGTGGGTGGTTCTTCAATTCCAATTCTGCACGATCCAAACGGCAGCTACACGTTGACAGTGTTAAGCCCAGCGGATCTGGTCAATTCCATTGAATGGTACGAGCTGAAATTAAAACCAGGTGGTATTCTTAATTCTGAGCCTCATCCGGCAAGAACCAAAGAACATCTAACCGTTCTCGAGGGAGAAGTGGTCGTGACGACAGGCGAAGAAACTGGTCTGGTTCGCTCCGGAGAAACAGCAAGATATGGAGCCGACCAACCCCACTCCATCCAAAATAAAACCAAAAAAGAGGTGCGCGCACTTTTGGTGATGATGATGGAATAAAACTAGTCTGGTAAAACCAGAATAGCCCTAAAATCGTTCACATTGGTGCGTGTTGGACCTGTAATCACCAAATCACCCAACTTTTCAAAAAAACCGTAAGCATCATGGCGGGATAAATATTCCGACATGGAGAGTCCGAGATCTTCGGCTCTCTGCCAACTATCGGGATAAAGAATGGCGCCAGCATTATCTTCCGTTCCATCTATGCCATCTGTATCTACTGCCAATGCAAAAACCGATTGAGCAGATCCCAAGGCCTCGGCGAACGCGAGAAGAAATTCTGCATTCCGCCCTCCTCGGCCCAGTGAACCAGCACTGCTGCTAACAGTCACAGTTGTCTCACCGCCAGATAACAAGACGCACGGTTTGGGGGCCGGTTGATCGTAATCGATGACCTGCTTCGTAATGCCTGCCAATACTTTTGCCACATCTGCAGCCTCACCCTCAATGCTGTCACCCAATATCACAGGCTCCAGACCATAGTCCCTTGCTGTGGCTGCTGCAGCCTGTAGAGCATCCTGCGGAACAGCCATCATAAAATTCTGACAATTCCTGAAAGCAGGATGCTCTGCTGAAGGTGGTATGGCCTCCTGACTATCAAGATGGAGTGAGACATCTTCAGGAACGTCAATCGCGTATTTTTCCAATATACGTTTGGCGTTTTCAACCGTGCTTAAGTCTGCAACTGTTGGTCCGGAAGCGATTATTGACGGATCGTCCCCAGGAACATCCGATATCATGTATGTGGTTATTTTGGCAGGGTAGGCCGCCACAGCCAGACGCCCTCCCTTTATCGCGGAAAGCTTTTTCCGGACTGTATTGATTTCCGAAATATTCGCACCTGACTTTAACAAAGCTGTATTAATTGCTTTTTTACTCTGCAGCTAACGCCCTCAGCCGGCAAAGAAAGTAAAGATGATCCGCCGCCAGAGATAAGAACAATCAGTTGATCATCTTCACCTAGCTCTTTTACCTTCTGCAAAATTTGAGCGGCAGCCTTTTGCCCGGCCTCATCTGGAACCGGGTGCCCCGCTTCAACCACCTGAATTCTATTCAAATCAAGACCGTGAGCGTATCGGGTGACGACCAAGCCTTCTAATTCGCCGCCATTCCAGTTTTCATCCACAACAGCTGCCATGGAAGCCGCTGCTTTACCCGCACCAACCACCAGAGTTCGACCAACAACCGGGTCGGGAAGTGGCATTTTATCAATGTTGGGATATGCAGCACTAATGGCAGAGCTAAACAAACTGGCCAGAATGTCAGACGGAGAGATGGTTTCGTTTTGCATTGAGCCCTAGACTATTCTTCTGCCAATTTTGGTAAATCATCGTTAATCTCATAATAATCGCCCGCTGAGGCAACGTAAATATGCTGAACAACTTTTACACCTGTCGGCTCATCCATGCAGCCGATGGCAATGCCCATCGCCTCTGGGTTATTCTTGTCCCAGAACAGCATGCTGGCCCCACAATTTTCACAGAACCCTCGCTTGGCAAAATCTGTGGAGTGATACCATTTCAGCGTTCGCTCCGACGTAAAAACAAGATCTTTAACTGACGCTGACGTACAGCCTACCTGATCACCGTGAAAAACTCGGCAGATCTTACAGTGACAGTTTATCACGTCTCTGATCTTACCCCTGACTTCAAAACGTACTCCTCCGCACAGGCAACCGCCCGTTGACATGTTCTGCATCAAGCTACCCCGCCATCAATTCATCAGCTCTACTTCAACCTTTGCATCATTGTAACAGGCACCTTCGCAAAGGTCAGCTTTAGTTGTTGGCGCGAGAGCGGAGACAGTCTGGTTATTGCGTGTCGTCGAGAACCACGAACCTTTTGGAGAGTACACAACACCCGGACGCACATCGTCGGTTATTTTCAATGGCAAGAAAACCTCGCCCAATTGATTATAAACACGGACTTCATCCCCATCAGACAGTCCACGGGTTGAAGCATCACGTGGATTCATTTCCAGGAACGGTGCTGTCTGATTGGCAGAAACACCACCAAATGTTGACGTAATCATTTTATTTGAAGAAGGGGTAATCAATGTCAATTCATATAGCGCTTCATTCGGCTTATATGTTGGCACCGCATGGTCATATTTATCCCTTAAATAGTCTGAAACCAGCTCAATCTTTCCTGATGCGGTCGCAGGGAACGTATTCTTAAATGGAATTGTTGGCTCCAGATCACCTTCCATGGAAAAGGCTTGCCCAACTGGCAATTCACTTGGCTTTGTACCTTTAAACCGTGCATCCATAGGATCAAGCGCGTCATCCATCAGTTCCAGATCGGATACTTTAAAAATCTCGTCATCAAAGCCAAATCGACTGGATAATCTTCTAAAGATTTCCGTATTCGGCAATGATTGACCCACACGCGGTATCACAGCCTCGGCCCGCTGAACATATGGCTGCCCATAGGCACAATATATGTCGTCATGCTCAAAATGACTGCACGCAGGCAATATGATATCTGCAAAACGCATACTGTCTGTCATAGTGACATCACAGCCGACAACGAAAATGTCCTCGCGAGACATACCTTTTTTCATCTGGTTTTGATCTGGCGCCACAATTACCGGATTGTGATTATAAATAAACACTCCTTTAATTGGGATCTCCAAATCATCCTTTGCCAGATGCTGACCCACATCGAGAATATTCAAGGTCCTCGTTCCTTCTGGAACCAGATCCGGACGTGTCAATTTTGCAGAGGTTTTTGGGAACAGATTGCCGGCTCCCCCCATAAGGCCACCACCAATCACACCAAATTTATTTGCAAGCGCCGGGAGTGCAAATATAGCTCTCAGACCGTTTCCACCATTTCGATTACGCTCGAGCCCATTCCCTGCACAGATTACTGCCGGTGAAATTTCCTTATATAGCTTTGCAAGCTCGCAGATCTGATCTTCACTTACACCGCAAATCCGAGAAGCTTCAGAAAGTGAATACTTGCTGGCTTCAGCTATGAACTCCGTCGCTCCTACTACATGATCCCGAATAAATGACTGGTCAAAGGCCCCCAACCTCTTAAGTTCGTTAGCTATTGCAAATGCAAGAATAACATCCGTTCCCGGATTGACAGGCAGATACATGTCCGCCTGTTCCGCTATTTTCACACGTTTGGGATCGATAACTACGAGCTTGGCACCTTCCGTCCTGGCTTTTTTGATTAATGGTGCCAAATGCAGATTGGAAAATGTGACGTTGTTTCCCCATACAATAATCAGCTTGGAATGTACGACCTGCTCCGGTTGCATTGCTGGCATGGCCCCAAATGTGCCCATATACGCTTCGCCTTTAACGCCACCACACATAGGACGACGCGCTAAAAGAGTAGCACCGAGTTTATGGAAAAATCTCAAATCCATGGAACCGCCCGCCAACATACCGTGTGGTCCGGCATAATTCAGTGGCAGAATAGCTTGCGGTCCAAACTCGTTTATGATCGATTGAAAGTTATGAACAATCGCATCCAATGCTTCATCCCAGGAAATGGCTTCGAATTCATCACTCCCCTTGGGGCCAGTACGACGCAAGGGTGTCTTAAGGCGTCCGGCTGCATGAACAAACTCCGGATAATAACGCGCCACTTTGTTGCAAATAACACCATTTGTTAGTGGATTAGCCTTTGACCACGGACTTGACAATCTCATTATCGCGGACGGTAACCGCCAAGCTACAGGTATCGGGGCAATCTAGTGTACATACACTTGGGCGTTCTTGAAGCATCATTGTCCTCATTATTTCTTATGAGAACAATATGATCAATCATTGGCTCCTGCAAAAGTACCACAGAGCACATTCGAAAGGTACCAATTTAAAATCTGTCTGCTCGATATGGCCAAAGCTCAATAGTATCTTCTTTACCAAGTGCAATATCCCTCACAATACGCGCTGTCGTTGGCCCCATTGTCATCCCATAATGCTGGTGACCAAACGCAAAAATTACATTTTTACTCTTGGGAGAACATCCGATAATCGGCAACGAGTCAGGTGTTGAGGGACGATGGCCGAGCCAGACATCCTGCTCTTGCGTATTGAGCGTTGGAAGCATGCGCTTGGCCAACGGTAAAAGTTTTCGAATTCGCCGAAAATCTGGTCCCCGTTCAAGTCCAGCAATTTCCACCTGACTGGTCATTCGAATACCTCGTTCCATTGGAGCAAGAACGAATGACTTTTCACCATAAACTATAGGCCTTGAAATCGTTTTATCTTCCAAGGCCGGTAACATCATGTGATATCCACGTTCCGCATCCAGAAGTACATTCGCCCCAAACTGATCAGCCAAAATTTTAGACCATGCACCCGCCGCGATGACTAGCTTATCTGCCTTGAACTCCTTGCCATTACCCTTGGCGACAACACCAGCTTCCATTTCAGATACTGTGGAAATTTCAGCGATTTCTATCTGCCCCCCGATATGTTTGAAAGCATCGGCAATTCCGTGAACAACTTTTTCGGGATTAAGCAAAAAACGTGATTTCTTCTGAAAGATCCCATGCTTGAATATAGCATTTAAATTCGGCTCCAGATCCTGAATATCGGTCGCATCAAGTATGTCAAAAGGACAGCCGACTTCAGACATTAATTCACGCGCCTCCAAGGTCTGAGCAAAACCTTCGTCGCTTTCATAAACCTTGAGCCACCCAACATCTTTCATCAGATCGTCAAGCTTCAGGCTTTTCATAAGTCGTGACCAGTCGCGCCCCGCATGTTTCGTAATCTGATACAGGAATTTTGCGTTATGCCGCACTCTTTCTTCGCGAGCTTCCATCATAAATCGAAGCAACCATGGAGTTGCTTTCGCCAAATGAGACCAGCGCACCGTAAGAGGGCCAGTCGCATCAAACAGCATCGAAGGAATATCTTTTAAAATCCCCGGCATGGAATTTGGTACACATCCATCAACGACAATTGCCCCAGCATTACCATATGACGTTCCTGAGCACGGCCCCACCCTGTCAACCAACGTTACAGAAAACCCTGCTTTCTGGAGCATGTAGGCACTTGATACCCCCACAATACCAGCGCCCACTACAATTGCTGTTTTATTTTGATTTGCCGCCATTATTTGCTTCCCTGCCAATTTTATTTGTCAGTTGTAGCTTAAATAGTTACGAAATCTCATAAAAAAAGCCACCATATGGTGGCTTTAATTAGATTTTTAGTCCTGAAGCTTATCCCAAACTTCCTGATCGCGCTCGTCCGTCCAGATACGAGGCCAATCAATTCCATCAAATTCATCCCAAAGCCGTTGCACATCAAACGGCAAACAATGTTCAAAAATTGGCCACATGCCAAATTTAGGGGCCAAATGTTCGTGTGTTGCCAGAAAAGCCTCTTTCACGGTGCCGCCACGCTTATGAACTTCTCCGACTTTTTCAATCATTCCCTTCAGAAAACCGCGCGTCTGCTCAATAGCAGCGTCAACTTCACTGCGTCCTCGTGCAACAGCGCCTCTTCCTCCTATAAGGATTTCCGCTTCATAGGATTTAACTTTATCCAATGTATCGCTCGCCCAATCGAAATGGAACGCATCACCTGTATAAAGTGCTGCAGCGGCCTCTACCAGGTCACCAGCAAACAATATTTTCTGCTTTGGCAACCATGCGACAATGTCTCCCGCCGTGTGCCCACGACCGCAATATTCAAGGATCAACTCTCCCCGATCACCACCCAGCGGAATAGATACTCGGTCGTTAAAGGTGATATCTGGGTGTGTAAGCCCTGGAATACCTTCAGGTTCCTTAAACAATCGGGGCATTCTCCCATATTCACTATCCCAATCCTGTTTGCCACGTTCCTCGATCAGATACCGGGTCTTATCATGCGTAATGATTGTTTCAGCTTCAAATGCGCTCGCACCCAGAACCCGCACCGCATGATAGTGAGACAACACGAGATATTTCACTGGCTTATCGGTATGCTCACGCAATTTTTCAAGCCAGTCACGAGCAGCTTTTGGAGTAGCACGCGCTTCAAACGCAATCAGAAAATCTTCTGCTTCAATCGCGCCAACGTTTGGGTCACCCTCAGCCGTGAGTGCGTAAACGCCCTCGCTCAGGATTTCTAAAGTTTCAGTTTTTTCTTCCAGATCCGCCGAAGAAGCAAAAGGCTTTTTTGCCATTTTCACCACCCATCCATTTATAATTATACGAAGATTTATCTGCTGCCAGACTACAACTTTATCACCAGATTACAACATATAGTTTCAAAAGTAACTATTTTATTGTCAGTCCCGCATGACACTGTTAATGTAATTTCATCTGAAACTACGGACCTCCTTCATTTATTTAGGATTTGACCGATATGACACGCCTTAATGAAACCCATGATCCCACTCTTAAAAGCTGGGTACTAACTGCGAATGATGGGCAGACAGACTTCCCTATCCAAAATTTGCCTTTCGCCAGCTTTCGCAAAAGTAACTCAAAAGAAGACTATCGAATTGGCGTCGCAATTGGTGATCAGATTCTAGATTTGAGAAAAGTGATTACAACCAATGTGTTGGATTTTTCAGATACGGAAATAAACCGTACTTTGAGCAATGAAAAACTAAACGAATTCATGGCGCTCGGTCAGGATAATTGGTCTTCCGCTCGCCAAACCCTCTCAAAAGCACTCCGTGTTGGATCTGCGTTTGAAAACAGACTTCAAGATTGCCTGTTCCCACAATCAGAGGCCGAATATAGCACCCCTTGCGTAATTCCGGATTATACCGATTTTTACGCATCAATTCATCACGCAACGAATATCGGCTCGCTTTTCCGCCCCGACAATCCTTTACTGCCCAACTATAAATGGATTCCAATTGGCTATCATGGGCGTTCATCTTCGATCGGGGTATCTGGGCAGACTTTCCCCAGACCTAAGGGACAAACCAAAGCCCCAGAGGCGGCGGAACCTACATTTGGTCCCTGCAAGCGGCTCGATTTTGAGCTGGAAATGGGCATCATAATTGGATCAGGTACAGAATTAGGTCACAGCCTAAAGATCGATGAAGCTGAAAACCACGTGTTTGGCATGTGCCTGTTCAACGATTGGTCAGCGCGGGATATTCAAGCATGGGAATATCAGCCACTTGGACCGTTTCTCGCGAAAAACTTTGCGTCCACAATGTCCCCCTGGATTGTAACGATGGAGGCTCTCGCTCCGTTCAGGACCGAATTCTCGCACCCAGCCCAAGACCCTCAACCGCTCCCTTACTTACATTCTTCAGCGAACTGTGAAAGTGGTGGACTGGACATTCACTTGGATGTTTTGATTCAGACCGAAGACATGAAAAGCAAGGGAATTTCAGCGCAATCATTGGCGACATCCAACATGAAGTACAGCTATTGGACTGTTGCTCAAATGGTCACCCATCACGCCTCAGGGGGCTGCAATCTGCAATCTGGTGACCTGATGGCAACAGGCACGATGTCAGGTCCGGATGCTGCTCAAGCCTGCGCAATGATTGAGCTGACCAAGGGCGGTAAAGAGCCAATCGTTCTGAAAAATGGTGAAAAAAGAACCTTCCTTGAGGACGGTGACACCATTGTCATCACTGGATATTGCGAACGAGAGGGTACGGCCCGTATCGGATTCGGCAGCTCAGTCGGTACTATCTTGCCAGCTCGAGATTAATCAAATGGGTTACGAGCTATTCACTTATTACCGCTCTTCTGCGGCCTACAGGGTCCGTATTGCTCTGAATTATAAAGAGATCGACCACAAACTAACCGCAATTAATCTTTTAAGCGCAGAACATGATGATCCTGCCTATAAGGCAATCAATCCTCAAGGCCTTGTTCCTGCGCTGAAAATTCCTGACGGAAGGATCATAACCCAGTCACCAGCTATTCTGAATTTTTTGGAAAATGAACACCCAACACCACCACTGATGCCAGCGGACACATACGAGACGGCTACCATCAATCAGTGGTGCAGCGTCGTTGCGTGCGATATCCATCCTGTAAACAACTTGCGTATCCTTAAGTACCTTACAGGCAAGCTTGGAATTTCGGAGCAGGCAAAAATGGAGTGGTACCATCATTGGGTGCTTCAAGGCTTTGAATGTCTTGAACAGCAAATTAAAGCCGCCCCTTATTGTAACGGAAATGCTTTATCCACGGCTGACCTCTATCTCATTCCGCAAGTCTTCAACGCCCTGAGATTTGACGTAAAAATGGAACGATTTCCGAAAATCATGTCGGTTTATGAAGCTTGCAATAGCTTGGATGCCTTTATCGCTGCCGCGCCAGACAAGCAAAAAGGTTAGAACAGTTTAATATTAAAACTTGGATAATTGAAAAGAGAAAGGTACCGTTCTTTCATGAGTTGCCCGCTCCAAAGGGCCAGACCAAAACAAAATAACAGGTCTAACATGGGAGGACATTATCAATGTATGATTACATCGTCGTTGGAAGCGGATCCGGTGGATCAGTAGTCGCCAGTAGGTTAAGCGAAGATCCTGCGGTATCTGTCTGCCTGTTGGAGGCAGGCGGGCCAGACAAAAGTATCCTTATTCATGCACCTATTGGTACTGCAGCGATGTTACCGCGTAAGATTAACAACTGGGCCTATGAAACAGTTCCGCAAAAAGGGCTTAACTATCGCAAGGGCTATCAACCCAGAGGGAAAACACTTGGAGGATCGAGCTCCATCAATGCGATGTTATATGTACGCGGTCATAAATGGGATTATGATCATTGGGCGGAGCTGGGCAATGCTGGCTGGTCTTACAAGGAAGTTCTGCCCTATTTTAAAAAAGCGGAAAATAATGAGCGCGGCGGCGATGAGTTTCATGGAACCGGTGGCCCATTGAATGTCGCAGACCTCAGGTCCAAGAAGAAAATCGGTCAGGTATTTCTTGATGCGGCAGCAGAGTTACAACTTCCTTTAAATTCAGATTTTAATGGAGAAGAGCAAGAGGGTGTCGGATTTTACCAGACAACACAAAAGAATGGGGAACGCTGGAGCGCTGCAAAAGGGTATTTGACCCCTAACCTGGACCGCCCCAACCTGACGGTCCTGACAAACGCCCCTGCCACAAAAATACTTACTGAAGGAAAAAGAGCTGTCGGAATCCAATATCAGCAAGACGGTCAACTAAAGGAAATTCATGCGAATAGAGAAGTCATCCTTTGTGGAGGTGCTTTCGCAACACCACAGCTAATGCTGCTTTCGGGTATTGGTCCCGCTGAGGAAATCAAAAAACACAATATTGCAGTGGTTCATGAACTCCCAGGTGTTGGCGAAAATTTGCAGGACCATATTGATTACGTTTCCGCCTACAGATCAGATTCAAAAGATACCCTAGGGATTACTTTCGGTGGTCTCGTTGAGATCATGAAAGGGATATCTGAGTGGCGCAAAAGCCGTACAGGAATAATCACAACCCCGTTTGCAGAAGCTGGCGCGTTCTTAAAATCATCTCCAGATCTCGCCATCCCGGATTATCAGCTACATCTCGTTGTTGGAATGATTGATGATCATGCCCGTAAAACCAATCTTGGGTACGGATTTTCATGCCACTGCTGTGTCCTACGTCCCAAAAGCAGGGGAAAGGTTGCATTGAACTCTGCTGACCCATTTGCGCCACCGATGATTGACCCAAACTTCTTTGGTGAAGAAGAAGATCTTCAAACTCTGTTAAAAGCCGTAAAAGAGATGGAGCGGATTTTGCACGCACCCGCGTTTGATAACTATCGCGGTAAAGCCTTGTATCCTGTGGATCTAAGTTCAGATGAAGAAATCATCAATGCATTGCGAAATAAGTCAGATACAGTGTATCACCCTGTTGGCACTTGTAAAATGGGAACTGATGACTTGGCCGTTGTCGACCCAGAGCTTAAAGTTCGCGGAATGGAAGGCCTACGTATAGCGGACGCCTCTATCATGCCAGCATTAATCGGTGGAAACACCAATGCACCAAGATCATGATCGGTGAAAAAGCCTCTGACATGATTAAAGCTGATGCAAAATTGCAAAAAACCGCAGCGTAAATATTGATAAATAAAAAGCCCCGGAATATTCATCCGGGGCCTTTGCTACTTCTAGTCGTCTTCTTTTATCAGATGAACATCCCGCTGTGGGTACGGAATTGAAATACCCTCGCGATCGAAAGCTTCCTTCATCTTTTTTGTCATATCAAATTTGAGTGGCCAATAGTCACTCGCCTTACACCATATCCGAACGGTAAAGTTGACAGAGCTATCAGCCAGCTCAGATACCACCACCATTGGTGCAGGATCTTTGAGCGATCTTTCATCCGCTTCAATAAGGGATAACATCAAATCGCGGGCCTTATCCATGTCGTCATCATACCCAATCCCCATAACCAGATCGACGCGGCGTGTTGGATGGAAACTGAAATTCTTAATAGAGCTGCCCCAAACACTGGCATTTGGTAAGATAATTTGAACGTTATCCCCTGTTGCCAGTTCGGTAGTAAACAGGTTCACTGCTTTAACGGTGCCACCATGGCCTGCAACTTCAACAAAATCACCAATTTTGATTGGGCGGAAAAATAGCAACATTACTCCACCCGCAACGTTGGAGAGAGTTCCCTGCAGCGCAAGACCGATTGCCAGACCAGCGGCACCTAAAACAGCGATCAAGCTCGCAGTTTGAACACCAAACTGAGCAAGCACCAAAAGCAGGGTAATAATAAGTATGGAAGCGCGGGTTAGATTACCCAAAAAATTCACGACAGTTTGATCGACATTGCGCTTATTAAGTAGAGCCGAGACGGTTTTAGGCACGCTTTTCGAAATAATATTACCAATTATCAGAATTATGATGGCGCCAATGACGTCAAGACCATAAGTGGTCAACACCGTAACAAGCTCCTCGGCAACGACTTCCAGATCCATGTTTTCCAAAAAATTCATAAGATTGCCCCTCTCACTGCACCGAAAATTGCCAAAATTACATTACCCTAATTTTTCAGGGCAAACAGTATTTGTCTAGCACATATAGTCCTATTTCTCGTAATCCGCTGCGACACCATATTTAGGATCTTCCAAAACTGATATCTCAACCATATTTCTAGCCTTGTGCAGCAAATCCAGACAATCCTGGCTCAAATGACGCAAATGTAACTGCTTACCCGCTGCTGAATATTTTTCTGCGAGGCTGTCGATGACCTGCAACCCTGAATGGTCAACAACACGTGAATTCCCAAAATCTACAATTACATCGTCAGGGTCATTTTTTGGGTCAAACAAATCCTGGAAACTGGTCACAGAGCCAAAAAATAGCGGGCCATCAATATGGTATACTTTTGAGCCTTGCTCATTAATCTCTACCCGTGCATGGATTTTCTTCGCACCTTCCCATGCGTAAACGAGCGCAGAAACAATCACACCGACCACAACCGCAATAGCCAGATCACTGATTACTGTTACCGCCGATACCAGCACAAGAACAAAGGCATCCGATTTGGGGATTTTATTAATAATCCGAAAACTGGACCAAGCAAATGTGGCGATCACCACCATGAACATCACACCGACAAGCGCGGCCAATGGAATTCGTTCAATTAGAGGAGCGCCGAACAGAATGAACACCAACAGAAAAAGAGCTGCAGAAATGCCTGAAAGTCTATGGCGTCCACCTGAGGTGACGTTGATCATGCTTTGACCGATCATGGCACAGCCACCCATGCCACCGAAAAATCCAGTAACCGTGTTTGCTGCGCCCTGTGCGAGGCATTCACGGCTAGCCCCACCTTTCGTATCAGTCAGTTCGCTCACCAGATTAAGCGTCAACAGGCTTTCGATAAGTCCAATTGCTGCCAGAATGACCGAATAGGGCAAGATAATCCAAAGAGTCTCCAGCGTGAAAGGAACCGAAGGTATGTGAAAACTAGGCAATCCACCAGAAATTGACGCCATATCTCCGACTGTGCGCGCGTCCAGTCCAAACCAGATCACAAGCAATGACACTACCAGAATGCCAACCAACGGTGCAGGAATTGCTTTTGTGACCTTTGAAGTTCCCCAAATGATGGCCATAGTAAGCGCAATCAGAGCCAGCATCCAATACAGGCTGGCCCCTTGTAACCAAACCATTTCACCGTTTGTGTCTGCGATTTTGAATTGCCCCAACTGCGCCAGAAAAATAACGATAGCCAATCCGTTTACAAAACCCAGCATCACTGGATGCGGAACCATCCTTATGAACTTGCCCAGTCTAAATATCCCCGCGAGGATCTGTAAAATACCCATCAGCACTACCGTTGCGAAAAGATATTCCACGCCATGCTGCGCAACGAGACTGACCATAACAACTGCGAGCGCACCCGTCGCACCTGAGATCATACCGGGCCGTCCTCCAAACACCGCAGTTATCAAGCCCACTAAAAAGGCGGCATAAAGCCCGACCAATGGATGAACGCCTGCCACAAAAGCAAATGCAACAGCTTCAGGAACCAATGCAAGAGCAACTGTAAGTCCTGACAAAAGTTCGGTCTTCATTTGCAGTAATTTACTACTTGGAGACTGGTTTGAAAAAAGAGATGTATTTGTCTGCACGATACTCAGCCTGACATTTTGAAATTTCGCAGTCATTTGTGCAACGCACAAATTTAAGCGCACCTTTTAGCGCAAGTTCGCCCAAATTGCCACCCCTTTACCAGCAGATTTCTGATCGACCAATAACCGCACCTCAATTGTTATCTTGACATTTCCGCCAAAAAACAGCATATCACCGCAGCAGTCATTATGACGCATTTAGCAAATGCAGCATTTTCCTGCATTTGAGAACAGGTTTTGCGAACAGTGTTTCCGCGGTATTCAAATGTACCGCTCGCCGGTCATATATCTGCGATATTTTGAGCCAGGCTGGGAGAGACAGTTCCCGCCTTTGGCTTTATTTTACCCGGTGCCTTTGAAATGGCTGTACCGGGCAGTTTGTATTGAGGATTTTTATGACAACCTTTTCCGATCTTTCATTGGTTGGCCCCCTTCTGCGCGCCTTGGAAAAACAGGGCTTTGATACCCCCACCCCTATTCAGGGGTCCGCGATCCCTCACCTGCTCGAAGGACGAGACCTGATGGGGATTGCGCAAACCGGCGGCGGAAAAACTGCTGCATTCGTTTTACCGCTATTACAAAACCTACAGCATGACCGCAAACGGCCTAAGCCCAACAAGCCAACAGCAGTCATTTTGGCACCCACGCGTGAGTTGGCCAGCCAGATTGGCAAGGCAATTCAGATTTTTACCCGCGGAATAAAACTTTTTCATACTGTTGTGTATGGTGGTGCGCCATATGGCCCTCAGCTAAAACAGTTAAAAGCTGGTGTAGACATACTTGTTGCAACTCCCGGCCGGCTGATGGATCACATGGATCGCGGTACGGTAGACCTATCCAACGTTCAAACTTTCATCCTGGATGAAGCTGACCGTATGCTAGACATGGGCTTTGTCGAAGATGTGCAAAAAATCAGCGCAACACTACCGGAAGAGCATCAAACAGTAATGTTCTCTGCAACTATGAGCCCGGCGATTAAACGGTTATCGCAATCGCTGCTCGTTGATCCAGAGTTTGTTGAAGCGCCTCGCGAGAGTGTTGTTGCCAACACAATCGATCATTCCGTCCTGATGGTAGAGCGAACTCATAAAAAAGATTTGCTTATGCATCTGATTGGGCTTGAAGAAACCGAAAAAGTAATTGTTTTTGTTCGAACAAAAGCAACAGCGGAAACACTGACAGAAGAAATTGAAGATACAGTCGAAGGAGTTCGGACTGCAGCAATTCATGGTGATAAACAGCAAAGAGCACGTGAGAGAACTCTTAGGTCTTTTAAGAACGATCGCTTTACCGTGTTGGTAGCAACCGACGTTGCAGCACGCGGCATTGACGTCAGCGGCATCACGCATGTGATTAACTATGACCTTCCAATGGAAGCAGAAAATTATGTCCATCGGGTTGGTCGGACCGGGCGTGCGGGTGCGAGCGGAACAGCGATTTCCATTTGTGAACCACGTGAGCGGAACCTGCTGAGAAACATTGAACAATTGATCAAGGTGCAAGTCCGCGTTGATAATGATCACCCGTTTCCGGTCCCCAAAGAGAAACCGAAAAAGTCAAAGCCAAAGGGCCGGCCGTTTTCCAAAACTAAAAAACCCGGTTTCAAAGGGAAAAGCTCAGCCGCGAAACGGCGTAAAAATACGGAATTCAATGGACGCCCAGAAGATCATCCTCGTTTTGAAGGCAAAGGTAGAGTTGAAAAGAAGAAAAAATTTACTTCTGAAAAATCTCAAAAATCGACAGGCAAAACCAGGTCGTCCGAAAAAGGCGCAGCCTCCAAGTTTCATGCAAAAAAACGCAAACAGGAAGGCAAGTCTGACACATCTGGCAACACAGTAAAATTTGCTGCTAAAAAACACCGTTTTAAAAAAGCCAGCTAGCTAATAACCAAGATTGAAATTGCTCTTTAGTAAAAGTCCTCTAGCATATGGGTTCATCTCGGCTAGAGGATTTTTTTATGGGCGAAGATCAAAACGCTATTTCCAACAAGATTCAGGAATTGTTTCAGCGTTATCCAGATCATGCGAGGATTGCCCTGCTACATGTAAGAGATATAATCTACGACTTATCAACTCAATCAGATGCGATAGGGAAAATTGAGGAAAATATAAAGTGGGGTGAAGCAAGCTTTGCTACCATCAATCCTAAATCAGGAACACCCATTCGACTTGCATATCGTGAGCCATCTGACAAATGCGCCATTCTCGTACATTGCGGCACAACTCTTGTTGATGACTTCAAACAAACCTGCCCTCCTGGAATTGAATTTGAAAAGAACAGGGCACTTCTTTTCAACCCCAAAAACCCGCCAGAGGATACCGTATTAAAATCATTCCTCTTTTCAGCTCTCACTTATTATAAATAATTACCTATCCGCGGGTTTGTAATCCGCAAGTTCTTTGCGAAGAAATGCCCTTGCCTGCTGTACTCTTTTGCGAGCATTGTCATTTGATATTTCCAGACGAGTCGCGATCACATCATACTCTTCACCATGAACAAGCCGCATAACAAACGGTGCGTATAGTTTTTCAGGAAGCTTATCGATCGCCATATAGAGCGTCTCACCCAATTCCGAATTCAGAAGCTCGCCTTCCGGAGTTTCTGATACTTTATCGAGTGCGGAATAATCGATAGTGTTTACTTCCTTTACTCGTTCACTTAACTGAAACCGACGCTTATTCGCACGATGTCTGTCGATGCAAATGTTATGAAGCAACCGTGCAAACCACGCCCGCTGGTTGTTTATGTTCTTGTGATGTTTTTTGTATTTTTCAAAGGCTCTTATAGTGGCATCACTCAAAGCATCTTCAGCTTCCATCGCGCTCACATTCATCCACATCATACTTAACCTGTGTAAATATTCGCGGTGGGAATTCCATGCCTCCCAAAAGCCCAAGTCATCCTCCTGATGAACTTGTGAGATTTCTCGAGCACTGTTGTCATCCTTGCGACCTACAAATTGAACTTCCTCTTGGAGTGGCGATTTTCTCCGTAGTGGTTCGAACATCAAGATCCCCCATTCACTCCTTATAGGAGCTTTTGAAAAACAGTTCACTTGATCTAGGTTGCATTAATAAACTTTTAAAGTGCAAATTTTAAATTATTTTCAATTTTTTGGAGAAAATATTATTTATTGTAGATATTGAATAATTACTAAGTAATAACCAAATTATCTGATGTAAATTTTAATTTTTATTAACAAAAAATTATAGGAGTTAATTAATGGCCAAATCACCACAAAATAAAAATAGAAATTCTGTTTTAGATTCTGTAGTTGCCGTAAACGAAATAGTGCTAGGAAGCGCCGCCTCTACTGCGATGGCCGCAATGTATATTTCAATGGCGCAAGCAACTGGAGTTAGCAATCAAAACACCGTGTCAACTCAACATCAGCGTAATATTCTCGGAACAGCTGCAATTGCAGCGGGCACTGGCAATCTTCTTTGGAGCGGCCTTACGCAACAGGTAGCGGACATGCCATTAAACGCTCGTATGAAAAACTGGGAAGATATGCTTGCCATCGCAGAAGGCAGAGAAACTGGAACCGATGTAGCAAATTCTGAAGGCGCTTCTTCAGAAAAACAGGAAGCAGCACAGAGCGATAATAATCAATGATAGTAACTTTTGTAAGGATTTTCGACAATGCCATCGTCAGACAAACCTGCAACTCCTAAACTAGACAGTCTTTATGCAAATGTAGAAGAATCCCCAAACTTCGCGATGGGTTTATTGTACCAATTTGCCGCTCACTCTTCTGGTTTAGCTTTGGAAAATGCGACTGTGAATTCTAACATCCTAAATAATGTCAACACTGCCAATGGAACTGTGATCACAGCGTTAAAAAACGCAGAAGCGGCTGCTTTAAGCGCGCAACGGGCAACTATTAATGAATCCTACAATGCTCAAACTGCAGCCATTTCTCAGGCGTTAAACTCACAAACGCAAACTGCTGTCAGCAATTTAAATTCTGTATCCAACGCTGGTGCAACAGCATTAAGCTCACAAACCAGCCAACAGATTGCAGGAATTACTGCGGATGCAATTGCGGCAACAGCAGTTGCCATGGATGCAATTGTCAAAAAGATGGGAGGTTAAAAGTTAGGTTACAATGATCGGCTTTTCCTTAGTGACGATCAATGTATGCTCAAACTGGGCAGCACGATTTCTGTCCAGTGTCAATAATGTCCAGCCATCTCGTCCTTCGCGATAGGCACCAATACCCTTTGTCAGGAAGGGTTCAATCGTAATAACAAGCCCTTCCTGCAATATTTCATCCCCAGCAGAGTTAAAGGTGTTATGAACTTCAGGGGGCTCGTGAATGTGCCGCCCCACTCCATGACCCACTAGACCATCAATAATGTTAAAACCCGCGCAGGTAGCAACTTCTTCTACGGCTCTTGCAATGTAACTAATAGGATTACCAGCGCGAGCTTGCTCTATACCGGCTGCAAGCGCCTGACGCGTTGCCGAAAGTAAAAACCGATCATCGTCACTTGCTCCCTCGACAGCAAAAGATCGACCTGAATCCGCCCAGAACCCATTCTTTTCAGCACTTACATCCACATTTACAAGTTCGCCTTTTTTAAGTTTCCTGTTTGAAGGAATACCGTGCGCTGCCTCATCATTTAAACTTATGCAGCTATAGCCAGGAAAATCATAAGCGAGCTTTGGCGCTGATCGCGCTCCATTCTGAGCCAGCATCTCCCCCACTAGCTGGTCCAGTTCAAGAGTCGAAACACCGACACGTATGTGAGTTTCAATTGTATCAAGAATATTCCTGATTATTCCTCCGACTTCTTTTAAACCAGCTATTTCTGAATCTGATTTTGCGATCATAGTGTGGAAATGCCTCTTCCGCTTACTGACAAAACCAAAGCTATGTAGCACACGGCGACTGATAAAAACATCTCAATCCGTTGCGACAATTCGCAACAGAAAAGAAGAAAATGGAAATTTGATTTTCACAGCGTCTCATCAACTCTCGTCTAATCGCTGTCGAATGAGAAGCATATTGCTCTCACTTTTGTCACCAGATGGAGGAAGACTGAATGGCAACGGACACTCCGGTAAACAGTCAAATTACAGATGCTGTAACACAATCGAATATGACTGTTCTAGGTAATGCTCCTGCGCAGTCCATGGCGACTGCCTATCAGATGTTGGCACAATCAACAGGTGTAGCCATGCAAAATGCTGTTTCGAACCAGCAGAACATGAACACCATAGATTCCGCCATTGTCTCTCAGGGCATTAGTCTTCTGTTCAACCTTGACGGTGCAATAGATGCGAGATCTGCAAAGGAGATCATTGAGAATGACTCCAATACAGAAGTTCTCTCGACATTGCAGGCAATCATTTCAGAATTGAAAGCAGCAAAAAACGATGACGAAGAATAACCTCCGCCATCATTTTTACCACCAAGTACTTAAAGGAGTTATTTAAATGCCAGGTGATACACCCGTAAATTCACAGATTACAGACTCAATTACCCAAGCAAATGTGACAAGCTTGGCTGAGGCCCCTGCCGTTTCAATGGCAAACACTTACCAGGTCTTTGGTCAGGTCGTTGGCGCAAGCATGCAAAACGCGGTTTCCAATCAGCAAAGCGCGTCCACTATTGACCTAGCGGTAACTACACAAGGCACTAGTGTACTTTACAATCTCTCTGCCGCAACCGCATCTAAATCAACTGCTGAAATTCTCGGGGGCAATCCAGTTGCGGAGTCCCTAACTGCCATGCAAGCAGCCGCGAGAGCGTTCTAATTTTTAACAGATAAGTTCAATTTCCAAAGGAGTTAAACAATGGCGGAAAATACCTGGATGAATAGTCAGATAACCGACTCTGTAACCCAGTCTAACGTCAAGGTTCTTGGGGATGCCCCTGCAGAATCTATGGGCATGCTTTATCAGATGCTCGCTCAAAGCACCGGTATGAGCATGCAAAATATGGTAGCCAACCAGCAGCATAAAAACTCAATTGATAGTGCTGTAGTAACAGGAGCAGTTACAGTTCTGTACACGCTCGACACAGCGACACAGGGTAAAGCAACGCAGGAAATCCTGAGCGGAAACCCAATCGCCGAGTCAATGTCTTCCCTCAAAGGTGTACTTGCCGCTTATGAGCGTGATAGAAACGCAAACACCCCTCGTTTCAGCTCATAATGTAGCAAATTCTGCGAACTAGCAAATGATGATATCTGAGCCTCACGACTGACCCTTTCATGCGTCATAAGTGAGGTTCAGTTAAAACAGTGTGCATTGGAGCAAATTATGTCTAGTACTACAAAAAGTGAAACAGCAGGTATCAGGTCAGTAAACAGTCAGATTACGGATGCCATTACACAATCCAATTCCTTGATCACTGGCATGGCACCAGCGCATTCTATGGCTGCGCTCTACCAAACCATGTCTCAAGCCATGGGCACAGGTGCACAGAATACTGTTTCTAATCAACAACACGCAAATACCGTAGGTTTAGCAGCGTTGACCCAAAATCTTCAACTTCTGCTATCTCCACAACGAAAACAAACCATAATCCATATTCCACCAGCAATTGTTCCGGAAAAACGCAGAAAACGAAATAAGAAAACCAAAAATATTCGCACAAAAGAGAGTAAATAAATTGACGTCGAAAAGGCTAAAAGCCTGCCAGGAGTACTTCAATGAGCGAAGACAGTTATGTAAATAGCCAGATAACAGACGCAGTTGGTCAAACAAGCCTAAAAGTGATCGGTGAAGCACCGGCAGAAGCTGTAGGAATTTTATATCAGCAAATGGCACACAGCGTGGGACTGGCACTGCAAAACGTGATCGCACAGCAGCAACACAGTTATTCCATTCACAACGCAATTACGCTTGCGGCTTCTCGTCAACTTATCACTTCAGACCCAGCTGCCGCAGCCAAGGCTTCACAAGCCTTGATTAATGACAGCGCGGTTGCAGATAATTTGGCAGCCATACAAGCTGTTGTTGATAAAATGGGCAATAAATAGACCAACGCTTATATTTTTCCCTAAAAGTTTTTAGTGAGGTGTAATTTCAAAATGAAACGAATTCAAAAAGCACAAATTGAGATTACACAAATCCTAGCTGAAATGGAAAATGGTTCTGATATAGGAGAGCTGTCAATAAAGCATGGAATATCAAAGGCAACTTTGTATCGCTGGCGAAAAAAAGCTCAACAGGATCAGAGCGAGAAAGCCAACAAGCTAAAAGACGTTGCACTGGAAAACACCAGGCTACGCAATCTGCTAACTGACGCGGCCCTCGAAATCCAAGCACTGAAAGAAGAAATAACTGAACTAAAAAAATTATAAAATCAGTTTTCGCAATTGATTGACTTATGCAGAACTGTATAAGTGAAACCATGTTGCGTAAACCTTTGGACATTTTGCAAAATACATTTGGCTATCCCCAATTTCGCGGCGCCCAGTCGGAAATCATCGATCACGTATTAGGAAACCGGGACGCGCTGGTACTCATGCCAACAGGTGGCGGCAAATCACTGTGTTATCAAATCCCTGCTTTAATTTTTGAAGGTCTGACAGTTGTTATCTCTCCTCTTATTGCACTGATGCAAAATCAGGTAATGGCTCTGCGTGAGCTAGGCGTGGAAGCCGCAGCTCTAAATTCGGGGATGCCTTTACTTGATCGCCAACGTGTAATCGAAGACGTTCAAGCCAATAAAGTAAAATTGTTATACATTGCGCCCGAACGCCTGTTTGCAGATGGATTTTTCGATTTACTCAAAAAGATTCAAGTATCATTGTTTGCCATCGATGAAGCCCATTGCGTATCCCAGTGGGGGCACGATTTTAGGCCAGAATACTTGCGCTTATCAGCTCTTCATGAAATTTTTCCCAATGTCCCACGTATCGCATTGACAGCAACCGCGGATAGCGCCACACAAAATGACATACAGGAGAGATTAAATCTTACCTACGGCAGAACTTTTAAATCCAGTTTTGATCGCCCGAATATCCAATATCATGTCACCACGAAGAACAACGCTGTATCGCAACTGCTAAGCTTCATAACCTCGCAGCATAAATCTGATGCGGGAATAGTTTACTGCATGTCGCGAAAAAAAGTTGAGTCCATCAGTGAAAAACTCAACACTCACGGCTTTAAATCCCTGCCCTATCATGCCGGACTTAACACTGAGGAAAGAGCACGCAATCAGGAAGTATTTCTAAAAGAAGATGGAATAATTATGGTGGCAACCATCGCTTTTGGAATGGGTATCGACAAACCCGATGTCCGCTTTGTCGCTCATCTTGACCTTCCAAAAAATCTCGAAGCCTATTATCAGGAAACCGGTCGAGCGGGACGAGACGGTCTTCCCGCTGATGCCTGGATGACCTATGGTCAGCAGGATATCGCCAAAGTTAGAAACCTGCTCGGCACCAATCAATCGAGGGCGCAGCTAGCTATTGAACATCAGAAATTCAATGCCTTGCTAAGTTACTGCGAAAATCTCAAATGCAGACGAAAATACCTGCTGAAATATTTTGATGAAAAGTCAGATGATTGCGGGAACTGCGATAATTGCCTAACCAAACCGGAAACAATCGATACCACGGAAGAAGCTCGTTTGGCATTGTCCGCAATCTTCAGAACCGGCCAACTTTATGGCGCCACACATATCATTGATGTTCTGCTGGGGAATGAAACTGACAAGGTCAGCACAGCATCTCATAATTCACTCGCCCTTTTTGGGAAAGGCAAACATAAAACTAAACAAGAATGGCAGGCAATTCTTCGCCAATTACTGGCCAAGGATTATGTGCTTCAGGACATGGAAAATTTTGGCAGCCTCAAACTGACAGAAGCCTGTCGCCCCCTCCTTAAGGGAGAAGAAACCTTTGTGAGTCGCAAGCTATATATGAGCAAACTGAAAACCAGCAGCATGGGAACGCCGTCATCTGTCGTATTCAATAATGATGAAGATAATTCTCTTTTCTCAAAGCTGAAAGAGCTCCGGCTTGAACTTGCTCGTAAAGCGAATATTCCACCCTATGTCATTTTTCACGACAAAACATTAATAGAAATGGTCTTCAATCGGCCGACTACATTAGATGAGTTGTCAGGGATTCAAGGAGTGGGAACAACAAAAAGGGACAAATACGGAAACCTGTTCCTGAACCAGATCTTGCAAAATTAAGCCGTTATTTCTCGACGAATACTACGATATTTCATGCCATCCAAGACCAATGACAATGAATTAAACAAGGCATCTTCCAATTCAAATTTTAACCCTTGTATCTCTGGATGTTGTTGAACGCGTTCAACGATTGGCGACGTTTCTGTGATATGGCTCCAGCCAATTAAAAGGCTGTGGAACTCAATCAAAACCTGATTTCCACCATTCTCAGGGAGATACGGGAGTGCTTTTTCTATAAGCGGCGAAGTGCTGCGCATCAGCGCAAGCAGCTCTCTTTTAAACGCGAACGCTTCATCGTAGGATACATTTTTTTCCAAAATCAGATGCATCAGGGAGATAAGGCGCTGCAATCTAATCCGGTGTAAGAAAGTATCTCTTAGTATTTCGACAAACTCGTTATTTTCAAGAGGTACTGAAGCCTTTCGAAGTTCATCACGCAAATTCTCAAACCACTCTCCCAACTCACTTAGTAACAAACTGAGAAATAGCTCTTCTTTGGTTTGAAAATAGATGTAAATCGTACCTTTCGCGATACCTGCCTTTTTTGCAATCATACTCATGCTGACTTCAAAATAACCGGCCTGCAAAAACAAATCCCCAGCCGCGACCAAAACTGAATTTCGCCTCGCTTGCTTTTGCTCTTCGCTAACTGCCCGTTTTCCAGCGCCTAATTTCATTTTAACAAACTCATATTATTTGCAAACAGGCTTCTTATGCCTCCTAGCAACTTAAAATTCAAAGAATTTCACAATTCTTGTATCCTTCTATTGACATATAAATAGTCACTCCCCATCATTATGACCAGCGGTCATTTAAATAATATTATATGGGGCTGAGCCATGCTGACGCTAAATATCAACGGTAAAGAAATTCAAATTGATGCAGAAGAAGACACGCCGCTTCTGTGGGTCCTACGTGATAATCTTGATTTGACAGGAACCAAATTTGGATGTGGGATCGCCGCCTGCGGCGCATGTACTGTCCATGTCGATGGCACCGCGATGAGATCCTGCTCGGTTCCCATTTCGATGGTAGCAGAGAGCAAAATCACAACCATTGAAGGATTAACGGGAACAGTTGGAAATGCTGTCCAGAGAGCTTGGATAGAAGAACAGGTTCCCCAATGCGGCTATTGTCAACCGGGCATGATCATGGCTGTGTCAGCCCTCTTAAAAGAAACCCCTTCCCCAACCGATGAAGATATCGACGATGCAATCACAAATATATGTCGATGTGGCACTTACCCTAGAATTCGAAAAGCAATCCACAGGGCTGTAAAACTGGAAACGGAGGCATAAGATGGCAAAGTCAACTTTATTGACACGTCGCAAATTCCTGATTGCAGGCGGCCTTGTTGGTGGTGGTTTGGCTGTTGCCTATGCTTTTGGAGGAAATGACGTACCCGACAGAGCGCCTTACGCTTCTACTGCAGGTACAAATGAATTTACCCTAAACGCATGGGTTAAAATTTCGAGCAACGGAAACATCAGTGTCGCCATTTCACAGGCTGAAATGGGTCAAGGAATACACACGGCGTTATGCATGCTTGTCGCAGAGGAGTTGGAAGTTGACGTCGCAGGCATTACACCGGAACAGGCACCGATCGACGCCGTCTATGCAAATTTCACCATTATTCAAGACAGTCTGCCATTTGGAGATGGACATCATAGAGGAGAAGAGACTGCCGGCGCTTGGGCAATGAAGAAAGTTGGCGCCCTACTAGGTATTCAAGCGACAGGAGGAAGTACAAGCGTTCGCAATTTCTGGCTTCCAATGCAACAGGCAGGTGCGACCGCTCGCCAAATGCTGATCCAAGCGGCGGCTGATCGCTGGTCAGTCCCTGCATCTGAATGTTATGCTAAAGCCGGCAAAATTATACACGACAGCAGCGATAACTCCGCTAGCTATGGTGAGCTCGCACAAGCGGCTTCGAAACTGGATATCCCGGAAGAAGTATCGCTAAAACAACCCTCAGAGCGTCGCGTTATAGGATATTCTCAACAGAGAATTGACATTCCTGCCAAAGTTACTGGAGAAGCCGAGTTTGGCGTAGATGTCTCACTTCCCGATATGGTTTATGCCGCGGTTAAAATCTGCCCGACTTTCGGCGGAACAGTTAAACACTGGGACGAGAGCAAAATTGGAAATATGCCGGGCGTGCTGAAAGCCGTTAAACTTGAAAATGCTGTTGCCGTAGTCGCCAACAGTTTTTGGCGCGCCAAACAGGCAGTCGAACAATTACCCGTTACTTTCGACGATACCATCAATTCCTCTCTCAGCACTGACGGTATATTCAACGAATTTGAAGAGCAACTCAAGTTGGATGACGGACGCTCCTACGCTGAAGAAGGTGATGCAAAATCTGTGCTGTCCAACTCCGGTGCTAGTAAAAGTACAGCAACCTATAAAGTCCCATTTCTCGCACATGCCTGTATGGAGCCTATGAATTGCACCGCGATTGTGACGGATACGTCCGTTGAGGTCTGGACACCTAACCAATCTAACACGTTAATTAGCTGGATTGCCCAGGAAATAGCTGAAGTAGATGCCGAGAATGTCAGCGTCCACAATACTTACCTTGGCGGAGGCTTTGGCCGCAAAGTGGAAACTGACTGTGTTTCGATGACCCTCAATTTTGCCAAAGCATTTAAGGGCCGACCTGTTAAGCTGATATGGACAAGAGAAAATGATATGCAGCATGACATGTATCGTCCCGCAGCGTTAGCAAAATTTGAGGCGACCCTGGACTCTCAAGGGCGAGTACAGGCATGGCATAATAAAGTTGCCAGTCCCTCCATCTCCCGAGCGTTCGTGCAACGTATGTTACCGTTTGCCGGTGCTGATATGCCAGATAACACGACGGTGGAAGGGGCAGCAGATATCCCTTATGAATTCCCTCATAAGCTGATGGAGCACTTTCCAACCCCTGTCCAGGTTCCTATTGGTTACTGGCGGAGCGTCGGACATTCCTACAACGCTTTCTTTACCGAGTGCTTCATGGACGAACTTGCCGCCAAAGCGGAAATAGACCCAATTGAATTTCGTCGCCTCCACCTTTCAGATAGCAAAGATTTTTTGGCAGTCTTAAACCGACTGGAAAAAGAAAGTAATTGGAAAGAACCTGCTGCAGATGGACACTTCAGAGGTATCGCGTTGCACGAAAGCTTTGGATCAATCGTCGGACAGGTCGTTGAAATCAGCGTCAGCCCAGACAAAGAAATCACCCTGCATAAGGTCACATGCGTCATAGATTGTGGTGAAGTTCTGAACCTGATGGTGTAGTATCTCAGATGGAAAGTGGGATCATTTTTGGATTAAGTGCTGCGCTATTTGGTGAGATTACTGTTGAAAACGGGCAAGTTGAACAGGAAAACTTTCCAGACTACGAAATGATCAGACTAGCAAACACGCCTCAGATTGATGTTCATTTAGCTCCCTCAGGCAGACCTCTTGGTGGTGTGGGAGAACCGGGCACGCCGCCCATCGCACCAGCGCTTGCCAATGCTTTATTCACGGCAACAGGTGAACGAATCAGGGAATTACCTCTTTCCAAAGCCGGGTATATTGCTTAACCGCTAGTCAAATGCTCAAGTCTGATCTGACTGGTGCCTAGCATCATAAAGAGCCGCTGACAGTTTTGCTTTTGTGAAAGGTTTAAACAGAATATTTGCATCCGCAGGAATATCTTTGTCCGCAGTAAAAGCTGTACCAGCAAAGCCGGACATCAATTGCACTGCTTTTTCCGGGTACTGGCTACGGACATATTTGTAAATATCAATGCCTGACATGCTTCCGGGCAGGATGACATCACTCAATACAATATCAACATCTTGTATAATAAGTGCCTCCAAAGCTTCCGCCCCTGTCTTACAAACGAGTGTCTCATATCCAATGGAGGAAAGTTGAGTTTTAACGAGTTCACGTAACTCTTCATTATCTTCGACCACAAGGACACATTCTCCCTGACCCAGCTTGACGACATCATCCACACTAACATTAGTGTCTTCATCACTTTCACTAAAGACACGTGGCAGCATTAGCTTGATTGAAGTTCCCTCACCCGGCTCACTGTAAATACTGACATGGCCACCTGATTGCTTGGCAAAGCCAAAGACCATACTCAACCCAAGGCCGCTCCCCTTACCAACTTCTTTGGTCGTGAAAAATGGTTCAAATATCCGCTCCATCAGTTCGGGTTCGATACCTGATCCATTGTCGGAAACAACTACGCAAACATATTGTCCTGCCTTTAATTCCTGCTTGCCAGCCACATACTCATCATCAAGTTCAATATTAAAACTCTCAAGACTAATTGAACCGCTACCATTCATTGCATCTCTTGCATTAACCACAAGGTTCATTAGCGCATTTTCCAACTCATTCGGATCAACTAAAACCGACCAAGTATCTTCAAACTGAAGGTGAAAATCTATCCCCTCACCCACAGCCCGTTGCAGCAGCGCTTTGATATCCGCGATCACTTTCTGCGGCCGAACCCGTTTTGGATGCAACGCCTGTTGACGGGAATAGGCCAGCAATTGATGGGTTAGCGCAGCCCCTTTCTCTGCCCCGCGCATCGCATCATTGAGTAATTTACGCATCGGTTTAGCAAGCTTTTCATCCTCCAGCGCCAGCTCCAGATTTCCAATAACAACTGACAGCAAGTTATTAAAATCATGAGCGATTCCGCCTGTTAGCTGTCCGACAACCTCTAGTTTTTGCGATTGTCGCAGTTGCGCTTGTGCGGCTTCCGCTTCCTGTTGAGCCTCGACTTCAGCGGTAATGTTCGAAGACATGCCACGATAGCCTAAGAAATTACCTTTACTATCGTATCTTGGCTTACCACTGGTGGAAAAATAGAATACACGACCATCGTCCATCGACCATTTAAACAATATATTTTTATAGGGTTGCAGAGTTTCCAGAATATGATGATATTCGTCCCAACTCATGCCTTGTATTTCCTGGAACGCTAAATCATCTCGGCGGGTACCAAGCAATGGGCTTTGGGGTTGGTCAAATACTTTTGCTTCTGGTTGTCTGGCAATAAAAGAATAACGATGCTCTGTATCAGTCTCCCAAATAATATCAGACGCAATGGACACAATGTCTTCAAAACGCCTTTCACTTTCCTGAAAATCATTGAAGACACCGGTGAGAGTTTTACCCACCTCATTGAACTCTGAAATTGTAAATGGCTGAATAATCGGGTTGAGCTCACGCCGCCCAACTTCCCTCGCATAATCGATGAGAGCTTCCAAGGGTTGCAATATCTGACGATGCGTCAAATAAATAGCGAGTATTGAGATACCCAGTGTGAATAGCAGAGCAGCACCAGAAGATAAGAAAAACAACTCTTCAAGCGATTGATTAAAATCTGCAGGAAGAATAGAGAGAGTTGTAATTTGTAAATCAGGGACTTTTTCTCCAAGTACTAAAGAGCGAACGGAGGTCCCTTCAATTGCAGAGGAAAACTGACCTGTTTGCACATATTCCTCAATCACAGCTCGGCTCACTTCACCCACATGGGTCAGGGTGTTACCGTCTATAATTAAAGACGTCGAAATAGCGTTACTACGCGACAGTATCTCTTCCATCAAGCTGCTGTTATCTTTGAGAAAAATACCGCTCAACAGGTATCCGGTCACTCGGCCCAGCCTTGGATCAACCAACTCACTCTGATAATATAATAGAACATTATTGATGCCACCATTATCGCGCTTTTCGATAGCCCAGTTCCATCTTTGAATTCGGGGTTTCGCTGTCCGAAAACTGCTGCGAATGGCTGGATATTCCTCGAATTCAGAGCTAACCTCAGTTATGATATTCCCTTCGCTGTCAAGGATAGCAATGAAATCAATCCGACCTTCTTCTTGTGAGTAAAAAGCCCCTCTGATCAAGTCTTCTGCAGGGAACCCTCGGCTATTTTTGAGAGAAGAAAGCTCCTCTGCGAGTAAATCTGTGTAGTCAGAAATCGCCTCCAGTTCTTTATCCAGAACCAGATCCCCAACAATTCCTGAAATTTCCTCTATGCGCTCCTTTTCACTCTCAACAACAAGGCTTGAACTGTAATAAGTGACGATCAACATCACCACGCCAAATAACGTCAATAATGAAAACTGACTAATCAGGATTAATACGGAAAGAGATATTCCGCTTTTTGGAAGAAACTTACTCAGAATATCGGAACGCACGCTTCTTCAAAGCCTCAATTTCAAGGTCATTCATATCACTGTCTACTAAAACCATATCACCAGAGTAAATTGTTGGGACTTTATTCTTAGACCTGACTGGGCCAAAACAATAGCGTCAGCCATGGCGACACCGTTGTCATCATTCATTCGCATTACCGTTAGAGTCATTTTATTAGATCTCAGGGCCTCTAATTCAGCGCTACCGCCCCCCCAACCGTTTGTAATGACTTTCCCTTGCAGCCCCATTTCTTCAACTGCATCAATTACACCGAGGGCGATATCCGTAGATGCACTGAAAATAAACTTTAAGTTGGGATGTGTTTTCAGAACCTCTAGCGCCGCTTCACGTGATTTCTCTCTATTAAATCCAACGAAATAGGAATCCTTCAACACCATGTTTTTATTTTTCTGCATGGCCTGTAGAAAAGTTCCTCCGCGCATGTCACTGACATATCCCTTTGGACCGTAAAAAATGGCGTATTCAGCTCCATTTGGGAATAGCTCGAAGTATCTCTCAACGAGTAATCCAGTTCCCAATGCGTGATCAAACCCGACATACTGAAAAGGTTGAAGTGCAGAAAACTCTTTAAGCGGTGTTGTGATATTCTGTAAAATTACTTGGGTGGAACTTCTCGCAAGCAATTTACGAATGACATTTTTATGGCGATTTACGTTTAAAGTAAAAATGAGGTAATCTGGTTCTTGTGCCAAAAACTCTCCGAGTTTCTGCCCCTGTTCGCCGACACTTTCGCCGGGCTTGGTAAAATGGGTAATCAATTCATATTTTTGACCAGCTTCCTGCAAACGCTTTTCGAGTGATACAATGCTACGACGCCAGTAATCTGATACCTGCAAGCCAGGGTATACAACAGCTATTTTGGCAACTGCATTAGATGAGTTAGTTGTCCTGGCCTCTTTTCGAACAGCAATGGAAAAAGTTTCGCTAAGTGCGACTTGTTCAACATTAAGCGACAAAAACTCTTCAACTGTCCAATAGTCTTCGAATCTGCTCGCAGAGACCGAATTAATACTCCCCACAGTAGAAACTGCTATACACAGTGCGATCAGCAGAATTCGAAGCATTAGATACCTCCCACTTCCATACTCACGACATCCTGAATATTAAGCATATCCTAAAATACTTATAAAGTTTTAAATATTTACAGAAATTTTAGTATTGGTTGAACGTGGGTCACCGTATTAACAGTGAGAAGTCATAAAAACTGATTGCTTCGGCTCAAACATAGCGGATAGTCTGTCATCAAAAATAATATGGAAATTTAGCATGTCCCGCCCATTAGACGATATTCTTGTTATTTCACTTGAGCAGGCTGTAGCAGCCCCGTATCTATCCTCACGACTTGCGGATGCCGGTGCCAGAGTTATTAAGATTGAACGTCCTGAAGGAGATTTCGCCCGCCAATATGACAGTGTTGTAAATGGACAAAGTGCTTACTTTGTCTGGCTCAACAGGGGTAAAGAATCCATTCAGTTGAACATTAAAGACGATCAAGATCTAAGACTGCTAAAGTCTATGATACAAAAGGCAGACATATTTATTCAAAATCTGGCACCGGGTGTTGTGAATAAATTTGGACTCGACTGTGAAAGTTTAAGAGAAAAGCGCCCGGAACTCATTACAGTGGATATTTCTGGATATGGAGAAAGCGGTCCGTTTACTCAAATGAAAGCCTATGACATGCTGGTGCAATCAGAAACTGGCCTGGCGATGGTTACCGGATCTCCTGATGAGCCTGGGCGCGTTGGTGTATCCGTTTGTGATATTGCCGCGGGTATGCACGCGCTTGTCGCTGTTCTTGAAGCATTATATGAACGAAAAACCACTGGAATAGGAAAATCCATCAAATCCACATTATTTGCTGGAATGGCGGATTGGATGACAGTGCCATTACTTCATCAGGAATATGGAGGAAAAGCACCCGGTCGCGGTGGGTTACGGCACCCGTCCATTGCGCCTTACGAAGCTTTTGAAACTGGAGATGGTGATAAGATTGTCATTTCCATTCAAAATCAACGCGAATGGCGTAATCTGTGTGAGATTGCTCTAGAGGCCCCGCACCTGCTGGAAAATCCAAGCTATAGATCCAATGAAGATAGAGTAGCCAATCGTGATCAGCTTCATCAAGACATTAGCAAAATTTTTAAGACAATGTGCAGACAGGAAGCCAGTGAACGACTACTAAAGGCGAAAGTTGCTTTTGGATCTTTGAATTCAGTTGAAGATTTATCCCTTCACCCTCAGTTGGAACGCGTTGAAGTGCAAAGCCCAAAAGGACCTGTAAAACTTGTTTCATCACCGATAAAGTTCAAGGATCAAAAAGAGGTCTATGGTCCTATTCCTGAGTTGGGTGAGCATAACGACAGGCTACGCAAAGAGTTTGGCGATGCCCAATGACGTCTGCGCGTGAAACCAGATTACAGGAAAAATTCGGCCCTGCTTATAAATGGATGGCGGGCTTTTCCGTAATATTAGGATTATTGACAGCTATTTTCTCGTCAACAATGGTGAATGTTGCCTTGACCGACATCATGGCAACTTTTGATATTACACAGGCTTCTGCTCAGTGGATGTCGACAGCCTTTCTGAGCGCGTCTTGCGTGGCCATGCTCACCACCGCCTGGCTTATGAATAATTTTGGCGCCCGTTCAACATTCCTGATTGCCATTGCAGCTTTTTCCATTGGAAGCCTGATCGGATGGCAGTCAATTAATTACGAAATTCTTGTGTCTGCCCGCATACTTCAGGGTATCGGCGCCGGCATCTTGCAACCCCTTTCAATGTCACTGATTTTTATGCTCTTTCCAGCTGAAATGAGGGGAAGAGCTATGGGTTTATTTGGAATGGGTGTGGTCATAGGACCAGCAATGGGCCCTGTCATTGGAGGCATTATTACAGATAGTCTGGATTGGCACACAACCTTCGCAGTTGTCCTTCCGCTGGCACTATTAGCGGGACTACTCGGTTACCTATTGCTCCCTGACAAATCAGAAAACCGCCCAATTGCTAGGTTTAATTTCCAAAGCCTCATACTTATCAGCGCTTGTGTAGCCTGCCTGCTAAGCGGATTGTCGAACAGTCAGTTTTTCCCTTTTTCAAGTTTACTTGTATTCCCGTATTTACTTATCGCCGCAATTACTCTCGTTTTGTTTTTGATAAGAGACGTGAAAAGCACTAACCCGCTAGTTCAACTGGCGTTGTTTAAAGATCCACGGATCTGTGCGTCAGCTATTATTGGGGCACTCACCAGCGCGGGTATGTTTTCCAGCTTTTATACAATTCCACTATTTTCCAGAACTGTTCAGCAGACCAGCGCAACAGATGCCGGTTTGCTTTTGTTACCTGCAGGACTGCTGCTTGTGATTGTGTTTCCCATAGTTGGACGTTTGATAGACAGAATGCCGAGCTATCCATTGATCCTGATCGGTCAGGTAACGTTTGTGTGTTCAACTGTTGCACTCAGTTATGCAACAGCAGACACCAGTTTTCTCTATCTCGCGGGTTGGATCATAATCAGCCGTATCGGGCTTGGCTTTATCATGCCTTCAAACAGCACATATTCGCTTTCAATTGTGCAGGCTCATCAGGTTCCCGACGCATCTGGTGCACTGAACTTTCTTAGAATACTTGGCGGTACTATCGGTGTAAATTTGACAGCTCTATTAATCACCGCTCGATCAGATTTTCATTTAAATGAAGCCATGCAAGTTTCGGGACAACAAGTCCTTACTGAGGTCGATCAGATAAGGGCACTAACTCTTGTTTTTGAGGATGTCTTTCTTGTGACGGCTTCAGTCTTCGCTCTATCACTTCTGCCCGCCCTATACCTTACATATTCATTCCTAACCGCAACAAAAAAACCCCGCTAGTAAATTGCGGGGTTTTCTGTGAGACTAATAATTTATACGCCCGAAAATGTTTTCTTTTCCTCAACCATTTTCGCAAGTAGTGCTGAAGGTTTGAAAAATTCGCCGTGCTCTTTTTCGTATTCGAGCAAGGTGTTATATACATTTTCCAGTCCGATAGAGTCTGCGTAACGCATGGGTCCACCACGATATACTGGCCATCCATATCCATAAACCCAGATCACATCAATATCGCTTGCGCGAGAGGCAATTCCTTCTTCGAGAATTTTACACCCTTCATTGATCATTGGATAAATACAACGCTTTAGAATTTCATCATCTGAAATTTTACGACGTGTAATGCCGGCTTCCTTCGAAGCTTTGATAATGATGTCTTCAACAATTGGGTCAGGTGTAGGAGTTCTGCTACCATCTTTATACAGATAATATCCAGAACCAGTCTTCTGCCCAAACCGGCCGAGTTCACAAATGGCATCGGCGATTGGGCTGGTTACGCCTTTTCCTTGACGAATACGCCATCCAACATCATTACCGGCAAGATCTGCCATTGCGAATGGTCCCATTGGGAAACCAAAGTCAAAGAGTACTCTGTCAACGTCTTGAGGCAGTGCACCTTCCATGAGAAGTTCTGTAGCTTGCTCGGATCTCCGATGGAGCATCCGATTACCAACGAAACCTTCGCAAACACCAACCATTGCAGGAACTTTGCCAATTCGTTTGGCAAGCGCCATACAGGTTGCCATAACGGTCGCACTGGTTTTCTTGGTGCGAACTTCCTCCAAAAGCTTCATGACATTGGCTGGGCTGAAGAAATGCAGACCGATTACATATTCCGGACGCTTCGTCACATCACCAATTTCATCAATATTCAAAGTAGAGGTATTCGTCGCAAGAATTGCCCCGTCTTTACAGATGGCATCCAATTTGGTGAACAGCTCTTTCTTAACGTCCATATTTTCAAAGATTGCCTCAATGACAATATCCACGTCTTTGAGATCTTCCAGATTTGTCGAACCAGTGAGCAAGCTCATGCATTTATCCATGGCTTCCTGGCTCATGCGTCCTTTGGAAACTGTTGCCGCATAGTTTTTCTCAATGACAGCAATACCTTTGTCCAAAGCTTCCTGCGTTGTCTCAACAATGGTGACCGGAATACCAGCCTGCAGGAAGTTCATGGCGATACCACCTCCCATTGTGCCAGCACCTACGATACCACAGGTATTAATATCAATTAGCGGTGTTTCTTTCGGTACATCTGGAATTTTTGCCGCCTGGCGTTCTGCGAAGAAGAAATACCGTTGACTGATTGACTGTTCACCAGTCATCAGTTCCATGAACAGTTCCCGCTCCCTTTTAAGACCTTCGGGGAAAGGAAGCTCAACCGCCGCCTGAACGGCCTTGATACAATTTTCAGGAGCCTGAAAACCGCGAGTTTTACGAGCAATTGATTTTCTGAAATCATCGAAAATCGCAGGATTGTCTTTAGCTTCCTGAAGGCGTTCATTCTGATCACTAATTTTGACCAGTGGCTTGCCTTCTGCAACCACCTTTTTCGCAAATGCAATCGCGCCCGCCTTTAAATCAGTTTCGATAACCTCACTGACCAAGCCAACTTCCTGGGCTTTTTTTGCGTTGATAGGATTACCGCTGGTAATCATTTGAAGTGCCATTGGAACACCCACCACCCTTGGCAGACGTTGTGTGCCACCAGCACCTGGAAGAATTCCCAATTTCACCTCTGGAAGCCCTACTCTCGCCCCCGGATTAGCAACGCGATAATGAGCCCCCAAGGCTGTCTCAAGACCGCCGCCCAAGGCTGTACCATGAATGGCAGCAACAACGGGTTTCGGGCACATTTCAATATGGGCGATTACTTCATTAAGACTTGGGCCGACCAGAGGCTTACCAAACTCGGTAATATCAGCGCCAGCAATAAATGTCCGGCCATCACACCACAAAACAACCGCAGAAACACTGTCGTCAATTCCAGCGATTTCAATTCCTTTTTTAATCCCTTCGCGCACACCCGCGCTCAGTGCGTTTACAGGAGGATTATTGATGACAATAACGCCAACTCCATCCTCGACCTCGTAACTCACCATATCTGTAATTGCAGTCATTAATTATTCCTTCCAAGGTTTGACTGATTGCTGTTTTTAGCTGCGTGTCGGATCGTCGGAAACCTGTACCAGCAGCTTGCCGAAATTTTTACCTTTCAAAAGCCCCAGGAACGCCTCTGGTGCATTTTCAATTCCCTGTACGATATCTTCCTTGTATTTGACCTTGCCTTCGCGAATCCAACCACCGAGATCCCTGACAACATCAGGAAAACGGTCATAGTGATCAAAGCTTATAAAACCTCTAAGCATGATACGTTTTACCAGCATCTGCCAAAAAAGGCAGGTAGTTTATTGGGGCCTTCCGGATCGCCTGTCATATTATAATTAGCTATACGGCCGCAGAGTGGAATTCGCGAAAAGTCGTTCATCAACGGAAAGACTGTATCAAAAACAATTCCGCCAACATTCTCAAAATAGATATCTACACCTTTGTCGCACGCAGCCGCCAGTTTTTGAGCAAAATCCGCGTCTTTGTAGTTAACGCATTCGTCAAAACCCAATTCATCCACTACGTAAGCGCATTTTTCTGGGGAACCGGCGACACCGACCACTTTACATCCTTTGATTTTTGCGATCTGTCCGACGATAGATCCGACTGCCCCTGAAGCTGCAGACACAACAACAGTTTCGCCTTCTTTTGGCTTGCCTATGTCAAGAAGACCCGCGTAAGCGGTAAGGCCAGGCATACCAAGAATACCAACACCCGTCGAAATAGGAGCATTTTTTGGATCAACCTTCATGACACCCTGCCCGTCTGAAAGACTGTGAGACTGCCAGCAGGTTTGGGAAACCACATATTCACCTTCAGCGAAACCATCCAGGTTTGATTTTACAACCACAGAAACACCTGTGCCTGACATTGGATCACCCAGTTGTGCCGAAGCCGCGTAGCTTTTGGTATCATTCATCCGCCCCCTCATATAAGGGTCAAGTGACATATAAATCGTCTTGAGCAGCATCTGGCCTTCACCCGGCTCAGGTACAGGTGTTTCTGCGTATTCAAAATTGTCCAGTGTTGGCTCCCCGTGAGGGCGGGATTTCAGCAGCCATTGTTTATTCATTTCTGACATTTTCATCACTTCCTGTTAGTTGAATTTCATGATGTCTTCAAATTGGTCATTATATAACCGGCTTACAAGTTCCGCCCTGTTATCAAGGACGGCGCGCTGATTTATATATTGTTTATCGGTAATCTCGTTTTTGTCCGCCGACAGCGGGCTTCCCATAATCAACGCACTACCGACAAAGCGGCTTTTAGACGGAAATTTGGTGTTATGTGCCGTAATTTTTTCCGAAATTTTTGCCATCAACTCACTGTCCGTGATTATGGAAAGCGGTCCCTTATCAACAAAACCTCTCTTTATCGCGTCTTTGACCACAAACTCGCTGGGTACAATTAAAATTGACAAAAATTCTTTGTCATGACCCGCAATCACAACATCACGCGCAAAAGGATCTAACGCGTCAATGAGAGTCAATCGCAGACTCCCGGTTTCCACCCAAGTTCCGTTAGACAATTTAAAGTCTTCCGACACACGCCCTTTAAAGGCCAGTCCCCGTTCGGGCTGCTGGGGATCAATGAATTGCACAGCATCCCCGATGCAATAAAACCCATCTTCGTCAAAATAATCTTTCGTTAAATCAGGTCGTTTGTAATAGCCCGAGTGAACAGCGGGACCTTTTAAGCGAACTTCAAATTTATCCTGTACAGGAACCAGTTTGAGCGTAATGCCTGAATAAGGAACGCCAACCAAGCCCACCTGATCTTCGTTCCAGAAAACAGCCGTTCCCATTGCTGTTGTTTCGGTTGCGCCCCAGCCGGTTCCTACAGGAATTCGCTTACCGGTATATTTCACTGCCTGAACCTGCAAACGTTCAAACAATTCCTGAGACAGCGCGGCACCTCCGTAATTGCAAAGGCGCATTCGCTCAAAAAATGCACGCCCCAATTCCTCGTCCTGCTCCATCTGATCAAGCAGGAAACTATAAGCCGTTGGAACTGAACTGAAGCGCGTTGGTTTGATCCGCTTGATATTTTCAATTGTCCGTTGGAACAACCCTGGAACCGGCTTTCCATCGTCCAAATACATGGTTCCACCCAATCGCAAACATCCTAGAAAGTTAGCGTTTGCTCCAAAAGTATGGTGCCACGGGAGCCAGTCCAGAAATATGGTTGGATTCCCCTCAGGATCTCTCGGTTCTGACATCAGCTCCACCATTTTTTGAGCGGAGCATAACATTTCCTGTGTATTGGGAACTGCTTTGGGCATCCCGGTTGACCCAGATGTAAACAATATCTTTGCAAGCGACGCTGGTTGCACTTTTGCACGTGCTGCACGGACCCTGTCACTCTCACAAATCCCCAACATGTCTTCAAAACGAATTCCACCATGCGTGTCACCAGAAACAGTAACTGTCTGAAGGTCAAATTCACCAAGCACATTCAACGCCTTACCATACAAATCACCATCTTCAGCAAAGACCAGATTTGCACCTACCAGTTCACTGGCATAACGCAACCGTTCAAAATCTGCACTCATTAAAGAATATGACGGCGACAACGGTGCAATTGGCACTCCGATTTGCAGGGCGGCCATCGTTAGAAGTGCATGAGCAAAACTGTTACCGGACAGAATTAAAACAGGCGTTTCGGCGTTATAGCCATTATTTAGAAGCCAAGTGCTAATCTGATCAGCTTTGTCAGCCGCTTCTTTAAATGTCAGTTGCGGCCAGTCTTCATCAGGACTGCATTTCACTAGACAAGCCCTGTCGGGCACCTCTTCTGCTGACTTTAACCAATAGTTTGCAATATTTTTTTCATATTCTCCGATTGAAATATTGTTGGTAATCAGATATGAGCCATCCTTCGATTTTTGAACGGAGATATCTGGTTTAGGTCGGTTTAGTTCCAAATATGGTATTGAGCTAGTCATGCCGGTCACGTCTCCCCCAGTGATTTTTTTAGTTCAGTTTTTATTGGCTGACTGGTAGTGTTTTACGATATTGACAAATTGTCATGAAAAATACCAGCGTCAGCTGTAAAAAAAAATAATAAGGGGTAACTTTTACATGACGGATGCATTGGAGGGGAAACTTGCAACCGATCGTGCCAGTAAACGTAAAGCAGAAAAACGGGGAAGACTGCTAAGCGCCGCACGAAAACTATTCATTCAACGCGGGTATCACGAAACGCGTCCGCAAGATATTGCCCGGGCGGCTGATGTTGCGCACGGTACTTTTTACAGCCATTTTCACGACAAGCGCGAGATTTTCATGGCATTCGCGAGTGAAGCTCAGGAAGACCTCCATCAATTTGTGGTAGAGCGAATCCCTAAAGTTGAAAGCTTCGAGGAGTATATTTATTACGCTCTTAATGCCATTCAGGAATTCGCCGAACAAAATCCGGGGCTTTTACGTTCTGCTCTTGTTGACACAAAAGTTTTTGACCCATCAGATTCAACCGGCAAGGTTGTGAGAAGCAAATTTGCTGCTGGCTTCATAAAAATCCTGAAAATGTCCAGAACCAATGACGAACTATATGATGATATAGATCCGGAATTGATGGGGCATGCCATGATGGGATTGATCCAGTCAACAGCGCCACAAGCCTATCGCATGGGAAAAAGCAGAGAAGAATTTGTACAACTTCTTGCGAGGTTTTTAATTCGTGCGATGGTGAAGTCTCCAAAAAACCTTTGAGATTAATTATTCCAGGGAGTATGCGGACCACCACCTTTTCTTGACGAGGCCGAAGGAACAGAAGTCCGCCGTGAAGTTTGCGCCTTTGGACGCAACCGAGCCATTTCCAACAAACGTGCTATTCTGTTTTGCGTTGAAGGATGTGTTGAAAATAAATTGTCAGCACCCTTTCCGTGGAGCGGGTTTACAATAAACAGATTTGCCGAAGCCGGATTTTGTTCAGCAACGGGATTTTCAATATAACTTGCACCCTTTTCCAATTTGTGAAGTGCACTCGCCAGCCACTCGGGGTTACCACATATCTCACCACCCAATTTGTCGGCGGAATATTCACGAGTGCGACTAATCGCCATTTGCACCAGCATTGCAGCAACAGGTGCTAAGACGACCATCAACAAAGTCCCAACCACCCCAAGGTTATTGTTTCGATTACCACCAAAAAACAATGCAAAATTGGCGAGCATACTGATCGCCCCTGCAATGGTGGAGGTCACGGTCATAATCAATGTGTCACGATTTTGAATATGCGCGAGCTCATGAGCCATCACACCTGCCAGTTCTTCACGGGTGAGCATTTTCAACAATCCTGTTGTTGCAGCAACAGCCGCATTTTCGGGATTTCGACCAGTTGCAAAGGCGTTCGGCTGAGGATTGTCCATAATATAGACTTTTGGCATCGGCAAGCCAGCATTCTGAGCAAGCTTTCGGACCAGCGCCACATATTCCGGGGCGTCTGCGTCTGACACCTGCCTGGCACCATACATCCGAAGCACCAGTTTATCTGAATTCCAGTAGGCAAAACCGTTCATTGCAATTGCAACAGCCAGAGCAATAAACATTCCGCTCTCACCACCGATGGCAAAACCAACACCTAGGAAGAGCGCAGTTATACCCGCAATCAGGATACCCGTTTTAAAGAAATTCATGACCTATGCCTCCATAGACAACAGATCTTTGAGATAAGAAAAATAATGCATCCTTCAATATGGACTGTCAAAAATATATACTGATCGGGTAACAAATTTGAGTCGCACTGCCATAGAATTACCCTATTGGCGCCTCACGCAGAACAACTATTCAGTTCACAGTTAAACTTCCTTTTACAAAGCACTGATTTAAAATCGTAAAAGGAGTTCGAGTAGTCACTCGGAGGCGCTCTGTGCTTCGGTAAGCACAGAGGGGAACGGCAGGGGTCAACAGCCTGCCGTTCTCTCTTTATACAAGCTGAACTAACTTACGATTGCAGCCTTGATTGCTTCAATTGCAGCAGAGGCAGCCGAAGCATTGGGTCCACCTGCTTGCGCCATATCAGGTCGTCCGCCGCCGCCCTTGCCTCCAAGTGCTTCTGAACCAAGCCGAACAAGATCGACCGCGTTCACGTCAGGTGTCAAATCATCTGTAACCCCAATTACGATGGATGCCTTTCCGTCATTATCAGCGATCAGAACCACTATACCAGACTTAATCTGAGCTTTTATTTCATCAGCCATTGGCTTTAAGTCACGAGGGGGCACATCACCAATTACGCGAGCCACAAAATTATGTCCCGCAACGGTATCTACTGCCGCTGCGTTTTGAGAACCACCCGTAGCAAGCTTTTTACGGGTTTCTTTGAGTTCTTTTTCAAGCTTTTTGCGCTCTTCAAATAACGCATGTACGCGAGAGGCTAAATCTGCAGGAGACGCTTTAAGCGCTTCTGCTGCGCTGTTAAGTAAGCCCTCACGCTCGTTAATATAATCTAGGGCCGCTTCTCCCGCGACAGCCTCAATACGCCGAACACCAGCGGCAAGACCACTTTCACTCACAATTTTAAGCAAGCCAATATCGCCAGTTCGCTCCACATGTGTACCGCCACAAAGTTCGGTTGAATATGATCGGCCTACCCCTTTCGAGGCTCCACACCGCCCATGGAAACTACACGAACCTCATCTCCATATTTTTCCCCAAAAAGGGCCATAGCACCGGCCTTAATTGCCTCCTCGGGTGTAGTTAGATGCACTTCAACTTTAGCGTTTCGGCGAATACGGTCATTCACATCCTTTTCTACCTGCCGCAATTCTTCACTGCTAATTGGCTTTGGATGTGCAATATCAAATCGAAGCCTGTCCTCCGCGACCAGAGATCCTTTTTGCGTTACATGATCACCTAGGCGTTGACGAAGCGCCTCATGCAATAAATGAGTAGCAGAATGATGAGCTTTGAGTCGTGATCGACGCTCCTTCTTCACCTGTGTATTAACGACATCTCCGACTTTGGCGGAGCCTTGAAGCACCTTTCCTACATGAACAAAAAGGTTCTCTTTTTTCTGAGTATCGGTAACATCAATTTTAAGGCCGTTCTCATTCACCAGGTCGCCGCAATCACCTTCCTGGCCACCAGATTCCGCATAAAATGCGGTCTGGTTCAGTATCACCATGACGTCATCCCCTTCCGTTACAGAAGGAACTTCCTTACCATCCACTATCAAGGCCTGTACCTGCCCTTCTGCAGACTCTGTCTGGTACCCCAAGAATTCTGTTGCACTTAACTTATCACTCAAATCAAACCAGAGTTTGTCAGTTGCAGCATCGCCGGATCCGGACCAGGCGGCACGCGCAGCTTCTTTTTGCTTGGTCATAGCCGCATCAAAGCCAGCTTCGTCAAGCTCACGCCCCTGTCCTCTGAGGATGTCCTTTGTCAGATCCAAAGGAAAACCGTATGTGTCATAGAGTTTGAAAGCAACATCACCAGAGAGGGCTTCACTATCACCCAACTTTTCGGTTGCATCCTCCAGCAACTTCAAGCCGCGGCCTAGGGTCTCCTTAAAACGGGTTTCCTCGGTCTTCAATGTCTCTGTAATAAGGGATTGGGCACGCTCCAACTCTGGGAAGCTGCCCCCATTTCATCGACCAAAGTCGGCACCAACTTCCAGACCATCGGATCCTTGGCGCCCAAGAGATGAGCATGACGCATGGCCCGTCGCATAATCCGGCGCAGCACATAACCCCGCCCTTCGTTAGATGGAAGAACACCATCCGCAATGAGAAATGATGAAGACCGCAAATGATCAGCAATTACGCGATGGGAGACCGCAAACTCACCATCAGCCGAAACATTGGACGCATCAGCAGAGGCTTCAATAATCCGCCGCATCAAGTCGATATCATAGTTGTCGTGCTTACCTTGTAGAACCGCCGCAATCCGCTCAAGCCCCATACCGGTGTCAATGGATGGACGAGGCAAATTCAAACGCTCACCTCCCGCTTGCTGTTCGAATTGCATGAAGACCAGATTCCAAATTTCGATAAACCGGTCACCATCCTCATCTGGAGAGCCTGGAGGACCACCAGGGATTTTTTCGCCATGATCAAAGAAAATTTCCGAGCATGGTCCGCAAGGTCCAGTATCACCCATCGACCAGAAATTATCGGATGTTGCTATCCGGATAATCCGATCATCGGAAAGTCCGGCAATTTTTTTCCATAAATCAACGGCCTCCTCATCATCATGATAAACGGTAACCAAAAGCTTTTCTGTAGGAAGAGCAAACTCTTTAGTGAGCAGGTTCCACGCAAGTTCAATCGCCAGATCCTTGAAATAGTCACCAAATGAGAAATTACCCAGCATCTCGAAAAACGTATGGTGACGAGCTGTATAACCAACATTTTCAAGGTCGTTGTGTTTTCCACCGGCACGGACGCATTTTTGCGTAGTTACAGCTCGATTATAATCTCGCTTTTCCTGACCAGTAAAAACGTTCTTGAACTGCACCATACCCGCGTTTGTGAAGAGCAGTGTAGGATCATTTCTGGGTACAAGCGGTGAACTATCAACTATCTCATGACCATTTTTGCCGAAATAGTTGAGGAAACCAGATCGAATATCTTTTGCCGTTGTCATTTTCTACACTCTCCATCGCCATTTATCTGGCAAGGGCTACTTTCATGCTCAGTCAAACTGCTGTTCAACCACGCCTTTTAACGTGACTACGCGATTGTGTCCAGCGGGATACAAGTATCTAGGCCACTCCTACTGGATCAAACCATTATTTCCTGCTATTGAAACAGTATCAGAGAATAACAACCAAAAAACATATCGGGCCGAAAAGCCCCTAATCAGAAAATCGGAATTACTCGTGACATTCATCGATGAAAAGCCGCAGGCGGCAATTGAGGATATACTAAAACGTTTTGAAAAAGCAGGCTATATCTGCGATCAGCATATTGCCACATCCATTTATTTGTCACAAAAACTGGACAAACCAATTCTGGTTGAGGGTCCTCCGGGCGTTGGCAAAACCGAATTGGCAAAAGCGACTGCGGAACTGTTGGGGACAGACTTAATCAGGCTCCAATGCTATGAAGGGCTGGACGAATCCAAAGCGTTATACGAATGGAAGTATGGAAAACAGCTTCTGTATACTCAAATTCTCAAAGAAAAACTGAGAGATTTGCTAGAGGATGCACAAGGACTGGAAGCCTCAATTGACAGATTACATCAATTTGGCGACCACTTCTTTTCAGACAAATTCCTGGAAGCAAGGCCGTTGCTACAGGCTTTGAAATCTGAAAAACAATGTGTGCTTCTGATAGACGAAATTGACAAGTCCGATCACGAATTTGAGGCTTATCTGCTGGAAATATTGTCAGATTATCAAATAACTGTCCCAGAAATTGGAACCATCAAAGCCAAGACAAAACCTGTCGTATTTCTGACAAGCAATAACAATCGTGAGATGGGCGATGCCCTTAAGAGACGATGTCTGCATCTATACATTCCTTTTCCAGACAGCAAACGTGAAAAACAAATTATTCAAGCTAGAATCCCTGATATTGACGCCAGTTTACGGGACCAGCTCGTTGAATTTGTTCAGCAACTTCGAACACAAGATCTCAAAAAACTACCCGCAGTTAGTGAAACAATTGATTGGGCGCGCACGCTGATGCTTTTGCATGCTGATAGTCTGGATGCTGATCTGGTGCGTAACACCCTCAATATAATTCTAAAATTTGAAGACGACATTGATAATATGGATATTGAAATTCCGAAAATGATAGCTGCTGCAAAGAAAGCTGCCCGCGCATGAACCGCCCCTTAGCCGATTTCATAGAGATGTTGCGTTATTCGGATGTTCCCGTCTCCATTGGCGAAGCAATGGATGCTGCACGTACAATTGAACTGATCGGCTATCAGGACCGCGCCCTGCTTAAAACGGCACTTGGTCAAGTCATGGCAAAAACTGCTGAGGAAGTTGTCAGTTTTAATGACTGCTTTGATCAATTCTTCTCACTCAATACCGAACTCGATCTGGACACTCCCTTAAATTCAAACGAAGCTCCGATTGAAGCGCCAACGGCACCAGAAGATTTTCCTCCGGAACTTGGTCAATTGGACCAAACAGTCCAAGGGCAAGGCGGTGGAGATGGCGCCGGCGGCGGATCCTCTGGGCAGCAAGGGAGCGACGGTGCTCCCCAAACCAGCCTGCTTGAGATGCTTGAAAATGCGGACCGCGCAGGCCTTACAATGGCGATTACCCAATCCGCTGATTCTGTGGGGCTATCAAATATAGTTCTATCCACACAACGAGGGCTATTCACTCGTCGCATAATGGAAGATATGGGGCTTGGGGATATCACACAGGAAATTAGTGATCGGCGCAGCAACGAGCGGGAAACTGAAGCTTCTGAGCTTGAGCGCAGACTGAACATACTGTTTGAAGCTGTCCGAGACTATGTTGATCGTCAACTGGCGCTGACTGCATCTGGTAAAAGCAACGAATTCCGTCAGGAAGTCCTTAAGAAAGTTCGCCTTTCAAATATTGAAAACCGTGATTTCAAAGTAATGCGCGAAATGGTGCGTAAAATGGCGAAACGTTTGACCGACATGAATTCGCGGGTTCGAAAGGTAAAAAATCGCGGGCATTTGGACATTCGCAAAACCATGCGTCGAAATATTGCCTACGACGGGATCATGTTTGAAACTTACTGGAAACAGAAAGAGAAAGACCGTCCAAAAGTTCTTGCCGTGTGTGACGTTAGTGGATCAGTTGCTGCTGTGGCCCGTTTTCTACTGCTGTTCCTCTACAGTATGAATGAAGTCCTGCCCAATGTCCGCTCTTTCGCATTTTCCGGCGAACTTGGTGAAGTCACAGATCTGTTTAACCGATATGGCCCAGAGGAAGCCATCCCAGAAGCGATTGAACGTTTTGGGGGCCGATCGACAGACTATGGCCGGGCTATGGAAGATTTCCGGGACTTGGTAATGGATCAAATCGACAATCGGACTACTGTCATTTTTCTGGGGGATGGTCGGTCGAACGGCGCAGACCCAAGAGTTGATATTCTGCGAGAAATCAAAAACAAATCCAAGCGTGTCATTTGGCTAAACCCGGAGCGCAAGAATATTTGGGGCTCCGGCGATTCCGAGATGCGGAAAATTTCACCTAACTGTACAACAGTTGAGGTATGTAATTCACTCAATAAGCTTGAGCTGGTCATTCGGGACTTATTAAAGACAGGATAACCATTCACGCCAACGCGATTTTTAGTAGTTAGTATTCAAGGTAAATTACATGCTCGATCTGTTCAGCGACACACCTCTTCTCGTAGGTATGATTGTTACTTTAGCTGCCACCGGTATTTTTGGCGGCATTCTGGCTGGTCTGCTTGGAGTGGGTGGAGGCATTGTTATTGTACCGGTACTGTTCCATGTACTTCCTTTCTTCAACGTACCTGAAGACATCAGAATGCATGTGGCGGTTGGCACATCCCTCGCCACAATAATACTGACCTCCATATCCTCTGCCCGCTCTCATTATAAAAAAGGAGCGATCGACACTGATCTGCTAAAGACCTGGGGACCTGTTATTCTGTTAGGGGTTCTGGGTGGGACATGGATGGCAACGGTCGTAAATTCAGCTATACTGACTGGTGTATTTGCGGTTCTCGCACTTCTCGTTGCAGCCAATATGGCTTTTCGTCCAGAAGGGGCGCATATAGCCAACCAACTTCCACCGCGCCCCATACGGGATTTCCTTGCGTTATTCATAGGGTGGTTTTCCGCAATGATGGGAATTGGCGGGGGGACTTTTACTGTACCAATCCTGACATTGTTTAACTACCCCATTCGCAAGGCCGTCGGAACCGCTTCGGCAATCGGTTTAATCATATCTTTTCCTGGAACAATTGGGTTTTTGTACTCAGGCCTTTCTGCTGCAGGCTTACCGCCCGGGAATATCGGTTATGTTAATATGCTGGGATTTTTTGTAATTGTTCCAATGACAATCCTGTTTGCTCCAGTGGGCGCGCATATTGCACATAGTATAGAGACAAAACTTCTCAAGCTGGCATTTGCGGTCTTTCTGTTTCTGACATCACTTCGAATGTTTTATAGTCTGATGACGTAATCACCAAATGAAAGACCCTCGTGCGCCAACTGGAAAATTACTTACCTCACGTTGTTGAAGATCTTCATTGGGTCATTAAGAGCCCATTCCTCACTCGCAACCTGCCCGAGCCGGATTTTCGCAACCACAAGGGAACAAACCAGTTACTTAAAAGGCTTGAGGAAAATCCAGAAATTATTCTCGATGACCTTGCGTTGATGAAGCGGCATAATCTGGGCAGTTATTTTGAAACACTAGTCTCTTTTTGGTTAAAGAATTTACCCGATGTTCAAATTATAGCCCAAAATCGCCAAATCAGAAACGAGGGGAACACCATAGGGGAGCTCGATCTGGTTTTTTTGTTTAACGACGTCTACTACCATTGGGAGCTTGCCGTAAAATTCTACGCAAACACCGACGATACAAGCCAAGAGAGCTGTTGGGTTGGACCGTTAAAAAAAGATACCCTTAAACGCAAATTTACCCGGCTATTCGATCACCAACTGCCAATGGTGAACCACGCTATTAAAACCCTAAATCTTCGACCAGAGCTACCTGTTAAGTCATCTCCTTTTGTTAAGGGCGTCCTCTTTCATAAACGTCGGTCCAATACAACCGATATAAAATTACCTGCAAGAGTAAACCCCAATTGCCAGAAAGAAATATGGCTTAGTGTCGGCGAACTGCCCCGGCACTTTAAAAACATGCCCACTCACTTTGCTGCCCTACCTAAACTTCACTGGTTTTCAACAAATGTTTACGCAGACTGGCAGCAACTGACACACTATTCGCAAATTGAAAAACTTGTGAATCTGAACGAACGACCTCAATTAATTGCCTTTGGAAGCAGCAAGCACGGCTCTCACCCTCCTCTGCAAATTGCCAGACATTTTATTATGCCAGACGATTGGTGAAGCTCGTCATAGTCAAACCTCATTCGAGGTGAGAAATACTGTAATTCGCAAAAATCTGGCTGAAATCTGCGATTGCAGACCTAAACTCTTCCTGATTTAGCACCGACTTGTAACCTGCAAGCGCACTACATTTCTGAAAGGCGTTCAAATTTTCGCCGTCATTGGAAAGGTCCAACACCCAAAGTTTCATCCTATTTGAGGCCAGCAATTCACACACATGGACGAAATCTCGTGCAGACTGTCGCACATTCCCTATCTCAGTCCCCAACAATAAAAGAATATGTTTATTTGGCGAACCCTTGACCGATGACTGTCCTCGCCACACCCCTTCCCATTCTGGAGCAAGCATTCGTCCCGCCCATAACAGGCCACGCTCTAATATAAACTTGGGATATAACTGAGGAACTGAAAACTCTCGTACAATGTGACCCCAGTCCGAAGTAAGTGGAAGTAAGCGTAGAGCCGGACATTTAAGGCCTTTCCTAATTGAAGTTTCCGCCTCGGTACTTTGAATACCAATCACGTTAGCATTACTTAAAGCTGGAAATAAATTGTCCGCGGGTAATGTAAAATCAGTTCCTGCAACGTCCTTCCTGCGCTTGACGCACCCAATACGACTTGCCGGGTTATCAGTCCAGTTGGAATTGGGAGATATGTTAACAAATTCCGATGCCATTGGCACGACACCTAATCGCAATTGATTGCCGAAGCCCGATTGTTTGTTAAATTGGCTCTGAAGGAAATTGACTGTATCTTGCAATGGCTGGGACAATAAAGCGTTTGAATTGTCCAAAACTAATACCACATCAGCTTCTGTTGGCTTAAATTCTGATTTCACTTCTACATTAAATTGAAACTGTCGATTAATGCCGACAACTGAAATATATGTGTAGGGCAAACTGGCCTGCAATGTTATCTTGTGGCCATGCTTTGAGGTATCTGAAATCTCTTCCAATAAAAAAGCACTAAGTTCTATATCTGACGTTATATGGAATTGAACCTGCGAATTGACAAAATCTTCAGCCATTTTATTCAGTGTCTCTCCATCAGTATATGAAGAATTAGCCGATACTAATTGCACAGCAGAAACCGCGATAGACTGAAGCTTTCCCCGCGTTTCATAAAAACGCATAAAGTCTATTGCTACAGCAACAGCACCAATAAAAAGTGCAAATGTAAGAGCGAACCATACCGCGAGCGCCCCTTCCTCTCCTTTTAGGAATTGTTTAGTCTTATGAACACGTAACCGATTACTCATTTCCAACCAGTCCGTGGCGAATATATGATGGTTTCAACGAAAATTCCCTTTTTAAGCAAAAAATTGAGGGAACTGATAAACGATTGATATTGTGGGATTGCACAAAAACGAACACCAACAAAATATTGCGTAGGCACGAAACCACGTACTTTATTATCTATGAGCTCTTGTTCGATAATACCGCTTCCACAGTCTGCACCACCCAAGATTGTATCCACTAGAATATCAGCACCATTTTCACCCCAACCACTTAGAGATATAATTTTGATCTGATAGAATATTTTTAGATCCAATGAAGCGGAGTTGTCATGAATTAACGCCTGCACTGAAAGCAGATCATTCTCACTAACTTTATTTAAAGATGCCAGGTGTCGCGAGAGCGTGGCGGATAGGTTGTTCAGGTTTTGTGATGCCGTGTAATAACGGCTAAAATCTAATAGAACGAAAATTAATAAAACAATCATTGGAAATATAACCGCGGCTTCAACCGCCACATTCGCACTTTCATTTTTCATCAATTTATAGAGCGACTTAATCACCATTTGCTCCCTGTGTTTGACGGAAATAAACGACAAGCTCCTCCGAGCTGTATAATGAGTCTACAAAATCAAAAGTCGGGAATAAATTGTCGCCGAAATCCCATACAACACGAAAGGCTATGATCCTTCATTTCCCTCAAATGAATGATAAAATACTTGTAAATTTTGAGGTGCAATCAGGGTCACTCTTCGCGTGTTCACAGCAGTTAACAGATGGCTACGGAACAATTCTGGTGTTATGCTGATATTCTTCGAGACGCCCATTGAAACGGTTGTGGCAGCCCAAAATAATGCGGATTTCTTTGCAACTATTGTTGCTAGTCCTAATGTTAGAACAAGCAACATTGCAAACACTGGGAAAATAATTGCAAACTCGAGAGTAACACTTCCTTTGTATTCTCGAATAAGCTTCAGAAATTTAGAGTTCTTGTTACTCATTGTGCTAGCAAAGCACTACGCACTTCACCTCTATTCCCTGATCTGTGTAAATACCGGTAGAAACTCATATTTTGTTCCACTAAGGACGGCGGCAAATCTCTTTCGCTCATGCTTCTCGCTGCTGACCAATTTCCAAGCATTGCGTATGAAAATGCAAGATTTTGCCTATGCTGAGTAGTCGACCGAGGGTGACTTATCCAACCAGACAACTCCTGAACAGCGGCACGATATTTACCGTCCAAAATCAGAGAAACAGCGTAATTGCTTCGGTAATGTAGATTTTCTGGTTCATCCAATATCAACTTAAAATATAATTGTTGTGCGCGCTTGTAATTACCAATCCAGGTAGCAGCGAACGCAAGCCCATTTCTCGCCTCTTTGTTAGAACTTTCCAACGCAAGACATTCTTCAAAAACGAGCACAGCTTTTGCATGTTCATTCAGTTTAATCAATGACACGCCCGCACCCGTCAGTATGAAACAGCTCCGGTGTCCGCTTGCCAGCAATCCCGCAAAGCTTTCATGAGCCCGTTCATATTCCTCAGATTTGTAATATAACCATGCGAGTTCAGCTTTCAGTGTGTGGTCTAATGGATTTGCCATTGCCGCCTTTCGCAAAACCTCTAGCGCGGGCCTAACGGCCCCTTTCTCAGCTAAAGATCTCGCTAGCTTTATTGGGTCAGCTTCTATTGCATTCTCCGTCTCTGAACCTATCGGGAAATGGGCACAGCCTCCCAAGATCGATAATATCACCAGCATTAAGAAAGTTGTTTTCATCAATATCTCACTAAGGTATGGAACGTGAAAGCTGGACAATACTTGGTCCTGCAGAAATGATAATGACAGGCGGTAAAATCAAAAACATAACCGGTATACTTAAATAGACAGGCAGCTTTCTTGCTTTTTCTTGCTCAACCATCAACGCGTTCTGTCTAGCCTCAGCCGCCACCGCTCTTAATGATGCCCCTATTGCAGTCCCATGTTTTTCGCCATAGACAATATGCGCTTTAAGAGTTGAAAATATACTCGACCCCGTTCTCTGAATTAGATTTTCAAATGCCTGTTCACGTTCAGGTAATACCGCTAATTCTTTACTTGTCAGTTCGAGTTCTCTAGACATCCAAGGTTTTAACTCACGCATCGCAACGCTCGACTGCAAAAGCGCTTTATCAATACTCAGCCCTGTATCAACACCTAGAAGCAGGAAATCGATCACATCAGTCGCAGATTGATCAAACTTTCGACTTTTATATCGCTGATAGCGCAAGTTGGCATTGGCGAGGATAATGGGGCCACAGAAACAGCCCACCAGAACAACTCCTAGCTGCGATAAAATACTTTCATCAAATAGGCCAGTCGCTAACGAAAATGAGGAAAAAATTACACCCGTGCTTAACGCACCTATTGCTCTCTCATACAATTCAAAGCTTTCGGGTAAACTTTCTGCCCTCCGGATGTAAATATAAATATCCGCAAAAATACTGGCTTTAGATTTATTGTTTATTAGACTTTTTTTGAGTACCCGATACCCCCCGGAGTTAGTATTGTTCAAGGCATACTTGTCTTCCGTAAGTCCCTTTAGTTTCGAGAACCGATAGAACAACAACTCTCTCTTACGACTCATATAGCAATGAAAAACAAAACGAGGCCAACACATAGAAAGCCCATACCCGCGAATAAAAACCAACTATTCACGGCTACCTCCCGTAATTATATGAATAACAATGAAACCCGAGACCAAGCTTAATAGACAATACCCAACCATTTCTCTGCCAACTTCATCCTCAAGAAAAAAGCGCGCTTGATAAGGGTTAGTCATCAATAGAAACGTTAGTAAAACTACTATTAAAACCAGTATTACTGTTGCTGCTGATTTTCCTTCGGCCACTAACGATCGCACGAGTTTACGCTGGTCTTCTTGTTCTTTTAGAGTATCTCGTAAACGAACGAGAATTGAACTTAGTTGACCTCCACTTCTTCTTTGCATCGCGAGCGCTGAGGAGAGAAACATGAACTCATAGCTTTTATATTTAACTGCTGCTTTATAGAGAGACTCATCTATCGAACAACCTGCTGCTGACCAACCGCACATATCCTTTGTCGCAGCATTTATTGGATATGGGAATTCGTGACTTGCCTGAACTATCAATTCATCAATCATTCTTCCTGCTTTTACGCCACTCACCAATAAATCCAGTCGATCATTCAATTTTTCCACATTGCGCGAGAACAACAGTTTATCGATACGGTTGGGATTAGAACATAGGACGCCCAAGCCATTGTTTCTAGTTCTGTTGAAACAGGCGGAGGCTGCCGGGCTATTTTCCTGCATATCCAATAACAGAGTTTTGCGTCGATAATGTTGTGCCAGAATATCTGCTACAGAACACGCAATTGAAGTCGTCCCCACGCCTCCTGCCGCTCCAAGTATCCCAATATTTCTGGCTCCAATTTTTCGCGGAGACCTTGGAGCTTCACCACCTAAAATTGCCTTTAGTCTAGTTTTCAGCTGTGATAACGGGATAGGTTTTGTGAAATATTCATCTACTCCCAAATCTTTCAATTGTCTGTAAAGGGAGATGCTATCAATATCACCAATTGCGATGAACCGACAATCACTCAGACATACCTGTCTTAACTCTTGAATTCGCGAGGCTGGCAGTTCCTCGTTACTGATATCACTCACAACAACCGCAGGTGATTTTTTGGCTCTAAAATATTTAATTGCTGTATTGATCCCCCCTTGCATAAATTCAATGTTCAAATCCACTTCGTCTTTAAAAAAACGCCGAGCACTTTTTATATCTGAACTATTTTTGAGGAAAACTGCAGCCGCTAGACCATCTCCAAGCTCCGCTGGACTAAAAAAACGATCCCCGATAAGATTTTTCATTTTACGACCTCAGAATTTCTAACGCGATTTTCTTTTGTCGTCCAATGCTGGCCCGTCTCACCAGTATGATTCACTCCTCCGGTATTAGTGGTCTCAGCGGCCTTCCACAGCTCCGTCTGTCGCACCAGTGAGAGGGCTCTATTCTGAGACACCGCACAACCGACCTTATACGCTCTTAGCTTCGTCATACAGGTTTGTAAAAAGAGTTGAGGAATATATTCGGTGATTTGCAGTCGCTTGCCAGCGCCATTTAGAACAGTATTGTATTGTAATTGTCTTGGTTTAATTCCTAGATTTTCGAAGAAAGTTAAGAATTCACCTCTTTTATGATCATCATAAGACACAACGGGGAGAGTCAGAACATACTCGATGTTATGTTGATGCAAGTCTTCCAATTTATTTGTTACGCTGACGACACATTCAGGCCGACTTAAATTCTCAATCAAACAACTCTTGAATTCAGACGTCTTCAAAACAAACCGCAAGTCAGTAAATCGTTGCGGAGCAAAGTAATCTGCAGCATTTTTTTTAGAACTAATACCGACACACCCCATCAATGGTACGGCAACTAAAGCACCAAAAGTTAAAAAGAGAAATTGGCGCATCAATCGTGTACCTCCATGAGTGTCAGTCCTCTCGGTCCTATTAACCCTCCAGGATGTTTTGGATAAATTACTGCACCGTCCTGATATGCCTCACCAGCAGGATCCTTAAATATATCTTGATCAACTGGCTCCACAATATTTGCGGTCGCGATCACAACGAGTTCGGTTTCCGAGTTCTGATATTCACGTGATTTAAAAAGAGGACCCAATACATCAATTTCTGCAAGCCATGGGACTTCCCTGATCAAATCTTTTCGCTGGTTCTGCAACAATCCAGCAACGGCAAAACTTTGCCCACTGGATAGTTCAATAGTTGCCTCTGTACGTCTGGCGGCCACTCCGGGGATTGCTATCCCACCAAGTTTCACCGCTCCAATTGAAGTCAGTTCACTCACTTCTGGTTTTATATGCAATCTGATCCGCTGATCGGCCAACACAGTTGGCGTCATATCCAGTATCACTCCAAACTGTTTAAATTCGATACGCACATTGTCATCTGTAGTAGCAACGGGAATGGGAAACTCTCCGCCGGCAAAAAAACTAGCTGTCTCTCCCGAGCGTGAGGTCAGGTTAGGCTCTGCCAGTACTGTCACAAGATTTTGTTCAGCCAACGCATCCAAAACGGCTCCGACACTGATATTACCAGATGCCGTTCTAGCAGCTGTTGCGCTGCCCCCTTCCAACAAACCTATACCGGAAATAACAGTTCCTTGGTCAGAAAAGAGTGGTGCTCGACCAGAAATCAGATTGATCGCCATCGAGCCCGGATTAAAAAGAATGTCCCAGTTAAGGCCGAGATTTTCAGTCTCTCGACGGTTCATCTCCATAATCCGCACTTTAAGATTTACCTGTGCAACCGCAGAAACTCTTAGATTATTGACCAGCTTCTGTTCATCCGTAAGTGCCCCTCCTGCTAAATTCAAGATCATTTCCATTTGCTCGACGCTCCCAACTTTTCCAGAAAGTAACATGCGATCGGATACCCAATCTAACCGTACACTCGCCTCTCCCAAGTCTTGTTGAATCAATTTTCTCAAGCGTTCCAAATCTGGGATAACTTCAATCTTGTGATCAAACAGAACTTGATTTCCTTTCGTTAGGGCAACAATCTGCGTTACTCCCGTTTTTTTGCCATAAATCATTAAGCCGCTGTGTTGTGTCAGTTGGACGTCAGCCACATTTGGATTGGTGATCAGGATTTCGGTGACCTCTTGCCCTAATGTCAAAAACCTGCCTTCATTGACGTGAAGCCGAATTCTGTCCGGCTCCGCCCGTAGCAATCCAGGCAAGGTCGTTAAAAGTACGACAATACAAAAAATGGGCCATGTCATCCTTTTCATTGCGCCTTGTCCATTGCGTCATTTGTTACTTGAACAAGTTTCGAAAAAGTAGTTTCTACATTGTCAATTCTTTCAACCGCCGCACCGCGATATACGATAATGTGCCGCTTAACATTAGGTTGGTGGTCCAAAATTTTCTTTTTATTCTTAAAATGCAGGGCATCAAATGCTGCCTGAGCTATCAGATTACGGGTTGCAATATCATGCGATGTAGATGTACTAGCTTCAAGCACCCCCACCCTTTGAGCTTGCATAAGCGCTTCAAGCTCTGCATCTAAAACCTCCAAGGTTAGGAATAGCGAGCCCTTTGAATGTTCGACCCATTTAAGTACCCTAACTCCTTGAGCAATTTTTAAAGGAACATTATTGTAAAGACCGCCAAAAACCTTTGCAGTCCGTTCATCCGGCCGCAGGTAGATTCCCATTTTTGATCCTACGGGATGATTTTGAGGGAGAAGTGCACTAAACGCCTTTCCATTGATAGATATCGCTTTATGAGACGGCTTAAGAACTTCTTGGATGAAATTTCGATTATCGCCCCAAATCACAACATCTCGGCGCAAAGCAGTCCCACTTTTCACGGGACTTTTAAGCGCTATATAGCTTGCACCCTTGTCAATAAATTCATTGTATTGAAGAAATTGTTCATCATCCGATGAAATACTGGCATCAGACCAAATAATCTCTGCAGCCGAGACAATATCTGTGGCCTCGTAGTCCTGCCGCATCACAGCCAGCTTAACGTCAATCATCGCGACTGACTTTGGTTTTGCAGATTTACCCACCTCTTCGTAAATACCCTTAAAGACTGTAAATATTCCCCCACCCACAAATACAAAACAGCAGATGAAAAGTATTAAAGAGCGCATTATCCGTCCCCTGTAATAAGAGGAAGCATCAGATAAATTGAAGCGCTTGATATAGCGACAGCATAGGGTACTGATGATGGGCCTCTTGTAATTGCATTGGAGACTCGGACCCCAACCAAAGGAATAAATACTAATTGCAAAGCGATTACTCCTCTCATCAGATAAAAAAACGCAACTGGTATGCCCATAACCGATATCATTACGAAGAACGAGATTAGGTGATCCATTCCAATCCAAAACGCCATCACCGTAATTAGTTTGACATCCCCCGCCCCTAAAACCTTCAAAAGAAACAAAGGGAAAAAAGCTGCAAGTGCTAGCGACCCAGCTAGTAGACCATTACCGATAAGGCCATTCTCATTTGCGGCGCTGCTATAAACCGCATAGCACAAAAGGATATGAAAGCACACCCAGTTCGGTATTCGCCGTGCACAAATGTCGCTCCATGAAGCCACGACAAGTAAAACACAGACATAAACGGGAAGCAGCGAGTGCCATGCGATATTCATAAACGATATGACCATAGCTACTCCCCCTTAATTCAATCAAACACCGCTGGAGTCATCGCCGCTTGCTCCCCCTCCAAGGTCGAGACTGGAAATCAAGGACTTGATTTTCTCGTATATTACATTGTCCCCTGCAGCCAGTAACGCTGCTGCAGCACCAGCCATCATTGCGTACTCGACAGATGTGACACCACTTTCATCCGCAAAAAAATCAAAAACCGCCTTTTTCATTGTCACCTCCTCTTGGTGATTAAAACTGACCAAATTCAGATCAACCATAAGCAAAAAACCAAACTACCCGTCCAACCGACCACCTAATTTTTCAGTAGGTCAATCTATAAGTAAAACTAATGTTCGGGCTCAAAGCGTATGGGGAAGTAATTAATTTTCTCAAATAATTTTTGCACCAATAAATTAATAATATTAATATTTAATTCCCTCATAGATTAATATGAAGTTATTTAAATATTTGAAAATAAAAAGATTTTTGTTAATTCCATTTAGCGATATTTTGTGAAAACTATTTCGTTAATAAAAATAGTTAACGCTAATATTTGAACAATAAATATTATATTTTTTAGATTTTCTAACTAGAATCTCTGGAATATTCTCAGTACAAAGAAAAGATAATCAGTGCATTATTGTATACAGACGTTTATATGGTCGATAGTATAACTTTAACCGGCGTAAGTATTTCTTTTGGGGGGTCAAAATGTCCCTGGATAATGGCGCAAGGCGCATCCTGATTTATAGTCATGACTCGTTTGGCCTTGGACATCTGAGACGGTGCCGTACTTTGGCACATGCGCTGGTGGAGCAAAATCAAAACCTCTCTGTCCTTATACTCTCCGGCTCCCCAATCATTGGCAGCTTTGATTTCAAAGCCCGTGTGGATTTTGTACGCATCCCAGGTATTATCAAACTGCGCAATGGCGAATATACGTCACTTAGTCTGCACATCGATACAGAACAGACGCTTGCTATGCGCGCGTCTATCATTCGGCATACAGCAGAAACATTTGATCCCGATATCTTCATTGTCGACAAAGAACCTTTTGGCCTTAAAGGAGAGGTTGAAGACACTTTGCGAGTTCTAAAGGAAAGAGGCACCCAACTTGTATTGGGCCTTCGGGACGTTCTTGATGATCCTGCACTTCTCATTCCAGAATGGAAACGCAAAAATGTTTTGCCCGCTCTGTCAGAATTATATGATGACATTTGGGTGTTCGGTGTCGAGCAGCTTTACAACCCGCTGAACAGCATTGAAATGCCAACCGAAATAAAGCGCAAAGTAACCTATACAGGCTATCTCCCTCGTAAAGTACAGCCCAGCAATGAACCTGCAATACTTGACGAGATCGAAGAGCCATATGTTTTGGTTACAGTTGGCGGCGGTGGAGATGGCGACGTCCTCACCGATTGGGTCCTTCGCGCCTATGAAGAAGATCCAGACCTTCCTCTGAATGCACTTTTTGTTCTAGGCCCCTTTATGCCAACAGATTTGCGTGCCAGTTTCCGCGAGCGGATGGCTAAACTGCCAAAAGTCAAATCCGTTACATTCAATAACAATATGGAAAGCTTGATGGACCGCGCCTCGGCAGTTGTCGCAATGGGCGGCTACAACACATTTTGTGAAGTTCTCTCCATGGATAAACGGGCGTTGATCATTCCAAGAACTGTACCACGGCTGGAACAATATATTCGAGCAACCCGTGCTGCCGAACTGAAGCTGATCAGTGTGTTAATAGATGACGGAGAACGAGCCACTGAAACAATGAGCACAGCGTTGAAACAATTGAGCCAGCAAAACAAACCTTCAGATGTGGTGATACCAGGTCTGCTCGATGGGCTTGTCAATGTAAACCGCTTGGCACATTTGCGCTTCAAAGATCGTGATAGAGCCCGCAATGAACAACAGTTCGCGGTCAATTACACACATAAAGCTTAAATTCGCCACAACAAGTCAGAGAACTTTGATAAGGTCCATTTTCGCAAGCCATCCGGCAAATAGCTGCATCCGATCGGCCCTGATGTCACATTTCGCCGCCAGATCCCCAATACTCATCTCCTGCCTCATCAATATGGGTGAGCATCTGCTCAAGCTTTTCCTCACTTGGCAGAAGCTTGATGACCCCATTCCCAAGTGAGTCCTTTAGGTAGCGACCAACCGATCCTCTGGCATCAGGTTGCAGACTTAACCGCGAATTTGCAGTCATCAATTCGGTTGGATAATGAGCAAAAGTGGAAAACGGATCATCAATCAATGGAACAGCAACTTTCGGCTTTTCTATCTGAGCTGCGAGCCTTTTTTCTGCAAGTGAGGACCACAGATCCTGATATTTCGGTATAAGCACCTGCCAGTCAAAATCTCCCTTCGCCCGATCTCTACCAGCCTCCCCCATTTTTTTCCGAAGATCAGGATTCTCGATCAACTTTATAAAGCATTCAGCACAGTGATCCGTATCCACATTGGTAAACAAGCTGACTTGACCGATATAGCGGTCATAATGATCAACTCCAAGCTGGTACCTGTAAGACAATGGTAATCCAGACCCAGGCTCAGGCATGGTTGTACGCACCAAAAACCCGTCTACTCCATCACGGACAGTTTCGCGATACCCGTCCCAATCAGTCGCAACCACAGGCATTCCTGCTGCCATTGCCTCGAGGGGAGTTATCCCAAATGTTTCCTGAATATTGTCTGCGAGTGTTGTGAAGATATCCCCCACATGCCAGATATGTTTTCTGGTATCTTTGTCGCGTCCATCAATAAAGATGCAGTTCACGGACGGACAGAACTTTTTTGCACCTTCGACAAATTGTCGCTCGATCGACTCGGTTGCAAACCAGCCTGACTGCACCAGATGCACTTTCTTTCCCGTCTTGCGTACTGCTTTTTCCAACGCCTGATACATGAGGAGCGGATGCGCTTTTGCATGAGATGCTAGGCGCCCAACGTAAAGAACGACGATGTCGTCTGAACCGATTGAATGTCGATCCTTAAATTCTTTTACATACGCATCCGCGGTATCCGGCCATTCAAATTCATCGCAATTAATTCCGAGCGGTAAAATTGGCAACTGAACCCGAATATCAAACTTGCCACCGCCTCTTTCCGCTAGATGCTCCGCATAGTTACCAAGCGCATATTCAACAGTTTTTTTGACTGATTGCGACGTACAGATCAAAGCATCCCATTCATGCAATGGACCGGTTATCAGTTGCCCGAACGCATCCATTGCTTCTCGGGAACAGGTCGTATGAGTTAACCCGCAAAGGCTATACGCGTTCGGTGTAATATACTGGCGTTGCCACGCAAAACTGCCAAGCCCCGGCCCAGAATAAAAAACACAACCCGGGTTTCGGATTTTGTGAAGTTCAAGCGGATTAATCCATTCAGCTTTGGGTTTGGATAAGCGGTAGTCGCTGATTTGTTTTTTAAATAACTGAAACTTGCCAGGATGATCAGTATAACAGAAAAACCTCTCAAGATCTGCGTTCTTGACAAACCCTCTCAGGAAGCTTTCGCCGGCGACCTGGCGCCCTAACAAGCGTTCACCCGTAGTTGAAAAGCCGTCAACTTCGTAAAAAATAGCGGCATTTCTGTTCTGATCTGACATGACAGTCCCCCTCAGTCAGTCTGATTATTCATGCATCATTCAGTATCTTATTATTTTAATGCCAGAGGAAAATGAAATTTGTCTAAACGGAAACGCTATTGATCAAAATCGACGATAACATCATCACTTAAAGGGTGAGACTGACAGGTCAACACATACCCATCATCCACTTCATCATCTTCTAACGCGTAATTGATGTCCATTCGGACATCACCCTGAAGTACCTTGGCACGACATGTACTGCAAACACCGCCCTTGCACGCAAAAGGAACATCCACTCCCGCCTCAAGCGCTGCATCCAGAATGGAAACTCCCTCTTCTGCAATCGTGACTTCCGTTGAGCTCCCATCCAATACAACTTTAACAACATGATTTGGTCCTGAAACCTGTTTGTCCGCCGCAACTCTTTCACGGCTATCAGCAATTGCTGCATCCGTAATAAACAGTTCAAAGTGAATATTGGACTTATCCACGCCTTTGCTTATCAAACAGGATTTAACATCAAGCGTCATCTGTTCGGGCCCACAGATAAACGCGTCGTCAACTTTAATTCCCTTCAGCGGACCATCCAGTATTTGAGCACACTTTTCCGCTGAAATTCGGCCATTAAAAAGCTCACTATCTTGCTCTTCCCGGCTAAGAATATGCAGCAGGTTCATTCTTGTTGGATACTTGTTCTTTAGATCTTCAAGCTCTTCCAAAAATAAAATGCTTGACACAGTTCTGTTGCCGTAGACAAGAGAAACACTGCTCTGCGGTTCAGTTTCAAGTATGGATTTAACGATGGACAAGATGGGTGTAATACCACTTCCAGCAGCTACACATAGGTAATTTTTAGTATTTGACGGATCGAGGTCGGTAAAAAAGCGACCTTGTGGGACCATCACCTCAAGAACATCACCTTCACGGAAATTCTGTTTCGCATAAGTCGAAAATTTTCCATTTTCGATCTGTTTAATCGCAACCCGCAACTTTTGTTCAGAAACAGCGCTGCAAATCGAATAGGATCGGCGCAGCTCCTCTCCATCAATTTTAGCTTTCAAGGTCAAATGTTGTCCTTGAATATATTGAAAGTCATTTTCCAGTTCCGCAGGTTTTTCAAACTCAACTGATATTGCATCGGATGTTTCCTGAACTACTTTTTTAATCTTCAGGTTATGAAAAATCGACATTCTTATTTCTTTCTAAACACACTTGAAATAGTCAAATGGCTCGAGGCAATCTTCGCATTTATAAAGTGCCTTGCAAGCAGTTGAGCCAAACTGACTAACCAGTTCTGTATGACCTGAACCACATTGTGGGCAAGTCACAGCCTCCTTATGAAAAAGGCTTCCTCTTTTAGCATTTTTTTGTGGAGGCGCTATACCGAATTCTCGCAATTTAAGACGACCTTCATCGGAAATGAAATCGCTACTCCAGGCGGGTGTCAATACCGTTTCAACATGTACGTCGGCGTATCCGTTAACGTGAAGGGTATTTTCAATGTCTGCTGCTATCGTATCCATGGCCGGACAGCCTGAATAGGTCGGCATTATTTCTACGTTGATTTTCTTTTCATCAATCAGGACATCCCGAATAATCCCCATATCGGAAATCGACAACACAGGGATCTCGGGATCTCTCACCTGCTCGAGGACCTTATAAACTTCACTTTTTGAGTAAATCGGATTAGTCGATGTCACTGATCTTACCAATTTGCGTCTGGATATGCCCGTGGCAAAAACTGCATTTCAGCTAGCAAATAGCCCAGATGTTCGGTGTGCTTGCCTTCTTTGCTTCCTCTGACTTGCCATGTCAGTTCTGGGAAATTTAACGTCGCTTCACTCAAAACACCTTCAACCATCTTTTTCCAAGCTGGTTCAATTTCTTTTAAGTCCACCCCTACACCTGATTTCAGCATGGCTTCATCAACCGCATCCATATCAAACATTTCGGGTGTGTAGCCCCAAAGCTCGTCTACCGCTTTTTGCATTCTTTGATGGCTTTCTTCTGTTCCATCTCCCAAGCGAATAACCCAGTCAGAACTATGACGAACATGATAGGTGATTTCTTTTAACGACTTAGTCGCAATTTCAGCCAGCTTTGTATCTGCTGAATTTGACAGTTTTTGATATTGCAGGAACTGAAAGCAGTCAAAAAACAGCTGTCGAGACATTGTCTTGGCAAAATCACCGTTTGGCTGTTCAACCAACAACAGATTTCTCCAGGCCTGTGCATCCCTGAAAAAGGCAAGTTTATCCTCGTCTCTGCCTGCGCCTTCAACCTTGCCAGCATAATCCAACAGCATTCTCGCTTGCCCAAGTAGATCAAGGCCAACATTCATCAACGCAAGTTCTTCTTCGAGCACAGGTGACTTACCACACCATTCCGCAAGTCGTTGCCCAAGGATAACGCAATTGTCGCCCAATCTTACTGTATATTCAAACAGCTGATCCTGTTCAGTCATTTCGGCTACAGAGACACTCATTACATATGTCCAATCTCGTCCGGAATATTATAGAATGTGGGATGACGATACATTTTATCATCGTTGGGTTCATAAAATGCCCCCCTGTCTTCTGGACGGGATGCCACAATATTTTCAGCCTTCACAACCCAGATACTGACCCCTTCGCTACGCCTCGTATACACGTCACGAGCATTGGTTAGGGCCATTTCATCATCAGCAGCATGCAAGCTCCCCACGTGCTTGTGATGGAGCCCGTTTTTGCTGCGAATAAACACTTCATACAACGGAAGTTCGCCTGTACTAGTCTCACTCATTACTAAATCCTTCTTTAAGCAGCTGCTGTTTTTAACGCTTCGCGCTTACGTTTCTTTTGTGCATAGGCAAGCGCAGCATCGCGCACCCATTTACCCCCCTCATGGGCATCCTTGCGGGCTTGCAATCTCTCTCTGTTACAAAGACCATTACCAGCAACAACGTTTTTAAATTCGTCCCAATCGATTTCACCCCAGTCGTAACTCTGCGTCTCTTCGTTCCAGGCCAGTTTGTCATCAGGGATCGTCAAACCCAAATATTCTGCCTGAGGCACAGTGGCGTCAATAAAACGCTGACGGAGTTCATCATTGGATGAACGTTTAATTTTCCAAGCCATATTCTGATTGGAATGATTACTGTTCTTATCATGCGGACCAAACATCATCAGCGAAGGCCACCACCACCTGTTTAAGGCATCCTGGGCCATTTCGCGCTGCTCTTTTGTACCTCTCGCCATCGTCATCATAATCTCGTAGCCCTGACGTTGGTGAAAACTTTCTTCCTTGCAGATTTTTACCATCGCTCTCGCATACGGACCATATGAGCAACGGCATAAGGCGATTTGATTGGTAATCGCTGCGCCATCCACGAGCCATCCAATAGCCCCTATATCTGCCCAATTCAGGGTTGGATAATTAAAAATAGAGGAATATTTTGCCTTGCCCGAATGTAGCTGCTCATACATTTCATCGCGCGAAATGCCTAATGTCTCTGTGGCACTGTATAAATATAACCCATGCCCACCTTCATCCTGAATTTTCGCCATCAAAACAGCTTTACGCTTCAAAGATGGAGCCCGTGTCAACCAATTCCCTTCCGGCAGCATTCCTACAATCTCTGAATGCGCATGTTGAGACATCTGCCGGATCAGAGTTTTTCTATATCCTTCTGGCATCCAGTCTTTCGGCTCGATTCTGATTTCCGCGTCAACCTTCTTCTGAAAATCATCTTCGAGTTTCGCAATATCAGTATCCGGATTAGTCATGCGCATCTCCACTCTTAAACAGCCCACCCATCCCTTTATGATACACTATTCATTAAAAATCAATAAATTTTGTATCATATAAATATGTAATTTTTCACATGAGCCTCTTGAATTAGACGACAAGACTTGTACAAATGAGCTCGCATTACACAGATTACTGGATAGAGAGAGGCGACAGGATGCACCCAACCCCTGAAGATCTGTTTAAACGGAACATAGAGTGGGCAACTCAGAAAACTAATGAGGATACTGAATTTTTCAGTAAGCTCGCCAACATTCAAACCCCGAAATATTTATGGATCGGCTGCGCGGATAGTCGAGTGCCAGCAAATGAAATAGTTGGTATGCAACCCGGTGAGCTATTCGTCCATCGGAATATTGCAAATGTAGTTCCGCACAGCGATACCAATTGTTTGTCTGTTATTCAATATGCGGTCGAAGTTCTACAGGTCGAACATATCTGCGTGACAGGACATTATAATTGCGGCGGCGTTAGAGCAGCCCTCGATGACAAGGGGCTCGGCCCAATCGATAACTGGCTCGCGCATATCAAACAGGTCCTTGAAAAACATTATGATGAAGTAATGGCAATAGAGGACATCGATGTTCGTGTTGACAGGCTCTGCGAATTAAACGTGGTTGAACAAGCTCGAAATGTCGCTAGCACACCAATCGTACAAAAAGCGTGGCGCAAGGGGCAGAACCTAACTATTCATGGTTGGATATACGGCCTTAAGGATGGACATTTACGGGACCTCAAAGTTGATTTCTCAAGCGCTGATGCAGTTCACCCCGCCTTCAAAATCAACTCTGACGCAGACTTGAGATAACTATTCAAGCCACTGCATTTGGTTTCGACCCTAAAAAGTCTCTTTCCCGTCTAGCGGCGTCTATATATGTCCCGATAAGGGTCTTAGCGCCGCTATATGCGGCATCACCGTCATGTTCCTTGATTCTCTCAACGACATAAGCGTACCAGCGACTTGGCCCGCGACGCGCCTCGACGCTTCTATATTGTTTATATTGACAATGGGATATTGATAGTCTGACCGCATCACGCATCCGCGCAATATATTCATTCCCACATGTCTCCAGTAAAAAAGTATGAAATGCCAACTCCGCTTCATATGACTTGTCGATATTTCCTTCTTCCCAAGCCCGGTGGATCATTTGACACGCTTTTTCAAGATATCTGACCCCACCAAGTTCATTGGGTTTCATTGCGTGCAGACGCGCAGCTTCCGGTTCTGCAAATTGTCGAACTTGCATGAGCTGTTCAGCATGCCCTTTAGTCAAGCTTTCCACCCTCTGCCAGCAAAGCACATCTGGATCCCAAATATTCCAATATTTCCTCTTACGAACACTTGTTCCTGCACGTTGCTTCGCTTCCAGTAGACCTTTAGCCGTTAAAACCCGAAATGCCTCACGGATAGCCGTGCGACTACCATTATATCGATCAATAAAGAAATCTTCTTTTGGTAGGCGCTCACCTTCCTTAAAGCGCCCATTGACGATTGCCCTTCCCACTTCATGCACCACTCGTCCATGAATGCCGTTTTTAGGATATCTTCGATCAAAACTACCAATCATTGCATCTGCCCCCCATTAAAACTCAATTCACATTTATAATGTTTATTGAATATACAGATCAATAGTTATAATTATGGTTTTGTAAAAATTTTCTTATTAAGACACAAATACACCGCAAAAAGTGTAAGTATCACAAATTTTTTCTATTTATAATATAATTACTAGCCTCAATATGAGCGAAAATCGAGCAAAAAGAGCAAAAATTAATCGAAAAAGTGAACAGAGACTAATATGATTCTCTTAAATAGGGTATGCTTGTTTGCGCACCAGCACGGGTACAGGAAAGCCCAGCGATAGCAGTTGCTGACTTGAGTGCGTCCTGCAACGCCTCTCCCCGCTCCAGAGCTGCACAAAAACCACCGATGAAGCTATCACCAGCCGCAGTTGTATCCACCACTTCCACAGTATCAGCAGGAACATAAAAGCGTTCGCCAGCATTTTGCGCTTTCACTCCATCGCCACCAAGTGTGATCACGCAACATAAATCGTAGGTATCCGAAAAATAAGCCAACAATTGATCCATATCAATTGCTTGCTGACCGAGCTGTTTTGCCAGAAAAGAAGCCTCAATTTCGTTGAGTACCAGATAATTCAAATCATGAAGCATATCTTCTGATACAGGTGCTACCGGAGCCAGATTAAGAAGCGTGGTAACACCACACTTCTTGGCAATCTTTAAAATTTGAGAATTTTCCGCCGAAGGAACCTCCATTTGCAGCAACAGAAAATCACTCTTCTCAATGACCTCTTTTGGAACCTTAGTTGCGTTAAGCTCAGCATTTGCTCCGGCAAAAACCACGATGCTATTCTCGCCATCGGCGCCGACCCACACGGATGCACAACCTGTCGGACCTTCGGAAATTTGCAGATATGTTAAATCAACACCATCTTTCGTCAACAATGACAAAGCCAAGTCCGCATTCGCATCGCGCCCAACGCACCCAAGCATTGTCACTTCTGCACCAGACCGACGAGCTGCAAGTGCCTGATTAGCGCCTTTTCCACCCGGAACTTGCATATAGGCGTTACCGCTTAAAGTTTCTCCCGCTTTTGGCAGCCTGGTGACCTGATATACCTGATCCAAATTGATTGACCCAAAAACTGTGATCATTTTGTTAGTTACCCTTCCTTCAGTCCTGCCAAAGGCTGTTCTATTTACAAACGTTTGTCCATGCCTGAAGAGAAAATATTTTTGGCTAGTAACCGGTGACTTACCAGCAGGAAAAGAACCCCTGGAACAACCATTATAAGCGTCAAAGCAGCTGACACGGGATCCAGTATGCCCCCTGCACTTATTTTGGAAAACAAGAGCGTTGCCAAGGTATCCACCTGCCCCTTACCCACATAAAATGTCAGTAGAAATACATTTATTGAAATTAGAATGCTAAAAAAGGCAGATGCAACCAGTCCCGGTAAAATTAACGGCAGCTCGATAAAGATAAAAACCTGCCACGGTTTTGCCGACAGCAATTGCGCTTGTTCAATCAGCGTCTCATCAAGTTCCGCATACACATTTACGAGCATTCGGAACATATATGGTAAGACCGGGATCAAGTGAGCGATGACAATACCTGTTACGCTTCCATACAATCCGCTATCCAGAAAAATCAGTAAGATACCTGCCCCCACAGCAATTTCAGGAATAATAAGAGGAGACAGGAAATAGAGTTCAAGAAAAGTTCTGCCAAAAAACCGACGACGAGCCATTACACGCGCCGCTGGTACGCTCAATGCAGCCGCAGCTAACGTCACCATCCCGGCGATAAGTATTGTATTTCCAAATGCCGGTAGAATACGGGATACCGGATCGAATATATAATCCCATGCCAGCGGAATACCTGCGTCACCCCGCCTCTCCCACCACCAGATTGACGGCAGTAAATCGGGCCAACCCCAGCGAAAGGAAAAGGAAGCGATTATCGTTGGGATAAAGGGCCCTGCAAACGCAACCAACGCCAACCATAGATAGGTCTTTTGCCAAAATTTCAGCATCCTAACCTCTTCCGGTTTTTCGCTCAAAAGCCCGATACGCCAAAAATGCTGCTGTCAGGGTCAAGAGAGAAAGACATACAGTCACAACGACAGTCGCCATAGCTAGAGGTCTCTTTGTATAATCAGCTATCAAATAATTGCCACGCCTGTACGGGGAGGGTGTTTGGATAACCCGCTCCTAAAATATAGGGAACCTCAAAAGAGCCAAAGTTGAAGGCAAATACTATTGCCATGGCAGTAATCATGGCCGGAATTAATTTTGGTAGTGTTATATGAAAGAAGACTTGCTTTGCCGATGCCCCCAATAATCTGGCGCTTTCCTCATCTTCACGACCGATAACCATCAAATTTGAATAGAGCACAAGGGTCATAAAGGGGATTTGTTTCCAAAGATAAACCATCATAATGCCAATACCGTTACTGGTTTGGAGCAATCTTGGAAATTCAGCGGGTGATGAGACAATCCCAAAAGCATGGAAAATACGTGCAAACAAGCCGCCGTTGGCAAAAAGCAGAATAACCAGGCTGACCCCAACCAAATAGGGAACCACCATAGGAATTTTGTATAAAAATTCGGCGATAACTTTGGCCTTGAAGCGTTTTACCAGTATCAAGGCCAATGCAAGGCTTATCCCCGCCCCAACAAAAGTTGGGACGATCGCATAATAAAAAGTCAACCAAACCGAAATCCAGAAACCTGAGTCACTGCCCAACTTCAGATAATAATCAAAAGTCAAAAATTCCTGAATGCCGTATTGCGGTGCATATCCCAAACTTTGCAATATCGCCAATACAAACGCACCAACAAAAATTACAAGCAGAACCATCACTGCAGGAAGCAGACACAAGAGATCAAAGATGCACAGTCCTCGGTTTCGGTTTATTTTCATAGATCAGGACAGTTTGGCAAATGCGTCCGAAACGATCTGTTCAAATGGCTTTTCATTATTCCGCTCGATATATTCTATCCAGATTTCCTGAATAATTTTAACCAGCGACGCGTTGGTATCGGGCACCGCATTTGATGCCAACTCTTGCGCACTCACACCGTGATGAGATGGTGCCGCCTCTACAGCGCGTTGTTGATCATCTGCGGAAAGTTTACCAAGATCAATTCCTAGCGGATATCCAATCTCCTTCAATTTGGAAATCTGCAAATCAATTGATGACAACACATTTGCGAGCACCATCGCGGCAGCCGGATTTGGCGCATTTGAAGGAATGGCGATAAAGTTTTTGTTTTTTATCATCCCATTTTTAGGAAATAACATGGTCTCTGTTGTTTCAGAAAAAGCCCCGGTCTTTCGCAGATTTGCAACCAGATACAACCCAAACTCACAACCTATATCAACTTCACCATTATTAAACAGTGCCTGATTAGCGGCCTGATTTTTAGCATAGATTGGCGAGCCCTCACCCAACAAAAAGGGCTCAATCCGTTTCAAATACTCAAACCCCGGTTTTACAAGTTCAGCGAAACTGCTCTCGCTAAAATCCGAGACTGATTTTTGAAAATCGACTGCGCCGCTTCCGTTTGGGTTAAACGCATATAAAACTGATTGAACAAAGGTATTACCCACATAATGTGGGGGTTTTACATAGGTAAACCGTCCTGGATTTTCTTTCAGCCAATCTTCAAGTTCTAAAAAAGTCGAAGGTGCGTCACTGCGCGCCAAACGGGATGAATCGAAATAACAGACATATTGCTCTCCTGACCAGGGAACTTCCTGTGCCAATGTCGGCGTTCCAAAATCAGACAGGTTTAATTGAGCTGCAGGCACAGCGGGATCAAAGTAAAAATTAACTGAATTGGGAAGCTTGTTTGCAAAGGAGCCGAACAAAGCATTTTGTTGGGACAGAGTATAAAAATTATCTCCGTTTAACCAAATGGCATCGACACTCCCCTCTCCCACCCCTCTACCGGACTGCTTTTCAGTCAAGACAAGATCCACCGCCTCCCGGGTTCCGCCAAGCCGCGTAGTTCGAAGTTTTATTCCTTTATCCGCAAGAGCCGGTACAACATGCCTGTCAATCCAGCTATTCAGACTTTCACTGCCACCCCAATGAAACAAGTTTACTTCCCCTTCTTCACGCGCTCTTGCCTCCACTGCCGCCCAGCTTAATTTGCCATTTAGAAATTCTGACCGAAATTTTTCCACGCTTAGCGTTTCCGAAAAAACGGGCGTCGTGACGCACACACCTAGCACACTAGCTAAAAAGAAACTTTTCATACCCTTGATTTTCAGCATTATCTCATTCCATTTCGTTCTCGAAGGGGCCAAATTAAATCTGGCGGAATTCTCATTTGAACCGTGGTACCTCTCTTATGCCGTTCACGGCCCGCACTTTTCACGTGAAAAACAGTGTCATTGGCCTGCACTTCATAAGACATGAAGCCACCGATATATCGCGCTTCAAGAATTTTCCCGACAATCACGTTGTCAGAGAGAGGCCCATCACCACATTCTGCTTTCAATTCGATATGTTCAGGCCGGATCATAACTAATTTTGCATCTCTAAAAGCACTGCTATTTTCTAACGAATGGCTTAGTCTGAAATCCTCAATAAGGACTTCATGATCTGAAATAACACTGCCATTGAAGAGGTTCTTCCCCCCCATAAAGCGAGCAACTTTTGGCGATGCCGGACGATCTGTAATTTCAGTGGGTGTGCCGACCTGATCAACGCCGCCCTCACTCATTACCGCAACTCTATCCGCCAATAACAGAGCTTCTTCCTGATCATGTGTAACAAACACCGTCGTAATATTTAACCGTTGCTGCAAATCACGAATAAATTTTGCCGTTTCAATTCGCAAGTTTGCATCTAGATTTGAAAGAGGCTCGTCCAACAATAAAATATCTGGATCCATGACAAGTGTACGGGCCAGAGCAACTCTCTGACGCTGCCCCCCCGAAAGCTGATGCATAAACCTGCTCTCAAGACCAGAGAGTTGCATCACAGTTATCATGTCTTCTACTCGTGCCCGGACTTCTGAAGCAGAAACCCGCTTCATTCGCAAGCCGAAAGAAATATTCTTCTCCACGGACATATGAGGAAACAGTCCGTAATTCTGAAACACCATACCGACTTTTCGCGCACGAGGGTCAAGCGTCGTCAAGCTGATACCATCAAACAAAATATCACCGCCTAATAACGGCTCAAGCCCCGCGATGAGCCGAAGCGTTGTCGTTTTTCCTGAACCCGACGGCCCCAAAAGAGACAGCATTTCTCCCTTTGGCACGGATAAAGATATAGGTCCAATCTGGCCACCATCTTCAAATCTGGTTACCACACTTTCTAAACTCAGCCCCGACAAATGCACTCCCCTTTCGCAAGTTCCTACACTGTATCGGGTTTACAAAAAGCTGTGTTGTAAAATTGATGTGAACACAAAAAAAACTGCACCCAGCAAGAGTGCAGCTTTCATCAAGTAGTTTCTTTCTATTTTACCACGGTAGTGAGTAAGTCTTTAAATTCGTAAAGCTCTTCATCGCTTCCAGGACACCTTCCTTGTACCCCAATCCTGAATCTTTAATTCCGCCAAAAGGCGACATTTCAATCCGATATCCCGGCACTTCCCAAATATTGACCGTTCCAACATTCAATTCCTTGATAAAACGTTGAATAAGTGGCCAGCTATCCGTACAAACACCTGACGACAGACCGAATGCCGTTGAATTGGATATACGAATTGCCTCATCAACTGTTTCAAAACGTATAATTGGCGCCACGGGTCCAAATGTTTCTTCGCGAACAAGTTCGCAGTCGTAAGGGACATGATCAACGACAGTTGGCGAATACAACGCCCCCTCGCGTTTATTGCCGAAAACCAATTCAGCTCCCTTGGCCACAGCATCCTTTACTCGTTTTTCAAAAAGTTTTGCTGAAGCTTCATTAATCACGGTTCCCATATCCATTTCAAGGTCAAACGGGTCACCATATTTTAGTTGTGCGGTTTTTTGAGCGAGCAGATTGACAAACTCATCGGCAACCTTGTTGTCCACAAGAATACGTTTAACCGCTGTGCATCTTTGACCTGAATTTTTATAGGCGCCCGCCACCGCCAGATCGCTTGCCTTATCGAGATCAGCATCGTCAAGAACGATCAAAGGGTCATTCCCACCAAGCTCCAAAACCTTACGTTTATATCCTGCTTTCTCAGCGATATATTTGCCTATGGGAACTCCTCCGGTAAAAGTCACGAGTTCCGCATGCTCATTTAAAAGCATCTCATCGGCGATATCTTCGGGCCTGCCAGTGACCACAGAAAACATCTCTGGTGGTAGACCTGCCTCATATAAAATATCTGCTAGCAACAAAGCAGTCAGTGGTGTTTTCTCCGTTGGTTTAAGAACCATACAGTTATTCGTTGCAATTGAGGGGCTACTTTATGCGCCACCTGATTTAGAGGATGATTAAAAGGCGTTATTGCACTAATTGCTGTCAACGGCTCTCGCAGCGTGAATATTTTCCGCTCTTTACCGTGAGGGGTAATATCGCAAGAATAAATTTCTCCATCATCAACTATACATAACCGTGCCGAAAGACTGAATACATCGTAGGCGCGACCCACTTCGTACAAGCTATCCTTTTTACACAAGCCCGCTTCCGCGGTAATGACATCAGAAATCTCTTCTTTGCGAGCTACGAGTAAATCCGCAGTCTTCTGAAGAATTGCATATCGGTCATGCCGACTTAAAGCAGGTTTGTAATTGGCTGCAATCTCGAATGCCCGTCTAACATGTTCCTTTTGTCCAGTCGGTATGGTACCAATCACTTCGTTAGAATATGGGTGGACCACGTCAATTGTTCCATCCGCATCAACCTTTTCACCGCCAATTCTCATTGACTCAGCACGTTTTTGAAACCTGCTCTTCATCCCACCCCCCAACGGTTATTGCGCAAAATTCAGCGCCATATCAAAGATATCAAAGTTGCGAAGCCGGCGTCCGTCATCTACTCCATGCGCAGGCTTGGTGCACAATAATGGAACACGTTGTTCAGAAATGCCTCCATGAGAACGAAGCGGTTCTTTTAATGCAGAAAGGTCGTGTTTACTGACACTCGTTCCCAATACTTTATGCGTTGAAGAGACTAAGATCACGTCTCCTGTTCGATCTTCTGGCAGCTCAAACTCTGCGCACCCTTCTTTACGAGACAGACTTTTTTCAATTCCCTCAAGACTTTTCAGCCTATCGATAATGTCTTCTCTATGCTCTTCGGGCAAATAGGCGGTCGCAAACGATCCCAGCGCTCCATGATGCACAACATAGGGATCTGTGATAGGCAAGATAACGCGTGCCTTTCCAGCCCCAAGCCAATCATCAAGGACATCCTGCAGATAAATAACGTCCGGTTGCCCATCCTCCGCAAATTTTGACTTCATACCGTGATCCGCAGTCAAAGCGATCACAGCACCACGAGCATCAAGCTGCGCTAAATACCGGTCCAGCATGGTATAAAAATCATTTGCGACCGGCGTGCCTGGCGCATGTTTGTGCTGAATATAATCGGTCGTCGACAGATACATAATATCAGGCTGGAATTCATCCATCAGCTTAACACCACAGGCAAAGATAAATTCACTCAACTCCGCTGAATAAACGGAAGGAACGTCTCTTCCAATCCAACTGGCGGCGTCTTCAATCCCATTTTCTGCAAGAGTTGCATCTGCCGATTTTTCTGATGAAAAACAAATTGCCCGACCAGAGCTTACATCTAGCCATGCCCCAACAGTTTTCGAAGTTTGTCTTTCGCAGTCACAACGGCAATTTTGGCCCCCTCGTCAAAAAAAGCCTTGAATATCGTAGGTGCACGCAGGAATTTTGGATCATTCATCATGACCTCGGCATCGGTCTCTACGTCATAGAAATAGTTACCGCAAATTCCATGCACACTTGGAGCTGCCCCGTTACAATGGAAAGATTATTGGGATTAGTGAAACTGGGGACTACACAATCTGCACGCAGATCAGTACCTGAGGCTAAAGCCTCTTTCATAAACGGCATTACCCCGTCAGCTATAGCTTGTTCAATATAGGCGGGTTCACTCCCATCTATACACACCACAACAACTGGCTGTTTTGGCCAAGCATAGCTTCGGTTATTCACCGTTACTTTGTCTTTCGACATAAATCTGTCCCTCTATCAGTCTTTATCCATACTGGCAGGTGTAAATGAAGCTTATGTGACTTCGATAGTCTACCCGCGAAAATTATGATGAGTATAGGAACAGTTCAAAAATAAACAAAATCGATATTATTAATTGAATTAATAAGCCAGATTTATACTGATATGGATCCAACAAGATTAGCCCCTCGAGAGGCCATAAAGTACAGTCCCATATAATGCGTAATGTTTTGTGGATGTGCGGCCACCTCCGGCAGCCCCGCGTCTCGAGCCACCTCAATCGGCAGATCGTAAGTGGAGCAGCCTTTATCATAGACATGTATATTTTGAAGCGTTGGCATCATGCATGGTTTCTCGCACTTAAGCTGGTAAGCACGAAATCCATGACACAAATGTCAGTACAGATCCCCACAACGATAAGATCCGAAAGCTCGTTCTTGTTTACCCAATTCACGAATTTATTTTCTCCGTCAGCGTCAATGCTTCCAACAAATCCGTTAATGCAATCTTTTCGAACAAGCGTTGTCTGTGGATCGCGCTCCAACCATTTAAGTTCAGGAACCAGCTCTTCCTCTCCGGTTCCAGCCTCACAATGAGGGGGGTATGGCGGCTCAGCCTTTCCCGGTTCATGAGTATCAAGAAAGGCAAGAATAGGCTTTCCTGATTTGGAAAACTCCTGAGCCAATCGGTTCGTCTCCGCCACCATTGTTGAGACCTGTTCATTGGGAACCGGCGGCGCCAGATTACCAGCGCCGACGGATGCGAAACCATTTACTTCATCAACAATAACAAGACCCACAGCCTTGCAATCCTGACCCACCTTCAATTCCGCCAACTGAATTGGCATAATTTCGCCAATGGCTGATGTAATCGCCTCACTTTGCATGGTTTCGCCTCATGTCTGTATTTACTAGCCGCACTGTTTCGAAGGCTCAATAACACCCAGTGCTTTTTCTACATTTAGGGTGCCGCCCTCAGTTTTACCAATATACATATTCATTGCGACGTGATGGTCTTCTTTCGTGATCGTCGCTTTGCCTGTTGGAATGTCAAAACTCAAACCAGACATTCCATCAATCAGTGCTTCCCGATCCACTTTTCCTGCTCTTTCAAGACCAGCCTTTACCGCCATCAGAGAATTGTAATGGGTCATCACATAAAATGATACGACTGCATCCGCACCTTCGCGTTTTTTGATTTTGGCGACAAAATCCTGAACACCGGCTTCTTCGGAATTTGCGACCATGGGAAGTCCAGCATACATCCCCTCTCCCTTACCTGCACCGAATGCGCCGAGATACGTTTCAGCAAATCCTAGAAATGCAACTGTCACTTTGTCCATCAAGCCAAATTCTTCGGCCTGCTTGATAAAGGTAATACCATCCGCACCCGGCAGCGCAAACAGCAGGATTTTAGCGCCGGAATCCGCGATTTTTCGAATAACAGAGGAAAAATCCTTCACACCAAATGGCGTATACTCTTCTCCAAGCGATGTACCGCCAATCTGCTTGATCATATCATTGGCAGCTTTGAACATATTTCGCGGCCAGACATAGTCTGCACCGAACATGTAATAGCTGTCACCAACCCCAATGTCTTTCAAGTACGGAATAAGGGGTGCGGTATCCTGATTGGGGACTGTATTGAAAGAAAACAGATATCGATCACAGATCCCACCTTCGTAATTTGTCGCATACAACAGAGGGGTCTTAAGCCGCTTCACAGTTCCTGCCATGGCATCACGGGCTGCAGATGTAATAGGTCCCGACACAGCGATAACTTCATCGCGCTGAATTACCTTTCGAGCGCGCTCAACAGATGTCTTTGGATCCGTTTTATTGTCTTCGTATAAAATTTCCACTTGATGGCCCAATATACCGCCAGCTGCATTTATCTCTGCTGCTGCAAGGTCAAGTCCCATCTGCGCCTGCTTACCAAACAGCTCCAGCCCTCCGGAGAATGGCTGCACCGCGCCAATTTTGATGGTTTTTCCTGCGGAAATAGCTGGCATGGCGAAACTGCTCACCGCTATCGCTGCACTACTCGTTACCAAAAAATTACGTCTTGAAAGTTGAGTCATTGCCGTTCCCCGATTTTATTCGTTTACAAACAATAATATTTCATAAAAAATGAAAATTATCCAGTTTTGAGTTGGCCTCTTGTTGACGAATTTCTCTATAAAGGCAAGTAATCAGACCCACATTCTGTAGAAAAAATGTAAAACAGTTTAAAAAATAGGCAGTTTCTTTTGTGCACTTATATTTTTTTCATTTGATCACTGACAAATCAGAATTGATTTCTGTTCGCTCACTTATGACCTTGAGTACTCGACATGTCGTTTCTTGATATCATATCTCTTACTCGGAGATTCGGAGGCCTAAAAGCAGTCGACAACCTTAACCTGTCGATTGAGGAAGGATCACTTACAGCAATCATTGGACCAAATGGCTGCGGAAAATCCACATTATTCAATCTCATTTGCGGTGCGCTGAAACCTGATATTGGAACAATTATATTGGACGGAGTTCATCTGGAAAATATGACCGCGACCGAAATCGCCCGGCACGGTGTCGGACGGAAATTCCAGGTACCTTCTATTTTTGATGACCTGACGGTTATGCAAAACATTCACCTGCCCACCCTTCGCAAATCTCGATTTGCCAGCGAAGGGCCAAGTTGGACAGTACAGCAGATACTGGAACTAACCAAACTAGCCCACCGAAAATACGATTTGGGCAGTGAACTCTCTCATGGGGAAAAGCAGTGGCTGGAAATTGCTATGATCCTTAGTCAGTCTCCCCGTGTCATTTTGTTGGATGAACCAACGGCAGGCATGAGTCTGTCGGAAACAGAGCAAACAGCCGACCTGATCAAGAGCATTAATGCCAATAACAACGCCACCGTGTTGGTTATTGAACATGATATCGGATTTATTGAACGGTTGAATTGTCCTTTGCATGTCATGAGCAGTGGAACTTTACTGAAGTCAGGGAATTTTCTGGAAATTCGTCAGGATACAGAAGTTCAGGAATTATATTTTGGTAAAGCCGGAGACTTTCATGCTTGAGATTAAAAATCTGGTCAGCGGCTATGGAGAGGCTACCGTACTAAAAGAGCTAAATTGCACAATTGCACCCGGTGGAGTAAGCGCCATTATGGGCCGCAACGGAATGGGCAAGACGACTCTCCTGAAAACGATAATGGGGCTAGTTCGGGCACAAAGCGGTGAAATATTCTTCAATGCTGTCCCTATTCACTCCCTTCCAACTCACCAGATTGCTCACAAGAAACTGGGATATGTACCACAAGGTCGGGAAGTCTTCGACAAACTGACTGTGCTGGAAAATCTTCGTCTCTCCGCATTGGGGTCAAGCAAAGAAAACCTGCAACTCTTGCCACAAATTTACGAGTGGTTTCCTGTTTTGCAGGAAAGATCATCGCAAAAAGCCGGAACCCTTTCAGGGGGACAGCAACAAATGCTGGCAATTGCCAGAACGTTAATAGGACGGCCAGAAATCATCCTGTTGGATGAGCCCAGTGAAGGCATTCAACCCAGTATCGTTCATGAAATCGCAACCCGCCTTAAAAAGATCGCGCTATCAACAGGGCTGACCATTCTTCTGGTTGAGCAGAATGTCGACATGGTGATGACGATGGCGGATCACATTCATTTTATGGAAAACGGAGAAATCAGGGAAACCGTGGGTAAAGAAGAGCTGAGGAACAGCGACGAAAAACTCAGAACATACCTGAGCGTATGAGGCTAACATGGACATAATCATACCACTAGTGGACGCAAGCTCTTATATTTTAATCCTGATCATGATCGCTCTAGGACTGATGATCGTATTTGGAATGATGGGCGTTATAAACATGGCCCATGGCGAACTATTCATGATTGGGGCCTATGTTATGGTCCTGTGCCAAAGTCATAATCTGCCTTTCTGGCTTGGTCTTGTATTGGCACCCATAATGGTTGCTTTCATAGGTCTGCTGATAGAAACCCTTCTCATTCGCCATATTTATCAAAGACCACTGGATACGATTTTGGCCACATGGGGGTTATCTATTGCCCTGAAGCAAGCAATTGTTCTGGTCTTTGGCCCCGAGGCTCAAAGTGTTTCTGCACCTGTAGACGAAAGCTTTTCAATCGGCGATTTCTCCTATCCAATTTATCGCTTGTTTATCATGGCTGCTTCACTTTTCATGATTATCGCAACTTTCTGGATTTTTCTGAAAACCGACTTTGGCTTGATGGCACGGGCCGTAATTGCACGCCCCCATACGTCCGAGACTTTGGGAATCAATACACGGCGAATTTACCGATGGAGTTTTGTTTTTGGTACCGCATTGGCGGGACTTGCAGGAGCTCTTATCGCACCAACAATCAGTGTAGATCCACAGATGGGTTTAGGTTACCTCGTTCCCGGATTTTTATCCATTCTGGTCGGCGGAACCGGGCCACTTGCGGGAGTTCTTGCCGGTGCTGGTGCCATCGGCGGAACTAACAGCCTGCTCAGTGTCTGGGTCTCCCCTGTCGCTGCACAAATCGCGGTCTTCATTCTGGCAATTATCATTATTCGAATGCGACCATCGGGTCTGTTGGGGGAGCGTGATGAAAAATAACCTTTTTATAATTTTCACCTTCGCCCTGCTCGCAGTGATGCCTCTGATCCTGTCTGACTACTGGACAGGTCAGTTAAATTATTATCTGATATATGGCCTGTTTGCGTTATCCCTGTCACTTGTTTGGGGTTACGGCGGAATTCTGTGTTTTGGACAGGCCATTTTTTTTGGCATCGGCGCCTATGTTATGGCCGTTAGCACCAAGGGCATGTTATCCCCTGTTCCTGCCAATTTTTATCTGGGTCTTTCTCTTGCCTGTATGGCTGCGGCAGCCTTTGCTGCCCTTTTGGGTTCTTTTCTTTTCGCCGGTAAGGGAATAAATGGACCCTATCTGGCAATTATTACGCTCGCCATAGCCATGGTACTGGAGCGTTTAATGAGTAATTGGTATGCACTCGGGGGTTACAATGGCCTCCTTGATATCCCCCCAATTAATCTTGGTCTTTTTAGTTACGATCTGGAAATCTGGGACAGCCGACCCGCTTTCTATATTCTATGGTCGATAGTTTTTTGTATTACGCTATTACTGGGATGGCTTGTTAAATCTGACTTCGGATCGCTACTCATCGCCCTAAGAACAAATCCTGAGCGATTGACATATTTTGGCTTCAGCCCTCTTCAGATCAAATTAAAAGTATTTTGCTTAAGCGCTGCCATAGCCGGCCTTGCGGGTGCGTTATTCGTGACGTTGGATGGGTTTGCATCTCCCACCCTTATTGGCTTTACTTTATCTACCGAAGTTTTGATTTGGGTTGCATTGGGCGGTAAAGAGCTATTAATCGCAGCCTTTTTGGGAGCTATCGCAACCCGGCTTGCGGAAAACTGGCTTTCCGAACTGTTCGGTGATTACTGGCTCCTGATACTTGGCTTTCTTTTTATGGTCAGTGTCGTTCTGTTTCCCAAAGGATTGATTGCAACCCCCATCCAGGCATTTTTAAAGCGCTTTAACTCTAACAAAAACGCTGCCTAAGATGTGCGGTTGCGTCTCCATCAATTTTCAAGCTGTCTTTGTCGAATACAACGTAGAATAAGTCTTCGGCCTGCTTGGGCGTATAATATCCAAGCTCTACATCTTGCTCTACACGCTGGGGATCACGTAACCACGGCTTTCCAAAACCGCCTCCACCCGGTGTGGATATGGCGATCTTATCACCCTGCTGAATATGAATATCCTGATCCTTGGATAAATGCGGAGGAGTATAGGATTTATTTGCCGTAAAAACGGTCACTTTGTTGGTACCGCCATCACTCCCACCCAAAGCGCCGGATGGCCCATATCTTCCGTGATCCATCACCATCGACGCACGCGCTTCTCCCCGACGTAATTGCAAAGTATAATTCACACCAAACCCACCCCTGAACTGGCCAGCGCCACCAGAGCCTTCGTGAAGTGAATACTCCTCAAACAGAACCGGGTAATATTGCTCCATGACCTCAATCGGTGTCGTTTTGGAAATACCGATTGTGGAACAGCCATTGGTCAATCCATCAGCACCCGAATACCCTCCGTACCCTCCACCAGATATCACATACATGACATAGGACTTATCCCGCTCAGGATCATACCCTCCAATTGCCAGGTTGCCAGAAGTTCCTGCAGGCGCTGCAAACAACTCTTCCCGCATAACGTCAACCAATGCATTAAAAACCGCTTCCGCGATACGTTGGCTGACTTCTGCCGCGCATCCAGAAACCGGGCGCGGATATTTGGCATAGAGAAAAGTTCCCTCAGGATCATTGATAACAAGGGGCTCAAAAGTTCCTGCATTTATGGGAACATCAGGAAAGATATGTTTTATGGCAAGATAGATAGAGGATTTTGTAGTCGCCAGAACAGAGTTCATCGGCCCCATACACGGCGGGCTGGAATTTGACATGTCAAATCGCATCTCTTCGCCTTCAACGGTAACCTTCATACAAATACGAAGGGGCTCATCGACAACACCATCGGAATCCACATAGGATATCCCTTCATATGTGCCATCAGGTATATCGCTAATTTTGCGGCGCATTTGCTGCCTTGCACGGCACTTCAACTCACCAATTGCTTGCGTAACTGTGTCCTCTCCATATCGATCGAGTAATTCGGTCAAGCGTTGCTCTCCAACATGCAGTGCTGCAGATTGAGCTTTTATGTCACCTATTCGCTGATCAGAAATTCGGATATTTGATAGCACGATCGAAAGGATTTCCTGATCAAGCTTGCCTTCTTTGAAAAGTTTTACTGGTGGAAGTCGCAACCCTTCTTGCTCAACCTCCGTTGCATTGGCAGAAAAGCTCCAGGAACAGCACCGCCAAAATCAGGCCAATGGCCAGTATTGGCGAGCCATGACCATAGTTTCCCCCTATAGAAAAATGGTTTTACAAATTTAACATCCATAAGATGCGTACCACCCAAATAAGGGTCGTTGACGATATAAATGTCACCAGGCTGTACGTCTTTCGCCCGCTCAATCACTGCTTGAGTGGAGAACTGCATTGTACCAACAAAAACAGGTAAACCCAGCTCACCTTGCGCAATCAATTCACCCGTGTCTGCTGCATATATGCCATCTGAGCGATCCAGCGCTTCTGATATTACAGGACTGAAAGCAGCCCGTACAAAAGCAAGGTCCATTTCGTTGCAAACCTGAACCAGGCCATTTTGAATAACCGAAAGGGTGATTGGATCTAGCTCACTCATTGGAAATCTCCACGATCAGGTTCCCGTAATCGTCCTGAACTACTGTGCAACCGGGCTCTATGACACTTGTTGTATCCAACTGAGTAATAATGGCCGGCCCCTGCAATCTGAATTGGTCTGGTAACCTCTCACGCTCATAAATTTGAGTTACATGCCATTTACCGTCAAACAGGATAGGGCGGTCGGATACAACAGCTTGCTCCAGCGTCGCGGCAGGAGTGTTGCTTTTTAACATTGCCAGATCCACGCTTTCACGACGCCCGATAACCGCAGTGTGCACATTTACCAGAACAGCTCTTATTTCCGGAAGTTCCACACCAAAACGCGTCCAATAAACCTCATCGAAACGGCTTTGCAATTCTTCAAGGGTAACATCAGGTCCGCTGATCGTGACCGGTAAAATGTGGCTTTGTCCTTGAAACTGCATATCTGCAGAAAACACAAAAGCCTGTTTCGAAACCACTATGTTGTCTTTTTCAAGCGCCGACAGCCCTTGCTGGATTTGTGAGCGAATTAGGCTGCGTACCTCCTCAATATCAAGCGATTGTAATGGGCAATTGATCGTATTTACAAAATCATGCCTCAGATCAGAAACAACACACCCAAGCGCATTGGTTATTCCTGGTCTGGCAGGCAAAACGACTTTCGGAATTCCAAGTTCCCTTGCAAGAGAGACTCCGTGAAGAGGACCTGCGCCGCCAAACGCAAATAACGCAAAATCTCGCGGATCCAGCCCTTTGGAGAGGCTAACCATCCGTATGGCACCCGCCATTTTGTTATTCGCGATTTTCAATATTGCATCCGCAACTTCCAGCGCGTTCATGCCCAGAAAACGTCCAATTTTCTTTTCAAAAATCTGTTCAATTTCAGAAATAGAAACGGAACTTTCAACAGACAGCAAAGCTTCGGGATCAAGTCTGCGAAGTAACAGGTTGGCATCTGTAATTGTGGGTTCACGACCACCGCGCCCATAGCAGATTGGTCCCGGCATGGCGCCAGCGCTTCTCGGCCCCACCTCCAACAGACCTGCCTCATTCAGATAGGCAATCGAGCCACCGCCCGCCCCAATTGTGTGCACATCAACCATAGGGACATGAATGGGCAAGCCGTATTCCAGATCCAGTTCAGATGTAACTTGTGGTATGCCATTCTGCACGACGCCAACATCGCTGCTGGTTCCCCCCATATCGTAGGTGATCACACGATCAATTCCCGCAACCCGTGACGTAGCCGCTGCAGCCATAACACCCGAAGCAGGTCCCGACATAACTGTACTCACCGCCCCTTCAGTGACCATGGACGCGGCAACGCTTCCACCATTTCCCTGCATGACTAGCAAATCATGTGTAAAACCGGCATCTTCAAGTTCAGACTGTAATCGCATGATATATCGGTCGAGCACCGGTTTGATCGCCCCATTAATGGCTGCTGTTGTACCCCTTTCATATTCCCGATATTCCGATAACAACTCATGCCCCGCAGTTACATATGTGTTGGGCCAGTTTTGCAGCACTATCTCCTTGGCGCGACGCTCATGCGTTGGATTTTTATAGGAATGCAGAAAATGAATGACGATACTTTCAACGCCCAGCTCACGCAATTTTCCTACGGCTTCAAGTACCGCGGCCTCATCAAGCGGGGTTACCACTTTTCCATCCGCATCCATACGTTCGGGCACTTCAAGTCTCAGGTTTCTGGGAATGAGCGGTGTAAACTGACCTTTTAACCCATAGGGTTTTGGTCTTGTCCGCCGCCCCAGCTCCAAAATATCCCGAAACCCTTTTGTGGTAATAAGACCGACTTTCGCAATTTTTCTCTCAAGCAGCGCATTTGTCGTGGTTGTAGTGCCATGACTGATTGCTGAGACACCCTTCAGATCAACGCCAACTGAACCCAGAGCATTCATAACCCCATAAGCCTGATTATCAGTCGTGGTTGGTACTTTTGCGATCTTGATATCTCCGCTCTGCGGATTTACCGAAATCAGATCAGTAAAAGTGCCTCCAACATCCACACCAATTTCAATACCCTTCATAGGCGCCCCTTGTTTCTGATTATCGCAATCCGTCAAATTTTGAAATCTGATCCGCGGCCAATCCGCCAAGCCTTGCATGAGGTCGTCCGCCTGTTGCCATCACAAGAGCAAACAGGATTTCATCCCGTCTAGGGCTGTCTCCCCCACCGACTTCCATTGCGTCAAAATGACTTCTCACATATGAGGCATCCTTGTGTGTCAAAGGAATTTCCAGACGCGCCCCCAAATGACCGATCTTTTTACTCGATGGCACAATTGCCAGAGCTTGCCCAAGTGCTTCACGCATGGCGTACCCACCTGCTACATGCCAGGTTGCGCCATGCTCCAGTTCGCCATCCTCACCAACAATGGCACCTTTACCATAACTACAGACAGCATTCGCGTCTCCACCCAAAGCGGCGATGAGCTTGTTTGCAAGCTGGAGTCCTAACGGTTTTAAAGCATCCATAAATGGCAGCAGGTCTTCTTCGTATCTTCCTGCGTACGGGTTTTTTACAACGACTGTTACCGCTCCTTTTAAAATTGGAGTTTCCAACGCTGGCCCTCGCTCGTGATAAACCTCTTCCACATCGACTTTAATTTTGCGAATTTGCACCAATTCAGACATGTAACCTCTCCCTGAAAATTCTTTTGGACATACTGACGCTTTTCACTTCTCCCTGAAGTGAGAGATAAGCGCCAGAAATCACCCCTTTTGACATAAATACGTTTGCTGTCCTCATCCCCTTCATCAAAGCCTCCCTGCGCGCTTGAGGAGACAGGGTTTTGACATCTACAGTGACCAGCCTCCGCCCCAAATCTGTACTCGCATCAATTTCTTCGGCAGGTCTTTGCAAGACAGCATTGTCTGCAACGTACACATCACCGGCAATAAGTGTCGCTGCGATATCAGCATCAACAGCGTTTCTTGCAAGCACCGTTACGGCATCCGCAATCCCCATGGACAAAGAGCGACCCCGCCAACCACTTGTTGCAATGCCGCGAACCGGTTGGCTATTTGTAATTTCGATTTCAGCATCACAGCGCGGATTGTCTGGATTATCCACGATTACAGTCTTAAAGACTTTTCCGGGACTTAAACTAAAGGCAATATCCCCCCCGTTATTCACATATGCTTTCGCCAGGTTTGTTTCTCGGCACATTTCAGTCAACACAGCATCCGCTACCGCACCGGCAACACCGGCCATCGGAGTTACAAAATATGAATGGCTGAATTGCTCGGCCGCTTTAATCATATTTTCGCTGACAGCACATATGTTTGGAGCTTTGATCCAGCGGCCCTCTTCACCAGCTTTTTGTCGCAAAATCGGCAAATCATTCACAAGTCCTTGTAACAAGGTCTCGAAATATCGATCTGCCTGCTGATATGCTTTGTAAACTTCTATATCCGGTCCTTCAGCCAGACAAATTAGATCTATCGGACCATGCTGCAGATGCAGTCTCCTGCCATCGGGCATCATTCTGACGACAGCTTGCCCCACCACCTTATTGCTCCAACCTAAGACGCTTCAAATCTCGCGATTTCAGTACATCCTCAACTGGTATTATTCTCTCCACATGACCACCGAGTTCGCCAAAATCCTGCTTCGATAAGGTAAATTCGATTGGCGCGACAATGGCTGGTGTCGGCACATACCCAAACGAATTTTCCGGCATCTGCGACACATCCACCATCATCGTAATTCCTCCCCCAGGCCAGATATAGGCGGGCACACCTCCGCAGGTCACCTTGGTCAGGCTCTCTTTAACAGATCGCGTCAATCGCACCGGATTTTCCGTAACACCGGCTCTCAAAGATCCTCCGGCGCCCGCCATAAACAAGACAGTACAAAGCGCGGGTTCACAATTTTCGGCAATTCTATCAACAATCTGGCGAATTTCTTCGGGCATGGCTGTAGGGACAGGCACCAGATTCTCATCAAGTACGTACCAGGCACTATCCTGCCCCGTGGTTGATACCATCAGCAACCGCATACCCGCATAAGCCCGCTCCGGATCAATTTTCGATATGATATCAAGTGGATCTGTAATATCGGTCCCTCCCCAACCTGCACCATGATCAGCGACTTGAAAATATCGCCCTGGGGTGGATTTACGACCACGCACCCGAATACCTGATAAGGGCATTTGTAAAAATTGACCCGCTTGATGCTCGCTCAATACACCAGTGATGTGATCATCAACGACTATGACTTCATCAACTTTTCCATGCCACTGAGGTGCAAATATGCCAATGGTAGCGGAGCCACACCCGACCCGCATTCGTTCTTCCTGCACATCATCAATTATGGGAGGTTTTCCCGCCTGAACGACAACTTTTGCCCCATTTTCAACGTTAAGGGTAACAGCTTCTCTATTACACAAACGCAGCAACGTATCGCAGGTCACCCGCCCTTCTTTTTTGGACCCGCCCGTCAAATGACGAACCCCTCCGATGGCAAGCATCTGGCTCCCATATTCTGCTGTTGTCACATGGCCGACTTGCTCACCCTCAGCGAAGACTGCCGCAGTTTCATCGCCCACATACCGATCCGTATCGATTTTTATTTTTGTGCCGCAATAACTGAATACGCCCTCAGAGACGACTGTTACAGTATCAACGCCATCCACCTCTGCTCCCACAATGAACGGGGCTGGCTTGTAATCCGGATAAGTCGTGCCGGACCCGATACCTGTTATGGTTACGTTCTGCGGCTTTAAAATATTTCCATCCCAATCGGCCTGATCGGCTGGGCAAGAGTATCCGCCTGCGCCGTTTCTGTAACGACAAGGGGATCCATTCTGGTCAGCACCCCATCCACATTTCCGTACCGGTCGCAAGCGCCAGTTTGACCTACCCTGATGCGGCAAAGCACCGGACATGCATCACATCGGATCAAGTCCTGATCCAGCGGTTGACGCTTCGAACCGGTTGAGGTTTTGGTCATCTTGTTACCTCCTGTTTTTGCAAAGCAGCTTTCAGCCTGTGTGGCAGCATTGGCGCCTCCGTCACACGTACTCCGCTTGCGTGCCTGATCGCACTAAAAATAGCTGGCGCCGTCGGAACCAGTCCCGGCTCGCCCACACCCTTCGCACCGTAGGGGCCAAGTGGCTCAGCGTCCTCAACTATAATCACCGTCATATCAGGCATGTCCCCGACTGTCGGGATGAGGTAATCATGAAGATTTTCTGTCTTGCCGGGGACATACTCCTCCATCAAGGCAAGCCCTAATCCTTGCGCAATTCCACCTTGTATTTGTCCCTCAACCTGCTGTGGATTTATCGCACGGCCAACATCATGGGCTGCGAAGATTTCCAGCACCCGAGTGGTTGCCAGTTCCATATCCACCTCGACAAGAGCGATCTGAGCAGCAAACCCATATGTTGCATATGGAATACCCTGACCATTTTTATCCAGCATGGTCGTCGGTGGATCGAAGCGGCCGCGCCCTACAAAAACTTGCCCTTTTTCATCTGGAGTAAGGGTTTCAAGCTGAATTTCGTGACAGGAGGTTTGATCCTCAACCACCAGTGATCTGTCTTGCATACTTAACCGAGCATCTTCGCCTGCATTCACATGGCGTAGAATTTTCCTCCTCAATTCCAGTCCTGCAAGCTCTGCGGCTTTTCCCGATACAAATGTCTGGCGCGACGCCGATGTTTTGCCAGCATCCTCCGTCAAATCACTGTCACCCATTACATAGTGAAAATCCGCGACAGGTAAGCCTGCGGCATCTGCGCAGATCTGCAGTAGAACAGTATTAGATCCCTGCCCGATATCCACCGCCCCGTTAAATAACGTTAATTGACCCTTCCTGTTAATACCAACTTCCATGGTGGAGGGGTTGGAGAGGGCTGTGTTTCCAATTCCATACCACATGGCACCGATACCAATACCCCGTCGCAACCGACCATTTTGCGCTTGATTGAACTGATCCACTTCAGCCATCAATCTCCGCCAATGTGGCTGCAGCATTTGCAGACATTCTGCAAGCCCCGCACTTGCTTTCAGTTCTTGTCCCGTAGCTGTCTCTTGCCCCTCCCGGATCGCGTTTTTGAGACGGATTTCCAGGCGGTCCATTTTTAACTCTTCCGCCAAATCATCCATCATACACTCATGGGCAATGGCAGCCTGTGGCACACCAAATCCCCGGAATGCCCCAGCGGGTGGACCATTAGTGTATATTCCCCGGCCAGTGATTTTCACACTGGGCACAAAATAAGGACCGCTCCCATGCACTGGCACGCGCCCAGCAACAGTTGGCCCCCAAGAGGCATAAGCACCAGTGTTAAAATCCGCCTGCATCTGAGCAGTCTGCAAATACCCCTGTCGATCCGCTGAAAATTCGGTCCAAATGCGCGAAGGATGCCGTTTGGTACTCGCAATCATGCTTTCAGGACGTTCATATACCATCGCCACCGGCCGATCATTTCGGTAAGCTGCAATTGCAAGAAGGGGTTGTACGGACACATCCAGTTTGCCGCCGAAACCGCCACCACATGCACTCGGAATTACTCGAACCAGTTCTTTTTCAAGCCGCATCACACTCGCAATCTCATCGCGGTCCATATGAACCGCTTGCGTTGTGACATGCATTTCAATGCGATCCCCAATCCGCTGGGCCCATCCCGCCTCTGGCTCAATGTATGCGTGTTCGACAAAGCGAGTTTCAAACTCTCCCCTCACGACAATTTCCCCGCATTGCGTCACATCCCCTTTTTCGACGCTGCCTTCAATAAGTACGTTATCCGGGTGATCTTCATGCAATATGGGAACATTGGATGATACAGCATCCTTGGTGGTTGACAGCGCTGGCAATTCACTCAGTCAATGGGCAAATCTTCAAGATTTAGCCTGCTTATAACCTCTTTTTCACCCACCAGAGCGACAATTGCATCTCCTCGATAGCGGGCAACATCTTCACACAGGACTGGCTGATCTTTGCCCTCTGGATAAATACCAAACCGGTTAAACGGAACATCACGGTGGGTCAGAATTTCGTACAGTCCCGATATCTGCTGAACCACCTCATCCAAGTTCCCCAGCTTAATCTTCGCGTGCGACAATGGAGACCTTAAAACCTTAACCCACAGGGCATTGGCAGGAATGTCATCTGCGCCATACCGCTCGGCCCCTGTCAATTTTGGATCCGCATCAACTTTTGCAAGGGATTGACCGACAGCGGAACCAGCTTCAACGGCTTGTTGCATCTTAGTGCCGCGGTAATCCAAAATGGCTTCCACAATTTTCTGATAACCTGTGCAGCGGCACAATATTCCCCCAATCGCATCTTCCACTTGTTCTTGCGTGGGCGTTTCAACCTTGCGCAGTAACGATGTCGCCGCAGCCAACATCCCGGGAGAACATATGCCGCATTGAGCAGCCCCATGACGTTTGAACGATTGTTGCAGCGCGTTCAACTCACCGGACTTTCCAAGCCCTTCTATTGTTTCAATCCTACGCCCTTGCACTTGCGCAACTGGTGTGAGACAGGCGCACATCTGTTCGTCATCGATCAGTACGGTGCAGGCACCACAATCCCCCGCGTTACACCCCACTTTAGTACCCGTAAGTTGCAAATTCTCCCGCAAAACCTCAGATAACCGGCGGATCGGTGATGTTTCCACCTCATGCTGCGTACCATTTACAGATAAGACGAAACGTTCACTCATATTGACCCCACTCACTCAACATATCGCGGAGCATCGATTGAGCAGCCTGCAACCGGTATTCAGCGCTCGCCCGAACATCATCAATTGGGCTTAAAATCGCAAGATGTTCAGCCTTTACAGCATCTTCCAGATTTTCATCTATGGAAGCTCCCGCCAAGGCTTTTTCCAGCTGAAAAAGACGGCAGGCAACTTCTGAACAAGCCCCAACCGTTATTCGTACATCTGTGATTTTACGATCCTTTGTCAGGCATAAAACAGCCGACACCATAACCAGCGAGATAACCAAATATCTACGGGATCCCAATTTTTTAAAATACCCAAACGCGCTATCACCAGCTGGTTTAGGAATGCGAATACCATAGACAATCTCAGCTTCTTTCAAGGCAGTTCGGCGGTTACCGATCACAAACTGATCGATGGGAAGTACTCTAATTCCTTGAGGACCGAGAATTTCGACTTCAGCATCCAAAGCGAGTAAAGCTGTCACACCGTCCGCTGCAGGTGACGCATTACATATATTTCCGCCAATCGTGCCGCTTGCCTGAATTTGCATACCGCCCACTTCTTTCGCAGCGAGCCTTAACCCATCAAAAAACGGAGGAAAATTATAATCCCGAATTTCAGACCAACTGGTTGTCGCCCCTATTCGCCAGTAAGCCGTGTCTTCAGAAATACCTCGCAATTCCGCAACAGCGGTTAAATCCAGAATATCTGACGTTTCTGTTTTTCCGACAATTGAGGGATAGTAGTCCGTTCCACCTGCCAAATACCGCCAATGGCGCCGCGACAACGCAGACACAAGGGCATCCCTGTTTTCCGGTCGGAAGAACTCTCCCATTTCATTCCTCTTTATATGTATACGAACAATGTTGGTAAAAATTAGATTTCTGTCAAGCAGGACTTTTCAGCACACGAAAAATATTTACTCCATTCGCCATGACCTGTTGTTGAGGAATTACAACTACGATAGTTTCGATCTGAAAACCCGAATAATACCAAAACAGTGTCCTGAAATTAAAAATGAAGCTCTCGGCGAAACTTGATCATATTGACGGCGACTGGTCAACTCACCTGCAATTGCAAATCTCCATGCCTTATTTTCAGAAGCTTGAAGAGTTTCTGAGTGGTCAGAAAAATGCCGGCAAAATTATTTACCCTGAAGAGACTGATATATTCGCGGCCCTTTCCCTTACCCCGTTTCAAGATGTAAAAGTGGTGATCCTTGGGCAGGACCCTTATCATGGCCCAGGTCAGGCCCACGGATTGAGTTTTTCCGTAAGACATGGCGTTAAAATTCCCCCATCCCTTCGAAATATTTTTCGCGAGATTGAGCGCGATCTGGGATATCCGCCACCTGAAAATGGTAATCTCATAACATGGGCTAAACAAGGGGTTCTGCTTCTTAACTCTGTCCTCACCGTTGAGGCTGGCAGAGCCGGATCACACAGAAATAAGGGCTGGGAAACTCTAACTGACAGCTTCATAAAAAAACTATCGGATGACAGGAATTCACTTGTATTTTTGTTATGGGGTAAACCAGCACTTAGCAAACAGTCGCTAATAGACAGGACACGTCACCTGATCTTGAGCAGCCCCCACCCATCGCCATTATCAGCATCGGGGCTTCATTGGAAACGGTCATTTTTCTGCAACAAATAACTATTTGATAGAAAACAATATTTCTCCTATTACTTGGCAAATTCCGCAGGAACAACCTAAACTCTTGTAATAAAGTTAATCGGCTGGGGAGCCCACAAATGCAGTACCCATATTTTAACAATATGCCTCGAATTATCGCACATCGAGGCGCATCCGGCTTGGCACCGGAAAACACTCTGGCCGCCATTGATCTCGCTGCAAAGTTGGGAATCCGTTCAGTCGAAATCGATGTAATGATTACGGCTGATAACCAGTGTGTCATCTGTCACGACCATAATGTAAGACGCTGTACGAACGGTGAAGGGAAAGTCCGGCTGAAAACTCTCAGCGAAATAAAAGAGCTGGATGCAGGTAGTTGGTTCTCTTCAGAATTTAAGGGCGAAAAAATACCCACCTTATCTGAAGCGATGAAACTCATCGCTGAACGCGAAATGAGCGTTAATCTGGAAATAAAACCACTCGATGGATGGCAGGTTCCCACCGCCGAAATTGTCTGCGCCGAACTTAAACGCCTTCAGTCGCAACTGCCGCCACTCCTGATTTCGTCTTTTAATATTGAAAGTCTGCAGGTAGTGAATAAACTCCTGCCAGATGTCCCTATCGGGTATCTGAGCGACACCCTGCCCCACAACTGGAAAGAACGTCTATCTGCGGTGAATGCCGCCAGCCTGCATATGGACTGTGATTTCATAAACCGCGATATAGTCAATGAGGTACATGAGGCCAGCATCAGATTATTGACCTACACCCTGAACGATCCAGCAAAGGCAAAACAATTCCTAGGCTGGGGTGTTGATGGGATAATCACCGACTTTCCAGATCGCATGTCTGAACTGAGCTAGCCGAAAGCGTGCGAAACCAATGCAAAGATACCGGGCTTTTCCTCATAAGGAAAGACTTCGTTCAACGCCATAACGGGTGATCTATCCACCTCTTCAAACCCCATTTGAAACAGTTGTTCACGAAAGCTGGACTGGTTGGAGTAAGTATCTATTCTCAGCTTCGATGATTGACCATACGCCAACATCTGACACAGCGTTAAGGCCTGTTTTTGTGTTATCGCAACAACAGGCCCGATCACCGAATACCCATCTCTGATATATCTGCAGGCATAGGCCTCAATAACTTCCGTGTTTCTGTTAATCAGATAAACACCTGCAAATCCGCCCTGTTGCATCGCAGAAAGCAAATGAGATCTATTTGCACCAAATTGCTGACGGTCCAGCTCTATTAGTAACGGCATGGCATCCGCATTAACAGGTTTGCAAACATAACCGTCCAACTCACCAAGTTGACTTGGAACTTCGCGCCTCACCCGCATCAACTTGTGACACTGGTCAACTGTTTCATATCCAAGTTTCTGATACAACGGTGCCCCTTCGGGCGTTGAAATCAACCGTGCAGGCAGCTTTTTTTGCGCAATCTTTTCATGCAGGTGCTTCATGACCATTCGGCCGATACCTTTACCCTGACATTCAGGCACTACGATTACCGCACCGACGAAACTATGAGTTGGGGGGAAACAGATATGACTGGCGCATGCGATTAAGCGTCCTTCATCTGAAAAGGCGCCGATAACCGTGCTCGTGGCGATTAACAATTGCCAGTATTGAAGCGTATAGTCCCATCCCACTAAATTCGACAAATTCAGCAAATTATGGGCATCCATTGCACCTAAATCCCGAAATTCCAGCCCTCGCTCTGACATCCTCACCCCCTAGTGCAGTTGGTCGCGTGATTTCTTCTTCTTGGATTTATCCTTCTTTTTGCTGTCACTTTTGTTACCGAATTCTTTCAATTTGCTTTTTCTTTCCAGCAAAGGGTAGGCAATGGAAGAAATCAGCGAATTAATGCGGCGCAAGTCACTTAGCAGGCCCAGATGGAGCGCACTTGAAACTTCATCCATAGCAGGCCCCTGCCGCAATCTGGTCAAATGTGCATTTACGGCAGTTCGCTCCTGCTCGCGCAAAATCTGCTTATTACGCACAAGTTGAGCAGCTTGTTGTTCATCCTGCGTCAGGAAAACTGTGAAGGATAGTTTCAGGCTTGTCAGAAGCAGGTCAAACAACCTGTGATGATCAGCGATATCCTCTTCAGAAAAAACAACCTGATCAGAACTGCTCCGCTCCAATAGCTCCGCCATATTCAAAACGACAATATTACCAATATTTTCCATATTGGTTGTAAACGTCATTATTTCTGTACAGCGCCGCTCATCTTCATCCTCAAGGCTTTCGCGCCCAAGTTCCGTCAAATAGCTTTTAATTCCTGCATTAAATTCCTTGATACTATTGTCGGCGTCCCTAACCCGCTGCAGGATAACAGGATCATTTTTCTCAAACGCAACTTTGTAATCACGGAACATTTTTTCCATGACATCACCAAGGCGCAACGTATCTCGTACAGCGTTCGCAATAGCCAACTGCGGACTTTCAAGTGCTGCGCGGTCCAGATGAATGGGAATGGGCGCCAAATTATCTGTTACAGTCTTGTCCGGAACAATTGCATGTGTCAGCCTGCCAAGCGGGCCCGTAAAAAATATAAATACGGCGGCAAGACCAAAATTGAAAAATGTATGGAAATTCACGATCTGACGGGCTGGATCCTGAGCAAATCGGGAAAGCTCCGGCTCGATCAGATGCAAGAACGGCAATACAAATACGACAGCGGTCAATCTACAGATTAAATTTCCAAGTGGCGGACGCCTTGAAGCGGCATCTGCATTCATGGTCGCCAGAACCGGTGGTAACGCTCCGCCCAGATTAGCCCCAAGTATCATGGCCAGCGCCACATCCATAGGGACACCACCGGTCGCTGCCAATGTCAAAATAAACAACACGGTGGCGAGGCTTGAATGTGCCGCGAAAGTCAGTATTGCACCCAATAATACAGTCAGTACCGGCTCTCCCGTGAGAGAGGAAAACACATATTGAGCGACACTGGAATCACGAATGGGTTCTGATGCAGCAACGAGTAATTTCAATGACGTCAGCATCATACCAAGGCCCAGCATAATGCGACCAAGGTTTTTTGCACGAGTGCTTTTGGCTGTCGAGTGCCGGACAAATCCAATAAAAAGTAAAACCGGCGCCAACCAGGATAAATCAAAGGTCAGAATTTGCGCAACCAGCGTCGTACCGACATCGGCGCCAAGCATTACAGCGATTCCCGCAGACGCAGTTACTAAACCTCTTCCAGCAAAGGATGCAGTCAACAGTGCCGTTGCTGTACTGCTCTGCAACAGCATTGTAACCCCTAGGCCACCGAAAAATGAGTTGATCCTGTTCTTGAGACTAAAATTCAGAATTTTACCAAGTTCACGACCAAACGCGCGTGTGACACCAGTGTTCACCATGCGCAATCCCCACAGGAGCAGGGATACTCCACCCAAAAGGCTAATCAATACTGTTGTTGCGTCCAATTTTTCTCTATTTCACTCCATCTGGCGGGCCGAAATTCGTAACCCCCATCACTTCGCAGCTATCCTTGACTGCCTGTACTACACCACTCATGACATGCTGATCAAGCGCGCCAATACATCCAACCCGGAAACTGTCCGCCACCGTTAGTTTTCCAGGGTAAATAATAAATCCACGTTGCTTTATCTCGTTATAAAATCTGGAAAATTCAAATTTTGAATCATTTGGGCTGAAAAAGGTAGTTATGATGGGAGAAAGCCATTCATCATCCAGAAGCGTTTCAAACCCAAGCGCTCTCATTCCCCTTACCAAGACATCTCTATTGGCAGTGTAGCGAGCGAGCCGCCCCTTCACGCCTCCTTCCGCTTCGTGAAGACGGAGTGCTTCCAAAAACGCGACGACAGTATGTGTAGGTGGTGTAAAACGCCATTGCCCCGTATTATTCATGTAAATCCACTGATCGTGAATATCCAGACTAAGTGAGTGGCTGTTCCCTTTTGCAGCCAGCAACGCTTCTTTACGCGCCAAAATAAAACCAAACCCGGGAACACCCTCAATGCATTTATTTGCCGATGATACAAGCGCTTCAAACGGGATGTCCGCGACATCAATTTCAATGGCCCCAAAAGCGCTCATGCTATCTACAATTAACTTGCGACCTTGCCGCTGAACGACATCCGAAATCCCTTTAAGAGGGTTTAATATCCCTGAACTGGTCTCACAATGTATGGCAACTACATGGGTAACGTCAGGATTCTCGCCCAGGATTGCATCGACCTCTTCAGGCATTGGCGGCAGATAGTCCCCCTTGTCCAAGGTAATATAATCCCTCTTTAGATATTCAAGGGTTTTAGCGGATCTCTGACCATACGCACCGTTCATTAAAACCAGCGCTTTTCCATCTTTCGGAATAAATGACGCCAAAGCGGCTTCTACTGAAAAAGTGCCGCTCCCTTGCATCAATACACAGTCATAATCACTCTCACCCGAACACATGGCGACCAATCGTTTTCTGATTTCTGCAGTAATTGCCTTGAAATCATCATCCCACGACCCCCAATCTTTGAGCATCGCAGCTTTGGTTGATACCGCAGTAGTTAGTGGACCGGGCGTCAGCAGATAGGGCTCTTCCCCAACGCGATGGGTACCCTCGCTCGTACTATATTGCGGAAGTTGCAAGGCTTGACTAGACATTTCCCTCTCCTTTATTGAAGGGCCGATGGTAATTTTCCTCATTTGGCGTCCTTACCATCGATAAGTCAAATTGCTATTTTCGATCAAATTAATCACTTTAACTTATATATTTTTCGACCTGCTTTGTACGTGTTTGAGCCCCTCTTCAATCACGTCTAAAGCAAAATCCAATTGCTCAATTGTGGTGATAAGAGGCGGCGTGAAGGTCAATACATTCCCCATAGTAGTTTTGAAACTCAGCCCCTTGTCAAAAGCATGATACAGGATTTCCTCCGCCGCATCGGATGCTGGTTCCTTTGTTTCCTGATCTGTCACAAGCTCCATTCCCAACAGGAAACCACGACCTCTTACATCGCCAACCATAGAAAATCTATTCTTAATGTCTTTCATACGGTTAATCGCGTAAGTCCCTACTTTTTCAGCATTTTCTACGAGCTTTTCCTCGTCAATAATCTCAATCGTTGTAAGCGCAGCCTGTGTGGTAACCGGATTTTTCTCATGCGTGTAATGACCGATGGCGTAATCGCCCAGAACATCAAGTTCTGGTCTGCATAACATCGCCGCGATCGGAAGAATTCCCCCGCCCAAAGCTTTCCCCATCACCAGAATATCCGGCACTACCTCGTCATGATCGCAGGCAAACATCTTGCCGGTTTTTCCAAGTCCTGTCGGGATTTCATCGAAAATCAACAACGCTCCAGCGTCATTGCATGCTTCTCGAACCATCTTCCAAAATCCAGATGGTGGGGTATAGGGAACTGCGCGTGCGGGCTCTGCGATCACCGCGGCCACATTTCCCTCCTTTTCCAAAACATAACGGATCATATTCGCGCAGGTGGTCTTGCAGACGCTCTGGTCAGGCGCACCATTCTTGTCAACGTCATATCCATACGGACATCTATAACAGGCGAAGGGTGCAACATGTTCGCTCCCCGGAAGTAACGGCCCTATGGCTTGGCCCCGAAAAAGCTGCTCTCCTCCAACGCTGGATGCTCCAAAGCCGGCACCATGAAATGCATCCCAAAAAGAGACTGTCTTGAAACGCCCCGTTTTCGCACGTGCCACTTTAAGCGCCATTTCTATGGCGTCGGATCCGCCGGTTGCAAACAGAACTTTCGATAAATCGCCGGGGGATATTTCCCCGAGTTTCTCGGCCAACGCCACCGCGGGTTCACAGGTAAAACGACGCGGCGCGAACGGCAACTCGTTCATCTGACGGTTAATCGCTTCTTTCAGTTTTGGATGCCCATAACCGATATGATGAACATTGTTCCCATGAAAATCCAAATACCGACGCCCCTGACCATCGTAAATATAGGCGCCTTCAGCTTTTGAAATGGTATTAAGACAAGGTGTAGACACAGATTGATGCAGGAAAGCTTTCGCATCTCGGGCTAGTAGCGCGTTGCTTTCAGCATCAATATTTGTTGCCGCCCAGTCTTGTCTCCGCTTGGAAAAATTAACATCCCCTTCCGATTGATGAGGTGTTTGATTGGAAGCTGCACCACCAGACATCACCGTTTTCTCCACGCTTGGGTTTTCAACTGAAGCCCCCTTGAAAGCAGCGCATGGATTAAACGGACCGTTGCCGAAGTTGCTACAATCACCATACACATCGCAGCAGCGGGTGCCACATCACCAGCATCATCCATATTAAGCGCCGCTATTGATGCCAGTGACGTATCGGTGGAATAGAGGAAAATAACCGCAGACACAGTCGTCATGGCATTTACAAACAGATAAATGGAAATATCCAGAATTGCTGGCAAACAAACGGGAACCGTCACCTTCAGAAATGTTCGGAAAAACGGAACTTTAAGAGACGCAGATACAGTTTCAAATTCCGGATCCATCTGCTTCAATGCAGTCATGGATGTTAAATGACTCACCGTATAAAAATGAGCAATGGTCACGATTACCAGAATGGGCATGGTTCCGTAAATGAACCCCAACGGATTATCTGGATGGTTAAAGAAAAAGATATAGGCAAGACCCAACACCATGCCCGGAACCGCCATTGGGATCATGCACAGAAACTGGATAACGCCTCTGATCGCTTTAAATCCCTTGGCTTTTTCCACCATATAGGCGCCGGTAAAGATGATTATCGTCCCGAAAATGGCAGTATAAGTCGCCATTTTCAAAGAATTGTAAAAGGACGCCCAACCACCGCCATCCATGACATCAAAATTATAATTGTTCAGTGAAAGCTCGAGGTTATAAGGCCAGAAAGTGACAAAGGATGCATACCCTGCCATCCCAATAATGCCGATAATCATAGCGCTGATAACGACACAATAGATAAAAAAGACACTATCGAGCCAGAAATGCGGCTTGGGCTCATAGGGTACCGCCCTCGCCGTCAGCATGGCCACTTGCTTGCGCTGAACAAATCGGTCGACCGCGAAAGCAACAACAGCAGGTATAAGCAAAACAACACTGACAACAGCGCCCATTTCAAAATTCTGCTGACCAATAACCTGCTTGTATATGTCCGTTGCCAGAACGTTATACTGACCGCCAATAACCTTGGGGATACCAAAATCTGTGATCACCAGCGTAAAAACAACGAAAATTGCACTGATCAAACCATATTTGATGCCGGGCAGCGTAACCGTGAAAAAAGTTCGAATTCGGCCAGTACGTAAAACCTGAGCAGCCTCATACAGGCGAGCGTCTGCAATGGAAAATGCTGCAATCAGAATCATCAATGCATGCGGAAAGGTATAAAAAACCTCCCCCATGATTATCCCGATAGGCCCGTAAATACTTGCGTCCCCAAGTAGATCCTTCAACACGCCCTGACGGCCGAAGAGATACACAAATGAAATGCCTGGCAACAAGGATGGGGCGAGCAGTGGCAGCAGCGCTGCTCCTTTGAAAAACCCTTTAAAGGGAATGCTGGATCGCGCCAGAACAAAGGCAAATACGGATGCCAGTGAAATTGTTATTATGGTGGAGGTAATCGCGATGAAGAAGCTGTTGTTAATTGAATTGAACAATGCAGGGGTTGAAAAATATTCAATATAATTTGCAAGCCCTGTAAAGGTTCCATCCTTGCTTTGCACACTTTTGGACAACATGGCATAAAGCGGCAGCAATAACGTAACAACCAGCCATAATCCAATTCCCACAATAAACGCACGCATGACCCAGTCATCGCGGCTCAGCCTTGCTTTAACGACAGGCGGCGTTACAGAAAATCCCTGATCCGTCATTTCGCTGTATCCGCTGGAAAAATATGAAGACTGTTTGCCGGGATCGCCACTCGAATTTTGGCGCCGGGTATTATGTTGCGATCACGAACAAGATTAATGGAAAAATCTGCGTTGATATTCGATCCTTCGTCACCGTAGCACAACGTTGCCCTGCAAAAAGAGCCAAGAAACTCCAGATCCTTCACAGTTGTCATAAAGGCATTTTCTGTAGCATCGTCGATATTGCGAACCTGAATATCTTCAGGGCGAACGCAAGCCAGAATGGGGCTTCCATTCAATTTTTGTCGTTCGGCCTCATCCAGATTAAGCAGATTTTCACCCAGTAGGATTTGCTCATCGTTGGCTTTGCTGGCATTAAGGAAATTCATGGTACCTACAAATTCCGCAACAAAAGCGCTCGCCGGATTGCGATAAATTTCTTCCGGTGTCCCCACTTGCTCAATAACGCCATCCTTCATGACCACAATGCGGTCGGCCATGGTGAGGGCTTCTTCCTGATCGTGGGTTACCATGACCGTTGTGACCCCAAGGCGCCTCTGCAGCTCCTTCATTTCATGGCGCAGATGAACACGAACCTTGGCATCAAGTGCTGAAAGGGGTTCATCAAGTAACAAAAGTCCGGGCGACATTGCCAGCGCCCGTGCCAGAGCGACGCGTTGCTGCTGACCACCGGAAAGTTGCGATGGATATTTGTCTCCTTGCTCAGGCAACCCCACAAGCTCGAGAAGCTCTGCAACCTTGGCGGCTATCTCCGCTTTAGAGCTGCGGATATTGACAAGGCCATAGCCCACATTTTCATTCACGGTCAAATTTGGAAAGAGCGCATAAGACTGGAACACAATTCCAAAATCACGTTCCGATGCAGGCAGGCCAGAGATATCCCGCCCCCCTTGAAACACAGACCCGTGGGTTTGGATATCCAACCCGGCAATGGCCCTTAAAAGAGTTGTTTTCCCGCAACCGGAGGGGCCTAGAAAACAGACAAATTCCCCTTCATACACATCCAGCGATATGTCGCGTAGTGCAGTGAAGGAGCCAAATTTTTTAGTTACATTACGAACCCGCAGATAGGCTTCGCGCTTCTGATCAGCAACGTCCTTACTCATAATTCCAGCTCTTGCTCAACAATCGTTGCGGTCACAGACCGCATATAAATGAAAAAGGCCTTCGCAAGTCTGACAAGCGAAGGCCCCAGCGACCTTTTCAGGTTTGTTTATTTAGCTTCCGACTTGGAATCGTAACGCTTTTGCCATTCAGCCAGGATACGCTTGCGATTTGACGCAGCCCAACCAAAATCATTGTCGATCATCGCATCTGCAATATTTTCAGGGAAATATTTTACAGGCTTGGCAACCCCAGGATATGCAACCACAGCATAGCCTTCGTTATACATTTCGTTTGCCTTGCGGGTAACTGACCAATCCACGAGCTTTTTAGCCGCTTCGAGTTTTTTCGTACCCTTGATGATTGCAGTTGCTTCCATATCCCAACCGACACCTTCGGATGGTACGATAATTTCAAGCGGAGCCCCTTTTGCTTTGGACTTGGCACCGCGGAAAGCAAAAGAAATACCGATAGGAATTTCACCGGCTGCGGCCAACTTGCATGGCTTGGAGCCTGAGTGAGTATATCTGGCAATATTCTCATGCAATGCATCCATATATTTCCAGCCTTCTTCCTCACCAAAGAGCTGCAACCACGAAGAAACGTCAAGGAAACCGGTTCCGGATGAGTTTGGATTTGGCATGATGACCTGATTTTTATAGACAGGCTTGGTCAAATCTTTCCATGAAGTTGGCATAGGAAGTCCGGCTTTTTCAGCCTCTACCGTGTTAAAGCATACGGAAGCCACCCATGCATCCATACCAGTCCATGTGGTTGGGTTGTCTGCATCTCTAAACTTGCTGTCCAGCTTTTCAACGCCAACAGGCGAATAGCCCTCAAGCATACCTTCTTCTTTGAGCAGCATCAGGCTTGTCGCAGCCAGTCCCCATACAACATCTGCCTGAGGATTGTTTTTCTCTGCCAATAGTTTTGCTGTGATAATACCAGTTGAATCGCGAACCCAGTTTATTTTGATGTCAGGGTAATCCTCATTAAAGTTTTTCGCATACTTCTTAAGGTCTTCCGCTTCAACCGCGGTATATACGGTCAATTCTTCTGCAACGGATACTGTCGCAACCGTTCCCAGCATAACGCCGACAACACTTGCGAGTACTGATTTTAATGTCTTGGATTTCATAGCTGCATCCCCTTCTGTTTGACATTTATGAATAAACTGCCTGAATAGCGCCCGCCTTTTTTCAATAGACGATTGTTATTTGGTTCGCTTAATTCATGCTCCCATTCTGTTATGCTTTTATGACGACCTCCCAAATCTTCATAACGCACTTACTAGTTTATTGAATTTTTTTGGAATTATAAAAGACATTTTCACAAAACTGTCTTATTTCCCACAACTTCGCCCAAAATATTCACAAATCGGGCTTCGTATTTTCATAAATTAGCAATTGTGCTTGACCCCACTTTAGCCTGCAAAATAATATAAATCCAAGTTCTTTATTTTATCATATATATAAGAAAATATTATGTATTACTCTCAATTTCGCGCCTTTCACGCGGTAGCCACGCATGGAGGCTTCTCAAAAGCGGCGGACAGTCTGGGCCTGACGCAGCCCGCCCTTTCCGATCAGGTCAAGAAACTTGAAGAACGCTTTAACGTTCTTTTATTTCACCGTCACAAACGCGTCGTCCGCCTGACCCCGCTGGGAGAGCAGCTTTTTGCGATCACGCAAAAATCCTTTCAACTTGAAACACAGGCAATTGATCTGCTGTCCGCCCACCAAACCCTCGCAAAAGGACATCTGAGTGTCGCTGCGGACTCCCCATTACATGTAATTCCCCTGATTGGAAAATTTAAGAAATCCTACGAAGGGGTGGCCGTCAGCATGCATATTGGAAACGCTGAACAGATCATTTCGGGATTACTCGATTTTTCCTATGATTTAGGAATTGTGGCTGACATGGAAAAAGACAGCCGCTTCACGTCTCTCACCCTCTGTGAAGATCCGCTGGTCGCATTTGTCTCACGCACGCATCCACTGGCGCAACGCGACTCCATAACGCTTAAAGAACTATCAAAGTTCCCCCTGATCATGCGCGAGCCCGGCTCACGCACCCGCAACCACACGGAGGAAGAATTTTCAAATGCACGGCTTCCCATGAATATTGTAATGGAAGTGCAAGGACGCGAGGCCGTTCGAGAGGCCGTTGCCGCTGAAATCGGTGTGGGCATTGTCAGTGAACCCGAGTTTGGCCATGACAGCCGTTTGAAATCCCTTAGATTAAGTGACTGCAAAGCCACCATGACGGAGTCGTTGGTGTGCCTCAAAGAAAAGCGGCACCTGAAAACAATCAGTGCATTTTATGAATGTAACGCGATTGCAGACAATTAACCCCTGACACAAAAGGACAGCTTCTTGTCACTCACGATTACTTTGCTGGTTTTATGTTCCGCGACACTTCATCCGCTTTGGAACCTGCTCATCAAAAAAGACCCCGAACCGGAAAATGCGTTTCTGACCCTCGCTCTTATTGTCGCACTTGTTGGTTTGGTGCATGGCATAGCGATAGGAGCAGACTTCTGGCTTTCCCCTGATGAATGGCTTTTGGTTGGAATTTCCGTTGCAGGTCAACTCCTCTACAGTCTGTCTCTTATTGCGACCCTCAAACGGGGAGATCTTTCTGCCTATTACCCCATCATCAGAGCATCCCCTGTCTTTATCGTCTGTTTCAGTTTTCTGTTTCTGGGAAAAGTCTATGACTGGGAAATTCTGTTGGGTATCGCACTGGTGATCATCGGTGCCGTTCTGCTTCTTTACCGACGCGGTGTAAACCTGCTTTCCGACACCAGAACTCTCGCTCTGGCGATACTAGCCATGTGTGGCACCGGCATCTACTCCCTCTCTGATTCCCAATTAATGATGACGATCGAGGCACCTGTACTGTTCTTTTGGGTACAGATCATCATTTGGCCGCTTCTGGCCTTGATCTATATCAGAAACGGCTACCCGTTTCCTGCATATGGCGGACTTCTGCGTGTCATCAGGACTCCGGTTCTACACCTGAAACTTGCCGTGTGCCTTTATGGCTCCTACTTCCTGATCCTGCTCGCCTATGAACAGGGGGCAGATGTGGCAATTGTTACCACTGTCCGGCAGGCATCCATCCCCTTATCCGTCATTATAGGGGGATATTTCCTCAATGAAGGAGCTATCCTAAGGCGTCTGTTTGCATCCTTCATCCTAAGCGCCGGAATAATCACGGTTATCTTGTTGGGATAAAAAAAGCCGGGCAAAGCCCGGCTTTATATTTCGAATTGACCGTTTCAATCAGCCAAGATCACCTTTGACCGCATTCAGGAACAGCTCCGTATATTCCTCAGCTGTCAACTGGATCGGATTTCCACCTGATGATGGATCCTCAACAGCCATCTTGCCAATCAGTTCAGCTTTTTGATCATCAATATTCAGTGCGCCCAGGTCATTGGGAATATTCAACTCATTGCGAATATCCAGAACCCAGCTCAAAAAACCATAAAAATTGGGATCTGCAAGACCCATATAGGCTGCAAGTCGCGCAATGCGATCCTCAATAGCTTCTTTATTCCTGATCAGCACATAGGGCATCAGAATCGCGTTTAGCAAGCCGTGATGCGCGTCATACAAGGCACCCAACGGGTGAGCCAATGCGTGCATACCGCCAAGCCCCCGTTGAAAGGCTGTTGCCCCCATGGTTGATGCGACCATCATCTGACTTCTTGCAACCAGATCATCTCCTGTCTTTGTCGCTGCTGGAAGATATTCCTTCACAAGGCGAATCCCTTCTACGGCAATGCTTCAGCCATTGGATGATAAAAGGGAGAGCAATAAGCTTCCAGATTATGAGACAGCGCATCCATTCCTGTTGCCGCTGTAATATGTGGTGGCAACCCAACAGTCAGCTCCGGATCAGCGATAACTATTCCTGGCAGCATTTTTGGATGGAAAATGATTTTCTTCACATGATTTGTCGCATCTGTAATCACTGATGCACGGCCAACTTCAGATCCAGTACCAGACGTAGTCGGAACAGCAACCACTGGCGCAACCCCTTCTGGCTTTACACGTGTCCAGTTGTCGCCCACATCTTCAAAGTCAAACACAGAGCCACTCTGCCCAACCATCAGCGCAATTGCTTTTGCTGCATCCAGTCCTGATCCACCACCAAAGGCGATCACACCGTCATGCTTGCCTTCGTGATATACAGAAACTCCTTCTTCCACATTCTCGCCTACCGGATTTGGCTTCACGTTGCTAAAGACAGCACATCCCAAACCGGCGCTTTCGCAGGATTTAACCGCGTTTGCAATCATTGGTAAGGCCGCCAGTCCCGGGTCAGTTACCAGAAGCGGGTTTTTCATTCCCAGCTCTGCACAGGCTGCGCCAATTTCCTTCGCCCGGCCAACACCGAAACGAACAGAAGTGGGATAGTTCCAGTTTCCTGAAAGCTGTTCAACAGTAATAGACATATATACTTCCTTATACAGAATGACGCAGATGATAGGATTTTGGGCGGGTCAGGCTTTCATACCCAACACTCGACAACGTGCAGCCTCTACCGGAATTTTTAACCCCTGTCCATGCCAGCGCAGGATCAAGATAATCACACCGGTTCATAAACCATGTGCCGGTATTAATCTGATCTCCGATCTCAATGGCTTTCGCTTCGTCATTTGTCCAGACAGACGCGGTCAAACCAAACTCGCTGTCATTCATCAATTCAATAGCCTCTTCGTCTGAGCCAACCTTCATGATACCGACAACAGGACCAAAACTCTCTTCGGTCATCACCCGCATGCTGTGATCAACATCGACAAGGACCTGCGGGGCAAGATATGGGGTTCCCTCTTTATCCATTGGGAAATTGGATGGGTCGATAAGCGCCCGAGCACCTGCCGCTACCGCATCTTTAATCTGTCCCCGAACGAAATCCGCTGCTTTGGCATTCACGCAGGGTCCAAGTGTTGTTTCCTGATCAAGGGGGGAGCCAAGCTTGTAGCCATTGACTGTATTTACGACACCTTCAACGAAAGCATCATATACATCTTCATGCACATATATGCGCTCGATCCCGCAGCAGGACTGCCCAGAATTGAACATAGCCCCATCAACAAGGTTTTCCGCAGCAAACTGTGGATCCGCATCCGCCCTCACATAAGCGGGATCCTTACCGCCAAGCTCCAGACCAACGCCAATAAACTGACCTTTCGCAGCTTCTTCGATCGCAGCGCCACCCGGAACGGATCCGGTAAATGCAACAAAATTAACCCCACCTGATTTTATCAGATCTGCGGCAAACTGATGTGTTGCAACGACAAGCTGAAACAAATCTTCAGGAAGGCCTGCCTCAACGAATGCGCTTTGCATTGTCTCTCCGCACAAATGGGTCTGCGTTGCATGCTTCAGTATCACAGCGTTACCTGCCATTAATGCAGGAACAATGGAATTTACTGCAGTCATATATGGAAAATTCCACGGAGCGATCGTAAAGACCACACCCAAAGGTTCACGCTTGATATAACGTGTAAAACCTTCCTTCTCACCCACCTGAACGTCTGCAAGTGCCTTTTCAGCGACTTCAATCATGTAAGTTGCCCGCTCTTTGAAGCCGCCAACTTCTCCTGCACCATAGCGGATTGGACGCCCCATCTGCCATGCCAGTTCCTCACTGATCTGATCTTGTCGGGACACAAAATTCTCAACGCATTTAGTCAGAATTTCCGCCCTCTCGGAAATGGGTTTTAACTTCCATTGAGCCTGCGCGGTGCGAGCTTTCTCAACAAGCTCGGGAATTACGTCAGGCGACATGTAGGGCCTTTCAAGATACAGGCTTCCGTCAACTGGCGTAAAACATTTCAAACTGTCTGACATTAGGCAAATCCACTTACAAATTTGAGGGAAAAGTTTTAAATCATTTCGATCCTGCGCGGCACTTTAGTCATTTTAAGCCTGCAATCTCAACACATTTTTCATGCCATTTGAAACAAAGGTCATACATCACAAAATATCCTTCACATTTCCAACAAATCAGGGCAATAAATTTTGGATTCCCACAAACTGGTTTGCAGTATCCTCAACCTATGCTAGCGTTGTGGATATTTTAACCGTAAGTGAGTCTGCATTACATGATCAAGCAATCCAAAAGACAACAGGAAATCATGAAAGTACTGCAGGTTCGCAAGTCTTGCAGTGTTATTGAACTTGCGGAGCAACTTGATGTCTCAGATGAAACCATCCGCCGCGATATTCGGCATATGGCTTCCACTGGCGCGGTCGAAAAAATACATGGTGGGGTGATGCTCCCTCATAATTCGGCCGAACCCCCTTTTCTGAGCCGGCTGCAGGAACAACGTGAAGAAAAACAACGCATTGCCAAGCTGACAACCAGCTTCATAAAAGATGGAGAGACCCTGTTAATCGATAATGGCAGTACGTCATGCTATATTGCTAAAGAACTGATTACTCACAGAAACCTCACAATTGTCACGAACTCCACCGAAGTCGCACGCGAGCTCTGCTCGCGTAACAACAACCGTGTTTTTATGGCTGGCGGCGAAATCCGTTCAGACGACAGCGCAGCCTATGGCCCAACTGCTATCGAATTTGCAAGGCAGTTCACTACACATAAAGCGATCCTATCCATGGGTTCTGTCCATGCACAACAAGGCTACTTGGATTTTGACTTGGCAGAAGCAGAATTCAAACGCGCAATTCTGCCTCAAGCGGAACAGATTATTGTCGTCGCTGATCACACAAAATTCAACAAATCAGGCACAGTAAGGGTCGCAGACTTTACTTCCGTTGATAAACTTGTAACCGATCAGATGCCGCCAGCAGACCTTGTTGAGTCTATCGGCAGCAACCGAATTTTTGTTGCACCCTAAAGTGTTGCAAACACTTTGCGCTCAAGCCAGTTTCTAACTTCCAGATGGCGGATATCGGAATTGAGAACATCGTCATCGATACCCAACTGCCAGCGCAGGTCACTTCGCCCGGGATCACTATGAAGGTCCTGCAACCTGTCAATAAAGACTTCTGCCTCGGCGACAGAGGCAAAATTTCCCTGCGCCGTTAGCCCCTCTTTACGCCAGCGGCACAGGCTTGCAATTTCGTGCAAATCATACTCAGGATGATACTGAACGGCCCAAAAGCTCCCTCCTCTGAAGGTCACATCGACGGCCTGTACTGCGGAAAAATTATTGGAAGCCAGTACAACGGCACCAGGCGAACATGCGTTATTTCATCCTGATGACTTGTGAATCCATCAAACACGGATCGCTTGCCCGCATACATCGGATGTCCTCGACCGGCGTCATTCAGTGCAATCTTACGCGCAACACCGAACTCTCGCCCGCGCGGGCTCGGCGCGCATCGACCACCGGCAGCAGTTACAGCCATTTGTGCGGCCCAGCAACTGCCAAACATGGGAACTTGTGCCTCATAAGCTGCTTGGGCAAAGGCAATCTGACGCTGCACCTGTGGGTCTTTATCATCATGGATGGTCAGACTGGACCCGGTCCAGACAATTCCATCCACATCGGCAAGCGCTACACCGCCGGGTAATTCACAATCCTCATCCGCAGGGTATAAAACCGTCGGCTCACATTTACTGCTTACCGCTTTCAGACGTTTGGCGTAAAGTTCCCCAGCCAGCGTTCCTTGATGATCTGCCAGCAACTTCCTGTGGTCCTTAGGGTATCCATCAAGGACCAGTATCTTATAAGAATGACTACTCATGTGCGACTTTCAGCCCCTAAATCAAGATGGGCGCTTGTCGCCACCAATGGTCACCCGGCGCATCAAACGTTTATATTGAACATAGTCATTCATTGCATAATGTTGCGTGCAACGATTATCCCACATCGCGATTGAGCGATCTTCCCATCTGAAACGACAGGCGAATTCTGGCTGCGTTGAAAAATCATAGAGATATTGCAGGATTGGGGCGCTTTCTTTTTCCGTCATCCCCTTAATGCGGATCGTGAACATCGGATTGACAAAAATGGATTTTCGCCCCGATACGTCGTGAGTTCTGATCAGGGGATGTTCAACTTCCGCTGTCACAGCATCCGAATACTTGTATTTAAGGGAATGCTTCCCTTCATATTTTTCTGCGGTTGTACGCGGATCAAAAGCGACTTTCGCGGAATGCACCGCAACCAGTCCATCCAGCAACTCCTTCATTCCGTCGGACAAATGATCATAGGCCTTTTCCATGCTTGCCCACATGGTGTCTCCCCCAACGGGCGGGGTTTCGATACCGTAAAGCATGGTGATCATGCTGGGCTTTTCAAAAAACGTATTATCCGTATGCCAGCCGGTACCAAAGGAGGCTCCCTCGCCGGCAGGTTTTAACACCTCAATCAACTCCGGATGATCGTTGGAACCTTCAACAATTGGATGCACTTCTGGCGTCCCAAAACGCCGGGCAACATCCAGTTGATTTTCAGGAGATAAATCCTGATCGCGAAAGAAGATAACCGAATTATCAACAAGCGCGTCATGAACATCCTGAAACTGTTCGTCTGAGAGTGGTTTTGAGAAATCAACACCATGGATATAGGCGCCCAGTGCGCTTGCCATTGGCTCAACTTCGATGGTTGAATATGTCATTATTTTTCCTCGCTACGGCAAATCCGGACAAAATTTCTGGCAAAAAGCCTGTTAAAACAGGTAATACAAGACCCGAAATTTCATTAGGTCCAATTTTGAATATTAATTAATACCAGAAAGTTGTTCTTCCATTAACCGGGCCAATAATTCAAGCCCTGGCCTGATTTGGTCGGTGGCGATTGAAGAAAAACCCAGTCGCATGAAATTCCGGTTCTTTTCTGGTTTCATAAAATGAGGGCTTCCCGGCTCGATCAGCAAGCCTTGGTCACGCGCTTTTATTGCCAGCTGGTCCGCATCGAGTTTTGCCGGCCCCTGCAACCAGACACTTGTATTGATACAATTTGACATTGTATCCATTTTCGCAAAAATTGTATCGATACAATCCGACATCACCTCCGCCCGCTCTGAATAAATACGACTTAATTTCCGCAAATAGCTCTCATGATAGCCAAGGGCGATAAACAGCGAAGTTGTCCGCTGGTTATTGCTGGGGACATGGCGCAACATAAGCCGTCTTAGGGAGCGCAATTCCGAAATCAAAGTGGGACTGGCGACAATATATCCAAGCCTTAAACCGGGAAACATGGATTTTGAAAGGCTGCCAAGATAGATCACACGACCGCCATTATCCTGCGCTTTAAGTGCTGGTGACTGGCCATCCAAACCATTGAAATCACATTCGAAATCATCTTCGATAATGATACGATCCTTGGAGTTGGCAAATTCCAGAAGTTTCTTCTGACGCTCCGCGCTCATCACGACATTGGTTGGCGACTGGCAACTGGGGGTCACAAACAAATAATCACAGTCGCGGCAATCAGCGCCTATTATCGCCCCTTCCTGATCCAGCTTCAATGCCTTCAGATGGGCTCCGTGAAGTGCAAAGATATTTCGAGCATCCGGATAACCGGGGTCCTCAACGGCCACACATGTCTTTTTCCCAAACAGCAAATAGGCCAATAAAAACAAGGCATTCTGTGCGCCGGCCGTAATCAGGATCTCGCTATCATCTGCGAAAATTCCGCGCCGTGGCAGTAATTTGCTCTTAATCTGCTCCACCAGTGCCGGGTCATCTTGCGATATGGCATCGTTGGCCCAACTGCGCATGGAAAGTTCACTCATGGCCTGGCGGGAGCATTCTCGCCAGGCTGCAAGCGGAAAAAGAGAAGGGTCGGGTTGCCCATAAACAAAGGGGTATTGATATGCCTGCCAATCGTAGGGCTTGGTGATGTTTCGTTGCGTCGAAGGGGTCAAAGCAAAGCGCGCAGACCAATCAACGGCTTCCCCTGCGGCAACGCTATCAAGACCACCGGAGCCCCTCAATGAGCTGGTTTTATTTTCCTTGGGCGGAGCCTGAAAATCATCCGCAACAAAATAGCCTGATCGATCTTTGGCAATCAGAAAGCCATCTTCGACCAGCTTTTCATAGACGAGAACAACCGTAGTTCGCGAGAGCCCGTTTTTACGGGCAATTTCCCGACTGGATGGCAAGGCCGTGCCGCTGGCAAGCTTGCCCGTTACAATCGCTGCCACAAAATGGGTGCGAAGCTGTTCCTGCAGGCTGACGGGGGCATTGCGATCAATGGGTATGAACATTCAAACACACCTTCATCGCAACGCCCATTTTACCCTCAGATGATTTCGAAGTAGCGTTGCATTTCCCAGTCAGTAATTGCTTTGCGAAACTCTCTCTCTTCCCAGTCGCGCGTAATCGCGTAGTGATCGACAAAGGCATCCCCAAAAATTTCCCGTGCTGCTTCAGATTTCCGAAGACGCTCGGCAGCCTCTCCCAATGTACGAGGCAGCGCCAATTCCTCAGGAAATTCACGATCATAAGCGCTTCCTACGATTCCTTCGGTAGGCTCGACCTTATTTTCAATTCCCCAAAGTCCAGATCCGAGTGCAGCAGCAATCGCGAGGTAAGAGTTCATATCAGCCGCCGCTATGCGATATTCCACGCGCTGAGATTTTGCATCGCCGGGAATAGCACGAAGTGCACAGGTCCGATTTTCGACCCCCCAACTCGCTTCAGTCGGGGCCCAAAAGCCCGGAATCAAACGTGTATAACTATTGATTGTTGGTGAGACCATTGCCAGAAGTTCGGGCATCAATTTTTGCTGGCCACCAATAAAATGCCTCATGGCATCACTCATGTTATCGGGTTTGCCTTCCTCATAAAAGACGCTCCCACCATCCTGTGATTGCAAAGACATGTGAATATGTCCGCTTTGCCCGGGATAATCAGGGGACCATTTCGCCATAAAGGTCGCCATCATATCATTCTTCTGAGCGAGGACTTTCGTAAACGTCTTGAACAAAGCCCCCTTGTCTGCTGCGCTAAGCGCATCGTCATATGCAATAGCTGCTTCCAGAACGCCGGGCCCGGTTTCCGTATGCAAACCTTCAACAGGCATATCCATAAGCAAACATAATTCGAGCAGCTGCTCATAAAATTCAGACTCCGTCGAAGCCCGCAGCATTGAATATCCAAAAAAACCGGGCGTAAAATTCTCAAGATCCTTGTAATTTTTCTCCCGTGCCGATTTCGGTGTTTCGTTAAAGAGGAAAAATTCATACTCGCAGGCGGCGGTTGGCAAATATCCCATATCTTTGGCTTTCGCGATCACCCGCTTCAGAGTGCCGCGTGGACACACGCTTTCTGCCCGATCTCCAAACTCAAGCAGAAACAGCAACATGTTGTCTTCCATGGGTAAATCACGGCAACTATTTACAACAACAGTCACCTTGGCATCAGGATATCCTGTTTTCCAGCCTGTGTAGCTTTCCTGATCATATAGCTGGTCATTAACGTCCCAACCCAACACAACGTCACAAAAACCAAATCCCTTGTCCAGGATACTGAAGAATTTTGCCTTGCTCAGATATTTTCCCCGCATGACACCATCAACGTCAAAAATACCAACTTTTACATATTCAAGGCCCCGCTCCTCGACTATTTTTTTTGCGTCTTCGACAGTTTTAACATCTCTGGCTTCCATTATTCTCTACCTGTTGAAATATCATTTATTGGAAAAATTTTTTGCTAGAGTAGCTGTTTATGGGAAAAGCTCAAGAGAACAGTTTAAAATGCGGAAATTTCGAACCTGATCCACGCATTGAATTCACAAATCCCCACAAAAAATAGCAAATGCGGCCAAATATTTGGAAAAACTGTTGTAGCTACCACTTTAAAGGATCGTCTTTTGGGTCTGCGCGGCAATAGCTTCCTCCTCATCCAGAGGGTCAGTTAAGCGCGGCAAAAGCACTCGTACTGTAGTTCCTACACCGAGGGTACTTTGCAACGAGATTTCCCCACCATGCAGCTCAACCAGTGCCTTGGTAATGGACAGCCCAAGCCCTGTTCCTTCAAACCGTTTGCTCAATGTGTTATCAGCCTGCTTAAAGGGGTCAAATATGGTTTTCTGATCAGATTCAGATATCCCAATTCCGTTATCGGCTACCACAATTTCAAAATGATCATCCACGTCGGTGATGGACAGAGATATTTTTGAATCGCCTACTGTAAACTTGACCGCATTTGTTAACAGGTTCAGAAGGATTTTACGAAAGGCGCTCGCATCCACAGTCACAATTTTCAGTTCATCGGAGATTTCAACATCGAGCGTATATGCTTTGTCCTTAAACCGTCCTTCAAGTAATTTGAGACAGGTATCCACCTCAGATTGCAAGTGCAGTTCGCGCGGCTGAATTCGATAATTCCCCGATTCCGTCTTGGCTATTTCGAGAATCTCATTGATCAACCCCAGTAAATGGCGGGCACTGGTGTTAATGTCATCCACATATTCCTGATATTGCGGCGCCCCAAGTGGCCCAAAAATCCCCTGTCGAATGAGATCCGAAAATCCAATAATTGCGTTCAATGGCGTTCGCAATTCATGGCTCATATTTGAGAGAAACTGCGTTTTCGATACATTGGCCTGTTCGGCTACATTTTTGGCAATTCGCAATTGCGTTTCGATTTTCTTTTGATCCTGAATATCAAAATTCAAAGAGACAAAATCAACAAGACTGCTTGCAAATCTTATTTTTTCTTCGCTCCAGCGATACTCTTCATTAATTACTGCAAAATGCACGAAGCCCCTTGCGGTTCCATACCGCCTAACGGGAATGATCAGTAAAGCCGTCGATACGTTTAGGTCGAACCAGAGTTTGGCGACATTTTGCAGGATTTCTTCCGTTTGGATATTTTCGCAATGATAGGGGAAACCCTGATCAAAAATCTCGTCCAGTTCCGGGTAGGCATCCAGATCAAAGGAAACACCTACTTTGGTCGAAATTTCGGTTTTTTCGAAACAGGCCACATTCTGCATATAGCGTGTTTCTTCGTTAAATTCCCAAAGACCAATTTCCGAAACCCGCAATGTACTGGTGGCGTATTTGGCAATTTTTGCAAATGCTTCTTCAGTTTCCAGATCAAAGAGGGTTGGGCCCTGCCCCAAATCTCTGATCGCCTTTTCATACTGCTGAAGAATTTTCTTTTCTTTCAAATAGTCGTTTATGCCTTGATCAATCAGCCGTTTCATCCGCAGCGCCCGCAAGCCGATGAACACCATCAAAACAAAAAGACACACAAAAATTATGGAGAGGCTTTTGACAACATTTAAGACCAAGTCTGTCGATGAAAATTTTGGATGCCAGACCGCCCAAGCAGATTTATCTTGCTCAATAAAATTCGGAAACTGATAGCGAGCCACTTTTTCATCGATTGCATCAGGATTATCTAAGAGGCTGATTTTTGGAAACGAATATTGCGAAGCCAGTTCAATAAAGTATGCCTCGTCCATTTTCCGGGTCAGGACAATTAGAAACCGCTTGTCAGTCGCAATCCTGCCCACATCGCGATCAAGGCTTACATTATCAGATTGCAACACAGCTGCGGCAATGAGGTAAAGAATACCGTCATTCTTTTTAAGAAAGAATGATTGAACTTTTTCGCGATCCCCTTCAACAAAATCAGCCCTGATTGAATCAAGTGCAGGCCTTATATTTGGGAATTCCTCAAGCAAGTCGGCCCCATGCCCATCCCCGGCAACTGCGGAGAAAATAGTCTGGTTTTCAGTGTCAAGAACATAGCTTGCACTCAGTTCATAAAGGTCAACCAGATATGACCCTACATTATCATCGGCCCAGCCAGGGTTCAGATTGATAACCAGATTTTCGACCGCCGCATCCCAGTAAGTGACGTCGAAAACATTGCTGCGCATCTCTTTTCGCTGTTCACGAATAACGGCTGCAAAAAATTTTTCAGAATTTCTGATTTCTGTTTCATTCTGAATTTGCGCACTTTGCCAGACGCCATAAACAAGAACCCCAAATGACACCACAACAAATATGAACAGTGGTATCACCAGTTCCTGAATTCGGCTACGCACTTTGGTCTGTGCAAAAAGCAGGTTTTCTTCCAGCATTAATCCAACAAACTATTTAATCACAGTTGAACCAGTTAAACACTCTTAAAGCGGCTAGACATCTGCCAGGCAATTCAGCCAAACCGACGGTGATGTGGTTGTTAGTCCATCAAACCACTTTTCGTTTGAGCAATTCCGTATCGTTCTGCAAAAGCCCAGAAACCATGGATTTGTATATATCCACAATTTGCGACTGCTTGATCGGGCCATCCGGACGATACCACACCCCCACACTGGTCATCATTCCAATGATCATTTTCGTCGCAATTCGAAAATCCAGATACCCCCAGTCACCTTCCTTGTATCCCCATTCAAGAATGGATAGCAGTTGGTTTTCATAACGATCCCGCAGTTTTACGATTTTACGATAATTTTCAGGCTCGAGACTTCTAAGTTCACTTGTGCTGATCTGAACTTCACGCCGACGATCGCTATGGAATATCACGTGGCACTCAACAAATGACATTAAGGCGGCAGTAGGATTCTCCGCCCCTTTCAACTTATCCTGTAATTCTTCGAGAAGCTCGTTCAAAACAAGGCTTAGAACACTAAACAGAAGTTCCTGCTTGTTTGCAAAGTGATTATAGATTGAACCTGCCTGAATGCCAGCATCCGCTGCCAATTCACGCAAGGTCATACCGGCATATCCCTGCTTATACAGTCGCTGCAATCCCGCCAACTGCAGGGCGCGCAATGTATCTTTCGCATTTGATCCTGTTTTTCTTGCCAATTCCCCACCCCTTTTCAAGGAGTGTACAAGAATTTTTTCTTCATTAACAGATCATTAAATGCGGCGCAGCTAATTGAGGCGGTAAAATTGAAGTCAAATTCAGCTACTTCAATTTTACCGCTAGTGGGTGCTAAAGCTTGATCCCAAGGCCTTCTGCAGCTTTGGTCAGCATATTCTGCGTCTGATCATTACCGCTGGTATATTCTTTCTGAGTCGACGGATCAGAAATAGCTTCCCAGTTTTCCGCAATTTTCTCAGGCGTCTGATCTTCTTCGCTAAGCCACATACCACCTGTCTCGTAGACGATTGAGCGAGCATAAGTGCCTGCACCAGCCGTCAGAATTGTCCGGTTGGGACCATTTTCAGATACCAGATACAACAAAGCTGGTGTCACAGATTCTGGCTTTAGAAGTTCCAGAAGGTTTTCAGGCATGAGATCTTCGGTCATACGTGTCGCCGCGCAAGGGGACAGGGCATTTACCCGAATGCCATATTTACCCCCCTCAAGAACAAGCGTATTCATCAACCCGATGACGCCCATTTTGGCAGCCCCATAGTTGGTCTGGCCAAAATTGCCATAAAGTCCACTTGAAGAGGTTGTCATCACGATGCGACCGTAATTCTGCTCCCGCATTAAAGGCCATACCGCTTTAGTGCAGTTTACAGCACCCATTAAATGGACATCCACGACAAAGCTGAAATCAGGTAAATCAACGTTATTGAATGACCTGTCACGCAATACGCCTGCATTATTGACAAGAATGTCGACGCTTCCCCATTTGGCTTTGGCCTCGTCAACCATAGCCTGCACCTGAGCGAAGTTGGTAACATCCGCGCCATTTGCGATCGCTTCACCGCCAGCTTTTTCAATTTCAGCCACAACTGCTTTCGCTGCATCACTGGATGCCCCACTACCATCGCGGGATCCACCAAGATCATTTACCACCACTTTTGCGCCGCGGGCTGCCAGTTCTATCGCATGACATCGACCGAGACCATTTCCAGCGCCAGTAACAATGGCCACACGGCCATCAAAACGGATAGTCATAGTTACTCCTGTATTTAAAAAATATTATGCGGCTTCCGCCAAAAATGTCATTCCAAGCCATTCAGCAATCAACGCCGGAGCTTTTTCACCTTTGATTTCAAGGGTGACTTCGGATGTCACAAGAATTTGCCCGGGGCGTTTTTCAACAACTTCCAGCACCTTGCTTTTTACGCGGACTTCCTGATCCACTTTCACAGGGTTTAGAAATCTCAGTTTATTCAGTCCATAGTTCACACCCATCGCCACATTTTCCGGCTTGGGTGTAATTTGTGGCGCCAAATGTGCCAGCAGGCTCAGGCTTAAAAAGCCATGCGCGATTGTAGTTCCAAACGGCGTTTTTTTTGCGGCTTCCGGATCCACATGAATAAACTGGAAGTCTCCAGTTGCCTCAGCGAATTTATTTATACGGTCCTGATCTATTTTCATCCATTCGCCAGGTCCATATTCTGTGCCTGCAGATGCCAGAAACTCTTCTTTGGAAATTGTACCAGTCATGGTCTCCCCTTCGGTTTTGCTTGTTATTTTTATTCAACTAGCAAGATAGACAGTTTCCAGTGTCAGAAAAAGAGCAAAAAACAGTTTTCTTGACTGACAAAGAAGTTACACTCGCCCGCGTCAATACAGGGAGGCAAATGCAGCATATGTCCGATAGGGAATATCTTGACCGAGAATACAACAATCAGGCAAAAGTGAAAAATTTCAAGAATTACGTGGGGGAATGGCGGGCACTCAGCGCAACCGCACGCAGTGAAATTCCCAATGTAAAGGTGCTAACCTATGATCAAAAGTCCGGCCAGAAACTTGATCTGATATTCCCACTTGAGGGTGTCACCGAAAGCCTGCCGGTGCAGGTCTTTTTCCATGGGGGATACTGGAAAGCACTGGACAGGGAGCTGTTTTATTTTGTTGCACGTTCCTTCGCCGACTATGGAATAGCAACAGCTGTCGTCGATTATGAACTGATTCCCACAATTCAAATGCCTGAATTGATACGTCAATGCAGGGAATCCATCGCTTTCTTGTACAGACAATCGGAGCGCTTGGGACTGGATAACGCAAATATTCACTGCTTTGGACATTCTGCAGGAGGGCATATCAGCGCCATGTGCCTTGCGACCGACTGGAGCCAATTTGCAGCAGATTTACCCGATCAAATATTGCAATCAGCAACAGGGATCAGTGGTCTTTATGATCTCGAACCGATTTCAAACTGCTTTTTGCAGGACGATTTGCATTTATCAAATGAGGATGTAAGTGAGCTCAGTCCTGCATATCTGGACGCTCCCGCCAACGGCCAAATGCAGATAATTGTCGGAAGTGAAGAAGGACCAGAATATGCAAAGCAAAGCGAAAGCCTTTACCGTAAATGGGAACCCATATCGCTTAGCCCGATCAACATGAACCCCTATAATCATTTCACCATCATGTCTGCCTTCGCTGATCCCACATCGGCACCCGCCCAAATGGTTCGACAGGTCATCGGTTCGCCAGAGGAAGGGGTAAGATCATGACAAAGCAGCATAAGGTTCTGGTTACGCGGCAATTCCCACCTGCAGTCATGAAACGCTTGCAGGACAGCTTTGAAATCATCAGGAATGAAGACGATCACCACATGGCAGCGGATGAAATCCTGTCACTTGCCAGCGATGTTAGCGCGATTATGTGCGATCCAACCAATATTTTTGACGCAAAGCTGATTTCAAAGTTGCCAGAGAGCATTGGACTGATCACAACTTTTTCAGTGGGATATGACCATCTGGATGCTCAAGCAGCCCGTGAAAAAGGCATATTGCTCGGTAATACCCCTGATGTGCTCACAGACGCAACAGCAGACATTGCCCTCTTATGTATGCTGGGGGCAGCGCGGCAGGCAACGTCCGCCGCCAAGACACTCAGAGACGGGAAATGGGGTCGCTGGTCGTCGACAGAGTTTCTGGGCGTCCATATGAGCGGAAAAAGTTTGGGTATTCTTGGTATGGGCAGAATTGGACAGGCTGTTGCCCGCCGTGCCCGTGGCTTTGACATGAATATTCATTATCATAACAGGCGGCCTGTAACCGCCGAAGGCCTGGAAGAGGCCACCTATCATGAAACACTTGAGCAGATGCTCAAACACTGTCAATTTTTATCCATAAATTGTCCCCTCACACCAGAAACACATCATCTGATTGATGAGGCGCGTATAAACCTGCTTCCAGACAATGCGGTTATTGTGAATACCGCACGCGGCCCTGTTGTCGATGATTCAGCGCTGATAGACGCGCTTAAATCTGGCAAAGTGGCAGCGGCTGGTCTGGATGTTTTTGAAAATGAGCCAAATCTTGATCCACGCTATCTAGAGCTCGATAACGTATTTTTACTGCCGCATATCGGCAGTGCAACCTTTGAGACACGTGATGCGATGGGGTTTAAATGCTGTGATAATCTTGATGCTTTTTTCAGCGGCAAGCCCCTGCCCAATCCCATTTCTATTTAACGGGCTAGGACCATCTTTCCGTTACTTGTGACTTTGTAATGATCCAGCGCGCCGAATTCATTTTTCATCCGCCAGGATAGCATTTTCTGCGCATAATCCAGAAGGACAGCCTGATAATCAGGCTCTTCAGCCAGATTATGCAACTCTTCAGGATCATTGCGCAGGTCAAACAACAAGGGGGGCAGGTTCACACAATGGACATATTTGAAACTGTCATCCCGGCAGACAAGCAAACTGCATTCATCATGGGCGAGCCCAAGCGCCTTTTCAGGGATAGCCAGCTCTATGTCCCTGAAATCAAACAGCCAGTATACAGCGTCACGCCATTTGGATGGTGTATCCCCTTTGAGCCAAGGCAATAGGGATGCACCATCACATTGCAAGGGAATATCCTGTCCCATCACCTGCAGGATCGTTGGCATGATATCGACAGACTCAGTAAATGCAGTGACCACGCCCGGCTTCTGCCCCGTCTGAGTAGGTGCTTGATAATCAGAGGGATGTGAAAACTTTGATCATAAAATCCAAGTTTACCAAACAGGTGATGATCACCAAGTTGCTCCCCATGATCAGCAGTGACCACAATCAGGGTATTATCCAACTGCCCTCTCTGCTCAAGAGCATCCAAAAGCCGCCCCACATTTGCATCCACTTCACTGACCAGCGCTGAGTAAGTCGCACGTATCTGCCGGACGGCCTGCAAATCCAGATCGCGAGCGAGCCCGTCTCCGGTCATAAAAAATGTGGATTGCTCAATATGTCCGAGTGCGAAACCAAGTAGCGGATGCTTTCCCTCCAGCGAGGTCGGATCACCAAAATCAATCGGTTCAGGCATATGTGCCGGGTCATACATGTCATGATATTCAGGGGTCGCAATAAAAGGAGGATGAGGCCGCAAGTAGCTGACATGGCAAAAAAACGGATCGCCAAACTGGCTGTTTACAAAGTCAATCGCCCGGTTGGTGAGCCAGGCCGTCTCGCTATCTGCTGCGCTAAAACGAGCTGGTGCATAAGTTATGTGCCGATCCGCTGGCAGAGTGAAATCTGGGTCCGGATTATAAATTTCGTAACCCGCTTGGCGAACATCATAACCTTTGGACATCAGATCAGCGAGCCAGGGTTTGCTGGCTTCGTTCAGACGCGCGCCCACAAAATACCCATCGAGAACCCCTTCGTATGTTTTCAAATCAGGATCGTTGGGATGCTTTTGCCGGGGATCCGCCGTAATATCCGTATAGCCAAACAATGTCGGCTCATACCCGCCTTTGCGCGCTTCTTTCGCCAGATTTGTAAAGGACACGCTTAAAGGTGATCCGTTGCTGATCGCGCGGTGATTACTTGGGTAAAGCCCTGTATGCAAGGTTGCACGGGAGGGGCCGCACGGTGCAGAGCAGGTATAGTGATTTTGGAACACTGTGCCTAAAGCTGCCAATCGATCCAGATTGGGAGTTTCAACGAAATCGCTGCCATTTGCACCCAACCAGTCATATCGCCACTGATCAATCGTGATAAACAATACATTCATGTTGCTATGCCCATCTGGTGCTTGCATGTTTGCTCCGCCGTTGCTGATCAACCCCTTGGGAGGGTTTTCAGAATATCAATGGAAAGTTGCCCAAGTAATCCGCTCAAAATCACAGAATACTGAGTGTAATTTGAAGCGCTATCGCTACTAACATATTTTATTGAATTACGCAGCAAAAGCCGATTATCAACCAGATTTTTCACGGTCCAGCTCGCTTCGAGATGAATTTTGCCATCCGGCATTTTCAGCATCTCGCCGATCACGATTTCAATCTGAAGACTGCCCGCGGGTGGTGTGAAATTTGTCGGATAGCGAAAAACCTGACTTGAACGCATTAATGATGCGAAATCGGCCACCAAAACCCGCTCTATATTTTCCTGAACAGGCTCCGCCCAATGATGAAGATCGTCCACCAGCAGGCGGCCGTCCTTCTCAGCGGTGACAATCTGCGGGCGATCCGCATATCCCGGAATGGACACGGGACCAATCCCGATAAACCGGTCAGTGCCGTCCACTGCGCCTTTAGCATGCGCTGAGAGGTCAACTGCGGTCAAACGGTAGAATTCTGTGGGCGTTGAAGGACCCACGATCCCCTCGCACGCGATCAGCAGAGGCAACAGGCCAATCATGATCAACCACCGCACAAATGTCATCGCCTGAAAATTCTTCATGCTATTTCTTTCCGCTAATCAGTGCATTTGGATTTCGCTCTAAAAATTCGGCCAAATTCCGAACAGAACGGCTCGCCGCAGCGAGTTCACGCAGCATGACCGACAGATCATATTTCAGAGGGGACCCGTCGGCAATCGTCGCGTTGGCCGTTTCGAATAAATGGGTTGCAGATCGCAAGCTGTCATCCACCCGCCGTAAAGCATTACGCCCCTCTATTACGGCCTCATTTATCCGCGGAATTGTGGTTCGATCAACGCTATTTACAACATTCCCAACAGAGACCGCGACATTTTTAACCTCCGATATGGCGGAGGAAAGTTCGCCACTTGCAAATATGGCTTCCAACCCTTTGGCTGTTGCAACCATTGAATTTGTAAGGGTTTCGATGGGAAGCCCCTCAATTTTCTCAACCAGCCGGCTCAATGAAGTTGTGATTTCCTCAAGCTCGGTTGGCAGAGTCGGAAGTTGTTCAAGAGATGTTTGTACATCTACATAATTGCCTTCCTTTTCCGGAAAAAGGTCAAGATCAACAATCAGCTGACCTGTGAGAAAGTTTGTTGATTTAAGCCGCGCACGCAGCCCCTTTTTAACCAATGCGCCAATTGCCTTGTTGCGAAGGGCTTCACCAATTCGGGTCTTGAGTAGCGCATCACTTCGGCGGTGTACCTTCAGACGTTGAGGTTCGATATCTATCACTACCGGAATGTAATAATCACCACTGTCTTCATGGATCTCCAGCGTAATATTTTGAACTGTCCCGATTTTGATGCCCTTGAACTCTACCGCGGAGCCAACGGTCAAACCACTAACTGACCCTTTAAAATACAGTACATACCGCTTACGCTCAGTATAGCTGGAATCCAGCATCTGCTGTCGACTGGAAAAGAGTTTGAATTCATGTCCTTCGCCCGCACGGGGTGAGTTGGTCACATAAACTGGCGGCAAAAATTCGATTGCCCCAGACAAGAGCGCTTGCAGCTATCAGCGCCCACTTCAATACCGGAGGCAGTTACATTTACAGAAACCCCGCCCGCATCCCAAAAGCGCGTATTTTCCTGAACCAAGGCACTGTAAGGTCTTCAATAAACGTAACCAATTCTACACTTTGCTTGTCTTCGGACAGACGATATCCCAGGATATTTCCAACCTGCAACCCCTTGTAAAGCACTGGTGTTCCGCGCTTAACATTGCCAAGGCGTTCAGCCCGCAAGATAAATTCCCGCCCCGGTACGGTGGAGGAAATAACAGGCGGACTGGCGAGGCCCTTAAACTCCCGAAGAGGCTCCCCTCCCTCCCCCGGGTCGATTTCAAGGTAGGAGCCAGACAGCAAGGTATCGAGCCCCTTGATGCCATCAAGACTAATCGCAGGTGACACTACCCAGATGCGAGCCGTATCTGTGAGGTATTTTTCCGCCCTCTTCTGCATGGAGACAAAAACGCGCGCACCGTCCAGTTCATCTGTGATTTCAATGCGATCCACGGTGCCGATAGCAACATCTCTGTAACGTATTTCGGTGACACCCGCTTCAATACCCTTCGCACTGGAGAGCAGGACGGAAATTTCCGGACCTTCATTGATATAGGATTTGAGGATAAGCCAAGCTGCAATACCGACAGCGAGAAGCGGAATGAGCCAGATACTGAGCAGTCCCCAATATCCCTGCTTGACCAAAGGCTTTGGCGCTCTCAACTCTTCCTTTTCAGACATGATCAGGGTTCCTGTGAAGTTTATCCCAAATCAGTCGCGGGTCAAATGCCCGAGAAGCCAACATTGTCAGCACCACAACTGCGGCAAATGCCATTGCCCCTACGCCCGGCTCAATACTGGCGAGTTCCTTCAAACTTACAATTGTCACCAATATCGAAATCATGAAAATATCGATCATGGACCAGCGCCCAATCCACTCCACAAACCGATAAAGTCTGGATCTAAAAAACGGGTTCCACTGCCAATCAAATTGAACTGAAAGCGTTAAGAAGGCCAATGCCGCAATCTTAAATATTGGCACAAAGACGCTGGCAATAAAAACCACGATCCCAATCCCCCACTGCCCCGTATGAAATAGCTGGATTATCCCGCTCAAAATAGTTTCCTTGCTTTGTCTGGCGAAGGAAGTCAGCGTCATTATAGGAAAAATATTTGCTGGAATGTAAAGAATAAAAGCTGCGCTCAAATATGCCCAGCATCTGCCGATGCTATACTTTTTTCGAAAAGAGACCTCATTATGACATCTGGGGCAATGCACGGTTTCAACGCCGACCGAGTTCATATCAATAATCAAATGACAAACAAGGCAACTGGTTACACCAATGGCTTTTCCGGTTTGCAGTTCAGACATACCCAGCCTCCTGCTGTGCGAAAGGAGCACGACGCCAAAGTGCCTGGAAATCCAGCGTCGCAAAAGCCAGCAAAGTACAAATCACCATCGCGATAATACTAAGAAGGGATAACCCTATATGAACCACCGCAAAATCACCAAGCTTTACATAGGCAACCATGACGCCAACCAGAAGGATTTCTGCCATCGCCCAAGGGCGCAGAAAAATCAAACATTTGAGCTGCCATTCAAAAAATCGGGGCCGAAACCCAAACTGCAATGGCAACAGGAGGCTTATTAGAAAACAGAGAATTAAAACTGGTGCAATCACACTTAACAACAACACCAATGCGCCGAGCATCCAGTAATCTGTCTGCAAAAATATGAGAACACCATCGATTAACTGATTTTGCTTCGTATTCCCACGCATGGAAAAACTCAGAATAGGAAACATGTTGGCGAGAACAAAGAACATGAAACCTGCTATGGAAAAAGCCAGCGGAACAGAGAATTCGCTCCCCTGCTTCTGATACAATAATGCACCACATCTGGAGCAATGAGCGGAACTTCCATGCACCAAATCAGTATTTTTATGTACCAGGTCGCACTCATGACAAAGATGGATTTTTGCCTTCAAACGATCTGCCCCCAATTTTTGCCCGCACAGCTTCAAGACCCATAGTATAACCTATGACGAATTTTGCCATCGAACTTTTCAAGATTAATTCTTCAAGGAGATGACATAAATCACATTTAACTATTGTATTTACATAATTTTACAATAATATTTGTGAAAATTGACGTTTTGAGCTTGTGGCTCCGCTGAAAACAGACTAACTCAAAGTCAGAGAATTTGAATCACTGCCGAAAATCAAGAGTTAATTTATGATAGAAAAACATCTTACTCATTTGCGTCAACTTGAGGCTGAAAGCATCCACATATTTCGCGAGGTTGCTGCGGAGTTTGAAAAACCTGTCATGCTATACTCAATCGGCAAGGACAGTTCCGTTCTGTTACACCTAGCGCGCAAGGCTTTTCATCCATCGCCAATTCCCTTCCCATTATTACATGTAGACACGACGTGGAAATTCCGTGAGATGATTTCTTTTCGTGACCAGATTGCCAAAGATTATAATCTGGATCTTCTGGTGCATATAAATGAGGAAGGCGTCAAACAAGGAATTGGCCCATTTACTCATGGATCTGCGCTTCATACGGATGTGATGAAAACGGAGTCTCTGAAACAGGCCCTCAACCATTATAAATTTGATGCAGCATTTGGCGGAGCACGCCGAGACGAAGAGGCATCCCGGGCAAAAGAACGTATTTTCTCGTTTCGAACCGAAACTCATCGCTGGGACCCCAAAAACCAGCGCCCTGAGCTCTGGAATATTTACAACGCAAGGGTTCGCAAAGGTGAAAGCATCCGGGCCTTTCCATTATCCAACTGGACGGAGTTGGATATTTGGCAATATATCTATCTGGAAAACATCCCCATCGTGCCGCTGTATTTTGCAAAAGAACGCCCCGTGGTTGAACGGGACGGTATGTTGATAATGGTAGATGATGAGCGCATGCCTCTGAATGAAGGGGAAGTTCCGCAAATGAAATCTGTTCGATTTAGAACGCTTGGCTGTTATCCGCTAACGGGTGCAATTGAATCTACTGCAGCGACCCTTCCGGAAATCATTCAGGAAATGCTGGTTGCCAAGACATCGGAAAGACAAGGCCGCCTGATCGACAAGGACCAGTCAGGTTCGATGGAAAGAAAAAAACAGGAGGGCTATTTCTAATGAGCGTTAAACAGGAAATCAGCGCCGATATTGAACAATATCTGAAGTCACAGGAAGAAAAAGGAATGCTGCGCTTCATCACATGCGGCAGCGTGGATGATGGGAAAAGCACGTTGATCGGGCGCTTGCTTTGGGATTCCAAAATGCTGTTTGAAGATCAGCTAGCTACGCTCGCGTCCGAAAGTAAACGCGTAGGTACGCAGGGAGGCAACATTGACTATGCGCTTCTTCTGGATGGGCTTCAGGCAGAACGCGAACAGGTATAACAATTGATGTTGCCTATCGCTTTTTTGCAACCGATAAACGCAAGTTCATTGTGGCCGATACACCGGGCCATGAGCAGTATACGCGCAATATGGTCACTGGTGCTTCTACAGCGGACGTGGCAGTTATCCTGATTGATGCCCGCAAAGGTATCCTGACACAAACCATGCGCCACAGCTTCCTCGTTTCCCTGTTAGGTATCAAACACATTGTTCTGGCAGTGAACAAGATGGATCTGGTTGAGTATGAAGAAAAAACCTTCCGCGAAATAGTTAGCGCTTATGAAAAATTTGCATCTCAACTAACCTTTGAGACGATAACAGCTATCCCTCTTTCCGCACTGGAGGGAGATAACGTTATTGCGCCAAGTACCAACACTCCTTGGTATGAAGGACCTTCGCTAATTACTCAGCTGGAAACAGTTCAGACAACCGAAGATTTGGTTGAAAAACCGTTTCGGATGCCTGTGCAATGGGTCAATCGTCCCAATCTTGATTTCCGAGGTTTTTCCGGCACCGTATCAAGTGGCTCGATCAAGGTCGGAGATGGTATTGTTGAACCAACCTCCGGACAATCAAGCAAAGTTAGAGAAATTGTGACCTTCGATGGTAATTTGGATGAAGCCATTGCCGGTCAGGCTGTGACAATCACGCTTGAAGACGAAATTGACATCAGTCGCGGAGATGTATTGTGCGCCTTACAAGACAGACCGGCAACAGCAGACCAATTTGAAGCCAAGCTTGTCTGGATGAGTGATGAGGAATTACTGCCCAGCAGAAACTATATTTTAAAACTGGGAACCACTACGTCATCCGCGCGGGTCACTGCGCTGAAACATAAAATCAACGTCAATACACTTGAGAAAACCGCAGCCAAGACACTTGAGCTCAACGAGATTGGTGTCTGTAATTTCGCGTTAGACAAAGCGATCTCGTTCGACCCCTATCAGGAGAACCGAAAAACCGGCTCGTTCATTCTGATCGATCGCTTTAGCAATGCAACTGTAGGGGCCGGAGTTATCGATTTTGCCTTGCGCCGCGCCGAAAATATCCATTGGCAATCTGTCGACATCCATAAAGATGCTAGGGCAGAACAAAAGGGGCAGAGACCAGCGGTTCTTTGGTTTACTGGATTGTCCGGATCTGGAAAATCGACAATTGCCAATGCGTTAGAGAAAAAACTTCATTCCATAGGTAAGCATACATATCTACTGGATGGAGATAATGTTCGTCATGGCCTAAACAAAGATCTGGGCTTCACCGACGCGGATCGCGTTGAAAATATTCGGCGTGTCGGTGAAACGGCTAAACTCTTTGTTGACGCAGGCCTCATCACCTTGGTGTCGTTTATTTCACCTTTCCGCAGTGAACGTCAAATGGCCCGTAACCTGATGGAAGAGGGAGAGTTTTTAGAAGTCTTTGTCGACACACCGCTTGAGATTTGCGAACAAAGAGACATCAAGGGCCTCTATGCGAAAGCCCGTGCCGGAGAAATTAAAAATTTCACAGGCATTGATTCCGATTATGAAAGACCGGAAAACGCAGAAATTATAATTGACGGCGCCAATACTGCCATAGAAGACGCGGCAGATATCATCATTGCCGAACTGAAAAGCAGAGGCATGATTTAGTTTCAAAACTCCGGGGGCGCTGCCCCCGGATGGCTATTTCACAAGCCGCATCAGATATTCACCATACCCGCTTTTCATAAGAGGAGCCGCCAGAAGCTCTAATTGCGCGCTATCAATATATCCACGCATGTAGGCGATTTCTTCTGGGCAGGCTATTTTCAGCCCTTGCCGCTTTTCGATGGTTTGCACAAAGGAAGATGCTTCCATCAAATTATCATGAGTTCCTGTATCCAACCAAGCACTGCCGCGCCCCAAAAATTCCATCTGCAACTCGCCCTTTTCAAGGTACAATCGGTTCAGATCAGTAATTTCCAATTCACCCCGGGCGCTGGGCTTTAGAGACTTAGCCATTTCAACTACCTGGCTATCATAAAAATAAAGTCCTGTAATCGCGTAATTGGATTTTGGGTTTTCGGGTTTCTCTTCCACACCGATCACTTTTCCAGAACCGTCAAATTCAGCAACGCCGTAAGCAGTTGGGTTTGACACATGATAGCCAAAAACAGTTGCACCAGTTTGCCGTGATACAGCATTTGACAGCAATTTGCTGAACTGCGTCGCATAAAAAATATTATCTCCCAGGATCAACACTGAAGGATTATTGCCTATATGCTTCTCCCCAATTATAAAGGCTTGAGCAAGGCCATCGGGCGATGGCTGAACCTCATAGGAGATATTTATCCCCCATTGCGAGCCATCTTTTAACAAACGCACAAACAATGATTGTTCTTCTGGGGTGGTGATTATCAAAACATCACGGATCCCAGCCAACATCAAAGTCGTTAGAGGATAATAAATCATTGGCTTGTCATATACTGGCATAAGTTGCTTGCTAACTGCCAAAGTAAGCGGATGCAGACGAGAGCCGGTTCCTCCTGCCAGAATAATCCCTTTATGTGCCATTTGATCCAATCCCCTCGATATGACCTGCCATCATAAGATGTAAGTCCGATAATTTCATACTCTGGCTACCGCAATTGACTTTAAAAATCACTAATAGAATTCATTCCTTGAAGCATTTAAACGAAATCCGATATTCATATGGGAAGCTATAATTCGAAAGTTATCACATGCAACAGGTAATCGATTGGGTTTTGAGTGACGGACGTAGAGAGAAAGACGCCCTTTCCTTTATCAACACCCTATGTGATCGCATACTTGGATATGGCATACCCATCGCCCGAATGCGGATCGGGTTTCGCACCATTCATCCTCAGCTTGATATTTGGGCTTACATCTGGACAAGAGAAGATGGCCGCGCCGTTGACTGGGGCGGTGAACACGGAATTCGAAGTAGCTCCAGCTATTATGGCAGCCCTGCTGAATGGGTCCACAAACATCAGAAACCTTTTCGGCGTCGGTTGGACAGGCTCGACCCAGAAACGGACCATAATGTTTTATTCGAGCAAGCGAAAGAAGGGCTTGTTGATTATTTGATGCTGCCCATGTGGTTCATGGATGACACCATCCCCATTATTACATTTGTCACGGACCATAGCGAAGGTTTCACCGATCAGATGGTAGCGGACCTGGAAGTATTGGCGAAATATGTTTCTCCTATCATCGAAATTCACGCCAATCGGAAAATAGCGGTGACACTTCTGGAGACATATGTGGGGCACCGATCCGGTCAGCATGTGCTTGAAGGACAAATCCAGCGAGGTGATGGCGAAGAGATTGAGGCCGCTATCTGGTTCTGTGACTTGCGCGGTTTTACGCGACTTAGCAATAGCCTGCCCAAAGCCGATCTGTTTTCGTTACTCAACACCTATTTTGAAATCGTAGGTCGTCATATCACCGAAAACAATGGAGAGATTTTAAAGTTCGTCGGCGACGCGGTTCTAGCCGTTTTTCCAAAAGAACACGAACGCAGCAAAGAACAATGCTGTGCTGATGCTCTTTCAGCAGCACAATCCGCACTTGCAGAAGCCAAGGCAATAAAAAATGTTGACCATCTGAATTTCGGTATTGGCTTACATTATGGTAAAGCCATGTTTGGAAATGTAGGAACCAGCAACCGCCTGGATTTCACTGTCATTGGTCACGCAGTGAACCTGGCCTCGAGAGTTGAGGCTTTAACAAAGTCGGCATCTCATAACCTATTGTTGTCAGAAGATTTTGCAACGATCAGCGTTCAGAAAAGCAACCCGATTGGCGTATTCAACCTACACGGAATTGAAGCCCCGCAAACCGTTTATTTCATACCCGATTTTTAAACCTTATCGGAGATCATAAGGCCAGTCATCAGGTCCAGGTGCGCCCCGCCCCCATTTTTGAAAATTGTGATCTCCTCTTCTGATCGCCGCCCAGTGCCGCCGTTGCATAAATCCCGAAAATCCCCCAAAATATCAGCTTCATTAAGGATGCCGCTCTGCATCGGAATAATGAGCTCCCCAATTTCGCCAATGGTTGTCTCTCTCGCGTCTACGAAAAGTCGCCCTTTGCGAATGAGGTCGTCGTCCGCTTCACGCATATCGGGGCGATAGGCGCCGATCAAGTCGATATGAGAGCCGGGCTGAACCCACTCCCCTTTCAAAACCGGTGATTTTGACATGGTTGCGGTTGAAATTATGTCTGCAGTTCGAACGGCATTCTCCAGATCCGCAGCCACTTCCACTTCAACACCTTTTTGAGCGAACGCGTCAGCAAGTTTCTGGGCTTTTTCAATTGTTCTGTTCCAGATGACAAATCGCTGCAGTGATGGGAATACTTCCCGATAGGCATCAATAAGACTTTCGGCCACAGTACCTGCCCCGATGACCAAATACGTTTGAACATCCTTTCGAGCGAGAATTCGCGCACCCAAAACGCTATCTCCTGCTGTTTTCCACTTCGTCACCAACGGACCATCGATGACAGAGCGCAGTGCGCCATTCTGTGGATCAAAGATCAACATAGCCCCTTGCACGGAAGGTTGCGGCGGCTTTTTAGCCGGGTTTTCCGGGAATACAGTCACTGATTTAAGGGCGATCCCCAAACCATCAATCCATGCACCGCGCGAAAGCAGACTTTTATCGCCCTCAGTCAGCAGAAGATCACCAATTTGCGCCTCTTTCAAACGGTGGCCTGCTTCAATCGCATCAGCAGTTTCAGTCCAGTTTAATAGCGGATCCGCTTGCTCGAACGAGATAACTTGCATTTTATGTCCCTGAAATTTTTTACGCAGCGTAGCGGGTCTTAAATTGCAGGGCAAGTAGTGAGTTACTCTTGTGCGAGTAATGCTTGCCAATGCTTGTCAGCATCTTTGATGCGGGCATCAATGCCTGTGCTTTGCCACCTTTTACGGCCCGCCTCATGTCCAAAAAAATAGAGTTTTCCCTTATGAATAAGCCAAACTCCCGGATCGATATCCGAAAGGTTACCCAAACTCATCTGGTTGGAACAATATCCCCCATATTGAGGCGCATACTGTTCAGGGTTCGCGGCAAAAAGATCCCTGCTATTGGCATCCGCAAATTGCCAAAGGGCGCCTTTCCACTCAAACTCATAATTGCTGTCACCTTCAACAGCCTTTGCTTCAGAAAAATATCTTGGCGCATCATACCCATGAAGAGCAGAGTTGCCAAAATAGCCTGTGTTGATTTGTTCAAAGGCGAGCGCGCCAGTGGAAAAAAGCAAGCAAACGGCCGTGATTAACACTTTCTGGATCATTACATCCTCCCGTAAAGAGACTTATCTTAATGACCGGCGATCATGCTCCTGTTAAATCACTTTTGCGTTAGCGGCTTCGATCGTAACCCAGGTTTGAAGCCAGCCATCGTTCAGCCTGCTGTAAATCAACACCTTTTCTTTTCGCGTAATCTTCCACCTGATCTTGCGCAATCTTGCCGACACCAAAATATCGTGCATCCGGATGAGAGAAATAATATCCCGAAACAGAGGATGCAGGCAGCATGGCGAAGCCTTCCGTCAAGGTGGCTCCTATTCTTTCTTCGACTTCCAATAGATCAAACAGACCTACCTTTTCGGAATGATCAGGACATGCCGGATACCCAGGAGCTGGCCGAATACCCCGGTATCTTTCCTTTATCAGATCACTATTGTCCAATGCTTCATCAGCGGCATATCCCCAAAGTTCAGTGCGAACTTTTTCGTGCATATATTCCGCTGTCGCTTCTGCAAACCGGTCTGCCAGTGCTTTTAACAGGATGCTGCTATAATCATCATGTGTCTTTTCAAATTCCGCGAGCTTTTCTTCAATTCCAAGCCCTCCTGTAACCATGAAGCAGCCTAGATAATCCGGGATCTCCATATCAATTGGAGCAATAAAATCCGCGAGGGAGTAATTGGCGCGTGAATTTGAGCGGTTCATTTGCTGGCGCAGGAAATGAAAGCGGTGGATGACTTCATCTCTGTTATCATCCTTGTAAAGCACCACGTCATCACCATCTCTTGCTGCTGGGAAAAACCCGACCACAGCCTTAATCTGCAGCCAATTTTCCTCAACTATGCGGCTCAACATAGTTTGCGCATCATTATAGAGCTCGGTTGCAGTCTCCCCAACAACTTCATCTTCCAAAATCTGCGGAAAATGTCCAGCCAGCTCCCAGGTTCTAAAGAAAGGTGACCAGTCAAAATAGTTAATGATGGTCGCTGGATCGATAGCGTCGAACTGACGAATTCCTACAAAAGCCGGTTTGGGTGGCTCATACCCCTGCCAATTAACCGTAGCTGCATTTTTACGCGCCTCCTCAATTGGGGAAAACGCATCAGGCTTAGATTTTCGATAATAATTTTCGCGAACCTGTTCGTATTCAGCCTTAATGTCATTCACCAGTTTTTGTCGGTTATCCGCGCTGATCAACTGGGTCGCAAAACCCACCGCCCGCGACGCGTCAGTCACATAAATAGTCGTCCCCTCGTAATTGGGAGCGATTTTTAGTGCTGTGTGGACCTTGGAAGTTGTCGCACCGCCGATCAGCAGAGGTGTATGAAACTCACTGCGTTGCATTTCCGCAGCTACAGTTGCCATCTCTTCAAGTGAGGGGGTGATGAGGCCACTCAGACCAATAATATCCACATTTTCAGCCTTCGCGGTTTCGAGGATTTTGGTATATGGAACCATCACACCCAGATCAATCACCTCAAAATTATTACACTGCAAAACCACGCCCACGATATTCTTGCCAATATCATGAACATCGCCCTTCACAGTCGCGAGTAGGATTTTCCCTTTGCTATCCGATTCACCGGTGCTTGACTTTTCTGCCTCGATAAAGGGGAGCAAATAGGCCACTGCCTGTTTCATGACACGGGCACTTTTAACCACCTGAGGCAAAAACATTTTACCCGATCCAAACAGATCGCCGACCACATTCATTCCATCCATTAACGGACCTTCAATCACCTGTATCGGGCGATCGAACTGCTGACGTGCCTCTTCGGTATCCTGTTCGATAAATTCGGAAATTCCTTTGACTAGAGAATGAGTAAGACGTTCACCAACGCTCCCCTCTCGCCAGCTATCATCCTGTGCCTTGGTACTTTTTTGACCAACGGCCTGCTCTGCCACTTCAAGCAGCCTTTCTGTAGCGTCGCTCCGGCGATTTAAGACCGCATCTTCTATCCGCTCGCGCAAATCTTCAGGAATATCCGAATATACAGCAAGCTGACCAGCATTGACGATGCCCATGTCCATTCCAGCCTTCACCGCATGGTACAAAAACACAGCATGCATAGCTTCGCGCATGGGGTTATTCCCGCGAAGGGAAAAGGACATATTGCTCACACCACCGCTTACCTTGGCGAAAGGCAGGTTTTTCTTGATATAGGCCGTTGCCTCGATGAAATCCTTTGAAAAATTATTATGTTCATCAATTCCCGTTGCGATCGGGAAAATGTTAGGATCAAAAATAATATCCTGTGGCGGAAACCCAACTTCCTCGGTCAGAATTTTATAGGATTTACTGCAAATCTCGATCATGCGGTCAAATGAATCCGCCTGCCCCTGCTCATCGAACGCCATGACAATAGCAGCAAATCCAAACTTTCGAATTTCCCGAGCATGTCGAATAAATTCTTCGCGTCCCTCTTTAAGGGATATGGAATTGACAACGCCTTTACCTTGAACCGTCTTCAAGCCTGCTTCTAGAACAGCCCATTTGGAGCTATCAATCATGATTGGCACCCGGCTGATATCCGGCTCTGACGCAATCAGCTTCAAGAAGGTGGGCATCGCTGTTTCCGCTTCCAGCATGGCGTCATCCATATTGACGTCCACAACCTGTGCACCGTTTTCCACCTGATCGCGAGCTACATCCAGTGCAGTATCAAAATCCCCATTCATGATCAGTTTTTTGAACTTGGCCGACCCTGCCACATTGGTTCGCTCACCAACATTTACAAATCCGACAGTGTCGTTCAAATACAGTGGCTCAAGACCACTTAATCGGCAAATCGTATCTTTTTCGGGGATTTTACGAGGTTCAAATAAGGACACGGCCTTAGAAATAGCGGCAATATGCTCAGGCCGCGTTCCACAACAACCACCGACAATATTCACAAGCTCGCTTTTAGCAAATTCACCAAGCATGCTTGCCATATATTCCGGTGTATCATCATACTCGCCAAGCTCGTTTGGTAGACCTGCATTGGGATGTACACTAACACCAGTATCCGCTATTGAAGAAACGGCCTGCACGTGAGGACGTAAATCCTTGGCGCCCAAAGCGCAATTGAACCCTATGGATATTGGTTCAACATGCGCAACTGACGCCCAGAAAGCCTCCGCTGTTTGACCGGATAGCGTCCGCCCTGATGCATCCGTGATTGTTCCTGAGACCATGACCGGATAACGAACACCGGTTTCTTCAAAATACTGAAGCACCGCATAAATTGCAGCTTTGCAATTTAGCGTATCGAACACTGTTTCAATAAGGATGATATCAGCGCCACCGTCAATTAACCCTCGCAAATTCTCATCATAGGCGTCAACAATTTCATCAAAAGTAACGTTGCGAAAGCCCGGATCATTTACATCTGGTGAAATGGACGCAGTCCGATTGGTAGGACCAAGCACTCCCGCAACAAATCGCGGTTTTTCGGGTGTTTTTTCACTCCAACGATCGGCGACTTTCCGGGCCAGCTCAGCACTTTGTCGGTTTAACCGGTACACCTGGTCTTCCAGCTTGTAGTCAGCTTGCGCAATTGACGTCCCGCTGAAAGTGTTAGTTTCCAATATATCAGCACCAGCGGCCAGAAACTGATCATGTATCTGCTCAATCACGTCTGGTCTGGTAAGGGATAACAGATCACTGTTCCCTTTCAGATCCACCTCGGTATCTTGAAAGTCTTCTCCGCGATAATCCTGTTCTGTCAATCCATATGTTTGGATCATGGTGCCCATTGCACCATCAAGCACAAGAATACGATCAGACAACAGCTTTTCCAGCTTGAGATAACTCTGAGACTTTTTCATTTCAAAACACCATTTGGCGGTCAAATTTAATGTTACTAATGCCCCCTTCAGGAGGCTGGATTTGGACGAACACCCATCGAATGACAAACGGCATATACCAGATCCGCGCGGTTCAGGGTGTAAAAGTGAAAATCACTTACACCAGCTTTTTGCAGGATTCTGCATTGTTCTGATGCAACCATTGCAGCTACGAGTTTGCGGGTTGCCGCGTCTTCCTCTATCCCTTCAAACAGATGGGTAAGCCAAGCTGGCACCTGCATGCCGCACTGTGCGCTAAACTTCTTTATATTTGAATAACTCGTTACTGGTAAGATCCCCGGAATAATTGGAATGTCAATTCCTTGTGCAAGTGCCCGATCCAGAAACCGCAGGTAAGTTTCAGGATCAAAAAAGAACTGTGTAATAGCGCGCGTTGCACCCGCATCCATTTTCCGTTTGAGATAATCAAGGTCAGCCAGACTACTGGCTGCATCGGGATGAATTTCTGGGTAGCAGCCGACACTAATTTCAAAGTCATGCAGCTTTTTCAGGTGCTCAATCAGTTCCACCGACCCGGCAAATCCATCTTTGCGGGCTTTGAAACGAGCTTCGCCCTCAGGTGGATCTCCCCGAAGCGCCACAATGTGTTTTATGCCACTTTGCCAATATTCTTCGGCAATTTCCTCAATCTCAGCGACAGATGCCCCCACGCACGTCAAATGAGCAGCTGGGTCCATCCTTGTTTCGTTACGAATACGGCTTACCGCTTCGTGAGTACGATCGCGTGTTGTACCTCCAGCTCCGTAAGTTACCGATACAAAACTGGGATCCAAGGGCTCCAGCCTTTTCACTGTCTGCCAAAGATTTTCTGCCATTTTTTCCGTTTTTGGAGGAAAAAATTCAAAGGAAACCTTTACGGCGGAGCGCTTCCCAATAGCAAGTGGTGCTGAGCTTTGTTGTGTAATCTGTGAGTTTGTTGAAGCCAACATTTCTCTATTCCTAATTTTTATCGCTGGCAGCTTCCGCCGACCAGATATTCACAGTGAGAGGGTTTCCTTCCAGAGTTTCAACGGTCGGATTTACAAAGCCGATTTCCTTGCACAACTTCAGCATTTCATCCGCATCGAAGCCCATCTGAACATGGGCATGATCTTCCTGCAGTGATTTGACATTATGAGGTGCAAAATCGATCAACAACATCAGTCCTTTCGGCTTCAGAAGTCGCTGGGCCTCTTCCAATAGCTGCGCGGACGGTCTGAATAATGCAGTACCTGATGCACAACAATCAGATCATAACTCTGATTAGCGAATGGCAGAGTATACATATCCGCAAGTCGCACCTGACATTTTCGCAGGCCTTTTTCTTCAATACTGGCGCGAGCATAGCTCAGCATTTCTCGGCTATTATCGACGCCAGTGGCATGTTCAACCTGATTGCAGAACAGTTCCAGCATCCGCCCTGTTCCGGTACCAATATCCAAAAAATCGGCTATAGCAGATCCATTTTTGCGAGTATGCTCCTGAACCCTACGCCGAAGCACCTTTTCCACGATGGCGTCATCCACATGCAGCGACCTGATTTCATTCCACCGAGAGGCATTCTGCTTAAAATATTCAAGCGCAGCATCATTCCGGGCCTGACGAACCGAATCCAGTCTCTCCAGATCTCTCGAAATAACCGCGTCATTTTCTTCGGTCAAATCCACCAGATAACGAGCAAGCAGAGCATTATCGCCTTTTGATGCAAGTCTGTAGTATACCCAGCTGCCCTCTTGAAAACGATCAAGCAAGCCTGCCTCACAGAGCAACTTCAAATGCCTGGACACACGCGGCTGGCTCTGCCCAAGTATTTGAATTAGCTCACTCACCGTTAGCTCTGCGTGAGCACAAAGCACAAGCAGACGCATACGCGTCTCTTCACCCGCAGCTCGCAGCCCCTGTAGCAGATATTCCATCTCAACAACCTTCAAAAAACCTGAAAATCATATAAACATATATTTATATCTTTGTACAGAAATTATCGAAGCGACTTTTTAGCAACACAGAACTGGAATCATAAAACACCCAAAATCTGTCACTAGTCACGAGATCGTTGCTATGCTAATAAGCTGAAAAAGTGTATATTTTGCCAAATGAGCAATTATGCATAAGAATTAAGTGTACGTTTTTTTGGCACATTAAAGACTTCTGTAACGTTTGTTGTGCTTTATGGCAGTGTTATGTTTCAGGAGTGGAAAAGAGCTTGGGTAAAAAAATGATTTCATTAAAGTTCAAATCGAAGCTGCTAAACGGCTGTTTTGCAATCGCACTGGCGGGATTACTGGGTGCGTGCGCAACACCACCAGGTGAAAACACTGCCGGCGGTATGAACGCTGAAGTCAATGACCCGCTTGAGCCAATGAACAGATATTTCCACGATGTAAATTTCGCACTAGATGAACTGGCGCTTAAACCCGTTTCTCACATATACCGCGATGCATTGCCAGAAGGTGTGAAGAACAGCGTAAGCAATTTCCTGACAAACCTTTCGCAGCCCATTTACTTCCTCAACAACGTTGCACAGGGAGACCTGGACGGTGCTGGTGACAACATGGGTGCTTTCTTTACAAACACTGTGCTGGGTTTCGGTGGATTGTTTGATGTAGCGCAATTGGACACAGACGAAGAAGATTTGGGGCAGACTTTTGCTGTATGGGGTATAGGCGAAGGCCCTTATCTGGTTCTGCCAGTTCTGGGCCCCAACACAACACGCGAAGCTGTCGGAATGGTTGGAGAGCATTTTATTGACCCAGCGAATCTGGTGGTACGCAATAATGATATGGAAAATTTTCCGCTGGTTCGTGCCGGTGTAACCGCGGTTGATTTCCGTTCCAGATCATTAGATGCGCTGGATGAAATTGAGAAAAATTCTATTGATTTCTACGCAGCAATCCGAAGCCTGTACCGCCAAAATCGGAAAAACCTGATTCTGGATGGTGAAGCGGAAAATGCGCCATTGCCAGATATCTCTTTTGAGCAGGAAAATGACAAACCAACATTGAAACAAGTATCATTGCTGTTTGAAAGTGACGAAACAACTGAAAAGAATTCCGCAGCAGCGAAAAACTGAAATTAAAGCGGATTTCTTCAATGCTTAGACTGAGAATCCTGACAGCTTTAGTTGCGGCCCCCTTGCTGCTCGCAGCACCCGCTGTAATAATCAACGCGACGCCCAGCTATGCCAGCGAACAGGCTGAACAGTCCGCACTGAAACTGGTAGAAGGTCTCGGTCAAAAGGCGGTTGAAGCTCTTGCCAATAACAAGCTTTCAGTTGAAGAAAAGCGCGAACAGTTTTCTGTTTTAGTTAACAGCAATTTTGACATGAGACTGATCGGTCGGTTTGTTCTTGGAAAGCATTGGCGGAAAGCCAACGAACAGGAAAGAGAGGAATTTCTTGACCTGTTTAACACCTATATTATCACGACTTATCAAAAGCGTATTGGCGAGTATTCGGGTGAAAACCTGAAAATTCTAAAAGCCCGTTCACTCAATGACAAAGAATATATCGTCAATTCAGAGATTATTCGCCCTGCTGGTCCCGCCATCAAACTGGACTGGCGCTTGCGCAACAACAAAGATAATGAACTCAAAATCATCGACATCATGGTTGAAAATGTAAGCATGGCGCTTACTCACCGGGATGAGTTTTCAAGTGTTATCAGTCAAAATGGCGGCAAAGTGGAAGGGCTTCTTAAAAAGCTTCGCTCGCATATTGCTGAAAAATCCAGCTAAATTCTGTTAGCTTTCGACCGGGTTCCGAGAAGAGCCTAACTCTTCTCGAAACAGTAACCTACCGCGCGAACAGTTCGAATAAGATCAATATCACCCGCTTCATTCAGCGCTTTTCTCAACCGGCGGATATGAACGTCAACGGTTCTGTCTTCCACATAAACCCCCTGCCCCCATACACCATCAAGCAGCTGTTCTCTTGTTAAGACCCGGCCTGCACGTTCCATAAAGAACTTCAGCAGCTTAAATTCAGTTGGGCCGAGGTGAACATCCCGACCTGCGCGGCTTACCTTGTAGGCAACCAGGTCAATCGTCACGTCAGCAACCGTAATCGTATCCTGCCCCAAGTTAGGGTTATGGCGGCGTAGAACTGCACGAATACGGGCCATCAACTCTGCAGGTGAAAATGGTTTGGAAACATAATCATCCGCGCCAACATCAAGACCGCGAACACGATCAGTTTCCTCAGCTCGCGCAGTAATCATGATGACTGGCAGATTTCGAAAATCCTGATCGCGGCGAATCCGACGACATATTTCAATACCTGAAAGCTTCGGTAGCATCCAATCAAGCAGAACCATATCTGGTGTCTGCTCCTGTATACTCAACATCGCCTCTTCCCCATCAGAGGCTGAGGAGACCTGAAAGCCTTCGCTTTCCAGATTATAGCGGAGCAGCTCCACCATGGAAGGTTCGTCTTCAACAATCAGAATATTCATTACTCAACTGCCTTGTCATCGGATAACAATTCTTCACTATCCAGCATTGTCATACTGGTCTTGTCCCCTTTTGGGCGTGGACCGGATGGTGCTTCACCTTCCACCTCATACATGATGATTTCGGCGATATTGGTCATGTGGTCGCCCATACGCTCGATATTCTTCGCCATGAAAATGAGATGGGTACAGCCGGTGATGCTGCGCGGGTCCTCCATCATATAGGTCAAGAGCTCGCGAAACATGCTGTTATAAAGTTGATCAACATCCTGATCACGATGCCAAACTTCGCGGGCGAGCGATGCGTCCCCTTCGGCATACGCGCTCAAAGTGTCATGGATCATTCGTCTGACCAGCTCACTCATGCGCGGAACTGTCGAAACAGGTCCCAATGCTGGCGCCTGATTAAGGGCAATTACCCGCTTGGCCATGTTGGCAGAATAATCTGCAACCCGCTCCAGAATGGACGCTATTTTGAGCGCCGAAATCACCAAACGCAGATCATGGGCTACCGGGTTCCGAAGGGCCAGTAACCGAATGGTCATATTGTCGATATTTTTCTCCAGCTGATCGATTTCCCGATCCCCGTCGATCACTTCCTGAGCCAGCTCCGAGTTTCGCTCAACCAGTGCACGGGTCGCATCCTGAAGCTGAGATTCCGCGAGACCTCCCATCTGGACAATGGTGTTTCGAACCTCCTGCAGATCTTCATCAAAGGATGTGACGATATGTCCTGTGCCGTTCATTTCATGTTCCTCTCACGCTGATCCTAACCAAAGCGACCTGTGATATAGCCTTGTGTTCTCTCGTCACTTGGGCTGGTGAAAAGCTTTTCTGTTTCACCGTACTCAACGATTTCTCCTAAATGGAAAAAAGCTGTTTTCTGTGAAATACGGGCCGCCTGCTGCATGGAATGAGTAACGATTACAATGGTATAATTCTCTCTAAGCTCCTCGATCAGCTCTTCAACCTTTGCGGTTGCAATCGGATCAAGTGCAGAACAAGGCTCATCCATCAGAATGATTTCTGGCTGAACAGCAAGTGCCCGCGCGATGCACAGTCGCTGCTGCTGACCACCAGAGAGGCCAGTACCCGTTGAATGCAGGCGATCCCGCACTTCTGTGAGGAGGCCCGCTTTTTCCAGACTGGAAAGAACAATATCATCCAGTTCATCCTTGTTCCGCGCTAGACCGTGAATGCGCGGTGCGTAGGCCACGTTATCGTAGATTGACTTGGGAAACGGATTGGGTTTTTGAAACACCATTCCAACGCGAGCCCGAAGCAAAACTTCGTCCACATTTGGCGCGTAAATGTCCTGACCATCAAGACGAATATCGCCTTCTACGCGGCACCCTTCAACTGTATCATTCATTCGGTTTAAGCAGCGTAGAAACGTTGATTTACCGCATCCTGAGGGGCCAATTAATGCTGTGATCTGGTTTTCAAGAATATCCAGATTGACACCATTCAGTGCTTTCTTCTCTCCATAATATACGCTGACATCGCGGGCAGAAATTATGGCTTTTGATTGCATCTTTTCCGGTTTTTCCACATCGGCTAACATTTGCATTCCTAATTTCCCTTCTACCAACGACGTTCGAATTTTTTACGCAAAACCACTGCAATAGCATTCATAAACACGAGGAAGCCAAGCAGAACCATAATGGCACCAGAGGTCTTTTCCACAAATGCGCGCTCCGGGCTATCGGCCCACAAAAAGACCTGGACAGGCAACACGGTTGCCGGATCCGTTACCCCGCCCGGAATATCCACAATAAAAGCGACCATTCCGATCATTAACAACGGAGCGGTCTCTCCCAATGCCTGCGACAAGCCGATAATGGTTCCAGTCATGATACCCGGCATGGAGAGCGGCAAAACATGGTGAAAAACCATCTGTTGGCGAGAGGCTCCAAGACCCAGTGCAGCGTTTCGAATACTGTCGGGGACAGCACGAATGGAGGCGCGCGCGGCAATAATAATTGTCGGCAGCGTCATAAGAGCCAAAGTCAAACCACCAACAACAGGTGCTGATCTTGGCAGATGCGCGACATTTAAAAAGAGTGCGAGCCCGAGCAGACCAAACACGATGGAAGGAACTGCTGCGAGGTTATTGATATTAACTTCGATCAGGTCCGTAAGTTTATTCTTGGGGGCAAATTCCTCAAGATAGATAGCGGACATAACACCGATGGGAAACGAAATAAGAAACGTCGTCAGGAGCGTGTAAAAAGAGCCCACAATCGCGCCCCAAATACCTGCAAGCTCAGGCTCACGGCTATCCCCACCTGTAAAGAAACGGCTATTAAAGCGTGTAGCGACCGCGCCTTTTTCCTTTAAATGATCAAACCATGCTATCTCTTTATCCTTAACACGGCGATCTTCTTCGGGAACATCTCTTTTAATGAATCCCTTATTGAGCATATCCAGATCATCATTTGCTGTCAGAGTTACCACTTGACGCGTTCCAATCAGATCCGGGTTTTCCAGCACCATTTCCCGCAATTCATGCGCGGCCCCTTTACTCAATACAGAAAAGAGGGTTCTAAGATCACGTCTGGATTTTACTTCAGGAAATTCCGCCCGCATAGCATCCCTGAGCAGGGAGCCGTAGGAGGCTGACTGAAGGGTGCTTTTGTCTCTGGCACCATCGGGATCTATCACTTTTTCATCGAAGTGAATTTCAAGATCAATAGTCGTATAGACAAATGCGGAATACCCTTTGCTAACAATACTGAAAATCAGAATTCCCAATAAAGTCAACGCGACAAGGATTGCGGACAAACCCAAACGCCGAAAAAGACGCTCTGAGCGATGTCGGCGGATTAAATCCGGCGAGGTTTGTTCATCACGCAACAGTGATCTGGAGGATGAGGAATGCATATCAGTCATATTTTTCCCGATATTTACGAACAACGACCAGCGCGATCACGTTCAGGCAAAGAGTAATTAAAAACAGAACAAGCGCCAGTGCGAAGGCAGCCAGAGTTTTAGCACTGTCAAATTCCTGATCACCGACAAGCAGACCGACGATCTGTACTGTAACTGTCGTGACAGATTCCAGTGGGTTGATTGTCAAATTGGCGCCAAAACCCGCCGCCATTACCACAATCATCGTCTCCCCGATTGCGCGGCTTACTGCCAGCAACACGGCACCAACGATACCAGGAAGCGCGGCCGGCAAGATAACCTTGCGAACCGTTTCAGATTTTGTAGCTCCCAGACCATATGAGGCATCACGCAAACTCTGCGGAACCGCCATAATGATGTCATCACTCAATGAAGAGATAAAAGGAATAATCATCATTCCCATAACCACACCCGCAGCCAGCGCGCTTTCGGAGACAATCCGGATGCCAATAGCATCACCCATATCGCGAAAAAACACACCAACAGTCAGCGCGGCGAAAAAACCGTATACTACGGTTGGGATGCCAGCCAGAATTTCTAGAACAGGCTTTACTGACGCCCGAAACCCTTCGCTTGCATATTCTGTCATATACACCGCACTCATTAATCCCAAAGGGATTGCGACCAACATGGCGATCAAGGTTATCAATAACGTTCCCAGAAACAGGGGAACCGCCCCAAAGGCGCCTGAGGAGCAACCTGATCGGCACGAAGAGCAGTCTGTGGACTCCAGTTCAAGCCCGTGAGAAATTCGAGAAGCGGGACTTTTTCAAAAAAATTGACAGTCTCAAAAAGAAGAGAAAACACGATACCAATTGTCGTAAAGACAGATATCGTGGACGCCAGAACCAGCACGCTCAGAACCACACGTTCGATCAGGATACGGGTACGAAGGGAGGGAGTAATTTTCTGAATACCAAAATAAAGTCCGCCAGCCGCACTTACCAAAATAAGGGCTGGTATCACAACAGTGTTGATCTGATAAACGATACCACCACTAACAGTATCCGAGAGAGAGGAAAATACCGCCCAAATGGCTAAAAGAGCCAGCGGCGGAAGTATCCCCCATATGGCAACATAAATTCCAAACTGGTGCGGGCGACTCCCCAGCACCTTTCCGGACTGGGCTGATGTCTGCAACGCTTTTTTGGAGCCAAACCAGTATCCAACAGCACACATCGCGAGCAGAACAATAATTAGCGGTAAAGTACTCATATAAACGTGCCTTGCTGGATTGAAATCAAAAACATCAAAAAAAATAAACACTTCAAACCAATAAAAGAGTGTGGAGGCCAAAGCCTCCACACTGAATGACTTACATCATTTTAAGATTTGTCAGAGAAGTCGCTTCGTCGCGAACCTTCGCCCGCTCTTCTTCTGACAATGGGATCAGACCTTTTTCAGTCAGGTAACCAAATTCGCCAAACGCATCTTCGCTTGTGAACTCAGCAATATACTCCTTGATGCCTGGTACTGTACCCACATGTGCATTTTTCACATAGAAGAACAGTGAGCGGGAGATGCCATAGTCACCACTTGAGATATTTTCAAAAGTTGGCTCAACACCGCCGACTTTCGCGCCCTGAATCTGATCTGCGTTCTGATCGAGGAAGCTAAAACCAAATACGCCAACGGCTGTTGGTTCTGCGACGAGTTTCTGAACAATCAGGTTGTCATTTTCACCCGTTTCTACATAAACATTGTCTTCACGCACGGCATGAGCGATGGCTTTAAATGCTTTTTTGTCTGATTTACGCAGAGCCTTGAGACTTGGAAATGCTTTTGCTCCCCCTTCAAGAGCCAGTTCAGCGAACGCATCACGTGTCCCTGAGGTTGGAGGAGGACCAAATACTTTGATCGCTGTATTTGGCAAAGAAGGATCAACGTCTTTCCATGTTTTATATGGATTGTCGACAAGCTTGCCATCGATTGGAACCTGCTTGGCCAATGCCATGAAAATCTGCTTTTTCGTCAGGTTCAGGGGAGCCGCTGACTTGGCATTTGCAACAACGATTCCGTCAAAACCAACTTTCACTTCTGTGATGTCCGTGATACCGGCTTTTGCACATTTTTCGACTTCGGATTTTTTAATCCGCCGAGATGCATTTGTAATATCCGGATGTTCAACACCGATACCTGCACAAAACAGTTTCAATCCGCCGCCAGAGCCAGTGCTTTCAACAACAGGGGTCTTGAAGTTGCCTTTGTTACCAAAAGTTTCTGCAACAGTTGTGGAAAAAGGGAATACTGTTGAAGAGCCAACAATTCTGATTTGATCGCGAGCCACTGCTTGAGACGCAATAGCAACTGTCGCAACGACAGCAAGTCCGAGAGTTTTCTTAAACACGTCATATCTCCGTTATATCTAACGACAGCAGATCCTGCCGATGCGCGGACAGTGCCTTTTGGCGATGACGTTAGTACTACAGTTGTATGACACTATTGTTACAGCTCGGAAAGTGTTGAACTTCCGCTGTTTTTTGCCTGATTTAAAGGAAGTGTTACAGAAAAGACTGAGCCTTTTCCTACCACCGAGTCAACATCAAGCTGCCCTCTGTGGCGACTCACAATATGTTTGACAATCGCGAGGCCGAGACCGGTCCCACCCATCTCACGGCTTCGGTCACTATCAACTCGATAAAATCGCTCTGTAAGGCGCGGTAGATGTTCGGAGGGAATCCCCTCCCCCTGGTCGATTATCAGTACACGAGCTTCTTTACCCATATCTTTTAAGCGAACTGTTACTGTGCTATTGTCACGGCTGTATTTCAGAGCATTATCAATAAGGTTCGTAAACACCTGAGAAAGCTGGTCCTTGTCTCCGGCAACAACAACAGGGTGCTCAGGGATTTCAAGAGCCAACTGTTTCTGTAAATCCACGGCCTTGGCTGCGAGCAGACTTTCAACAGAGTTCAGGACATCACCCAGATTCACCTCATCTGAAGGCCTGCTATGTTCATTCATTTCGATGTGCGACAAAGATAACAAATCATCAATCAACTGCGACATACGAGTAGACTGAGCCTGCATAATTTCCAAAAACCTCTTATGGGCCTTTGGGTCATTTGCCGCAGGCCCCAACAGCGTTTCAATTGCCCCAATCAAAATAGCGAGGGGCGTACGCAATTCATGGCTGGCATTGGCGATAAAATCAACACGCATCTGCTCGGTTTTCCTGATCGCTGTTAAATCATGCAAAGTAATAATAACTCTCAGCTTTTCAGATTTTCCGCTATCAAATGCAACGACATTTGCAGCAATATGGCGAGAGACCTCTCCCACCATTTCAAACTCTACCCGACGACCGGTAATTTCACCGGCAAGGGTCGCATCAACCGCCTTGATCAATGACGGATTTCGCAAATATGTGGTTAAATCACCTTCCATATTCGTACGACCAAAGAACACGGTGGCGGCATTGTTAAACTGTACAACCCGACGACGGTGGTCCAGCACCAAAACGGAATTTGGCAAGATATTGAACAACAGCGCCGCGTCTTTTTGGCTCTCTTCTGCATCTTTCAGTGATTTTGTAAGAACACGCCTGTATTGCTGCATCGTCAGTAAAAAATCAGTAACCGGTAGCAAACCGCCACGATCTGTGTTCGAAGGATCATTTGCATCCAGTGGATTAACCACCGCATATCCCATCTTACGCGTTAAAGCTGCTATTTCCTTCAGCAAACGATTATACAGCAACACCGCAGGCCCCACAGGCGTAAGCGTGAGCAATAGCCCGTATTCCAGACTTAAGATATCGTGGCTGACCATCCAAATCGCCAGAATTGCAACAGGCAGGGTCACCACCAAAATAAACAGCAGCAGTTTGCTCAGAAACCCAGGGGTATTATGCATTCGATTTCCAAATACTACAGAAATATGAAACTAATGTTAGATTACGACAGTATGTATAAGCAGTCTTACAATTATGTGACAGCACTCAGCGTTTCCCCAATTTCCCGATTTAGGGTCAATGTCGCAATCCCATCAAGTGGCGTGGGCTCCCTGTTTAAAATGACCAGATTTGCGCCGTTCTGTCGCGCCAGAACCGGTATATCAGCCGCAGGATAAACTACCAAAGAGGAGCCTATAGCAATCATCAAATCACAGTTAAGTGCCTCTTCTTCGGCCCTTCTCATTTCAGCGACTGGCATTGCTTGCCCGAATGAAATTGTTGCAGTCTTGACAATTCCACCGCATTTCTCGCAGTGAGGAAGAATTTCATCAGGTATAAATTTTACCTTTACGGCATCAAGGCTCATTCGTTCATGACAATCTAGGCATTTGGCATATGTCGTATTGCCATGCAGTTCTATTACGTCTTCTTCGGGAATACCCGATGCTTGATGCAACCCATCTATATTCTGCGTTATGACAGCCCCAATTTTTTGTTGCTCATAGAGTTTCGCGATTGCCAAATGACCTGAATTGGGTATTGCATTGCCAAGAACCTCCTCCATCGCGAACTTGCGGCGCCAAGCTTCTTTTCGGGCCTCAGGTGAAGACATGAACTCAGAAAAATCGATAGGCCTGTTTTTTTCCCACAATCCGCCAGGGCTCCTGAAATCCGGAATGCCAGACTCAGTGCTAATCCCTGCGCCTGTAAAGACAACGATATTTGTGCTCCCCTCAATCATTTTTTGAAACGTTTGTATTTCGTCCATTTTTGCCTTGCCCTCGATCGTCACATCTTTCCAGTTCAACCGTCATTAAATCACAGGAAAGTTGGAAACTAAAACTGAATTGAGGATGTTCACATGAATACTGAACAAGCAAACAGGCTGGTTGCCCGAACAATTGCTGAAGCAATGAACCAATGTAAAAACATGGCTGTAGATGAGCAAACCTTACGAACCGGGCTCCTGACGATTACCCTTGCAAATTTCGTAAACCGCATTGGAAAAGAAAACACAATCAATTTGTTTGAGCAGATTCCCAACCAGATCCGAGCGGGCACATTTGATAAATATATAGATCCGGAAACGAACACTACTAGTCAGGGATATGCGCAGCCCGCACCAGCGCAACCACACCCCCCGCAATCAGCGCCGGCGCAACCAACTGAACAGCAAATGGCGCAAAGCTATCGGTCGGATGTGATGCCATCCAACTTCATTCCCCCGCAAAGGCCAGATTTATTGAATATGTCAGGATTGCCCCAACGCCCCGCGAAACGTCGTTTAAAACCATAAGGATAAAGAGATTTGGATCAAAACCTTTATTAAAAATTTACTTAAACCAGACCGTTATTCTTAACAGTTTTTAAGGAAGAATTGTTTAGACTCCCCTGCAAATGATCATGGACAGCAAAGGGAGACAAGAACGTGCTCCAGTTTGAAACTATTCATAAAGCAAACAAGGCTATGCTGTTAATTGGTACCAGCCTCGTTGTAGCAAGTTGCGGAACAGCCCAAAACGGACCTTACAGTTCCACCCCACAAGGTACCGAAATTGCGACTGAAACGAACGGCGACACGGATTTTTCAGGCGAACTGTCACCAAATCGACTGATACGAATTGCTGAACGGGAATGGTCGAAAGGCAAAGCTGAAACTGCCTTGCGATTTTATTCAATGGCAGCAGAAAAAGCACCTCAGGATCCGACACCGGTTTTGGGAATTGCAAAAATTCTGCGCAAAAGCAAAAAAACAAAAGCTGCACTCGACCTATACAATCAGCTTGCCTCCAAATATCCGGATTTACCCGCTGTTCATTCAGGAATTGGCTACACATTGCTATCAATTGACAAGCCATATTTAGCCGCAAAATCCTTTGAACATGCAGTTTCACTCGACAAAAAGAATGCGAAATCACTTGGTGGTCTGGCGTTGGCGCTGGATAGTGCAGGTGAGCATGAAAAGGCCCAAGATTATTACAGACTTGCCATTGAAGCAGAACCCGCAAATCTGACATACCAAAACAATCTTGCTCTTTCTCTCGCTCTAACCGGCAGGCTGGAACAAGCGATTGCGATGTTTGATATCATTACCGCCCACCCCAACGCTACTGCGCGGCATCGTCAAAATCTCGCACTGGTATATGGTATGGCAGGCAAATCGGCGGATGCCATGCGCTATTCCAGAATGGACTTGAGCGAAAGTGAAGCCAGAAACAACGCCCTTTATTTTCAGGCGTTAAATAGCGATAGAGGAAGGCATGAAAACGCATCTTCTGTCGCGGCAGTTGCGCCTGAAACCACACGCAATAGAGGAGCCCACACATCTCGTCAGCCATATACACTTATCGAAACAAAAACCGAAACAAAAGACATTCGGGTTCAACCAGATGCGGAACCAGATGTACCTTCGGATTTAATTGCGAGTGCACGAATGGCAAACAGGAGCCGTTCCATGATTGCGGAGCCTGCTCCAAAAGAGCCGATGAGATCTAGTGAGTTAGCTGTTGCTCTGTCAACAAATTCTGCCCCTGAAAAAAATGTTAGTCAGCCGTTTGAAGAACTGACCAAACTGGCAACAGCAATGAGCGCTGCACGGGCCCCTGCGTATAAATCTGCCATGCAATATGCTGCAGAACCTCTAGATGCAATCACTAAGGTATCAACTCATACCGAAGCAGATCAGAATGGTGAAATACGCGACCAGGCAATCGCCCAAGACCCCGAAAATAACGCTGATACTGCCAGAGTTGAGAATAAACCAGAACAGGTCGAGCCACCTCTTGCCCTGCTCGAACCTGATAACGATCAGCAAAACTCCCACAAAGCCTATATCCAGCCCATTGCCTATGACTGGTATTCAGGAGGCTCAACTGATCTGTGGTCACGTAAACCAGTTCAAACTGCACCCGGTGATACAAAGCCGCTTTATTACGTTCAGGTTGCATCCTTTCAAAATCTGGACCGGGCGAAGCGCGCATGGCGTGAATTAACAAGCCGACACCCTGATCTGCTCAATGAATATAGCCCTGTTTATACTGTTGCCGAAGTTGAAAACCGAGGAACATATTATCGAGTGCGTATCGGCGGATTTGCAGCCAAAGAGACACCCCGTGTTCTTTGCGGAAACTTGCAAGAAAGAAGTACGGACTGCTATTTGACGAAAGTGAATTCGCAAATCGAGATTGATGGTGAAGCTATAGCCGATGCGGATCCTGCCAACGATCAAGAAGGGTATGTAGTAGCCAATACAGCAGGCCATAAGCAACAAAAGAGGTCACTTTCTATAGATGACCAAACAACTGCCTCGGTTTCTTACTGATAGAGTTTATTACAAATTAAGAACAAGGCCCCAAAAATTGGGGCCTTGTTCGCATTCTTTCCATCCAGTTTGCAATTCAAGCAAATTCGCTGATTTTTGTACCCCACCAATCAACTGTAGTTTTTGCGGTCTTTTCAAATTCTGGGAAGCTTGCTTTGATCCTGCCTAGTTCTGCGTGATGTTTTTCAAGCACCGCAGCCATTTCTGACAGACGTATTGAATACAGTGACCCGGTGGAGCCTTTCATAGCGTGAGCTAAACGCCTAAGTGTTTCAGTATCGCTGTTGTCCGCCGATGTTTTAAGCTCGTCCACCGTCTCCTGCACACCGTCAACGGCCCGGTTTAAAAGTAAAGAGAGCACATCGTCCCCTAAATCAGCTCGCAACATTTCAAGCTGTTCATCATCCCCGATCTGTTGCGAGACTCCAGAAAATAGATCCATCACACGCAAACTTTCTCCAGTGGTTCACCTTCACGATGAAAAACCGTCTAAAGGTAAATCCCATTATTTTCCAAGTTACTAATATTAACCGGAACCGGAGAAAGCATCAAGAGCGCGAAGTACGGCCGGGCCAATGAGCACAATAAAGAGTGCGGGAAGAATAAATAGGATCATTGGAACCGTCATAATTGCAGGCAGACGGGCCGCTTTTTCTTCGGCCTTCATCAAACGCTCGTCCCGCATTTCAGCCGAAAGTACCCGCAGCAACCGCAAGAGGCGTTCCATATTTTTCTGTCTGCAACAAGGTATTGACGAGCGTGTTCATGGATTGAAAGTCTACGCGTGAAGACAAATTCATCAATGCTTCCTTGCGATCTGGCAAAAAGCCCAATTCAATAGCAGTCAAAGCAAATTCATCTGCAAGTTCCGGAGCCGAATTTGAAACCTCGCGGCAAACCCGATCAAGGCCGCTATCCAAATTCAAGCCAGCTTCTGTACAAATGACCAGAAGGTCCAACCCATCTGGCAGCGCTTTGCGAATAAGGGCATAACGTTTACTAATCTGGTTTTTAAGAATAATTCCCGGCAATATGTAACCCGTAAATGCAGCAGCAAGAGCAACCGCAATGCCTGCAGGAAGCGGCCAGTCAAAGGGATTTTTAGCAACAGCATACAGTACGCCCAGAACTCCAAAAAGTATTGGCAATGAAATCCGTGCAAACAGGTAAGTTGCCAGAGCTTCTTTTGATCGCCAGCCTGCTTGTGCCAAATGAGCGGAGATCTGTTTCGCCCTTTCCCCTTTCATCAACTGTAGTTTTTTCACCACGCGATGCATAAAGCTTTCTTTTGCAATCAAATTACTGCGTTGGGGGTTTTTCTTGACGATTTCATCACGTAATTGCTTGCGGCGGTTTTCCAATCCCTTGATTCTATCAGGAAGGGAGTCCTTGACCAAAAGCGCATTCCAAATCAGCAAGAAGGACGCCATTGAGGCTACACCGGCAATTATGGCCAGAATATCTGTAGATTTCATCCAATCGGGGAGCAAGGTTGCAATATCTATCATAGCTGCTCTCCTAAATCTCGAAACGTACCATTTTGGCCATCACGCCTACACCGCCTGCAATCATTGTCAGTCCCGCACCAATTAGATATATGCCACGCGGATCGTTGACCAATGTGAGGATATAATCAGCGTTTGCGAGCCACAGTAGAAAGAACATGATGAAAGGCAGTGATCCAATAATCCAGGCACTGGCACGTGCTTCCGAAGACATCGCTTTGATCTTCAGTTTGATTTGGCGACGCTTGCGCAGAATATTGGCAAGACCTGCAAGGGTTTCTGCAAGATTACCACCTGTTTCACGCTGGATGGAAATGGCAATGACAAGAAACTTGAAATCCGGCACATCAATGCGTTTTGAAACTTCCCAGAGTCCTTCTTCTACAGATTTTCCCATCTTAACAGTGTTTGCAACACCCTTGAATTCGCTCGCAATCGGTTCAGGTGCATCATGTCCCACAGTGATAATTGCTTCGCTGATTGGAATACCCGCCCGAAGACCGCGCACCAGCAATTCAATTGCTTCAGGAAAATGCTTCATGAATTTGTTAACACGTCGCCGCCCCAAAAAACCAATTGTCCAATGCGGAAAAATCATCCCAGCAGCCAACCCCACTGGGATGCATAAAACAAGAGGCAGCTCATAAACAAAATACATCAAAACCCAGATGGTTGCCATGGTCACAAATGTGATCAACGCATATTCCGCGATTGTTAGTTTTGTGCCAGTTTTCTGTAATCTTGCACGTAATTCAGTCGGCTTTGGAACAAATTTTCGCGCAATCGTATCAAGGATTTTAATACTGCTTTGACGATCATCAATACGGGCCGAATTCCGCTGAGTATTTTTAGGCATTACCGGAGTATGACCATGAGATAGATTTGCGAGGCGCCGTTTGGCACTTGCAGAATTACCGTCTCCTCCAACAAGTGCAAATCCGAGCACCAAAGTGACAAAAAGCGTCGCTCCGCCAACAATCAGCATCAGTGTGAGCTGGTCTTCTCCTGCAAACATCACATTGCTCCAATCAACATCTTGTCGAGACCAAAATAAGCAGCGCGGGGCGTGAAATGGGGACGCAAACCAGAAGATTTAAAGTCGCCGATCAGACGCCCTCCCTTGTCTTCACCCTGGTATTCGTACCAAAACAGATCCTGCATGGTGATGACATCTTCTTCCATGCCGACAACTTCAGAAACATAGGTGACGCGGCGAACACCGTCTCGCATACGGCTCACTTGCACAATAAGATCAATAGCGGATGCAATCTGAGTTCGAACTGCTTTCGCAGGCAGGTTAATTCCAGACATTCCAACCATATTTTCAAGTCGGGTCAGTGCTTCACGAGGACGGTTCGCATGAATAGTTGATAGAGAGCCATCATGCCCAGTGTTCATCGCCTGCAACATATCAATAGCCTCGCTACCCCGAATTTCCCCCAAAATAATACGATCAGGACGCATTCGAAGCGAGTTTTTGAGCAAATCACGCATGCTGATTTCTCCTGTTCCTTCGAGGTTGGCAGAACGGGTTTCCAATCGCACGACATGCGGCTGCTGCAATTGCAGTTCGGCTGCGTCCTCGATCGTTACAATCCGCTCCCCCGGATCAATCAACTGGGAAATAGCGTTCAGCATGGTTGTCTTACCCGAGCCGGTACCGCCAGAAATCAGAATATTTAGCCTGCATCTACCGGCTACCCTTAAAACAGTTGCGGCAGCTGGAGACAGGTTCCCCTGCTTTTCCATTGTATCAAGGGTTATTTTCTGCTTGGCAAATTTACGAATTGAAATGCTGGGACCATCAATTGCCAAGGGCGGAATAATAATATTCACACGACTACCATCTGCAAGACGCGCATCAACCAGCGGATTTGACTCATCCACCCGACGCCCGACGTGACTAACAATCCTGCCAGCAATACTCAAGACATGTGCATTATCACGAAACTGACAGTCAGACAGAACCAGCTTACCTTTTTGTTCCACATAGACCTGTTTTGGGCCATTGACCATAATGTCTGTTATAGTTTCATCTGCCAGAAGTGGCTCCAAAGGACCAAGCCCCAGCATATCATGCATGAGGCGTTCAATCAGCTCCCTTTGCTCACGCTGATTGAGCTGAATACGCTCCTCGACAAGAATATCAGCAACAATATCTGAAATATCCCTGGCAAGATCCAGTCTGTCCATTTGAACGGCTGCGCTGATGTCAATTCGCTCCAGCAATAAAGGTTGAATCCGTTCTTTTATTTTTTCGATTTGAGAAGTCGCCCTAGGAGCTTGTGATTCCAGAACGGGCTCGAGCTTGAGTATATCCGCTGATTTTTCTTCCTCTTCTACGGGCGGCACAATATCGCCTGCAGCTTCAGGGTTTTCAACAGCAGAGGCCTGATCTTCGATTGGTGCAGCATTTGCCAAAGGGACTTGAGGTTGTGAGAAATCCTCTTCCTCTTCAAAGTCCCCTTTGCTGGAAAGAAATTCAGTTTCCGGACGTTCAAATTCAGCCTTCACCTCAACAGGTGCTTCAGCATCAACGCCAAAGACGGTCACGCCCTCTTCCACGATCTGTGTCGCTGAGGGTAACTCAACCCCGTTTGAATCCTGCGAAGAGTTTCCGGCTTCAACATTCCCAATAGCGTTCTGATCTACAGCAGGATTTCGAGCTTGGTACTCACTCCAGATTCTATCAGAAAGCGCCGCCACCAGATTTCTCTGCTCCAATACGTTTAGGGAGAGATTTTCTGTTTCAATCTGTTGCTTGGCAAACTGCTTCACCGCAGCAGAGACTTGGGGGCGCGCCACGCCCGCTTCGAATTGGCTCAGCAATTCAGAGCAGGCTTGCTCATATAAACGATCAACAAGAGCAACATCATTGGCCGACGACCCGGCGCGACCTTGCGCAGGTTTTGCATTTTTCTGACTATTTGAGGACGACCGCCACAAACTCACGCTCCACTACCCTTCGGATTTTCCGGATTTTTTCAGGAGACCGAACAACCCTTTTTTGCGCGGCTCTTCATAACCGGAAAGATCTGCAGCTAACTGCCGCAAGACCCTAGTAATCGGACCTTTCGCATTAACAGTCGGGATCGACTTTCCGGCGTTTGCACAAACGGTCAAAGTTTTTGCATCTTCAGGAACAAAATATTCTGCTGGCTCTTCCAATGCTTTTTGAAAATCCGCTTTAGCAACTTGCGTTGCCCTCTCAGATCCAACACGACTGATCACTTTCACTATCCGTCCTTTGGTGGAAAGTGATGTCATCGCCTGTGTTATCCGATTAATATCGCGAATACCGGCGAGGGTTTGATCCGAAACAAGTACAACAGTATCAGCGGAGGCAAGCAAGGCACCTTGCGTCGGCAACAGGTGACGCGGCAGATCAACAATTATTTGACTGTAATCTTGTGAAATTTCCCCTATCAATGCATCAATACTATCCGGATTGACGTCAACAAACTCTTCTATCGGCTCCTCTGTCCCAAGAACGGCCAATCGATCGCCGGCTTTGGTGATAGCACTATCAAGAAAGAGTTTATCCAAGCGATGAGGATTTTCGAGCGCCTCCCGGAAGCCACCTCCTGATTCAACATCCAATGACAGGGTGCTTGTTCCGAAATGCAGATCCAGATCAAGAAGAGCTGCGGGCAATTTTTCTTCGTTTGCCATGATCCAGGCAAGGTTCGTTGCGATGGTAGACGCACCGGTTCCACCGCGTACGCCAATGACTACTGTCAACTTGCCGCTTTGAGCAGTCTGCACTGCTGCGGCTTGCCGGTCCACATTTTCCACAGCATCGCTGAACAATTCAGTCGTAAGCGGCTTAACCAGATAATCATGAGCCCCCAATGACATCATTCTGCGAAAGACCATTACATCATTGGACGTTCCAATAACAATCAAATGATTTGTTGGCCCCATCTTGCGCACAAGCCGAGTTATATCGCCCTCCGGATCCAAGCTTCGGCTAATATCCACAACCACTTTTTTGGGAGAATGACCGGGTTCGATACGATTAAGTGCTTCGGTGATACCGCCATCCTGAACAGCATCCGCAGAAAAGCCAATAGACCCTGCAGCAGCCCTGCAAATGCCCAAGGAATGTTCATCGTCAACGAATACCATTACATCTTCGAAAACCTGATTTCCAAAGAGTGTACTTAAATTTGATGCTGCACTGGCCATGTCTGTACCTTCTCAACCTAAAAAGCAACTGAACCTGCTAGTTACCACCTTCAGAGGATCCGCTCTCTTCTGAACCGCCACCAGTAGTGCTTGATTTTCCACCCAGTTTGTATTTGAGAATGGATTTGGCTGCCCTCTCGCCGTCATATCCACCGATCTGAGCGGGGGACACCAAGTCTTTAGGGTTCGCAACCATTTGCGCAAATGCAGACGCAGTTGCACAGCCCATATTGGGTAATGGCAGATTTTCATAAGACGTTCCCGCCGGCCGGTGCCACCCCTTTGCACATTTCGGATCAGCTGTCGCAACATATTTGGAGTAATAGACACGAAGTGAATTACGAAGACCGTCTCCAACTATTTTTGGTGACACTTTCAAACCTTGATCCTGCAAAAAACTACCAACAGCACCAAAGCGCTGCTCGTTCACCCCCCCAGGGTCATCGAAAGGGGGTAGTTCCAGATAAACTTCTTCGCCGAACTTAATCCCTTGCGCCTGTAAGAAACCCAACAGACGACCTTTTTCAAGATCACTAAATTCAGCTCCTGAACTGTCAAAGCGTGTAACAAAGGTAGGCGTTAAAACCTGCACATTGATCTGTTTTGCCATATTTGCCGTAGCGGGAGAGGCACGTAATTCCGCAGGACGACCCGTATCCGGTCCATTGGCGCACATGCAACCAGAGTTGCAAAACCTACAAAAGCCACAAATGATTTCTTTAAGTTTGATACCAATAAATTTCTCTGCATCGCCTTACTCCATGATAAATCCGGCAGGGCCGATGAGTTTTACATCCTTGGCATCAGCGGTTTTCGAAGAGTCATCCACATTGAATTGATTTTCGCCACTCGATGGCTTCATCAATTCACCATCCTTGTACAAATCGCTGTCGTTTGGTGGCACATACCCATCAGTAGGCAACGCGATACGGGAATTTGTTGGTTCAACAAGATATGGCGTGACAATTATGACCAGTTCTGTTTCGTTTCGCTGAAAAGAAACAGATCGGAATAATGCCCCAATAATAGGAAGTTCACCCAAGAAGGGGGTCTTTGAAACATTGTTATCTGAATCACTATTGAGCAAACCACCTAAAACAAAACTTTGTCCGCTGGCGAGCTCTACAGTTGTTTCTGCCCGGCGAGTCAGCAAGGATTGAATAAAGATATTGTTGATATTGATCGCAGAAGCAGATGATAACTGACTGACCTCTGGGCGGACCTGTAGGTTTATTCGATTGTTTCCAACGAGATTTGGTGTAAAGCGAAGTGACACACCAAATTCCTTATAATCAATGGCAATAGCGCCATCCTCCTGTGGAACCGGAATTGGAAATTCACCTCCGGCCAAAAAACTTGCAGTCTCTCCTGATAAAGCCGTCAAATTTGGTTCCGCCAAAACCGTAATCAGGCCTTCGTCTTCCAGCGCGTCAATCATCCCCTGAATACTTGTCTGGCCATCATTGAAGGCAGCAAACAATCCACTGGTTGATCCGCTTCTTGTGATCAGATTAGTTGCATCAACAATATCGCGTCCGACAAAAGTTCCGAGTGAGAAATTGCCTAAACCACTCAAATTTTCCCAGTTAATACCGAGTTGTTTGGTAACAGAGCGAGCGACTTCTGCAACCTGAACACGAAGGTTCACTTGTTGAGAGCCTTCGACGACAATCCTGTTTACGATATTTCCACCGGGAGCATAGAGCGCTGCCAGACGCTGAGCATCGCTTGAGACAGATGCGCTGGCTGCTCTTCCAGACAAAATCAAGCCTTCTTGTACGGAATGAGCTTTGATAAAGCCATTAGGATCTATGTCCCTTAATGATTGCTGAAGCGAACTTACATCGTGACTAATTTGTACTGGTGAATTGAGAAGCACTGATCCTTTTTTATCAAGTGCAAAGAGGTTGGTCTTACCCGGTCTTTTCGCGAACACATAAATAATGGTCGGAGATTGCACCTGCACATCAGCAAGTTCGGGATTTCCAACAAATACAGAATTGGCCGGATTGTCCAGTTTGATCAACTTACCCGTATTCAATGTTAAATCAATGGGATCGCCAATATCATTAATGATTTTAGCGGCATACCCGTCTGAAACAGGTGTTGCCAACCCGCCTGACACCAGGGCGACCGCTGCCATTGCTAAAAGAAGTTTACGCAAGACCATTTCCCCCTTAGTCAAAAGATTTTTGCTTGGCTTCACCGGCCCGCACAACAATCACTGTATCTGCCGCTTTACCTGCATTTCTGGGTGCTGATATGAGTGAGCTAGCCTCACTATCCAGCGTATACCCTTTTCCACGCTCTGGCTTCAGTGCAACTGCACCTTCGAGTGCACTGTTTTCATCCTGCACCCTTGCAATACTCCGCAGCGACAAAGACAAACGACCGAGCTCGCGTGATACTGAAATGATTTCCACTTCCTTGGGGGTTACTTCCAGTGTTGCAATACTGCGAACGGAAGCTTCCTGCGATTGGTCATCAGTAGATTGATCCATCGCAACGACACGCACATCAGTCAAAATGGTTTCACTGGCATGATGAGGTACCGAGTTTTCCTCACCTTCTTTTTTCAGTTCCAGCGTTAAAACAACATCTACCCGATCACCCGGAAATACGAACCCAGCGATACCTGCAGTTGCATCAACATTAATGGACACCGCACGCATGCCCGGCTCCAATACAGCAGCTAGAAAACCTTGCTGACCGGGACGGACCATACGACTATCTGTGATAGGCTCACCACTTGCGACGCCTTGGCGAACGACTGTTCCAAAAAACTCATCTGCAGTTCGAACCATCTCGACGATATATCTTTCTTCCAAATCGTCAGAGTCCGGCCATGCTTGCCAAGTCAGATGCTCCTCACGTACGAGTGTGCCCGCAGGCAGATCAGAACTTGCCACCAATATTTTTTTCGCTGGCTTTTGCGGCGCGACAACGGTTTCCGTAACCGTTTGCACGGCTGGTGAAGCCACTTGATTACCCGCCCAACTGCGAACGAACATCACTGTTCCACCCGCAATAACAAGGGCAAAAACAACCAGAATTAGTTTACGTGCCATGAGCTTAAATCCAACATTAAAATGATTCCCTTTGTACCTCATCAGTACTTAATTTGGTGTTAAAGAAAGCGCTTATTAACCAACAAAACTGCTGTTTTTTATAAAGAAAACGAAAAATGGTAAGCTTCCTGCGGCTATCGCTACACCATAGGGAACAGGTGTTTTGGTTCTAATGGCAGCACGGGCTCCCTTAAAAAATCCACTGGTTTCATCCATTTGCCTCAACGCTTCACGAATAATGACAACAAAGACGAGGACACCACCTGCGAGAACCATTGAAACAAGAAATGTTAAAATAAATGAAGTACCCGCCCAAAGACTTAAGGCAGTTATCAGTTTGACATCACCGCCCCCGAATAATCCGGCTGCGAATAGCGAAAAGCCAACAATAAAGGTAATCAAGCCGACGATTAGGGAATAAACCCAGTTAGTTTCAACTGGTGACGTCAGAATAAATGCCGGATAAAGTAATATCAGAATAAGGCTGAAGTAATTAGGGATCTTGTAGTGTCGCCAATCAGAATAGGCGGCTAAACCGGTAGTCGCAGCTGCAGCAAACAAAATCACAATATTAAGTATAGGCAAGAACATAACACTGATTACCTATCTGCGACACGCTCGGGGAATGTGCCAAATCAGGAAAATGTACAGCTATCTGTACCAGCTGACGTTAAACTATAACTCCCGCCAACAGCCTCACACATATCTCTTGCGATGTTGTCAAAACTGTCAGTGATGGTGTCTCCGGTCGCTGTAAAAGCAATGATACCCGCCAGCGCAACCAAAGCTGCAATCAGACCATACTCAATTGAAGTGGCCCCTGTTTCGTCACCCAAAAAATGAACAATATTAAACATAGAACCCTCCACCAAAAGTCTGGTCGAATAAAAAAGGGGCTGCGGTTTTGCGCAGCCCCTGGCAATCATACTCTTATGAGAATGTGCAAGAGTTTGTACCACCAGCTGTCAAGCTGTATGTACCGCCTGCACTTGTACAAAGTGTTTCAGCAACTTCGCTGAAAGAGTCAGCGATTGTATCGCCAAGGGCCGTGAAAGCCACCACACCAACCAGGGCGATCAACGCCGCGATCAGTCCATATTCAATTGCAGTTGCACCAGATTCGTCATTTACAAAATTGCGGATCATTTTAATCATTTTACATCTCCTAATAAAGCGACAGAACTCTGTTCTGAAGTTAATCTTTAAAGCCGAGAGACAGTCCTCTCAATCTGTGAACCTCTAACAAGCGTTAACCCTTAAACCATTTGAGGTTCCTAATTTCGAAGCGCTGCTCAAGTGATCTTTTGCCTTGCTCCTGAGAAGTAATTTGCACCAAAATAATTAATCAATAGTTAAACGAATTAACTTTTTTCAAAAAAACTAACTCATTTAACTTGATAAAATTTTATCTAAATTTAAACTAAAAGTAATAATAAAGTATTTGTATTTTTTTTATTTAATAATTACTTATCATCTTCTACACACATTCCCCCACTATATATAATGAGTCATAAACTGAAATCTTTTTACTGAGGAAAGAATACCTAGAATATTTGCCAAATTTTATGATTAATTACGAGAATTTGCGGACAGTTATTTATGCAAGCTTAATACTTAAGTGGATATATTCTAGCCAACTTAGATTTTTTAATTCGAGGTTGGCCCATGTCTATCACCTCATATATTTCAAAAATTATTGCGCAGTTAGTGAATCTGAAATCCGATTTCCGGGGCGTAACAGCAGTCTTAATAGCATTGCTGGCCATCCCTATTTTTGGTGCCATAGGCTTATCCATTGATTTGGGTAGGGCCTATGTCCTGAAATCCAAACTATCAACGGCATTGGACTCAGCGGGACTGGCGGCGGGCAGAGTGGTCTTTCAGGATGATGCGATTGTCCGCGCTGACGCGCAGAAATTTTTTGATGCCAATTTTACAGCCAATTATATGGGTGCATCTGTTAGTGCATTGCAAGTCAGTTGGGATGCAAATCGCGAAAACATTGAATTGAATGTGAATGCCGATCTGAACACAACATTTTTAAGTGTACTAGGCTACAACGAGATTACGGTAGGCGCGCGAACCGTCGTAAACAGGGTTAATCGTGGATTAGAGCTCATTATGGTGCTCGATAATACCGGTTCTATGGCCCGGGATTCCGACAGCAATAGTTACGGCGGTTCATTGGCAAACCAGCGAATGGGTAGTTTACGCGACGCAGCCAACGATCTTGTCGACATATTATATGGATCGAAGGAAGTGCAGAAAAACCTATGGGTCGGGATTGTCCCCTATGTCACTCAAGTGAATGTGGGCTACGACAATATTCATTTTCTGGATACTGACGAGCGGGACAACATAATCTCTGGCAGCTCCAGCGAGTTTTATAAAGATAGTGACTATCATATACCCTTTAACCGAAATGTTGACGGCTCTGGCGGAAATGACACGAACTATGGCTGGAAAGGTTGCGTAGAAATGCGGGATCATCTGGATGGCGGGACAATTGATACAACCGACAATCCCCCAAACAACGACTTCCTTCCTTACATTTATTTTGACGGTCATAGAAACCTGAACAACAGTTATCGCGACAGAGATAACGATTGGAATGACAGCAATCCTGGAACAGTACGGCACATTGCTGCGGCAGATGTGACCCAATGGAACAGCTTTAACAATTCTGTAGGACGCGGTCCAAATGCGGGATGCCCCTCACCCATATTGCCGCTTACAGCTGAAAAATCGACGGTCAAGGCCGCAATCGCCGCCATGCGCCCGTGGTACAGTGGGGGAACAATGGGTAACGTTGGCATGGTTTGGGGATGGCGCGCGATCTCACCAAGATGGAGAGGTCTTTGGTATGGTTCAGATCCTGAGCTCCCAAAAGATTATGATGAACCATTAATCGATAAAGCGGTCATTATGATGACAGATGGCGAGAATCTGGTTTTCAGCCACGGCAGCAAAAGTACTTTCGACTACAACTCATATTCACGTCATCAAAAAAACGCTTGGGGGCGACATGCAAGTAGTGCCGGCTCCACGGATGCCTATACAGATCCTGACGGGCGCCTTCGCTACACGTCATCATCCTACTACCGGAGTAGAATTGATGCCAAATTCACAAGCGTATGTAACGCAATGAAGGCCGCTGGGATTATCGTCTATACGATTAAATTTAAATCGGGTAACGATAACCTGTATCGAAACTGCGCTACATCGCCAGCCCATTTTTTCAACTCCCCGACTAAAGAAGCACTTCGTGATGCTTTTCGCACCATCGGACAGGAACTGAGTAACCTTCGAATTGCAGAATAGAGTGACGCCGTTAAAATCAGCGCAGTATGAACTGCTAAATTTTAGCGGGAAATTATTTAGACCCCAATTACCTGAAATTGTGGATTGACCACAATTGTCGTTAGTGGATAGACTAAATGCAATTACCAATAAATTGCATATCGAGTTGGGGGAAATCTAATGAGGAAGATAATGTATTGCGCAGCGGTTTTGTCGCTGCTAACCGGTTGTGCAACATGGAGTTCAAGCCAAACGACCAAAGATGGCGAGCTATCGCAGTCACAGTGTCAGAAAGCGAAAAAAAATCACCAGAACAAATTCAGCTTTTTGAAGATGACATTTTGGATAGAAAATACAAGGTGCTTGCTGACCTTGAAGTTGTCGTAAATAAAACAACCATTTTCCACGATGACCCAACCCCAGAAATGGCCGCGAAAAAACTTCAAGAGGAAGCTGCTGGAATTGGTGCTGATGCCGTAATTTTAGTCCGCTATGGCACCGTTGGTGTTAGCTTTATGAGTTGGGGCTCAATTGAAGGCAAAGGTCGCGCCATTAAATTTATGTAATTGATATGTCTTCAAAAATCACTTTTCTAAGATCAGTGCTTGTTTTACTCGCATTGTCAGTGGTTAACGGGTGCGCGAGAAGCGCACCTGATTTACCTCCCAGTTTTTCTGAAGCCAATAAGCATGAAATTGAAAAAGAAATTGGTGTTTCAGAAGAACAAAAACGTCTTACATGTGAACAAATCAAATCCAGACAAGACGAAATTTTAATTCGCTACACCGAAAATGAAGCGGTCATCAAAAGCAATCGAGCACATAACCAAGTCGTTGGATATTTTGGTGCTGTGTTGTTCTTGCCGCTACTTGTTGCAGCGGATCATGACCAGGAAGCAAAGACTGAGCTAGATAATCTTCAAAAAGAAAAAGATCAGCTCAATTACCTCGTTAAGGTGAAAAACTGCGCGATTAAAGAGCAATCCGCCAGTTCGTCTTGACCTTAATCAAATAATCTTAGCAATTCACCAACGTCTAGAATTTAGTCACTGCTACATCAAAGATTGTTGGTGAATGCTCATTATTCGAAAGTTGTTTGTTCAGATAATCTGGGGCGGAAGAAAGCCTGACGGTATACAACCAAATCATTAAAGAAATTTGTTGAGAAAAACTGGCCACCTGCACCAACGAAATAGGGTGAGTAACTATAAAAAACCTCGCTGACGATGACGCCCTCCCCCTCAGACAGGGTTTGACCGTTTACATCTGTAAAGACAGCAGGCAGGGTTGCTGTTCCGCCATCATTTCCGATTTTACTGCTGACGCCCGTGATAGTTCCCTTGGAGCGTTGTCCAATGACTAACGGGTCCTGTCCATTTCGTCCCATAACGGATGTCACAACAACCATCCCGGAACCGGTAAAATCAAAAGGTTTGGCAAGATGATCGGTCGAATTGAACAAATTATCCATCTCAGCCGCGCTCAAGCTTCGGCCCGCGCCACCAAATCGGCCATAGTTGCCGATATTCGATCAAGTTTCTGCGTTAAGAGTGCATACCGCCCCACTTCAAAGCTACCAACTGTCAGCAACAGAAGCAGCGGCAACAACATCGCGAACTCAGTCATCGCCACAGCGGATTTATCTTTTAGAAATCGGGTAAATAGCCGTGATCTACGAAGTTGATCAAACAAAATCATGCGTTTCATAAGTCACTCCTAGAATGGCTCGTTTCGAACAACCATCGACGCTGACATGGGAATTGTCCCCCCAAGGATCGGAATAATCTGCCCGCTTAAAAGGTTCCAGTTATAGGTGATTGTATAAAGCACAATTTCGCCGGGCCCACCGAGGCCCGCCTGCCCCATATCATCTTCCCAGGCGCCACTACCGTTTATATCATCGTAGGCTCACCGTCAGGGTAACTAACGCCATTATGAGTAAAAGCGTTAGCTGTATAGCTGCCATCGCCATTTACGTCGGTATAAGGTTCTGGCTGTCCGATATCACCAAAACTTGGATATATTAATGACGAAATATCACTTGGGGTCAAATTGACCATGCCGAGGGAAGCTTCATTCACAATATCGGCAATGCGCTGTTCACGGCTGGTTCCACCTGTATCCATGCCGGTTAAACCAACACGCGAGGCATCTCTCAGCCCACCTTCAACAACTGTATTGACGAACATGGCGACGCTTAGCTCAATAATACCAAAGAGAACCGTCGCCAATACCGGCGAAATCAAGGCAAGCTCTACGGCTGTCGTGCCACGCTGATCACGCCGGATACGCTTTATAAGCTGCTTTAACATGATTTAATCGCACTCTTGTACAGTTCCAAATCCATAAACCGGAACTATAACGCGCACATATTAAACCAGTCTTAACCAAAGGGCCTGAATTTACCTAAAAGTTTAGGTAACTACTGGCTTTCACCACCACCAAAACGCTCTTGCCACTCAGCAACTTCCTCGTCGGAAATTTTACGGAATAACACGTCTGGAACGGTGAATTTGTGACCGGGCTTTAAGGTTGTCAGTTCTACTTCAATGGGTTGGCTGATCCATTCTTCACCTGTCAGACCAAGGTTAAGAGCCTCCGAAATCTGCCGGGACGCATTCGGGATGACCGGTGCGCTTAAGATAGCAAACACGCGAATGAGGTTAATCGCACAACGGAGACTGACCGCAGCCGCATCCGGATCGGTTTTAAACTCGGTCCAAGGTGCAGCTTCGGTCAGATACTCATTTCCCATTACCCAGATCGCACGCAATTCCTGCATGGCTTTGCGGATCTGCAATTCATCCATATGGGTATTGTATGTTTCAATACGTTCAGCAAGCGACTTGATTAAAGCGTCTTCACGTGCCGTTGGGGTTCCCCCGGCAGGGAGTTCTGTTCCAAATTTGGAAGAACAGAATTTCAAGATACGGTTCACAAAATTCCCAAGTGTATCCGCCAGATCTTTGTTGACGGCGCCACTAAAACTTTCCCACGTGAAACTGGTATCGGAATTTTCCGGGGCGTTGGCGAGCAGATAATAACGCCAGTAATCGGCTGGCAGCATTTCAATTGCATCGCTCATAAAAATTCCGCGCTTCTGGCTGGTGGAAAACTTTCCACCATAGTAATTTAACCAGTTAAACCCCTTAATATAGTCAACCATCTTCCAAGGTTCGCGACTTGCAAGCTGCGTGCCGGGAAAGGTTACCGTATGAAAGGGGATGTTATCCTTGGCCATAAACTGGGTGTAATTGACGTCCTCGGCTTCATACCACCAGGATTTCCAATCCCTGTTATCAGCATCCTCATCGGCCCATTCCCACGTCGCGGCGATATATTCGATCGGCGCGTCAAACCACACATAATATACCTTGTCTTCCATCCCTTCACGCCCGACAGGAACACCCCATTTCAAGTCACGCGTTATGCCGCGATCGTGCAAACCTTCATCAAGCCATTTTAAGGCTATCGAAGATACTAGAACTGGCCAATCAGCGTGTTCGTTCACCCAGGCCCGAATTTCATCGGACAGTTTCGACTGTAGTAAAAACAAATGTTTACTTTCACGAACTTCCAGATTGGCGCTCCCTGAAATCGCAGAACGGGGCTCAAGAAGATCAGTTGGATCCAGGAGACGTGTGCAGCTTTCACACTGGTCACCGCGGGCTTTTTCATAGCCGCAATGTGGACAGGTTCCTTCAACGTAGCGGTCAGGCAGAAATCGATCATCATCAATTGAAAAAACCTGCTTCGTGACCCGCTCTTCAATAAAACCGTTTTCCAGAAGCTTGTTTCCAAAATGCTGGGTCAGCTCTCTGTTCTGCGAAGAAGACGAACGACCAAAGTAATCAAAGGATAAAGAGAAGGCTTCACCCAGGCGAGCCTGAACCTCATGCTGTTCCTTACAGAATTCCGCGACGTCAAGGCCAGCTTCTCGCGCTGCAAGCTCGGCAGGTGTTCCGTGCTCATCCGTTGCACAGATGAACAGAACTTCTTCACCGCGTGCACGTAAATAACGAGCATACAAATCAGAAGGCAACATGGACCCGATCAGGTTCCCCAAATGCTTCACACCATTAATATAAGGCAACGCTGAAGTGATAAGATGTCTTGTCATCTATTTTCCCTGAATTTCCGGACATGAGGTTACGTTTCCGACCTTTTACAGGATATGTTTGCCTTTCGCAAAATTTATTGTTTGCTCTCAAGAGAGACTCTTTTGTTTCCGGAGTAAAATAATTTGCTACTATTTGCACTGGTTTTCCAGATTTAAGGGGCGATTGCCAATGGACTTGAAGCTTGGCGGAAAAACGGTGCTCATCACTGGCGCATCCAAAGGGATTGGACGAGCTGCTGCAATTAGCTTTGCCGCTGAAGGGTGTCATCTACAACTGGTTGCGCGGACTGAAGATGACCTGAAGCAGCTTGCGGCGGAAATATCCTCAAACTATCAGGTAAAAACCACAATCTATGCGCTGGATATTTCAGGCAATGGATCTTCCCAGACTTTGTTTGAGAAAACAGGAACACCGGACATATTAATCAATAATGCGGGAGCGATTCCAGCCGGTGATTTGCAAACAATCGACGAGGCCCGTTGGCGTCAAGCGTGGGATTTGAAAGTTTTTGGCTATATTAATATGTGCCGAACTTACTATGACGCTATGTGTCGGAAAAACTCTGGGGTGATTGTCAATGTAACGGGACTGGCTGCGGATCGAACTGATGCAGATTATATTGCGGGAACCACCGGCAATGCAGGTCTTAATGCTTTCACCAGAGCTTTGGGTAGCCGAAGCTTGCGCGATGGAATACGTGTACTGGCGGTAAGCCCCGGCGCTGTCGCGACTGAGCGTCTTGTAAACCTCATGAAAACACGTTCAGAGGCGGAATTTGGAACGACAGACAGATGGCAAAGTTATCTGTCCAACCTGCCTCTTTCACGTGCGGCTGAGGTTGAGGAGGTCGCCGACGTAATAACCTTTATGGCATCAGAACGCGCTTCTTATATCAGCGGTACCATTGTTACTGTTGATGGCGGTCACGGCGCCAATAATGGAAGTTTTACCTAAACAAAGCCGGAGAGAAAAATGACAAAATATAAAAACGGATATGTAAAACATACCGCAAAAGGCGCTAACTGGACATCTGGTCACCGCAGTTTCTTTGAGTATCGCGATCTTGAACTAGGTGACGCAACGAACGGTCAATATTATGCGCAAGTCATTCGCGCAAAACAGGCCCTGACAAAGGGGACAGGTCATCACGCCCATGATGTCCAGTTTCAGTGGGTCTACGTCACTAAAGGATGGGTGGAGTTTGAGTTCAAGGATGTGGGACTGGTGAGGCTTGAGGAAGGGGATTGCCACTTTATGCCTGAAGGGTGCCACCACGAGTTAATGGCTTGCTCAGATGATCTGGAAATGATTGAGATGTACTCTCCCGGAGAGATAAATGACGTAGAAATACCTGATTGGCGAAAATAATTCAGAATTATATCGTATGTTATGATTTTGTTAATATTAGAAATTTAGATTAATTTTTTAATAAAATGTTCAATTGGACAGTTAGTAGATGTTAATCGCCTCCTCAAAATTGTGTGCATTCCTAAATACCTTTTTGGTAGCGGTTTCAGCCTTTGTGTTCCTGACAATTGCATCAGCTTCGGTCCATGCTGCCGAAAAATTGAATGTGCTTTATATTGGTTCTTTCCACAAAGGCGTCCCATGGCCAGAAGCAGTTGCGCGTGGGTTTGAAAACTTACTAAAATCCAACGACAGCAAACACGCAATCTACTATGAAACACTCGATGCCGTCCGATTTAACAAAGATAAACATTTTTCTGCGTTTGCTCAGTTCATGCAGTCGAAATATCAGGATCGCAGAATTGATCTGATCATCAGTGACGGTCAACCGTCCGCCAATTTTCTTGCGGATTACCCGGATTTTCTACCTGATGCTCAGAGGGTTCTAATAACTCCAGTTGGTCATAAATCGCTATCCGACACTGCGAAAAGTTCGAACAATGTACAAATTCCGATAATTCAGGATGTTGATGGTGCCGTCGCTGAAATGATTGAACGTGTTGCCCCGCGAACTGTTTATGTTGTTGGAGACAACAACACGAAGCCAGCCAAACAACGTTTAAAAGCCGCACTGGACGCTCTCAATCCCTACAAGGACAAGATCGATGTTATTGTACTTACCGACAAATCTTTGGAAGAGCTGAAGCAAATACTTGCAGATACACCTGAGAAAAGTGCTATTTTCTACACGCTCATCTTTAGCGACGGAAAGGGCAATCGCCTAACACCATATGCGGTGTTGCAACGACTTTCCCCTGTCGCCAATGCGCCCATCTTCACCAATTGGGAAACGTTGCTAGGTAGCGGCATAGTCGGTGGTTATCTGCTTTCTGGGGAAAAAGTTGGTGAAATTGCTGCCCGGTATGTACTGAATTTCAATCACTCACGTGGCGGTGAAGTCATTCGTGAAATTGCCTATCATCATGTCTATGATCAACGGCAATTAAAACGCTGGAAAATAGCATCTCAGAACTTACCGGAAAATGCACAGATCCGGTTCAAAGCGCCCGATTTTTATGACGTTTATCGGACAGAATTGATCTTTGGCACGCTTCTTCTTTTCGTGGTCAGCATATTGGTATTTCTGCTGGCATCCACCAACAGAAAGCGATTGGTCGCGAATGAAGCCAGCAAAGCAAAATCCAAATTCCTTGCCAATATGAGCCATGAAATCAGAACCCCCTTAAATGGAGTTCTTGGAATGGCGCAAATACTCAAAAAATCAGATTTGAATGAAGACCAGCGGTCCATGGTGGAAACAATTTTATCCGCTGGAAATTCGCTATTATCCATCATCAATGATGTGCTTGATATGAGCAAAATTGAAGCGGACGAGCTCAAACTTGAGGAAATTGATTTTGATCTGAATGAGTTGGTATCAACGGTCGCGTCCCCAATGAAAAGCCTTGCTGACGAGAAGGGCCTTTTCCTTAAAGTTGAAAATGGCCTTGCCGACAGGGTAGCTGTTAAAGGCGACATGGTAAGGGTGCGCCAAATAGTCTGGAATCTTTTGAATAATGCGATCAAATTTACATCGGAAGGAACTGTTTGCCTGAGTGTGACACCGCTCCCTGCCCCACCCAATGATGACCCAAAATACAACCTGAAAAAAGCCAACTGGATCAGATTTCGGGTACGAGATACTGGCAAGGGCATCAGCGATGAAAAAGTTCAGGCCATTTTTGATCGCTTTACCCAAGAAGATACATCCATAAACCGTGAATATGGTGGAACCGGTCTTGGACTATCGATCGTCAAAACAATTGTCGAAAAAATGGGCGGTGAAATTTCAGTAGTCAGTGATTTGAACATCGGCACTGAGTTCACAGTAGATATTCCCTTCAAACCCGGGAACCAGTCCAAAACCGTTAAACAGACACCAAAACCAGCACCGACAATCGTCCCCGACGCATTAAACAAAAACAGTGCCAAGCTAAACGTCTTATTGGCAGAAGATAATCACGTTAATGCTTTGATCGCGACTTCATTTATTGAAAATGCAGGCCATACAGTGCGCCACGTTACAAATGGAAAACTTGCGGTAGAAGTTGCCGACGAAGGCTGGCCTGATTTGATCATTATGGATGTCCACATGCCCGAAATGGACGGGTTGGAGGCCACTAAAATGATAAAGTCCAAAAGTGCGACCCGCAACATTCCAGTTGTTGGTCTCACCGCAGATGCATTTGAAGATCGACATACTCAATTTACGTCCATTGGAATGGACACGGTCATAACCAAGCCCTTCAAAGAAGAGCATCTAGTTTCCCTGCTAGACGAATATAGCGTGCATTTGAGTGCCTGATCAGATCAAAAGCAACCTCCCCCACTCTATCCATCCAAGGAGGGGGGGGAGTTTTAAATCAACTTGCTTTTTTAATACAAGATATAAAGTTTTTCGACATATTTTCGAGTAGTTGGAGATAAAGCCCTGGCCCGAGGCTCAGATTTGCACCCAGAGGGTCAAGCACGCCTGCGGAAGCTGTGCTTCCCTCGATGACTATATTGGAAAGTTTTGCAGGAAACTGCGGTTCGCGAAATACGCAGACAACATTCAGATCGGCAACCTTCTTTCGTAATTCAGTAATTCGTTTTGCCGATGCGGAATGTGCTGGATCGAGGACAATAGAGCCCACAGCCTGTAAACCATAGTGACGTTCAAAATACTGATAGGCATCATGAAATACAATGAAAGGACGATTTCCAACAGAGCTCAACTCTGATTTCAGTTTCTCATCAACCGTTTCAATCTGTGAAATCATCGCACGAGCGTTGGCTTTGTAGGTAGTTCTGTTTTCCGGAAAAGCGCGTGAGAGTTCTTTTGTAATCACTTTCACCATAGTGATTGCGTTTTCAGGGTCCAACCATACATGGGCGTCCACATTCGCCCCATGGGAATGGCCATGGTGATGATTATGGTCGTGATCATCGTGGTCGTCATGGTCTTTATGTTTACCATGGGTTTCGTGAGTGTCATGATCCTTGTGCCCATCGTGATCATCATGAGAGTGAACTTCCCAGTTTGCTCCACTGCGAGTATCCAGCAAGCGGATCCCATCCTGATCCATCAATGCCACCGGGCGAACTGTATCAGGCATCACCCTCAAGGCACGCGGGAGAAAGGTTTCAAAACCTGCATCTATGTAAAAAACAAGAGTCGATTGCTGCAGCATTTTCATTTGAGAGGGTTTCAGCTGGGTTGCGTGAGGGGATACATTTCCTTGCACCAACAATTCAGCCTTACCCGTATCACCCATTACAGCCTGAACCAGTGAATGCACTGGTGCAATAGATGCGGCAACTCGAGAGGAGGATGCCGCGGCTTCGAGCGCAAAAAATGAAAACAGAGCGCTAAGCGCCAGAAACTTTCTCATAATCGTAACTTTCAAATTCCTTACAAGGCTTCAGATCAGAGGCATCAAAATTCACACTTCGACAAATATCGAAACGTACACTTGACAGCCCAGTCATTTTGTTATTGTTATGTTATATAGTAACAAAAACTGAAAGCTACCACAAATGAGAATAATTCGCGTACTTCCTTCGCTTGTTCTGGCGCTAGGCTCATGGAATGCAATGGCAGCTGATGATCATGACCATGATCACCAGCACGGACACCAAGGGACAGGCTTTTACGGACATCTGCATGCTAAAGTTCTTTTCGATCATGTCTATGACGCAGAAGAATCAGATGAAGAGATAAACGAAGCATATACCCACTCCCACCTTGAGCTCGGGTATGGTTTTGAGAATGGACTATCATTCAACACCAATCTGGAACTGGAAGGAGAGCCTGGCGGCCATGACCATCATGGAGGTGGCTCTGAACTTGATGGTAACAATCGATATTTTGAGGATACTCCTCTCTTCGTTCGTTCACTCACAGTCAATTACGATCGAAAAAGCTTTGGCCTGTACGCAGGTAAGTTTGACCCCGTAATCAGCCTTGATCAGCATGCTATGCCCGGTATCTACGGCTATCAAATTGTTGATGAATATACAGTTCGGGAAAAAATCGGTTTTGGTGGCTATGGTCAGCTAAATGCTGGAGATTACGGCAAGCACCGCCTTGATGTGAGCACTTTCTTCTCCGACACGACCTTCTTAAGTAACTCGGTTCTACATGAGCGAGGCCAGACAAAAGAAGAGGATGGCGGCGTTGCCAATACAGAAGATTTCTCATCGATTGCAATTTCGTTAGGTGGCAGGGATTTTTATTCTCTAAATAGTGATATCCCCGAAGGACTGTCTTACCGTATCGGGTTCGCCCACCAGGCCGCGGGTGAAGGGGATGAAGAAGATGAAACCCGGTTCAGCATATCGGGGCAATATGAGCATGTCTTCACATCAGACCTGAAAGGCCGCGTTTTGGGTGAGATCGTGCATATCAACCACCTCAACGGTGAAGCACCGCATGATCGCACCTATAAAACAGTGGGTGCGGAGCTCACTTATGATCAATGGGTTGCAGGTTCGACTTTTACCCATATCGGCAATGACAATCCTGAAGAAGCTGATGAGGCGATTGACGGCAAGGTGTTTCAGGCGTCATTGGAATACCGTTTTCAGAACGGCATCTCGCTCGGCGGTGGATATAAATATCAGGATGTTGAAGGTGAAGAAAACCACAGACTGGGCGCAATGCTTAGCTATTCACTGGAATTCTAACTATAAGGCCCCAATAAAATCTAGGTTCTACAGGGGAAGGTCCAAAGTGGCCTTCTCCGTAGATACAACAATAGATGTTCGAAACTTTCGGACATTTTTATCTGCGAAGAAAAAGCGGTGCGTAAATTTTTCATAGTCTGCAATATCCTTCGCTACCACAATCATGACAAAATCAGCATCACCGGCAATGCAGTAGAAATTTGTCACCTGCCCATCCTGTTTTGCTTTTTGCTTGAATGCGTTGATCTGATCCAGACGATCCCTCTCCAACTCCACCGAGACAATCGCGGTAATGCCAAAGCCCAACTTCTTCTGATCCAGAATTGCGGCTTCTTTTTTAATCACCCCACTTTCGCGAAGTGACTTCAACCGTCTTTGTACAGAAGCGGTAGAGGCACTGATATGTGCCGCCATTTCCTGAATTGAGGTTTTCGCATTCTGCTGCAGTAGAGACAGCAATTTCAAATCACTAATATCCATGATCATATTTTATCAATATTTCTTCCTGTTAGACACAAACAAATCAATTTTTATCCTTTATTTGCATTTTTTACATCACATTTTTTAGATATTGTGAGGCCTATGAAACAAGGAATGATAACAATCTTACCTCTTGCAGCAGGTGCAGCCATATATGGCTTTGCCTTCGGTTTGTTAGCCGCGCAAGTTGGTTTTCCATGGTGGGGAGTGGCACTAATGAGCTCCCTCGTTCACGCCGGCTCATCGCAAATTGTTGCGGTTGAGCAATTCGCTGCCAGTCCCGCTGTGATTGGTGCCGCCCTCGCCAGTGCCGCATTAAACCTGCGATACATAGGTATTGTTGCTTCATTGTCGGACATACTGGACGGATTGCCGCTTCGGTTTAAATTACTGGCAATTCATATCACAGGCGATGAAAATTGGGCGTTGACCATGTCGGAACGTGCCAAAAACCCCACTATTGGCGCCCCCTTCCTTATTGGCTCCGGCATTGTCATGATCAGTGTGTGGACCCTCTCAACCTCATTTGGGGCGATTGTTGGATCCAACCTCCCCAATTTAGAAGAGTTTGGCCTCGGATTTGCCTTCACAGCGGCATTTATTGCATGGCAAGAGGGTTATGGAGTGGGCATTCCAGACTGTTTCCTTGGTTGATCAGCTTCTTTATTACCATGATCTTTGTATTACTGGGCTTGGCAAAAGCCTATGCAATTGTTGCAGGGACACTAGCTGGCCTTGCCTGCATCGCAGTGTTAAGACGCAGGAGTAACCATCAATGAGTACCGATTTTTGGGTATTGATATTTGTCCTAGCAGCAGCGGCTTTCTCAATCCGTATTCTGGGGTTGGTCGCCGGAGACACGATCAAAGCGTCCAAGCATGCCTGGATACTGGAAGAGATCCCCGGCCTGATTATCATCTCTCTTGTTGCTGCATCACTAACTGGTCAAGGGCTTACAACTTGGATCGCCGCTGGCGCTGCACTTGCAATCGCATGGCTCAGTAATCACGTAATCTGGACCATGTGCGGCGGTGTGGCAGTCTTTGCGCTGCTGAATTTTATGGGCTCCCAAGGCTGGTAAGTAATGAATTGACCTGCAGCGCAATTTTCAGCTCTTGCACCTGTATTATAATCCCATTAAGACAACATTTTCTCTTTCGTTATATGATCATTTGCCTATATGGAAGGCAGAACTGAAAACAGAGGTAGATGTGACCAAACTAAACCGCACCGTAAGTATTGCGCCCATGATGGACTGGACGGATTTTTTCTCAGCTACTTGATTTAGTTGTTAATTTTTTTCTTGGTAAGTATTTAATGCCAATAACTTTTTACGCAATGAATATAACCGTGTAAAGAAATTGACTGCGTTCCTAAAGCAATTCAAACAATTGCGATATGGGTCAAAAATTCAATCTTTATACGTGTTTTATATTATAAAAAAATCAACCATATATAGTAAATTTATCCCCAACATATCCTAACATCAAGTATTACAAGTTGCTGGATGGCTGATTTTTTTTATCAGTAGCAACCTTTTCATAATAATGCACAATATGATGAAAGAGAAACTCTCGAACCTCGTTTGAGGGACCTCGAGCAATGTTTTTATATTTTGAACCATCCATGACTTGCAGGTAACTTTGTCGGCCATACCGAATTAGAAGGGTTCGAAGCACCAGATTTGCACTAACCGTGAATTGCCTTCGAGGACTATTTTTTACCTGCTCAATAAAATCATTAATGTCAACTGTAGGCCTTAAAGCTAAGGCCCCACTATCAATGCTGATTTCCATTGGTGTGAGGTGAATTCGCTCCTGATGCTTGGGCCTAAGTATTAAATAAAGCAAAAACAGAGGAAAGGCCGCTAAGACAACCAGAAACATATAAACGGCTGATGAGATCATAAAGTGGTATATGTTTTGAATATTCGTTAGCTGAGCATTGAACAGTGACTGAAAAAGTAAATTCATAGAGAGCATTAAAATGCTATAAATTGCTAGCAATATTGCGTTTATTGGGTGCTTTGGTAGCGGCAAAACAATAACTTCAGTATCACCTTTTTTGGTGTAGGAAACATTATTTTTCGAGTAAAATTTAGTTATTTTTTTTGACATAAATACTTTTCTAGTTGTCTATTTAATTAAATTGAGAGCCACCGTTAATAGATTTAACATCAAACACAAGCACTACCTTAATTTTCCTCCAACCAAAGTGAAAAAATTCAATCAGATATGCAGCGACACCTGAATACAAAGAGAATTAATTTGGCACTGTGACTTATTAGGGATTAGTACAATCGAGTTCTCTCATTTCAGCGAACATTCCAAACGCAAAAGTAATAACAGATATTTTAAACTGCCTCAGACACCAAACATAACTATTGAGAGCCTTAAGTAGCTTAAACCATTTTTCCGGAAAAAGGCAATCCAGACTAGCGGATTATCGATGTTTTAAAAAATCAAGGCCAATTCACCCATATGGACGGGTTGATCCAACCAAGCGAAGTACCATCCCACCGGTGCTTAAGCTAAAGGATTACGTTCTGCAAACGAGCCAATTCACTTTTGTTAACCTCTACGCAGATAAACGGGCAAACAGCGGCTTCATCGGGGCCGACCTTCTCCACCTAACGGGCATAACAATCCAATAAATAATTTTGATTTAAAAGCTCCTTAAGCGGTACTAATATAGCGAAACAGCGGAATTTTATGACTGAAACTCAGGCCATTCCTAAATCAGCGCTTTATATATCTCGTTGATTTTTGCCTAAAATTCTATTTTTCGGCCGTAAAAAGAAACCAAGGAAACCGTGACCAAATTCAACCGTACCGCAACTATTAGTCCTCATAAAGGATTGGGCGGACTTCAGACATAACCGATTAAATCAATTGTATTTTTCGGCACTCTTTTAGCGCCAATTAAATTATCGATGCTAACAACAACTGACTGATTATTAACTACTTAAGACCGGTATTACTAATTTTAGAAAGGATAATAATTAGCGAAAACACTTTGTTTTGCCCATCAAGCGGTACAACAGTTGAGGTCTGCTATACAAAGTTAGCGGTAATGCCCTTCTTTCTGCTTCTTAAAACAATTGCAAGGCCAACAAAAGTGAAGGCGTGAAGCATTGCGAAGCAAGCAAAGCCAAGTACAAGAACGTATTTACTATCTTTATAGAATGAACGCGAGATTACGTGCTCGATATCTACGCCAAGTAAAAAAATGACAGCCACAGAAAAGCTTATAACCCCCATAAATACCCACAGAAATGAATGTTCCGCAACATTATGAAGCCATCTCAAGTAGAATACTGTTTGCTGTTCTATAATTGTGCCTCTTCTTTGAGGGGTTGAATTTTTGAGAATATGGCAAAGACTAATATGCGCAAATAAGCCCTCAATGATGACAACAAGAATAAACATAAGAACAAAGAACCAGGCAATTTCTGTCGGAGGCCCATCAACCACCTGATCAAAATTTGAAATAACAAAAATTGGAAAATCATATAATCCGTGTAACAGGATTGGCACGATAGCGGCTAACGCCCAGTAAATGATCTTATTTCGACCTTTGGTAGCTTTCGCAGCGAAGAAACCCATAAGAGCGCCAACAAAAGCATGCCCCGGGACTGCACTTATGCTCCGCAATAGTGCAACAAAATGCCAATTGTCACTGTCTACGACGTAGAAAATATTCTCTAGACAAGCAAAGCCACACGCAACGGCAATGCTCAGTGTAAATGTCTGGCTGGGTTTCAGAGTGTGAAGCTGGCCACTAATTAAGGTTAATAGTGCTATAAGTTTGAACGTCTCTTCTGGAATTGCAGCACCAAAAAAGGCATGATTGAGACTGCTTTCAAAAAAACCATCACCATAGCCAAAAGACTTCTCATAAATCTGCACTACAACAACAACAGGAAAGGCTGCACAGGCGCCAAATCCAAAGCCCTCCCATATTTTATCGCCAGTAACTTTGATTCTGGCAGCAGTCAAAAAATATACAAGCACGATAACAGGCGGAACAATTGCAGCAAAAAATGAAAGTGTTCTAAGCGGGATTTCGTCCATTGATGAGTTATCTTGCAGAATAGTTTAAAACAACTATAGCAATCAATGATAGCATTATTATGCCGCCAAAAATTGCTCCTGTCTTTGACACTCCACCCGTACTGCGAATACGCTCATCGCGCTCCTCTGGAGAGAGCCCCAATGCCTCGATTTTTTTTATTTTTTTGTTGGCGCTCTCAACGTAAAACTGATTTCCAAGCAGAAGAAACACAACTCCAATAGCAATACTGGCATCCGGTAGATCCGGAAATACTGTATATAAAATTACCGGAACCAGTAAAATAGCTAAGCCCCATAAGTACATTTTTCGATAAAATAGCCATGGTATTGGAAAGAAAAAAGCAACCCAATTGTACGATTTAGGTTTTTTGTTCGCGTTTAGGTCGTTGTTTAATTGTAAAAAAATCTCTGCATTCGGACCAACAAATAGCCTAAAAAGCCGCTCTCTTGAGTATTCCGAAGAAAAATCAGCACTATTTTCTGTTTCAATCACTTCATTCTGTTGCGACACAACTTCCCCCTACCTAATCAACATTTTTCTTGCATCCCTTACAACTTAGAGGATTATACAAATTCTCTGAATTTCTTGAAACACTATTTTCTTCAATCGTCTGATCCATCAAATATTGACAAATATGCGGTGTAGTTTGTGTCTTTGCTAAAACCTCACCATACGGTAGAATTCCCTACTGGACACATCCTCATAGAATTAAAGGACCAAAAACTAGAGAATGTAATTACGAAGTTCCTCCAATTATTTTTGTTCTGACCTAGTGAGAAAGCCTGAATGCCTAGTAGCGGCGTTAAGCTACAGATTTTCCCTTGGTTTTCTGCGTGGAATTATATATCTAAACTACGAAATGAAACAGAGGTAGATGTGACCAAACTAAACCGCACCGTAAGTATTGCGCCCATGATGGATTGGACTGATCGTCATGACAGATATTTTCTGCGCCTGATCACATCACGAGCCCTGCTGTACACAGAGATGGTGACAACCGGTGCAATTCTTTTTGGTGACGAAGCCCGGCATCTAAACTTTCATTCAGATGAACAACCCGTTGCATTACAACTGGGCGGCAGCAATCCGGAAGACCTTGCCAAATGCGCTAAAATCGCTGAGGGGTATGGATACAAGGAAATTAACCTGAATGTAGCTGCCCTTCAGACCGGGTTCAAAATGGGCGGTTTGGCGCCTGCCTGATGGCCGAGCCAGAATTGGTAGCCGATTGCGTTGCTGCAATGAAAGATGCAACGACGCTGCCCGTAACCGTCAAAAACCGAATTGGCATTGATGATCTGGATAGTTACGAGCATCTTGTCCATTTCACTCAAACCATTAAAGACAAAGGTTGTGAGACTTTCATCATTCATGCCCGCAAAGCCTGGCTTACAGGGCTCAGCCCAAAAGAAAACAGAACCATTCCACCGCTCAAATATGATGTTGTTTATCAGCTAAAGAAAGATTTTCCGGAACTCGAGATCATTATAAATGGTGGCATTCAAACTCTTGAGGAAATAGACAGCCATCTGCAGGCTGTAGACGGCGTTATGATTGGGCGCGAAGCTATCAGAATCCATATTTTCTGGCGCAAATTGACCAGCGCTATTACGGCGTTTCAGACGATGCGCCAGAGCGCAAAGAAGTGGTCGAAAAAATCTTGCCCTATATCGATTCCGAAATGGCAAAAGGAGTTCCTCTGAAAGCCATTTCCCGGCATATGCTTGGGCTATTTCAGGGGCGACCCGGCGCGCGTGCCTGGCGGCGACATATTTCTGAAAACGCACATCTGGACGGCGCCGACACCAGCATTTTAAAAGAGGCTGCTGCAAAAGTACGCTAAGCGATTAATCTTCCAGATACTGCCCTTGCAGGCAAAGCTCACTTTCGCGCGCGCCCCCAAGACGATGAATTCGCCGGCAACTACGATTGAACTCGGAAATGAAAAAACTCGCAATGGAGCGTTTTTGAAATTTGCCGGTTAAACGAGACAGCAAATCAAAATGCTGTTGCGCGGAATTTACGCTCCACATATAGGTTCGGTTGCGAGCAATTTTTTCACCTGCAAGACCCTCATGCGTTCCCCATGGCTTTAAAAGAATGGAGAAGGTCTTCCTCTCCGCCGGGATATAGGCCACAGTATTCTCTCCCGGAATAGGATAGGTAAAATAATCTGACAGATTTTCAGGTGCTTCCGTTGTGAGTGGCAACTCCACAATACGAACGTTTTCAATAAAGTTAGGCTGATCAAATTCTGCGCACCGGATATTGAGTGCCGCTGCATATATCCGCCCTGAAATTTTCCCGTTTTCACGCGTTGAAGCGATTGCAGTGTAAAGCCTAAACTCTACCTGCATACCCTCCTGGCCAAAGCCATCACGAAAAGTGAGGTCTGATCCGGATTTTTCATATACCCCGTAAATGACAGCCAACGCCTCCTCAGCTTCCGAGAATTCATCGGTTCCGTTATGCGCGAATGTGTCCTCTGCACAGCGATTAATCAGCGCCCCTGCGCTTTCGCGAATAATTTCAAACTTCGGATAGGTATCGTCAATCTGTGTGAGTTTTCCGTCATCCACCATCGCTTTGCGGCGGACATCAGACAGGAAGCCAACTTTTTCATCTAGTATCCCGATATTCGTGTAGATAACAGACTCTTTCAGAGAAAAAGGCTGCCCTGCGGTGATTTTAAAACTGGCATCATTCCCGAGCTCGCAGCCGGATTTGATACAAGCGTTGAAATCCTGATGGGGCATAAAATCCCGATTGCCAAAAATGCTCAGTGGCCTGACACGCTCATGCATGATTGAAAGCGATATTCCATCCTGGGTCACCGCGCGTACATACTGATTACCATCATTATAAGTTTCAGACTTATCAACACGGTAGAGCAATGTACCAGTAGGCACATAGGTAATGATAGGACGTCTGTCGTCACCATAAGGTGCGATCGCCCAGTCGCCGTCCATTACAACGTGAACCTCGTCCGCTCTCACCGGCAACACCAGAAGACAAATACCAAAGACACACATTGTGAAGGGATTACATTTCTGCATTTTGGATCACCGTCTCTATAAATTTTACGGAATTGCCGTTCATGGCGACTTGTATCTGCATTACTTCTGCGTCCGTGAATTTCGAAATATTTCGATAATCCTCCAACGCTTTGATCAGAGCATCTGAACTGCTGTCCTTCAGCCCGGTTAAAGTCCTGACAGACACTAAAGACGCCATCGCACGTGCAAGCTCAGTCATACGCTCAGTTCTGGTTTCATTGATTTTGTCAGTTCCCGCATTTCGATTACTTTGAGCAATCTCGGTCAGACGACTGATACTTTGGGAAAGCTGGGTCAGATTTTCATACAGGAATGTCGTCTTCGCCTCAGCGAGACGGGCACGCGATTCAATTTCCAGATTGTTTTCATACTGAATTTGCTGCAACGGATATAACACAGCAAAAACCAATGCTGCCAGGATCACCTTGTCATAAAATTTGATCCCCAACTCTTTAAGTATTGAGGCGGCATTATTCTGCTTCTCTGCACTTTTCTGAGATACGGGAACAAGGTTATATTGATACTTTACCGTCATCATGGGACTAAATCCCCCGATTGAATTTCCTGCAAACCGGCAAAGCAACCTAATTAGATTAGTCTAATTTATTTAGAGTTGAAAATAAAGAACCTTCTTTCCATTTAAAATTCACATAAAAAGGCCGGCACCTAAACAGTTCGGCCCTGTTTTCCTGAAGCCTAGTGATTATGCTTGTAGAGGGAATTTGCGATGTTTTAATTTAACATCCAAACTATAATCACCGGCACCATGGGCAACGAGCAACAAAAAACCACCAGCAATAGCAATGTTTTTCATAAACAGGATCATCTGAATTTGATCAGCGGGTTGAAAGTGAAAAATAAATCCAGAAACAACACAAAAGCCTGCAAGTGCCGCCGCAATCAAGCGCGTTTGATAGCCTGCGATAAGTAACAAACCACCTCCAATTTCAAATAGAATAACAAGTGGTAGTAACATGCCGGGTACGCCCATGGCCTCCATATAGCCCTGAGTGCCCTCATATCCGCTGATCTTTGAAAAACCTGCGGGAATAAACAAAGCCGCTAATAAAATCCGGCCAAGAACTTCAGATACGGGTACGAGTTTGTCAGTCATCCCAATTCACCTTCGATAATAATTACGTGTGATCTGAATTTAAATTTACTTTTTCAGAATAAAATTGTTAAATTTCGACTAATATATTCTAATTTATAGACATAATACGATGATCGGACGCATATCACTATCCCAATGGGCAATTTTTGACGCTGTAATTGAGCACGGGGGATATTATAAAGCGGCGAAAGCGCTGAACCGCAGTCATTCTTCACTACATCATGCGGTTGCCAAAATACAGCAACAGTTGGGGGTTGATCTTCTGGTCATCGATGGCAAAACCCCGGTATTGACAAAAATCGGTGAAGTCATCCACCGAAGAGCCAAACGATTGTTGCAGGAATCTCTGGAAATCGAGGAACTTGCAGTTAAACTCTCTCGCGGATGGGAAAGCGAAATTACTGTCGCTGTCGAAAACATTTTCCCAAAATCCCTGCTACAACCGGCATTAAAGCATTTTCATAAAACAAATCATATCACGCGGCTTCGAATACTGGACGTCGTCCTTTCTGGCGCAATGGAGATGATTGAAACTGCTGAGGCAGATATTGTGATCACACCCATTGTACCATCGGGCTTTATTGGAACACCGCTTTTAACAGTCACCTTATTGCCTTTCGCCCATAAGGATCACCCACTTAACAAAATGGCGCAACCGGCAACACAACGGGACTTAATTGAGCATTTACAGATCGTAATTAAGGATACTGGCACAGTGGCACGCAAAATGCCCACGGGATGGCTGCGGGCAGAAAAAAGATGGACGGTTAGTGACTTCTATCATGCGCGTGAGATCCTCTTATCAGGAGATGGTTTCTGTTGGATGCCCGAACATTTCCTTAAAACGAGTTGCCCAGACCATCAGATAAAACAAATTCAAACAGAAGGTGAGCTTGCCCGTGCAGCCACGCTGTATCTGGTTACATCAAAGGGGGAAAATGCTGGACCTGGTGTTGAGCTGCTTGCCAGGTTAATACGAGAAGAAGCCAGACGAGGCTTATAATCAGCTGAAACGACACTTATCAATATAAGTATTTTTTAGAATTAAAAAAAGTATGTAAAACTAATACTCAAAAAATAAAAAAATATCCATAAATTTGTTGTATATCAAACAAATTTTAAATACATTGCCCGCTAACTTTTAGTTGAAATTATCCGCCTTGGTTTCTTAAAAACTGAAATCAGGATCAGTAGCTTTCGGAGTTTGTAGTGTATAAAAACCTTGCCATTGTTTCATTGTTTGCCGTTTTCTCTCTAAATGCCACGGCTGAGGAAAAATTTACATTTTCTCTTGATACGGGTGTTCATCATCAGTGGAATCAAGCAACCACTTATGCTGTCGATTACTTAGCGCCAACTAAAACATCCACAGATAAGTCAACTCTCCTGATTGGCGGCAACGCAGGAATTTCTTACGCTCTACCCAGTGACAGTGTTTTCAGCAATGGCATTTTTGGGCAAAATCAATGTTGTCATTGGATTTTGGATATTTCAAAGGCTCCTCAAGCGCATCTGACCGTATTACAGGTACTAACGCAAACAGCCTGTTGGCGGTAGATGGTACCGTCGGTAGCCGCTGGGTTGACGCGACATGGTATTCAACAAACGATTATGAGCTTGCTGACCTAAACCTTAGCTTCAAGGGTTTCACAAAGGCACCCGCAGATTCTTGGTCGCTATTCCCTGAAATTGGTTTAGTTGGTCGTTATTTCGAACAGGAATATGATCAGGATAGTGATTTTGATGTATCGACCAGACGCAATGTTTTTGACGGAGATTTAGAATCGCACATGTATGGTGCACAAGTTTCCCTTAATATTCAGTCCCCAAATTACAACGGCTGGAGTTTTGGATTTAAGCCATCTGCCAAAATAATGGGTGCAGACACCGACATGCGCGTCATTCAGGACAAAGATAGTGCAATTTCCTCCTTCGCCGACAGACTGACAGTCAGGGATTCAAAGACATCAATTGTTTATGAAGGAAAGCTTGAAGTCGGCATTGTGAAACAGATTGAAAATGTCTCCTTTGGCGTAGATCTCTACGGCTCCGCTACTTCTGGAACGCCATATATTGATATGCCAGAATTTTCTGGAGATGAAGCCAAAATCAGCACTGACGGATTATCATATTCCGCAGGTGCCCGTATTAGCATTAATTTCCAATTTTAGTTTTCAAAGCAGATCGTTGAGGAGGCGAAGAAACTTTTGCCTCCTCAAATAAAGTGATGCTTAAGCGCTTACACGATGATGATGAAAATCCTTCATCATGTGCCCCAACTGAAGACGATATCCACGCTCTTCGTCATGAGTAAAGGCTTTAAGCTGTTTACGTGTTTCCTTTAGAAATTCGATAATTTCCTTAGCCTGCTCCATAGCCTCACTGTTTTTCTCAGCAAAACTATTTACAGCAGGTGCCTCTCGTCGGAAAACACCATATTTATGCCCTTCGATCATTTGGGTCTGGGTAAATTCAACCGTCGATCCAGCCGTATTTATGACGGTCGCCCGGTTTGGATCGTAATCAACTGTTTCGGTCGCGACACTGACTTCCAGTGCAAAACCACTGAAAACCCCGGCACTCCCGAGTGAGCCTGAACTATAGGTTTCTTCAACACGTGCCAATCGAATATCGATTGACAGTGATGCCTGATCCACCGAGGTATCACTCACAAGATCAGCTAGTGACTCCAGAGCCGTATTAATTATCTCAGCAAGTTCTTCACCTTTGTGCCCAAATGGCTCCAGGAACCCCTCCAGCTTTTCTGCGAGCATGTCCAGCATGTCATCCGCATCCTTTTCACCCTCCTCAAATGGCAATGAGACGATGGGATTACTGTGACTTTCTGCGATAACTGCATCAAAGCTAAATGAAGCCTCCTGAGCTAGCGAGGTCGAGGTGTGGGAAATTCCCCTGTAGGGATTACTATAACTAGTCGCCGAAGCCAGAGAGCTATAGGAAGACGAGGCGGAAAACCCCGCTATCAAGTCAGACATAAGCTGTACCTTTCTCTTTTTAAGAGGGTAAGGCTTCATTCTAAAGCCTAAAATAACAGCTTCATCTTATTTACAGGCCCTTAACTTCAGGTTAACGAGCGGTAAAATTATATCTAAATTTTTCAGAAAATGCCCTGCTGTCCTCTGTGGCGTAACAAATGATCGGCCAAAACACATGCCATCATAGCTTCACCAACAGGCACAGCACGAATACCCACGCAAGGATCGTGACGACCTTTAGTAACGATTTCAGTCTGCTCACCGGATTTGGTTATGGTCGCTCTAGGTTTCAGGATCGATGAGGTTGGTTTGACTGCAAATCGCACCACAATATCCTGCCCAGTCGAAATTCCTCCCAAAATACCGCCTGCATGATTACTCGCAAATCGTGGGCCTTGCTCATTCCCGCTGAACATTTCATCAGCATTGGTTTCCCCTGTCAAAGCGGCCGCTGAAAAGCCTTCGCCAATTTCCACCCCTTTAACTGCATTGATCGTCATCATGGCACCGGCCAAATCTGAATCCAGTTTTCCATAAATTGGCGCGCCGAGACCTGCGGGCACGCCTGAAGCGACAACCTCAATTACTGCGCCTACTGAAGACCCACTCTTACGGATACCATCAAGATATTCTGCCCAGACATCCACCATTTTCGGATCTGGTCCCCAAAAGGGGTTTTGATCGATCTGCGACGCGTCAAAGCGAGAATAATCAATCTTGTGCTCACCAATTTGAGTGAGATAGCCTTTAATTTTTACATCATCGCCCAGCACTTTGCGAGCTATCGCGCCCGCGGCTACCCTAGCCGCTGTCTCACGAGCACTGGATCTGCCGCCGCCTCGGTAATCGCGGATACCGTATTTATTCTGATACGTAAAATCTGCATGACCGGGTCGAAATTTCTCGGCAATGTCACCATAATCCTTGGACCGCTGATCCACATTTTCAATCATCAGACTGATCGGTGTACCTGTCGTTTTTCCTTCAAAAGTACCAGACAGAATTTTAACTGCGTCCGGTTCACGGCGCTGTGTTGTAAAGCGGTTCTGTCCCGGTTTTCTGCGATCCAAATAAGTCTGTATTTCTGCTTCACTGATTTCGATCAACGACGGGCAACCATCAATGACACACCCAAGGGCCGGGCCGTGACTTTCACCCCAGGTTGTAACCCGAAACATATGACCAAAACTGTTATATGACATAAGGTCTGCCGCCTGATTTAACTTTTTTCTATTCGTGGTGCTGGCACATCCGGAGCGTCTTCGCGCTTCATACCGACTACATGATAACCGGAATCCACATGATGCGTCTCTCCCGTAACCCCAGAGCTTAAGTCGCTCAAAAGGTAAAGGGCCGATCCCCCCACATCATCAATCGTAACGTTACGTTTTAGCGGCGCATTATACTCATTCCATTTCAGAATATATCTGAAATCACCGATACCGGATGCAGCAAGGGTTTTAATCGGTCCTGCAGAAAGTGCATTAACACGAATACCATCACCGCCCATCTCCGCTGCCAGATACCTCACGGATGCTTCCAATGCAGCCTTTGCCACTCCCATTACATTATAGTGCGGCATCACACGTTCCGCGCCGTAATAGGTCAATGTGAGCATGCTTCCACCATCTGTCATCAGCTTTGAAGCCCGTTTGGCAACTGCAGTAAAAGAATAGCAGGATATATCCATGGTCATCAGGAAGTTTTCACGGCTTGTATCCGAGTAATTTCCCCGTAACTCACGCTTGTCCGAAAATCCGATTGCATGAACCAGAAAATCAATCTTGCCCCACTTCTGTTCAAGTTCGTCAAATACAGCATCCATGGAAGCTTCGTCAGTGACATCGCATTCCATTAACACGTCATAGCCAAGACTTTCAGCCAGAGGCCTGACCCGTTTTTCAAGGGCTTCACCTTGATAAGTGAAAGCGATCTCGGCTCCTTGAGCGTGCAATGCCTTGGTGATCCCCCACGCAAGCGACATGTTGTTGGCCACACCCATAATCAACCCGCGCTTACCGCTCATCAGACCGGTCTGTCCTGTAGTCATCCCCGTGATCCCGTTACTCTTTCAAAACTCAGTGTTTACTTTATTTATCGCGCCCGGACAGTTCAGTCAAAACCAAAAGGCATATACATGAAGTATCATGCTTTGCGCCCAAACTTGGAGCGCGCGTCATATTGATGTTCTTCAGACCATTTTGAAATCCAGTCCTGAAACTCTGCATCCGGTTTTTCCGGAAGAACAACTTTCAGTCTGACCAATTGGTCACCCCGGTCCGAGCTTCCCTTAGCACCAACACCTTTACCTTTAAGACGTAGGGTTGTTCCCGTGTTGGAGCCTGCCGGAATCTTCAGATTGACAAGTCCCTCAACAGTGGGCACTTCAACTTTAGCTCCTAAGACAGCTTCAGGCACACTAACGGGTAACTCCAATATGATATTTCTGCCATCACGCTGAAAAAGATCATCAGGTTTGACAGAGACATTAATTAGAATATCACCTGCTGGGCCACCAGATATCCCCGGCTCCCCCTGACCTTTGAGACGAATTTGCTTTCCATCAGTTATGCCTGCCGGGATCTTAACGTCCAAGGTTTTGCCACCTTCGCCCAGCGTCAATCTTCGCGTTCCACCAATAGCGGCTTCTTTAAACGATACATCGATCGCAAATGTACGATCGCGTCCCTTGGTTGCTCTGCTGCGCGCGCCACCACGACGAAAATTGCCAAAAATTTCAGAAAAAAGATCATCTGCACCAGCAAAGCCTCCGCTCGCCTCATGAAATCCGCCAGAGCTACGCCGTGCACCGCCTCCACTGAAACCATGCGCGAATTTCTCCTGACCATTTTCGTCAATTTCTCCGCGATCGTACTTTGCGCGCAAAGTTTCATCACCTAGTATATTATAGGCAGCGGAAACCTCTTTAAAACGGTCAGCAACTTTATCATCACCGGGATTCGCATCGGGATGATATTTTTTAGCCAGTTTTCTGTAGGCAGATTTTATCTCACTTTGGGATGCGCCTTTACTCACACCCAGTGATGCATACAAGTCTTTCATCTAATCAGTTACCAACCAAGTAAAAACCAACGAAAACTAAATAAAGCAGTAATCAGTACTTTTAATTAACAGTCTGCAACTGCTGTTTCTCAAGAAAAGTAAGTGTTGCCTCCAATCGTTCAAGAGACTGTGCAGCTTTTGATGACCCATTTTGTTTGGCAAGCGACCACCAGTAATGAGCTTTCACACGATCAACTGGAACAGCATAACCTTCATGAAACATCTGGCCCAAATGGTACTGCGCGACCGCATTGCCTTCCTGCGCCAAAGGAGCCCATACGCTTAAAGCCTGCTGATACTGCTCCAGAGAGAAGGACAATTCTGCCATCTCAAGTCGCTCCGCAACTGTTAAACCAGCTCCTGGAACAACTACTTCAACCGGTTTGAGTTCACTTTTGGGTTTAGGCGCAACAATTGCTGACGCTGGCGCCGCAGCGACAGTAGCCGGTTCAGCAACGGCGGTGGATGAAACTTCCTCCTCATCATCACCAGTAATAAGTGACTTAAGCGATGCAAAGAAACCTTTGCTCTCTGGTTTTGGCGGAACATCAGCAGAAGGCGTTACTATCGGCACTTCGGTTGGTGCAGATGAAGTAACGCTTTCTTGCACTGCACCCGAATTAACCGGTTCTACGAAAGAAGGTTTTAAAGTTGTTTGCTCTGACGATACGCTTCCTTTCGAAGCGATAGATCGCGTATCAACAACTTTCGTGTCCGGAATAGATTGCGATTTTACCCCTACCGGCGGCTTATTAGCTAAATCACCGCCAGTGGAATCTGCACTTTTCGTCGCTACGGAAGCCGTGTTTGCTTGTTGCCTGTTAAATGCCGTTGGCGCCCCTTTCGTCTCCACTGCCGGGGTGTTATTTTGCCCTCCAGCAAGTAAATTGTTATTTGCACTACCCGCAAACGGGTCAATTTTCTTTGGAGTGGCCGTTTTGGCGAGAGGTTCAGAAGACGGTACTGGAGTTGATTTTGTAACAGGTTTTTTGACTGCTGTATCTGCAGCTTTTGTTGACACATCTGCTGCAGATACAGCAGGCGACGTCACTTTTTGTACTTCGTCACTTACAGATGAATTCCCTTTTTCGGTTTTACCTTCTGCTGGTTTTGCGGTCATTTTTTTCGTACCGTTAGTCCCAGCGTCAGCACTCTTAACATCTTGTTGCGGCTCCTCAGCGGCAACGGCAGACGCCTGATCCGCTGCAGAGATGTCTTTGACGTCGGGATCACTGGCAACCAGGACTGACAATTTGTCCAGCGCTTTGGGATGGCCAGCTTTTGCTGCCAGATTATACCAGCTAGCGCCTTGCTAACGCTTTTTTCAACACCTTTACCATGCTCATACATCAAGCCCAGATTATACTGCGCAATAACATGTCCGTTACGGGCAGCTTTCGTAAACCAGTCAGCAGCCTGAACATAATCCTGTTCAACACCCTGCCCCCGTAAATACATGGATGCAACATTCGCCTGAGCTCGCGCAAAACCAAAACTGGATGCACGCTTATACCAATGCATCGCTTTTTCATAGCTTTGCTCGGTACCAAGGCCGCGGCGGTACAGATGGCCAATATTACGCATTGCAGCAGGATCATTCTTCTGCGCGAGGATCATCCATTCTTTAAGCGCAGTTTCATAATCCCCGGCCTCATAAGCTTTGACTGCTTCTTCAAATCCGGCATGAGTGTACCCAACCGGTAAAATTGCCAAGGTTAATGCGATAGCGCTGCTGGCCAGCAAATTATTCAGTTTCAACATCTATCCCGTCGGTCTTGTATAGTTGCTTCACTCCTTTGTATGGGAAATCTGATCAAAAATACAGACCTAACGCGGATAAATCAGGACATAATTTGCCACGAACCATCTTCTTGACGGCAGGCCGTTCCATATCCTTCTTCCAAACGGCCACCAATCTCGATAGTCTGGCGGAATTCGCGGCAGTATCTTCCGCTGGTATCCTTCCCTTCCCTAACAGGGGTAATGGATCCATTATTGCCACTTTTGGGGTTATCCCAAGTAATGGTTTCACCAATCGGAGCTGTCGTTGCCCGTCTTTCTGCACGATCTATCGCGGCGCGATCTGCACGATCAAGAGACTTGCCGACTTCCTGACCAATCATGGCGCCAACCAATGTCCCGACACCAACGGCTACCAACCGCCCTGTTCCCTTTCCAAAAGCTGAACCCAGCAACGCACCACCGATACCACCAATTATCGCACCGCCTGTCTGCTTGCTATTGCCTTCATTGGATGCACAGCCACCGAGGACCAACATGACAGCCATTGAACCCGCGACCAATGTTTTCTGGATAGCCATTTCTTTAAACCTCTTTTTAAAAGTCAGTGTCAGCGACACGTGAGAAATATGTACCAGCCCTCACAATGCAACCGAATTCAGCGTTATTTTTCACAAGATTGCGGCTTGAATAAGACGAAAGGTCGACAGAAAGAAGTCCATTGACTACATTACCGCAATCACATTCGTCTTTTCCCTTTGTATCTGGGGTTTCCATGGAAATAAAACAACTGCCCGAACTGATTTCACAATTTAGTTCCTGGCTTCAGGAAGCTGAAAACTTGGAGCCTAATGACGCCAACGCTATGTCACTCGCCACCGTCAATAGTGACGGCGAACCATCAGTTCGAATGGTATTGTTAAAAGGGGTAGATGAAAATGGGTTTGTTTTTTACACAAATTTCGAAAGCCAAAAAGGGCAAGAATTACTCCAAAACCCTAACGCAGCTTTGTGTTTTCACTGGAAAAGCCTTAGGCGTTGCATACGCATAAATGGAACTGTGGAGCAAGTCTCTGACGAAGAAGCAGATGCCTATTTTAACAGCAGGCCAAGAGATAGCCGAATTGGGGCATGGGCCAGCCAACAATCCAGGCCAATGGAAGGCAGGTTTTCACTGGAAGCTGCGGTTGCCAAATATGCCGCTAAATATGCCGTTGGTGAGGTTCCCAGACCTCCTTATTGGTCTGGTTTCAGGGTAATTCCTAAAAAAATCGAATTCTGGCAGGACAAACCCTTCAGGCTTCATGAGCGCAATCAATACACGCATACGGATATAGGGTGGCAAAAAGCTGTCCTGTACCCTTGAGGCACTTTGATGTCCTCCAATACTGACCCTCAGCAAAACACCGACCATGAGCAAAATGCGCAACTCATGCGCCGTGCCACGTATTTTGCCGTTACCGTTGCGGGTACTTTGATCATTATTAAAATCTGGGCCTATCTGGCGACAGGATCGATTGCAGTTTTGTCAACACTGGTGGATTCGCTCCTTGATCTTGGCGCCTCAATGGTCAATCTGATTGCGGTTCGACATGCGCTAACTCCCGCTGACGATGATCATCGCTTTGGCCATGGCAAGGCAGAAGCTTGGCAGGTTTATTTCAGGCTGCTTTCATAGTCGGCTCCGCAGCTTTTCTGATTTTACAAGCGATTGAGCGCATTACCAATCCGGTGATGCTGAAAGCTGGAACAACCGGCATAACAGTAATGGTCATTTCAATTGTGCTGACCTTGTCGCTGGTTTTGTATCAACGATACGTCATTCGCAAGACGCAATCCATCGCCATTTCAGCAGATGCACTTCACTATGCGGGCGATCTACTGGTGAATGCAAGCGTGATCGTGGCAATAGTACTTAGTCTGCAATTACAGTGGCTCTGGCTGATGCGATCTTCGCGATCGGGATTGCCCTGTATCTGGCTTACAATGCTTACCTGATTGTACGACAGTCGTTTGTCGACCTGATGGATGAAGAGCTTCCCGCTGAAGAACGACAAAACATTATTTCTATTGTAATGGGTCATGAAGATGTGCTGGGTGTTCACGACTTACGCACACGCCGCTCAGGGCAACAGGTTTTCATTCAGATGCATATAGACCTGCACCCCGATCTCGACTTGCAACAGGCACACGACATTTCTGAAGCTGTTGAAGGCGCAATTTTGGAATCTTACCCCAACGCAGAAGCACTGATTCACCAGGATCCAGCGCCAAAAGAATTACTCGTAAATCCTTAACGATGCCTGATTTTTCCTTTGCTAAACATGACCAGTTAATTGACGCACTCGTGAATTCTCCTTCTGTCTGGGATAGCCACAGCACGAATGCGAGTGAGGTCAAAAAAATTGAAACTCACGGATCGACAGTGTTATTGGGGATACGAAAAGCTTTAAAACTCAAAAAGCCAGTGTTGTTCGATCATATGGATTACAGCACACTTGCGAAAAGAACAGCCTGCCTCAACAAAGAATTTCAGGTGAACCAACCGATGGCGGCTGATCTTTATGAAGGAGTTTTCAGCATTAGCTTCACGGCTGACGGGATTCAGCTTTTCCCGCAACCAATGAAAGATGCTGAATCCTGTTTGCTAATGAAGCGCTTTGCCGATGGAAATCGACTGGATATCTATATTCGGGAAAACGAAATTCCGGATCTGCTATCAGAACAACTCTGCGATACAATTGTTAGTTTTCACAAAGCAGCAACGGCAGTGCTGGAGCAAGAGAGTGCACCGAATTTTCACTCGGTAATTTCCAGAAATTTTGATCAGCTCCATGAGTATTCCCCTACCCTATTTTCAAAAAGCCTAATCGAAGAGTTCAGAACGTTACTCAACACTGAGCTTTCACAAACAGCCCACATTCTACTTGAAAGATTGAACAAAGGGTGGGTTCGCTACGGCCATGGCGATCTGCATTTACAAAATATTTGTCTGCACAACGGCTCTGCTATTCCCTTTGACGCCATCGAATATGAAGATGACTTTGTTATCGGCGATGTTGTCTATGATACAAGTTTTCTATTGATGGACCTTGCTGCGCGCGGTCAAACGAAAACATCAAATCAGCTTTTCAACCGGTATGTCCGATGATGGGTTGGCAAATGGAACCCAGCGAATTACGCATTTTGCGGTGTCTCCCGTTCTTTATGGCGATGCGAGCGGGCATTCGCGCGCATGTCGCAGCAAGCCAGTATTCACAGGCCACAACCGAACAGGCAAAGACTTTGCACGCTGAGCAGGCCAGATTTCATCTTGCAGCATCGGTAGAATATCTTAGCCACGTGCAGCCAAAAGCAATCGCGGTTGGCGGATTTTCAGGAAGCGGTAAATCTACAATTGCGGCGAATTTGGCGCCCTTGATTTCAAACGCACCCGGTGCGCTAAGAGTTAGAAGCGATGAAATCAGGCGGCAACTTATGGAATGGGACGAGTTTTCGCCAATGCCTCAGTCAGCATATACACCACAACAGTCGGAGCAGGTTTATACAAAGATGCTTGAGGTTGCAAAAACTGCTTTAGCACATGGTCATTCGGTCATTCTGGATGCGGTATTCGATAGGCCACATGACCAAAAATTATTTAAAGAACAGCTCTCTTCTACAGGCGCAAATTTCCAAGGTTTCTGGTTACAGGTCGAAAAAGAGAAAATGCAAGAGAGAATTGCCGCACGTACACGAGACGCATCAGATGCCACCATCGACGTCCTTCACATGCAACTTCAAAAACAACCCAACACACATACTGACTGGACCATAATTAACGCAGATGGTTCCATTGAGCAAAATACAAATGCAGTCTTAAATTCAATTAAATGACTGAAAACTGTGGACTTTAAAAGTTTCGTTGTTACTCTATATTACAGATAGCGAATTTGAAGAGGTGTCCATGTCAATTAAAGCAATTCTTGTTCCGCTGAATGGCTCCGACAAGCCCTGTGACGCCAATGCAGTCAGTTCTGCGCTGAATATTGCAAAACGCCTCAATGCGGCTGTAGATGGCTTGCATGTGAAACGCGACCCCCGTACCGCAGCGGCTTTTGTCGGCGAAGGTATGACAACCGCAATGATTGAAAGTGTCATCGAACTTGCCGATAAGGATGTTCAAAATCGCTGCGATACAGCACTCTCTACTTTCACTGATCAATGTGCTGCTGTGGGTGTCCCTCTCGTTGATGCAAAGGATCTGCAGAATCTCTCAACACCTGCTGGGAGATTTGTAGAAATATCTGGTAATCAGGAGGAGTTCCTTCCTGAATACGGACGCATGTTTGATCTTATTGTCGCTTGTAAGAAAACGAGCAGCGATAACACTCAAAACGAACTCGTCATAAATGCAGCAATATTGGAAACGGGCAGGCCCGTGCTGGTTATCGATGAGCCTCTTGGCGAGAATTTCGGTGATCGGATCGCTGTAATCTGGAATGGATCTGTAGAAGCCAGTCTCGCCATCACTCAATCCCTGCCACTCTTGCAAAATGCGACTGCCGTCTCATTGATTTGTGCTGTTGACGATCTTAGCGAAGATATTAGACCCGACGACGCTTTACGGTATCTTGCGTTGCATGGTGTGAAAGCGCAAAGCTGTATCATCAAGGGCGGAAGCGGCAAATCAACTGCACAGGCACTAATGGATGCGGCAGGTAAATTTGAGGCGGATTTTGTCGTCATGGGCGCTTATACAAAAAGCCGTCTTCGCAGGTTGTTTTTTGGTGCTGTTACAGGTGAAATGCTGGAAAACTGCTCCCTTCCGACATTACTGGTTCACTAACACTAAGTATACGCCAAATTAGGTATAGCCCGCTCTTAAAATAGATGATTAGTCCGTGATGCGACTATTTGTCTCTTGATATGGAGGTGGGTTGTCGGCTATTCAACATTTATAAATCTTTTATGATTAACTACTAATAAAAAAGTATTCTGTGGCTAGAGAAGGATATTGAAGGCATGACAGTGAACTATGAACATGTGTTCGAGCAGGCCATTCAAAATCTCAAATCAGAAAATAGATATCGTGTCTTCACAGAGCTGGGACGCCATGCTGGAGACTTTCCTCGTGCGACCCAACATACTGAACACGGGACCAGTGAAGTCATAATCTGGTGTTCAAACGATTATTTGGGTATGGGTCAAAACCCAAAAGTGCTGGCCGCAATGAAAGAAGCGGTGGACACATATGGCGCCGGCGCCGGTGGCACCAGAAATATTTCAGGTAATACCCATCTAATTTGCGAGTTGGAAAAAGAGCTGGCAGATCTTCATAACAAAGAAAGCGCACTGGTTTTTACATCCGGCTTTGTATCAAATGATGCAACGATCAGCACGCTTGGAAAATTAATGCCCGGTGCTGTTATTCTCTCAGATGAATTGAACCACGCCTCAATGATTGACGGTGTACGCCATTCAGGCTGCGAGAAAATGATTTTTCGCCACAATGATGTAGCCGATCTAGAAGCCAAGCTGAAAACGATCGATCCAAACCGTCCAAAAGTAATCGCTTTTGAATCCGTCTATTCGATGGATGGTGACATTTCGCCAATGAAAGAAATTTGCGATTTGGCCGATAAATATAATGCAATCACATATCTGGATGAAGTCCATGCCGTTGGACTTTATGGTCCACGAGGCGGCGGTATTGCCGAGCGAGAAGGCTTGATGGATCGCATAACGATTATGGAAGGTACTCTTGGCAAGGCGTTCGGCATTGTCGGTGGATTTATTACCTCCAGCACAAACATCGTAGATGCCATACGCTCTTACGCTTCGGGATTTATTTTCACAACATCTCTACCGCCGGTGATCAGTGCCGGGGCTATCGCAAGTGTGCGTCACTTGAAAAATAGTCAGGTTGAACGAACCGCTCATCAGGAACGTGCTGCAACGCTAAAATCCTTGTTACGAGAAGCGGGTTTGCCGGTAATGCAAACACCAACACATATTGTCCCTGTCATGGTTTACGATGCAGCCCTTTGCAAACAGGCGAGTGATATGCTGCTCGACGATTATGGCATATATATTCAGCCGATCAATTTTCCAACTGTACCACGCGGTGAAGAACGTTTGCGGATTACGCCCTCTCCTCTGCACGATGATCAAATGATGACGGCGCTTGTTCATGCCCTGAAAGAGGTGTGGAGTCGGCTCGGCCTTCGCCAGGCCGCCTGACCCTGCAAACCCCAAAATGAAAAGGCTGCGTTTTATTGCAGCCTAGCCAATTTTATTTTCCTTTAAATTCAGGCTTCCGCTTTTCACCAAAAGCGAAAATACCCTCTGCCCAATCGTCGGTACGCGCGCAGGCCGCAAAATTCTCGGCTTCAAGCGCAAGCTGTTTTTCCATATCATTGACAAGGGATTCATGCATCAAACGCTTGGTCCGCCCAATTGCAACTGTAGGTCCGGCAGCAAGACGCTTGGCAAGTTTATCCGTTTCTTCTTCCAGCTTTGCCGAGGGTACTACAAAATTCACCAACCCAAGACGCTGCGCCTCTGCCGCGTCAAATCGATCACCAAGCATGGCAATTTCCATCGCTTTTTTTAATCCCACTATTCGAGGCAGCGAATAAGTACCCGAACCATCTGGCGTAGTTGCGATATTGATATAGGCGAGAGTAAAAAATGAGCTATCAGCAGCAATCACCATATCGCATGCCATTGCAAGCGAAAGCCCGAACCCAGCAGCGGCGCCTTGAACACTGGCAATAATGGGCTTTTGCATTCGGCGCATTGTAAAGATGGTTGGATGTAGACCGTGAATTCGGTTTTCAAAAATCTTTTGACGCTCATCCGGATCTTTTTTCGCGATTTCGGCAAACGAAATCACATCACCACCAGCCATAAAGTGATCACCCGCCCCTTTTACGACGACACATCGAATGGAGTCATCTGTTTCGATATCCTGCATCGATTCAAACAATTTCTCGCGCATTTGAACGGAGAGGGCATTGCGGCTTTCCGGCCGGTTCATGGTGAGCGTTGCAATCGCTCCCTTTTTCTCTAGCAGTAAGTGCTCACTCATTTTTAAAACTCCTTCTTTGTTATTGTTTTGAGTTCTTTTTCCATTCAGTCGTCAGGCAACTGCTGTTTTAACATTCTGCGCAATCTGGAAACGCCAAACACCGTCCGCACCGGTTATCCGTTCGAGCTCTCCGGTACCAACAAGGTAATGGCAATGAGCCAAACCTTCTGCCACTGCAAGACGTTGATTGTTTTCGCTCAATTCACGCTCAAAAAGAATAGGCAGTAGGTCAAAAGCTGTTTTAGGTGATCCACAAGCGTTCTTCAGGCGGAGTAGACGTTCAGCATGATGTTCACGATAATAAATCAACTGATTATGTAGGCCAATGAATACATCATTATGTGCGGGCAGGACGAGGGTCTCTTCAGGAAGGCTCGACAACTTATCAATACTATTGAGAAACTTCTCCAGCGGATTGGCAGATGGCTCTGACACATACACTCCTATATGTGGTGTAATGCGCGGCAACACCTGATCCCCAGAGATCAGGACCCCTTTGTCTTCGCAATACAGGCACGCATGCTCCTGAGAATGGCCCTTGCCAACAATGACACGCCAGCTATTCCCGCTTATTGAAATTTCCTGCCCATCTTCAATACGGATAAAGCTGGGTGGCAAATTATGCACAGCGTTTTTAAAGAAGCTAAATCCGCCTTTGCGCACCATATTCAACATGTTTTCAGTGAAGCCCACCTTCTTGTTAAATTCAATCAGGTGATCCGGAACCTCACCACCGGATTCCAGATAGAGCATCCGGCCAAAAGTCCACTCACCGAATGTCATCGTCAGTTGAATCGACCAATATTCGCAAACCCAACCGGCCAGACCCATGTGGTCAGGATGAAAATGCGTACAAATCAACCGAGTAACGGGTTTTCCCTTCAGGTATTTATCAAAAATCTGCACCCAAAGAGTTTTGATTTCTTCAGAGTTATAACCTGAATCAACCATCGTCCAGCCATCGTCATCTTCAATCAGATACAGATTAATATAATCAAGGCCTTTGAAGGGTATGGGCATTCGAACCCACAAAACGCCGTCGCAAACTTCCAATGCTTCTCCATCCCCGGGACGTGTTCCCAGCGGGTATGTCATTTCCTGTTTATTATTCATTTGTTTTTCCTGACATAAGACAAGTATGGCGGCAAAAGCCGCCATACTCTTTGTATATGAGTTTAGTTGAGTTTACGTAAACGTCAACCAATAGCCAATATCAGGCGACCAGATCATCTTCCTCAATGGCATACAACAAATCAGCACCTTCGGTAACCGGCCCGAGCAAAGCAGCCACTTGGGGCAGGATTTGGGTTGCAAAGAATTTGGCGGTTACCACTTTTGCATCCAGGAATTTAACATCTGCATCACCAGCAGCTTTCAGTTCCAGCGCTTTTTTCGCAGATTTGGCCAATAAATATCCACCTACGGTAGTCGCGAACATGCGCAAATATGGTGTTGCTCCAGCTGGTGCAGCATTTGGATCATTCGGCGCATTCGCATACATCCAGTCAGTTGCCTCTTTAAGCGCGGTCACCGCAACGCCAAGTTGCCGTGAAATGACACTCAAATCATCATTGTCACCATTTAAACCGTGAGCAAGTTCATCCATCTCAGCAATCAACTTGCGAACAGGTTCACCACCTTGCAGCCCAAGCTTGCGTCCAACCAGATCCAGAGCCTGAATCCCGTTGGTCCCTTCGTAGATTGGCAGGATACGGGCATCGCGATAATATTGCCCAACACCTGTTTCCTCAATAAAGCCCATACCGCCATGGACCTGAACCGCTGTGGATGCCAATTCAACACCCAAATCAGTGCACCAGGCCTTCGACAACGGAGTTAGCAGCTCTGCCAGCCCCATGCTTTCTTTTCGCACAGTTTCGTCACTGTGATTGTGGGCTTTGTCGAGGGCAGCTCCATTTAAATAAACCAGACAACGCATAGCTTCTACGTAGGAGCGCATTGTCATCAGCATCCGACGGACATCAGCATGTTTTACGATTGGGGCACTTTCCCCTTTTGGGGTTCCCACTGCCCGACCCTGCCGACGCTCTAGCGCATATTCAACGGCTTGCTGATAAGCTCTATCAGCAATTGCAAGCCCTTGCAGTCCAACATTCAGACGAGCATTATTCATCATCGTGAACATGCAGGCCATGCCATTATTCTCACCGCCAATTAGATAGCCGACACAATCACCGTTATCGCCGTAGGACATGACGCAGGTTGGGCTTGCGTGAATACCAATTTTTTCCTCAACTGATACGCACCGCAGATCGTTACGGCGACCAAGCGACCCGTCTTCGTTCACAAGAAACTTGGGGACAATGAAAAGAGAAATACCTTTTGTCCCTGCTGGTGACCCTGGTGTCCGCGCGAGTACCAGATGGATGATATTGTCGGCCATTTCATGTTCACCATATGTGATGAAAATCTTTTGGCCGGAAATCCGCCAACTACCGTCATCCGCAGGCTCAGCTTTTGTTCTCAGCGCACCGACATCAGATCCAGCATGGCTCTCGGTCAGGTTCATGGTCGCTGTCCACTCACCAGTGACCAGTTTTTCAAGATAGGTCTTTTTCTGTTCTTCAGTTCCGTGTGCGATAAGGCTCTCTATCGCGCCTTGGGTCAACAGAGGACAAAGTGCGAAAGCCATATTCGATGCATTCCACATCTCCACACTTGCCAGAGCAACCGCTTGAGGCATGCCGCCGCCGCCAAACTCTTCCGGCCCTGCAATTCCGTTCCAGCCGCCTTCAGCAAACTGACGGTAAGCATCTGCCATCCATCAGGCGAAGTCACAACGCCATCTTTTACTGACGTTCCCGCCAAATCACCTGCCTTGTTTAACGGGGAGAGTACATTTCCCGCAAGTTTGGAGGCTTCTTCCAATACTGCCGCGACAACATCACTTTCGGCATGTGCAAAGGCATCCATCCGGGACAGTTCATCAAGACCAACCACATGGTTCAGGACAAAATCCATATCCTTCAGTGGAGCTTTATATTCGCCCATCGAAATTTCCTTTTCAAAATTACATATCGATTATGCGGCTGTTATGCCATATTAAGAGCTTCAACAAAAACATATTTATAATAGTTTTCAGGTGAAATATGCACCTGCTCTTAGGGTATCTATGTCTGAAAAGTCGAACGTCAAACCAATTACTGAGCAATCCATCAGAGAAGCGGCTTTACTGTTGCGGGAGGCGAAGCTGGTCTCTTTCCCGACTGAAACTGTTTACGGTCTTGGTGCAGATGCCACAAATGACGTAGCTGTCGCAAAGATATTTGAAGCAAAGGGAAGGCCTTCTTTTAACCCACTGATTGTTCATGTCCCGTCAATCGAGATCGCAAAAAGCCTGGTGAAATTTAACGACACGGCCCTCAAAATTGCCGCGGCGTTTTGGCCCGGCCCTTTAACCATGGTGTTGCCCAGAAGAGACAACTGCCCTATTTCCCGACTGGCAAGCGCTGGCTTGGATACGCTAGCTGTTCGGATCCCATCTACGGCTTCCGCACGACGCCTTCTTGAAGAAACAGAGAGGCCGGTTGCGGCACCCAGTGCCAATCCATCCGGGCAAATCAGTCCGACTAGCGCCCAACATGTTGCACAGGGTCTTGGCTCAAAAGTTGCTTTGATACTGGATGGCGGGGATTGCGCTGTGGGCGTGGAAAGCACAGTCATTAGCACCACTGGCGGAGTTATTACAATATTACGTCCGGGCGGCGTTACGGACGAAGACCTCGCACCCTATAGTCAGCATCCTGTTCAGTTTGCAGGTGAAGACAGCTCCATAACCAGCCCCGGTATGCTTCTCAGTCATTACGCTCCAGACTGCCCGGTCCGGCTCATGGCAACTGACAAAAAAGAGGGAGAGGCTTTCGTTGGTTTCGGCCCGGGAACAGCTGAATTTGAAACCACTAACCTCAGTGCCTCGGCAGATCTGAGGGAAGCCACAGCCCGTCTTTTTTCACTAATGCATGATCTAAACAAAAACCAATACAAAGCTATTGCCTTTGCCCCTATTCCCAATTCGGGACTTGGGGTTGCGATAAATGACAGACTAAAACGTGCAGCAGCACCCAGAGGTTAGCTCCATGAGTTTTGAAACAGAAATTGAGACGATCGTTGGCGGTAAAAACATACTGCTCGCCGAATCTGATATGCAGGGCTATCTAACAGAGTGGCGAGATAAATATGAAGGGCGAGCACGCGCCATCATTTTTCCTAAATCAACAGAAGAAGTTGCTGCTGTTGTTAAGATATGCGCTGCACACAAAATGCCCATTGTACCGCAAGGTGGTAACACAAGCCTTGTTGGCGGCAGTATCCCGTTTGATCAGGGTGATGAAGTCATAATATCTCTCAAACGCATGAATAAAATACGGGACATTGATCTGGAAGGCAGCACCCTCACAGTAGAAGCGGGATGCATACTTGCAGATTTGCAAAAAGTAGCCGAAGAGAATGATCATATGTTTCCTTTGCGCATTGGCTCTGAAGGTAGCTGCCAGATTGGCGGCAACATTTCGACAAATGCTGGGGGCGTACAGGTATTACATTATGGCAATACGCGGGAACAAATTCTGGGTCTGGAAGTTGTCCTTGCTGATGGCAATGTATGGAACGGACTTACCCGACTTCGCAAAGACAATACCGGTTACGATTTAAAACAGCTTTTCATTGGCGGTGAAGGAACTTTGGGAATTGTGACTGCCGCAGTTGTCAAAATGTACCCGCGCCCAAAATATCAGCAACTTGCAATGGTCGCGGTACCGAGCGTCCATGCAGCAATCAAGTTGTTATCCCAAGCCCGAAAAATGAGCGGAGATCAGGTAACTGCCCTTGAATTGATTCCGCGCATAGCCATAGATCTGGTTTGCAAGCACGTACCGGATTTTAATGATCCGATGCCTGCGCGGTATGACTGGCAGGTGCTTATAGAACTGTCATCGAGTGCAACCAGTGATCTAAGTGCGTTGATGGAAAGCATCCTGGAGGCAGGATTTGAAACAGGCGATGTTCTGGATGCAGTTATTCCGGCCAGCGTATCTCAACAACAAAAACTTTGGTCATTGCGCGAGGAAATTTCCGGTGCACAGAAACCGGAAGGCGGCAGTATTAAACATGACATTTCAGTCCCCATTGCAAATATCGCCGCTTTTATTGAACGCGCAGACGCAGCTCTTCAAAAAATCATTCCCGGATTTCGGCCCGTGACATTCGGCCATTTGGGAGACGGAAATCTACATTACAATCCACTGCAACCGATTGACATGGACAAACAGGATTTTCTGAATAAATGGGAAGAAGTAAGCCGCGTTGTCCATGACATCACCCATGAACTTGACGGTAGCATTAGTGCAGAGCATGGCATTGGGCGAATGAAAAAAAATGAAATTGCACGTTATAAGTCGCCCATAGAAATCAACCTGATGCGAAAAATCAAACAGGCGCTGGACCCTGATAATCTTCTCAATCCCGGCAAGGTATTACCAGATATATAGACCAATTAAGTCAGGTTATGACACGTTAAGGTAATCTTGACGCCTCGCCAATTGCGGGATCATATGTGGCTTTACCGGGCGCGAGAACGTAAATCCTTGCGCTTCATGGCAGCCTGCTTTTTTCAAAAATTCGATCTGTTCTTTGTTTTCTACGCCTTCCGCCAGAATTTTCATTCCAAGATTATATCCCAGCGAAATAATGGTCATTGCAATAGCCGCATCATTTTTATTTTGTACAATTCCATCCACAAAACTTTTGTCAATTTTCAGAACCGACGCAGGAAGATGGCTTAAATAACTAAGCGAAGAGTATCCAGTTCCAAAATCGTCAATGGACAGACGAACACCCAATTCCTTCAACCGTTCCATATTGCGTTTTGTTTGACCGCGATCTTCCATGATCACGCTTTCAGTCAGTTCAATATCCAGTAATTGAGCTGGCATCCCCGTTTCGTTTAGAATTCTTTGCACCAAAGGGACAAAATCTTCACTCTGAAATTCATTCAGTGAGATATTCACAGCAACAGGAAATTCGGGCACGCCTTGACGCGTCCACTCAACACGCTGCTTGCACGCTTCCTCAATCACCCACTCGCTAATTGGTCCGAGCAGACCAGACGCTTCTGCGATAGGAATGAAGGTATCCGCGGGCACATACTCACCGCCGTCGCGTTTCCAACGCAGTAACGCTTCCGCCCCTACCATACGCCCTGAGGACAGACTGATCTGCGGTTGATAGTTGAGCGACAGTTGTTTCTTTCCCAAACCTTCACGCAAGGCGCGATTCAGCGTTACTCTTCCGTGAATTTCAACCTCAATCTGGTTATCATAATAACAATAATTGTTTGTTTTCAGCTTGTTCGCATTTGCAAGCGCTGTACTGGTATTCTTCCATAACTTGTCTGCGTTATCCCCATCCTGCGGGTAGCGGGTTAAACCGATTGTCGGCGAAAGATGCGGCAAGCCGTATTTATCAGGCAACGTCAAATCGAATAAATCATTAATCAAATGCGGTAGCACGAGAAAATCATCTTCGCTTTCAAGATCAACACATACGGCAAAGCCGTTTCCAGAAGTTCGTGCAATTGAAACAGCGCTGGGAAATAGCTTTGTCAATTCTTCTGCTGCCTGACAGATTAGCTCGTCACCAGTAGCGTATCCTAGAGCTATATTCAGTTCCGACAGATTATCCAGAACAAATTGAACAACTGCAAAGGATCCTTTTTCCCTGCATTGCATCAATCGTCTTGAAACAGATTTTTTAAAACTGACACGATTTTCCAGATGAGTCAGTCGGTCTTGAAAAGCAAGTTCTTCTGCCTCTTCCAGAAGCTGTGCGGTTTCAAAACCGCGTGTTGCGTTATTTGCATATTGCCGAAGCAGACGAAAATCTTCCGACTTCCAGTTTCGTTCCGATTTCACCAAAATGGCGCCGTAACGATGGTCGTCCCCGACTAACGCAAGGGCGGCTATATTTTGGGTAAAAACTGACTGGCGGCTTTGCAGACATTGTTTGAGTAGTGAAATTTCTTCGGCTGGGATTTTATGGGGCACGTCTCCATTTTTCGCGACAACCCGAAACCCCGACCCGCTATTATCTTCAAGCAGAAAAGCGCAATACTCTATGTCTTCGAACACATTGCAAAGTTCGAACAGTGTTGTGCGGTAAAATGTTTGCGTATGACGACACGCCTGCATTTTTGAAATCGCCCTCAACAGTTTCTCTGTTTTTTCGGGTGATACTTTAATCTGTTCCTGACCAGGCAGGTTTATTCTGACGGATGACATTCCGAATACCAACACTTACTAAATATGACGCAACCGCAAAGAATCAAATTTTTAATCCGGTTCTTTGCATATTTAGTGTAGGAGGAATTCGAGCCCGCGCCAAATGCAAATTTGGAATATACCCTCTTTTTTAAGGAAACACCCCCAACTTCCTTTTATTTTGGTGCTGTGGCCTGAGCCGACAGGTATTTGCGGGCCTCGTCATCCCATTTTCCAGTTGGCTTACCGAGTTCAGAACCGACCTTGTAGCCTTTACGCAATGCAGGACGCTGTTTAAGCTGATCATACCAACGCCTTACATTTGGAAAATTGTTCAGATTAATTTCCTGCCGCTTGTACGTGATGATCCATGGCCAACACGCCATATCTGCGATCGAATAATCGCCGCAAATAAACTCACGCCCTTCGAGCCGCCTGTCCAGAACCCCAAACAAACGCAACACTTCATTTCCATAGCGTTCCTGCGCGTAAGGTATTTTTTCCGGTGCATAAAATTTGAAATGACCATTTTGGCCCAACATGGGACCAAGTCCGCCCATTTGCCACATGAGCCATTCCATGACTTCCTTGCGGCCACGAATGTCGCTTGGCAGGAACTTTCCGCTTTTTTCAGCCAGATAAACCAGTATCGCCCCAGTTTCAAATACGGACACGGGCTCCCCACCATCTTCCGGATCCAGATCAACGATTGCGGGCATTCTGTTATTGGGGCTGATTGCCAGAAAGTCGCTTTTAAATTGATCCCCACGTCCAATATTCACTGGAATAACGCGATAATCCAACCCCATTTCTTCAAGTGCTATGGATATTTTCCATCCATTTGGAGTTGGCCAGTAATATAATTCTATCATTCCGGCAACTCCATCAGCTTGGCTTCAATCAACTGCAGACGGTCATTTCCGAAATACATATCCTCCTCATCCAGAAAGATAGTTGGAGAGCCAAACCCTCCACGTTTAATCAACTCTTCCGTAGTATCGCGAAGCTTATCCTTATAAGCCTGATCATTGATTTTCGAAAAAAATTTGTCTTCATCGAGCCCAACTTCTTTCACAATTTGTGACAGGACTTCGTCCTGCGATATATCCTGAAGTTCACCCCAATATGTTTGAAATACCCGCCTTGCATAAGCGACAAGACGACCTTCTTCAATGGCGACGAACGCACCACGCATCGCTTTCACGCTGTTTACGGGAAAGACAGGTGGTTCGCCAATTTTAATTCCCTGCAATTGCGCCCAATCCTGCATGTCTTTTTTGGAATATGCCTGTTTAGCGGGAACAGGGTTATCCCGATTTGCATATACGGACGGATTGACGGCATTGAATACCCCGCCAACAAGAAAAGGCTTATAGACCACATCCACCTGAGGATACAGTTCTATCAAATCCTGTAGCCCTTCAAACCCCAGATAAGTCCACGGGCTGGAGCAGTCGAAGAAAAATTCAAGCTTTGTCATTAGGGAGCCTCCTTGTCATTTTTTGCTTATCGCGCCCAGTTTAGATGAAAAGCTACTGATTTTGGTGATATTTCGCAATCATTCCTTTGAAATCATCTGCTCGTTTATCTGGTGAAAGCGGGTCAACGCATTTTCAAAACGGCCAAACCGAAACTGTTTCGTCGCGCCGCTTTGCAGACCTTTTTGAATTTGCACCGCCAGTTCAAAATCTTCCAATAATGTATCACGTGTGAAATCAAAATTTGCCTGCCAGTGTGCCCTTGATTTTTCAGTCTCCATCGAACCTTTGGGAACAAATGTCCGAACTGAAATATGTGTCTGACTAGGGGAGAGAGGTATCGCATCGATGACAGCGAAATGATCCGGCTGCAATAAAAGAGAGGCTGACGGATAAAAGCTATACAATACGTTCGCTGTTTCACGGATCTGCCAGTTTTCTTCATCGATTTCCTGAAGTTGCTTCAAACTGGTTTTTGTCAGAACAGATCTGAAATGAGGTCCAAATTCATCGAAAACCGATAGAGTGTCATTGAACAGTGGGGCAATTGTATCACGATGTGCAATCTTGAAATGGTAAGATTCAAGCCCTCCTTCGACAATAAATTTCCAATTACTATTCCAGATACGAGATTCTTCAGCGAAAAGGACATGATCGGCTGCATTAATCCACTTAAGATCATCTCCTAAACCCGCAAGATGCTCGCCTACATCCAGTTTTGTATCCCCGCTTTTCTGAACCCAAATAAATCCACCAAATTCACTCGCATGCAATTCACTCAGTTTAACTTTTGTTGGATCAAGGGAGGGAAATCCTGATTTATGTGGAACAGACTTTAACTGCCCCGCCATATCATATGTCCAAGCATGATACGGGCACATCAACCGACGAGCCTGACCACACCCATTTTGAGCAAGTGGGCTTCCTCTATGTTGGCAGGCATTGGCAAAGGCGTGCACTTCCCCGTCCATATCCCGCGTGAGCAAAAGCGGAAAGCCACCCAGCCAATCCAACGCCAGATAACTCCCATTTTCCGGTAATTGAGAGCTGTGAGCTACCATAAGAGGAAAGCGCTCAAAGCTCTTCATTTCCTTCTCAAACCGATCTTGAGAAAGATATATATCTGGCCTACTCCCCCCTTCTTCATCTGCCATTTCCCGGCTATTTTCAGCGAGCAGACCCGCACAACGTTTCAAGAGTTCGATTTCTTTTTCACGTTTCATAATGTCCTCCTCAAGCGCGGGATAGGGCGTCAATTCCAGCCCATATTTCTTTTTTCAGGGTTTTTGGCTCAACATCCGTGCCATTCTGCCAATATCCCGACACAACGAAATTAATTGCACCCAACATCATCGCCCCTAAAATCCAGGGGTCTCGATCAGCATTTATGTCACCACTTTCCTGTCCCATCAGGATATTTCGGGCGGCCAGCTCAAGCTGACGGCGGGCCCTGCGTCCAGCGACCTCCACTACTTCCGGCTCGCTTCCTAGCCTTGAATAGATGACCGGCGTCAAGGGATCAGCACAGTAAAAGTCCACCAAAGCCTCCACCCTTAACTTCTCTCTCTCCTGCCAAGTATCTCCAGCAAATGCGACGTCAATAACCGCCTCTTCAAAGGCATCAAAATATTGATCAACTACAGCGGCAATAACCCCTGCCCGATTTTTAAAATAATGATATGCCAACCCCTCCGACAAACCTGCTTTTTTGGCCAGTGTTGCCATATCCAAAGCACCGTTTGAACTAACCAGCTCTCTCGCGGCTACTTTCAATATTTCACGGCGGCTCTCCTCAGCGACCTTCGTTTCCGGCGTGGCTTAGGATTAGGCTCCTCAGTTTTTTGCAATTTTGTGACTTTATTTTGCATTCCCTAACCCTCAGTTCAGCCATTCTATTCATCTAACTATCATTAAATTGAGCTCAACTCAATAATAGATTCACACCACTCTAAAAGAGGCACTGCGAACTATTCAGTCAAATTAATGCAGGCAAATTGCCAAAGATAAGGAGGACTTTTCCGCTTCTGAGAGAATAAGGCATGTTTCTCTGCCTCTGCCGATCTTCCCTCTACATGCAAAACCAGTTTTTCAAGCTGTTGAATTCCATCAGAACTTCTGGGTTTGCGCTCCGTCAACAATTTAAAGCCGATATCCTGGTATGGACCGCTGAACGAGACAGCCTCACTTATCATTTTTTTGTTCTGCCCATACCGCGCATGAAGGCGCACCTCGCCCTGCCCCTCACCAAAGAGGCGGGCCTTGAATTCGCCAATCAGAGGGCAAATTCCTCTTAAATTTCTGGGCCCTTCCAGAATTTGAACAGAACTCAAACGAAATGGGCGCGATATCGAAACAGAACTACCCGTCATGGCAAGCCGTTTTGTAGCCGAAGCCTTTAGAGCCGGATCACCCATGTACTTTATCGGAAGGGAAAATTTCTGATTTTTGACTCTGCTCCTTTTTTGGAGCAACTGAAGTTTATCCAAAACCTTGTTATACTCATATGGCTGGCAGATCACTTCAAGGCGAACAGGTAATTCCTTTTTTGTCACCCAACTTTCTTGGTAAAATTTAAGCTTTCTCTCAACCTGCCCCTCAAATTCATTGACCTTTTCAGCCAAAATCTCAAGCGGTTCTATGCGATAGGATGTACCACTGAACATTTTTAACTGCAGAGGTAAAGACACATTTTCCTCTCTTGAAGATATCGTCCGATCGTCCCCCACATAAACTGTTTTGCTCCAATAACTGTCGATATCGGTACCATACCCGATTAACAGTTGAGCAAGGTACTCACCGCGGCTATGGATATTGGTTTCGATTACCTCTTCCGTACAACCTCCCGAAACCTTTACCTGAATTTCTTCTGATCCCATCAGGTACAGAAGGTCCAGTTGGTTTAGCCGCGATGACTGGCCACCATTTTCTATTACGATCGGTTTTATTTGCTGGCGGAGTGAGATTTGCGGCTCGTCACCGGAAGTCACCTCTTCCGCCCAAAGAGGACTATGCCCCCAGCCACTAAAAATCAGAAACAAACAGGCCGTAATTAACCGCATTAAATCCTCACGAATCGCTGACTTGATCGTCACCTATCCAAACATTCTGCGTATTACGTCTATTTTATGGAAGGAAATTTTATGCGAAACATACTTCTGGCAACGGCTTTGCTGCTGCTATCCCCAACTCTCAATGCAACTGCCGCTGTAATTCCTCTGGATGATGGCGGCATGGGAAACTTTCAAAGCCTGCCATATGAAATATTCGAGGGGAACAAGCTAACTGTCACCCCATTTAGTGGCCAAATCGGCACACCTAAAATAACAAAAAACAATGGAAGTGGACTTGGTGTTGCAGTGCCTAACTATTCGAACTCTCGCGCGATTAACAAGACTGAGAGCTTGAGATTCGAGTTCAGTGAACCCGTAGTGATTAAATATCTGACACTTTCACCAGATAACGTAAACCCGGCACAAATCACCGTTACCGGATACTCTCAAAACAATGAGGAATTTGATATAGACCACTCCATTAATGGCAACACTCTCTATCTGGAATATGGAGCTACAAATATTCTCGCTTTCGTGATTGAAGGAATTGGGAATTGCAAAGATCTCCTGATACAGGAAGTTTCCGTAGTCGCAACTCCGTTACCAGCTGCACTGCCGTTATATGCTGCCGGCATGGCTGTACTTGGACTGGTGGGCTGGAGAAAACGCCGCAAGGCACAAATATTTAGCTAATATTTGAAAGTAAGTATCATGTTTAAATTAGTATCAAGTGCTCTACTGCTCATCAGTATTCATGCATCAAGTCTTTTTGCGGCCACTGTAAACATTGACCTTAGAATCGACGGGGAAGTGAGCAATGGGATCTATAATTATAACGACTTTCTGAGAATCAATAGCGAAAGCCAGGAAAACGCTATATTCAGGTCGGAAACCGGGTTAGGTGTAGGAGATTCCTTTTTTAGTAAAGGTGAAAAAATCATCTTTCGTTTTGCCGAACCTATTTTGAGGCCCTGTTTTCTATATTCTTGTGCATCCATTAGTCTCAAAGCTGAATTTCAGCTTACAGAAAACTCTGAAGGAAATCCTCAGATAATACCTGAACCTACCCCTATAGGTGAAAACTCAAGTGATTACGGCATTTCTCTCAATGTGTATTCCAACCTTCTTATTCGTTCGGTTAGTTTCGAATTTGACCCAACACAAGATGACAAAAAAGTCACCTTCTTAGAAACCACCTGGCGAGAGCCTGAGTTAATCGCCACACCTTTACCGGCGGCATTTTCACTTTATGCTGCTGGAATGGGAATATTAGGGCTATTGGGTTGGCGGAGAAAGAAAAAACCGCTCTTGCTATAACAACAATAATGATCTCTCATCAAATAAAGCGGATCTGAAGTGATCCGCTTTATTGTTTTCCATATTAGCTAAAGGCTTCATCCCAAGTGCCACGCGTGGCCGCTTTGGAATATTCAGTTGCCCGGTTTTCAAAGAAATTTGTGTGCTCAACCGCATTCAAAATCGCATCCAGCCAAGGCAGCGGGTTGCGCTCCAAATGATAAATCGGATCCAACCCCAGTTGGGTCAACCGTCTGTCTGCAATGTAACGGATATAGGCTTTGATTTCCTCTGCTGTTATACCCTCAATATGGCCAGCACCGAAGGCCAGATCGATGAACGCATCTTCATGAGAGACAATTTCTTCACAGGTTTTATAAAGGTCCTTCTGGAATTCTTCTGTCCAGATATCCGGATTTTCCGAAATGAAGGTCCGAAACAGTTTGATTATGGAATTACAATGAAGGGTTTCATCCCGAACGGACCAGGTAACGATCTGCCCCATTCCCTTCATTTTTCCATGACGCGGAAAATTAAGCAAAATTGCAAAACTGGCAAACAGTTGCAACCCTTCTGTAAACGCCCCGAACACCGCAAGTGTTTTCGCAACTTCTGACAGATTGTCCACATTAAACTGCTGCATGTAGTCGTATTTGTCTTTCATTTCCTTGTATTTCAGAAAGGCAGAATACTCAGTTTCGGGCATACCAATCGTATCCAGAAGATGCGAATAAGCAGCAATATGGACCGTTTCCATATTGGAAAAAGCTGCCAACATCATCTGAACTTCAGTTGGCTGAAAAACCCGTGTGTAATGGCGCATATAGCAGTTATTCACCTCGATATCCGATTGGGTGAAAAAACGAAAAATCTGGGTCAGCAAATGCTGCTCGTCTTCAGTCAGATTTTTGTGCCAGTCTTTTACATCATCCGCGAGCGGGACTTCTTCGGGAAGCCAGTGGATTTGCTGTTGCATTAACCAGGCGTCATAACACCAAGGATAGGAAAACGGCTTATAAACAGGCTTTGCATCAAGCAGGGACATCGAAAACTCTAATCTTGCAAAAAATATAATCAGTCAGGTTGTTTCAGGGAAAATCTGGCCTACTGACAGGCCAGACATTCTTCATAATCAGTGCTTTCAGCAACGACTTCAAGCTTTGGTTTTGCAACCGCGCCTGCCACCAGTTCTTTAAGCGTGTCAGGCATATTGTCCTTGGTTGCAACAACTTCAGCGCGCTGAATGGATTTGGACCGGCAATAATAGAGGCTTTTAACTCCCTGCTTCCACGCCTGAAAATGAATTTGATGCAAATCCCGTTTGTGAACGTCTGCTGGCAGGAAGATATTCACAGACTGAGACTGATCAATCATTGGTGTACGATCGGCAGCAAGCTCAATTATCCAGCGCTGATCCAGCTCAAAAGCGGTTTTAAATACGTCTTTTTCATGATCATCCAGAAAATCCAGATGCTGGACTGAACCTTCATTGACTGTGATGGAGGACCAGATCTCCTCATTATCCATCCCTTTTTCTGCAAGCAATGCCTTCAAATGTGGATTGCGGACATTAAAAGAACCGGAGAGTGTTTTATGTGTGTAGCTATTGGCTGCAGCTGGCTCGATGCCAGGGCTTGCTCCCCCGCAAATGATGGAAATTGAAGCCGTTGGCGCAATCGCTGTTTTGTTCGAGAAACGCTCATTAAATCCATAATCAGCAGCATCTGGACAAGCCCCGCGCAAATCAGCCAATGATTTGGACGCAGCATTAACTTTTTCCTGAATATGCGTGAATATTTTGTTATTCCAAACCTTGGCCATAACGCTTTCCATCGGCACTCGCTTAGCCTGCAGGAAGGAATGAAAGCCCATCACACCAAGGCCGACACTACGCTCACGCATGGCTGCATATTTTGCGCGTGCCATTTCATCTGGCGCACGATCAATAAAGTCCTGCAGCACATTATCAAGGAACAGCATCACATCTTCAATGAAGCCTTCCTCTGAATTCCATTGTTCATATGTTTCAAGATTAAGGGACGAAAGACAGCAAACAGCTGTACGATCATTACCCAAGTGATCACGCCCGGTTGGTAGCGTTATTTCAGCACACAAATTTGACGTTTTCACACTTAGACCCGCCAATTTATGATGCTCAGGCACCATTGAATTAACGCGATCACTGAAAATGATGTACGGCTCACCCGTTTCAACACGGGCGGTCAACAACCGAATCCACAAGGAACGAGCACTTACTTTGCGGACAACGGCCCCGTCTTTGGGACTGGTCAGCCCCCACTCCTCATCCGCTTCAACTGCGCGCATAAAATCATCGGAAACGAGAATGCCATGATGCAAATTCGGTGTTTTCCGATTGGGATCGCCACCGGTTGGCCGGCGGATTTCAATAAATTCTTCCACTTCCGGATGTGAAATAGGCAAGTAGACGGCAGCGGAACCTCTTCTTAGTGACCCTTGACTAATGGCGAGAGTGAGACTGTCCATCACTCTAATGAAGGGAACCACACCTGATGTCTTGCCAACGGCACCTACACCTTCACCGATAGAACGCAAATTACCCCAATAGCTGCCAATGCCGCCTCCTTTTGAGGCAAGCCATACATTTTCCGTCCAAAGATCTACAATTCCATTGAGACTGTCGTCGGATTCGTTGAGGAAACAGGAGATAGGAAGACCACGAGTGCTGCCACCGTTGCTAAGCACAGGCGTAGAGGGCATAAACCACAATTTACTGATGTATTCATAAATCCGCTGGGCATGCTCATCTCCCTCACCATAAGCACTGGCAACACGCCCAAAGAGATCCTGAAAACTTTCACCAGGCAACAAATAGCGATCTTTAAGAACAGCTTTTCCAAAATCAGTAAGATAAGAGTCCCGGCTATGATCAATATGAACCCTTGCGCCCCCTTTTACCTGCACAATATCTGTCAACATATCGACCGCATCCAACATTTGATCACCCTTTTGAACTATCTCTGCTTCCAACATCCATCGTTTTCCGAGAGCAAGGTTCCAACGCCTCTGCGCTTGCAATTAGAACAGACATGGCATAACGCCTTTAAACGTCCTGAAAAACTGAACATTTTGACTATTTTAGCCTCAAATCAATTCTGTTTTTCAAATTTCGTGCTCCCGTACGAAACCACTATATATTGTAGAATTGACCTTAAGGCGTCAACAAATTGTAGTGTTCTTTTTATAAAAAAAAAGACTTGACTGCGCAGGGAATTTTTATTTTTGCCGAAGTTTCAACATGTTCACTTAAACAGCTGAACCGAGACGTCAAATTTTATCATTCGACCTGCTACTTTCCGGCTAAAAAAGAGCAAAAAAATCAACTCTTAATCAACAATCTTTAAACGCTTGTCGCAATTAAGAACAGCCGCTCATGCCATTGCGACTCTGATAGATAGAACAACAGTCATACATTTTATATTGATGATAGATTTTAGAATTTGCTCATGTTACGGTCATGTCATGGCTGCAACAGAGTGGATTTAGTAAGTCTGATGTAACCGTAATACAAGTACCTGTCAAAAATTGCAGCCTGTTCGCAAAAATAAACAGGGAACCAAAAAAATGAGTCAAAACAACTTTCGTCGTTGGTATCGATGGCTCCAAATCGGGTGAAAAAGCGCTCGAATTTGCCAAAAGTCGAGCCCAACTCATCAAGAATAGTAAGATTCTCATCTGCTACGTTATTGAATGGTCACCATTCAGCTTCCAAACTGCTGAAGAAAACGAACAACGTCATAAACGCCGCGAAGAAGAAATCAACCTTGCAAAGGAACGTATATTGGACCCTGCCCTTTCAGCAGTTAGCGGCGCGGGCTTTACCGCAGAGGGTATCGTAAAGCACGGGGATGCGGCTGAAATTCTCGATCGGATCGCAAAAGAACATAAAGCAGAGCAAATCATTATTGGTCGCGTTGGCGCAAAAGGACTGAAAGAACGGCTTTTTGGCGGAGTAAGTGGCCGGCTTGTGGCCACGTCTTCAGTACCGGTAACGATCATTCCATAGCAAAGGGGGGCGAAAAATGATCCTAAACAGAATAATTACAACCATAATTTTACTTTTTCTTCCAACCCTGTCATGGGCGCAGGAGCAATCAGCAAGCTTTGATCAACAAGTCAATGAGGTGTTTGCAAGTTCAACGGGCTGGTTCGTAAGCCTGATATTTGCGCCGCTGCCCGGCACATCCTTTCCATGGATTGTACTGTGGCTGGTTGTCGCGGCCAGTGTCTTTACCCTGTATTTTGGTTTCATCCAAATTCGTGCCTTTTCACATGCGATCTCATTAGTGAAAGGGGATTATTCTGATCCCAATGACGCAGGTGAAGTCAGTCACTTTCAGGCGTTGGCAACAGCGCTATCCGGGACTGTTGGTCTTGGGAATATTGCCGGCGTCGCCGTTGCAGTCGGCATTGGCGGACCAGGGGCCACGTTCTGGATGATTCTGGCTGGCCTTCTTGGCATGGCTTCGAAATTCACCGAATGTACGTTAGGGGTTAAATATAGAAACGAGTATGACGACGGGACCGTTTCAGGTGGCCCCATGTACTACATGACCAAGGGTTTTAAAGAACGCGGTTTACCCGGCGGAGCAATTTTAGCGGTCCTTTTCGCCATTTTCACAATTGGCGGCGCTTTGGGCGGGGGGAATATGTTTCAAGCGAACCAAGCCCATGCACAACTTTTGGGGATCACTGGCGGTGAAGCCAGCTTTTTAAGCGGTAATGGCTGGTTGACAGGTCTAATTCTGGCCGGGATTGTCTTTCTCGTAATTGTTGGAGGCATTAAGTCAATCGCCAACGTAACTGAAAAAGTAGTCCCGTTCATGGGTGTTTTATATGTAGGTGCCGCACTTGTTATTCTACTGGTCAATTATGACATGATTGGATGGGCGTTTGGTCAAATCTTTGCAGGTGCCTTTACAGGTCTCGGTGTTGCCGGTGGTTTAGTTGGCGCGCTGATACAGGGCTTTAAACGAGCCGCTTTCTCCAACGAAGCAGGTGTGGGATCCGCTGCAATCGCCCACTCCGCAGTTCGAACAAAGGAACCCGTTACCGAAGGGGTTGTTTCTCTGTTAGAACCGTTCATCGATACAGTGGTGATTTGCACAATGACAGCACTTGTCATCACCATTTCCGGTGTGCTGGTTATCGATCCGGCAACAGGCCTTTATATGTTGGAAGGCAGCTCAATTAAGACTGTAGATGGCTCTTCTGGCGTATCTCTGACTTCTGCTGCATTTGGCTCCGCACTAAGCTGGTTCCCATATATTCTGGCAGTTGCAGTCGTTTTATTTGCCTTTTCCACGATGATAAGCTGGTCCTATTATGGATTGAAAGCCTGGACCTATCTGGTAGGAGAAGGAAAAACAAAAGAAACCATTTTCAAAGTAATCTTCTGCATTTTCATCGTTATTGGTGCGGCAGCACAGCTAGGCGCAGTGATCGATTTCTCTGACGCCATGATTTTCGCCATGGCCGTCGTAAATATCACCGCGCTCTACTTCCTGATGCCAATCGTCAAACGCGAAATGAAAAGCTACTTTGATCGCTTGAAAAGCGGTGAAATTGTTAAATTCAAGCAGTAGCAAATAACGTGAAATATAACGCCACTAAACCGATGGGCCGCTCCAAAAGCGGCCCATCATGTTAGCACCAACACACGTTCCAAAAATCAGAAATGAAAAAGGCGCTGAAATAAATTCCAGCGCCTCCGATCAATTCTGATCTAAATCCTACTATATTATCGTCAGGATGACAGCCTCGTTATTTTTTCTTTTAATCGGAGCTTTTCCTTCTTGAGCTCATTGATTTGTAGTTGGTCAGCTGACGGATGAGACATTTCAGACTGAATTTTTTCTTCAATCCGATGGTGCTTTTCGTTTAGCTGTGCAACATACTCAGTTGTGCTCATATTATATCTCCTCTAAAAAACAAAGGCGTACAGCCGGTGAGTGGCTGAATTTGAATATTACAAAAATATGAAACTAAATGATACGTTGGATTGCATTTTTTTTCATTTTTTTGGCAGGAGCTGGATTGTGATGGAAAACCAAAAGCTTATAGTCGGCATTACCGGTGCTTCGGGCGCCATCTATGGAATTCGCCTGCTTCAGGCCTGCCAAAAATTAAATATTCAAACTCATCTAGTTATAAGTAAGTCTGCGGAGCTCACTATTCAACATGAGACTGAATATTCTGGAGCCGCGTTAAAAAAACTGGCGGATAAAGCATATAATGTGAACGATATTGGTGCCTCAATTGCGTCCGGTTCTTTTAAAAATGCAGGAATGGTCATCGCCCCCTGCTCTATTCGAACCATGTCGGAAATTGCGACTGGAACAACTGGCTCTTTGTTGACTAGAGCTGCGGATGTAGCACTAAAAGAACGCCGCAAACTGATATTAATGCTCCGGGAAACGCCATTACATGCCGGGCATTTACGAAATTTAACCCAGCTGGCAGAGCTCGGCGCGATCATTGCACCGCCTGTTCCTGCGTTCTACACCAATCCGCAAAACATTGACGATATCGTCAATCATTCAGTTGGGCGGGTTCTGGACCTACTTAACATCGAAAATAATTTGGCACATCGTTGGCAAGGGTTACGCACCTGAGCTTGGTTAGCCTGGAAAGGCCACTTTCAGAAGTGTTGCCATCATTTCTTCTGCCGTATCATTCTTGCTGAAATCTACAGCCGGGCTACTTGCTTCGAAATTCCCTCGTACAATCCTGCATTTTTCATCTCTTGAAAACTCAGGTTGACGGTTACGGTCCAAAAACCTGGAAACCGTCGCTTCATACCTGCCCAGCAATTCTCTCTCAATCAACAACTCATTGGCGAGCAAATTCTCCCTCAATGTGTTGGCCCATTCACGGGCAAACACGTATGTCGGATTGTTTTTCAGGCATGTTCGCATTTTCCTGAGCGGCGCAAGAAGGTTGGTTTGAAATTCGTAACTTTGAGCAGAAAGCTCTTTTGTCATTTCAGGTGGCCACTCACCCAGATTTTCTTCTGCTGCCCAACAACAAAGCAGAAGCAAACAAACATCCGCACCCACTTCGTCTTGCAGCTTCAGGCACGCTTCCTTTACAGATGGGCGAGCGTAAAGGTCTAAAGCATATGTCCAAAGGTCAGACATTCCGTACCCTCCGCAGGTGTCCAAGCGACAATAAATTCAATTTTGGATCAGCACTAAAACTGTGCCGAAAAGTTCATCTGCAAGCTAGTTTCCTAAGCCAATTAATGCTATAATTCCAGCGATAGAATTTGAACCCCAATCGATTGTACCTATATCTTCAATAGATATCCGATCTGTAAGTAACGTTTGGAATAACGCATCAATGACAGTAGTTGACGAACAGGAAGCATTAAAGCGACGGCTCGCAGAACTGAAAAGTGAGCATCGCGATCTGGATATGGCGATTGATGCACTTATAGAGTCCGGTAATTTTAACAGCTTGCAACTTCAACGAATGAAGAAAAGAAAACTCATCCTTAAAGATGAGATTTTCGTCACGGAAAATGCTTTGCTCCCTGATATTATTGCGTAAAGACAAACGCGAAATATAACTTCCAAATTTACATTACCGACTGTCTTTAATAGCCTGTTTTTGCTTATACATTTTGCTGTCAGCTTCGGTCAGCGCCTGTTCAGGGTGCTGATCCGGCTCAACGGGAACAATGCCATAGGCCAAGCCAACTTCAAGCTTGTTTCCTTCCCAAAAAATCGGATCACGCTCCAACTCCTGCGGCAGACGCGCTGCAAGTGTTGCAGCCTGTTCAGATGATGTATTCGTCAGAATCAGTCCAAATTCATCGCCACCAAGGCGTCCAACCACGTCACTTTCACGAACACTTTTTACCAATCGCTTGGAAAACTCGGTCAACACAAAATCACCAGCCTGATGACCGTAATTGTCGTTCACTCCTTTAAACCCGTTGAGATCTATATAGATCAGACTGGAGCTGTTGCCATACCGCTCGACAGCAGCCTGTGCTCGTGTCAATTCCCGAACAAAAGCGCGACGATTGTAAATGGGGAGTAATGGATCTTGATCTGCCAGTTTTTCTGCTTCAGCAAGGCGTTGATTAACCCCTTCAACTGATTTACGTAGCCGATCAACCTCCTCCATAAGCGTCATGATCGCTTCTTTCACCTTAGGTGTAAGCTCAGCCTCAGGTATACCCATGATCGAAGTCGTGTCTTCAATCTGACGGGGGGCTGATACACCTCCATACGCCGCGGCCGCATTGGCAGCAGTGGAAGCCGTATTTTTACGTATAGGCGCGGTACTCGTCGGACGACCGGTCGAACCAATTTTCATTTACAAATCCAGAACCGTGAAAGCAATCAACTGCGTTATAATTAGGCATACTCATACCCAATTTACAAATATTGTACATAGAGTTCATGAAAACAGGGTTAATTTATATATCACCAGCCTTTACTTGCTTCTTGCTCACGCCTGCCTATAATCCGCAGCAATTCTGACCAATCGACTTTTCATAAATGGGAAATCACGATGGAAAAAAGGGACGCGCAAGTCGGCATCATCATGGGCAGTCAATCAGACTGGCCAATCATGAAACACGCAGCGGACACCCTTGACGAGCTTGGTGTTGCATTTGAAGCGAAAATCGTTTCCGCCCACCGGACGCCGGATCGCCTCTGTCACTATGCGAAAGAAGCCAAAGCACGTGGTCTTAAAGTTATTATTGCCGGTGCTGGGGGCGCAGCGCATTTACCGGGCATGGCTGCTTCGATGACACCGTTACCCGTTCTTGGCGTACCTGTAGAAAGTAAAGCGCTAAAGGGAATGGACAGCCTACTGTCTATCGTGCAAATGCCAGGTGGCGTTCCTGTAGGCACTTTAGCAATTGGTAAAGCTGGTGCCATTAACGCAGCATTACTGGCCACTCAAATACTGGCACTTAGCGATAATGAAATTGCAAATTCACTCGATAATTGGCGCAGCAAACAAACCGATGCGGTCGCCATTGAACCTGTGGATGTTGCTGAATAAGGACTTATCCAATGACTGTTATTGCACCTGGCAAAACCATCGGCATTCTGGGCGATGGACAATTGGGCCGCATGTTAGCCATAGCGGCAGCAGAAATGGGATATTTGACCCATGTATTTGGGCAGGATCCAAACGCCCCCGCAATGCAAGTGGCATCAAAACAAACAGTTGCTGACTATACGGATAAAGCGGCTTTACGAAAATTTGCAACCGACGTGGATGTTGTCACGCTTGAATTTGAAAACATCCCGGTGGAAACGCTCGCCTATCTGGAACCTATCATTCCGGTACGCCCCGGTCGCAAGGTCCTTGAATATACCCAAGACAGGCACATTGAAAAAAGCTTTCTCAATAGTTTAGGCGTTCCTACAGCGCCTTTTGCAAATGTGGAAAGCCTTGAAGATCTTCAAAAAGCTGTCGCTCGTATTGGCACGCCATCTGTGTTGAAAACACGCCGTTTCGGTTACGATGGCAAAGGCCAGTTCAAGATTAACAACGCCACACAAATAGACGAAGCATGGGAAGCAATTGGTCAACAACCTTCAATATTGGAGGGTTTTGTTCCGTTTGAGCTGGAAATTTCTGTGATCGTAGCCCGTGGATTAAATGGCGATATTGAAAGCTATATACCGGTTGAAAATCGTCACAAAAACCACATTCTCGACATCACAATCGCGCCTGCGGATATCTTAAATACGGTTTCGGAACATGCAACAGATCTGTCACATAGAATTGTCCAGAATATGGATCTTGTCGGCTTGATCGCAGTTGAAATGTTTGTCACTGCCGATGGGGAGGTTTTGGTCAATGAACTGGCACCTCGCCCACATAATTCTGGGCACTGGACTATTGAAGCCTGTGCAACCAGTCAGTTTCGTCAGAGCATTCGCGCTGCCGCTGGCTTACCTCTTGGCTCTGCCAAACGTCATTCAAACGCTGTGATGTGGAACCTGATCGGCGATGACATCGATCATTGGGATGAAATTCTGTCCCGCCCTGATATGAGTTTGCACCTGTACGGCAAAGCCGAAGCACGAGCGGGACGTAAAATGGGTCATACAACCAAACTTTTTGCCCTGGATAAAAAACCCAAGGTTTAACCTTAGGCCCACCCTCCAGCGAAATAGAGCACCTGGCCGGTGATATAATCAGAGCGATCTGAAGCCAGGAAGGCCAGATACTCGCCCGCCTCTTCAGGCTTTCCAAGCCGCCCAAGAGGTATCGGCTTGGTTATTTTTTTGTAAGCTTCTTCATTCTCAAGCAGTTCCTTGGGAAAATAGGTAGGGCTTTCAATAAAATTTGGGGCCAACGCGTTCACCTGTATTCCGTGGCGTCCCAGTTCCTTGGCAAGTGATATCGCCAATGCATTTGCCCCACCGCGTGCGGCGACATACATGGAATAATTTGGAAGCCCGTGCTTTGGCACAGCGGATGAGACAAACAAGATCTTACCGCAGCCACGCCCTTTCATGTGTTTCGATGCGTGTTTGGCATAATCGAAACCACGAACAAGAAGCGCGTTAAGCGTATCGGTGAAGTCGGAAAGTTCGGCTTCATCAATCGCCGCCTTTATGGCGGGGAATGCATCATTATTCACCAGCACATCCAATTGACCCGCTTTGGACAAAACTACGTCTATGACTTCGCTTGGAACCTGTTCAGCCAATGCTGTCACACCGGGGATTAACTCCTCAAACGCATCCCTCGCCTGTTTATCGGTAAAACGTGCGTCTTGGGCAAAGACAGTTGCCCCATCTCTCACTAAAGCTGTTATCCCCGGTTTTCCAAGAAAATGTGTCGCGTCCGTTACCAGGATTATTTTATTATTGAGCATTATGTCCCTTTTTCATTTTTGATTTATCGGGCGTTGAAGTTTCTGAAAAACCTTTTTGGTGATGGCAGGTCAGGCCCCTTTGGTTTTTGGGAGAAAAAATTTTTGGCTTTAAACTTAGCCGTTTCGAATTGCATTACGTTTTCAATCCGTCGATCCAGAAACTCCCATGTTTTATGCGCTCCCTCTGAATGGTCATCCAGCCAATAGAGCAGTGTGGATCCGTATACGGCTGATAAAGTCATCCGTTTTGTGTAGTAACTGAAGTCAGTAGAAGTGTCTCCTGTAGCGTACCACATGCGACTTACAGTTCCTTCCGTAAGCTTGAGAGCAAGGGCTGTATTTTGCGGCAAAGCAAGTAAGGTAAGTGCGCTTCGAATGGCCTCTTTACGGGGTGTGTACATTTCCAGGCGAAGGCGCACAGCAAGTGTGATCCGGTCTCTGATTTTCATGGACAAAACATTACGTTTGGCCAGTTCATTTTCCATTTCATCGTCGGCGCGGCGAACAAAATATGAAATGATATCTCGGGGACCATCAGGGAAAAGTTCCGATATCACAAACAAATCCAACGATAAATCTTCAGCCGCAGCTTTAATCGCCTTTTGTGACCACCCATCAAACATCACATGCGAAAGAACCGCTTCAAGTATTTGGTTTTTCTGCTCCATTTCGGTCACAATCATTTCCTTTCTGCCTGTTCATCCAATGCTCGAATGAAGGACGGCAGTTCAGTCTGAAAAATCAACTGGCGAATATCTGTCATGCGTTCAGGATACAGCACCCCATCCAGATGGTCCACTTCATGTTGTACGACCCGTGCATGAAATCCGCTCACATCGCGACTGATTTTCTGGATCTGCAACTCTCCGCCTCCAGCTAGAGAAGCGTTGTCCAGTGTCAGTCCTTCATATTTAATACGCGTGTATCTAGGAACCAGACCACGCAGACCGGGCACGGACAAACACCCTTCCCAACCAAGTACTTTTTCTTCAGTTAGCGGTGTAACCTTCGGATTAATCAGGACCGTCTGCGGCACACCTCCATTTGCAGATATCTCACCGTCTTCCTCAGAGATACGAGCTGCGGGGACTTCAAAAATGACCACTCGCTTGAGAACCCCTATTTGCGGAGCAGCGAGGCCTACACCGTTGGCAGCAACCATGCTTACACGCATCAATTCGATAAGGTCCCGAATCTCTTGCTCATTAAATTCATCAACCGGTTCGGAAATTTGGCGCAATAACGGATTCCCCATCTTTAAAATTTCTCTAGGCTCAATTTTCACGGCTAAACTCCCCAAATCCGCTGCAAATTTGCAATTTCTTGCATTTCACGGTAAAAATATAAACTTTATAGCTTCACAAGGGAATGAGGCCGTGTTACTAACGCGCCACTTTGTGAACTGATTTAATCACATTTTATTTAGATAGGAGCACTGTTAGCTGTGCAGGTACATGTTCGCGACAACAATGTCGACCAAGCGCTTCGCGCCCTGAAGAAAAAAATGCAACGTGAAGGTATTTTCCGTGAGTTGAAACTCCGTGGTGCCTACGAAAAGCCATCTGAAAAACGCGCTCGTCAAAAAGCTGAGGCGATCCGTCGCGCTCGCAAACTGGCTCGCAAGCGCGCCCTTCGCGAAGGTTAAGCCGACCGCGATACTGGCAAAAGCCAATCCAGAAAAACTCTCAAAGCCGCTCCGAAGTTCGGAAAGCGGCTTTTGGTGTTTGTACAGATCAGAGTTTGTGATTGGTGTGATTATTGATCCATTGATCAATTTCTTTCCATACGAACACGCCCTCTCTAAAATGATCGAAATGTCCCAGTTTCGACGCACCTGCCTCATCTGGGCTAATAACCTTATATGTCGTTAATTCTTTTGGGAAGAGATCCGCGAAGGCTCGCGTCACATGCGGAGGTGCAAGGCGGTGATCATCGGTAAATCCGACGCAGAAAATTGGTGTACGAGAAGAAGCAAAAACCGGCTCAAGATGTCTGCCAACACTACCGCGCAACCGTCCACTAAAAGCCCATCTAGCCCAGTCTAGAACCTGAGTTTTGGCAATTGGATTACCCCATCCGAAATGTTGGCCGGGGACATACCCCAATATTTTCGCCATAAAATAAAACGGAACAAATACGAACAAGGATCCCAATCCCAAATATTTCAACCTCAAGTTTGCAGTGGTAAGCGCTATTACACCCTGAACAGCACCAGGGTTCTCTGCTCCATAGATGGCGCTAAGAATGCCTCCAAGACTGTGACCTAATAAAAATACAGGCGTTTCAGGAAATCGACCATTTACAAATTGAAGGATCGCAGGGATGTCCTGTTGCAAGAAGGTGTCAAAACCATAATCAATGCCATGCTTCGGGTGCGGCACACTTTTTCCATGTCCTCGTATATCGACAGTAAGAACCGCATGTCCCATTTTCGCAAGGGCACTGGCCATAAATCTCGCAGGCCGCGAATGCGATCCCATAGCCGGCAAAACAACTATTACTGACGAAGGGTTGGTATGCGGCTCCATGCAAAAGAGGCCCGCTTTTAAAATCCAGCCGTCTTCTGTTGTAATACTTACCTCTCTGAGCGACTCTCCTCCATATTCATCACTGATCCTTCGTCAATGTTTCTGGCGCTGTCTTTACATAAGATTAAACCTCACCAGCAGCAAGCGCACGAGCAAACTGCTCTGTCTTAGCATCTGAAGGGAACATGCATTCGACCATAATTTCTTCAGCCGTTACATCCTGAGGCGTTCCAAAACTGGCAACTGTTGTAATCCATGAAAGTGTCGCGCCATTTAATTCAATTTCAATGGGCAGAACTGGTAGCGCATCCTTGGTTGGATCCTCGACAATTACATGCTGCGGAATACCCGGGTATTGCTTTACCTCTTCAAGTACTTTGCCAAGAGGATCATTTTCATCCTGACCATTTAGCTGACGATAAGCCTATGGATCATATGCTGTGCACTCCGCTCCCAATCCTTTACGCATGTTCTGAACCCATCTGGATGCAAGGTCATTCTCAGGATATTGGGAGGTCCCTCTTGACCGCCCAATTGAAATCCGAGCGCATTTACCAGCTTTGCCCCTGTATGATTGATCATCAGGATATCGAAACAGCGATTCATGACGAGGGCCGGAAACGGTTCCTGATTTTCAAGAATAATATCCAAAGCGCGTTTTACCTGTTCAAGTCCTTCACCCTCCAACGGATGTTCAGTATAAGCTGCTCGGTAACCCGCCTCATTTAAAAGACGGTTTCGATCTCTAAGCGGCAACTCCATTGCCGCTGACAATTTCAGTATCATTTCCTTGCTCGGGATCGACCGCCCTGTCTCGATGAAGCTGATATGCCGCGCGGAACTGTCTGCAGCCAGTGCTAGATCAAGCTGACTAAAACCTTTTATTTGCCGCCATTTTTTAAGCAAGTTACCAAAGTCAGATACATTTTTTTTAAGCACCGCATTACTCATGAAGGTATCTCCCACATAAAATCTGCCACAACTATAGCGGATTAAAAATAGATTGGACATTACCTGAGAGGTAATTGCGGACATGACCCGGCAGCGACATATTTCATTGCACCAGATCAAACCAGAAGAAAGGATCTGAGAAATGACCCGTATAGCCGTCTCATATGTAAAAAAAGTTCTCTTGGCTGATGCCATTTTTTCACTGTTCAGTGGTTTTGTTATGGTATTGGCCGCCAAGCCATTGACCCAATTGATGGGAATGCCCGATAACCTGTATCTCACCATCCTTGGAATTGGCCTGATTGTCTTTGCCGCTGACTTGGCATTCATTGCATTCAAAGCCGCCGACAAACCGTTATTTCTGAAAATCCTGCTCGCGGTCGATATTAGCTGGATTGTCGCCAGCGTGATTCTGGTACTTGGATTTTCATCCCTATTCAGTATTCCCGGAATGATCCTGATTGATCTTGCTGCAATTGCAGTCGCCGGATTCGCCTATTCAAAATACAAAGGTCTACGCATGCTGGTGGGGCAAAAACTTCAAGCAGCCTAAGATTATTAATCATATTGGTTGAGCATAAACAACTTAAAGGCCGCATAATATTGCGGCCTTTTTGTTGGCCACACCTTCCAAATTTACAATAGGCAGACCATTCGATTTTTATTTTTGTATTTACTTAATTAAGTAACTGATTCATTAATTGCGTATGGATAAATTTGCAGCACTCGCCGAACCTAACCGACGTCGTATGATTGAACTCATTGCCACTCGCAATCAGATAAGTTCGTCCGCGATCAGCAACGAATTCACCATCAGCGCTCCGGCTGTGTCTCAGCACCTAAAAATATTGCGTGAAGCCGGGCTCATACAGGTGGAGAAACGGGCCCAACAAAGACTTTATTCTCTCAATAGCGAGGGAATTGATGAAATATGGGAATGGCTCAATCAAATGCGGAGTTTCTGGAATGACAGGCTTGATGTCCTTGAGAAAATTCTAACCGACGAAGCCAATAAGAAAGATGAAGGAGATATCAAATGAGGAATACTCACCCAAAAATTCCGGATAAAAACTCTGAAGATTTCGGTCAAATTCTGGATACCGCCACGGTACGCCTTTCTCGCCTCCTACCTGGAAAACCAGAGGCTGTCTGGCCGTATCTCACTCAATCTGAAAAATGTTCTCTGTGGCTTGCCTCTCTCGATATTGAACCGGAAATCGGTGGCAAGATTAAATTGACGTTTGACCCTGAAAAACTGACACCCCATGCGGAGAAAACGCCAGATCGACTGAAAGAAAATGGCTGCATGGCCGAAGCAGGTGAGATTTTATTGTATGACCCGCCTTATCACCTCATTTACACTTGGTCCAACAATTCGGTGGTGTCTTTCCAACTAACATCGCGCGGAGACAAAATCCTTCTGACCGTCACCCATAGCAGATTACCCAACAGTGATGATATGCTGGACGTATCCGCGGGTTGGCATACACATCTGGATATTTTGCGTGACAAACTGGAAGGGATAACCCCAAATCCATTTTGGGAGACTTTCTACGAGCTTCGCAATATTTATAATGATTTAATCCAATCATTCAAAGTTCAACAATAGCATGTGCTATTGGGATCATTATTTTACCGCGACCCAGATGATTTAAAACCAGCTAGGATATGATCAGATCCGCTCGCGCCTGTCAGTTTGTGACAACCAATACTCAAATGAAATAATTTGTTTGGTTGAACTTGTAAATTTCAGTAAAAAAGTTTTAAGGTGCAATGGTATATCGCGTTAGTTAATTACAAATTCGATATATACACTCCAGTAGAGTAGTTAGTCCCACCCACTTAAGTTCCAAATTTCATAAAGGATAAGGTCCAGTGTCAATGAATGGACTGCGCTCGCCTGCAGGACCGCGAGAATTTATTTTACTTATGTCAATCCTGATGTCCGTGGTCGCAATCTCCATAGATGCGATGCTGCCGGCACTTGGCATTATCGGTATTGATTTGGGCGCGACCCACGCAAATCAGGCGCAATATATTATCAGCTTCATATTTGCCGGAATGGCAATTGGACAGTTGATCAACGGCCCACTGTCAGATGCGCTGGGCCGAAAAAAGATCCTGTACAGTTGCCTGTGTCTATACATACTGGGAAGCATGATCTGCGTCCTAGCAACTGATATTACCACCATGCTTGTCGGTCGCTTTATTCAAGGATTGGGGGTATCTGGCCCCTATATATCCATTATGTCAATCATCCGCGACCGCTATAGCGGCCGTGAAATGGCAAAAATCATGTCCTTGGTCATGACAATTTTCATCATGGTGCCTGTTATTGCGCCAGCAATTGGTCAAGGCATTCTTGCGGTTGCTAATTGGCGCTACATTTTTGGTTTCTATTTGCTCTACTCAACGATAGTCGGCATATGGATGTATCTCAGACTTGAAGAAACCTTGAAACCAAATGATCGTGTCCCCTTCAGAATTCAGACGTTATCTTCAGGTATCAAGGCGGTTTTTACGAACAAAACCACATTATGTTACACACTTGCCTTAAGCTGCATATTCGGCGCTCTGATTGGGAACCTGAATAGTATTCAGCAGGTTTTTCACTCTAAATATCAGGTTGGCGATATGTTCGCAGTCTATTTTGGGCTTCAGGCACTCGCTTTCGGCTTCGCTTCCTTTATGAACGCAAAGCTGGTTGAAAAACTGGGCATGCGCAACCTGTGCCTTTTTGCAACCGGTTTTCTGGTAGTGATTGCCTTTGTATTCATTATTTGCAGTATGCTGATCGGGGCGCCATTCTGGCTCTATTTCAGCTTTGGTGCCTTGTTGTTTTTTTCAGTAGGTATTCTGTTTGGAAATCTGAATTCAGTGGCGTTGGAGCCGATGGGGCAAATCGCCGGATTGGCATCAGCTATTATTGGGGCCACGTCTTCATTAATCGGCATCACGCTCGGCACCATTATTGGCCAGCAATATTCCGGCTCTTTAACTCCAATAATGTTGGGCTTTCTGATATTGGGTAGTGCTGCCTTCATCATTATTAAAATTGAACAAAACAGTCACTAAAAATTCGGAGTATCTTCTTAAACTTAAACCCTTTTCATGGGCCGTACACAGAAAACTCAGCAACCAATAGCTTTACAAATTGTTTAACCTGTAAATAGTTAGGTGCCTTAGCCACAAATTCTTTGTAATTGGACTAATTGAGTAATGAATAATCGCTGTGAGCCGGTTCAATTTCGATCAAAAGTTGCTTTTTGTTTCACCAAACATTAAATTCCACTTCACTACATTAGTGTTTTCAAAAAAATTAACTCACTCTTTTCAGTATCTAATATGCGAATTGAGGTTTAGATGACTGTACTTGATCGCTTGAGCATCGATCCTAATAGCCTACTTGCGTCTTTACAATCAGGTGTCGTGGTTCATGCCGCAGATACTACAATCCGATATGCCAACCCCAAAGCTTTAGAATTACTGCGTTTGAGTGAAGATCAAGCACTGGGAAAATCTGCGATGGATCCGCATTGGAGATTTCTTGATGAAATAGGGAATGATCTGCTACCAAGCCAATATCCAGTCAATGAAGTCATTAGAACCAATTCGTCTCTTTCGAATAAGGTTATTGGTATCGTTGACAGCTCTAGCGAGAATGTCACTTGGGTTCTTTTGTCCGCTTACCCTGAATTTAATGCTGCAAATACAATTGAGCAGGTTATTGTTTCATTCGCTGACTACACAAACCACAAGGCAACCATTCCATTTGATGAAATCGTGGATAAAGCAAATGACGTAGTCTTGGTAACCAAATCCAGTCCCGTAGATGGAAATGGACCAGAGATTGTATATGCTAATCGCGCATTTTCAGATCTCACTGGTTATTCTTGCGACGAAGTTTTAGGTTTAACGCCTCGCCTTTTACAAGGTGAAAACACATCGCCTGAAACGCGCGAAGCCATCAAGAGCGCGCTACAAGAACATCAATCTATCCGTGTCGATATTTTGAATTACACAAAACAAGGTGATGAATACTGGCTTGATATGAACATATTTCCACTCACCTCGGAAAAAGGGGATGTGCAGTTTTTGCAGCGATCGAGCGAGACGTCACAGATCAAAAATATCTGCAAAAAAAGTTGGAAAAACTTGCCATTATGGATCCGCTTACGGACCTTTTAAACCGGCGTGGGATTGAAGAGCATGCCAAAGCATTGATATCCGAGGCAAAGCGTCACAATACAAACCTGTTCCTCGCTCTAATCGATCTGGACTACTTCAAAAATATAAATGATACATACGGCCATTCGACCGGAGATGAAGTCCTAAGGCACTTTGCGGCTATCGCAAAAGACGAGTTTAGACAAGAAGACTCCATTGGTCGATTTGGAGGAGAAGAGTTTTTGGTGTTCATCAAAGGTGTGGATAAAGAAGAGGGCATGAATATCCTCAGCCGCTTTCGTGAGAGAATTTCAAAGACATCAATTGCTTCTGAGAAAAATGAAAGCGTGCAATTTACATGCTCCATCGGGGCGACGTCTTTATCCGAGCACGACAAGGAATTAGACGACCTCGTAAGAAGAGCAGATAAAGCGCTCTATATGATAAAAGAAAACGGTAGAAACCAGTTACTTTTCCTAAGATAGTACGCTCGGCAGCATACTAACCTGCGCACAAAAAACGCCGATCTCCGATAAGGTTAATGCTGTAATTCTTGACGATGGTTCATTTCCATCTCTATATTTGAATTATCAAATATTGCAAATCTTTGCGGGGTGGCAAATGGAACTTACACAGGAATTTATCTTGCAACTCTGCCTGTATGCGCTCATTGCATTTGGCCTGTTCTGTGCTGTCACTGCAATTGCATACTGGGCCACATTTCGCGGTCATAACCTGAGCGGAGAAAGTTTGAGTACGATCATCGCTCAAACCGAAATTCCAAAGCTCATAACAATTATTCTGATCATTGTCTCGACGACTTTTCTAGGATTACTGCAATTGGTGAACGGAGAGTCAGTGGTTGCAATCCTCAGCGGTATTGCCGGTTATGTACTGGGTGGGCAAGGAGTTCGGCGTAAAGAAAAGCCTACATCAGCACCTCAGAAAAGCTAATCTGCACCAAAAACTAATAAAGCATTTAATACTAATTTAATAAAATTTTATCAAAATACTAAAACGAACAACATGTACAGGTTGGGAATTGGCTGTCTAGTTGCGTATTACGCCCTACTGCTGAGTTCGGTATTTAATAAGCGTAGTATCAAGTGGTGCAAGTTCAAGCTATGTATATATTTTTAGATCTTCTCTCCCGTGAATATGCCAATCTTCTCGCAAATCTAGGACTTTTGTCTTTGCTCGCATGGGCGGTAGCATATTTTAACATAAACATGACAAATAGAGATCTGAAAAGCAGCATCCCTATGTCTATGAAAATAGGCGTAATGTTTGGAATTGCCACCGCGTTATTATTTCATGTCCCTATTGAATTTGAATCAGGCATAATTGCAGATGCCCGAAGCGGACCAATCCTGATGGCCGGCGCCATCGGTGGTCCCATCGCGGCCATAACAACTGCCGTAATTGCTGCCTCAGCAAGATTACATATCGGAGGAGCCGGCGCACCTGCAGCGTTGGTTTATATCTGCGTTTTCGCCGCAACAGGAGTTGTTTGGCAATATGTGTGCCTGCTTAAAAATTGGTCAATCGTCAACCCTCTCTCCCTGATTGTGGTTTCAAGTATCGGAACGTTGATTGGTTGCTCAGCTGTCCTTACACTCCCCCCTGAAGTTCAATATCGCGTTTTAGTAAGCGTAATGCCTATTTACTGGTTCTGTGGTGTCGTGGGGATCTGGTTGTTGTCCCTATTAATCAAACGCGAAATTGAGCGGCGCGAGTTTGAAGAACGGCTCTTGCTAGAAGTTGAACGAACAGCGCGGGCATCCCAAGCAAAAGCTAAGTTCCTGACCGCAATGAGTCATGAAATTAGAACACCGTTGAACGGGATCCTCGGCATAATTCAGGTAGTTTTGCAAAAGCACTTACCCAAACAAATTGATACAGAACTGAGAGTTGCACGTGAATCCGGCTTTTTTCTCCTCGGTCTGCTGAATCAGGTCCTAGATTTTGCAAAGATTGAAGCTGGGAAATCCGTAATCCAAAAGAAGGATTTTTGCGTTGAATCTCTCGTAGACGGGCTCAGGTCCATCTTTCATTTTCAACTGCACTCAAAGGGGCTCGAATTCAAAACAGCCATCGAACCCGGATCAAGCGGGCAATTTCATGGTGATCTAGAACATATTCAACAGGTCCTGTTTAACCTAATTGGAAACGCAACAAAATTTACAGCTAAAGGGTATGTAAAACTGGCGGTGAATTTTAACCCACATTCTGATGCACCCTATCTTGAGTTTGTGGTTTCAGATACTGGAACTGGGATCCCAGCCAACCAGCTCGAAAAAATTTTTGAAGAATTTGAACAGGTTGAAGGCACAAACAAGCTTGGTGGAACTGGCCTTGGTTTATCCATTGCGAAGGGACTTTGCGAAGATATGGACGGCGAAATTTTAGTTGAGAGTACCGTTGGTTTGGGATCCAAATTCACCATTCGCATACCTGCAGAACCGGTCAAGAATTCGCCAGTTACACCTATATTGGAAGAGCAGATCAAGATAGTTACACGCTCATTGTCGATACTTGTAGCCGAAGATAACACCGTCAATCAAATGGTTATCAAAAGCTTGCTGGCCGAGGAAGGGCATAAAGTGACCATTGCTCAGGATGGGCAGGATGTAGTCGATAAAATTGCTTCTTCACCGGAAAAATATGACATGATTTTGATGGATATTCAGATGCCAAAACTATCTGGCGTCGAAGCTACTGAAATTATTCGTGCAACACCATTGATCCCAAAAGACATTCCCATTGTGGCGCTCACGGCCAACGCGTTTATTGAACAGCGGGCCGAATATATCGCTGCGGGTATGAATGATGTGTTGATCAAACCAATCCAGATTAACGAACTAAACAGGGTACTGACAGAACATTTTGGTGAATATTCAGACATTGCGAAGATAGAACTGAAAGCGCACAAAATGAACTCAGATGAAATTAAAAAACTTTGCAATTCTATTGGTGCGAAAAGTGTTCATGATCTTCTGGAACGGGCGCATCATCGTTCGAATACCATTATGACAGAAGTAAAAGAGCGTAAAACCACTCAGTCAACGGCAGATCATTTGTTGCATGAGCTCAAAGGCATGGTTGCTAATTTTGGGTTCGACACTGTGACCAGGCAGATTGACAATTTAAGATCCCAAAAACCATCAACTGGGGAGTTATTGCAAGACATTCCTGATCTGGATCGGAACCTCAGATGTTCGTTCACATCGGCATTTGACTATGTCTCAACTCAGTTAAAAAATTAACTTTGGCATTGATTTTTGTTACAAAATATTACATAATATAGGATGTATTAATATAACTGATGAAGCAAGTTTATTGATGAAACTTTGACTATCTGAAGCCAGTTTGGCGACCAAAAACAATCGTGTTCTTTGCTTTTGGATCAAAAAAAGTCTCAGGCAGAATTCTTTTCAATCCCTTTAAAGTTGGTTCAAATGCAAATAATAATAGACGCATTTACACAAAGTTATATCAGCCTTATCGCCAATGTGGGTTTACTGGCCATTCTAGCATGGTTTATTGCCTATTTTGATTTCAATTTGACCAGTAGACCCAGTCAAAAAGAATTTAGTATATCGGTTAAAACCGGGCTACTTTTCGGTGCTGCGGCTGCACTTTTGATTAATATGCCCATTCAGTTTGCTCCAGGCATAATTGCCGATGCTCGCGGCGCCCCCCTACTAATGGCTGGAATTATTGGCGGCCCTATTTCAGCAGCAATTACTGCAACAATCGCTGCCTCCGTTAGGTTTTACGTAGGCGGGATAGGCATGGCTGCTGGCGTTTCCTATATTATAGTATTCGCAGGTATCGGGGTGGCATGGCGCTGGTATTGCCACCATGAAAAAAAAGAGGTGATTGCCCCACTTTCACTTATTGCGGTGGCCACATTTGCAACCGCTGTAACAATGCCAACCATTCTAACATTTCCTGCCCATGTCCAATATTCCGTTTTGGTTGGCGTTTGGCCGCAGCTCTGGATTGCCAATATTTTAGGAATATGGATGTTTTCTCAGCTTATCGCTCGTGAAAATGAAAGGCGGCAATATTCTGAACGACTAAAACTAGAAGCAGAAAAGGCTTCAAGGTCTGCGCGCGCAAAAGCGAAATTCCTAACAGCAATGAGCCATGAAATTCGAACTCCACTAAATGGCATTTTAGGCATTATTCAGATTGTTTTGAGGAATGATCTCCCTCAAAAAATTGACAAGGAACTCAGAATAGCGCGCGAATCCGGATTTTTCCTGCTTGGATTATTAAATCAGGTTCTGGATTTCGCCAAAATTGAAGCGGGAAAATCTGTTATAACCAAACAGGATTTTAACGTTGAAACGCTTGTTGATGGACTGAATTCAATCTTTCATTTCCAACTTCAAAACAAGGGTTTGGAGTTTAAGGTTGAGGTTTCAGAAGAGGCCGAAGGATATTTTCATGGCGATCTGGATCATATTCAGCAAATTCTGTTCAATCTGATTGGAAATGCCACCAAATTCACCAAACATGGCTTCGTCAAACTGGAAGTAGATATCAAATCGAAGCGTAGTCAATCTGCTCTGGTCTTTAATGTTATCGATACGGGTCCGGGCATTCCCCATGAAAAACTGGAAGCAATTTTTGAAGAGTTTGAACAGGTTGAAGGTCGCCCTCAACTCGGTGGGTCGGGTCTTGGCCTCTCCATCGCACGCGGACTTTGCGAAGACATGGGCGGTAGCTTAATGTCGAAAGCACACCCGGAGTTGGATCCAAATTCATAGCAACCATTCCTGTCGAAGAGGCCAAAAATGAAAAAGAAGGTGAAATTGGCCCGACCCGCAGCTCCAAAGTTATGTCAAAAACCCTCTCTGTGCTGGTCGCAGAAGACAACTCCGTCAATCAAATGGTTATTCAGGGGTTGCTCGAGGATTCTGGTCACAATGTCACCATTGCCAATGACGGCGTTGAGGTGGTCGAGCGAATAACCACCGCGCCAGAGAGTTATGACTTGATATTGATGGATGTGCAAATGCCCAACATGACAGGTGTAGATGCGACCAAAGCCATCCGCGCGACACCATTGGTACCAAGAGAATTACCAATAATTGCGCTAACCGCAAATGCCTTTATTGATCAGCGGACCGAATATATCGATGCAGGTATGAACGATGTATTGATCAAACCCGTTCGCCTTAGCGAGCTTAACGAGATCCTCGCCCGGTATTTTGGTGAATATGCAAAAGTATCCAAACTGGCTGAATCCCATCCGGTTCCTGATCACAGTGAACTGAACCGTTTCTGCGAAAGAATGGGTGTGGATGGCGTCCATAACCTGTTGGAGAAAGCCAACCAAAACGCCCGAAAAATATTTGGCGAAATCCGCTCTACAGATAAAAATGACGAAGAACTTGATGACCTTCTACATGAACTTAAAGGAATGCTATCCAATTTTGGCTTCCATGCCAGTTTGCATCATATTGAAGCCCTTCGATCTGACATCCCGTCCAAAAATCGGTTGGATGCCGAGCTATCCATTCTTGAAAAAGATATCAAACACAATTTCAAGGCTGCGTTCACACATGTGTCAAACTATACCCCCGCGCAAAAGGATAAGAAGACTGATAACAGAAGGTAAAAGCTAAGGTGACAAAAATAGCGGCTTATTTAACCATGGCCTTATCAGTTGTGGCCTTTATAAGCTTTGCTAGTCTTCTGAGAGAAAATACAGAAGACGTACAGGCAAAAGCTAATCGGGTGTATACTGCCATTCAGGAACGGCTGGCAAGCCAACTTGAAGACGCGGAATTGATACTTCGGCAGTTGCGTGAAGATATTGACAGCGCCGCTTTACGCAACGTGCCAAGTGATCAGATTTTAGATCAATATCTGCAAAAACACGCTGACGTCTATGATATTTTTTTAAAACTGACACCTGACGGCAAACTGCTTAGCTCTCCAACACAGACAAATACCTCCATCGATTTAAGTCACCGTGACTATTACAAGCGCGCGGTTGCCAAAAATGATTTTGCCATTGGGGAGTTTTTAGTTGGTAAAGTGTCAAAACTACCGGTTCTGGCTGTTGCCCTTCCGGTCAAATCAAGTAATCAGGAAATTTCGTATGTTCTTGTGACCGGCATAAAAACAGACTGGTTGAAGGAAGTCTTGGAACAGGTGGGGAAAATGGATGAAACCCTCCTGATCCAGATCAGGGATTCCAGCGGCATGCTGCTCGATAACTTTGAAGGAAATAGTATATCGCGGCTTGGTCAGGGCAGAACTGTTGAACTGGTTCGCCTGCCTTTGCATAGAACGTCACCTGACATCAAAATCGTTATCTACCAGCAAACATGAGCCAATAAAAAAGCCGCGGCACAAACCGCGGCTTTCTTAAATTCAGACATCCCAGCGTTACATTGCCTTGATGATATCCTCCACCATCTTCTTGGCATCGGCCAAAAGCATCATAGTGTTGTCTTTATAGAATAGATCATTATCAATGCCGGCATAACCCGAAGACATGGAACGCTTAACGAACAGAACTGTTCCCGCCTTGTCCACATCCAGAATTGGCATTCCGAAAATCGGACTTGATGGGTCATCACGCGCTGCAGGGTTCGTCACATCGTTCGCACCCACAACAAGTGCAACGTCAGCCGTTGAGAAATCTGAGTTGATTTCTTCAAGCTCGAACACTTCATCATACGGAACCTGTGCTTCCGCAAGCAGAACATTCATATGCCCTGGCATACGACCAGCAACTGGATGAATGGCATATTTTACATCCACACCTTCCGCTTTCAGTTCGTCGACCATTTCACGAAGCGCATGCTGAGCCTGCGCAACCGCAAGACCATAGCCCGGAACGATGATAACCTTACCCGCATTTTTCATAATGAAAGCGGCGTCATCAGCTGAGCCTGCCTTAAATGGACGGTCAACTTGCTGACCACCAGCCGCGGCAGCATCGTCACCACCAAAGCCACCCAAAATCACGCTGAAGAATGACCGGTTCATGCCTTTACACATGATGTAAGACAGGATTGCGCCGGAGGAGCCCACCAGTGCGCCGACGATAATCAGCGCAGTATTTTCCAGTGTAAAACCAATACCGGCTGCAGCCCAGCCTGAGTAAGAGTTCAGCATGGACACGACCACCGGCATATCCGCGCCGCCGATCGGAATAATGATCAGGAAGCCAATGAGGAACGCAAGCGCGGTCATGGTCCAGAAAATGGTTGGGTTGAGATCAACGCAGAACCATATAATCAGTGCCAAAATCGCAATACCGATCAGAAGGTTCAGCATGTGCTGACCCGGGAAAACCACAGGGTTACCAGAGACCAGTCCCTGCAGCTTGGTGAAAGCAATAATAGAGCCTGAAAATGTAATCGCACCGACAACGATACCGATCGCCATTTCAATCCGGCTTAACACTGTTAGCTCACCGCTTGCGCCTATAATGCCATATGCTTCCGGATTATAAAAAGCGGCCGCGGCAACCAGAACAGCGGCCAAACCGACGAGCGAATGAAACGCGGCGACAAGTTGTGGCATTGCTGTCATTGCGATGCGCTGCGCAATTACTGCACCGATGGCACCACCGACAACAATTCCCCCGATAATCCACTCGTAAGAGAGAACATTAGGGCTGAGAATGGTCACGACAATCGCAATGGCCATGCCGATCATTCCCATCACATTACCGCGACGAGAACTTTCAGGTGAAGACAATCCCCGCAGGGACAGAATGAATAGAATGGCGGATACCAGATAGGCAAGCGCCGTAAAGTTAGCAGTCACTAGCGTATCCCCCTATTTTTGTTTTTTCTTGTACATGGCAAGCATACGCTGGGTGACCAGAAAGCCGCCAAAGATGTTAACTGATGCCAGAACAATAGCCACAAAACCAAAGATTTTGGCCAAATTGACATCAGCCGGACCCGCTGCAATAAGCGCACCGACAATAATGACCGATGAAATTGCATTGGTTACCGCCATAAGAGGGGTGTGCAGGGCTGGTGTTACGCTCCAGACCACATAATATCCAACGAAAATCGCAAGCACGAAAATCGCCAGACGGAAAACAGTAGGATCGACCATATCCATGATTAGTTACCTCCCTCTGTCAAAAGCGGATGTACGACTTTACCGTCGCGTGTCAGGCCCGTGCCCTGAATGATCTCATCGTCCCAATTCATCTCTAGCGCACCATTTTCTTTATTGATCATGGGGGAGAGGAAATTGAAAAGGTTTTTCGCATATAGCGAAGATGCGTCACTGGCGAGACGGCTGGGCACATTTATATGACCAATAATTTTTACGCCGTTTTCAGTTTCAACAACTTCGCCTGGTTTCGACTGAGTCACATTACCGCCAGCCTCTACCGCAAGGTCAACAAGAACTGATCCAGGCTTCATCTGAGCGAGCATCTCATCCGTTATCAAAACCGGTGCTTCCCGTCCCGGGATCAAGGCTGTCGTGATAACAATGTCCTGTTTCTTTAAATGTTCAAAAACAAGCTCAGCCTGTTTCTTCTTGTATTCATCGGACATTTCTTTGGCGTAACCGCCCTCACCTTCACCTGTTTCATCACTTTCAACCATGATGAATTTGGCGCCCAGACTTTCCACCTGTTCCTTTGTAGCAGCACGCACGTCAGTTGCTGTAACAATAGCGCCCAATCTGCGGGCCGTCGCAATAGCCTGCAAACCAGCAACACCAACTCCCATGATGAAAGCTTTTGCAGGTGCAACTGTACCGGCGGCGGTCATCATCATTGGCATCACTTTGCCATATTCAGTGGTCGCATCCAGTACGGCCTTGTAACCGGCGAGGTTGGACTGGGAAGAAAGAACATCCATTGACTGAGCACGACTGATGCGTGGCACCAATTCCATAGCGTGCGCTTCAACACCAGCGGCGGCGTAGGCCGCAACCTGTTCTTTATTCTGAAGAGGAGCCAGCGTCGAAATCAACGTGGAACCTTTCTTCATCAAAGCCAGTTCGCCTGGCCCTCCCTCTGCTTCGGTCAAGGGGCGCTGCACCTTCAGAATTACATCGGCGTCCTTAAGGGCTGCTGCGGCATCCCCGGCAATAGTCGCCCCGGCATCGATATATTCCTGATCAGAGAAAGAGCTGCGTAAACCAGCACCCTTCTCCACAATGACTTCAGCTCCCAGACCCACAAACTTTTTTACTGTATCCGGAGAGGCTGCAACACGTTTTTCATGCTCCCGCCGCTCCATTGGGATTGCGATTTTCATCATCGATCCTCTTATAGATTATAATTAAAGTGGGTGTGATCGACGCCCCCTGCAAACGTCAAACGAGATTTATCCTGCCCCTCCTCCATGCCTGTCTTGTATGGCGGTCGAGACAGCTAGCATATCAAACCCTGTCAGGTAATGATAAACACAACAAAAGCAGTTATGACTGCTGCGATGATTGTTCCCCAAGTGCTGAGGCGAACAAACCAGTTATATGCATCCTTTTGCTGTTCGATATTCATGTTTCCGTGTTCGTACATTCTATCCTCTTTACCAAATGCGGTTTAGTTACGCTGCAACGCAATATAGCAAATCATTCAATATGAGCAACAAATTGTAGTTAATGACAGTCACAAAAAAAATAACCGGCCACAAAAGGCCGGTTAATTGATACAGCTCGGCAGAATTTTTAGCTTTGCAGTTCTTCCAGTTCGTCAATAAAGCCTTCGATTACACCCAGTCCTTTTTGCCAGAAAGCTGGATCAGACGCATCAAGACCAAATGGAGCCAGCAACTCCTTATGTCTCAGGGTCCCGCCTGCTTTTAACATTTCAAAGTATTTTTCCTGAAAGCCACTTTGTGCATTTTGATACACAGAATACAAAGCATTCACCAGACAATCCCCGAATGCATAGGCATAGACATAAAATGGTGAATGAATGAAATGAGGAATATAAGTCCAGAAATACTGATATTCATCATGCAAGCGAATAGCCGGTCCAAGACTCTCTTTTTGAACATCCATCCAGATCTTGCCAATCTGATCAGGCGACAATTCTTCTTCCGGCGTGCCTTGTGCAGACGCACTTCAAACTCGTAAAATGCAATCTGCCGAACGACCGTATTGATCATGTCCTCAACTTTACTGGCGAGCATGACGCGTTTTTTAGAAGGATCGGTCTCTTTCTCCAATAGGGCGCGGAATGTGAGCTGTTCACCAAATACACTTGCAGTTTCCGCCAGCGTAAGCGGTGTATCGGCCAGCAATGCGCCCTGAGGTGCTGCCAAAACCTGGTGAACACCATGTCCCAACTCATGGGCAAGCGTCATCACATCCCGAACTTTGCCTTGATAATTTACAAGGAGATATGGATGTGCGCTCGGAACTGTGGGATGCGCGAAAGCACCGGGCGCTTTACCCGGTCTCACTTGCGCATCTATCCACGGCCTGTCGAAAAACTCTTTCCCAAGATCCGCAAGTTTTGGCGAAAACCGGCGATAGGCATCCAGCACAGTGTCGCGCGCTTCATCCCATGGAATAATTCGATCGTCGTCTTCAGGTAACGGAGCATTTCGATCCCAATAGTCAAGTTTGTCCTGCCCCATCCATTTCGCTTTTAGCGCATAATAACGATGGGAAAGCTTTGGATATGACGCCTGTACAGCTTCGGAAAGCGCGTTGACGACCTCCTCTTCCACCTGATTGGAAAGATGGCGCATTGCCATTGGACTGTCTGTTTTCCGCCACTCATCTTCAATCGCTTTGTCTTTGGCCAAAGTATTGGTAATCAGCGCGAAAAGGCGAACATTCTCACCGAATACCTTACCAAGGCTTTTTGCAGCTTTCTTACGAACTGCACCATCCTTGGCTGAGAGTAAGTGCAGGACTTCTTGCGAAGCCATCTGCTTACCATCCATTTCAAATTTCAAGCCCGCCATTGTTTCGTCAAACAGACGAACCCAAGCACTGCGCCCGGAAACGTTTTTTTCATGCAGAAGCTTTTCCAATTGATCATCCAACTGATAGGCTTCATTGCACGGACATTATCTATCCAAGGCTTATATCGCCTTAGCTCCGCATTCTTATAAAACTCTTCGAAGCGTTCATCGTCTATCCGATTTAACTCCAGAGTGAAAAACAGCAAATCAGTTGAAATTTTGCTGATTTTCTCCTGCATATTCTGGAAAAACTTCCCGATCTCAGGATCTGTCATATCGCCGGCATACACCAGATAGGCATATGACATAATACGACCGAGTGTTTCCTCAATTCCTTCATAGTCCTTAAGGGCTGCAAGAATTCCGTCACCATCTAGGCTGGAGAGTTTACCTTCATACGCTTTTGCGAACTCTTTTGCGCTTTCAGCCGAGCTCTGAATATCATCATTTAACTCTGCTGAATTCGTACCCGGATAAAGGTCATTCAGGTCCCATTCTGGAAGTGTGCCAAGGGCAGTTTCGGACATATTAATGTAGCTCCGTGTAGACAGGTTTTATATAGCAGATAAGAAGTTTGCTTTAGCTGACAAGGAAATTTGCATTCGCGGTTGCAATTGGTTTGCTGCGGTCTTTCTGCCAAGCTCTCACACGCATATTCGCCACCCTGCGGCCGGGTTTCGTGATAATCGCTTCGGCAAAACAGGCATCCACTTTGGCCGAGCGAAGATAGTCTATTGTAAAAGTGATAATTTTCGGCAGTTGCGTTATTTCTTGCGTAATCAGCAGATGAACAAGAGCTGTGCTTTCCATGAATGCTCCCACAACTCCGCCATGGATCGCAGGTAATGTGGGATTACCTGTAAAGCGTTTGTTGCGAGGTATAGAGCAAATTAGCTCATCTTCAGTCTCACGAATTTCCACACCCAAATAACTGAAGTAGGGTATCAAACCAGCAATTGCGTTCCAATCGCGGTTTTCTTTGGCTTCCAGAATAGCCTTTAAAAAATCTTCAGAAGATTGGGTATTCATGATTTTTCCCTCATTTCTTTTGAAACTTTATCGAGAGATTTTGTCGGCGTTGAATGCAGCATGAAGGTGCTGACGCTATTGGCGATCGGATCATCAGCCGTGTCATGATAGGCAACCGCACGAACAAATGCGATTTGACGTGTCAATTTATAACAGGTTGCCCTAGCAAGGACATCCCGCCCCGGCTCTGCCGATTTCAAATAATCAATTCGCAGATCAAGGGTTGCGATTGGCAAATATTTTTGCAGCTTGGCGTAGATACACATCCCGGATGTTGTATCTATTAGGGTCGTGACAATTCCACCATGCAAAACACCACTCACCGGATTGCCAACGAAACGTGTATCATAGGGCAGACGCATGACGACGGCGTCATCGTTCAGACTTTCCACTTTAACTCCGATGTCCGAACAATGTGGTATTCCGACATCGATTATATTCTGTATCTGAGTAATATCAAAAGCGTTCGACATGGTTCACTCTCTTTCGATAAATTCGCGGTACCAATCCACGAACAGAGGAATACCCTGAGCAAGACTTGTTTGCGGTTCGTATCCAACAAGCTCACGCATTGGGTCAATATTGGCAAAGGTTTCTTTTACGTCCCCTTTTTGCATGGGAAGAAACTCCAGATTTGCCTTTACATCAAGTGTTTTTTCTAAGGTGGAGACCAATTCCATCAACGCTTCGGGTTTGTTGTTACCAATATTTACCACCCGGTAAGGCGGCTGTTCCATCCCTTTGTCCTGTGGTGCAACCGGTAATAATTTTACAACCCCATCCACGACGTCATCAATATAGGTAAAATCACGTTTCATATCCCCATTATTGAAAATTTTGATGGTTTTTCCCGCAAGCATTGCTTCTGTGAACAGCCAGTAAGCCATATCGGGGCGCCCCCACGGTCCGTAAACGGTGAAAAACCGCAACCCGGTGGATGGAATTCGATAGAGATGGCTGTAACTATGCGCCATCAATTCATTGGATTTTTTGGTTGCAGCGTAAAGCGACACTGGGCGATCCACTGACTGGTCTGTCGAATACGGCAACTCCTTGTTTCCTCCATAGACTGAACTGGAGCTTGCGTAAATGAAGTGCTGCAGGTTTGAATTATGCCGGCAAAATTCAAGGATATTCAGAAATCCAGTCAGGTTGGAATGTGCGTATGAGTGGGGGTTTTCAAGACTGTAGCGAACCCCAGCTTGCGCTGCCAAGTGCACTACGTAATGTATTTCGCGGCCTGACAAGGCGGTTTTTAGAGACTCTTCATCAGCAATGTCAACTTTCTGAAATTCAAAATCAGCATAAGGTTCTAATTCCTGCAGGCGCCCTTTTTTCAGAGCAACATCATAATAGCTGGTGATGTTATCGATTCCGAAAACTTTAAAACCGTTCGCCAGCAATCGCTTGGCGACATGCATCCCAACAAAGCCTGCTACACCCGTAAGCAAAATCGTCATAATTCACAAGTTCCTCACTGTTTTGAACAGTTTATCCGACGCCAGTGAGTTGAAGATAGAAAAAAGTCCCAAAAAATCATTGAGTAATTTTCTTTCTAAATGTCAGCATTATTGACCTTTATTGTAATTGGTGCTATTTTCCATATATTATAAAATACAAAACTACTTGCTAGGGAGTTTTAAGTATGCCGCTTGCCAATGTCTCGCTCGACGATAAATACACGTTGGAGGAAGGCCGTGTGTTTCTGACCGGTATTCAAGCGCTGGTTCGATTACCGCTCATGCAAAAAGCCCGCGACAGGGCAGCGGGCTTAAACACAGCCGGTTTCATTTCTGGTTATCGTGGTTCGCCACTTGGTGGCTACGATCAATCTTTGTGGAAAGTTCGCCCTCTCCTCAAAGAAAACGATATTCATTTCGAGCCCGGCATCAACGAAGATTTGGCCGCGACAGCTGTTTGGGGCAGCCAACAACTCAACATGTACAAAGGGGCCAAATATGATGGTGTTTTCAGCCTCTGGTACGGGAAAGGCCCGGGTGTAGACAGAACAGGCGACGTATTTCGTCACGCGAACTCCAACGGTACATCCAAATACGGCGGTGTTCTGGCACTTGCAGGCGATGATCATGGTATTGTCTCCTCAACCGTCGCCCATCAAAGCGAGCATGGCTTTATCAGTTGGATGATGCCTGTCTTACACCCTGCCAATGTGCAGGAGGTGCTTGATTACGGGTTAATGGGTATCGCCATGTCCCGGTACAGCGGTTTGTGGGTTGGTTTCAAATGCATATCTGAAACGATTGAGGGTGGTGCGTCCGTCTATGTAAGTCCAGATCGTGTAAATATCAAATATCCGGATATCGAGCTCCCACCGGGAGGACTGAATATTCGTGGACACGACGATCGCTTCGATCAGGAAGTTCGCCTGAACAAGCATAAAATTTATGCCGCTCGCGAATTTGCTCGCATAAACAATCTCGACAAAATTGTGATGGATAGCCCCAAAAGACGGTTTGGTATTGTCACAACTGGCAAGGCTTATCTTGATGTCCGCCAGTCCTTACGCGATTTAGGCATCACTGATGATATGGCAGCTGATATTGGTCTGTCTGTCTATAAGGTCGGCATGCCCTGGCCACTGGATCCAATAGGAATTCGTCAGTTTGCCGAAGGGCTCGAAGAAGTTGTCGTTATTGAAGAAAAGCGGGCCATTATCGAAAACCAGATGAAGGAGCAGCTTTATAACTGGGATACCGCTGTTCGCCCCCGCATTATTGGGAAATTCGATGATCAAGGCAATTTCATACTCCCTTCATCCGGAGAGCTGACACCTGCGAGCGTCGCGCGAGTCATTGCCGCCCGTATTCGCCGTTTTTATACGTCAGAACATATTGAACAACGACTGGCTTTTCTTGATCGCAAAGAGCAGCAACTCAACCAGTCGCCCGCCAAAATAAAACGAACTCCGTTCTATTGCTCAGGCTGTCCACATAATACGTCTACAGTTGTACCAGATGGCAGCCGTGCCGTTGCTGGTATTGGCTGTCACTACATGGTGACATGGATGGATCGCAATACGAATGAATTCACACAAATGGGTGGTGAAGGTGTGCCATGGGTGGGACAACAACATTTCACTGACGAGAAACATATTTTTGCCAATTTGGGTGACGGAACTTACCATCATTCGGGCCTGCTAGCGATCCGCCAGGCAATCGCTGCAAAGGCCAATATTACATACAAAATCCTATACAACGATGCGGTGGCAATGACAGGTGGCCAACCTCTCGACGACCAACTGACACCATGGCAAATTGCTCAACAGCTTGCTGGTGAAGGAGTGCAACATATTCGCGTTGTCTCCGATGAACCAGATAAATATCCATCCAATATCGATTGGCCAAAGGGAACAACCTTTCATCACCGCGATGATCTGGATAAAATCCAGAAAGAAATGCGGGAACTTCCGGGCGTGACCGTGCTGCTGTATGATCAGACTTGTGCATCGGAAAAACGCAGGCGGCGCAAACGCGGAACTTACCCTGATCCTGCAAAACGCGTCATGATTAACGACCTTGTTTGTGAAGGGTGTGGTGACTGTTCAGTTCAGTCCAACTGTATTTCTGTTGAACCCCTCGAAACGGAATTTGGACGGAAACGAACAATCAACCAATCAAGCTGCAACAAGGACTTTTCTTGTGTCAAAGGCTTTTGCCCAAGCTTTGTAACCATTGAGGGCGGACAGCTCCGCAAACCCGAAAAAAGTGCGCAGGACGACCCTGCCAGTGATGTTCCACTGCCAAACACAAAAGAAATAACAAATCCGTACCGAATTCTGGTGACAGGAATTGGGGGGACTGGCGTCGTAACAGTTGGTGCCTTGATGAGCATGGCAGCTCATATTGAAGGTAAAGGTGTCACTGTTCTGGATCAGGCTGGACTTGCCCAAAAAGGTGGTGCCGTTACGAGCCACATTCATATTGCTCCAACACCAGAAGATATAAGCGCAGTTCGTATTCCAGCAGGACGCGCAGATCTTCTGATCGGCTGTGACATGGTTGTTGCAGGTTCATATGATTCCCTTGCGAAACTGGATGTCGGGATCGCCAAGGCAGTGGTCAATTCTCATCCAGCACCAACTATGGATTTCACTTTAAATCCAGATGCTCCATTCCCGGTTCAGGATACACTGGATCACATTATGGAAGCTGTTGGTAAGGACGCCTGTCATTTACTGGAAGCAAGTGAAATCGCGACAACACTTATGGGTGATGCAATTGCGACAAACCTCTTCATGCTGGGTTATGCTTTCCAGAAGGGCTTTGTCCCTCTCTCGTTAGAGGCTTTATTACGAGCGATCGAGTTGAACGGTGTTGCGATTGACGCCAACAAGAAAGCTTTCGCTTGGGGGCGCAAAATGGCTCACGACCCTGACTTTGTACTGGGTGAAGTTGAAAAGCTCAAAGGTCCTGTGGATATTATGCACCCAACAGATGATCTTCAGGTCATGATTGATCGGCGGATCGAATTTCTGACGGGCTATCAAAACACTGCATATGCAAAACAATACGAGAATGTCATAGCAACCGTTCGCGGCGCTGGACATGACGAGCTGACCAAACGCGCTGCCAAGTCCTTGTTTAAACTCATGACGTATAAGGACGAATATGAAGTCGCACGCCTGCACACCGAAGCTGGATTTCAGGAAAAAATTGAGCGGATGATGGATGGGGAGTACAAAGTCAAATACCATCTGGCACCACCGCTTTTAGCGAAGAAAGACAGTGAGACGGGACATCTGAAAAAGTCCGAATATGGTCCTTGGGTTGGAAAGGGTTTCTCTAAACTTGCCAAATTCAAATTCCTCCGCGGAACAGCATTTGACATTTTTGGGTATACCGAAGAGCGGCGCGAAGAGCGCAAGCTAATCAAACATTTTCAAGGCACTCTGTCTTATGTAGTTGAACATCTGAATTCAGATAATTTACCAATTGCCCTTGAGTTGTTTGAACTGCCTATGAAAGTTCGCGGTTATGGTCATGTTAAAGAAAAGGCAATACGACAGTATTACTTAGAACACGACCATTTGATGGAATTATTCAAAAACCCTGAAAAGCAAGCTCAAGCGGCCGAATAAATTTCACAAAACCATAGCCCGGGAGTATTGATTTACCCCGGGCTTTATTTTGAGTCTCAATCTAAGCCTTTGACTTACGCCGTTTTTTCGCTTCTTTGAATAATGGCTTGAGCCCCATGGTCATTTGACGAATAAGAGTAGCTGTTTCCATATTGAGGTCAATTTTCGCAGGACTTCCGGTCGCCGACTTTTCATGCCGGCGCGCAGCAGATTTCAAAATTCGCTTCACATCCCTGTCGTCAAGAATTTCCTGCCGGATTAACTCCTGCAGTAATATCTCCACTATGGTTAGAGCGGCAAAACCTGTTGTATCTGCGGAAAACTGTCTCATTCCCCCTCACGAAAAAAGGCCGTGATGCAACTCCACCACAGCCCCTTGCACTTAATAAGTGTTTTTTTGTTTTCAAGTACTATTCCTTTGGCACCGCTTTCCATTCACCAGACAAGGTCAGATACTCGCTACCACCGTTACGGTAAAAACTCTTCTCTCCCGTTTTTTCGAGTACATTCAGCATTGCAGGAAGTGGCCTGTTCTCAGCCTTCAGTCTTGCGATGACTTTATCTGCTCCCAACTGATCGAGAAGTTCGAATGGACCTTTCGCCCAGCCAAATCCCCAGCGCATAGCCCTGTCAATATTCACAACATCATCGGCAATTTCGGGGATCAGATCAGCAGCATACAGAAGTGTACCTCCCATAGTGTCCCAAACCAGATTACCCTCTGCAGAGTCATCAAAGAACACTGTTTCCGGAGCCTGCAAAGAAGGAGCCAGTTCAATAGCCTCAACAGCACGCCAGCTTTCCTCTTTCAGGTCAAAAATCTCCTTTGTCTTGCTGCCGTCATCCGCAACATTCAGGCGATAAAACCCACCTTTCGTTTTTCGACCTAATTGCCCGCGCTCAAGCATGGACTGTTCTGCGGCAGGAAAACTTGTAAAGCTGCGCCCTACATCATTTGAAGGCAGATTGACCGCTAGGTTCTTACCAACAAGATCCATGATATCCAAACCGATCAAATCGATTAAGCCGTACAAGCCCGTAGGCGGCAGTCCCACTGGCTTACTCAGGAGTGCGTCAATTTTCTCCATTTGCATACCGGCATCCAAAGCTGGTTTTGCCTTATGCAAACCTGATAACATGAAAAAGCAGCCAATTCGGTTGCCAATAAAATTCACGGTATCCTTTGCGTATACGACGCCCTTACCAAGTTTTTCACCGCAGAACCGAGCCAGAGCGTCAGTGACTTCTTCAGTCGTCTCCTCCCCCGGGATCAATTCCATCAGGCGCATGATTTTCACCGGGTTGAAAAAATGGGTGACAACAATATCCCGCCGCAGGCGCTCAGGCATTCCTGCCGCGATATCTTTTAACGGAATGCCTGAAGTATTGGTTGAGACAACTGATCCTTCTCGGCGCAAAGGCTCAAGTTTCGAGAACAAGTCCCGCTTGGTTTCCAAATCTTCAATAATTGCCTCGCATATCCAGTCATAACCTTCAATTTTTGGAAGATCATTTTCAAAACTTCCCAACTTGATGCGTTTAGCAGATTCTGGATTTTCAAACGCAGGTGGACGAATGGTAGTCATTCGTTCGAGTGACGCTTGCGCGGTTCCATCGTTACATCCAGAAGCAGAACCTCTGCTCCTGCATCCGCAGATGCAGCAGCTATTCCAAGTCCCATGGTCCCACCGCCCAAGACGGCAACTGATTGAATTTCTCTTGTCATTGGTTTCCCTCAAAAATTACTACCTTTGACTACCATTTGAGAGAGACGGGATAAACATGAAATTACTGCCTTTAGCACAAAAAACGGCAACAGTCTTGAGACTGTTGCCGCATCGAGGTAGGAGCAGTTCAAAAGGAAATTTTAAACGTCAGTTTCCAACGTCATAGCAAAATCCTTAATCACTTCCTCGGTAATCTTGGAGGCTGGAAATGCGACCAGAATCTTCGAGCGAATTTCAGTCGCTGATAACCCTTCCCTGTAATGCTCAATGATCATATTCTGTATTTTTTCTCTTTGCGGCTTGGATTTTGCAACGGCAATTCGAACAGCAGCGTCTTTGGCTTCCAACAATTTTTGAAGTGCGACCATTTTTTGCGAGTGGTTTGGGAGTTGCTCTACCAAAGAATGAGCCAATGCGTTAAATGGTTTACTGATGCCTTGCAACCCCTCCGGTAAATGCTTGTAGTCAAAAAACGACAACATGTCCTCATAAGGGGCTCTGGAAATCATAGCCTGACGCTTGGCAATTTCTTCAGTCTTTTGAGTCATTGGGGAGTCTCCTGATACATACCACTGTGTGAGTTCCTTGGGGGGAACTTGATATCCCGAATAATATCGCTAAAGACTGACTAAAATATTAATAAAATCTAAAAACCTGCGCACATAAAAAAACCGGCGCAAAACTACGCCGGTTTTCAATTAAGAAATCTGAAAATTCTTATTTGGCAACAGATTTTCCAGTTGATCCCAGCTCGGAAAATGCCTGCCCAAGGCGCTCAACCATTTTCTCTTCACCCATACGGAGCCATTTTCTAGGGTCATACAATTTTTTCAGCGGCTCGTCCGTTTCAGGATGAATTTGATGTTCAAAGGCCACCATATTCTCCTTTGCAAATGCACCCACACCTTGAGCAAATGCAAACTGAGTATCCGTATCAATGTTCATTTTAAATACGCCATACTCAATAGCTTCAGAAATCTTTTGCGGCTCAGAGCCAGATCCGCCATGGAACACCAGATCCAGTGGTTTTTCAGATAAGCCATGTGTTTTTGATACAAGCTCCTGCGAAGCTTTCAGAATTTCAGGGCGTAACTTAACATTACCGGGCTTGTAAACGCCGTGCACATTTCCAAAGGAGGCCGCAATAGAGAAATGTCCAATGGGACTCAAACGGTCATAGGCTTCCAGCACATCTTCAGGCTGAGTGTATAATTTGCTATTGTCAATAGTATCAACGTCGCTGCCGACACCGTCCTCTTCGCCACCTGTAATACCAAGTTCGATTTCGATGCTCATATCAAGCTCTACAGCGCGTTTCAAGAGCCGGGCACTTTCAGCGAGGTTTTCCTCAAGTGGTTCTTCGGAAAGATCAACCATGTGAGAGCTGAACAAAGGAACACCGTTCTTTTTCTTATATGCGACCCCTTCCTCAAACAAGGCATCAACCCATGGTATCAGTTTGCGATTAGCATGATCAGTGTGCAATACAGCACAGATACCATAATATTTCGCCAGCAAATGAACATGCTGAGCGGCTGAAACTGCACCATAGAGCATGGCATCTGCGGAATTTTCCATTCCTTTACCGGCAAAAAAATGTGCACCGCCATTGGATAATTGAATAATAACGTCAGAGCCGTTTTTAGCTGCGGCTTCCATAACCGCATTAATGCTGTCGGTCCCCACGACATTAACAGCGGGCAGCGCAAAACCACCGGCTTTACAGTTGCTTACGAGTTTCTGATATTCTTCACCGAATACCACACCAGCTGGAAGTTGTAGTGACACGGAATTTTCCTCTCTTAAATGTGTTTTCATTTCTGACCCAAATTCGGCCAGCTTCATACGGCGTTACAGGTTAAAAACCTTCTTCGGGGGGTTCGTTATCCTGTTCGGCTTCCGGTGCCATATCATCGATCATGCCAAGCGCATGCTTGTACAGGTCAATCATATATTCCTGCTCCTGATAGTCGGCTTTGTCCATTTTCCGAAGACGCAAAATCGCACGCATTGCTTTTACGTCAAAACCGGACCCTTTGGCTTCTGCAAATATTTCCTTAATGTCGTCGGCAAGAGCTTTTTTCTCTTCTTCCAACCGTTCGATACGCTCAATAAAGGATCGCAGATGATCCGCCGCGACGCCGCCAACGTCAGCCATTATTCACCTCTTTTAATTATAGATAAATTCTAATGAGTAGGGTTTACCGATATTTGTCGGTTTTCGCTAGTGCCTGACCCCTATTTTTTAATCATTTGGCTTGTTTTTTTCAAAATCAGCTAACTTGTCTGGCCCAGCCTCTGTTTGATACTTATTTTTCCACTCTGAATAAGGCATTCCGTAAACAATCTCTCGAGCGGCTTCTTTGCTCAAATCAATACCTTTTGCGTTGGCTTCCTCCTGATACCAGCGTGATAAACAGTTCCGGCAAAAACCAGCCAGGTTCATCAAGTCAATATTCTGAACGTCGGTTCTTTCCTGTAAATGGTCGCGAAGCCTGCGAAATGCGGCTGCCTGTAGTTCAATTTCAGATTTATCTGTCATCTTTGTCTCTCGCCTGCTGAATATCTAATTTAAACCCGATACGGTTTCTTCAAGAACCTGATCAACGACCTTATGCAAAGCTATCTTCAAATCCTCGCCTGCCTCAACTGCGTCATTGAAAATTTTAAGCTGTCGCTCTGCTGAAGTTCCGCGCGCAATTATTTTTCTTGCGTGCAAAACTTCTTCAAGGCACCCCAATGCTTCTGCATCTTCGCGCACTAGCTCAATAATTTCCTCGATCAAATCGCCAGCGGGTACCTGACCGACTATTCCCAAATCAATTAACTTGCCTTCCACGCCAAAACGCTGCGCCAGCCAACGATTTTCTGCAACAAGCGTTGTTGGATAAATGCGCCATCTCTGATTATTTCGCCGTAGCCGGTACAACATGCGAAGCAGGCTTGAGTATATCGCAGCAATACAAAGCGTGTCCTCCATCAGCGTGCATACATCAGTCATGCGCATTTCAAGAGTTGGGAATTTCGAAGACGGGCGCAAATCCCACCAGATCTTTGATCCATCCTCAATCGATCCCGCCTCAACCATTACATTAACCAGCCTCTGATACTCGCCCCAACTGTCAAATCGATCGGGTATGCCCGTGCGAGGCAAGCTATCGAACACACTTAAACGGTATGATTTCAGACCACTGACTTCCCCTCGCCAAAATGGGGAAGAAGTACTCAGAGCCAGAAGGTGCGGTAAAAAGTAGGTAACCTGATTCATCAGATCAATCCGCATTTCCTGATCTTCGATTGCACAATGAACATGCATACCGCAGATCATTAAACGCCGTACGACCGCCTGCAGATCCCGAGCAATCGTATCGTATCGCTCGCGCGCAGTATGTTTAAGCAAATGCCAATCAGCAAATGGATGGGTGGAGGCTGCCATTAACCGCAATCCATGTTTTTCCGCAACGGCCGCTACTGTTGATCGTAATTCACTCAAGGCTGCTCTGGCTTCGCTGATATTAGAACAAACGCGGGTGCCTATCTCAATTTGTGATCTTAAGAATTCCGGTGTCACCTGATGATCGGGCAGCTTCTCCTGACATTCTTTCAAGATTTCTTCTGGTGGATCAATGGCAAGGTCCCTGGTTTTGGGATCCACCAGCAAATACTCTTCCTCAATCCCGATTGTAAAGCTTGGCTCTTTGATCATCACATTCTTATTCCGCTGAAGTCGGGGGAGACTGACTGACCTTGTCCGCAATCTGGTTGATAACATCAACCATCAAACCCGCCCATTGCTCGGCTCCATGGTGGGTATCGATCAAATCTTGCCGAATTTCCACCACCACATGGGGTATGTTTTTCTTTGTCCCATGTTCATTCATTGTATATCCAAGTGGTTTTCTGGCGGAATAAGGCTCATTATCCCCCACGACCAGTGTTGGATTTTTTCGAAGAACATCCAGCATCGGCAACGCAATCCGTCCATCCTGATCCCACAAAACACCCACATGCCAAGGTCTTTCAAAATCATTCATTATCGGTGTAAAACTATGCATCGAAATAACCAATGGACTTTTATGCTGCTTCAGTTTTTGCGCCAAAATCGCTTCAATTTTGAAATGATAAGGTGAGAAGTAGGTGGAAATTCGCTCTTGCCGATCTTCGTCCGTTACATTCTCATTCATCGGAACGACCACACCATCACTAATGTAAGGCGTGGATGAGGGATCATCCGGATAGCGATTGGCGTCAATAAGCAGTCTTGAAAATTTGGAAAATATCGCTGTACATCCCAGACGCTCTGCCATGCGTTTGGTCACATCTTCAATGCCAATATCCCACGCCACATGCCGCCTCAATAAAGAGACGTCCTCAATTCCCAGATTATTATACTTTTCCGGTATTTCGCGGCTGGCATGATCGGCGATCAAAAAAACCGGTGTTTGGCTCTCTTCATTTAAAAGGTAATAGGGGTCAGACATTTCTCGTATTTCCGAGCTGTTGGGAAGTGGCGATCTTATGCCACAACACCCCCGCTTGAAAAGGTTACATTTCACGAAAAGTCGTCAAAGACCTCACAAGCGCTTTATTTGTACCAACGTTCCTCAATGGCAACAGCGATACCCAGGAAGTCAGCTTCCTCCTCCATCATCGCGCCAGGGGCAAGGTACCAGTCTGTCATCTCATTGTTAAAGTAAGCAACGGGATCCTTCAGGCCAGAATTTGCAAGCTCATCAAGCCTCTCCACAGCCCAGACATAGTGATACCGTTTTCCACTGTTTTGTGCACGCCTGATCATTTCCTCGCGTAAATCAATGGGTGGCTGTGATTGGCTCTCAAGCATGCTGTCAGAAAATTTGACAGAAGGCTCCGTTTTCGCGACCTGAACTTGCTCGCTTCCAAAAAATCGGTGCCAGATAATTTGACTGTTCGGAATGATATAATAGCGGGTCCACGCGACACAATAACCAATTGCATCCGCAATCCGGTACAACAGACGGATAGCCTTACGTTTCAAGGCAATCCGAAAAAACCAGCGAATCTGTCTATGAGTTGGAACCATTTTCATAGGCAATAGTATGTCGCTTTTTTGTGTTAATTTTTTACTAACATATATGCCTAAGAGTATGATTTTGCGTAAAATTAAAATCTGGTGAATAATACGGCAATGTAACGGGGAAATTGCGTATTCAACACATCTGATCATACGGGCGGGAGTGATGCGATGAGACGTCAACGAAAAACCAAAATTCTGGCCACGCTGGGCCCTTCAAGCTCTTCCGCTGAAATGGTGGGAAAACTGCATTCGCGTGGCGTGGACCTGTTTCGATTGAATTTCAGCCACGGCGACCATGTGGATCATAAAGCCCGTTATGACATCATCCGCGAACTTGAAGTAAAACAGGGTCGCCCCATTGGCATTCTCGCGGATTTACAAGGACCGAAAATCCGGATTGGAACATTCAAGGGCGGTAAAATATGCCTCGAAGAAGGACAAATCCTAACACTTGATTTGAACGAGAGCGACGGTAACGATAAAAGGGTTGCATTGCCCCACCCAAAAGTAATGGAGTCGCTCGAAGAAGGAACAGAACTTCTTCTGGATGATGGGAAACTAAAGCTTAGAGTTCTCGAGGCGAGTTCAGCAACCGCCAAATGCCAAGTGTTGGTGGGAGGCACTCTTTCTGATCGCAAGGGGGTAAATATCCCCAATGCAATCGTCAAAATGAGCGCCCTAACCGACAAAGACAGACGGGATCTGGATTTCGCCCTTGAGCTGGGGGTGGACTGGATTGCCCTTAGCTTTGTTCAACGCCCGGAAGATGTAGCCGAAATCAAGAAAATCGTAGCTGGCCGGGCAGGCGTAATGGCAAAAATCGAGAAACCGGCTGCTGTCGAACAATTGGAAGGCATTATCGAGCTCGCTGACGCAATTATGGTAGCTAGGGGGGATCTTGGCGTGGAAATTCCGCTCCAAAAGGTTCCTTCTATTCAAAAAAACATAATCAATTTCGCCCGCGAAGCTGGAAAACCAGTCGTAGTTGCCACACAAATGCTGGAAAGCATGATTACTTCCCCTGTTCCAACACGAGCTGAGGTAACGGACGTTGCCAACGCCATATATGACGGCGCTGATTGCGTAATGCTGTCTGCAGAAAGTGCCGCTGGAGATTACCCGCTTGAGGCCGTCGCCACCATGAGCGACATCGCCGAAGAAACTGAAAAAGATGTCACCTACCAGAAACGCATGGACAACCAGCATGGTATTTTGGAGGCAACGACCGCGGATGCAATCAGTGCTGCAGCTTCTCAGGTAGCGCGAACAATCAACGCAACCAGTATCGTTACCTACACCACATCAGGATCTACGGCACTTCGCGCCGCAAGGGAACGCGGCACGACACCAATTGTGGCGCTTACCCCATCCCTTTCCACAGCCCGGCGTTTGGCATTGGTCTGGGGGCTGCATTGCGTTCATACCAAAGATGCCGAAAATTTCGCAGATATGGTGGAGAAAGCCTGCAACACCTGCTTTCAGGAAGGTTTCGCAAAACCCGGAGAAAGAATTGTAATCATGGCCGGCGTTCCCTTTGGAACACCGGGCTCGACCAACATACTGCGAATTGCCTGGGTTGGTGAGAAAACCCTTAGTGCTGTATAGTTTCGCTCAACATTTCAGGCTTCGGTCCGCCCGTTGCCCAATCCAGAAGCTGAACAGTGTGTACAACTGGAATATTTAAACCCGAGGCAATCTGAGCGATACAGCCGATATTACCCGCTGCGACCAGATCTGGCTTAACCGTTTTAATATTTCTCACTTTGCGATCTCTTAGACGCGCCGATAAATCCGGTTGCAATAAATTATAAGTTCCCGCTGAACCACAGCATATATGTGCCTCCGGCAAGGTCTTAACGTCGAAACCAGCTGCAGCCAATAATGCTTTGGGCGGCTCCACCACTTTCTGTCCGTGCTGGAGGGAACAGGCAGAATGATAGGCGACTACAAGATCAGGATTAAAATTATCGAGTTTAAGCTCTAGGTCAGATAAATATTCGGTTATATCTTTTGCAATAGATGCAACTGCAGCCGCCTTTTCTGCCATTTCTGGCTCACTTGCAAACATGTGGCCATAATCCTTGACCGTCGTACCACACCCTGAAGTATTGATAATAATCGCCTCCAGGCTACCCGCTTCAATCTCTGCGAACCAAGCATTTATATTCCGTCGTGCAGAAGCCAAAGCAGGCTCTTCCTGCCCCATATGTAGGGGCAAAGCGCCGCAACAACCCGCCTCGGGCGGGATAACAACATCAACATCATGGCGATTGAGTAACCGGATAGTCGCATCATTAATATCGGGTGATAAAACCTTCTGTGCGCAGCCTGTCATTAATATCACCCGCTTGTCGCTCCCCTGCCGGGATTTGTGAAGCGGCTGCTCATCCATTATGGAGCGTTGCGGTATTTGCGACGGTGCCATTTCCAGCATCGCCCGAATACGCCCTCTGAACAGTGACTTTAAGGGCCTCGCGATAGAAGCTCCTAGGAGTGATAGACGGAAGAGATTTGGACGCGCTAGAATAACGGACAGTATACGCCTTAAAATCCTATCGAATACCGGGCGCTCATAAGTCTCTTCAATATAGCTGCGAGCATGATCCACCAAATGCATATAATCCACACCTGACGGACAGGTGGTCATACATGAAAAACAGGACAAGCAGCGATCAATATGAGTAACTGTCTCTTTCGGTGCAGCCTCGCCGCTTTGAAGCATTTGCTGAATCATATAGATGCGGCCGCGGGGGCTATCTCTTTCATCTCCCAATTCGGTATAGGTTGGGCAGGTTGCAGTACAAAATCCGCAATGAACGCAATTTCGCAAGATATCATTTGAGGCAGCAAATTTAGGATCAGCAAGCTGCGCAAGAGTGAACTCAGTTTTCATCGCTAATTCCGCCTAACCTATAGAATACATTCTTGCAGGGTTTAAAATTCGGTAAGGGTCAAACCCTTCTCTGATTTTTTCCGAAATTCTGGCTTTGACAACATCAACAGGTTGGAAAACCTCTACCCGAGAACGAATATCAGAAGAAGCCCGGATCAAGGTTGCATGACCACCATTTCTGATTTGTGATCTGACAATTCCCTGCCCTGCATCTTCAAGCCCTTCTGGAAGAGACAGCCACAGCAATCCTCCCGCCCAGTCCATGAAATACTCCAGATCTTCGATCTGCTGCCGCAATCTGAATATATAATCTGCAGCATCCGACGGTGGCAAAGACACTCGCCAGACCAACCGTCTCTGATCTTCCACATAAGCGCCAACGTCAGAAACAAATTTCCACAGTTCGCTGGATCGCTTACTGTGCAACTCCTCAAGTTCTCCCTGAGCATCAAACATTGACCGCAAAGCATTCAGACGAAAATCAACGGAAGGACCATTGCCATCGATCAGGATAGCTGTAACAGCTCTGTTGGCATTGGAAACATAATCAATGTTTGTCCGGCCCGCGATCTGCTCAGGAAGGTAAGCGGCGGCGGCCACTTCATGCACTGACGACATTGCATCGCGCATGGTTATGACTGCTGCATTAGGTTCCTGCCCGAAAATCAAAACTGTCCGAAGCTTTTCCGGTTTTGGGAGCACTTTGAACGTGAACTCACTACAGACTGCGAGAGTGCCATAACTCCCTGCCACCAGCTTACAGAGGTCGTATCCGGTCACATTCTTCATAACCCGGCTTCCTGTCTGAAAGGCTTGTGCACGTCCTGTAAAACCGTTTACCCCCAATAAGTGATCTCTCGCCGCACCCATTTTGATACGCTGAGAGCCGGAAAGATTAGAACAAAAGACTCCACCAAGTGTTCCAAGCCCTGCGCCCTGCCCCAGCAAAGGTCCCAGGTCGGGTGGGCAAAAAGCCAGTTGTTGATCATTTTCATGCAAGACTGCGTTAATCTCATTGAATGATGATCCGGCAGCCGCTTTCATAACAAGTTCCGCTGGCTCATACATCCGCACCCCAGAGAGATTGGCAAGCCGCAATTCCGCCGCAACCTCCATCGGTCGCCCCAAACTCTCTTTTGAGCCATTTCCCGAAATAGAGAGAGACTGTTTCTCTGAGATTGCCCAATCGAGTGCGTCTTTTATCTGATCGGGACTGGAAATATCAAATACAGTCATTTTAAAACCTTGGAATATCTGGAAATGGTAATTTCCCATTATGGACATGCATTTTGCCAAGCTCCGCGCAGCGATGCAGGACTGGAAACACCTTTCCGGGGTTCAAACGACCTTCCGGATCAAATGCACATTTCAGACGTTGCTGCTGCTTCAAATCATCTTCGGAGAACATTTCTCCCATCAGGTCACGCTTTTCAATGCCGACACCATGCTCACCTGTCAGCACGCCGCCCACCTCAACGCATAATTTCAGGATATCTGCTCCAAATTGCTCGCATTTCTCAAGTTCACCGGGAATATTGGCGTCAAACAAAATAAGCGGATGAAGGTTTCCGTCCCCTGCATGAAAAACATTGGCTACCCTCAGTCCATATTTATTGGAAAGTTCATTCATTCTCTTTAAGACCAATGGCAGCTGACTGCGAGGTATGGTCCCATCCATGCACATATAATCCGGGGAAATTCGTCCCACAGCGGGAAAAGCCGCTTTGCGTCCTGCCCAGAAGGTAAGCCTCTCTTCTTCACTCTGGCTTTGCTTGATAACGCTTGCACCGCAGTCACCCGCTATCTTTTCAATTAGCGAGTTGTTATGGGCGATTTCAACTTCAGGGCCATCGAGTTCCACAATAAGCAATGCTTCCACATCTAATGGGTACCCCGCATGGCAAAATTCCTCTGCTGCATGGATTGCGTATTTATCCATCATTTCCATACCAGCGGGGATAATACCCGCCGCAATTATGCGTCCAACGCAATCTCCAGCCTGTTCGCTGGATGGAAAACCGATCAGCTGGGCCGTGACATGCTGCGGGCTGCGAAGCAAGCGTACTGTCACTTCTGTAATAACCCCGAGCAAACCTTCAGACCCAGTAATTACCCCCAATAAATCGTACCCTTCTGCATCCAGATGCTTGCCACCCAAACGGATTATCTCTCCGTCCATTGTGACCATTTCAACGCCCAACACATTGTTGGTTGTCAGTCCGTATTTAAGGCAATGAACTCCACCTGAATTTTCCGCAATATTTCCGCCGATTGTACACGCAATCTGGCTAGATGGGTCTGGGGCGTAATAAAACCCATCTGACTTAACTGCATCGGTAATGGCGAGATTGGTCACACCTGGCTGCACAACGGCGCAGCGATTATTATAATCAACCTCAAGGATCCTGTTAAATTTGCCAAGTCCCAAAAGCACCCCATCCGCAAGTGGCAAAGCGCCACCAGAAAGGGACGTACCGGCACCTCTTGGCACCACGTTTACCCCCTCAGAGGCACAAAATTTTAGCACCTCAGCAACCTCTTCCTTTGTTTCCGGAAGAACTGCAATCATTGGTAATTGGCGGTAAGCGCTAAGGCCATCACACTCAAATGCTCGAAGTCCGGCCTCTTCATCTATGACAGCTTCAGGATCCCTGATTATCTGTCTCAATCGCTGAACAAGATAGCCTCGTTTCGCGATTACCTCTTCATTGGGCTTTGGCATCATGACCATAGGATCACCTCAAATACTACGTTGAAGTACAAGTATAAGGCATTTCAGGCACAAAAAAACCGCTACTGCGAAACAGTGCGGCTTTTTTCACGATTCAGAATTCCGCATTACGGAATCACTTAAGGCGCAGTCAATTAGCCTGACGCGCCTTGAAGCGTGGGTTAGTTTTGTTGATCACATACACGCGGCCTTTACGGCGAACGACGCGGCAATCGCGATGACGTTTTTTCGCTGATTTGAGCGAGTTAATTACTTTCATGACACAGATCCCAAAAAACTGTTCTGAATTTGAAGGCCGGAACATACTGCCCGCCCCACGGCTTGTCAATGCGCAAAAGGCAGAATTATTGACTTTTATGCGTTTCGCATATTTCCTATCAACGGATTACAGAATTTCTGCAGGAACACGGGCATAAATTCGAAACACCTTCAAGGCTCCACTCTCCATAGCCTGCACCCGAGAAGTCCAAAGTTCTCCCTCTTTCAGCACCCAATCGTGCAGATGACCGCTCTTTTCACCTGAACTGGTTCGAGCAGCATATTCTGCAAAGGCTTTCAGAACATTGGCTTTATATTCAGCGGTCGTATCTTCAGCAATACTCACTTCAAAACCAGCTTTGGTCAGGAGTTTCCGAATCTCCTGTACATCCAGCAAATGAGGCTGCCTTGGCTCATTTACGGCCCATTTCTGGACATCCGGATCGTCCATGGTTTTGCCTTCGAGCATATAATCAGACATCATGAACTGCCCTTCCGGCTTCATCATGCCATGAATACGGCGGAAACAGTCGAGCTTGTTCTTTACGCAGAAAAGCGCTTCAGAAGCATACGCAACATTGGCAGATTTCAATTTTGGCTCAAAATTTTCGAAATTGGCCGATTTAACTTTGATAAAACGTGTCAGCCCTGCCATTTTGACAAGATTGGTAGACGCCTCGACCAATTCGTCTTCTTCTTCGTAGGCGTCCACATAGGTTTCAAATTGATCGACAACCCAAGTGGCAAATCCACCCAGCCCTGAACCAAGCTCTACCACACTCATCGTCTTGTTAATGCCAAGTGGGTTGGTTAGCTTTTTCTTCGCGCTGTCTGGAATACACCGTGTCATGCCATCACCAAATAAGGTCACGACGGATCGCTGCCGGCTCACAGACCAACCTTGAACTGTGGGGGGACCATCATCATTTGCCGTCTGGTCCGCCGCCTCGTTTTCAACTGGCTTGCGCTTTTCCTGCAATTCATAGCCTTCCCACCAGAGTTTTAACCGCTCTTTCATAGGAAGTTTTTCTTCGGCTTGATCCTTCACACTGCCTGCCTTGGCACTCATTACACACACACCCCTACGATTTCAATCTGACAGATTGAAGTCCCCCTTATATCGCATTGTCAAAATAATGTCAGATAAATATTAACCTTGGGTAAATCAGTGTTTGCAGGGTTTAGCTGGCTTTTTGTTTAATATATTCATCGCGTAATTCACGTTTCAAAACCTTGCCTATTGTACTGCGCGGCAAGTCTTCGCGAATGACAACATCTGAAACCCGCTGTGTTTTCCCAAGTCGGGCGTTGACCCAGTCTTTAATTTCGGCTGCGGATGTCTTCGCGCCGGTTTTCAAGACAACCAGACCAAGCGGTGTCTCCCCCCACTCCTCACTCGGGATTGCAATGACAGCAACGTCATCTACATCAGGGTGCTTCACAAGTTCGGCTTCAATATCCGCCGCATATATATTAAAGCCACCAGAAAGGATCATATCTTTCTTGCGGTCCAGCAGATACAAAAATCCATCTTCGTCTAGACGCCCCATGTCCCCACTTTTAAAGAACTTCTGCCCCTCGGGTGACGTCCAGATCATTTCTTCAGTCAAATCTGGTCGGTTATGATATCCCGTCATCATGGCATCTGATCGGCCGACGATTTCACCAATTTTACCTACCGGTAATTCATTTCCATTGTCATCAATGATGCGGATTTCTGCACCCAGCCCTGCCTTGCCTACAGACGCCAATTTATCTGGAAACTCCTCTGTTGACAGAACTGTACCAATGCCACCTTCCGTGAGGCCGTAAATTTCAATCAGATTTCCCGGCCACCGTTTTAATGCATCCTGTTTAACCTGTTCACGCAACGGCGCACTTGTTGATAGCTTCAGTCTGAAGCTGGACAAATCAAAGTCATCAAATTTGTGATAAGCCAACAACCGTTGATATTGGACTGGAACCAGCATTGTATGTGTCGCTTTTTCGCTTTCCGCCAATTCAAGATATTTTTGAACATCAAATTTGGGCATCAGAACTACCCGACCACCTAACGCCAACGTTGGCAACATGGCGACAAGAGTTGTGTTGGAATACAAAGCCGTTGCAATCATGGTTGTAGCACCGGCTTCAAGCCCCATTGCTTTAAAGCGAATAACATGCTGATATCGCATATAATGGCTTTGCTCGATTCCTTTTGGGACACCCGTCGTTCCTGAACTATAGATCAGATTAAAAGCATCTTCCGGCGCAATATTCGCAATAAACAACTCGTTTGTGGCGGCACCGATCAGCTCTTCAAAAGACTGCCAACCATCTTTTTTGAAATCAAATGCAACATAGCCATCTTCGGGAAGTTCGGGAATTGTGCCCGCGAAAGGTGAAACAAGGTCGAGTGTGGAACTGGAAACAAAAAGCATTTTTGCTGCGCTATCACGCATCATTCCTGCCAATTGTTCACTGGACGCCATTCCAGATAACGGTACCGCACACACACCAGCCTGCAGTGCACCCAAAAAAACAGCTATATAATCAGTACTACTGCGGGCAAGAATAGCGATCTTATCCCCTCGTCCCAAACCCCGGGCCTTCATGAGGTTCGCCACACGATTAATTCGATCCACCAGCTCAGCCCATGTAAGCACAGTGTCTTCCACCTTCAACACCGGCAATTCTGGATCACGAAATGCTGCGCGTTGAAACAACAGAGGAAAGGGCACAAAGCCCACTTCTTCGTCTATTGCATTAAAATCAATGGGATTTAATGGAGATACTGTTGTCATGTGATCCTCTTTTCATTTTTTGAACAAAGGATACCCACAGGACAACCGAATGCAATGCCTACTTTACACTATTCGCCTTTATACCGCCTTTTGCCTTAATGTAATTCATTACTGTTGTCGCCATCAATGTGCCTGCTGACTTATCAATTAGGACTTTGCTGTCGGGGAGCATAGAATAACCATCACCACCACCTGCTACATAATCATTTGTTGCCAATGTGTATTTGCTTTCGGGTTCTAGTTTCCTACCGCCGACTTTGATTTGTGTGACCCGGGCTCCTACGGGCTTGTTAATATCATACGAATATTCAAGCCCGGAATAATGGGCAAATCGACCCGCAGCATTTTCGACATCCGAAACCCCATGCTCCACCATGTCTTTCACCTGTACACCCGTCAACTCAAGCTTAACGGTTACATTCCCAAAAGGTAACTCGCCTAGAATATCTTTGCGGGTTAGCATGGCGCCTGCTTCATACTGCCGATCACCGCGGATACCGCCACCATTTGTAAACCCTATATCTGCCTCAACCTCATCTCTCATTGCTTGTGCAATGTATTTTCCAAAAAAATTCTCTTTTGTTCGTACTGACGAGCGCCGTGTATCAAGCGCCAGCTCGGTTATTCCCACAGCAACATTCAACTGTTGATCTAAACCTGCTTCAAACTTCGCAACCATTTCTGCAACAGGTGCTGATTTGGGGACAGCCGTGGTCGATTTCAAATACCAGGATGGAATGATGGAAAGGTATTTTTTGCCTCGTTTTTCTTTCCACTCCAAAGCCAATTCAACAACACCCAGATAGCGAAGATCAGATCCGGCCTGCAGGATCACAACATTGTTTTCCACAGTCGCAAAGGGTCGGTGATCATGACCGCCCAAAATGACGTGCAAACCGTCTACTTCATTGGCCAATCGCAAATCATCGGCTAAATTCATATGTGTAAGGGCGACGATTATATCAGCACCGTTATTTTGCAGCGAACTAACCACAGTGGATGCTGCCTTCACAACATCCTGAAATACAATTCCCTCCCCGGGAGAGGAAAGAGTGGCTGTCTCAGGTGTTACAAGACCCAGAAATCCGACTTTAAAACCATTAACCTCTTTAATAATCGACGAAACTGTTCCAAGCGATCTGATACCCTCTTTGAGACTTATATTACTTGCAAGCCATGGAAAATTGGATTGCGCAATACGTTCGCGGGCCACTTCTGCACCAAAATCAAACTCATGATTTCCAACAACAGCAACATCAATCCCGATTGCGTTCATCATGTCGACCATTTCCACCCCAAATGACAGGCCTGACATCAAAGACGGAGAGATCAAATCGCCACCAAAAGTCGTGATTGCATTCGGTTGCCGTGCTCTTTCTTGTTCAATAAGCGTGGCAAGTTCAGGAAAACCGCCATAGCCGGGCTTACCGCTTATCTCCCCCATATCATTACTGTGCAGAAAACTTATCCGTACCTCCTGCGCACTTGCAACAAAAGCGAAATTTATCGTCGCCACTAAAACTGCAAAAAACAAACAAGCTTTTGACAAAACTGAGTTGGTAGTGCGCATTTTAGCTTCCTCTTCCAATTAAAGAATATTATTGAACTTCTGCACATCAACTGCACTATAGATTAACCCCAAATTCAATAAACGCAGAGAGAAGAATTCTTGATGTTTTCTTTAGATCCCAGACTTGCCGCAGATACCTTTGAACTTGGCGAAACCGAGCTGTGCAAAATTCTTCTAATGAACGACAGCAGATATATTTGGGTTATACTGGTTCCGAAAATCAATGGAGTGGTCGAACTGCATGATCTGCCAAAAGAAAACTATGATGAAGTGATGAACACTGTCCGCTTGTTCTGCCGTCAGCTTGGGACCTACAACAATTGCGAAAAAATCAACATTGGCGCACTTGGAAACGTGGTCTCCCAACTTCACATCCATATTATATCCAGACGCAAATCAGATACCGCTTGGCCGGGTCCGGTCTGGGGCCACAGCGCTTCCATACCTTATACCGAGCAAAAGCTTTCGAAAGTCATGACAGACTTAAAAAAGCTTCTATATTTAAATTAACCAGTTAATCCATCTACCATGATAATCCCCGCGTCCTAGCAGTATTTTCTGTCCTCCGGGCCAAAGTTGCAAATACAGGCCCGCACCCGGGGCCACGTCATCCGCCTCTAAAAAGACCCACGCCAATGGGGCGTTATCAGTTGCGTTACGGCCAACCTGCTCAATTATATTGCGCCCCTGCACCTGTCTTTCATCAGGAAAATACTGCCACGCGATTGTGTGATAAATAATATGTACTGCGCCGCTATACTTCTGCTGCAATCGCAGATCCAGCCATTCAATAGCGTCACTTTTCTCAACCGACGCTGAGGTACCCTTAAAAAGCTCCACGGCATTTCGTGTTCTATCAATCCGATCCTGTTGATCCGCCCATATATAAGATAACAACCGTGTAACCGACTTCTCAAGCGTCACATCAACCGGATTCAAATCACAGGCAGAGCGGTCGAAAACATCCACGTTTTGAAACTCAGGCAATTGACCTGAAACATCTGGACAGATCCGAACTGGCGAGTTTGAATTTCCGAAATTCACACCACCGTAATCGTAGCGGTATTTATCCCACAGCATGTTCAAACCCGCACTGGCCCCCAGCTCGGACATAACGAATTTATTTATCCCTGTTCTCTTGGCAACTTCCATAAAAGCGGGAAGTAATATCCCGGCGCGGCGAACTTCATTTGTTTGTGGAGCGCTTTTCAAATACTGAAGAACAAAATCTTCATTCTCTTCAACGGCTTCCTCTATTGCAGCCATTAGCTGATTATCAGTAACCCCTTTAGCATGGCTCTTGTAGATCTCCGCTAGATTTGGATTTAACTTTTCCAGAACAATTGCGTGAAGTGCGCCGCAAAAGCGAAGCGAAACAGAATCTCCCGACGGACCAAGATCACCCGGCCAGTTTTTCATCACACTCCATACCGCACCAGTTTGTGGATATCGCTTCGCCACCAAACTCAGTATTCTCGCGGTAAACGGTGAGCCGAGTTCATTGCAGGAAACGGCCTGAGAGAGCATGGCATCGGAAATCTTGTTTTCACTCATACAAAATCCTTCTTATCAATTATTTGGTAATATTCTTACTTTAGAGCTTGCAGTTCTATGGAAACAAACTGTGCGAAAATGCAACATTTAGGGAACAACCCGTTTCACAGGGTTGGTTAAGTGGAATGGACGAAGTTAGACTGCTGATAAATATACTGTGGACTACTCTATTCGTGAGTATTTCCATATACTTTATCAGAAAATCCCGTCTTTTTCCAAAAACAGATCGTGGCATGCCTGTAATGCTCATTGGTTTCCTATGTTTAAGCGCTGGTTCTGTGCTGGGAATCTTCATGTCTATTCCGGCTATTTTTGATGGTCTCCTGGAAGCAAATCACGTGCGCCAAAGCTATGTCATCGCGGATGTTATTCGCGCTTTGGGAGCCTTGATTGTGCTCAATGGCATCATCTTTTGGGGTAAAGAGCTTCTAAGTCAGTACCAGTTGATTAAAAAAAACAACTCTCTTGAAGAAAGAATATCCCGACAGAGTGATTTGCTTGCCGCTCAATCAAGAGATATTGAAATCAGGACAATTGACTATCTAGAGCAAAAAGAAGCTGCAATTGAAGCAGAACGGTCGAAAACAAATTTCTTACGAAATACCAGTCACGAATTTCGCACCCCTCTCAATGCTATTATTGGATTGTCTGATCTAATTTCAGAAGGCAAAGCCTCAACACGAGAAGAACAAAGAGAATTTGCCAGAATGATCTCGGATTCTGGCCGTAAATTATTGAAAATAATAGACACTCTACTGGAAATTGCGCGCATTAAATCTGGCGAATATATTGCCAACCCACAACCGGCACGTGTCAAAGACATCATCGATCAATGCACGGCTTTACTGCTTCCCAAAGCCCATGCCAAATCCATCCGATTTGAATATGGAGAGGATTTTCCCGAGTACGCTGAAGCCGTATATGATTCAAATGCAACCCATCACATTCTAACCAAGATCATTGACAATGCGATTACTTATTCACCTGAAAACACAGTAATCACTATTGATGTCGACCAGTCGGACGAGGATTTCACGAAAATCCATATTTCTGACGAAGGACCCGGAATTCCTCAAGATCAGTTAAAAACCGTTTTCGAAATTTTTGGCCGAGCAGAAAAATGGCAACATCGCGGTGATGCAGAGAATACAGGTCTCGGCCTTGCACTTGCGCTCAAAATGGCGGAAATCCAGGATGGTCAACTGACAATTGAAAGTGACGGCTCCAAAGGAACGACTTGCATTCTATCGTTACCTGCGTATCGAAGTGCAAATCTGAAAGCAAGTTAGTTTGACTTGGAAATCACCTCTACCAGGCCGGCTCGCACGTAAATACTCTGAATAAAATGATGTTTGATATCCTGATATAACCGCTCTACGTCCTCCTGCGTTCCTGCAAACATTTGCTTTAGGGCCAACCCACGAAGAACTGTCAGAAGCGAGGCCCTCCAGCTAATTTTCTCCCGGTCAGAACATTCGAAATCGCACATCAATGTAAGCCATTGATCATCACGTTCCGTTTCCAGCAAAGCAATAGCATCACGAATATTACCGCTAAGTTCAGGGATCAGACGGCCATGCAAAGTCAATTCGATAAAGACCACATACGTGTCGCTCCGATACCCATCCCAGTAGATATCAACAATTTTTGCAAGCCGTTCCTTACGCTCCATTTTCAATAGATCCGCAGCCTCTACTTGCTCAATCATCGCGTTGACGACTTTGATGACGACCTCACGAAGCAATTCGTAAGGGTTTGCGAAATGATATTGAATAGCTCCTCTTGTCAGACCAGCAAGTTCGGCAACCTCTGCCGTGGTAAAACTGGCTGCTCCCTTGTTTTTAATAATTTCAAATGCTGAGTCTATCAGCTTTGCGCGCGTCTCCTCACGTCGCTGCTGCTGTGTCCTGCGTTGAGGTACACCTGCTGCCATTTACCGACCCCTTTTTTTGTCGCCTGTTAGTTTCAGGTTTTATTATTGTTTTTTCAAATTCAATGCAACGCCCTGTCGATGCCTGTTAATCCTACAGAAAAACACCCTGAGTTCAACACGAGAAAAAAATTGATTTTTTATCATTTTTCTCTTGATACATTCATGAATGAATGTTAATTTCATTCTCATAACAATAAGAATAAAGGGGGAACTGGTCAGTGCAGGGTGTGCGTCTAAAACCCCCATCCTTTTGTTTTCTTCCTTGAAGACTAGCGAAAGGCTTTACAGGGATCCAAGCTGTCATCAATGGGATCGTTGGTGCTTGAATCTTTTTTCCGATTTATCGGTTTAAGCCTCCCCTGGTTACACGTAAAGCCTTTCGCACTTTTCTCCTTCAAACCTCAACTAGTTTCCGCATGAAAAAAGCCCCCATAAGGGAGCTTTCGTCTTATTGATCTATTATTTGCTGGTGTTATTTACATTTCACCAGTCTGAGCGGCGTATATTCGATTGCGACGCTACCATCTTGTTTGGTTATCCTGTTACGCGTACGAACCAGCCCCCTGCCAGCCTTACTGCTCAAACGGGATTCGATAACTTCACACTCAACATGGATAGTATCCCCCGCGAATACAGGACCTTTGACATCAAGCTCCATATTCAAAAAGGCAAGACCGGTATATTGCATGGTAGATTGCACCAGTAATCCCTCAGCGAATGAATAAACCAGCGCACCTGGCGCTACCCTGCCTTTTATGTCCTCTGATTGAGCGAGATATTCCGTGTTCATGAACAGAACTTCCTGCATGCCGGTTGCATTTATGAAATTCACGATATCTGCTTCGGTAACCGTACGCCCGATTGTCTTAAACTGCTTTCCAAGCGGAAGATCTTCGTAGAATAATCCAAGCCCTACTGTTTCCATAACCTGTTCCTTATTCTGCAAATGCAAGTCTGCCGATGATATTGCGTTGTATCTGGTTGGTTCCCTCAACGATTTTAAGAACCTTGGCATCTCTGAAATAGCGGCCGATTGGATACTCTGAAGAAATGCCTGCTGCGCCAAACAACTGAACGGCATTTTCAGCAACCGTCATCGCCGTATCTGTTGCAAACAGCTTGGACATTGCAGCCATACCCGCCAGATCATTTCCACGAATACCAGCATTAACCATTGCAGCGGCCTTATATACCATTAACCGGGACGCTTCTGTCTGTGTTTCCATATCAGCAATCATCCAGCGAACGCCTTGAAAATCTGAAATATGTTGACCAAATGCCCGGCGATCACGAATGAATGCTTTGGTGTGATCAATGGCCCCTTGCGCCAGTCCCACTGCCCGAGCACCAATATATGGCCGCGACTTGTTAAAGGCTTCCATCACAATTTTAAAGCCCTTGCCCTCTGGGCCTAGGCGTGCGGATTCTGGAACATGGACGTCGTTGAGAAACAATGGATTGGACGGAACTCCCCTTGCTCCCATTTTGTCTTCTTTTTTGCCGATTTCGAAACCAGGCGTATCACGGTCAATGATGAACATATTGATACTACTTGTTCCGGGTCCATCCCCCACTTTGGCGGCAACAACGACAAAGTCTGACATCTCAGCATTTGTGCACCAAATCTTTTGGCCGTTGATCACATATCCATCAGCAGTTGGAACGGCTTTTGTCTTGATCCCTGCGACATCAGAACCACTTTGCGGTTCCGTTGTTGAAAACGCACCTCGCAAATCACCTGAGGCAAGACCCGGTAGATATTTATCTTTCTGCTCTTTTGAACCTCCGGCCAGAATTGCACCAAATGGCAACCATTGAACCAGCAACAAATATGCTGTGTTGTAACAGACCCGGCCCAATTCCTCGATCGCCAGGCAGCAAGAGATACTATCTTCAGTGCCGCCATATTCTTCCGGGAACGGCAAAGTAAACAAGCCCAGTTCTTTAAGCAGATCAAACATATCCTGAGGATATTCCGCTGTCTTATCGATGTCGTTTGCACGAGCAGCGACCTTTTCATTTGCAACGCGTCTTACTAGCTCCTGTACGGCACGTTGGTCGTCAGTGAGTTCAAAGTTCATGATCTGTCTTCTCTTGCTGGCTGCTTGATTTGCATCGCAGACTATTTGACTAAAAATTTGGGCAGGTTGGAAATATTATTTCGTCCTGCCTTGTTATTTTTTTCAGATACTATTTCAGAACATAAAATTCGATTCCAATATATTATTGATGACATAACAATATATTTTTTATATTAATGATAATATGACGACTGATTTCCGCCAACTCAGACAGTTTATTGCCGTAGCAGAGGAGAAAAACTTCCGCATTGCTGCTGAGCGGCTGAATATGACTCAACCTCCCTTAAGTCAGGCTATTAAAAAACTTGAAGACGGGCTCGCAGTTAGCCTCCTAAAGCGGACAAACAAGAAGGTTGAGCTTACCAGTGCCGGCGAAGTTTTTTTAAAAGGTGCCTACGAAACAATCGAAAAATTCAGGCAACTTGAAGAAGACACAAAAAGAGCTGACAAAGGATTGATCGGGAAGCTTCGGATCGGATTTTCAGGATCCGCAATCTATGAAGCCCTTCCCAATAGCATTCGCAGATTTAAGCATGATTATCCCCACATACAGCTTGAAATTTCCGAACTGGCGACAATTGATCAGATTGAAGCCATGCAAAAAGGACAACAGGATGTAGGCTTCTACGTCCGCCGATCACGAAAGAAAGTCTGTTTGATGTGTTCCCCCTAAGACATGAAGAGTTGGTCATGGTATTGCCAACGTCACATCCCCTTGCAAAATCAAAAGTCCTCACCCTGAGTGATTTTGCCTCTGATGAGTTTATTACTTTCGCTCCCGAGACATCACCCAATCTTCATAATCTGATTATCCAATGCTGTAGTGATGCGGGATTTATCCCCAAAATCGTCCAAACAGCGCCGCAGATCCAAACTCACATCAGCCTTGTTGCGGCCGGCCTCGGGGTATCACTGGTGCCGGAATGCGCAGCGCAGGTTACTCATCCTAACGTCGCGTTTCGAAAGTTCAAATCTCGCAAATCTGTCAATACAACGACAATGGCAATCGCCTGCCTGAAAGCGCGCGACAATCCGGTGCTAAAAGCATTTATCAACTGTAACACCATGACGGGAAGTTAGACCTGAGCAGCTAAATGCGCGGCCTGATTAATGGCCCGCTTAGCGTCCAGTTCGGCGGCTTCAAACGCGCCGCCAATCAAATGGACTTTAACGCCTTTATCGGTCAGCTCATCATATATGCCTCTTTGCGACGTCTGTCCCGCACATATAACAACAGTGTCCACATCCAGAATTTGATGCTCGTTATTGATTAATAAATGAAGGCCCAGATCATCAATTTTCAGATACTCGACCCCGTTTATCATTTTTACTCCGCGCCGATTTAACGTAATTCTATGTGTCCAACCCGTCGTTTTCCCCAAACCACGCCCCACCGGTGTCGCTTTTCTTTGCAGGAGTGTTATTTCACGATCCGCGCTCGCCACTACCGGCTTCACACCTGTCACACCGCCCCGTGGATGATTGTCAAAATCTATTCCCCACTCCTGTGCGAATATCTGTCGGTCCAATGCAGCAGATTTCCCCGTGTGGGATATTAGCTCTGCGACATCAAAACCGATACCACCAGCCCCCATTATCGCAACCTTTCGCCCAACTGCCCGATTTCCGCTGATTACATCAATATACCCAACAGCTTTTTCATGAGTAATGCCGGGCAAATCTGGCACACGCGGCGTAATACCCGTTGCAACTATGACTTCATCAAATCCCTCTTTGACCAATTGGCTCACAGTAACCTTGCAGTTCAAATTCAACAGAATCGAATATTTATCAATCGTACGGCGAAAATATCGTATGGTTTCGTGAAATTCCTCTTTACCTGGTATCTGCTTGGCCAAATTAAACTGCCCCCCAATTTCCGAACTTTGCTCGAACAAAGTCACATGATGACCACGGCTTGCAGCAATTTCAGAAAATGCAAGGCCCGCAGGCCCTGCGCCAACGACAGCCAGTTTCTTGATTTTTGCAACAGGTAGATAGTTCAGTTTGGTTTCATGGCAGGCTCGGGGATTGACAAGACAACTAACCTCTTGCCCCGTGAAAGTATGATCCAGACATGCCTGATTGCAAGCGATACAGGTGTTAATTTCATCCTCGCGCCCCTCCCATGCTTTTACCACAAGGTCGGCATCAGCAAGCATGGGTCGCGCCATCGAAACTATATCAGCATCCCCGCGCCTCAGTACTTCTTCCGCTACGCTTGGCATATTTATACGGTTGCTAGTGATCAGCGGTATTCCAAGGTGCTTTTTCAATCGCCCGGTTACCCCAGTGAATGCAGCTCGCGGCACCATCGTGGCAATCGTAGGAACTGCGGCCTCATGCCATGTAAAATGTGTACTGATAATATTTGCACCGACTTCTTCAATTGCTTTTGCAAGCTGGACGACTTCGTCCCATGACATGCCCCCCTCCAACATATCCATGGCTGCAATACGAAATATCAGAATGAACTGGTCACCAACTGCTTGTCTGATCCTGCGAATACATTCCACAGCAAATCGCATCCGGTTTTCGAACGGCCCACCCCATTCATCCGTTCTAAGATTTGTTTTCTGAACAAGGAATGTACTAATCAGATATCCTGCCGACCCAATAACCTCCACCCCGTCATAGCCGGCTTCTTTGGCCTTCACGGCACAATTTACAAAATCATCAAGCTGTTTTTCTATTCCAGCTGCATCAAGTTCGATAGGTGCTGCCCTGGCAATGCGCGAGCGAACGGCAGATGGAGCGACTGCATACTTGCCCCGGGCTAAAGGTCCCATATGCAATATTTGCATGCATATTTTAACCTCAGGATCAGCTTTATGAACTGCATCGGTGATTTCCCGATGAGCCTGTGCTTCTTCCGATGTTGAAAGTTTGGCGCCAGATCCTCCCTCAATATTTGGTGAAATGCCACCGGTAATGATCATGCCAACACCGCCTTTGGCCCGTTCAGCAAAATATCTTGCCATACGGGGAAAACCGTTCGGTAACTCCTCAAGCCCTGTATGCATCGACCCCATCAGAAACCGGTTTTTCAAACGAGTAAACCCAAGGTCGAGAGGTGAAAAAGCGATTGGATAAGAAGTTTTGCCGTGCATATGAGTGCCCTTGTCCTACTCAGACATTTTTTATTTTTGTTATATAATTTATCAAAGCCTACCGTTATAGGTCACGTGAATGCAAGCCGCTGTAGCTATGCGACTATCAGAAAATTTCTCAAATTCATTAAGCTGGACTTAAGAGACTCCCTCATATATTGGAAAGTTATCGTGGAATGGTGTCGCTTCCAAACACATGTCTGTATGTCTATCATCCACATCAGAGTAGTTTTTTTTGAGTAAAATGTATGAAAATACATGATCACCGCAAAGACCTTTATGCCAGCTTCATGAACTGGCAACGGGACGCAATGGCATCAACCAGCGAAGGTTTATCCTAATCAGGGACTATATGGATGCAAGCGCGATCAGTGTCATTAGGGCAAAGCCACAGCAAGCCCATCCGCAATATTTCAAATCACTACCCGAGCAGGCAATCAGTGATGGGCATGCCTGCGAATTAATATCCAAATACGCTCAAGCTGACGGGATACACACTGACAGCTTTAGAGTTACGAGCCGTCAGTGTTACGCAACGAGTTACATCTTCCGAAGCCGAAATGCAGAGGAAACCCTGATCATCTCGCTATGGCATGAAAACTTGCTCGATCTGAACGACGCTGATCAAATTTTCCTGGATATGGCAATTGAGGCTTGCCGGTTGCGAATTGGCGCTAAATACATCAAAGACTTTCGACAGCCACATATAATTTCCGAAGCATTCGATGCGGTAGATGACGGTTTCATAATTTATGATAAAGACCAACAAATCATCGCTTATAATCAGCGACAGCAAGATTTATTCCCGTCTGTTACTGGCACCCTTCAAATAGGCTTCGAATATGAAGCCATTTTGCGAAAACAACTTGCATCCGGGCAATTAAACATTCCCGACACTGAAGCTGAAGAGTGGATTGAGCGTCGCAAAAAACAGCTCAAAGACCATCGGCACACAGAGGAACAAAAATTTGAAAATGGCAAAACCATCCGCCTCACAAATTACCAAACATCCTCTGGGGGCACGGTTGCTGTTCGCAGCGATATCACTGAGCTTGTAGAAGCTCGCCAACGCGCGGTCGAAAACGAACAATTGTTTAGGGCTTTACTCATAGGAGCTCCTATCCCGTTATTCATTATTACAGGAATGGAAATTGTATATGCCAATTCCTATGCGGAATCTCTTTTTGATGCGGGAAGTGAAGGGCTTCTTAGCTAGATGTGCGTGATTTTTACGTCGACCAGGATCACCGTCGCCACCTGCTTTCAAAAATCGAGAGGGAAGGATATCTTCGAGGGGATACACTCAACATTAAAACCCTTAAAAATGTTGAAAAGACGGTCATTCTGTCGGCAAACATGATTACCTATAAGGGCAATCCATCCTATTTCGTGTCCCTTATGGATATTACGGACATGATCACAGCTCAAACTGCCCTTCAGCAAAGTGAACAACAGTACCGTGCGCTCAACGAGTTGATACCTGATGCACTGGTTTTACAGATTGACGGAAAAGTCGCGCTTGTCAATGAAAGTGCGATATCAACCTTCCGGGTCAATAGCATCTCTGACTTGGTGGGCCTCTCCTCTATCAATTTGGTGGCCCCAGATGAACGACCCCGTCTACAGGAATTCAGAAAAAAGGTTTTGAAATCCGGCAAGCCTGAGCAAATTCAGACCCGCTACCAACGCATGGATGGAGACATTTTTCACGTGGAAATGCATTCACAGGCCATGATCTGGAATGGACGTCAGGGGACTTTGAATTTTATCAGAGACGTTACAGCGCGGCACATATACGAAAGAGAACTTCTGCGAAGAGAGAGAGAAATGGCCCTCGCCCAAACTATCGGTCGATTTGGTCACTGGAGAGTCGATTTACAAAAGCAGGAAGTCTATTGGTCAAAAGAATTGTTCAATATATACATGCGACCGATTTCCGAAAAGCCAATTTCGCCGAAAGAAGCGGCCACCCTTATCTTTCCCGATGACCTACCGAAAGTACAAGAGGACTATTTTGATCTTATAAAAACGGGACAATCCAAAATTCTGCCGCTGCGTGTAATCAGATCTGATGGTGCGATCCGACATGTCGAAACTTCGATGCAGCCCGAGCTAGATTCAAAAGGTGTGGTTCAATCTATATTTGGTGTCACTCAAGACATTACAGAGCGAAAAGAGCTTGAAGAAAGGTTGCGCCAATCCCAAAAAATGGAAGCTGTTGGACAACTTACCGGCGGTGTCGCTCATGATTTCAACAATTTGCTGGCAGTGATACAAGGCAATGCAGAGTTGTTACAGGAAATGCTGGATCCACAAGATGAAAAATTGAAAGCACGTACTGAGGTAATTCTGGAAGCGGCAGAACGCGGTGCGGATCTAACCAAAAGCATGCTTGCGTTCGGCCGTACACAAGCACTGAACCCTGCTACAATTAATCTTAATGACAATGTCGCGAAAATGCTAAAGGTGCTGGACAGGACTATTGAAAAAAATATCCATATTTGTCTGGACACGGATCCAGCGCTTTGGGATTGTTTTGCCGACCCCGGGCAGGTTGAAAATGCCATCCTCAACCTGACAATAAATTCCAGAGATGCTATGCCAAATGGCGGTCAATTGACGCTCAAAACGAATAACGTAACTCTTGCCGGGGACGAGCTAAAGAAAGCAGACAACCAACCAGAAGGAGACTATGTCCGACTGAGTGTCACGGATACAGGCCAAGGTATAGATTCAGAAAAGCTTGAACATGTTTTTGAGCCTTTTTTCACCACAAAAGAGGTTGGGAAAGGAACCGGGCTTGGTCTTTCAATGGTCTATGGATTTATTAAGCAATCCAACGGACATATTGATATCCAATCGGTCGTCGGCGAAGGAACATCCGTGGATATTTATCTGCCAAAACACACTCTGAACTGAAACCAGAGCGAACTTAATTTTCAAGATGTCGCTGTATTTCTTCAAGAAAACTTGCGACATCAATCGCCACCTCAGAAGTCACTTCCAGCTCCCGATCTTCAAATACATCGCGATTTGGGTGTCGCTCCGCCCACGCTTTTACCGTTTTGTCCCGATCTAAAATCAGTTGCCGAATGACAGGTAAGTAAAGCCGAACCAAGTTCGTGATCCAGATATTGACGGGCCAGGATGGTGGCACAAGGTCCATTTCAAACCTGTTCAAGGCGAAGAGGACATCTTCCGCAGGATACCAGTTCTCTGCTGTGACCCAACGATTGGTGGTAAATAGACTGATTGGGTAGCCTCGGGCATCCATCGAAATAGCAACTAAATGCGTAAGCTTATCGTCTCTCTCTTCCATGTAATCCTGTAAAGACTGCCCTTTCAAAGGACGCATGTCATCCGGCATTCCCGCGGAGCGAAGAAACGTGTGAAAATGACCATGTTCACCTTCCCGGTGGGCATGATAATAATACTGACAATGAGTTTGCGGGTCGTAGACATCACCTTTTGGGTAATGGTCCATTTCATAAAAGGTTCCCTGACCTTTGATCACCTCTCCCACAATATTATCACCAGACTTCGCAAGAACACGATAGCAATTTAAGACCTGTTCACCCGCGGCGCCCATCTCTTCAAGTTCGCTTCGTGTCAAACTGTTCAAATCCAGCATAAAAATCTCCCCATCACACACTCATCACGCGGCGCTCATGGCCGCGTGATAAAAACCGTCATCAATACCTTCAGAAGTGAGTGTAATCAGCTCGCACTGCAAGGGTTCTTTTTCTTGGCAGCGCATGGATTACAAGGGTTACAGGGGTTTTTCGCGGCGCATGGATTGCAGGGGTTCTTTGCTGCACACGGATTGCACGGATTTTTTGCCGCACAAGGGTTACAAGCATTCTTTTTTGGTTTGCATGGATTGCAGGCACTCGCGACTACTAATTCACCAGCTTTTTGTGCGGCTTGCGCTACCGGAACTGAAGCAATAGTTGCAGCAGAAATAGCTGTTAAACTGAGTGCGGTAACTTTTAGAGATTTCTTGATCATTGGATATCCTACTCCTGTAGTGTTGAGCTATTGATTGAGCGATCTGCTGAAACTCAACCTTTCAACAGATCGAGGGGTTATTTTCGTAACTCTTCTGGTAAAAAGAGCAGGTAATCCTGATCCTCAGCAGAAGCGTGGCACTCCGAGCAGAAAACCATTCCTGCAGTATTTTTGCCTTTCGTTTGCCCAAATATGGATCCATCGGGCATGACCATTGAATATTTCCAGTTACCCAATTCCGGCTGGAAACCGTCTGCCATTTTTTCCATAATGAACATCGGCCCTGGCGAGATTGCGCCGCTCGCCGTCACTTCGAAGCTGTCTTTAACAATCACAGAGCCTACAGGCATCTGACCTGCATCTTCATATTTTCTATATTGCGCTGCTCCCACAGTGTTTACCCAATTATTCACATAGCGGTTCCCATGGGTGACTGCCTGATATGGGCTAAGCGCAACATTCTCCCAGCCGATATAATTTTGAACCTCTGAAAGGCCGGCTTTTGCATAGGATGAGATCAACTCACTTTGAATGCAGTCATAGGCCGCAATCGCTTGTTGAGGACTAAGTTCCGCCACATCCGCTGCACCACAAGGATTGCAGGGGTTTTTTGCTGCGCACGGATTGCATGGGTTCTTCGCTGCACACGGATTGCATGGATTCTTCGCTGCACAAGGGTTACAAGGGTTCTTTGCAGCGCATGGATTTGCTGCGGCCAACTCAGGAACCACGCAGCCCGACTGCGTTTCCACTTTAGCAGAAGCGCATGGATTACATGGATTTTTGGCGGCACAGGGATTACAGAGGTTCTTCTTTGGATTGCATGGGTTACAAGTACTCGCCAGCAAAAGGTTTTTCTTAACCGCTTGCGGATTGATAGCCTGTTTTTCACTCGGTGAAGAGGAAGCAATTTCTCCATTAGCAGCTAATGCTCCCGCTCCATAGATACCAGCACCTGTACCAACAGCTACAACGAACACGACAGTTGATTTCAACAATTGTTTAAACTCTTGCATCTCACCGTTCCCTTTTTCTCTTTTGCGATTTCACTATGGCACGGGGCTGGTGGCACCTCTAATAACGTTGTTTCAACTAACCGTGACGCCGAGTTGAACAAAAAAGCCGCTACAATCTGCAGCGGCTTTAAAGAAGTTCTATCAATCAGCTCTCACTCAACAACCAGCGCATAGTCAGGTGTTGAATTCAAAGGGCAGGAAAATACATATTCTCCGGGTTTCAGGGTCACTTTATATTCGATCGTTTTTCCTTCATGCATCCCGCCACCAGAAACGCTCAGTTTGTTAAGCTTATGAAGCGGATTAGCCCAGTTATATCCTTTTTCACGTATCCAGAAACCAAGCTCATAAGGGACATTCTTATTTGTTACCCGAAACACATACTCACCCGCAGCGAGCTTCATCGGAGCAACATCTTTTAAGCGATCGTCGGCAGTATTCGCATTAATCGTTTCACAATCAGACTTTTGGGTTGAGGTGAAACCGTGATCACTCTCCACACCAAGAAACTGACAAGGCACCTGCACCAGTTCTACAACTTGAGGAGCGGCTTGAGCTGTTGAAGCCTGAGACAAGGCCACCAACACTATGCTGGCTGACACCCCAAGAGCCAGTTTGGGAAATGAAATGGGTAGTTGCATCTTGTAACTCCGTTTTGAATTCAGAAAATCGACTTTCTTGAAAGAAGCGATGCACGGCACAACAGATATTAAACGGCACAACTTTCTACTGGGATATCACTTTGCAGTCGCAGTAACCCAATCATCTGGGTCCTTTCAATCAAGCTGGTGACTGAAAGCTAGTGACATTCCTGTTCACATGCATTTCAAATTACTGCGATTTGTGCGTGTGGTAGATCCAGGTCAGTATTTTCGCGGGTTGATTTCCACATCTCTGTGAACATAACTGCTCATGATCAGCCCAAAGCTGACAAGCAGGGTCAGCATGGATGTCCCACCGTAGGAAATTAAAGGCAAAGGAACACCGACGACGGGCACCAGCCCCATCACCATTGCAATATTGATAAAGACATACAGAAAAAACACTCCGCTTAGTCCCAGCGCCAACAGTCGCCCAAACTGATTGCGCGAACGCAGCGCGATGGCATATCCATATGCTAACAACATGATGTAAAGCGCAAACAGAATAAGGCCGCCGACCATGCCAAATTCTTCAGCCAACATACTGAAAATAAAATCTGTTCGCATTTCAGGTAAATAATTCAAATGGCTTTGCGTTCCTTGCACAAAACCCTTTCCAAAAATTCCCCCTGATCCAAGAGCGATTTTGGACTGCATGATGTGATATCCGGCTCCCAATGGATCTGATTCCGGGTTCAAAAAGATTAGAATCCGTTTTTTCTGATACTCATGCAGAAACTGATAGGCAAAGAAACCAGCAGGTATGGCTGTCCCGATCACCGCCGCAAACTTCCACCAAGCGACACCAGCGCCAAAAAAGACCACACCAGCGCCAGCTATCAACAATAGCGTTGTCCCAAGATCCGGCTGCCGCAGAACCAGCATGGCGGGCATGGCCACCAATATTAAGGGCGGAATTAACCAGCGAATGCGGCGCACATCTTCCAGATCAAGACCATGGAAATAACGGGCCAATGCCATGACCAGCGTAATCTTCATCACTTCCGAGGGCTGCAACTGAATTGGGCCGATTTCAACCCACCGACGAGCACCCATACCGATTACACCCATCACTTCAACAGCGCCGAGCATTAACAGGGCTATGAAATACAACGGATATGCCAGCCGTAACCATATGCGAATATCAGTCAACGCAACCACCAGCATAATAACCAACCCGGCACCAAATCGGATCATCTGGCGAGAGGCCCAAGGGTTAATATTGCCGTCTGCAGCCGAGTACAGCATTAAAAATCCAACCGAAGCCGTTACGCAGATTAACAGCACTAAGCCCCAGTTTAATTCCCATATTTTTTTTGAAAGAGGCTGGTTCCTCTCTGGTGCACCGAGTTCTCTAAGCATCACGCTCATCCTCTCGTTGCTGTTTGTCTGAAATCTCGTCCTTTTTATGCTTTCGCCTCACCGGATCAAGACGCAAGGCTTCTTTCAACAGATCACTTGCAATGGGTGCTGCAACCTTGGAGGCACTCCCTCCGTGTTCGACAATAACTGACACCGCGTATCGCGGATTGTCATAAGGTGCAAATGCCACAAACAGGGCGTGATCTCTGTATTCCCAAGGCTTTTCTTCTGATTTCAACACGCCAGTCAGCCGCTCTTTCTTGGAAATTCTGCGAACTTGAGCAGTTCCCGATTTACCCGCGACTTCCCACCCCTCTACATCTATTCTCGAGCCACGACCGGTACCTTTTTCACCATTCATCACGTCAAACATGCCATCCAAAACGGCTTTGAGCGCCGCTTTGCTAACACCTATATCCTTCGGCGGCTCAGCTTGTTCGGCATCTCCTTTAACCAGATTTTGCAGCTCCTGCTTTACCAAACGAGGCGTGACCGCTTTACCGCCATTGGCCAGCCGGGCTGTCATGACCGCAAGCTGTAATGGCGTAGAAAGGACGTATCCTTGCCCGATACCGGCGTTGTAGGTATCGCCAACCTGCCAGCGTTCACCGCGTACGGCCTGCTTCCAGTCAGTTGTCGGAATCAAACCGGCTTTTTCACCATATAAATCCAGCCCCAGTTTCTGACCAAGTCCAAATCGGTTGGCCATTTCTGCAATTTTGTCCATACCGACTTTACGAGCGATATCATAAAAATACACATCACAGGACTGCTCAATTGACTGTCGCAGATTTAATTTGCCATGCCCTCCGCGTTTCCAGCAATGAAACTTATGGCGGCCCAACATCGTATGCCCAGCGCAATAAGTGGTGTAATCGGGCGTAATCACGCCTGCCTCAAGCGCGGCCAATGCCACAACCATTTTAAACGTGGATCCCGGAGGATATTGACCGGCAACGGCTTTGTTGTTCAGTGGATGTTTGGGATTTGACTGCAACGCGCGCCAATCCTTGACACTGATCCCCGTGGTAAAACTATTGGGATCAAAACTGGGCACCGACACCATGGATAAAATGTCCCCTGTATGCACATCCATGATAACGGCTGCGGCGCTTTCCTCTCCCATTCTTTGGGCTGCATACTGTTGAAGCTCTGCATCAATCGTCAGTTCCAGATCATTACCCGGGTTCCCCTCCTGACGGCTAAGCTCCCGTATGACACGGCCATAAGCATTAGCTTCCACACGACTGGTTCCTGCTTTTCCCCGAAGCGATAAATCGTAATATTTTTCTATTCCGTTTTTACCGATTTTAAATCCGGGTAACTCCAGCAACGGATCGGGCTCCAGTGTCTTCAGATCCCTTTCGGATACCGATCCCACATAGCCGACAGTGTGTGCGAATAATGGACCATAGGGATAATGCCGTGTCTCCCCGACATCAAGCTGGATACCCGGCAGCTCAGGGCTGTGAACATTAATTCGCGAAAACTCTTCCCAGGTGAGGTTTTCCATCACGGGAATGGGGACGAAGCCGCGTTTGCGTCTCGCTTCTTTGAGTACCCTTTCCCTGTCGGCATCGGATACCGGCACCAAATCGGAAAGGCGGTCAAGTGTCTGCTCCACGCTCTTTGTCTGCTCGCGGATAAGGACGACACGGTAATTCTGGCGATTGCTGGCAATTTCTTTACCGAAACGATCCAGAACCTGTCCCCGCAGTGGCGCAAGAAGCCGAATGTTCATTCGATTTTCATTGGCCATCGTTGCATATTCGTCTGATTGCAACACTTGCAGGTAATAGAGCCGTCCGGCCAGAACTGACATAAGCGCAGCCTGTCCTCCTGCCAGGATCAAAGCCCTGCGTGTAAATAAACGGGATTTTTCCTTATCGCGAGCACTGGACATGTCAAATATGCTTCAAAATACTGGATTGCACGACTGCAAAACACCATGCAAGCAGAGGAAAAAACAGAACTGTCAGACCATATTGTATAAATACAGGCAGGATCGGGATAATCGTCAATTCCAGTACACAGGCAACAATCCAGGAAAACACTGCGATCCCTGCTCCGATCAGGAAGAACCCCCACCAGGAAAGTACAAAGGCTTTCCCAACGAAGACCTGTCTTTGCGTTACCGCTATTCCGTGTACGACCAACAACATAAGAGAGGTCAACCCCATGGGCGTGCCAGTCAGTATATCGAAAATCAGACCCAGCAGAAATACAACCGGCGCCGGCAAGAGATAGGGACGATGCAAACTCCAGTAAAAGACCGATATCATCAGAAACGAAGGAGTTACAGTTGCAAATCCAGTAATTCTTAGTGGGACAACGCTTAGGAAAATGAGAAAAAGCGATATCCAGAAAGGGATACTTCCCCGTAAGATACGATGCAGTTGATAGGAAATGGATGGTGTCATTGGGGGTACCATCCGATCAATTGCCAAGCTTACTCTCGCCAAGATCGCCAGGATTATTATGTTTATCCGTCAGTCCCGGCAAGTCATAGCGCAGCACGCTTACATATTCCAATCGCGTCCAGTCTGCATAAGCCTGAACACGCACCTGCCCCTCTGCAACCGATGCAACCATGCCAATTGGCCAACCCGCCGGCAATAATCCCCCATCACCTGAGGTCACGACTTTGTCACCTGGGGATACCTGTGCATTGGTTGGCAAAAATTCAAGCTTGGGTGAGGACGAGTTATCCCCCACCAAAATTCCTTTGTGCCGAGAATTTTCAAGCGCAACCGGAATGCGGGAGTTCAGGTCTGTCAGTAGCAAAACGCGGGCGGACTGATGCCCGACTTCCACCACGCGACCAATCACACCATGCGGACCAACCGCGGCCTGCCCAACACGAACGCCATCAAGCGTTCCCGCGCCCAATAGCAACGTACGGACAAATGGGCCCCCGGAATCGCCAACGACACGAGCCGTGATTGGAAGAACCAGCGGATCACTGAGTGCGTTTAACAATCGACGATAATAGTCATTCTCCCGATCCAGTGACCGGCTGACCGACTGCCATTTGAGCAACCGTTCATTTTCCCGTCGCAGCCGTTCGTTTTCCTCAACAAGGCTTGCAAGTTCCCGAACCCGTTCAATCCCCTTGTTCAACGCATTAATAGGCTGTGATAATGTGCTCAAAACCGGCGACAGCGCATCAGTACTGATAGTCCGCACCCGCTCCATCACAACAAGATCGGCTTTACCAAGAACCAGAAGAGCGATTGACAGACAGATCAAGGACAGAAAGGCAAACCGCTGAAAGAAAACCTTCAACGGTATCGCTAGTCTCCAGGCTGAATTTTGACCTAATGCCAATTCTAGTACTCCTAAACGCGAAACAGCTAATCAGATAGCAATCTGTCTCAGCCCTCGCCGCTCAAAACGTGACGTAGTGTTTTGATCTCTTCAAGGGCACGGCCTGTACCGATAGCAACACATGAAAGCGGCTCATCGGCAATGGAAACAGGCAATCCGGTTGCATTGCGAAGAACATGATCAAAATTGCCAAGCAATCCACCGCCACCGGTCAGGACAATGCCTTTGTCAACAATATCAGCTGCCAGTTCAGGCGCTGTATGTTCAAGTGCAACCTTAACCGCTTCGACAATCGCGCCGACAGGCTCCGCAAGACTATCTGCAATTTGCCGTTGACTGATAATCAACTCTTTTGGCACGCCGTTCATCAAATCACGGCCCTTCACTTCCATTGTCTCGCCATTGCCATCTTCTGGCTGGCAGGCCGAACCGATTGTTTTCTTGATCCGCTCTGCTGAACTCTCACCGATCAAAAGATTATGGTTACGACGAATGTAAGCGATAATTGCTTCATCCATCTTATCACCACCAACCCGAACGCTTTTGGCATATACAATTCCGCCAAGCGACAGGACCGCGACTTCAGTCGTACCACCGCCAATATCCACAACCATTGAACCGGTTGGCTCTGTTACCGGCAATCCGGCGCCAATAGCTGCCGCCATCGGCTCTTCAATCAGGAAGACTTCACGGGCCCCCGCATTCTCGGCGGATTCGCGAATGGCTTTACGTTCCACCGCAGTGGATCCGGAAGGAACACAAATAATAACTTGCGGACGCGCAAAGGAACGTCGGTTATGCACCTTTTGAATGAAGTGCTTGATCATTTCCTCGGCAATTTCAAAATCTGCGATCACGCCATCACGCAACGGGCGAATGGCTTCGATATTGCCTGGTGTTCTACCCAGCATCATTTTTGCTTCATCACCAACGGCCAGAACCTGTTTCTTGCCCTGCCGGTGAATAATGGCAACAACTGACGGCTCGTTTAGAACAATTCCGCGCCCTTTCACATACACAAGTGTATTGGCTGTTCCAAGGTCAATTGCCATATCCGCTGACATCATGCCGAGCATTTTGGAAAACATTAAATCGCCTCACTCAAAAGTCTAAAAGAGCAAGAACCCCCCGCCCTTCAATCAAATTCCCATTCAGTTTAACCTGCCAACCTGTAATAGCAGATTTAAAACCGCGTTTCTGTTGTGCCAACACAGCATTTCAGACTACGAAATACCTGAAAATACCAGTATTTATCAACAGTTCAACGTGTATGACAGATAATGGTTAATATTTTTCAAGCATGACTGACACATTTACGCCTTTTGCGCTTCTTCTATCAACAGAATAATGGGCAAACGTCCAAATTTCCGCGCTGATTGCGCAAAAGCCGTAAAGGCAGTCAACCTAAAGGCTATTAGGTGAGAATTTCGGCATGATTATGTCCAAAAATATCGGAGCGCGCCAGAACTGCACCGCTTACCCCAGCCATTCTGCTTTATGCGCGCCAAGTGCCGGGGTCGGCCCCGCATATCGTGGCTGAACTTCACTATAACGAACAACTGGTCCAAGATGGCGAATATCCCCGTAACTCGTTTGACTGGTTTGCTGCAAGGCCTGCACTTCCTCTGCGCTCAATGGAATTCCAACGTTCGGATTTTCCAGTCGCCCCTGCCGCTGCAAAAACATGGCAGTTTGGCAAAGGGAAACTTTCACATGATAACTACCCCCTTCAACGGCACGCCGTGCTAACGCCAGAAGGGTCCCGTAAGCGCCCAGATATCCTGTTCCGTAGTCTGAGAAAAAGACAGGCAGCAAAGTTGGAAATTCACCATTCTCATGGCTCACACCGGTAACGGTCTGGGCAATCTGCTCCCAACCGCCTCGATCGCTAAACGGCCCATCACTTCCGTAGCAATTAATGGTGGTGTATATAAGGCCCGGGCGAATTTCCGCCAGTTGCTCCGGCCCGAAGCCTTTACGTGTCAACGCATTTGGCCTGTATCCTTGTGAAAATACATCCGCTTGACGAACCAACTGCTTTAAATGCTCCGCCTCCTCCTGATCACGCATATCCAGATAACAACTGCGCTTGCCATGGGATAGATCAATAAAGAATTTCTTGATTTGCGGAACATGCTTTGCCGCCACCATCAACACATCAGCCCCGTATTCTCCAAGGGTTCGTGCTGCAACCGGACCGGCCAGAATTCGGGTCAGGTCCAGAACGCGAATACCCTGAAGTGGTAATCCCCCTGATGGAAACGGTTCTGGCTCACTGTCGCCAATTTTTTCAATCTCAACCACCGCTTTCGCTGACAAAGCCTGCCCATGAGGGTGAGCCAGCCACTCATCCTGCGTTCTGACAATCCCCCCGCAACAGTTGGCATCAGCAATAACCTGATCCAGCTCTTCCGCATCCCATTTGGCAACAGCTTTACCAACTGACTGAGCATCGAAATCACAGCCCAGTATCTTCAAGACCTTTTCTTTCAGATGGGGCATGCCGAAATGTGGCATAAACAACCGATCATCGCGTGTGTAATAGGGGGCGATGATATCATATGCCTGTTTGGAAAGCTCGGAATCCTGCTTCGCCACATATTCCCCGTTTTCCTGACGGAATTCCAGATAATTGCTGCTGTTAAGTACAGCGGCAGCGTGACGCATATCAACACTGGCTGTTTGCCTGCGCCCCGTTTTCAACTCCCAAATATCATTAATAGCCGCAGCATTTGCGGCCAATATGGCTGCTGCAGTTTCAGTAACTTTAAATTTGGTGTGGTAGACAGAGTCCGACCCCGTAATCTGAACATCCGGCGCTACGTCCGCACCGCGAACTGCCATCAACTCCTGAAAGGCGTTTATCATTTTTTTTATACCTCTGAGTTTTATATGAATTATCAAATATAACGAAATAGACAAAAGCTGTAAAAACAAAAAAGCCGGCACTCTTTCGAGGCCGGCTTTGCAGTTTCAAAAACCCAAATCAGTTTTTGGATTTATCAACCATTGCGTTTTCACCGATCCAGGACATCATGCCACGCAGCTTCGCACCAACTTCTTCAATCTGATGGGCATCGTTCAGCGCGCGTGTTGCTTTAAGGAACGGCTGGCGAACCTTGTTTTCCAGCATAAAGTCGCGCGTAAATTTACCTGTCTGAATGTCATCCAGAACACGCTTCATTTCAGCTTTAGTCTCTGGTGTAATGATCCGTGGACCAGTGACATACTCACCATATTCCGCAGTGTTGGAAATGGAGTAGTTCATGTTGGCAATGCCGCCTTCATACATCAGATCAACGATCAGTTTGACTTCATGCAGGCATTCAAAATAAGCCATTTCAGGCGCGTATCCAGCTTCGACCAAAGTTTCAAAACCGGCGCGGATCAACTCAACCAGACCACCGCACAAGACAGCCTGCTCACCAAACAGATCGGTTTCACATTCTTCTTTGAAAGTCGTTTCAATAATGCCTGCACGGCCACCACCAATTGCTGACGCATAAGACAAGGCAATATCCAGCGCATTACCGGAAGCATCCTGATACACTGCAACAAGGCAAGGAACCCCTCCGCCTTTCTGGTATTCAGAGCGAACCGTATGGCCAGGACCTTTTGGTGCCACCATGAAGACGTCCATATCTTTGCGAGGCTCAATAAGGTTAAAATGCACATTCAAACCATGAGCGAACACCAGCGCTGCACCGTCTTTCATATTTGGCGCAAGATCATTTTCGTAAATGTCTGCCTGCAGCTCATCTGGTGTGAGCATCATGACCACGTCGCCCCATGCCGCAGCATCTGCAGGTGTCATGACTTTAAGGCCGGCATTTTCTGCTTTCTTGACGGATGAGCTATCTGCACGAAGGGCAACAGCCACCTCAGCAACACCGGAATCTTTTAGGTTGTTTGCATGGGCGTGGCCCTGGCTACCATAACCAACAATGACGACTTTTTTGCCTTTGATCAGGTTTACATCGGCATCGCTGTCATAATAAACGCGCATCTTACTATTTCCTTCTGAATATCAATTCTTGAGTTGTTTAAAATTAGTTGGCCGGGACAATCAGATTGTCTCATCACCCCGTTTAACCGCCACAATACCTGTGCGGCACACTTCGGTTTTTCCAAGTGGCCCCATCAATTCGACAAAGGCTTTCACCTTGTCACGAACTCCGGTGACTTCGAACACGAACGATTTTTCAGTGGTATCAACGGCACGGGCACGGAAAATATCCGCCATCCGCAGCGCTTCAACCGTTTTTCACCTTTGCACTCGACCTTGACGAGCGCCATTTCGCGCTCAACGCTGGGTCCATCAATTGTCAGATCAGCAATTTTGTGAACCGGAACCAGCCTTTCAAGCTGCGCCTTGATCTGGGCAATCACCATTTCAGTTCCGGATGTAACAATAGTGATGCGCGACAGATTTTCGTCGTCATCAACCTTGGCGACGGTCAGGCTTTCAATATTGTAGCCACGGCCCGAAAACAGCCCCACCACACGGGCCAGAACACCAAATTCATTGTCAACAAGAACCGCAATGGTGTGTCTGTGAAAATCAATATTTTGCATGTTGTCCAAGTTTTCTTTCTTCGGCCGCTTGAGCGTCCATCCACAATTTATCCATTCAACTGCTGAAAAGGAATTTCACCTTAAACCAGCGTCATTCCCTGAGAAGAGACTTCCGGCCCTTCCCCTTCCTTGTCATCTGCAAGCAGCATCTCGTTATGAGCAGCGCCCGAGGGAACCATGGGGAACACATTTTCCTGCTTGTCGACCAGCATATCAACCAGTACAGGCCCATCAGTTTCTATCATTTCTCGAATGCAGTCATCCACTTTATCCGCTTCATGACACCGCAGACCCTTCGAGCCAAAGGCTTCAGCAAGCTTCACAAAGTCTGGCAGACTTTCCATATAGCTTTCCGAATACCGCCCGCCATGCAGCAATTCCTGCCACTGACGCACCATTCCCATATATTCATTATTGAGAATGAAAATTTTGACCGGCAGACGATATTGCAAAATCGTCGACATTTCCTGGATATTCATCATCGTCGATGCCTCACCCGCGACATCAACCACGAGTGCATCAGGATGTGCAATCTGAACGCCCATGGCAGCTGGCAGGCCGTATCCCATAGTGCCCAATCCACCAGATGTCATCCAACGATTTGGCTCATCGAATTCAAGATACTGGGCTGCCCACATCTGGTGCTGCCCGACTTCCGTTGTGAAATACCGATCCATGCCCTTTGTCAGTTCATTCAGGCGTGACAGAGCATATTGTGGCTTGATCACAGGGCCATCCTGCACGAAATCCAGACATTTACGAGCCCGCCAGCCATCAATCTCTTTCCACCATTTGGTGAGAGCTTTCGCATCTGGCTTGCAAACTTCGGATTTCCAGACTTTGACCATGTCTTCAAGGACATGACCAACATCCCCGACAATCGGAATATCAACTTTAATGTTTTTGTTGATCGAAGATGGGTCAATATCAATGTGAATTTTTTTGGAGTTTGGCGAGAATGCGTCCAAACGCCCAGTAATACGGTCATCAAAACGCGCCCCGACGCACACCATGACATCACAATCATGCATGGCGTTGTTGGCCTCATAAGTCCCATGCATCCCGAGCATGCCCAGAAACTGCTTGTCAGAAGCGGGGAATGCACCAAGCCCCATCAATGTGCTTGTAACCGGATATCCAGTCATACGCGCGAGTTGTGTGAGAACCTTGGACGCCTTCGGACCAGAGTTAATAACGCCGCCGCCGGTGTAAAAAATCGGCCTTTTGGCACTTGCCAGCAGCTTCACAGCTTTTTTAATCGCTTTCAGGTCACCCTTAACCTGTGGCTTGTAGCTTTTATGCTGAACCAATGTTGGCGGAGTATAGGTTGCAGGTTGGAACTGAACATCTTTTGGAAGATCAATGACAACAGGGCCAGGGCGACCTGTTGTCGCAACGTGAAACGCCTCGTGCATTGTGCGCGCAAGATCGGCCGCATCTTTGACCAGATAATTGTGCTTCGTGACAGGTCGCGTGATCCCAACGGTATCCGCTTCCTGAAACGCGTCATTTCCAATGAGATGTGTAGCAACCTGCCCTGTCAGGCAAATAATAGGAATACTGTCCAGCAATGCGTCAGCCAAACCAGTCACTGCATTTGTAGCGCCAGGGCCAGATGTCACCAGAACAACGCCCGGTTTGCCTGTAGAACGCGCATATCCTTCAGCAGCGTGAACAGCGCCACCTTCCTGACGGACGAGAATGTGACGAATGTTGTTTTGCTTGAACAATTCATCATAGATGGGGAGCACAGCGCCACCAGGATATCCGAAAATCACCTCCACGCCCTGATCAATCAGCGACTTGATTACGATTTCTGCACCTGTCATTTCTTTGCTTGCCATGGGATATCCCTAATCTCTTTGTCTGGTAGTGGCATAAAAAAATTGTTTAAACGAAAAAGCGCCCGGATGATTGATCCGAGCGATGCTTCGGTCGATCTGGCAGAAAAAACTGGTCTTTCCTACCGTCAACAAGGGGAAACTAGACTTTCATTTCGTCAGGGTCAACAAAAAATGGCGAATAAATGGAAAGAATTCTGCCTTTAAACTTTCCAAATCTTGCGCAGATGACACATTTGCTTCTGTCATCTTATTTCTCACCCATGTCATTTGACGCTTTGCATACCGACGTGTCAGCAGCTTGATCCGCTCTTTTGCCTCCTCCAATGTCAGCTCTTCTGCCAAATACGCACTGATTTCTGGCACCCCCAAAGCTTTCATGGCCGGTAAAGTCGGATCCAGATCACGCTGCAGCAAGGCAGCAACCTCTTCTACGGCGCCCCCCTCATCAATCATCCAGTCAAGGCGCTTTTCACACCGATCATAAAGCCATTGGCGATCAGGAAGAAGAGCCAGCCATAATCTGGGACACTCGAGAATGGGCCCGTCAGCTTCTTTTTTATGCCATTCGCTCAAGGGAATTCCGGTTTCTTCCACGACTTCCAAAGCCCGAAGTAACCGCTGCGAATCTCCCACATTCAATCGTGATGCAGATTGCGGATCTTTTTGCAGTAACCGATCATAAATGACCTGATTACCCTCACGCCGTTGCAACTCCCGCAAATTCTCCCTGACCTCGTCACTGATACTGGGAATTTGCGCAATCCCTTTTGTCAGTATTTCGAAATAAAGACCCGTACCCCCACAAAGAATGGGGAGCTTTCCAGCTGCATGACAGGCACTTATTTTAGCCAGCGCCATATCCCGCCACCTCGCAGCAGAGCAATAATCGTCAGGGGACAAGACCCCATAAAGCGAATGCGGTGCAGCGGCTTCCTCCTGGGGGTCCGGACGCGCCGTAATAACGGACAGACCGGAATAAATCTGCATGCTATCCGCATTAATGATTACACCATCGAACTCATTGGCAATTGCAATTGCCAATGCGGATTTGCCGCTGGCGGTCGGGCCTGCTAAAAGAATGCAACCCTGTTGCGAGGGGCTTGGTGAAACCTGTTCAGACATAAAGAATACTGGTCTATTTGATGGAAAACACATTAACTCTGGTGGCCAACCCGGCCGATATTGCCTCATTTTCTAGCACATTGTCTGCGGTTAAATCCAGACTGGCGGCGCAGAACATACAGCTCACGGAGCAAAACTGGCTTTGCGATGACATTGCTGTAGATCTGCTATTAAGCGAAACACCAGATATTGCCCCGCTAGAGGAAGTCCTCTCGAGCAGTGATTACTGTCTGCAAAAAACATCTCACAGACGCAAAAAACTGTTACTTGCTGATATGGATAGCACAATCATAACTGTAGAATGCATTGATGAACTGGCAGATTTCGCAGGACTGAAGGCCGAAGTCTCCACTATCACAGAACGAGCCATGCGCGGCGAGCTGGACTTTAACGACGCCTTTAAATCCCGCGTTGCGATGCTTAAAGGACTCAAAGAAGAGGTACTCGCCCAAACCTTTGATGAAAGGGTGAAAATCATGCCCGGTGCGCGTACCCTTATCCAAACCATGAAAAAGAACGGTGCCTATTGCGCCCTCGTTTCCGGCGGATTTACCTATTTCACAAACAGAGTTCGGGATATTGTCGGCTTCGACATGGATGACGCCAATGAACTGTTATTTGAAAACGGGCAGCTAACCGGAACGGCGGTTGAACCAATTTTAAACTCTCAAGCCAAACTTGATAACCTTAACCGGTTGCAAGAAGAGCTCAAACTTGAGGCGGCGCAATCTGCGGCCATCGGTGACGGCGCAAATGATATCCCCATGATCGAAGCCGCAGGCCTTGGGGTTGCCTATCATGCCAAACCAGCGGCGCAGGCAGCCGCCGATGCGTCAATCCGTTTCGGTGACCTCACCACATTGCTTTACTATCAGGGCTATAAAAAAAGCGAATTCTTCGAAGGATAAAAAAAACCCCGGCAATCTGCCGGGGCTTCATCTGGTTCACTTTTACCTGTAACGCTACTCTTGAGTGCTCAGGGCAACAAAGCGGGAGTTAAGTCCCCTTCGCGTCAGCATGAGCACTGACTTGCGATCGCTTTCTTTGATTTCATTCAAACTGGCTTTCACATCAGCAACTGTTGAAACCGGTTTAAGCTGCACTTCCAGAATTTGATCGCCTGGACGAATATCTTTTTCCGCAGCTTCACTTCCTTCCTCAACGTCAATGACCAGAACACCTTTTGCATCGTCACCCAGTTTAAACTGTTCACGCAAACTGTCTGTGACAGTGGCAAGCTTCATTCCCATAACGGACACCGTCGCATCAGGACTGTCAGCCTTGCTGCCGTTTGCCATTTTGGTTTCAGCTTTTTCCAACTCACCCAGCTTTACCGTTTTGGTAATTTTTTCACCATTTCTCCAAAGCTCAACTTTTACTTTGGATCCCACAGCGGTCTCTGCAACAACCCGTGACAGCTCTCGGGTCTCACGAACTCGTTTATCACCAAATGTTAAAATCACGTCACCAGCTTTAATTCCCGCTTTGTAGGCAGGTCCATCCTCTGGAACACCTGCAACAAGGACGCCATCTGTATCACCCAGCCCCAAGCCATCGGCCAGTTCCTCGGTCACATTCTGAATTACAACACCGAGCCATCCGCGCTTTGTCTGACCAAATTCAATCAATTGATCAACAACCTTACGGGCGAGCTGCGATGGGATGGAAAAGCCAATACCGATACTCCCACCAGATTGAGAGAATATGGCTGTATTGATCCCAATGACCTCACCTTTCATATTAAAAAGGGGACCACCGGAATTTCCCTTATTGATGGAAGCATCTGTCTGAATGTAATCATCATATGGACCGGAACGAATATCACGGCCACGAGCGGATATAATACCCGCGGTTACTGTGCCGCCGAGCCCAAATGGGTTACCAATAGCAATAACCCAGTCACCTACACGGGACTTGTCACTATTTCCCCAAGGAACCTCGATCAGTTTTTTTTCGCTTGGATCAATCTGCAGCACAGCTATGTCAGTTTTGGGATCAGTACCGACAAGTTCGGCGGCAAGTTTTTCGCCATCCTGAAAAATCACAAAAATTTCGTCAGCGCCGTCAATCACATGATTGTTCGTAATGACATAACCATCACCAGCATCAATAACAAACCCAGATCCAAGCGACGTTGCCTTGCGTTCACGCTCCCCTTCTTTACCCTTTCTTCCAAAATCCTTGAAAAAGTCTTCAAAAGGATGCCCTGGCGGCAATTGTGGAAAGGCTCCTCTGTCGTTCTTCACTGTCTGTGTCGTTGAAATATTGACAACAGCTGGTGACAGCCGTTCTGCCAGATCAGCAAAGCTGTCAGGAGCCGACCTTGCATAGGCATTTAAAGTCATCAGAACCAGCGCGAAAAATGAGATGATCCCCATAACAATATACTGGTTCGGACCTGTAGCAGACTTTGCACGGGCAATCTTGCGTGAAGGAGAGACTTGCCTCTGGTCCTCGGAGGTACGATAGGGTGTGTACAACTTGGTCGTCCTTTCTAAATCTCATTCAGGAAAATCTGCTCTTGTTCTGAATTGAATAGCCAAGGCTGATTTCCAGAAAACTTAACCCAATGCCAAAGTGACAGGATGATCTAGTATCTGGCTTTCCATAACTGGAAGTCAATTATGGCAACATTGTGTAATTTGTGATTTTTCATCAAATTCGACTAAAAAATCAGCTCAGACCGTCACCCACCAGATTTTAAGAGCCAGACACAGAAAACACCGATCACCGCACAAACCAGCCCCATTATTCGTAAATTCATACTCGGCATTTGCAGAACCGATATCATCATCCGCTTCATGCCATTGGGAAATAAGGCATATAATGCTCCCTCAAAAAACAGAACAAGCGCCCCTGCCAAAAATAGATTTTCAAGCAAAATGATCTCCGTCAGAAAATAAAAAAGCCTGCAGAGGTCTCCCCCTGCAGGCTGCCAGATACCGTAACTCTACTGAGCTGGTCTGTTGGATTTTGTACCAAAATACTTGAAGAAGTCAGAATTTGGCGACAAAACCATGGTCGTATCATTATCCGAAATTGCTTCGCGATACGCCTGCATGGACCGGTAGAAAGAGAAGAAGTCCGCGTCCCGCCCGAAAGCTTCGGCGAAAATACGGTTCTTTTCAGCATCACCCTGACCACGCAGAATTTCGGAATCCTTTTTCGCTTCAGCAAGCAAAACAGTTTTCTCACGATCCGCGTTCGCCTTAATCCGTTGGGCGATCTCGGCACCTTCTGCTCGAATTTCACGCGCTTCCTGCTCACGCTGGGTGCGCATACGGTCAAAAACCTTCTGCCGATTTGCTTTAGGAAGATCAGTACGTACAATCCGGACATCTACAACCTGAACACCACGTCGCTCTGTCTCCGCATTCACGCGGTTTTTGATCTGGTCCATCAAACGGTTACGCTCACCGGACACAATATTCGTGAGAATTTCACGGCCCAGATTCTGTTTCACCTGCGAACTCACCAGTGTTTCCACCCGTGAAAAGGCAACTTCTAGATTTCCAAAAGACTGATAGTACAGAAGCGGATCGATAATTTTAAACCGGGCGAAGCTATCAACCATCAGACGCTTCTGATCCCGAGTTACCACTTCACTTCTGCTTGTGCTGACGGACAAAACCCGGCGTTCAACAAACACAACGTCCTGAACAAACGGAACTTTTACCTTAAGACCTGGCTCTGTGAGGACGTTTTTCACCTCACCAAACTGCATAACCATAGCCTGCTGTGTTTCGTTCACAGTGAATAGCGCGCTGCTTGCAACAATACCGCCGATAAAGACGATAACTGCTAGGACAATTCCAAGTACTTTACCCATTACTTAGCACCTCCCTTGGTCAGCTCGCCAAGCGGAAGGTAGGGAACAACACCCTGGCCTGAACCTTCACTGTCGATAATCACCTTGTTTTTACCTTTCAGCACTTCCTGCAGTGTCTCCAGATAGATACGCTGGCGTGTAACTTCCGGTGCCTTGCGATATTCATTATAAATGGCAAGGAATCTTGCAGCTTCACCTTCAGCTTCAGAAATAACCTGCTGTTTGTAACCTTCGGCTTCCTGACGAATTTTTTCCGCCTCACCACGTGCACGTGGAACAATGTCATTTGCATAGGCAAGTGCTTCGTTTTGAGCACGTTCTTTATCTGCCACAGCGGCCTGCACATCTCGGAACGCGTCCACAACTACCTCAGGCGGGCCTGAATCGTTTAGTTTCACTTCAGAGACTTCAACACCCATACCATATGTATCCACAATATCCTGAAGTTTTTGCTGCACTTGCTGCTCAACTCTCAAGCGACCTTCTGTAATCGCGCTTGTGAGTTCGGTCCGACCGATAACCTCACGCATTGCGCTTTCTGCGGCCGCCTTAATGGTCATTTCCTGTTGCGCCACATTAAATAAAAAGTCGCTGGCATCCTTGATGCGCCACAGAACCGTAACGCCAATATCGACAATATTTTCATCGCCAGTCAGCATCAGGCTTTCAACTTCAACAGGCGATGTGCCACCACGTGAATTATGCCTGAACCCGATTTCAATACTGTTGACTTTGGTTACATTTGGTGTCAGGACTGTTTCGATCGGGTATGGTAAGTGATAATTCAAACCGGGCTGGGTTGTTGCGACCTGCTCACCAAAGCGCAGAACGACGCCCTGCTGGTTCGCTTCCACTTTATAAAATCCGCTGGCAAGCCAACCGACGACAATTACAAGCAGAATAACAAAGATTCCCAACTTTCCGCCGCCACCGCCGGGGAGAGTGTCTTTAAGCTTTTCCTGACCTTTTTTGATAATGTCTTCCAGGTTGGGGGGCTGTTGGCCGCTGGGTCCCTGTCCCCAAGGCCCGCGGTTTCCACCGCCGCCGCCTTGCCAACCACCACCATTACCACCTTGATTGCTCCAAGGCATGAGATATTCTCTCCTCTATTTATTCAGCAAAATTGCTAACTTGTGTAACAAGGGTTATATGACACCCTGACTATTCTGCAATGTAGCAGCGTTGCGTTAGGTACCCATTTTGTAAGGATTCCGGAGATTTCAAGTATGGCCGACATAACAGAGCAAGCAATTCTCACCCATTTGTCCCGAATTGTGGACAAAAAAAGAGGCAAGGACATTGTCTCCCTTGGCATGGTGAGTGGTTTGGTAGTCAAGGATGGCAACGTTGCTTTCGCCCTGGAAATTGATCCATCGGAAGCCGCGGAAATGGAAATCCTTCGAAAAGAAGCTGAACAGGCTGTCTTTGGCATGAACGGAGTGAAATCTGTCAGCGCGGTTCTGACAGCGGAAAAGCAACAGGACAGCGCTCCGCAATCCGCTCCTCAAAACACGCCTCAGCAAAAACAGCCACCGCAAAAACCAGAGGTCCCGGGAGTTGCTTCCATTGTTGCTGTTGCGTCCGGAAAGGGCGGCGTTGGTAAATCTACTTGCGCAGTAAACCTTGCGCTCGGACTGAAAGCTCAAGGCTTGAATGTCGGAATACTGGATGCTGATATTTATGGGCCTTCCCTACCCCGTATGCTCGGGCTTTCTGGCAAGCCAAAAACCACAGACGGCAAAAAGCTGGAACCGATGGAAAAATGGGGCCTGAAAGTCATGTCCATGGGATTTCTTGTCGAAGAAGATACCCCCATGATCTGGCGCGGGCCAATGGTGATGAGCGCGTTGCAGCAGATGATTTTTGACGTCAACTGGGGTGAGCTTGATGTCTTGATCGTTGATATGCCGCCGGGAACCGGTGATGCACAACTGACCATGGCGCAACGGGTTCCCCTCACCGGTGCCGTAATTGTCTCAACACCGCAAGACATCGCTCTTCTTGATGCTCGCAAGGGCCTCAACATGTTTAGAAAAGTGGAAGTGCCAGTATTTGGAATAATTGAGAATATGAGCTATTTTCTATGCCCCTCCTGCGGTGATCGCAGTGACATATTTGGCCATGGCGGTGCACATGAAACGGCTAAAGAGCTGAACACGGATTTTCTGGGCGAAGTTCCCCTTCATATGAGCATCCGGGAAACTTCTGACGCTGGCACTCCCATAACTGCAACAGCACCTGATGGGGAGCATGCAAAAATCTATATTGAGCTTGCAGGTAAAATTCAGGACAGAATTGAAGCGGCCCTTGCTAAAAGTGGTCCAGCATTTGTTGTTGAATAAACCGATCTCATACTTCATCAAAAAAGCCCGGCAAAAATGCCGGGCTTTGTTATTTGGAGCAAGATCTGCTTTATGCTTCTGATTCCCGGCTGACACCCAAGGCAGCCTGCGCAGCAGCCAACCGTGCAATCGGCACCCTGTATGGTGAACAGGAAACATAATCCAAGCCAACTTTTTCACAAAAATCGATACTACTGGGATCACCGCCATGTTCACCGCAAATACCAAGCTTGATATCAGAACGCGTTTCACGCCCCCGCTCAGCTGCAATTTTAACGAGCTCGCCAACACCATCCTGATCGAGTGACACAAAAGGATCCACTTCATAAATTCCTTGATCCACATAGGCTTCAAGGAAAGAGCCAGAGTCATCGCGGCTGATGCCATACGTGGTCTGAGTGAGGTCGTTGGTCCCGAAAGAGAAAAATTCTGCCTGATTGGCAATGTGGCCTGCCTGTAGCGCAGCTCTTGGTAATTCAATCATTGTACCAATGAGATACTCTACATCCACGCCGGTTTCAGTTTCTATTTCCTTGGCAACTGCTTCAATTTTACCTTTGAGAATCTCCAGCTCACGCTCTGTCGCGACAAGCGGAATCATAATCTCTGGAATCACGGTCTCGCCCAGCTCTTTGGATACACTGGCGGCCGCTTCCAGAATGGCACGGGCCTGCATCTCATAGATTTCCGGGAATGAAATCCCCAATCGACATCCTCGGTGCCCCAGCATCGGATTGAATTCATGTAATTGAAGCGCACGATGACGAAGCTTTTTCGCATCGGCCCCAAGGGCTGCTGCCAACTCATCAATTTCCTGATCTGATTTTGGCAGGAATTCATGCAAAGGTGGATCAAGCAGGCGAACTGTCACCGGCAATCCGGACATAATCCGGAAGAGTTCCACAAAATCTGCTCTTTGAACCGGCAGCAACTTGGCCAGGGCCTCCTGCCGCTCTTCAAGACTATCAGCCAATATCATCTGGCGAACAGCAACTATCCGGTCGGCATCGAAGAACATGTGCTCTGTCCGGCAAAGGCCAATCCCTTCTGCTCCAAATTTACGGGCGGTTTCCGCATCCAATGGCGTTTCCGCATTTGTCCGTATTTTAAGGCGGCGGATTTCGTCAGCCCACCCCATCAACGTTCCAAATGTACCGGAAAGTTCTGGCAGGATCATACCAACAGCGCCAAGCATGACTTCGCCGGTTCCACCATCAATCGTGATGATATCGCCCTTGTTAAAGGTCTGCCCCATGACACTCAAAGTCTCTTCGCGGTAATCAATGTTGAGCGAGCCCGCGCCGGATACGCACGCACGCCCCATGCCGCGAGCCACAACTGCCGCATGGGAAGTCATGCCACCGCGACTGGTCAGAATACCCTTCGCCGCATGCATTCCGTGAATATCTTCCGGGCTGGTCTCAACACGGACCAGAATGACCGACTTACCTTCGGACGCAAGCTGTTCCGCTTCATCACTGTTAAAAACAATCTGTCCCGACGCTGCTCCGGGGCTTGCTGGCAAGCCGCGTGCGATTACATTCTTGTCCGCATCTGGATCAAGGGTTGGATGCAGCAACTGATCCAATGAGCCAGGCTCGATCCTTTTAATAGCCTCTTCCTTGTCAATCAGCCCTTCTTCAACCATATCGATGGCAATTTGCAAGGCCGCTTTTGCTGTTCGCTTACCCGATCTGGTCTGGAGCATCCAAAGCTTACCCTGCTGAACAGTAAACTCGATGTCCTGCATGTCGCGATAATGTGCTTCCAGTTTCTTGTAAACGTCTACAAGCTGAGCAAATACATCTGGGAACAATTCTTCCATTGAAGGCTCGTCTGATCCCGCTTCCTCGCGCGCGGCCTTGGTCAGGTTCTGAGGCGTACGAATACCGGCAACCACATCTTCACCCTGCGCATTGACGAGAAATTCCCCGTAGAAAACTTTTTCACCAGTTGAAGGATCACGGGTAAAGGCAACACCGGTCGCGCTGTCATTACCCATATTACCAAATACCATTGCCTGCACATTAACTGCAGTGCCCCATTCAGCCGGAATATCATGCAGTTTCCGATAGGTGATCGCCCGCTGGTTCATCCACGAGCCGAACACGGCACTAATGGCACCCCAAAGCTGATCCTGAACCGATTGCGGGAATGGGCGGCCCAGCTCTTCTTCGACCTTGGCTTTATATTGCTCTACCAGTTTTTCCCAATCTTCGGCGACCAGATCCGTATCAAGCTGATACCCGTTCTCTTCTTTCAGAATTTCGAGAAGTTCCTCAAAATGATGATGCTCAACTTCAAGCACCACATCGGAATACATCTGAATGAAGCGACGATAACTGTCATAGGCGAAACGGCGATCTCCGGACTGCCGGGCAAGACCTTCAACCGTTTCGTCATTCAATCCAAGGTTCAGAACCGTATCCATCATCCCCGGCATGGATGCGCGAGCGCCAGAGCGAACCGACACTAGCAAGGGCTGCTCTTTGTCACCAAATTTACCGCCAACGGAATTTTCGATTTTTTCGATAGCAGCATCAACCTGTGCAGCCAGATCTTCGGGATAATTTCGATCATTTTTATAATAGGCAGTACAGACTTCAGTGGAAATGGTAAAGCCGGAAGGCACCGGCAGGCCCAGATTGCTCATTTCCGCAAGGTTGGCGCCTTTTCCTCCCAGCAGGTTCCGCATGTCAGCAGTCCCGTCTGCTACGCCATCGCCGAAGGAATAAACCCATTTAGTCATTGTTTTGTCCACTTTTCGCTATACTGTTATCTTTAGGCTAACCCTCAATTTTTGAAAAATCAGCCAGTTGGTCCAGAGAATTACGAATGCTTGCCAGCAGTCGCAGGCGGTTCGACCGGACATCGGCCTCATCCGCATTAACGATCACATTATCAAAGAACGCATCAACCGGTCCTCGCAAAGTCGCGGCTGCTCGGCTGGCGGCATCGAACTCATCCGCACCCAAAGCTGCAGCCACCAGGCCGGAGACGTCTTCAATTTGATCGAATAGCTTTATTTCCTCGTCCCGTGTAAACAAGGATTTATCAGGGGTTTCATTGTATGAAACACCATCTTTCTTTTCTTCAATCCGCAGAATGTTGGCAGCGCGGCGATAGGCAATCAGGAGATTGGCCCCGTCTTCACTTTCAAGAAACTGGGATAATGCAGATACTTGGGCCATCAGACGGACAAGATCACTGGTTCCGCCCAGCGCAAAAACGGCTGCAATATAATCATGCCGTACATTCTGCTCTTTCAGATGGACTTTCAATCGATCTGCGAAAAATTCCAGCAGTTCCGATGCCTGCAATTTTTCGTCGATAATCTGCAATTCATCTGCCTTTTCGAAAATCTTGAGCAGCGGCAGACGCAAGCCATTTTCAAGAACAAGGCGAATAACGCCAAGTGCCGCACGCCTTAAAGCATAGGGATCTTTTGATCCGGTTGGCTTTTCATTCATCGCAAAAAAGCCAACCAGTGTATCAATTTTATCTGCCAGCGCGACAACAACACTCACCGCAGCAGACGGACAGGCATCATTAGGGCCAAGCGGGGAGTAATGTTCCTGCAAGGCACAGGCGATATCTGCATCCTCGCCATCATGTTCAGCATAATAGCGCCCCATCAAGCCTTGCAGGTCTGCAAATTCCCCAACCATTTCAGTGGTCAAATCCGCTTTACAGAGCAGCGCCGCGCGAACACATTTATCCGCATCAGCTTGCGGGACAAATGGGGCAATGACTTTGGCAAGTTCGGCGATGCGCGCCACCTTTTGACGGACAGTTCCAAGGCGGGCATGAAACACAACTTTTTCAAGCGCATCCACACGGCTTTCGAGGGTTTCTTTGCGATCCAGGTCCCAAAAAAACTTTGCATCAGAAAGACGCGCACTTAAAACACGCTCATTTCCGGCGACAATCTTTTTGCCGCCATCTTCAGCGCGCAGGTTCGCAACCGTAATAAAGCGCGGTGCCATCTTGCCCGTCCCGTCAGAGAGGGAGAAATATTTCTGATGGCTGCGCATGGCTGAAATCAGGGCTTCCTGTGGGACGTCCATAAATTGGGGATCAATTCCGCCAATGAGAACTTCAGGCCATTCAACAAGTCCAGCCACCTCCGCAAGCAAACCTGGATCTTCGATCAGCTCGAGCCCTTCATCTTTTGCAAGGCTGGTCGCATCTTTAAGAATGATATCTCGGCGCTCCGCATCATCCAAAATCACATAAGCACTGCGCAATTTGCTGTGATAGTCCGCAAAGTCCTTCACTACGATTGTATCCGGTGCCATAAACCGGTGGCCATATGTATGACCTGTTGCAGTGAGATGCTCCCACTCAATGGGGAGAACGGCTCCATCAAACAGGCACAGAATATTATGAAGCGGGCGAACCCAACGTGCCTTGTGAGCATTCCATTTCATAGGCTTCGCCCAAGGCAATGCACTCAGCGCGGCCGGAATAATGTCTTTAAGAACATCGCTTGTCTGGCCACCCTTGGTTTCAATTACCGCATAGTAAAAAGATCCCTTAGGGGTTTCACGCTCTTCAAGCTGATCCTTTGACAGACCGGTAGAGCGCAAAAATCCTTCCAGCGCTTTCTCTGGTGCTCCAACCCGTGGGCCACGGCGCTCTTCGCTTTTATCTGGCTGGGAATGAGGCAGGCCCGCAATCACCAGTGTTAACCGACGCGGCGTGGAATATGACGTTACAGCCCCATATTCAACCCCCGCCTCTTTCAAAGAGGCGACCAGTAATCGTTCAAGATCAGACGCAGCTTTCACCTGCATCCGCGCGGGAATTTCTTCGCTAAACAGCTCAAGCAACAATTCAGCCATTATTTCGCCTCCCCGTCCAGATGACCACGGTTACGAAGCCACTGTTCGGCGCAGCCCTTGGCAAGTGCCCGCACGCGCCCGATATACGCAGCCCTCTCGGTAACACTAATGACACCGCGGGCATCCAATAGATTGAACAGATGAGACGCTTTCATGCATTGATCATAGGCAGGGAGTGCCAGACCGGCAGCCAACACCTGCTGACACTGTTTTTCTGCATCCTCAAACTGGCGAAGAAGAATTTCCACGTCTGAATGTTCGAAATTGAAGGCCGACATTTCCTGCTCATTTTGCAAGAACACATCTCCGTAAGTCACGCCCTCATTGTTCCATTTCAAATCATACATGCTGTCAACGCCCTGCACATACATGGCAAGACGCTCAAGCCCATAAGTCAGCTCACCAGATACCGGATTGCAGTCAAAACCGCCAACCTGTTGAAAATAGGTAAACTGGCTGACTTCCATACCATCACACCAGACTTCCCAACCCAGTCCCCACGCACCCAGTGTCGGGCTTTCCCAGTCGTCCTCGACAAAGCGAATGTCATGGTTTTTTGGATCAATGCCCAAGGCATAGAGGCTTTGCAAATAAAGCTCCTGAATATTCTCAGGTGACGGCTTCAGAATGACCTGAAACTGATAGTAATGCTGTCCGCGATTTGGATTTTCGCCATAGCGGCCGTCGGTCGGCCGGCGTGACGGCTGGACATAAGCGGCACTCCAGGCTCCGGGCCCAGCGCCCGTAATGTGGTTGCCGGATGAAACGTACCTGCACCAACTTCCATATCATAGGGTTGCAGGATCACACATCCCTGCTCAGCCCAGAAACGTTGCAAGGTCAGGATCAGATCCTGAAACGAGGAACCAGGCGTTGACACCGCATTAGCCGTCATGACTTAAACCGCATTCTTATTTAGTAATAGGTGCGGTGCAACATAGTGCCCCGTTTTCTTTCGGTCAACAAGCCTGTGACAAGTTTGAATATTCAGCGCTTGCAGCATGATCCTCAAGCGCGGAAACATATGTCCCGCAATTTGGGCATTTTTCCATTTCAGTGGGATCAGCACCCTCATCTTTTTCATTGGAGTAGCTGTATCCACTGGATTTCCGCCTTTTTTAACAGCTCCGCGAACCATTCTGGCGATCAGAAAAACACCAGCGACGACGGCCAGCAATAAAATAATCTTTATCGGTGACAACATTTGATTCTCACTTGCTGTCCGATTTTAGCGAATCACAAACCATATTTGTTCCATTCTGCCTCTGCTTTTGCGGCCCCGACAACGGATTGCACTGTTTCAGATACAACGGACTGAGAGCCGAGCCCCAATGTTTTCTGCAGCCAGCTCTTACGACCTTCCAGCAATTGAAGTTTGACCTTCTCGCCATATTTCTCCCGCATGAAACTGCGAACATCACCCAGGCCGTCAATCAAACCCAGCTCAACAGCCTTGCTGCCAGTCCAGACATCTCCAGAGAAAAGCTCTTTATCTTTTCGCTTTTTCAGGCGATCTCCCCGACGCTCCTTAACATAGGTTTTGAAATTTTCATGGATTTCGGTCTGCAGCTTTTTCAGCCACTCGACATCAGATTCTTTTTCAGGACTGAAAGGATCAAGCTTTGATTTATTTTCACCTGCGGCATATGTGCGGCGCTCAACACCGATTTTCTCCATCAACCCGGTAAAACCAAATCCTGCTGAAATAACCCCAATTGAACCCACTACCGAGTTTTGATCTGCGTATATTTCATCTGCGCAGCAGCCCAGCCAATATCCGCCAGACGCCATAACATCCTCTGCAAACGCATAAACGGGCACTTTTTTCTCGTCTGCAAGTTGCCGAATTCGGGCCGCGATCAGTGCGGATTGTACGGGTGATCCTCCGGGGGAATTCACGGAAAGGGCGACCGCCACCAGTCCCTTGGTTTCAAAGGCGTCGTTAAGTGTGTCAGCCAATCCCATCAGATTGAGCTGCTCTCCACGTAATTTTCCTCCTCCAGAGGCGATAACCCCGTGCAAAGGAACGACGGCCACTACCGGATCTTTTTTAAGCCAGCGTTTTAAGGGTGTTTTTGCGAGTATAGATTTTAGTTTCATGGTCCATAACTTAATTACAGATTGAAAAGGCACAAGTTTTATTTGAACTGATCTTCAAGTGAAAGACCGTCTCTTAAAATTCTGTCCGCAATTTCTGTGGGTTTTCCATCCTGTTCGTGCAAAACCAACCCTCTTAGCAATTTAAGGGGTCCACCATTTCCTTTTGTGCCTTGAACAAGAACACGTTTCGCAGGCGTCAGCTCATTTGGCCAGAGGGGCAGGACTTTGATGTCACCGCATTTTCCGGTATCGAGTGCATTCAATATATCCCCAAGGCGATCTGCCCGATGAATGATACTGATACGCCCCTTGGGACGGGTTCGTGCGATACTGAATTTAATCCAGGAAAATAGATCCGCATCCCCTTCCAAATGGGCCAGTGTTTTTATCTCGCTGGGCGATGATTGCGCTCGTCCCGCTTCATAGAAAGGGGGATTGGTGATCACATGATCAAAACCAAAGGCGAGCAACGGCTGACCATCAGGCATCAAGATACCCTCAAAGCTCCGGCGTTTTGCAATATTCACCTGATGGAACTGACATCCAGCTTCAAGATTATTGTGACGGGCGTTCCGCTTTGCGGCCTCCACCAACTCCCCCTGCACATCCAGACCTATTAAAACAGTATCCCGGATGCGATGCTTGACGCAAAGGCCGGCGGTCCCCACTCCGCAGCCGACATCCAGAACGTTCAGCTTCCCCGTTGCTGTTGCAGCCGCAACCGCCGCTGCCAACAGGACCGCATCCGACCCTGCCCGAAATCCGGTAGCAGGCTGTTCAATCTGCAACGCACCGTTCAGAAACCCATCTGTGGTCCAGCCCATATTTAACGATCCTGCAGCTGTTCCGGGGCCACATCCTTCAAAATGGCTTTCGCTACCACTTCATCATCAGCCCGCACGACAATTCGCCGTTGAATGGCACCGATGCTTCCCTCCAGCACAGATGTATGCTCATCCAGAACAATCGCCTCAATCTGCTCATCTTTTAAAATGGCAACTATGTAGGAAATCAAAACCGGATCATTGGTACGGAATAATTCAATCAACGGACTGGCCCTCTTTACTTTTACACAGAATAGATAAATTTCTTTTGAATACCAACGCTTTGTACTCTCACTTGACCAGCGCCCATCTTAGGCTATGCTCAGCGCGTATTTTATACCCCTTCGGGATTAGTATTTAAGAGGCAACCTTGTCATCACTTACAGATTTGAAAACAAGCTTTCAAAAGACTGAAAAAGCGTCCTTGAAGCCCCTTATGGATATTGTAGTTCAGGATCTGGAGGATACAAACCAGATCATTCTTGACCGGATGCACAGCGATGTCGAATTAATCCCCACACTTGCCCGGCATCTCATTGCCGCCGGTGGCAAGCGCCTTAGGCCAGTTCTCACTCTGGCGCTGCCAAACTGTGCGGGTACGAAGGGGACAGAGCAAAAAAACTCGCAGCTTGCGTAGAATTTATCCACACGGCGACCTTGCTGCATGACGATGTGGTTGATGAAAGTGATCTGCGCCGAGGGAATGAAACAGCCAACGCTCTTTGGGGCAATCAGGCAAGTGTGCTGGTTGGTGATTTTCTGTTCAGCCGCTCTTTTCAGTTGATGGTGGAAGACGGATCGCTGGAAGTCTTGCGCATTCTCTCCAATGCCTCAGCCGTCATTGCCGAAGGTGAAGTGCTGCAATTGATGAATGTGGGCGACATTTCCCTGACCGAAGATAAATATTACGAAGTGATCGGTGCCAAAACGGCAGCTTTGTTCACTGCGGCATGTGAAGTGGGTGCAGTTGTTGCCGAACGCCCTGAAGCTGAAGTGAAAGCCCTTGCCGACTACGGAACCAATCTTGGTATTGCATTCCAGCTAATTGATGATGCCCTCGATTATTCGGCGGAGCAGGCATCACTTGGAAAAACCATTGGCGATGATTTTCGCGAAGGCAAAGTGACACTGCCGGTTTTGCTTGCCAATCGCAAAGGCACACCGGATGAACAGAACTTCTGGAAACGGGTGATCGAACAGTCGCAAACCAAATCAGATCTGGATACGGCTCTCGCTTGATCGAAAAATATGGAACGATCGCCGATACGTTCGCCGCCGCTCGCAAATACGGAACAGCTGCGAAAGAAGCACTCGGTATTTTTGAGGACAGCCCTGTCAAATCAGCACTGCTCAGCGCCGTTGATTTCGCCATTGATCGCGCCTACTGACATTAGGTAATATCATGCCGCACACACGGTCGGGGCGTGGCGCAGTCTGGTAGCGCACATCGTTCGGGACGATGGGGTCGGAGGTTCGAATCCTCTCGCCCCGACCAGATAGTATGGCGGGATCAACTCTTTACCCATAACTTATAATTGATAGTGAACAGATAGCTTAGAGATTTGTGACTAAAAAAGAACCAAACTATTCAACCAAAAATTGAATCTATTGACAAAGGTATCAGGAAATATGTTACCCGCATCAAAAATTATAAGAATAAATAAGACATGATCGAGCTTATCTCTAGTTTTCTGCATTAGAAATTTGATTTCTATTATTGCTAGATACTTTACAATATTTATACAACATATAAACTTGCACAACATTAATTAATAAGACGAAAGTGTTTTTCGGGGGAGAAGCAAATAGTGTCAGTACGCACAGAATTCGCCAATCAGGAAAAATATCATGAGTGATGTTCGTTTTTGTGAAGCAGGTTCATTGTGGCGACGATGGGATCTTCATGTGCACCCACCAGGCACGAAGCTAAACAATGCATATGGACCAGTGAGCGATGATACTTGGGACCGTTTTATTGATGTTCTTGAAGATTCTGATGTGCAAGCTTTTGGTATTACTGATTACTTTTCAGGTGATATTTTTTTTGATTTCAAAGAAAGGTATCAAAAAAGATATCCTGAAACCAAAAAACAGTTTTTCCTAAATATAGAATTCCGTCTATCTGAATCTATTAGTAGAGATGGATCACATCCTGATTTTCATGTGATTTTTGACAACGATCCGACTAAGATCAACAAAGATAAAATCATTAGGTTTTTAACAAATTTGGAAACACAATCTTTGGATGATGCAAGTGTTAGACAAAGATGTTCGGATTTGAAAACTGAGGCTGATTTTACTGCTGCGACGATAACTTTGGATGGTTTGCTTGATGCTTTAAGAAATACCTTTGGAAATGATAGACCTTATCTTCTTGCATTTCCCGCTAATAATAATGGCCTGCGCTCAACAGATAACAGTTCGCCTAGGAAAGTTACGCTTGCAGATCGTATTGACCGTACGTGTGATCTGTTTTTTGGTAAAAAAGAAAATCGTGAATTTTTATTGAAGACTGATCGGTACTCAGAGGTTTATCAGAACCTAAACCTGTACTTTCCGGCAGTGACGCCCATAGTTTTGATGATTTAGAGCGACTAAATGGAGATGTAGCTGGGTTTGCATCAACATGGATCAAATCTGATTTAACCTTTAAGGGACTTAAGCAAATTTGCCATGAGCCAGACAGTCGTGTCTTTATAGGTTCTGAACCCGACACAATAAGACGGTTAAACCAAGACAGAACCAAGTTCTTAAGCCAGTTGTCAATTGATCAAGTTGAAGGGTATGACGACAGTAATGGTCAATGGTTTAAGGACGTAAAAATTCCTTTGAACCCAGAGTTGACAGCAATAATTGGTAATAAGGGCAGCGGCAAAAGCGCTATTGTTGATATTTTTGGGTTTATTGGGCGACAGTCGTCAAGAAGACTACTTTTCTTTCTTAACAGATAATACAAAAAGCAAAAAATTTAGGCAACGTGGGTATGCGGAAAATTTCACGGCATCAATTACTTGGCAATCTGACAAGGTGATAGAAAAATCACTCAATGAAAAGTGTGATCGAAACAAGCCCGAAGCTTTAGAATATTTACCTCAAAATTATTTTGAACAACTGACCAATGAAATAGAAATCGAACAGTTTAGAAATGAAATTGAAAATGTCGTTTTTTCACATGTTGATGACACCGAAAAACTTGGCAAATCTTCATTCGCTGAGTTAGAGGAAGAAAAAACTCAACAAAGTAAAGTTGAAATTAGCTCTCTGAAACGACAACTGCGAGAACTGAATATTGAAATTGTTGATTTGGAAAGGCAAAGTTCTCAAGAATATAAAACACAGATTATAGCTCAAATAAAGGCAAAAAATGAAGAGTTAGAAGCATTAGAGGCCGCCAAGCCGAAAGAAATTGAAAAGCCTAACGAAGAAACGGGAGAGCAAAAAAAGCTAACTGATAAAATTAGAAGGCTAAGTGAGATTCATACCGCGATTAGTGAAAAGGGTAAGGCATTAACCGCAGTTTTAACCAATAAAAAATCTAAACTTCAAAAGGCGGTTACTCTAAAGGAAAGATTGATAAATCTTGATGCAACTTTCAAAAATGAGATTACGCAACTACTACCTTCTCTGGAAGAATTAGAGCTGGATTTAGCAAATATAGTTCAGCATCGCCTGGATACAGAAGCGATAGATCGAAAAATTGATGAAATTCAGGAACAAATAGTAGCTTATGAAACTGAGAACACACTTCAGTTCTCAACCGAAATGAACTTGGACCAACTAAAGACTATCCCAGATCTGAAAAATGCCTATCGTTTTTTTGATGATGAAATCAATCAACTCAAAGAAAAGCTCGGTACACCTCAGCGAAAATATCAGTCATATTTAGATCGCCTGAATACTTGGAGAGCAATGCGAAATGAAATACTTGGTGATGACGAGGCCCCATCAGCAAACACTTTGAATTGGTTAAGAAGGCAATTAAAGGAAATTGAGGAAGACCTAGAAGGTAATTTAAATCGCTGTTATAAAAAACGGGGAGACATCGTTAAAAGTATTTACAGTAGCAAAAAAGAGTTTTTACAGTTCTATCAAAATCTAAAGAGTAGTGTTGAGGGGCATCTCAATGCAGTACGTACTGGTGGCTTCGGTATCGAAATTCAGGCTTCGTTTGTTTTGAATAAAGATTTCCAACGAGAATTTCTCAATCATATCAATCAAAGAAAACGCGGCCCATTTAGAAACAACTCAGATGCGATATCAAAATTGAGAACATATGTAAGTGACACAAACTGGAATAATCCTGATGCAATATTGGATTTTTGCAATCAGATATTGACCGATATGCGGTCTGAAAACCCTGATTTGAGTGACCAGACATACGATCTCAAAGGGTTTTATGACTTTCTATTTTCGTTCGATTACCTTTCGTCGAAATATGAGCTGCGACTTGGAGATAAAAATCTAAATGAGTTATCCCCCGGTGAAAAAGGTTTATTATTATTGATTTTTTACCTCCAGCTTGATCGAAAGAATACCCCACTTATCATAGATCAACCTGAAGATAACCTTGACAATGAAAGCATATTCAAAGTTTTGTCTAACTGCATTAGAGAAGCAAAAAAGCACCGCCAAGTAGTAATGGTAACGCATAATCCTAATTTGGCGGTAGGATCAGACGCAGAGCAGATCATATACGTTAATCTGGACAAGGCTAATAACTACAAATTTTCATACGAGACCGGCTCAATTGAAAACCCCAGTATAAATAAGAGAATTGTTAACATTCTTGAAGGTTCACAACCTGCATTTATAAAAAGGCGACTAAAATACGGTATTTAGATCCAGCCAGCATTTGCCCCAATGGTCACGTAAATTTGACGGGCTTCAATTGGACAGCCATGCGACAATCAGGTTACTTTCAGATCCACACGTGACCGAGCACAAAATGAAGCGACGTAAACAGCAGACAGTTGGTATTGTGGGAAGCCTTCTAACGGCAATTTGCTGCTTTACGCCAGTTCTGGCGATTTTAATGGGAGCGATTGGGCTTTCATCTCTGTTGGGTTGGCTGGATTATATTCTTTTGCCCTTGCTTGTAATTTTCATCGGTATTCTGGGACATAGCTTGTGGAGACTAAGATCAAACTGACATCGATACTCACCTGCCCGGAATGTGGTCACAGCGAACAGGAAACGATGCCCACTGATGCCTGCCAGTTTTTCTATGACTGCAAAAATTGCGGGGCTCTTTTAAAGCCTTTAAAGGGTGACTGTTGCGTTTTCTGTTCCTACGGGGATACTGCCTGCCCACCAATTCAATCAGGTGAAGGCTGCTGCGAGCCGTGAGACACGGTTTGCACTTGATCCAACATCACACCACAGATGCCAGCCAAATTCGGAAATCCCCAAGCCTGTTAACAAAACTGTAATTATTTTTCCTAATATTAGGAGTTTATTTTATGGTTAATGACTTTTCATGGGAAAAGGCGGCCAAACGGCGCAGCAAAGGCACCACATATGTCTATTCGAAAAAAATTGATTTACCTCATCACGATCCTGCTCACGGCGACGGTTTTGATCGCCGGCACAGCCAGCTACATACAAATGCGGTTTCTGGTTTCCGATCGGCTGTATGAAAATGAGCTCCCTGCCGTCGTTAGCTCCATTCGAAACAGTATCGAGAAAAAACTCATCGTGTATCTGACAGCATCACAAGGCATTGCCAGCAACAGCTACGTTCGTGATTGGTTTGCCGGTGGGGAAAGCGAAGAAGGCATTGAAAAATGGGCGCAATATGCCGCGCGGCTGGTCAAAGATGTGAATGCGTCCAGCGCCACACTCGCCTCCAACGTGACACGGAAATATTATGACCAGGGCGGCTATAATCAGGCCGCCAGTGAAAATATGAAATACTGGTTTGACGGCTTCATCTCCAGAGGTCAGCCCTATGAAATGGTTCTTGATAAAAGCGACTCCACTGGCAATGAGTGGAAAATCTTCACCAATGTCCGTGTTGATATTGATGGCAAGCAGGCCTCGGTTGGTCTTGGCGTGGATGCGAAACAGATCGCACAGGATATTGCCGCCATCAAGGTTGGCGAAAGCGGGTATGTCTGGCTCACGACGAAAGAAGGTGTGTTCAAGCTGCATAGTGATGAAAGTCTTATAGGCTCCACCAACATTTCCGACATCGAAGGGATGAATGAGGTTGCCGCTGAATTGCTGAGCGGTGGGGATGGCGAGGTTAAACTTGCCACATATGACGGCGCAAATGGGGAGATGATTGTAGGGGCATCCTGGATACCCTCCATTCAATCCTTCGTTTTTGTGGAGATCCCCTCCAGTGAGGTTTACGGCGCGATCAATGCGAGCATGCTTCTGACTTTGTTGCTGGTTCTGGTCATTCTGGGAGGCGCCATTTTCGTGACCTTCAAACTGGCCCGGCAGATTTCGGATCCGATCAAGGACGTTACCGATGTTGTGGGAGAGCTGGCCGGTGGCAATACCGATGTCGTTGTACCCCAGCAGGATCGCGAAGATGAGATCGGTGACATTGCAAAAGCCATCGAGGTCTTCAGAAACGGGATTATTGACAGGCGCCTACGCGAAGAGGAACAGCGCGCAGCAGAGGAAAAAGCCCGGCAGGAGAAATTGATTGCCGAAGAGAAAGCCCGCGAAGAAATGCAGGTCGCCGAAGAGCGCAGCCGTCAGGAACAACAGCGCCTGCTGACTGAAATGGCTGACAATTTTGAAGTCAATGTTGGCAGTGTGGTTCAGGCAGTCTCCGACGCGACAACTGAACTTTCCAACAGTGCAACATCCATGACGCGAACCGCTAATAACACGCTGGAGAAAACAACATCTGTGGCGGCTGCCTCCGAAGAAGTTTCCCGCAATGTGCAGACTGTTGCCTCCGCCACCGAGGAGCTTACCGCTTCCAGTACGGAAATCAGCCATCAGGTCAATCAGTCAACAAATGTGGCGCGCAAAGCAGTCTCGGAAGCCTCCACCTCCCGCGAGAGTATTGAAAGTCTGGTCGAGGCAGCGCAGAAAATTGGCGAGGTTGTGAATATCATTACAGATATCGCCGAGCAGACCAATTTGCTGGCCCTTAACGCCACGATTGAGGCTGCCCGTGCGGGTGAAGCAGGCAAAGGCTTTGCGGTTGTTGCAAGCGAAGTTAAGAACCTCGCCAACCAGACGGCCAAGCAACCGAAGATATCAGCAGCCAGATCGCCGGCATTCAGGCCTCCACAGGTAATGCGGCCAACTCGATTGAAAATGTCAGCAGCACCATCAATCAGATTGAGGAGATCGCCTCATCGGTCGCAGCAGCCGTTGAACAGCAGACGGCCGCCACCAAGGAAATTGCCCGCAATATTGATCAGGCGGCAGCGGCCACGCGGGATGTCTCCTCCACAATTGGCGGTGTAACGCAGGCATCACACGAGGTTGAGGATATCGCCAAAAACGTTCTGGACGCCGCGAAGGCTCTTGATAGCAATTCGGGTAACCTTAAATCTGAAGTGCAGAAATTCCTAGAACAGGTCAGAGGCTAAGCGGTTATCTGTAATCCAGTGACAGGGTAATCGGCTCAGGCTCGCCGATCTGCTGAACACTGGGGCTCCCGCCTGGTTCCAGCGAAACAGGGTAATGTGCCAAAGACCCGGCCGGCGTCTTGACGGGTCGATAAGCCCGTCATAGCCCATTGCCCTGATGTCATCCGCAGCCGACCAGCTTTTGGGCTCCCTGCCCGCCCGAAAGTCAGGCTGCCACGGATGGCCCGCCCGCGCGTATAATTCGGCATGTTCCGCGGCTCGCAAATCCAGCAGTTTGCAAGCCCCGACGCGAAACCTTAACAAGGCTCGCGAGGATCATCCGCTCGAACATATTCGCCAATTGCAACCCTTGCAGCCTCTTCATCTGGTGACAGATAAAGCGCATCCTGCCCCTTCCTGTTAAATCGGGCAGCAGGCCGTGCTGGATCATTCTGGCGCAAAACAGTATGCGTCTGATCTGCATAGGCAATTTTGACGAATTCTCTTTCAATCATTTTTGAAATAACAATAAATTGGCATGTCTGTTCGGAATGGATTTCGAAATAGAAAACCATGTTACTTCGCTTGTGTAAATACAATTGCGGCGAGCCCGGTTCAGTTACCCCCGCCAAATGAGGGATTGCGAAGCCGCTTTTTTATGAGATGATGGCGCCTGTTTTTGTTTGATATACAAGAGTTTTTAATGACAGTAAGCCCGTCCTCGCCCGCCTCGACCATTCTTCTCACCAGTCTGGCCATGATCGCCTTTGCAGCCAATTCAGTCCTTTGCAGGCAAGCGCTCGGCGATGGTCATATTGATGCGGCCAGTTTCACAACTCTTCGCATGTGTGCCGGCGCCGTGACGCTCTATTTTATCCTCAAAATGCGGGGCGATGCTCTGGCCATCAAAAAAGCAAATTGGAAAAGCGCCGCCGCCCTATTTGTCTATATGGCTTTTTTCTCCTTTGCCTATATCTCGCTGGGCGCAGGAGCAGGAGCATTACTGCTCTTTGGCGCTGTGCAAATTACCATGTTCGCCGCCGCCATCAAGGCAAGGGAGCATTTCTCGGCTCTTTCGTGGGCAGGGCTTTTTGCAGCGATCGGCGGCCTCGTTTATCTGGTGTCACCGGGGGTCAGTTCACCAGATGCGCTCGGGGCGACGCTCATGGTTATTGCTGGCATTGCATGGGGCCTCTATTCGCTACAGGGCAAGGGAAATACCAATCCGTTGCAGGCAACCGCTCAAAATTTTCTAATCGGAATACCGCTTGTATTGGTGACAAGTCTCCTGTTTTCAAGCGAACTTGATTTTACCACCAGCGGTATCTATCTGGCGTTGGCATCCGGTGCGCTGGCATCGGGTTGCGGCTATGTAATCTGGTATGCCGTCCTGCCACATTTAACCTCAGGGCGGGCTGCAACCGTTCAACTCACGGTCCCGGCGATCGCGGCCTTGGGCGGCGCGGTATTTTTATCCGAGCCTTTCACAATGCGCCTCATTATCGCATCCATTGTCACTCTTGGCGGTGTTGCTATTGTCCTTAGCCAACGGGCCCGAAGCACCTGACAAAAAAAGAGCCGGGAAAATTCCCGGCTCTCTCTTTTACATGTAAAGCGATTGACTTACTGCCAGCTTTTGATCAGCTCGTCATAGTTCACTGTAATTGGTTTTGGTTTCTCGTTAGCCAGTTTGGCTTTTGGTGCACCAGGCTGGTTGAGCCAGTATTCTGGGTCTTTTTCTTCATTCAGCTTTGGACCAATGTCACCCTGTACGCCTGCGCGTTCAAGACGTGCCAGAACTTTTTCCTGAGCAGCACAAAGAGCGTCCATTGCTTCCTGTGGTGTTTTCGCACCTGAAGAAGCGTCACCGATATTCTGCCACCACAACTGTGCCAGTTTTGGATAATCTGGAACGTTTGTGCCGGTTGGTGACCACTGAACACGTGCAGGTGAACGATAGAATTCGATCAGACCACCCAATTTAGGAGCACGCTCGGTGAAGCTTTCGTGCTGGATTGTAGACTCGCGAATGAAAGTCAGACCAACATGTGATTTCTTCACGTCAACAGTTTTGGAAGTCACGAACTGAGCGTACAACCAAGCTGCTTTCGCACGATCAACCGGAGTAGACTTCATGAGTGTCCATGAACCGGCATCCTGATAACCAAGCTTCTGGCCTTCTTCCCAGTAAGCACCACGTGGAGATGGAGCCATCCGCCATTTTGGTGTTCCATCTTCGTTTACAACTGGAATACCTTCTTTCACCATATCTGCGGTGAAGGCTGTGTACCAGAACATCTGCTGAGCGATGGAGCCCTGCGCAGGAACCGGACCAGCTTCACTGAAGACCATACCCGCAGCTTCTGCTGGCGCGTATTTTTTCAGCCATTCAATGTATTTTGTGATCGCATAAACAGATGCAGGACCGTTGGTGTCACCACCACGGGCAACACAAGAACCAACTGGTTGGCTTTTTTCGTTTACACGAATGCCCCATTCATCCACTGGCAGACCATTTGGCTCGCCCTTGTCGCCGTTGCCAGCCATTGAAAGCCACGCATCGGTAAAGCGCCATCCCAGTGAAGGATCTTTCTTACCATAGTCCATGTGACCATAGACTTTCTGACCGTCGATTTCACGACCTGTGAAGAACTCTGCAATGTCTTCATAAGCTGACCAGTTTACTGGAACACCCAGCTCGTAGCCGTATTTTGCCTTGAAGTCTGCTTTGTTTTTCTCGTCGTTGAACCAGTCGTAGCGGAACCAGTAAAGGTTCGCGAACTGCTGGTCAGGAAGCTGATAAAGCTTTCCATCAGGACCGGTTGTGAATGAGCTTCCAACGAAGTCTTCCAGATCAAGTGTTGGTGACGTAACGTCTTTACCTTCACCTGCCATCCAGTCTGTCAGGTTGCGAGCCTGCTGGTAACGCCAATGAGTTCCGATCAGGTCAGAGTCGTTGATGTAACCGTCATAGATGTTTTCACCGGTCTGCATTTGTGTCTGCAGTTTTTCAACAACGTCACCTTCACCGATAAGGTCATGTGTAACCTTGATACCAGTGATAGCAGTAAAGGCAGGCGCCAAAACTTTGGATTCATATTCATGAGTTCCAATTGTTTCGGAAACAACCTTGATTTCCATTCCTTTGAAAGGTGCAGCCGCGTCGATGAACCACTGCATTTCTGCTTTTTGGTCCGCAGCTGAAAGTGATGAAAGACCACCAATTTCTTCATTGAGGAACTTTTCGGCAGCAGCCATATCGGCTTTTGCCGCTGTCGTTCCAAGCACCACAGCTACAAGTGCTGAAGTGGCTAGCATATACTTACGCATTGTTAGACCTCCCTGTGTAAGTATTCAGTTGATGACCAATTAATTGGTCAGGTTTTTTTGATCTTACACCCAACGAAATACGCAGATTGCGTAAATCAGTGAAAGACCAAGGGCCCACCAGAGATCGGGACCAACAAGTCCCAACCAAGCCAGGTGAATAAACGCACTGCCAAGCAGTGACAAAAACAGTCGATCGCCACGGGTTGTCTCGAACCGCAGAATACCAACACGCGGTGAACCGCCGGGTTTTGCGTATTCCCAGACCCCCATGAGGATCAGTAAAAATATAATGGTTCCGAAGAAAAGTGCCGTTGGAACTGTCCAGGCCATCCATGAAAGATCCATGATTGTCTCCTCTTCTAAACCCGACCGAGGGCAAAGCCCTTGGCGATGTAATTACGGACAAAATAAATAACCAGCGCGCCCGGAATGATCGTCAGAACGCCAGCCGCTGCCAGCACTCCCCAGTCCAGACCAGAAGCTGAAACCGTGCGGGTCATTGTGGCTGTAATTGGTTTTGCATCTGTAACCGTCAATGTTCTGGCAAGCAGCAGCTCAACCCACGAAAACATGAAGCAGAAAAAGGCTGCAACACCAATACCTGATGCCGTAAGGGGCATGAAAATTTTCACGAAAAATCGTGGGAATGAATACCCATCGATATACGCGGTCTCATCGATTTCCTTCGGCACACCGGACATGAAGCCTTCCAAAATCCAAACTGCCAGCGGCACGTTAAACAGGCAATGGGCAAGTGCCACTGCAATATGCGTATCGATCAGGCCAAAGGCTGAATAAAGTTGGAAAAAGGGCAAGGCAAATACTGCAGGCGGTGCCATACGGTTGGTCAACAACCAAAAGAACAGATGCTTGTCCCCTAAAAACCGGTACCGCGAAAACGCATAGGCAGCCGGCAGCGCCACAAGAATGGTGATAACCGTATTCAACACCACATAAATCATGGAGTTGATATAGCCGTTATACCAGCTTGGATCCGTCAGGATCACCGCATAATTGGCAAGAGTTGGCGCCTCTGGGAACAAAGAAAACGTCGACAGAATTTCCTGATTTGTCTTAAAGCTCATATTCACGAGCCAATAAATCGGCAAAAGCAGAAATATGATGTAGAGCGTTGGAACCAGCCACTTGAAATTTGCACCGCGGGTCGTTCTCATCCCACTCGTAAGTGAAGTTGTGCTCATTAGTCCTGCACTCCTTTTTCAGGGGCATCTGCATCATAATTCGTCATAACTGTGTAAAATGCCCAGGAAACCAGTAGAACAATTAGGAAATAGATAATTGACATTGCTGCTGCCGGACCAAGGTCGAATTGGCCGATCGCCATTTTAACCAGATCAATCGACAGAAATGTCGTGGAGTTACCGGGGCCGCCACCTGTCAAAACAAATGGTTCTGTATACACCATGAAACTGTCCATGAAGCGCAGCAATACGGCAATCAGAAGAACCCTGTTCATCTTAGGCAACTGAATGTAACGGAAAACCTTCCAGCGCGAAGCACCGTCAATACGGGCCGCCTGATAATAGGCTTCGGGAATGGATACAAGCCCGGCATAACTTAAGAGCACAACAAGACTTGTCCAGTGCCACACATCCATCACAATGATGGTAATCCAAGCGTCAACCGCGTTATTTGCGTAATTATAGTCAATACCCAGATTAGCAAGAGTATATCCCAAAAGACCAATATCTGCGCGGCCAAATACCTGCCAGATCGTCCCGACCACATTCCACGGAATAAGGAGCGGCAGCGCCATTAATACAAGGCAAACAGGCACCCAGATGCCTTTTTTAGGCATGGTCAGGGCAATAGAAATTCCCAGAGGGATCTGAATGAGCAGAATAATCGCTGAGAAAGCCAAATTCTTGAGCAATGCATCATAAAAGCGGCTGGAATGAAGCACTTCACGGAACCATTCCGTTCCCGCCCAGAAGAACTGATTATTACCAAATGTATCCTGTACGGAATAATTGACAACGGTCATCAATGGAATGATTGCGCTGATCGCCACAAGGAAAAAGACCGGCAGCACCAGAAACCAGGCTTTGTTATTGAATGTTTTTTCCATGATTACACGCCCTCCCTGACAAGGTGAGAGTCCCGGTAAATATTGATCCGTGATTTGTCCAGAATTGCCCGTGGCTCTGCTGGAACGGATTGACCTTCAGGAATAACAGCATCAAGAGCTTGTCCTTCAAGCTGCGTGCGAACGATTTTGTATCGGCCGATGTCTTCTACAGCGGTAACCTGAACCGGAACTCCCAAAGGATCATTCCCCAAGGACACAAATTCAGGGCGAATGCCCAATTCAATGGTGCCATCAAGGTCCGGATAGGATTTCCCAAGCTCAATGACATGTGAGCCCAGCTTCGCCTGATTTTTCTGCAAATCAGCGGTCAAGACATTCATGCCCGGTGAGCCGATGAAATATCCAACGAACGTGTGTGCAGGCTCATCGAAAAGCTCTTCAGGTGTACCGATCTGCACCACTTCACCTTCATACATAACCACGACCTTGTCTGCAAAGGTCAGCGCTTCGGTCTGATCATGCGTGACATAGATCATTGTATGTTCGAACTGTCGGTGCAGCTCTTTCAGCTTCGTGCGCAACTGCCATTTCATATGTGGATCAATAACCGTAAGCGGCTCATCGAACAGGATTGCGTTTACATCATGGCGAACCAGTCCTCTACCGAGCGAGATTTTTTGCTTCTCGTCCGCAGTCAGGCCCCTCGCCTTACTGTTTGCTTTGGATCCAAGCTCCAGTATTTCAAGCATCTCTGAGACACGTTGGTCAATCTCGGACTTTGCCACCTTCCGATTAACAAGCGGAAATGCAAGATTTTCGGCAACTGTCATTGTGTCATAGATAACAGGGAACTGGAAAACCTGAGCAATATCACGATGCTGAGGCTGCAATTGTGTCACATTCTGCTCATTAAACAGAATATTACCTTTCGATGGAACCAACAGGCCGGAGATAATATTCAGCAGAGTTGTCTTACCGCAACCCGAAGGTCCAAGCAGAGCATAAGCCCCTCCATCATCCCAAACATGATTGATTTCCTTCAGCGCAAAATCTGCATCTGATTTGGGAAATGGCATATATGAATGAGCAAGGTTTTCTAACGTTATTTTAGCCATCTCAGCTCACCTCCGAATTTGCAAAAGAAGGTGCCAGCACAAGTTGATTATCTTCGTTGAAAATGAAGAAATGAGAAGGGTCTAAATAAACAGGAATTTCGTCACCAATTTCAACGCGGTGAACACCATGCGTTAGCGCCACCCATTTATACCCGTTCCGCTCGATGTGAATGAAGCTTTCAGAGCCGGTAATCTCCGTTGTAGAAACACTCGACATCACCATCAAAGCATTCGCATCAGGCTTTCCAAGTTGGATATGGTGCGGGCGAATACCAATTTTGTACCTGCCGGTTTGAAGCGCAGCGACCGGACCTGCAACAGATATTTTCTCACCATGAAAATCCATGACGCCATTTTCGATCATAACTTCAAAGACATTCAACGGCGGATCAGAGAAGGTCTGCGCCGTAATCATGTCCACCGGATTGTTATGAACCTGAATGGAAGGGCCAAACTGTGTAACGCGCCCTTCAGACAGCGTCGCGGAATTACCGCCCAATAGCAACGCTTCATGTGGCTCGGTAGTAGCATATACAAAGATCGCACCGGTTTCCGCAAAAATACGAGGCAGTTCAACGCGCAGCTCTTCACGCAACTTGTAGTCAAGATTGGCAAGTGGCTCATCAAGCAGTACCAGCTCCGCATCCTTGACCAACGCGCGGGCCAACGCTGTCCGCTGCTGCTGTCCACCAGACAGATTAAGCGGTGTCCGATCCAGATAAGGGGTGAGTTTCATCAACTCCGCCGCGGATTTAACACGGGTATCGATGGTTGCCTGATCCACACCGGCAATTCGCATGGGAGATGCAATATTCTCATATACAGTCATCGCGGGATAATTAATGAACTGTTGATACACCATTGCAACATTCCGCTTTTGCACAGGAACACCAACAACGGATTTTCCATCCATCAACACATCACCTGATGTAGCTTGTCCAAGCCCGCCATCAACCGCATCAGCGTCGTCTTACCCGATAGCGTAGGGCCAAGGAGGACGTTCAAAGAACCCTTCTCCAGCTTCAGAGAAACATCACTAATGTGATAGTCTTCCCCCACCCTCTTGCTCACATTCTTCAATTCAAGCATTCATATTCACCAATGAGCAGCCTAGACTGCCGCTTTATTTTCTTCGATCCACTGACCAAGTCTGGAAATTTGTTGTTCAGTCAAGCGCAGTCCAAGTTTGCTTCGCCGCCAGACGATATCCTCTGCAGTTCGTGCCCACTCATACTTGACAAGATACTTTACTTCTCGCTCACTCAGACCGGCTCCGAAGTCCTCTCCCAAATCAGCCACCGATGTTGCGCCTTGCAGAATTTCCAAGGTTTTTGTTCCATAGGAGCGAACGAGACGCCAAACGGTATCACGCTCCAGGAAAGGAAACTGTAACGCATATTGATCAACAACGTCACTGAATTTTTCGGGTTCGAATTCACCGCCGGGGAGTTTGGCATTGCCAGTCCATTTCGGCCCCTTTGCGCCAATAGCCTCTTCCACTTTTTCAAGCATGGATTCAGCAAGTCGCCGGTAAGTCGTAATTTTACCGCCAAATACATTGATCAGTTTTGGCTGGTCAGCGTCACCATCCGCTCGCAACACATAATCCCGGGTTGCTTCCTGGGCTTTGGACGCACCATCATCATATAGTGGCCTTACCCCGGAATACGTCCAGACCACATCGTCCGCCTTGATTTCTGTTCGGAAATATTCACTTGCCGCGGCACACAGATAAACTGTTTCCTCATCTGCAATTTTGATATCGTCCAGACTGCCGTCAAAATCATGATCTGTGGTACCGATCAGCGTAAAATCCTGCTCATAAGGGATGGCAAAAATAATACGATCATCAGCATTTTGGAAAATATAGCAGCGATCATGATCATACAGCTTTGGAACGACAATGTGGCTTCCTTGTACAAGCCGCACATTTTGTGCCGCCTGATCAGCCAACGGCAACTTCAGCACCTCATCAACCCACGGACCTGATGCATTGATAAGCAGCCTGGCCGTAACGGTTTTTTCTTCACCACTGTCATGGTTCAGTGTTGTAACTTCCCAAACGCCATTATTTCGTACTGCCCGAATACAACTTGTTCGTGTTTGAATGACAGCTCCTTTATTGGCCGCATCCATCGCATTCAGAACAACCAGCCGGGAATCGTTGACCCAACAATCAGAATATTCGAAAGCCTTTTTGAACTCAGGCTTCAAAGGGCTTCCTGTTACATCACTTTCAAGATTGAGTGATTTGGTAGCGAGTAATTTTTTACGGCCACCGATATAATCATAAATGAAAAGACCAAGGCGCAGCAGCCAGCGCGGACGAAGTTCCTTATGGTGCGGCAATACAAAGCGAAGCGGCCAAATAATATGAGGGGCTGCATCCCACAGAAGCTCTCTTTCACTTAAAGCTTCTCGCACCAGCCTGAATTCGTAATGCTCCAGATACCTAAGTCCGCCATGAACCAGTTTTGTGGATCCAGAAGAGGTGCCACTGGCCAAATCTTTCTTTTCGCACAGCGCCACAGAATAGCCTCGCCCGACAGCGTCACGGGCAATTCCACAGCCATTGACTCCCCCGCCAATGATGAAAATATCATAATCCACAGACAAGAACGCTTCCTCAGGTTTTCCGTATTCGTTTTTGTTTCGTTTTTCAACTTTGCGACATCAAACAGAAAGCCTTTATGAAAGTCAAACGAAAAATATTACAGAAATATTATGGTAAAAACGAAAAAAACGAAACCTCATCGCGGATTTTGTGGCGCGCCCTTGTGGTTTTCCACATAAATACCAACAGTTTCAATAATGAAGCGTTTTTCAGTTGGTATCCGCGCCCGAATTCAACAGCCGAGCTTATCTGAATTTGATACGCGTGCGTGACTTAAGAAGGATTGCGCGATAGCAAATTGAGCATGATTTTCTGATGGCCCCTGCAACTGACAAAGAATCGCTAGCAAACGTCAAAGCTGGCCTTTACAAATTAAACAAGGCCGCAACGTCTTCTCGCGCGGCCTTGGTAATTTGCTATCCCAAGATGAAACTAGACTGAACGTGTAATACCGCCGTCCACTCTCAAGTTTTGGCCCGTGATATAACCTGCGCCCGGTGACGCCAGAAATGCGATGGTTTCTGATATTTCATCGGTCTTGCCATACCGGCCCATGGGAACACGGTTTTTAAACTCCTCTTTTTCCGGCAAGCTGTCGATGAACCCCGGCAACACGTTATTAATTCGCACATTGTCAGGCGCATATTTATCAGCAAATAACTTCGTATAAGCCGCCAGTCCTGCGCGGAAAACCCCGGATGTGGGAAATACCGGATCAGGCTCGAACGCGGCAAATGTGGAAATATTGATGATCGAGCCGGATTTCTGCGCCACCATGATTGGCGCCACAATGCGAATTGGGCGTACCGCACTTAAGAAATAGACATCCATCCCCGTATGCCAATCCTCATCGGTAAGCTCAAGTATGGGGGCCCTTGGACCATGCCCGGCGCTATTTACAAGCACATCAATTCGTCCCCACTTCTGCAGTGTGCGATCTACCAGAGTCTGAATATCCTCGTTGGACTGATTGCTCCCTGTGAAACCGATACCGCCCAGCTCATTTGCCAGCGCCTCCCCCTTCCCTGAGCAGGAAAGAATGGAAATTTTATATCCATCCTCATGCAGTTTTCTGGCGGCACCTGCCCCCATACCACTGCCACCCCCGATTACCACAGCCACTTTTTCTGCCATTTCTAACACTCCTGTTCCTTGCGATCATTTACCGGATAATATTTCACAGTTCATTTGCCATCACTAACCAGAAATAGTAGCCTCACCCTATAGAAAAACTATAGGGTACACATATGCCAGCCCCGTCAAAATTGCCGCCATTAAATGCGTTGAAAGTCTTCGAAATTGTTGCCAGAACGCTCAACTTTCGCCTCGCCGCTGAAGAGCTTGGGGTGAGCCATGGCGCGGTAGCCCAGCAGATCAAATTGCTAGAAGACCATCTTGAACTGAAACTGTTCAACCGGTTACCTCGGGGCCTCAGTTTAACGGTGAATGGCGAACAGTATTTCCCAGAAGTTCATCAGGCCTTAGAGAAAATCAGGGTTGCAACGGCCGGTTTAAACCCACAATCCAATCGCATCTGCCTCAGCATGCCTCCCTCATTTGCGAATAAATACTTTATGTCGAAACTCTCCCGCCTGAAAGAAAGCCATCCGGAATATGAGGTTCAGATCCTGGCCACGGAAACTCTTGCCGACTTTTTCGATGACGAGGTTGATATCGCCATAAGACTGACAGCCACCCCCTTTCCAGATCATTTATACGCCGAACGATTTTGCGTCGACAAACTCATCCCGGTTTGCACCCCGGAATATGGCCGGCGGAATTTGGGTAATCCGCCAGTGCTGGACCCAAACACGCTGACTTTTCTGTATGATGCACACGACCACTGGCCAGAATATTTCAAAATTTTGACTGGCAACCAGGAGTTTCATCCCCGCAACTCACTCAAATTCAATCAGACCGCATTGGCCATAGATGCCGCCATAAATGGACAGGGAATTGCGCTCGTCAGTGAAGTCCTTGTTCTGGAGGAGTTGAAAACAGGGCGCTTGATCCAACCTTTTGACGAATTCATGTTTGGGTACAATGCCTATTATCTTGTACATCTGAGAAAACGGCAGTCAGACAAGGCAATTCAACTCATTATGAGTTGGCTTCGGCACGAAACACCCATGATCAAGAATTACTAAGACTCGTCGCTCACCTGAATTCGCCCAGCAAGCGCTGCCAAATCATCTGCTCCGGGGTCTGTCATATTGTCGAAGACAACCTGCGGCCCATTCCCTGCGAGTACGGTCAAGGTCGTGACACCGCTTGCAACCTGTAATTCCCACGCGTCCCCTTCACCCCGCGCGGACGGCTCGAGGGATAAAGCGTCAAAAACCGCATCCAAATCGACGGTATCCTCTAAAACATCGAAATCCGTAATGTGGATATTGCCATCCGGATCAGCGCTCACAATAAAAGTATCAGCGCCGGCACCGCCGGTCATAACATCCTCGCCGCCACCGCCAACAAGCGTATCATTTCCATCACCGCCGATCAGGCTGTCATTGAATGCAGAACCTTCCAATAGCTGGTCTTCGCCATCAGCAAGAACTTGAGCGCCACCATCAGCGTTCTGAAAGGCAACAAGGGGAAGCGCGCCTTCATCAATGAATGAAAAGCTGAGGACAGCCTGATCAACGTCACCATCTCCATCAAGCAGGGTGTATTCAAAATCGTAAAGAGTTCCCACCGGGACACCCGCTGCCGCTTCCAGCCGATATTCCCCGCTCATATCAATGCTGAACAGGCTTCCAAATTCCAATTCTATTGCCACTGGATCGCCGTTTTGCGGAATATCAAACTCTATCTCATATTGCCCTTCGATAACTTCGCTTACCGTGGCCCCCGCGGCATTCATGGCACCCGCAAATTCGGCATTCTCTGTCTCAAAAGCAAATGAAGTCACACTTGCACCATCTGCACCGAGCTTGTCTACAATCCCGTTGCTAACGATATTTCCTTCCGCGACCTCTGGCAGGGTGGTGCTCAGAACCGCTTCCAGCTCATTTGCATCGCTGATTACCGTGGCAACTTCACCAGCATTTTCCACACGGTTAAGCTGATCCGTGCTCACGCCATCGCCTATACCAACAGCTACAACCTCAATATCGTTACCATCTACGAATTGTTGCCAGGGAACCTGCAAATTATCATCGAGTGGAACCTGACCTGACACTGGATATGGCGCACCGTCTGACAGGAAATAAACCGTTTTGCTGTAATCATCCAGATCCGGGTTATTCAGATGCGCAGTCAAAACGCCTTGCGCCCCATTGGCGTCATCCGCCAATGCCGCTTTGTAATTTGTAAGCCCGGACGGGTTCAGGTTTTCAGGATCATTAATAAACGCGATCGCATCTGAAATTGATGTTCCGCTAAAGACCAGTTCGGAGTCTGAATCAAAATCGATAACAGTAATCAAAAAGCCCTCTCCGACCTCACTATACTCAGTCAGAAGCTTAACCACAGCCTGCTTCAACACTTGCATCGTCGTTAAACTTCCGCCCCCATCCTGCGGAACGGGATTACTCATTGATAACGATGTATCAAGCACAAACACCAGATCAAATAGAGGCTTGGGAACCGTAACAATTGACTCCATATCATCAAAGGCTACAGGCGCATCATCAATTATTGAAAATTTGAATGATCCCTCATCGACACTGCCATCCTGATCCTCTGCGGCGATGCCAACCTCGAATTCAATCGCATCACGCCCCTCAAGCGGATGATCAAGAACATCTTTTAGTGTAACTGAATAGGCATAGTTTTCACCGTTGCCATTCGGGGCGAAATCCAGTGTAAAGACTTCCCTGGGCGCCCCATCAAGTGGCTGAGCAATGGCAGTAACCTGAACAGAGACCCCGTCTTCCAATGTTTCAACACTGTACTCAACAGGATCACCACGTGAAAATATTTCCGGAAACGCATCAACGTTCAACGTTAGGCTTCCCGGACCATCTCCGTTAAATGTGAGAGGGATTTCCGCCCCCGAGGTCAGGCTTTCCTTGCTATCGTCACTGCCTTGGGCAAGGTCATCTTCATTCACCGACGCATTTGCAATTGTCCCAATCTGCGGGCTGTTTGCATCAAGAACCGTGATCGATAGTGTCGCGACACTGTAATCACCATCAGCGTCTTCAAGTCTGTATACAAACTGGTCGACCACCGCTTCACTATTGTCTATTCCATCAAAAGCTTCGTATGTGTATGTGCCATCCGACTGAAGACGAAGAGTCCCATATTTTCCATAAACGTCCATAAAGCCGATTTCATTCGGGTAAACCGGCAATGCCTCGCTGTCACTGGATTTCGCGTAAACAATGGCAGTGGCATCCGCGCTTGCTGTATCAGCCACCCCATCAGTTTCATTCGCATCGCCTTCAGTTTCCAAGCCTGTCAGAACATTTCCGGTCGCAACCTGCCCTTCCTCAACCGTGTCTGCTTCGGAATTGGCTACAGGAGCGTCATCGGCAACACTCACGGTAAAATTACCGCTCGCCTCAGATCCATTCTCGTCCACTACATCAAATGCAAAGACCAGCTCTATGTCTTCGTCAGTTGGCTCTGCGTCCAGTAAATGATCAAGTGGCCCCAAAAGTTCAAACTCATAGTCTCCTTCAACCGACAATGTGACGGTGAAAATATCCAATTCACCAGCCTTACCAGTCAATTGACTGCTGCCCTGCCCGCTTAATACGACAGGGATGCCATTGCTCTGTAGTTGCAATGCATCAAATGCAGGCTGCTCTAGCGCGAACACAGCACTGGTAAGCGCTCCGGATCCCCCAGTAATACCAAGGGAGTTTGCATCCGATGTATCCGGAATAGCGTTTTCTGCCACTTCGGCATCGTCAGCTTCGCTCACCACCACCTGCGTTTCATCATCTTCCACAGTCACTGAGATACTTGACTCCAGCGTATCTGCGATCGCATTTGAGCTTGCGCCAACAATTGTAATCGTGAAGGATTGATCCCCTTGATATTGGTCATTATCAACCAAATCAATTTCTACGATAACCTCTGATCCGGCTGGCAGTCCACTCTCGCCACCATTGAAAAAGGCCGATTGAACAACCCCTTCTTCAACGCCGGTGCGCGCAGCTCCCTCTCCTTGCAGCACATAATCCACCCGAACTTCAACACCGGGTGCGACCGCCTTGTCCAAGACAAACTTGAACTGCAACACGCCATCGTCTTCGCCGACAGTCATATCACTTGGGTCTGGTGCATCTTCTGAAAAAGCAAGTGCGAATGCAGCGAACGCCGGGACAGGCGTATCAACCGGCTGAATGGAAATAACCCCGATATCGTCATCTTCAATTACAATAATCGCTGATGAGGCAAGCGGATCCAGATTTGCGTTAATGGCATCAGTTAATTGAACGATAAAAAATTCGGTATTTTCTATTACATCATCATCAAGAAGTGTAACCGAAAAACTGGCGGCTGTTTGCCCCGGCAATAGCGTAAGAATACCACCGCCATTATCCACATAATCAATATCCCCCGGCGCGCCTGTGTCCGTTGCGGTTGCCGTACCCGGAATGACTTCATAGAAAATCGTTATTGTCTCCAACGAAGGAGAGCTTAACAGAACTTCGATATTGAAGGCGCTGACTGTACTGGTTTCAGGATCGGTAATGCTGATAACCCGAACCTCCGCATCAGGTGCTTCGGGAATTCTGAAGGGGTCGAGGAAACCTCTGAGTTCGTCTTCGGTTAAATCAGTCTCTCCCAGCAGGTCTGATAAGGACAATATTCCGCCCAGACCAAGACCACTTCCCAACTCTTGGAATTGAGGTTCCTGAAACCCAGCTCCGCCGCCGGACCGACTATTGGCACCCTGCGGGCCAGCCTGTGGATTAATGGATTCTGGATCAAAATCCTCATCTTGTCCCCAATCCGGATTAATCAACTGCAGAACTTTGCCATAGGCATCGATAATCTGCTCTTCCGCCAAAACGAAAGGTTTGCTAGGTGCAATTGAAAAACTGGTTACAATCACCGATTGCTGGCTCACCGTTAGCAACTCTGAACCTGCTTCGTTGGCAACAATTATGGCGCCGCTAAACAGCGTAAATAGGGACTCTTCACCCAATTGAGCGATCTTACCACTCCAGGAAGTCCCGCGAATACCGATTGTTCCAACAGGGGTCTTGATACTGACACTTTCTGGATCATCCTTGGCAATCTTGCCACTGACAAAGGAGAAAACCCCCTGAAGCAAGGATACACCCATGCCATTACCAGACGGGTTTTCTTCGCTATAAACAAGATCGTCCATAACGGCTCGACCGCCGGGGCCCATGGAAAACTTGGTTTCATCGACAAAAGTGATGTTCAAATTTCCATCGCTGCCGGTTTCAATCACATCGCCCTTGAAAATAAAGGAGCCCGCAAATCCTTCCTCGGACGTTCCATCTGCGTGACGGATCAGGATTTCGCCGCCAGCCTCTTCGATCTGGCCAATAGGACTTTCATCTGTCAGAGTAGAACCTGATTGCGCCAAAGGCCCGGGCCCTGCCAGACGAGATACAACATCAGAGCTGAGAACAGCCCCACCCTCGGTTATCAGATTGGCTGCCGGGTAAGTGGAAAAATAATCCTTTATGACGCTAAAATCGCCAGTCTGGTCTTTGACCACCAGATCAACGCCATCGCGAACATATTCGGCAACAAGCGGCTTTAATTCACCACCCATTTGAACTGGAGAATTGCCCTCTGCCACATATTCCTTCAGGATTTTTCCGGAAATGTCACCGCTCGAGCTATTAGAGTTGAGAAAACTCATTACTTTTTCCAATCTTACTGTTCAGGCAAGCTTCACCAAAAAGAAAACAGCCCGCACAACAATTCCCTGTTGCCAAAAGGAATTCAGCAGTTCTCAAAAGATTAACCAAGTTCACATCGAAATTGATTCAATTTTACTATAAAATATGACCATTCAGTAACATAAAACCCGCCAAATTCCTAGCTTTTATCACAAAAAGCTACTAATTATCGCAAAGTAATACAAAACATTCGACGACTTTTATTTATACTTCCTCATTTAAAAATTAATTAATATGGTTAACATACGCAGGTATGACTAGATTCTTTGCAAATAACGGCTTCAAGCGATTATTGAAAAAAGTGGTGGAAACTGTTGGTATCGGGCGGACAATGGCACTCTGCCTGTTACTCCCCTCTCTATATTTGCAAATACTGGATCCGGCATTCTTGGTAAATATACGTAATCGCGTATTTGATTATTATCAGCAATGGCAACCTCGCATCCCGCCAGAGACACGGCCTGTAGCAGTGTTGGATATAGACGAGAAAAGCTCCTGCAACTTGGCCAATGGCCATGGCCGCGAAACTACCTTGGCGCGCTTGTCCAGAACGCGACCCAGTTGGGCGCAGTTGTCATCGGGTTTGATATGGTATTCGCGGAAGAGGACCGCCTGTCTCCGCACAAGGTGAGCGAGACCGTAACCAACTTGAGCCCAAAGGCTGTGGAAGAGCTTAATGCTCTGCCCTCATTCGATGCGGTTTTTGCCAAATATCTGGCCCAAAGCAGAACTGTTCTGGGCATTGCAGTTAGCCCGACAAAGTCAGATGTGAACAATTTTGGTCTCAACCGTATCGCCACTGTGGCAACATTAGGAGAAGATCCCAATCCCTATCTGAGGAATTTTCCGGGCTTGATCGGTAATCTGGAAATTTTGGACGAAGCCGCTTCCGGACGGGGAATGATCAGTCTGGATCAAGGGTTTGACGCGTCGTCAGGCGTGTGCCGCTCGCCAATGTTGTCGATAACCGGATTATCCCAACGTTGACGTTGGATATGTTGCGTGTTGCCACCGGCAGAAATGTTATATCCCAAACAACTCAAGGCGGCATACTTGGCTTCAAAATAGCAGGAACACTTGTCCCAACCGACAAGTACGGGCGTGTCTGGATTAAATATTCCGAGTTTGACCCCAGTCAGTATATTTCAGCAGTGGATGTGATTACCGGTAAGATTGATGCTTCGAAAATCGCTGGCAAGCTGCTTTACGTTGGAACGTCCGCGACGGGACTGAAAGATCTACGGTCGTCACCGCTGCAATCCTCATTGCCTGGTGTAGAAATGCATATGCAGTTGATGGAGAATATCCTGACGCAGACTTATCTGTTCCGGCCAGATTATCTTGCCGTTCTGGAATGGGCAGGTACAACTTTTACCGGATTAATCCTGATACTTCTTGTTCCTCTGGTGGGGGCGAGAACAACAATGGGATTGCTGATCCTGATTTCCAGCATCGCAGTTAGCTCGTCTTTATACCTGTTCGCGGAATTTTCACTGCTGGTGGATGTGACTTACACGCTGTTTGTTTCGTTATTGCTGTATATTACCCTCGTCTATTTTAATTACCTTTCCACTGAAAAGGAAAAAGCTCGAATTAGAACTGCTTTCTCTCATTACCTTTCACCCGATCTTGTCTCCAGACTATCTGAGTCACCGGAGAGTCTTGTGCTCGGCGGTGAAGAAAAGAAAATGACTTTCCTGTTTTGCGATATCCGGGATTTCACAGGAATCTCCGAGACTTTCAGAGATGATCCCCAAGGCCTTACTCACCTCATCAACAGATTTCTGACCCCAATGACCGATGAAATTCTATCAAACAACGGTACGATTGATAAATATATGGGGGATTCCATTATGGCTTTTTGGAATGCACCACTGGACACCCCCAATCATGAGAAGCTGGCGGCCCTTAGCGCATTAGGAATGATTAACCGGTTAAAACAGATTAACGATGAAATTCGAGAAGAAGCAGAGAGTGAAAGCCGTGACTTCAAAGAACTTAAAATTGGAATTGGGTTGAATACAGGGACTTGTATCGTTGGAAATCTTGGCTCTCAACAACGGTTTGATTATTCTGTGCTCGGTGATCCTGTGAACCTCGCTTCCCGGCTTGAAGGGCAGTCGAAGACTTATGGCATCAACATAATCATCGGCGAGGATACAGCAAAAAACATCTCTGATTTTGCATTGGTTGAGCTTGACCTGATTGCTGTCAAAGGTCGTAGCGCAGCGGTAACTGTCTATGGTCTTCTCGGCGATCCTGATACTGCGAAGGATGAAATTTTTCAAAAAGAAAAACAAACCGTTGAAGCTATGTTACGCCATTACAAAGCTCAGGAATGGGACAGATGTGAAGAGTATGCACAACAGCTTTCAAGCCTTTCCCCCCGCTTTGTAACCCTAGCAAATCTATATCAACAGCGGATTAAAGTATTCCGCGATAATCCTCCGGGGGATCAATGGGATGGAATTTATAGAGCAACGTCAAAATAATTGGCTTCTATTGAGACTATCTTCATTATTTTGCATGATCCTGCAGATCGTAGCCTGGTCAAAATCTATGAGGGGGGCCGATTTCGGTTTTTGATTTGGTAAAAATTCTATTTGCAGACATGTTCATGAACGTGAGCCTCGCTCGAATGCCCTACCAATTTAAGCAATTGGGCGTAAAAACCTATGGTTTGGGCTTTCCAGACAGGCTTATCATGCAATGTGACAGTTACGCCGGAAAATACGAAATTCCGGGTAGCCCCAGAGATTTGCGGTTTAGCCAGATCGTAAAAGGCGTCTCTCGCGCCGTGCAGGAATGTCAGCCAGATTTCCTGCTAACGATCGATGAAACTTTGATCCGGGGCCTTCTTCAACTGAGGGAAAATATCAGAACCACGGACAAACCTCTTTCCGATAATGTTCGCCGGATATTAAACCTCCTCGATCGGTCACTTGTAGAAAAGCCACAGATGTATCAGCGGCACACGTCGTTGTCCTTGGCAAAAGAAGCAGGCTTTCCCATTCCAAATCATTTTGTTGCTTCCAGCGAGGAGGAACTGCTGGAAATTGCTGGCGGATTAACTGGGGATCATTTTATCAAGATCAGTTTTGCAGCGGGTGGTACCGGGGTCATTCACATACCTGCAGATCAACCAAAGGATCAGCTGCTCGCGAACATTAAAAAGTCCGGGTATTATATCACAAACATTCAAAACGCACTTATTCAGCTAAATCTGAAGGTGAGGAACTCACGGTCAGTTTTGCCGCCTGGAAAGGGAAGTTGCTGGGATATACCGTCGTACGACCATTGCAAAAACTTTTTAAAAACGGACCAAGCTCCGTTATTCAAAACCTGTATAGACCACAACTGGAAGCCCCTTTGGTCAAGCTAGTTAAATCACTCAATTTGAGCGGTTTCGGGGGGCTCGATATCTTTGAAACAGATGAACAGGGTTTGCCGGAAGTGATCGAAGTAAACCTTCGGGCGACACACACAGTCCCTTCTTCAAGAATGCTTGGAAACGATCTGGTTAAGCTGTTTTATCAAGGACTGACTGATGAGCGGAAGCTTCCTGACACCGTTGCCCATATCCAAAACGACACATCCATTGCCCTCTTTCCAGACGCAATAATGAGCGATCCGACCAGTGACTATCTAAAAACGCTACCGTTGGATATTGCATGGGAAGATGAAGCCATTAATCGATTTTTGTTTCGCCAGATATACAAAATGCAGCGCAAAGCTGCTGATAGGATGAAAGATGCTATTCAATAACTTTAATCAGCTTGGAAGGCTGACCACAACCAACAGCGACAACTGGACCAATCGGGCCGAATTTCAGAGCCGGATTTCTGAGCGAACAGAAGAGCTTTCGAATATGGTGTCAGCGGGGGAAAAGGTGCTGATCTGTCATGGTGGCAGTGCTGGCTTTATTGTTGATCTATTCTCATGCTGGAATCTGGGGGTTGCAGCCGCCTGCATTAACCCGACGACCACTGAAAATGAAAAGCAGAACATCATAGAATTCATTAAGCCCGCAGCAGTTCTTGAAGCGGCTGACAGTGAGCCAAAAGCTACGCCACATGCGGGCGCAACAAAGCCGACTAATCTGTCACTGGATCTACCCGCATTGTATTTGTTCACCTCAGGAACAACAGGCACTCCTAAAGGTGTTGAGCATAGTTTCAGATCAATTCTTGCCCGGCTCACCCTGAACCAGACTTATATTGGTCTGGATAGTTTAAAAACCACGCTGTGCCCTTTGCCTACCCATTTTGGGCATGGTCTCATCGGTAACCTGCTCACCCCTTTATTGGGCGGATGCGATGTCATTTTACTTGATGACAAGTCGCCTATGGGCGTTGCGAAGCTGGGGGAATTGATTGACCAGTATGAGGTCACATTTCTAAGCTCCGTACCTTCCTTTTGGAAACTGGCCACTCGCCTGTCCAAAAAGCCGCAAAAGAATTCTCTAAAACGGGTACATGTGGGCTCTGCCCCTCTATCAACTGACCTTTGGAAATCCATTGCGAATTGGTGCGGGACCGAAGACGTCTTCAATATGTATGGAATTACTGAAACCTGCAATTGGATCGGCGGCGTATCCTTGAAAGATGGATTGGCTGTTGACGGTCGCATTGGAACTGTCTGGGGCGGGTCTGCTTTGGTAAAAAATGCAGAAACCGGGCACATAACTGCTGTTGGCGAAGGTGAACTCCTCATTCAAACGCCCTCGCTCATGAACGGATATTACAATCAGCCCGACCTTACCAGCGCGGTGCTGAAAGATGGCTGGTTTCACACTGGCGATATCGGATTAATTACAGAAGACGGTGACATCAGGATCACCGGCCGACAAAAATCTGAAATAAATCGCGCCGGCATTAAAATTCTGCCAGAAGAAATTGATTTGTTGCTGGAGCGCCACGAAGACGTGCAGGAAGTGTGCGTGTTTGGTATTCCCGATGAGATCAGCGGTGAAAAAGTAGCCGCCGCAGTTGTTCAAAAAGACGGATGTGATTTAAGCGGAGATGCCTTGTCCAAGTGGATGCAGAACCTGATCAAAAGGGAAGCTATTCCCGAGACATGGTTCTTTGTAAATGAAATTCCCAAAACCGATCGCGGTAAAATAAACAGGGATAATGTGCGTGAAGTCTGCCTCAAGGAAGGCAAGTCATGAAGTGGAAATACGGAACTCCCCTTTTGCTTGGAACAGAAAACTATGTCTTGCAATCAGTGAACCCTGCTGCAATTCCCGATGAGTTTGTCACGTGGTTTTCCGATCCCGAAGTCATGCGCTTTATGAACGATCCGATGGGGATGGATAAAAGCAAACTTGCCAGTTATTTTTCGACCTATAACAACAAAACCCGAATAGCCATGACAATCTATGATCGGAAGATTAAATCTCCGATCGGCATCTTCAAAATCTATATCGAAGCGCCGCACAATCATTGCCATACCAGCGTATTGATCGGCGATAAATCCTACTGGGGAACAGGCGCTGTGCTGGAAATTCGCGAGCGGGTGATTTCCTTTCTCTTTAAAGGCATGAAACTCAACAAGATTTGCGGCTATGTAAGGGGGCGAAACTTCCCCGCATTATTTAACTACACAAAACAGAAATTCACCAAAGAAGGAGTGCGAAAGCAGCATATGCGAAACCACGAGGGCGGACTTGATGATGTGGTTGAGTTTGCGCTTCTGCGCGAAGAATGGCTCAAGAGACAGGAAGAAAACTCAAACGAGGAGACTGCTCGTGGATAGCCCGAACATCGAAAAAGCAATATCGCTCCTGTCTTCTATTTTGGACTGTCCTGCAGATTCCATTTCAGAAAATGATACAATAGAAACAGTCGAGAAATGGGACAGCCTCAATCATATGAGGCTTATTTTGAAAATCGAGGAAGAGTACAAGGCTGAGGTGGACCCTGATACCGCGCTTGGCCTGTTTACCGTCAAAGATATTGCAGCCTATATTTCCACACTTTAAAAAAAAGCCGGGTCCAAATGAGACCCGGCTTTTTTGTAGCTTATCAGCTTATCCAGCGCGCACCCTTGTCAAAAAGTTTTGCACTTCACGGTCAAGATCCGTGACTTCTTTTGCAAGGCTGCCCGAGACTTCTTTGACCTGCGCCGCAGTTGTTCCGGTCGAGGCTGCGGCCTGATTAACCGACCCAATATTCACAGAAACTTCCTGAGTGCTTTGTGCTGCCTGCTGAACGCTTCGGCTGATTTCACTTGTTGCCGCGCCCTGCTCTTCAACCGCAGAAGCCACACCAGCCGCAATACTGTTAATATCTGAGATGGTTGACGAAATTCCGCTAATCGCATTGACGGCACTTTCCGTCTCTTCCTGTACAGACTTGATTTGAGCCGAAATTTCTTCCGTTGCGCGGGCTGTCTGTGTCGCCAGATTTTTAACTTCTGATGCAACAACAGCAAATCCTTTACCCGCATCACCGGCTCTTGCTGCTTCAATCGTCGCGTTCAAAGCAAGCAGGTTGGTCTGTCCTGCAATGTCATTAATCAGACCGACAACATCACCGATTTTCGCGGCGGCATCATTGAGGCTTGTGACCATCTGGTTTGTACGGGCTGCTTCAGATACAGCTTCACTTGCAATCGATGCAGCCTGTCCGACCTGACGGCTGATTTCATTGATTGAAGAGGTAAGCTCTTCCGTTGCTGAAGCCACAGAATTCACGCTGGCACTCGCCAACTCGGACGCATTTGCCACCGTATTGGAACGCTCACTGGTCTCGTTGGCATTTTGGGCCATATCCTGCGAACTTGCTGTCATTTGCGACGTAGCGGCTGCAAAACTCTCCACCAGATGTTTCACACTTCCCTCAAAGTCGTCAGCAAGCTGTTGCATTTCTCTCTGCTTCTGTTCTGCTGCTTCTCGCTCCATGCGCTCACGTTCAGCAGCGGCTTTTTCTTCGGCTTCTTTAGCTTCCGCAGCAGCGCGCGCCCGCTCGGCCTCGCGCTGTTGACGCTCACTTTCCGCCTCGGCCCGAAGCCGTTCTGCTTCGCGAGCATTATCCCTAAAGCCGAGCAAAGCGTTGCCCATTTCGGTAATCTCGTCTCCGCCAGAAACATTAACGTCATGATCAAGATTACCACCGGCGATTTCGCGCATATCCACGACAAGCCCATTAAGCCTGCGCATCAGGTTTCTGCCCACATATAACCAGGCCAGCAGCAGCGCTGCCGCGACACTGGCCGCAGAGATGGAACCAAGCTGAATTTTACCCATGCTGATACTGGTTTCAGCCGTTGCAATCTGCTTTTCAGTATCTGCCGTAATTTGCCCAACAACTGACTGGATGTTGTTAGACATTTGCGAAGTTGCCTCAGTGATCAAACTGATTGCGTTTTGGGCACTATCCATAGTGTTCATGTAAGCCATACGGACCGGGAATAGACCCGTTTTTTCTTCGATGGCCAAATTCAGCATAGCTAATGAATGTTCGACGAGTTTCTCTTTACCTTCGAACTCCGGGAACATTTTCGCCCGGCGCAAGCGGTTTCCATATTTGGAAAACTCTACTTCAATTTTCCGGTAGGTTTCCATGTCTGAGGCTGACGCCAAGCGTTGAATAAGCCCCGCGCTATAGTTCAAATTGCTTTGGAAGATCAGCGCTCTTGTCAGAACTTCAACTTCTTCACCAAACAGATTGGTAACCCCCTGCTGCAGCTTGGCAACATCCTGCTCGGTTTCAAGTCCCGCAGCATCGACGTTGATCACCTGCTCACGGTAATCGATGAACGGCTGCAAAATCTTGAGACTTTCTGCACGATGTTCTGTCAATGCGTTGTCAATTGCACGGGAATTCTGCTCAAGTTCCAGACGTTCCAGCATCAGATCGGCCAGATTGGATATGCCATCTTGCAGCTCTATCACCTGCATTTGCAGGTCGGTGATCATTTCATCCCCCATATCCACATGATACAGGTCGGATACAATTGAATTGAGCTCAATCAGATGCTCATCTGATTTGGCGCGTAATTCTTCAACTTCCGAAGCCTCGCCGGCTTTGAGCATGTCTGGTGCGATAGCCACAACCGATTTTGCATTTTCCGAAAGCTTCTGGGCAAGCGTTAATGAATTTAGAGAGGATTTTGTTGTGCTCTGAAGCGTCTGCCCCAGACTGTTAAACAATGCCCACCCAACGGCACCGGATGCCAATGTCAGGATTGCAATAACTCCAAAAGACATATACAGCCGCGCGCGAATGCCAAACTTTCTTTTTGATTTTTTCTTCTGTGGCTGTGTGTCCAGGTTTTCTGATTTTTTCTTCCTTAAAAAGGATGGAATTGCGGACAACATGTAAGACCCCCATCAGTATCCGAACGAAACGACAAAACTACTTTGTGGGGAAATTAACCATCAAACCTTACTAATTGGTTCACAAATGACAAATAGTTACAAAACATAAAAAACCCGGCCGAAGCCGGGTTTTTCAGTTGATTTTTCAACAAGTTAGTATGATACGTTTTTGATGAATTTCCATTTAGGACCTTGCACCTGGAACAGTTTTGTACTGTTTCTTGGATCAGGGCCAAGATGGTCATCTTCACCAAAAGAAATGGGTGCACTATCAAAAATAGTTTTGTATTCCTTGATGGATTCAAGTGCTTTGGCAACTTTCTCCGCGGTCAAATCTTTACCCGCTTTTTCAAGTGCTATGCCAAATACATGCATCAAGTCATAACCGGCAATCGATTGCAGTACCGCAGTTTTGTCAAAACGCTTCTGATACGCATCCATCCAGGTTTTAACTTCTGCTGATGCATCTTCGTAATAAGGGATAGATGTCTGACCAGTGCCATACAACCCTTCTGTAAGCCCTTTTGCCAGTATCACATTTTCCGGAACGTAACCGGCGGAACTCACGACAAAAGTGGCGTCATAGCCAATTTTCTTGGCGGTTGCCATACTGCCAATCGTCTCACCAATGATGGTGCCCAGGCAAACCAGTTCAACGCCCGCAGATTTCAGCTTGGCAATCTGGGATGAAAAATCTTTTGAGCCGCGCTTGAAGTTGGTTTTGACCACTTCGGGAAGGCCCATTTCTTTGGCCTGAATTTCACATCCATTTAGAACGTTTTTGCCAAAATCATCATCCTGATACAGGACGCCAATTTTTTTGACGCCTTTTTCTTCGACAAAATATTTCACCGCTGATCTCATCTGATCATCATATGGCGTGAACATCGCGAACTTTAACGGATGAAATGGTTCATACATTTCACGCGCTGCAGACAGTGGAAATACATTCAGCACATTGGATTTCAGCGCCCGCGGCATCGTCACCATGTTAGTCGGCGTTCCAAGCGGCCCCATCAAGGCAAACACTTTATCTTTTCGCAACAGCTTGTCGCCAGCCTGCGCTGCCTTGTTTTGCTGATATGCTGTATCTTCGACAATCAATTCCAGTTTGCGGCCATGAATACCGCCCTTGGCGTTGATTTCCTCAACCGCCATGCGCATACCATTTGTTACAGGAACCCCCCACAGCGCAACCGGCCCCGATAAAGGCTGGTGTGAGCCCAGAATGATCTTATCATCGTAACACCCTGCGTCGCGCTTGCTGAACCCGTCACTGCAAATGTCGCAGCAATAGCGGCTGCAACGGACAGTCCCAACCGAACAAAAGTTCTTCGTTTCATCTTCTTCCTCCCGTAGGCAAAATGCCCTCTTCAAAGTTAAGACCAAGCCCCCAATAGTTGGTCAGTACATGGTATTGATCAAAGCCTCATACTTCTTGTTTACGAATGACCGCTTCAGTTTCATTGTCGGCGTCAATTCATCATCTTCCGCGGTCAGAATTTCATCGATCAACCTGAACTTCTTGATCGTCTCTACTTGCGCAAAATTCTTGTTTACCTTTTCAATCTCCGACCAGATCAGTTCTTCAACTTCTTTTGCCTTGCACAGGCTTTGGAAATTGGTAAAGGGAACATCCCTGTCCTGCGCATATTTCTCCACATTTTCCTGATCGATCATGATCAGACATGTGAGATACTTGCGCTTGTCACCGATCACAACGGCATCGGAAATATAAGGGCTGAACTTCAACTGATTTTCGATTTCTGACGGTGTAATGTTCTTGCCGCCGGCTGTAATGATAATGTCTTTCATCCGATCCGTGATCTTCACGAAACCTTCGTTATCAATATAGCCCACGTCACCCGTATGGAGCCATCCATCAACAACTGTTTCGGCGGTCTTTTCAGGCTGATTAAGATATCCCATGAAAATATGAGGCCCTTTCAAAAGGATCTCACCCTGATCAGAAATCGCAACCTCTGTGTTGGGGGCTGGTGGCCCGACAGTGCCCAATTTAAACTTGTCTTCAAGATTTGAAGTTGCCAAGCCTACATTTTCAGTTTGCCCATAAACCTCATACATATCCAGACCAAGCGCCAGATACCACTTTATCAGGTCTGGAGAAATAGGCGCAGCACCTGAGCCCAGATACTTGGCCCGATCCAATCCCAGCAAACGCTTGATATTTTTAAGAACCAGTGCGTCCGCAATCTTGAACTTCAGCTTTTGAAGTCCTGTTGCTCCCGCCCTTCAAGCTTACAATCTGCTATGTCATAGCCAGCGCCAATTGCCATCTTGTAGGCCAGCTTTTGCAAACCTGTCGCATCGCGAAGCTGCAATGTGATCGCGGAATAAAATTTTTCCCAAATACGGGGCACAGCAAAGAAAATCGTCGGAGATACCTCCCTGATATTTTCCGGAACTGTATCCAGTCCCTCTACGAAGTTTACTATAGTTCCCGCATAAAGTGGCAAAAAAATGGTGAAAGACCGCTCCGCTATATGGCATAGGGGCAAAAAGGAAAGCTGTTCGTCATCCGGTCCGAAACCGATTATGGGTGTCAGGTTGGAAATCTGGAACATCAAATTTCGATGAGAAATCATCGCTCCTTTCGGCGGGCCGGTTGTCCCAGATGTATAAATCAGGATTGCCAGATCATTGGGCTGTGATTTATTAACCTCAGCCTCCCAAAAATCTGGATGTTCCTTATGATAAGCCTCCCCCAATTCGTAAAGCTCATCAATACTCAACACCATCTCATCGCGGAAATCACGAAGCCCTTCCATATCAAGGACGATAATTTTGCGAAGGTCGGGTAGCTGATCGCGAACTTCCAGCACTTTATCAAGCTGTTCTTCATTTTCCGCGACAAAATACCTGGTTTTGGAATCCAGACACAGATAAGCGACCTGTTTGGCGCTGTCGGTTGTGTAGACGCCATTACTGACGCCCCCAACCCCCAATATTCCCATATCGAAATATAACCATTCGGGGTTATTATCGCTCAGGATTGAAACGGTCTCCCCGCGTTTGAGGCCCAAAGATACCAGACCAAGCCCAATTGCACGTGCCCGCTCTCCATATTCTGCCCAAGTGATGGATCGCCAGATCCCTAGATCTTTCTCACGCATGGCGATTTTCTGATCATATTCCTGGACACGCTTCCAGAACAATTTCGATGTGGTATCGGTCCCATCGATAATACTTGGTGGATAAACCATTGCGTTCATCTTTTATTCTCCTTCAGGCCCGATTAGCGCCAGGTCTTGCGTTTTTTCCAGCGCCGTTTGCCCCTGACACCCTGATCCTGCATACCCAGATAAAACTCCTGAATATCATCCTTGTTGAGCAGGTTGGCAGTTGTGTCTTCCATAACAATCCGCCCTACCTCGAGCACATATCCATAATCCGCTGTATGCAACGCAATATTGGCGTTTTGCTCTACCAGCAACATGGTCATGCCCCGCTCCACATTCAGCCTTTTAATGATGCCAAATATTTCTTTAACCAGAAGTGGACTGAGGCCAAGGCTCGGTTCATCGAGGAGCATGACTTTCGGGCGGGCCATTAGAGCGCGGCTAATGGACAGCATTTGCTGTTCACCACCGGAAAGCTGCCCCGCTGGCTGATCCCCTCTTTCTTTGAGGATCGGGAAATAGCTATGGACCATTTCCATGTCTTTAGCGATCTCATCCTTGTCATTGCGGGTATAGGCCCCCATCAGAAGATTGTCCCGCACACTCAGAAAAGGAAAGACTTCCCGACCTTCGGGAACATGGCTCAAGCCCTGCCGCATCACCCAGTCAGGATCATTTTTCTGAATCTCTTTCCCGTCAAATACGACAGTGCCCTTTTGCGGGTCCATTACACCACTGATGGTCTTGAGGATGGTTGTCTTGCCTGCACCATTTGCACCCAGCACAGTGACAATTTTCCCCTCCTCCACGTCCAAAGAGACCCCCCGGATCGCCATGATCGGTCCGTAATAGGTTTCAATATTCCTGACTTTCAAAATTGCGTCGCTCATATCATCCCCCCAGATACGCTTTGATCACTTCGGGATCACTTTGAACCTCTGCGGGCGTCCCAAAAGCTAGCATTCGTCCATAATTCAAGACCAGAACCCGGTCAGACACCTCGGACACCAGGCCCATGTCGTGTTCAACCATCAACACGGTAATGCCCAGCTCTTTCTTGATGTCTTCAATCCAGAACGCCATGTCCTGTGTTTCTTCAACATTCAGTCCGGAGGAAGGCTCATCCAGAAGGATCAGCTTTGGCTCGGTACACAGCGCACGCCCCAGCTCCACCACTTTGCGAACACCATAAGGCAGGTTCATAATGAAACTTTCGCGGTAATGCTGAAGGTCAAGAAAATCGATAATTTCCTCTACCTTCTCGCGATGGCGCAGCTCCTCATTCCTGACAGAGGGTGTGAAAAGTCCCTCTTTCCAAATAGACCGCTTAGTATGACAGTGTCTGCCCACAAGCAGGTTCTGAAGAACTGTTGCATGCTCGAACAATTCAATATTCTGAAATGTCCGTGCGATTCCAAGTCCCGCGATATCATGAGGTGGGGTCGTGGTGATATCCTCTCCCCGGAAGGTCATACGCCCTTCCGTTGAGTCATATATCCGACTAATCAGGTTAAATATTGTTGTTTTACCCGCCCCGTTCGGACCGATAATGGTAAAACATTCTCCTTCTTCAATTTCAAAATTGACGCCATCCACGGCCTTTACACCGCCAAAGTTGATGGCCAGGTTTTCTGCTGTAAACAGGCTCATTTCAACCTCTCTGACTTCATATAGGCTTTTTGGCGTTTAAAGGTGGCTTTCTTGTAAAGTGGGAACATCTGGAAATAGAGTTTCACTTTCAGCCAACGGCCATAAATACCCAATGGTTCGAAGATGATGAAAAACACCAGTATCAGTCCAAAAATAAACGGTTCAATTCCGGGAGTTTCAGCTATTTCAGCAGGCAGATAGTCTTTCAGAATTGCCAGCGCCTGTGGCAGGGCAAGAACGAACATCGCCCCGAAAATGGCTCCGTGAATGGATCCAAGTCCTCCAACCACAACCAGAACCAGCAGCTCCAGCGACTGCAGAACCGTGAAGCTTTCCGGTGACAGGAAGCCCAGTTTATGGGCAAATAATGCGCCCGCCAGACCTGTAATACCCGCACTCAATGCAAATGCGGTTGTCTTGGTTTGCGCCAGATTCACACCCATACTCTGCGCCGAAATTTCTGAATCTCGAACCGCCATCATCGCCCGGCCGGTCGGGGAGCGAAGCAGGTTCAGCGAAAACAGAATGACCGCGATCAGAACCCCTAGACACAGGAAGTAGAAAGGCGTGCCATCAGTAAGCGTTACTCCCCCGATTTCAATATATTCCACCAGCAGCCCGGTATAGCCATTGGTTACACTCTCCCATCTGGAAAAGACTTCCTCCACGACAATCGCAAAAGCAAAAGTCGCAATTGCCAGATAAATACCGGTTAGCCTCAGCGCCGGAATACCAATGGCAATCCCGGCAACTGCCGCCAACAATCCAGCTAACGGAAAGGAGAGAAAGAAGGAAAAGACAATCGGCTCTTCCATAAAGGGTAGGTGCAGACCGTTTCCAGTCAAGACGGCTTCGGTATAGGCGCCGATGCCGAAAAAGGCTGCATGACCAAGGCTGACAAGCCCCGTGTAGCCGGACAGAAGCATCAGGCCCACGCCAGCTATCGCCATGATGTAAAGTTGCGTCATTTGCCCCACATAATAGGAGTCCAGCATTAGGGGTGCAGCGAAAACGATCGCCAGAAGAGCGCCATAGGACCAGTAATAGCCAGAATGCTTGGCCAGACGAATATCCTGCTCATAATTTGTCTTGAATAAAAATCGCATAATTACACCCTCTTCCCTGTTTTCTCACCGAACAGGCCTTGAGGCCGGACAACCAACACAACAAGCAGTATGATATAGGCAGCAACATTCTTAAAACCGGGCGGTAGATAAAACCCAGCAAGAGTTTCAATAATACCGATAATAATTCCGCCCACGACGGCTCCGGGAATTGATCCAAATCCTCCTAAAACTGCGGCAGGAAAGGCTTTAAGCCCGATAAATCCCATATTGGAATCAATCAGTGTTGTCGGCGCCAGCAAAATACCAGCCGCGGCGGCGACCGCCGCGCTTATTCCCCAAATCATTGAGAAGACGGATTTTACTGGGATCCCATATAGTAGGATGCCAACTGATTTTGCGACGCAGCCTGCATCGCAAGTCCCAATTTCGTGTAGGTGAAGAACGCATACAGGATGGCACAAAACAGAATGGTCGCGACGATGACAGACAGGTCTGTTTGTGAAATCACCAATGTCCCCATACTCTCAGGTATCAGGGCCATTCCCTCACTGGAAAAGGGTGTATCGATGGCATAAGTCTCAGTTCCCCAACCGGGCATCATGCCTGCGGCACTGCGCGCCATATACCCGAAACCGATCGTTACCATGACGATGGCAAACTGCGGTTGCCCCAGTACCGGACGCAGAACTACCCTGTCTGTCAGATTACCAATGACAAACATCCCGGCAATTGCTGCTGCAGCACCAAGCCAGTAATTCCATCCCAAAATTGAAATAAATGTGTAGGCAAGAAACGCACCGAGCATCATCAGCTCACCCTGTGCAAAATTGACTACCTCTGTTGCTTTATAGATCAATACAAAACCGAGTGCGACGAGCGCATAAATACACCCGATTGACACTCCGCCGATGACCAACTGTAAAAATTCTAACAGAACGGCCTCCCCTTTAATGTCCGACAGTTATTCTTTGTTAGTAAAGGCCGTCCAATTATCGGACCAGGACGACCTTAAGTAAAAATATAATCAGTGTTTTATTTAAGCGTCAACAGTATATGGAAAATACATGTTCGTCTTTATCTTCGCAGTTGCGAAATAAAAATATAATACATTTCGATTTGATTTCATCTTGCAGTAATATTTTAAATTAATTCAGTATAATTATTGTTGACAGAATATTTTTTTGACTTAAAAATATAATATATATTTCTTATATTTAATTTTTTTTCTTTCATATTAAATATGCATTATTTACAACAGTTTAATATTCATTAATAAGTTCTATATTTAGAACTATTGAAAACTCTCGCGCATAGCTGAATTATCTTTGAAATCATTCTATCCGCTAGAATTAATCCAAACTTTCAATCCCCAGCCTGCCTGTGGTCCCCGACGTAAATTTGCAAGAGGGCGCTTACAATCGCCGATTATTAGTGATAGATTCTGCGAACAGATGGATTGAGCCCAATAAAAAACAGGAAACCGATATGGCTGCATCGCTTAACTTCAACAAAGACCTTGAATTTGAATATGGCGAGACAAGCCTGCTGAGCCCTTTGATCCGGCGCGTGATCGCCAAAAATCCCAGTGCCTTTACTCTGCATGGAACAGGAACCTATATCATCGGGAGCGGCAAACAGCTGGCGGTTATTGACCCCGGCCCGGCTGATAGCGAGCATATCGACGCCATTTTAAAGGCCACCCAAGGGGAGACGATCACTCATATTCTGATCACGCATACGCATATGGACCACTCGCCAGGGGCCGCTCTGCTCAAAGAAAAAACCGGTGCCAAAACATACGGTTTTGGCCCGCATGGCAGCGGTAAGCCCGGCATGAAAGCTGAAGAAGATGGCGATACCGACTTTGTGCCGGACGTAACTGTGAAAGATGGCGAGATTATTATGGCAGATGACTGGTCGGTTAGAGCCATCCACACGCCCGGGCATTTATCCAATCACCTGTGCTTTGAGCTCATTGAAGAGAACACTCTCTTTTCGGGTGATCATGTAATGGGATGGTCGACTTCAATTGTCTCCCCCCCCGATGGCGACATGAAACAGTATCTCGCCAGTCTGGAAAAGCTTCTGGATTATGAGCATACGCGATACTGGCCAACGCACGGCCCGGCGATTGACAATCCGCATGACCATGTCAAAGGCCTGATCGCTCACCGTCATGAGCGCATGAATCAGATCCGCACCTGTCTGCAACAGGGGCCCGCGAGCATTCCGCAAATGGTCAAGAAAATGTACACGGACGTGCCCGAATATCTGCATCCAGCGGCGGCACGGTCGGTCTATTCACATATCATCATGATGGTGGAAAATGGCGAGGTTGAAACTGACAGCGACATGCGTGTCAGCTCAACCTACCAGCTTGCAAAGCAATAAATCGGCTTTATCACTTAGTCTCTGAAATTGACATATTGCAGGGGCATTTCAGTATCCTGCTCTTTGCAAAACGCGATGACAGCTTGTAAATCGTCGCGTTTTTTGCCCGTCACACGCAATTCGTCACCCTGAATGGCAACCTGAACCTTGATTTTGCTGCCCTTGATCGCTTTCACCAGCTTTTTCGCCAGTTCTTTATCAATACCTTCACGCACAATGACCTGCTGGCGAACACTTTGACCGGCAGCCTTTTCCGGGTCCTTGTAATCCAGAACGCCCGCATCAACATTGCGGCGGGTCAAATGCCCCTGCAGCAGTTCATGCATTTGCCGTAGTTTCAGATCATCATCCGCATGAATGGTCAGCATATTTTCGGCCTGCTCAATTCTGCAGTTGCTTCCTTTGAAATCATAGCGGGTTTCAATTTCCCGACGAACATTGTTCAGGGCATTCCCAACTTCATTGAGATCAGTTTTCGAAACAATATCAAATGATGGCATCTATCTCTCCCTATACAAGCTGTTCCTTGGTTTTACAGAATTTGATATTTGGCCAGTCTTTTTCTGCCCGCTCCAAATGCCAGGCATTTCGCGCCAAAAACACGGGTGCATCATCATGGTCCTCTGCAAGCGAGGCCTGATTTGCGTCCAGAAACTTCTTCAGCTCATTATGATCATCCTGCTCAACCCATCTGGCGGTATAAAGCTCTGTGGGTTCAAAATTAACGGGAATGTCATATTCAGTACGAATGCGATCCGCCAGAACTTCAAATTGCAGGGCGCCGACCACACCAACGACCCAGTCAGAACCCATTCGGGTTTTAAAGGCCCGTGCAGCGCCTTCCTCGGCGATCTGAGTTAAGGCCCGGCCCAAATGCTTGGCCCGCATGGGGTCAACCGGCCTAACTTTCTGCAAAAGCTCTGGGGCAAAACTTGGGATCCCGGTAAATCGGATTGCTTCCCCTTCTGTGAGGGCATCCCCAATTCGAAGGTTCCCATGATTAGGCAGACCAATGATATCTCCCGGCCATGCCTCCTCCGCGAGTTCCCTGTCCTGCGCCAAAAACAAAACGGGGTTGTGAATGGCCAGAGTTTTGCCAGAGCGAACATGTTTCAGTTTAGCACCGCGCTTGAAATGTCCAGACACCAGCCTCATAAAAGCAATACGGTCGCGATGCTTTGGATCCATATTTGCCTGAATTTTAAAAATAAAGCCGGAAATTTTACTCTCGGTCGGCTCGATTTCACGCTCCACAGACGGCGCTGAGCGCGGTGAAGGCGCCATATGCGTCAGTCCATTGAGCAGCGTCTCAACACCAAAATTATTGATTGCACTGCCAAAATAAACAGGTGTCAGAGTGCCATCTAAAAATGCCTGCTGATCGAATTCGGGGCATAATTCACGCACCATTTCGACATCTTCACGCAGTTTTTCAACATAGTCTGCGGGCAAAAGCTCATCCAGTTTCGGGTCATTGACGCCGTTGCAGATAACACCTTCATCGAGATGGTTATCCTTGTCCTTGCTAACCAGAACCAGCCTGTCATTAAGCAGGTCATAACATCCCTTGAAATTTCGTCCCATACCGATGGGCCAACTGGCTGGAACAACATCCAGCGCCAAGGTCTGTTCGATATCGTCGATCAGCTCAAACGGGTCCAGAGCTTCACGGTCAAACTTGTTGATGAAGGTGACAATCGGCATATCGCGAAGGCGACAAACCTCAAATAATTTGCGGGTCTGACTTTCAATACCTTTAGCGCCATCAAGCACCATAACCGCACTGTCCACAGCCGTAAGCGTCCGATAGGTGTCTTCACTGAAATCTTCATGGCCCGGTGTATCAAGCAGATTGAAGGTCTTTCCCTGATAATCAAATGTCATGACAGATGACGCAACGGAAATACCACGTTCACGCTCAACCTTCATCCAGTCAGAACGCGCCCGTCTCTGTTCACCGCGACTTTTCACAGCACCTGCCAGCTGGATGGCACCACCAAACAACAGGAGTTTTTCTGTCAATGTTGTCTTACCCGCATCTGGATGTGCAATAATTGCAAATGTCCGGCGGTTAGATACGCGCTCTTCCAATATACTCATGACTTTTTCCGGAATGTGTAAGCCGACATTCCCTTAAATTTGAGAGTTATTCACTCATCGATGTAAAGATTGCAGAACATGTAGCTTTTATGAGGAAAGACTTCAATCTTTTTCCGGTTTTTGCAAATGCTTGTGCATCAACAACCAGCTATCACCCTCGAACGCGTCACCCATAGGAACCGCGTGCCGTCGATCAGCTATCCGATAGCCCCATTTTTCATAATAACCGACAACATATTCCTTGCTTTGCAATACAATTAAACTCAATCGCTCAATACCTGCAGTCGCAGCACATTCTTCTGCATCTTTAAGCAAGTGACTTGCGTAACCTTTACCTTGCCTGTTTTCGCGAGTGGCGATGAAATTTATGTAATAATCCCCCATACATTTCTCTTCCAATTCCTGTATGGGATCTGCAAAGGCAGGCCACGAAATAGTATCGCCTTGTGCAGCTTCTTCGGTCATGACAAAACTGTTTCGCATAGCCACAATCTGCCCCTTTTCGTCCGATGCAACCGCGCAATTGAGAAAACTGAACTCCCCTTGCGTGGCACAGATCAGTTCCTGCCCCACTTGCCAGGGGTCTGCACCATTTATCGCCAGCTGCCTCCAACGGGTGAGTGGCATTCCCGATCCGGCAAGATTGATTAATTTCGCAAGCCAGTCAGCATCTTCAATTGTTGCCTTTCGAATTATCATCACACGCCCAATAAAAAAGGCCGCAACCGTTATCAACTGATATCGCTGCGGCCCGGTAAAGATTTTTGCCGTGATCAGTCTTCGTTCACTTTCAGCACAAGCTTACCAAAATTTTCACCAGTAAACAGTTTCAGCAACGTTTTTGGGAAATTCTCAATTCCCTCATCCACATGCTCTTTAAATTTCAGATCCCCATTTGCATACCAGGTGGCAAGCTGTTTCATACCTTCGCCATACTGCTTCACGTAATCGAAGACAACAAAGCCTTCCATGCGGGCATGCTGAACCAGCAGGTTCAGGTAATTTGCAGGACCCTTCACCGGTGTGGTGTTGTTATACTGGGAAATGGCACCGCAAATCACAACGCGGGCATGTCTGTTCAATCGTGCCAGTGCGATATCCAGAATATCACCGCCAACATTATCGAAATAAACGTCAACACCTGTTTTGAGTGGCTCTTTCAGACTGTTCAGAAAGTCATCAGATTTATAATCGACACAGGCATCAAAACCGAGCTCATTGACCACGTAAGCGCATTTGTCAGCGCCGCCAGCGATACCAACCGCACGCGCACCTTTGATTTTTGCAATCTGGCCAACCATTGATCCCACTGCACCTGCCGCGCCAGAGACAAGAACCGTGTCCCCCTCTTTTACAGCGCCAACTTCCAGCAGTCCGAAATAAGCCGTAAGACCAGGCATCCCCAGCCCACCAATGTAACTTTGGACAGGAGCAAGATTTGGATCAATTTTCACCAGATCCTTGCCATCAGATTTTCCATATTGCTGGACGCCATGATATCCAGTCACAAAATCCCCAACAGCGAATGACGGGTTATTGCTTTCGATTACTTCGCCAACTGTCCCTGCACGCATAACCTCACCAAGTCCAACCGGAGGAATGTAGGATTTCGCATCATTCATCCAACCGCGCATTGCCGGATCCAGAGAGACATAATGCACCTTAACGACAACCTCGCCATCCCCTGCGGATGGGATGGCCTCGGTTGTGAATTCCCAGTCACTGTCTTTGGGGGTTCCCACAGGGCGAGCCGCAAGTCGGTATTGCTTATTCTGTAAAGTCATTTTTATTACCTTATTGTTTATCTTCGCCTACATCCAACAACCTTTGCGCGCAAAGATCAAGACCGATCATTCAAAATACACGATTGTGTGACGATCAAAACTTAATTGACGTAACGACATCCTGCACAAAATCTTGACGATGCTCAAAATAATGTGTGGCATGCGCGCCAAATTCGATCATATACAGTTTCTGCTCATGCTCGGTGAAATAAACTTTTGACTTGTAATCCTTGCCTTTTGGCGACGACAGGCTCGCGACAAATGTATAGCCCTGACCACCGCCCAGATTAACCGGTTCAAGTTCTGAAATCGCCGTCACGATAGTTCCGCCCAAGGTGTTACTGGACCGATACAGTTCAACAACTTCTTCAGGTGTCATACCTGAACGATATGTCGGCACCTTGCTTTCATTTTCTGATGAATAAATAAATGGGATTTTGTCGCCTTCTCCAATTGGCTTTAGAAAGCGAATCTGCTCTAGAAGAGGTCCATATTTTGTCCAGGAGACAAGTCCATCCAGCTTCATTTCATTGATATTTTCTGGCGTGGAAACGGTATAAGCATTCCACATCTTTGTATCACCGGATTTCAGAAGCTCATAGCTGGGTACACATCCAGCAATGATCATCAATGACACCAAAATCAGTATTTTTTTCATTCTAGTTCCCCAACTGTTTCATATAAACCCGCACCAGTTTTTCGTCAGAAGCGTCTGGATTTTGCTCCAGATAGGTTTCGAAATACTGCAGGGCTAAGGAATTATGGCCAAGACGTCTCTCGACGAGTGCCAGATGCTTGTACGTTTTTAAAGGTGCAGGCTTCATCTGCGCAGCTTTAAGATAATTCTCTCGCGCCTTGGCGAGATCTTCTTCTGTGCCATGACGCCTAAAACTCTCCCCCATGAAAAAAGCCACTTCATGCTCATCTCGACCACCAAGCTGCAAGCGCTTCAACACCACTTGGGCTTCATCAGGTGACGTTATCGCCACGAGATTTTCAGCCCACTTGTGCCAATGCCTGTTGTAAACGTCTTCGAACTGACGACCTTCCATCGGCAACTGACGCACCTGCGTTTTTTGCAACGCGGCGCTCTGATCTTTTAGGCGTTTAATGCGCTCTTGCGTAGGGGGATGGGAACGCCAAAAGACGTTTCGCTTTTCGCTTTCCGGGTCAGCCTCTTTTTCCGCCTTTACCAGCTCCCACATTGCAACGACTTGCTCTGTGTTATATCCGGCCTCAGCAATGAGCTCTAATCCAACTTGATCCGCTTCATGCTCAAACTCCTGTGAATAGGATTGCAAGGCACCCTGCGCACCTAATGAAACAGCGAGACCGGTTAGACCACCATCAAAGCCACCTGTCGCAATGGAAAAAAAGGTCAAAAACTCCAGCGTTGCTTTTGTTGTATTCCACTGTTTGAGCTATGTCGGTGAAGGTAGTGAGCCATTTCATGAGCAAGCACCGCCGCAAGCTGGTCTTCATTCTGCACTCGCAGCAATAATCCAGACCACACATGCATGGATCCATTTGGCGCCATGGTTGCGTTGAAGTAGGGATTTTTAATAATGAAAACCCGCACATCCTCGCAATGAGAGGGGGAAACTCTGCACAGAACACCGCGGACATATCTATTAAGCTCCGGATCACGTTCAACAAGCTCACTGTTCGCCAGTCGCCTTTCAAACTTGTCCATAGTCATCCACAGCCCCGCTTCTGTGGACTGCAGGGCTGGCCTGTAACCGGGCTCAACAGGCCCCTCCGGACTATCTGTGGCGCACCCCATCGATATTCCGGCCAGTAGCAGTAAACTGATCAGCGCGTTTTTTTTCACAGCGGAATGTCTTCAAACAGGGCATTAGTAGCATTAACCGCCGCCCTAAAGGTTCTCAGATCACCAGTTGTCGAAATGATCCGGTTGAACCATTCGACTTCACCCGTCTTTAAATTCACAAGTGAGGCAAATCCCACCTGAATACCACCCTGCACATGCACACCGAAAATCACGGACATTAGCAACTGTGCTGCCACGCGACTTCCGCTTGAATACTGATCCCTCAGATAAATGAACAGACTGTAATCAGCTCCATAACCCTTGGCCAAATCCTGCGTTGTCCGACCCAGATGCCAATCGAATTTCCCACTCTTCAGTGTTGGTAATTGTGTCAACGGGCTTTGCTGAAACTGAATAATGGAAATTCCTACATCTTCGTGTAAAGCGATCAAGTCCTGGCCCGTTTTTTCGGAAACTTCATTGCTGTCGTCCTGATAAATGGCAACGTCATATCCAAGTTTTTGAAAATACTGGGCTGAAATTTCAGTCACATAATTTGAAGCCATGGATGTCCAAAGCGCATTTGGCTCCTGCAGCGCTACGCCTAGCTCGTACAACTCTACGTCGGGACGCATGATCAGAATTCGTTTGCCCGACATATCTGCAGTTAACTTTCGCCCAAACAAAGCTTTTGTGGCGTCACTTAATTCAACCTTCCCCATAAAATTATCTTCGGGTTGATCATCGTGACCAGTGGTTGCATGAGTATCGGGCTGGGGTTTGACCAATCGAACCTCCTGGCAGTCGGCGGTATCATTGCATTGAAAATACCGGCGAGAAAAATTCTCCCCCATTTTGATAGTGACTTTGTCTTCATCACCCGCTGCATGCACAACGAGATGTGGTAAATTAGTTGAGTCCTCGGAACCGACCCGCGAAGCATCCACAATATCGCGTACCGACGCCACCTGAACGGTGGTTTGGCCCGGTGAATTTGTGGCAGTTGTGCGCTTGACCTCTGTGGAGGTGGTTGTGCAGGCAGTCAAAAGCGTTGCAGCCGCCAATGGCAGCAGAAGTGTTTTTAAAGTCGGTTTCATTTTCCGAAAGCCCCCAAAGCTCTATTTTTTCGTTCAACCTATAAGGGATAAACCCGATGGTCAACTGCAAATAGAAAAGGGCTGGAATATCCAGCCCTTAAACTGTGATGATGGTTTTACAAAATTTATGCTGTCGGCAATTTGTAATCTTTATACTGTTCCCGCAATGCCGTTTTTAGCAATTTGCCGGTTGCAGTATGGGGAAGTTCATCCACAAAAACAACATCATCAGGCAGTTGCCATTTTGCCAGCGTATTTTCGAGATGTGCGATCACGTCTTCTTTCGTGACTGGATGCCCTTCTTCTTTTACAGCAATCACAAGAGGTCTTTCGTCCCACTTTGGATGCGGTACCGCGATAACAGCCGCCTCGACAATTCCGGGGCACCCAACCGCTTCATTTTCCACGTCAATTGATGAAATCCATTCACCGCCGGACTTGATCACATCCTTTGACCGATCCGTGATCTGCATATATCCATCAGCATCAAGCGTCGCCACGTCACCGGTATCAAACCAGCCGTCCTCATCGATAATGCCGCCGCCTTCTGATTTGAAATAGCCGCTTGTTATCCAAGGCCCGCGCACCATCAAGCGCCCAAAAGCCACGCCATCATGTGGGAGTTCATTATTTTCGTCATCAACGATCTTGAGCTCTACACCATAAACGATACGACCCTGTTTCAGGCGAATGTCTATTTGCTTTTCTTCTGGCAACTCCTGATGTTTTTTGAGCAGATTTCCAGTTGTACCAAGAGGACTCATTTCTGTCATGCCCCACGCATGAATGACATTCACCCCATACTGCTTGACGAAGGTTTCAATCATCGAACGCGGCGCCGCAGATCCTCCAATAACTGTCCGTCTCATTGAAGAAAATTTCAGATTATTTTCCTTCACATACCCCAACAGCATGAGCCAAACCGTAGGAACACCCGCAGATAACGTCACGCCTTCAGCCTCCATCAACTCATAAATGGACTTACCATCCATTTCGCTGCCTGGCATGACCATTTTGGCGCCCGACATGGCCGCGGCGTAAGGAATACCCCAGGCATTGGCATGAAACATGGGAACAACAGGCAGAATGCTGTCAGCATTACACACACCCAAACCGTCATTTGTGCAAACGCAATAACTGTGCAGCACGGTTGAACGATGTGCATACAGCACTCCTTTAGGATTGCCCGTGGTACCGGATGTGTAGCACAGGCTTGAAGCTGTCATTTCATCAAATACCGGCCACTCATAATCACCATCCTCAGCCTCAACAAGTGTTTCGTAACACAATGCATTGGGCAGTTTGGTTTCCGGCATATGGCTCTCGTCCGTCATGATGACAAAAGCTTTTACGGAAGTTAGCTGATCTGCTATGGCTTCCAGAAGCGGAACAAATGTGAGATCGGTGAAAATCAACTTGTCTTCAGCATGATTGGCGATATAGGTGATCTGTTCGGGAAATAGCCGCGGATTAATTGTGTGGCAGACAGACCCCATACCAGAGACACCAAAATAAATTTCCAGATGTCGATAGCCATTCCACGCCAGCGTCCCGACCCGGTCACCAAATTCCACCCCAAGTTTCGCCAAAGCCTGCGCGAGTTTTTTTGACCGCAAATTCACTTCACGGTAATTGGTCCGATGAATTGGCCCCTCAATAGTGCGCGAGACAATTTCCACGTCCCCGTGATACTGCCCGGCATATTCAATTTGTGAGGAAATTAAAAGTGGACGATCCTGAATTAAGCCCTGCATGTTATAATCCCATATGTTTTTGTCATTTTTTCTGCGCAGAGGATACGAAAAGTAATTTCCACGGTAAAGTCGTTTAGTGGCCAACCAGATTACCATTGCTTTTTGGGTGAAATGATCACAGGATTTTTCAACAACCTAAAATCTGCTACACTCAAGAAAAATCAGGGTAAAATTTTTGCAGATAGACTTACATATATTACTTGGCGGTGCAGCAATTGCTGTCCTTCTCCTTGTTGCAATAATCCGTCTAATCAGCGGTGCCAGAGAGGCCGAGTTGAATGAAGAAGCGGTTAAGAAGTTTTTCATGGAAAACGAGCCAGACTTTACGATCAGGTTTTTATCCATAAACAAAAAATCGACTGCCGCCCTGATCCATTGCGAAGAAAATGAAGCCATATTTTTAATTCGGGCCTTTGGGGAAAAACTCGTTTTGCAACAGCTGCAAAATCTCAAATCCGTGCAAATTCAGGCTGACAAGATAATTATCTCCAGAGAGGGACTGGCCCACCCACCGCTTGCATTTGAATTTCAGAACCACGATGAATTCGAACTTTGGTCACCCGTATTTGCCATGAAAGAAGCCTCATGACGTTACCTGATCCTGTAACATTTGCCATACCTGCCTTTGTCCTTCTGATTATACTCGAGGCTCTTATTGGTAGATTTCGGCCTGAAAAATCACGGTATGAAACCCGTGACAGTGCCGCGTCCCTTTTTATGGGGCTTGGTAATTTTGCGATTGGGTTTCTCAACTTTGGCCTTGTCGCCGCCGTATCCCTTTGGGTTTACGAATACAGAATTTTTGAATTTGGCTACCAATGGTATGCATTTGTCCTCATCTTCTTTGCGGAGGATTTCTGCTATTACTGGTTTCATCGCTTGAGTCACGAGCATCGGATCTGGTGGGCAGCCCATATCAACCATCACTCATCGCAATATTACAATCTCTCTACAGCTTTAAGACAAACTTGGACGGGTGGTTTTGCTGGAACCTGGACGCCCTGGCTGCTTCTCTCTTTCTTGGGCTTTCCTCTGCCTCTTATCGCTTTTCAGCAGGGGGTCAGCCTCGTCTATCAGTTCTGGATACACACAGAAGCCATCGACAAAATGCCAAGGCATTTCGAGTTTTTCTTTAACACCCCCTCTCACCACAGGGTGCACCACGCCATAAACGCCAAATATCTGGATGCAAACTACGCCGGGATCCTCATTATCTGGGACAGGCTATTCGGGACCTTCGTTGAGGAGGACAAATCCGAGCCTTGCCGGTACGGGATCGTCAAACAAATCGCCAGCTTCAATCCCTTCGTTATCGCCTTTCACGAATGGTGGGGCATCATTAGCGATGTCACCAAAGCAAAAACAGTTAAAGGGGCATTCATGTATATGTTTGGCCCTCCCGGGTGGAGTGAAGATGGCTCACGAATGACATCCAGAATGATCAAGGAAAAGGCAGCGCAAAGATTATCACCGCCGCAACCTCAAGCGGATTGACTAGCGGATCACGGTCTTTAACCACTCGATCAAATCCGCAGTTACCTCATCGCGATTAGTCTCGTTCAGCAGCTCGTGGCGACCCTCTTCATAGAACTTATGGGTAACCGATGTAAATCCGTGCTTTTCATATTGCTTAAGCAGCCGCTTGACGCCTTTGGTCTTTTCACCCACGGGATCATCCGTACCTGAAAATACGTAAATCGGCATGTCCTTGTTCATCTTGACCATGGCGTCATCAGAAGCAATCCGTGTCATGGCATCAAGCAACCCGATCCATGTGGCGATTGAACAGTCAAACCCGCACAGTGGATCAGCCACATATTTGTCGACCTCATCCTCATCCCGGCTCAACCAGTCAAACTCGGTTCGGTTAGGGGCAAAGGCTTTATTGAACGCTTTAAATGACATATTGGCGAGCAGAGTACTATGGCCCTGATTGCCATTTCTAAGCTTTTCAATACGAGACACCAACTGCGCCAGCTTTCCAAGCGTTCCCGGCGGGCCATTTGTCGCCGACAAGGCCGCCGCCTGAATTGTATCTGGATAGCGCGCCATATAATCCTGCGTCATGAATGACCCCATGGAATGCCCCATCAGTATGACAGGAAGCCCCGCATGATTTTTCACTATTTCCTGATTAATCAAACGCAGGTCGTCAACCGCTTTAGACCAACCATAGCTATCAGCCATGTGCCCGGGCGTCTCACCTTGTGGTACCGATTTGCCATGCCCGCGATGATCCCCCGCATAAACGGCGAAGCTGCCGCGTTAAGGGCTTTGGCGAAACGTTCATAGCGTTTGGCATGCTCAGCCATACCGTGGGCAATATGAATTATTGCAACCGGTTCTGTCTCCGGTAGCCACTTGTAAACATGCAGCTTAAGGCCATCTGTGGAAGTCAGTTCAAGCTCTGTCATTGGTCCCCCGTTTTTTCTTTCATTATTCATGAAAAATCTGACTGCACAACCAAGATCATCGATTGACGAGGTTACAGATGAGGTCTAGCCTCGTTGCCAATAACAACCCATCAAACATCTAAAGGGGAATAGTCATGAGCAGCCCGGATTTACGCGAGGGAAACTCACTTGCCAGTCGTGATGTCAAAAGTCTGATCCACCCATATACCAATCTTTCTACTCATGAAAAAACCGGACCGCTCATCATAGAAACCGGAAAAGGAATTTATGTCTATGATGACGATGGTCGCGAGTATATCGAAGGTATGGCAGGTCTGTGGTGTACATCCTTTGGATTTGGAGAGCAGGAGCTTATCGACGCAGCAGTAAAGCAGATGCACAAGCTCCCCTACTACCACTCTTTTGCCAGCAAATCGACCGAACCCGGAATTGTACTCGCAGAGAAACTATTGGAAATTGCCCCTGCTGATTTTTCAAAGGTCTTCTTTGTCAACTCGGGATCAGAAGCCAATGATACAGTTGTCAAACTGATCTGGTACTACAACAATTCACGCAATCTTCCCAAGAAGAAGAAAATCATCAGCCGGCAGAAAGCCTACCATGGGGTTACCGTCGCAGCCGCCAGCCTGACAGGGCTTCCTCCTCTGCATAACGACTTTGATCTACCCATTCAGAATATTCTGCACACCAGTTGTCCCCATTACTACCGCTTCGCCCATGATGGTGAAAGCGAAGAAGACTTCTCAACGCGTTTGGCGCAGGAGTTGGAGGAACTGATCCTGAAAGAAGGTCCGGATACGGTGGCGGCTTTCATCGCCGAACCGGTTATGGGCGCTGGCGGCGTGATTGTTCCGCCCAAGGGTTATTTTGAAAAAATTCAACAGGTTCTTAAAAAATACGACATTCTGCTCGTTGCAGATGAGGTTATCTGTGGTTTTGGGCGAACCGGGAATATGTGGGGTACCCAGACAATGGGTATGAAACCGGACATTTTGAGCTGCGCCAAGGCCCTTTCAAGCGCTTACCTGCCCATAGCTGCCGTCATGATTTCCGAAGAAATATTTCAGGAAATGGTCCGACAGAGTGAAAAACATGGAAACTTTGCCCATGGATATACCTATTCTGGACATCCAGTACCCGCGGCTGTCGCCATCAGGACACTTGAATTGATGGAAGAGCGGAACATTGTCGAACATGTCCGCAGCGTTGCACCGGTGTTTGAAAAATGTTTCAAAGATCTTGAATCCCATCCCCTCGTCGGGGAGGTGCGGGTTTGCGGTCTGGTCGGGGCCGCAGAATTGGTGGCTGACAAATCAACCAAGCGATCTTTCGCAGCGAAATTGGCTGCAGGACCAACCGCTTATCAGTTTATGCAGGAAGAAGGATTGATCAGTCGCTCCGTGGCAGGTGACAATCTGGCGCTCTGCCCTCCTCTCATCATTACCGAGGATGAAATCAGGGATATGTTTGCAAAATACAAACGAGCCTTGGATCGCCTTGAAGAAATTGTAACTGCCAATAACTGGCGAGAGGAAGTCTAATACATCTCATCAAAGTCTGGCGGCGGCACTAAACGTGCTGCCCGCCATTGATATGAACTTCCGCGCCTGTAACGTAGGATGATGGAGCATCACACAGAAAGTATATTGTGGAGGCCACTTCTTCAGGCCGGCCCAAACGCCTCAACGGCAACTCTTTAATCAGCTCTTCGGTCCCCGGCGACAGGATGGATGTATCAATCTCACCTGGCGCTATCGCATTTACCCGAACGCCATGCGGCCCAAAATCGGCGGCCATTTCCCGCGTCAATGCTGCAAGCGCAGCTTTTGAAGTCCCGTAAGCGGAACCCGCAAAAGGATGTACCCGACTACCCGCAATAGATGTCACATTGACAATTGCTCCTTTTGACTGAACCAGTTCGTCAAATAATCCCTTCGCCAGCATCAACGGCGCAAACAGATTGACGTTATAGACATGCAGCCAGTCCTCGTAGTCGGAATTGAGCGTATTGAACCGCTCACCCGACGGGCCTTTGGGAGAAATTCCGGCATTATTGACAAGGGCGTTTAGGGGGGCGCCCTTCAATTTTGTCTTGATCGTTTCAATTCCCACGCGCAAGGCAGCCACATCCGCCAGATCAAGTTGAATGTGGTTTTCCTCACCGCCTTCCCAAGGGCAATGCTCGGAAAAAGCCTGTCTGGAGATTGTCAGCACACGCCAGCCAGCCGCACTGAATCTCTTAACAGTCGCATGTCCGATTCCGCGGCTTGCACCGCTCAATAGAAGCGTTTTTTGGGAATTAGACATATTTTTGTCCATTAGAAATTAACAAAATATTAGAATCTCTGGTCGAGAGTATATCCATCAACCTATTCATCGGATGATAATTTGCAAGATATCAGTGGTTCTGTGCAATCACAATTTTTTAATACGGGATACCCATGCCACCGTCACACATCAACGACAATCGGCGGAAATACTATCGGAACTCCACGCAAAAAGTAGTGCTGATTATTGATAACGAACCCTATCTGGTCAAAGACTGGTCCCCGGACGGGTTCAGCATTTTCTACGATGCTAAAAAATTTAATAGCGGTGATGAAGTCCAAGGGCAGATCGATGTCTATGATCTTGAGGACATGGGTGAATTCACTGGAACGGTCGTTCGCCATGATGATCAAAATGTTCTTGCTGTCCGTTTCACGAATTTAAGCAGCCATGTCTTCGTCAATTTTTGCGTAAATCTCGTAAATACCGACGCCGAAATCGACAACTAACCCCCCGGAATACTGACAATACAGGTTGTGCCGAAGCCCGGCCGACTTGTAATATTAAACTCACCTTCGTGAAGCTCACATAACGAAGAGACAAGGGGAAGACCCAAACCGGTTCCCGCATATTTCCGGTTAAAAGCATTTTCAACCTGACCAAAAGGTTGAAGCGCTGTTTCAATGGATTTCTCATCCATGCCAATGCCGGTATCACTAACAGCAATAGTTGCCCGCCCATCACTTTCCTGAGTCAGCTCGATCGTGACGGAACCGCCTCTTGGGGTAAATTTGATCGCATTGGAAAGCAGGTTATAACAAATCTGTCTGACAGCATTCTCATCTGCTTCTATATTGCCTTGCGAACCATCCCCTTTTAAAACGAGAGCAACCCCGGCCATCTCACTTTGATGCCGGAAATAGGCAACTATATTTGCGACCAGTGCTGACAGATTTAGCTGCGTTTTATGAAGCTTGAACTTTCCAGCTTCGGCCTTTGACAGGTCCAGCAGGTTGTTGATCAGACTTAACAGATGCGATCCACTGTCATTGATATACGCAACATATTCATCGTATTTTTCATGGCCAAGCGCACCGTAAACCTCGCTGCGCATCATTTCAGAAAATCCGATGATCGCATTTAACGGGGTTCGAAGTTCATGCTGATATTTGCCAGAAAATTCGTTTTACTCGCATTGGCGGCCTCTGCCTTGTCTTTAGCGAGACACAGTTCTGTTTCCCAGTTTTTCTGGGCGGTAATGTCGCTGATGGTCAGTACATTCGCACCGTTCTCCAACAACTTGCCTGAGAACCTGATCACTGCACCGTCATTGCAATAATGCTCGTAAGAGAAATCACCGGCAGCAGCATCCCAAGGGTTTTCTCCGTTGGCCTTCTCTGTACTGTCACCGCGCGCATACAAGGATGAGCACAACTCAACAATCGATGTTCCGGAGGCGAGCTCATCTTCGGACAAACGCAATATGCGGGCAACATTTTGGTTGCATTGTACAATTCTGCGCTCCTCATCCAGAAGAATGATGCCTTCGCTCATATTCTCAAAAGTCATACTCAGACTATTGAATGCTTCCTGCAGCCGTTCCTGAACCAGAAGCGCCCGAATAGTCTCGAGACTATATGCCGCCAGAATAAGCACCAGATCGCGATCATCCTTGGTGAAAATATCCCGCTTCTTGCCATGCAGTGAAAAGAGGCCTATCAACTCTCCAGAGCGTTCGACCAGAGGATACACGAGAACACTTTCGCCCTGATATCCCTGCCATCCACTACTGTATTCTCCGGGCAGTTCACTGCTCTCGGAAATAATGAGAGGCTCTTTGCTGCTATAGACCTGCTCAAACAGGGAACCTGTTGGCAGAGGCAACTCCAGAATTTCCGGCGCATGCCCCGGATCCAATGTATGCGCCCGGCGCAAAATATTACCATCCTGAAGGTATAGACTGCCACCAGTTGCGCCCAACGCATCTCCTACAGTCTCAAGAAGCCGTTCACACACAGCCTGCAATGTTCGGCAGCTGGATAATTCTTTTGCCGCTCGTACAACTTTCTGTACTTTGCGATGTAAACTCAAAATCTCGGGAGGCTTGTTACTTCCCCTTAGTACCGCAGGCTCGGGAATATCAAAAAGAATATCAAGACACGCCTGCTCCACCCTCACCGCGTGTTCACCGGCCTTGTCTTCATGAAATTCAGTGTAGTCACTCACCCCACATTTCATGAATTCCACAGCTCTCTCGACAGTTGGTGACCTGTCAAGAACCAGAATTTTAAGAGTTCCGCGCAAAACTTTGGCTGTTTTTATACCCGCAATCACGGGGGCAATATCGGGTGAGTTGACGATAAGCAATACAACATCGCTTTGTACTGACAAAGACGGAAGCATCCCGGTTTCAGTCACAATTGCGTTGCTTACAGATATTGCGGGGTCTGTCAGAAAAGAGAGCAGTTGTTCAGCGCACAGAGGGTCATCTGATACGACAGACAATGTCACACAAGCACTGGTATTTAACGGCAGCGCAGCCATCTATTTTCTTTCTTTAACTGGCGCGTATACTCGACGCCCCACCCCATCTAAACACGCTAAACGATTAAAATCGCAGCGCTTTTGCAGTGAAAATAGATAACCTTAACTTAAAATTTCGTTAAAAATTGTATTAAATGGTGTCCGCAACTTGAATGCCTAGTTTTCAACATCCGCATGCTTGCGCTCCAGTTGTTTGAGCCTGTCTGCAATATATCCGGTTGGTTTGCTGAACCGCGCGAGTAACAGATAAAAAACGGGCACAACACCAAGCGAGAGAATTGTTGAAAAAATAACGCCACCAATAATCACAATCCCAATTGCCTCGCGGCTTTCCGCACCAGCACCTGTCGCCAGAGCGAGAGGAACTGCACCCAATGCAGTTGAAATTGTCGTCATCAGTATGGGACGTAAGCGAATGACCGATGCTTCCACAACAGCCTCTGTTAAAGCCAATCCCTCTTCACGCAATTGATTGGCAAATTCCACGATCAATATAGCGTTTTTCGCTGTGAGCCCGATCAGCATGATCACCCCGATCTGGCTATAAACATTCAGCGAAATTCCGGAATACAGCATAGCGCCGAGTGCTCCGGTGATGGCCAGCGGCACTGATGTCATAATGATGACTGGATGAATGAAGCTTTCAAATTGCGCAGCAAGCGCCAAAAAAACAACGAGCAAAGCCGTCACAAATGTAAACAGCATGGCCTGATTGGATTCTTTGAAAGTTCGGCTCAACCCGCCAAAGGAAATACGTGCCTCATCCCCGGCTTCTTCCAGTACAAGCTGCTCAAGGTAATTAACTGCTTCATTCAGGGTGTACCCATCGGCCAGTGAACTTTCCAGTCGAATAGCCCGCAATCGATCAGTTCTTTTGAGCTCGCTGGCGCCTGCTGTCTCCGTCAGGCTAACGAAATTACTCAGCGGGATAAACTTCCCGGTTGTGCCGGATCGAACATAAACCTTGTTCAAATCATCCTGTGTCGTGCGATCCTCTGCTTGCGAGCGCAAAATAACATCATATTGCTTGCCCCCTTGCTCAAAGCGCGAAACAACCCGGCTGCCCATCAGGGCTTCCAGCGTACGACCAACTGTTTCAATGGTTACGCCCAAAGTTGACGCCCGATCCCGATCAATAGACACTTTGATTTGTGGTTGTTTTTCAGAATAGTCCTTCGTCAGGTTTAGCAGGTTTGGATTTTCTTCAGCGCGGCTAATCACCCGATCGACCCACTCATCAATCTCTGCATAGGAAGGCCCGCCCACAATAACCTGAACCGGCGCGCTAAAACCACGCTGCCCCAAACTCTTTGGATTGATCGCGAAGGCCCTGACACCTGGCACCGACAACAATGACGGGAAAATCGAAGACACAATCTGCTGTTGAGAACGTTCCCTGTCCTCCCAGGAAACAAGCCGGGAAAACATGAAAGCTGAATTTACCGGGCCGGGGCGAGAAAAACTGCCAACCAACGCAAACACACTCTGCGCTTCTCCATTTTCAACGAGTGGGTTGAGGATCTCCTCAATTTTCCGAACATTGCGTTCAGTATAGTCAAAGCTGGCCCCTTCTTCCGCTTTGACAGGAATGAAAAAATAGCCCCGGTCTTCAGTAGGTGCAAATTCCTTGGGTAGCGCTTCATACAGATTATAGGAAACCAACGTTACCCCACCTGCTACCGCAATAACCAGAACCGGGAAACGGATAGCGACGCCCAAGCCAAATCGATAGGCCCGCTCCAGCGCCTTGAACAGAAATTCCGTCGAATTGTAAAAAATGCCTTCTTTCTTTTGTTCCACCAGAAGCTTTGAACACAGCATGGGCGTCAAGGACAGTGCTACAAAGCTGGAAAACATGACAGCCGCCGCTACAGCAACACCAAATTCGCGGAACAGACGACCCGTTGTCCCTTCCAAAAACGAAATAGGTAGAAAAACCGCAATCAGGACAATCGTTGTCGCGATCACAGCAAAAGCGACCTGTTTCGCTCCCCTGTTCGCTGCCAATAAAGGAGGTTCCCCCAATTCAATGCGTCTGTGGATGTTCTCCAGAACCACGATGGCATCATCCACCACCAAACCAATTGCGAGTACCAACGCCAATAATGTCAGGACATTCACAGAATATCCAAGCGCTGCAAGCACCGTTAGCGTTGCAATGATGGAAACAGGGATCGCGACCGCAGGAATAAATGTTGCCCGAATGGAGCGCAGAAACAGGAAAATGACCGCCACAACCAGAGCCATCGCAATGCCAAGCGCAATAAAAACTTCCTTGATTGACTGGCTAATGAATATGGACTGATCATAGGATACTTTCAGCGTGACGCCCTGCGGCAATATTGATTGCAAGCGATTGACGACGGCTTTAACACCATCCGCCACTTCCAGCACATTGGATCCAGACTGGCGAATAATTCCCAATCCCACGTTATCATTACCATTGATACGAAGAGCCGTGCGTTCATTTTCGGCGCCAATCTCAACCCGTGCTACATCCCCAAGCCGCACCAACCCGGCCGCGTCATTGCGTAAAATAATCGCCCGAAACTCTTCCGGTGTCGTCAAGTTGGATTTCGTCCGGATATTGAACTCCCGGTTCAAAGACTCGATACGTCCTGATGGCAGTTGCACATTTTGAGCTCGAATGGCGTTCTCAATATCCTGAACGGTAAGACTGCGCGCTGCCATAGCTTCTGTATCAGCCCAGATTCTCATGGCGTAACGTCTGCCTCCGCCAACCCGCACACGCGCAACACCATTGACGGTAGACAAAGGATCTACAAGGTTTCGCTCAGCGTAATCGGTAAGCTCCAGCGGGTTCATCCTGTCACTGGAAAGCGACAACCACATGATTGGCCGAGCGTCACTTTCAGTTTTGGAAATACGCGGAACATCAGCTTCATCAGGCAACCGACCGAGGACGCGTGAAACCCGAGCCCGCACATCGTTGGTTGCAGACTCAATATCCCGAGCGATATCAAATTCGATATTTATTGAAGATGATTCTTCACGGCTGGTTGAGTTGATACGCTTTACGCCACTAATTCCGGCGATCGCATCTTCAATGATCTGGGTAATTTGACTTTCGATAATTTCGGCAGATGCGCAACATAGGTTGTTGTAACCGACACGTTTGGCGGATCAATATTCGGATATTCGCGAACGCTCAAACTCTGGTATGAAAACAATCCAAACAGAACAAGTACCAGCGAAAAGACGATTGCCAGTACGGGGCGCTTTATCGAAAGTTCTGAAAGCTTCATTGCGTAGCTCCGCCCTCCTGAAGATGCGCCTGATTATCATCTTCGATGGTCACTTTAACTGGCCCACCGTCCCTGATTTTCTGCAACCCTTCGACAATGACGACTGCATCTGGCTGGAGCCCACTGACGATTTGCACCCACCTTTCTGACGCTGGCCTACGGTAACGGGTTTGCGCACCGCAAGATCATTTTCAACCGTGAATGCAAAATGCCCGGCGGCGGAGACGGTGATCGCATGCTCAGGTATCATGACCGCGTTTCGCTGCATTCCGGTTTGCAAACTGACAGAGAGAAACATTCCCGGCTTCAACAGTCGCTTGTCATTCTCAATCAGGCCACGCACCCGAACAACCCGTGTGACCGGATCAACACGGGTCGAAATGCTGCTAACCGTACCCTGAAATATTGCATCCTTGAACGCAACACTGCTGGCCTGAAACATCTGACCCACAGTTACCTCTGCCAAATTCTTTTCTGGCAGATCAAAATCAAGCTTCAGCGTGGTTATATCATCAAGTGTCGTAATCACATCCGTTGGGCGCACCAAAGCCCCAACACTGACATCACGAAAGCCAACCACTCCTGCAAAGGGGGCGCGAATAATGTAATCATCAAGTCGGGCCCGATCTGCCTGCACTTTGGCCTCTGCCACCTGCATTTCAGACAACAGTAAATCCACGCGGGCTTTTGGCGTATTCCCACTTTTCAGCAATTTAAGCGCCCGTTCGTAGAGTTTTCGGCTGTTGTCCAGTTCCGCCTGCGACTCAGCAAGTTCCGCCCGGGCCTCGGTATCATCCAGACGGACAAGAGCCGCTCCTTGCTTCACCTGTTGTCCATCCTCAAAGGACAGCTCTTTGATCTTGGCTGTTACCTTCGCTGTTACGTCTATGGACTTGTTCGCCTGCAGGGTTCCAACGGCGGTTACCGTTTGTTTGAGGTCAATTAATCGGGCCTTGGTCGCAATCACAGGGACAGATCTAGCCGGGCGTTTCTGGGTTTGCGACTGCTCTGCCTCCTGCGAGAAAAAGGGTAGACTTTCCCTGTTCTCCCAGCCCCAGTAGCCAGCAGCGCCTATTATACTTATGATAACCAACTGGCTGATGATCTTCATTTTCGACTTTCGCTCTTATCTATTATTGGATGTCCGACGACAGAAATTGAATTTACGCCGAAAATCTGGCACATAGTTTCTACCAAAGGATCAATTTCGACAACAGGTTTTGCTTATGGCCACCCATTTAATTTCGCATCGGAACTGCCTGTTCCACGATACTGGATACGAACATGCCGAACGGCCGGATCGCTTGAGAATGGTCATGCAATATCTGGATGAAGAAACTTTTCCAGAACTTCAGCGCCATGAAGCCAGTTTGGCAAACGAAGAACTTCTTCTTTTGGCTCACACTCAGGAACATGTCCAAAATATTAAAGACAGGCGCCCCGCATCGGGGATCGTTCAGCTTGATCCGGACACATTCATGTCACCGGGCAGCTACGAAGCGGCTTTGCGTGCTGTTGGCGCGGCCATTGATGCAGTTGATATTGTCATGACGGAAAAAGACGCCAATGTGTTTTGCGCAACACGCCCGCCAGGACACCATGCAGAAGCAGATCAGGTCATGGGCTTCTGTCTTTTCAACAATGCCGCCATCGCTGCCTATTATGCCCGCCAAAAATATGGAATTGAACGCGTTGCGGTTATTGATTTTGATGTACATCACGGAAATGGAACCCAGCATATTTTTGAAAAGGACCAGAATCTGTTTTATGGCTCGACCCATCAGGCCCCTCCCTTTTATCCAGGCACTGGGCACGCCCATGAAACCGGTGTTGGCAATATTGTGAATGTCCCACTGGAGGAAGGCTCCGGCAGCACCGCCTTTCGCGACGCAATGACCTCACATGTTCTGCCCGCCCTTGAAAAATTTAACCCTGAGCTGCTCATAATCTCCGCTGGTTTTGACGCCCACCACAAAGATCCGCTTGCCAATATAAATCTGGTCGAGGAAGACTATGACTGGATCACCAAAGAGCTCAAACGAATTGCAAATAAATGTTGCGAAAACCGGATCGTATCCCTTCTGGAAGGAGGATATGATTTGCTGGGCTTGGCCCAAAGTGCCAAAACCCACGTGAAAGCGTTGCTAGACGACTAAAGGAAGAGTATAAGGTCCCCGAAAAGGAGAAGCCATGCCTGAAACAACCACGATACCGCAAGACATCCAACAACTGAGTTTCGAAGACGCGCTTAAAGAGCTCGAACAGATCGTCGAGAAGCTGGATTCTGGCAGAGTGGATCTGGATCAGTCCATTGACATTTATACCCGCGGCTCCCTACTTAAACAGCATTGCGAGGAAAAACTCCGCTCCGCACAGGATCGGGTTGAAAAAATCGTCTCGCAAAATGGCACGCTCAGCACGGAACCAACACAGATTGATTAATCTGTAATTTTAAGTACTGGAATCTGGAACGCATAGATGGAAGATACGTTTTCTGCTGCACTTCGGCAAACTGCAAACCTGATGGAAGAAGAACTTGGCAAGTTACTCCCAACGGGAACCGGTCCTGAAAAGAGCCTGCATGATGCCATGCGCTATGCCACTCTTTCCGGTGGTAAGCGGCTGCGTGCGTTTTTAGTCATACAGTGCGCTGATCTGTTTGATGTCGCCCGCGAATATTCTGTGCGCGTTGCCGCTGCGTTGGAGTTGATGCATACCTATTCGCTCATCCATGATGATTTGCCTTGCATGGATGATGACGATCTTCGCCGCGGCATGCCAACAGTGCACAAAAAATTTGACGAAACCATCGCCGTTCTTGCCGGTGATGCGCTACAGGCCCTGTCCTTTCAGGTTCTGGCAGATCCCAAAACCCATCCATCCGGCAGTGTTCGCGCTGCGCTGGTTCATAAACTTGCCATCGCGTCCGGCGCTCATGGAATGGTTGGCGGGCAAACCATGGATATTTACGCCGATGCGGATGAAGTCTCCATGCCCGTCATTACCCGGCTGCAACAACTTAAGACCGGTGCGCTGATTTCCTTTGCTTGCGAAGCAGGTGCCATTCTTGGACATGCCGCACCTGGTCAGATTTCAGCGTTAAAAGCCTATGCGCATGATCTGGGTCTTGCCTTTCAGATTACCGACGACATTCTGGACGTGGAAGGTGAAAGCAAAGAAATGGGCAAGGCCACCCGCAAGGATGTGGATGCTGGAAAGGCGACATTCGTCTCGCTGATGGGTTTGGAAAAGGCGAAAATCCATGCCAACATGCTGGCGACCCAAGCTGTCGGCCATCTGTCCATGTTCCGAAATTCTGCTGAACTGCTCCGCGAAGCTGCGCAGTTCACCGTGCAGCGCAAAAAATAACGACGAGTAGTTACGTGACTGAAACTTTTGAAACACCATTACTGGATCAGGTTAAGGAACCCCGTGATATGCGGGACTTCACGCTGGACCAGCTCATACAGCTTGCAGATGAACTTCGGCAGGAAACCATCAGCGCTGTTTCAGTCACCGGTGGACATTTGGGAGCCGGCCTTGGCGTGGTCGAGCTGACCGTCGCCCTCCACCACGTCTTCAACACACCCGAAGATCGCCTGATCTGGGATGTCGGACATCAGTGTTACCCCCATAAAATTCTCACTGGCAGGCGCGATCGAATTCGCACCCTCCGTCAGGAAGGTGGACTTTCCGGCTTTACCAAACGCTCGGAGAGCCCATACGATCCATTTGGTGCGGCCCACTCTTCCACGTCCATATCCGCCGGGCTTGGCATGGCCGTTGGCCGCGACATTCTCGGTCGGGAAAACAATGTGGTTTCCGTGATCGGTGATGGCTCCATGAGCGCGGGCATGGCCTATGAGGCCATGAATAACGCAGGTGCTATGGACAGCCGTCAGATCGTCATCCTCAATGACAACGACATGTCAATTGCGCCGCCAGTAGGAGCAATGAGCGCTTATCTGTCCAGGCTTCTCTCCGGGCGCTCCTATCGCAGCCTTCGCGAAGTCATGAAGCAGATTGCAGCCCGTCTTCCCGATCCGCTTGAGCGAACTGCAAAACGCGCTGAAGAATTTGCCCGCGGCATGATGACGGGCGGCACCTTATTTGAAGAACTTGGCTTCTATTATGTTGGTCCCATCGACGGTCATAACCTCGAACATCTGATACCGGTCCTTAAAAACGCCCGCGATGCCAGAAACGGACCAATCCTTATCCATTGTGTCACACAAAAAGGCAAAGGATATCCACCCGCGGAAGCCGCTGCAGATAAATACCACGGCGTTGCCAAATTTGACGTCATTACCGGCGCTCAGGCCAAAGCGACCCCCAATGCGCCGTCTTACACAAAAGTATTTGCGCAAAGCTTATTAAGGAGGCCACCAGCGATGAGAAGATCGTAGCTGTTACCGCGGCCATGCCAGATGGCACCGGTCTGGATCAGTTTGCCAAATCCTTTCCTGCGCGCTGTTTCGATGTTGGTATTGCCGAACAGCATGCGGTTACATTTGCCGCAGGTATGGCAACCGAGGGACTTAAACCATTTGTTGCCATCTATTCTACATTTCTGCAGCGCGCCTATGATCAGGTTGTTCATGACGTCGCTCTTCAGAACCTGCCGGTCCGTTTTGCCATTGATCGCGCCGGACTGGTTGGCGCTGATGGCGCAACACATGCAGGCTCTTTTGATACAACCTATCTTGCAACATTGCCCAATATGGTTGTCATGGCTGCAGCGGATGAAGCTGAACTGGTTCATATGGTGGCAACTGCGGCGGCTTATGATGCAGGTCCGATTTCCTTCCGCTATCCGCGCGGTGAAGGAGTTGGTGTCGATTTGCCCGAACAAGCTGAAATCCTTGAAATCGGCAAAGGGCGCATTCTGCGCGAAGGCTCCACCATTGCAATTCTCTCGTTTGGTACCCGCCTTGAAGAGGCGAAGCTTGCAGCAGAAACGCTCGACGAGATGGGATATTCTACAACAGTTGCTGACGCCCGTTTTTGTAAGCCACTGGACGAAAATCTTGTCACCGATCTTGCACAGAACCATGATCTGCTGATCACAATAGAGGAAGGATCAATCGGCGGCTTTGGCAGCCATGTCATGCAATTCCTTGCCCATGCAGGACTGCTTGATGGCAACCTGAAAGTTCGTCCGCTTTGCATGGCCGATCAGTATATTGATCAAGCCAATATCAAAAAGATGTATGACATTGCCGGGTTGAACGCAGAACAGATTGTCGAATGCGCCCGCTCCGCACTGAACATCCCTCAAAAAACTGACAAATCGACCGCGGCCTCATCGCGCTAGATGACATGAAACCTGTCAGGCTCGATCAGGCGATAGTTGAACGCAAATTGGCCAACAGCCGATCACGGGCTCAGGCCCTGATCGCGGAAGGCCGCATAACGCTTGACGGTCAGCCCGCTCAGAAAGCCAGCCAAAAAGTTCACCAAAGCAGTGTCATCGAACTGATCGGTGATGGGCCCGATTGGGTTGGTAGAGGAGCATTAAAGCTCCTCGCCGCGCTGGAACATTTTAACATCGATCCCGCTCAAAAGATTGCCGCAGATATTGGTGCGTCAACCGGCGGCTTTAGCGAGGTATTGCTGCAGCATGATATCAAACGGATTTATGCCGTTGACGTTGGGCGCGACCAACTGCACCCTCGTGTAAAAGCAGATCCACGTGTTCTGGACCTTTCCGGCTTGAATGCGAAAGACATTTCTCCGCAATTAATACCCGACCCACTCGATCTGATCGTCTGCGACGTCAGCTTTATTTCGCTGAAAAAAGCGCTGCCTGGAGTTCTTAAGCTATGTAACCGGAGTGCTATACTACTGACTGATCAAACCACAGTTTGAAGCGGGACCCCAAAATGTAGGCAAAGGTGGTATCGTTAAAAGCAATGACGTCAAGAAACAGGTTATCGGTGATATTGTTCACTGGATTGAGACGCTGCCCGGTTGGAAAAGTCTGGGTACAATTGAAAGCCCGATAAAAGGCGCCGATGGAAATCAGGAATTCCTGTTGGGAGCAAGATATGACGCTTAAACTGAAAATTGAGGAATTAGGCGCTGGCGGCGACGGAATTGCGCATACGGATGGGCAGGATTACTATGTTCCTTTTTCAGCCCCCGGTGACCAGCTATTGGCAACCCCCTTAAAAAAGCAGGGCTCCGGATATCTCGCGGAAATCTCTGAGTTACAGGAGCCTTCAAATGTCCGTAGCGCTCCGGTTTGTCGTCACTATGGAACCTGCGGCGGATGTAACCTCCAACATTTATCCGATAATTTTCTTGCAAGCTGGAAAGGCGAAGCGATTTCCCGCGCCCTTGAAAAGGTGGGAATTTCAAACAGTGTGATAACCCCTACCCTTACCAGCCCTGAAAAATCGCGACGACGGGTAGAGTTCATGGCGTCCAGACGCAAGAAAGGGGTCATGATCGGCTATCACGTGCGGAAAAGCCATCAAGTATTCGATGTGGGTGAGTGTCACGTCATCACACCAGCGCTGAAAAAACTCATCCAACCAATGCGCCTGCTCCTTGGCAACATCCTCCCCAGAAACAGTAAAGCAAGACTGACGCTGACAGAGTGCCTGAGTGGTATTGATCTGAAAATTGCCTGTGCGCTGTCTCCTGACCTTGAAATGCGGGAACTCCTTGCCAATTTCGCAAATGATCACGCTCTCTCCCGTATCACATGGCACGATACGGATACCAAGCTCGAAGAAGTCATCTGCGCATTGAAACCAAGTCAGATCGCGCTTGGCCCCTACAATGTACCTATTAACGCCGGCGGGTTTCTTCAGGCAACCGAACATGCACAAAACTGTCTTATTGATCTGACCTTGCGAAATCTTACCGATCATTCCACAGTTCTAGACCTGTTTGCGGGCTGCGGCAGTTTTTCAATTCCGGCGGCACAAAAGGCAAAATCAGTTGTCGCTGTTGAAGGAGATCCGGATCTGGTCGGATCACTCACTCGCGGTGCCAATCAACATATGTTGCCAATAACAGCCATTGAGCGGGATTTGTTTCGCGACCCATATCGGGCAGAGGAGCTGGACGATTTCGACTGCGTTATCATCGATCCGCCCCGGGCTGGGGCAAAAGCACAGGTGGGCGAACTTGCAGTTTCAAACATCAGCAAAATCATCTTCATTTCCTGCAATCCTGCAAGCTTCGCCAGAGATGCGAGAACCCTTATCGATGCAGGTTATGAAATGGGAGAAATTACACCTGTCGACCAATTCCGCTGGTCCAGCCATGTTGAATTGTTCACGACATTTTCAAAAGGCTAGTTTTCAAAGCGCTCTTTTCAGAGAAAGGGGGCAATCGGGTCGGCCTGGCATCCACCGATAACCGGGCCGCTCACATAATCTGTTCCGACGATAAACGCTCGCCGCGCCAAATCATCATTTTTTAGATTGCGCCAGCATCCGCGCAACCCATGTGACTTGGCTCTTTTGAACAGGTCTTCGATCCAGACCAGATCACTTTCACTCCGCCTCTGACCGAAAGGCCATATACGGGTAGATCTGAAATAATGGCAAAATCATTCCAGTTCTCGCCCACTTCGAAAGTGAACCCAAGCACCATCGGATTGAGGGCCGACAGAATTTGCCGCACACGGCTATTGAGCAGCCCGTTTTCAACACCCAGAATATTTATAATCATATGTTTGCGGGCAAAGGACGGTAGTTTTCTAAGGATATCCGCATAGTGCATTCGCCGATAAGCATGCGCCAGCGTTTCATATTCAACGGACACCATCACCAAAGGCTTGTTTTTAAGGCTACCCAGTTTTTTCAAGGCAACATCTGTATCCCGCAGGATTTTGAAATCAAGCTCAGCACGTAACTCAACCGTCCCGGTTATCAGCGGATCATCAAGTGGGATAACTTCCCATTTCCCGTTCTTCAGCCGACATGGCATCGCCTCAATTACCGACATCATTTTTTTGCCGTGATTGACCATGGGGCGATAACAAACGGTAAGCTCGCCTTCTGCTTCCTCAAATTTCTGTTTTTCTTCTTCAAGGGTCTCACTGTTATAACCTTGCAAATACTCAACAAGGTCTTCCATATTCTGGAACTCATCGATGAGCTCCATCAGGTTCACATCCAGTGTCATCGCTTTGATGGAAATTTTTTCCACTTCCGGGACTTCACCGAACAGAAGATGAAGCAATTCATCAGCAAGCCTGTTTGCTTTCTCCTCCCCTTGCTCACGGGTCGTATTGACAAAGATCAGGGCATAATTTCCAGTATCCAGACGCAGAAACAGATCCTTCTTTCCCATTTTCTTTGAAAAGAATGCTTCCACCGCGAAATCGATTCTTTTTTCAAGCGCATGCCAGCGACTACCAAACTTCTGACGTATTTCATCAAGCCCCAGAATCTGCAGGCTACTCGTCATCAGAGTTTTAAGGGCTTCATCCTTGTTTCGCCCGAATACCGCCAGAAAATGCGCAAGTTCACCAATCTCGTGATGTTGAATGACATCGCGAGCGGATTGGTCGCTGGCAGTATTTTTCGTCGTCGGATTATTCATACACGCAATAGAAATCGAATAAATTCAAAAAACCTAATTAAATTGGGCACATAACCCCATCTAAAAGTCACATAAACCAATGTAAAAATGGTTAATTCCGACCCAGAGTTCTGCTCTACCCCCAAAATTGCCAAATTTTTATATAAAATTTACCTCATATATAAACCAGCTGTTAATACCGCTGTGGCATAGTTTGATCCTGCCCAGAAGGCATTCACAGGACGGCGGCATCGCCAGTCATTTATCTGGATAAATCTGATAACTATCTGTTTGGATAAAGAAAATGGGACTGATCGTTAATTTTGAAACTTCTCATTTAAACCGCAACAGCAACAGTGCGTCCGACCTGATTCTAACCCAGCCACTGGACAGCTCCCATATAGGCAGATTGGGTCAATGCTTTGAAAAATACCATTCAGCAAATCATTGGCATGGCTATGCGATTTTGGATCATATACCGGAGTGTCTAACCGGAATTGTGATGTCTGCAAGAATCGAAACCAGTTTGGGGGCAGCCCTGTTTTGCGCCTCCGGCGATGAACTGCTCTTCCTGTTTCGCGATCTGCAGGAAAACTTTCGCCTCCTTAATCAAGATGGCTTTACCCTCATCATGCAGGACCATATCGAAAGCTTGATCGCAGAATTGCACAAAATGGGTAGTGCCTGACTTACACACTTGCCGTTAGAATAATCCTTCGTATATTGGGCCCTCAAACAAGAGAGTTCCAACCATATGTCCGATCATCGTCTTGATACCAGTGGGCTCAGTTGCCCGCTGCCAGTACTGAAAACCAAAAAGCTTGCAGCGTCCTTAAGCCCAGGCGACAAACTGACTGTAATTGCCACCGATCCCGCATCATCGATCGACTTCGACCACTACTGCCACGTTGCCGGGCACAAACTCCTCAGCAGCAGTGAAAAGGATGGCACTTTTACATATATTATTGAAATAGGCGGCTAATCTAAACGCTTTCGCCTTCACTTCCGATCGCATCGGCATTTGCTGAAGCCCCATCATGTTTGGCTTTAGGCGGGATATAGGCTTCTGGCTGGTCCGCACCTGCACCGGTATAGATGGTCATGGACGGGAAGGCAAAACCGGTGCCAGCCCCTTCAACAATTGATTTGATGGCGTAGGCAAAATCCTGCTTGATTTCCAGCCATTCACCCCAGTTTGTCGTCTTGGTGAAACAGTAAATCATAATATCGATACTGCTATCATTAAAACTGTCTGTTACAACAAACAGAGTGGCTTCTTCGGGTTGGGCGAAGTCCTCATTTCCAATCAGATAATCCCTGATCTTTGTCGTGATTTCCTGCAGCTGGGCAACACTGGTCGAATATTCAACACCAATTTTCCAGTAAATCCGCCGATAGGTCATTTCAGAAAAATTGGTGACCGCTTTATCTGCGAAAACCGCATTTGGCACGATGGTCGGTGCCTTGTCGAAGCGGCGGATCATGGTGGATCGGAATCCAATTTTCTCAACTGTACCCTCGACAACTCCGCTGACCAGAACCCAATCACCAACACGAAAACGCTTTTCAGCAAGAATGAGAAACCCGCTGATCAAATTCTTGAATAGATCCTGCGCGCCCAAAGCAACTGCCACACCGACAAGGCCAAAACCGGCAATAATCGGACCGACTTCGATGCCCCACAGCTCCAGAACAGTGGCAACCCCAAGCCCAATGATCACCCCTTTCAAAATCTTGACAATAAAAGAGACCATTTCAACAGAGAAAATCTCTTCAAGTTTGCCAAGCAGGAAAGACAGAGGGTTTACCAGACAGAACAGCACCCAGAAAATATTAAAAACCACAAGTGATCGCACGAAATTATTGGCAAAAACTTCAAAGCGCTCTACTTCGGCAAAGCCGCTGATTTCCAATGCGGCATAGATACCGATCAATACCGGCACAAAACGGATAGGTCCGCGTATAGCGCCAATTAACTGATCATCAATGGCATTGCGGGTCCTCGCGGTGAAAGCAACCAGACGGTTAATCACAAAGCGGGTAAATACGCCTCGCAGCGTCAGGGACACCAGCAATGCCCCAAGCGCAATCAGGATGTTGTCGATCCCTAGTCCCAGAACATCCTGCCGCCAAACTCCTTCAACGATTGAAAAGAATTTATCGATGCTTAGCTGTAGATTACTATCCATTGATCTGCTTGCCCTGTCGATGCACGTGTTTTGTCTGGCCCATTGACCTAATTGGTCGACGCCACGATATCAAGCAGTTTATCCACCTCTGCTTCCGTAGTATTCCAGGACGTGACCAGTCGGCTTTGCCCTGTGGCTGATCCATCACATAAAACAGAAAACCTGCGTCGTTCAAAGCCGCAATCGTATCTGCAGAAAAGCGGCAAAACAGCATGTTCGCTTGAACTGGAAATAAGGGCTCGCATCCTTTGATGCGCGATAAGCCTGTAGACAGGCGCGTTGCCATGCGGTTGGCGTGCTCCGCCAGTTTCAGCCACAAACCTCCCTGTACATATCGATCAAGCTGAGCGGATAAATATCGCGACTTGGAAAACAGATGCGCACCGCGTTTGCGCCGAAACTCAAACTCCTGTGCTTTTTCCTGATTAAAGAATACGACAGCTTCAACGGCCATAGCCCCGTTTTTCGTTGCCCCAAACGACAATACATCCACTCCGGCCCGGCCCGTAACATCTGCAGGATGACAGCCCAGCGCCGCTATGGCATTTGCAAATCTCGCACCGTCCATATGAACCGAAAGATCAAAGGACTTTGCAACTTTCACCAGACTCTGCACTTCCTCAGGCGTATAAACTGTCCCACTTTCCGTGACCTGCGTGAGACTAAGCGCCGCTGGTTGCACATGATGCACCGTCCCTCGGCCGGATTTCTCCAGCGCGGCTTGCAACCTGTCTGCTTGCAATTTCCCATCTTCTCCGTCAAGCAGGACCAGCTTCGCACCGCCAGTAAAAAACTCAGGTGCCCCGCACTCATTCCCTTCAATATGGGATAGTTTGTGGCAATAGACAGAACCCCAAGGCGGTGTCATGACGCTCAGCGCCAGCACATTCGCAGCCGTGCCTGTTGCAACAGGAAAGACCCTCAAATCCTGATCAAACAGCTCTTTAAGGTTTTCCTCCATCCGCTCTGTCGTCGGATCATTGCCATATCCCATCGCGGGGCCTGCATTTTCTTCAAGCAAAGCTTCCATCAATTCAGGGCAGACTGGTGCTGCGTTATCGCTTGCAAAGTTAATTTTCGTCATCTAAATCTTTTCCGTCTGTTTCGCGCTGAACAAGTGCCAGCTCCCTAAAATCTCCTGCCCCTGTTGGCAAAAAGACCCTCGTCTCAACTATTTCCTGCTGATCAACCGATGAAATCAACCACAGCAGATCCTGCTCAATCACCATTTTACGGTCAGTTTCCGAAGGCATCGCCTGTCCATCCGGATGCGAATGGTAGACACCAAGCACCCGCTGCGAACTATTGCGAAGTTTCTTCTCCAGCAATATGCGCAGCGCAGGATCTACTTCGAAAAACCTGCCTTTATCGGACGCTACATTGTCACAAACCGCAACCTCGGTGACCCTGTAAGATCCGTCTGTGCGCGCCTCCCCGACCAGCAAGGCACAGGCTTCTTCGGGATAACAGGTGCGTGCGTGATCCTGAAGCTGCTTAAGGTCAAAGCTATCAATCTGAACCGGTTGCTTAGTTATCAAAGACGAATTGTCCCATTACTTTACCTGCCCCAGCGTCCAAAACAATTACGCCGCGGGGCTCTTCATCCTCTGTCCCATAGGTAACATACAGAAAACGGCCCGCTTCCGCGATGTCCAGAACCGGCATATCACCGGGTATTTTTACATCAACCGTGCCAAATTCGCTCGCTGGTGCAGGCGATATCACCGCCGGGATCTCCGCTTGATCCGCAGATTTATCACTGGCCGCTGTCGCCCGTTTATACAAGATAACGCCTATTGCCGATGCAACACCGATGATTAAAATACCAAGTATCGCGACAACCCATTTCAAAAAAGTGGTGTTTGGAACGTCTTCTTCTGTCATAAGAACATTTATCCATTAAAAATTTACCGGTTTGAATCATATGCCATCACCTGAAGGTACACATCAAGTTGAAGTTTCAGAAAACCATGTCGGCGAACGGCTGGACAGGTTTCTGGCCGAAAAACTGGGTGGACTATCCAGAAACCGTGTAAAGCCGTTAGTCAAAGATGGCTTGGCGCTTTTGGATGGCGTTGTCGTGAATGATCCTTCCCGGCGCGTCAAACTGGGAGAGATCTACCAGATTACCGTTCCCGAGGCTGTGGATCCCGATCCCAAACCACAGAATATCCCGCTCGATATTGTATTCGAAGACGAACATCTGATTGTGGTGAACAAACCCGCTCGCATGGTTGTCCATCCGGCTGCCGGAAACTGGTCAGGAACATTGGTCAATGCACTTTTGTTTCATTGCGGCGATAGCCTTTCAGGTATTGGTGGGGTCAAACGACCAGGTATTGTCCATCGCATTGATAAGGAAACGAGTGGCCTGATGGTGGTTGCGAAAACGGACGCCGCTCATCAGGGGCTGGCAAGTCTGTTCGAAACCCATGATATTGAACGCACTTACCGTGCAATCGTCTGGGGGCGGCTCTATCCAACATCTGGCCGAATTGAAGGCAATATCGGACGTGATCCTCACAATCGAAAACGCATGACTGTGCTCACCAGCGGCGGTAAACACGCCGTAACTCATTACAAGGTCGAAGAAAATTTTGACGATATTGCCGCACTGGTTACCTGTAATCTTGAAACTGGTCGCACCCATCAAATCCGCGTCCATATGGGACATATCGGGCATCCCTTGGTTGGGGATCCGGTATATACACGCCCCAAGCTAAGCCGAATAAAATCGCTTCCCACCGCGCGGCAAAACGTTATTCGCAAGTTCCCAAGGCAAGCTTTGCATGCCCAAACATTGGGATTTGTGCATCCCGTCACATCCAAACCCTTGAAATTTGAGGCAGAGTTCCCATCTGACATCAATAAATTGCTTGCGGCATTCAGAGGATAGAAATCGTCACAAAAATGGCGAATTTTTAGTCTTTAATGCGTAAGTACAGGGGCTGACAGAAAATCTGACTTCTGTAAGTGGATTGGTTCAGTTCGCTGAGAAACGGAGAGGGTTAAATTATGAGTAACGTTACTTTACCAACACTTTCACCTGAAGGTGGATTATCCCGTTATCTTCAGGAAATCCGCAAATTCCCCATGCTGGAAGCGGATGAAGAATACATGCTGGCCAAAGCCTGGAAAGAGCGCGGTGATTCAGAAGCGGCTCACAAAATGGTCACCAGCATTTGCGCCTTGTGGCAAAAATCGCCATGGGTTATCGCGGATATGGTCTCCCCGTGGGCGAACTCATTGCCGAGGGCAATGTGGGTATGATGCAGGCTGTGAAACGTTTTGAGCCCGAAAAAGGGTTCCGCCTTTCCACATACGCCATGTGGTGGATCAGAGCCGCAATTCAGGAATATATCCTGCGGACATGGTCTCTTGTGAAAATGGGAACCACGGCAGCACAGAAAAAACTGTTTTTTAATCTGAGAAAGATTAAAGGCCAGATCGAAGCCATCGAAGAAGGCGATCTCAAACCTGAACATGTGGAAACCATTTCAACGAAACTCGGTGTTTCCGAAGAAGAAGTGGTGAACATGAACCGTCGCCTCACCGCCCCGGATCACAGTCTCAACGCCCCCATGCGCGCGGACACTGAAGGGGAATGGATGGACTGGCTTGAGGATGAAACACCGGATCAGGAAACCGTTTACGCAGAAAATGAAGAGCTGACCCGCCGCAAAGAGATGCTTCTGTCGGCCATGGACTGCCTGAACGAGCGGGAACGCCATATCCTTACCGAACGGCGTCTTCGTGATGATCCTCTAACCCTGGAAGATCTTAGCCAGGAATATAACATCAGCCGCGAACGTGTCCGCCAGATTGAGGTTCGGGCGTTCGAAAAACTTCAAAAAGCGATGAAAAGTCGCGCGTTTGAAGACCGCATAAACTAATCCCCCGCAAGAGCCGCCTCACCATTTTGGCGGCTCTTTTTTGTTATCGCGAAATTAAACCGGTTAATATTATTTAACTGGAATTATATGCAACCTTCCATATTCCACGCCGGTTTGCGACATGATTTCATCGGCAACAGACTGAACCTGCCGACCACTTCCCTTTAAAATAGTCGCCTCCATGCAATGCTCCGCATCAATATGTAAATGAAGTGTCGCGGCCGGAATATCTGGGTGGCTGTGGTGCTTCTCAACCAGTTTGGAGGAAAGCGCCCTTTCCTGATGGTTATAAACATAGGATAGGCAGCCAACACATTGCTGATCATCAGCATTATCATCTCTCGCATGTGACAGCATATGACGCAAGGCATCACGGATGCCTTCAGACCTGTTGGCATAGTTTCTCCGGGACAGATATTGATCAAATTCGGCCAGCAGGTCATCCTCCACCGTGATTGTTATTCTCTCCAACTGTCCCTCCGATGTTGCAATTGCGAAATAAGAAAGTATGATAAAAATCAAAATTTATCATACCAAGTAATCTTCATCCATTATACGGGGAGCCTCAAATGAAAAACACGATTTATCTGGCCACAGCCCTCACTCTTTTGACTGCAGGTCCAGCCTTTGCTCATCCAGGGCACACAGTTACAGGTGATTTTACCGCCGGCTTCATTCATCCTCTTGTTGGCCTTGATCATATTCTGGCCATGCTGGCTGTTGGCTTGCTGGCAGCTCAGAACACCGGAAAATCCTTGGTTCTACTGCCTGCGCTGTTTGTCGCGGTGATGGCTGTTGGTGGCATCCTTGGCCTGTCAGCTTGAATGTTCCCTATGTAGAACAGGGAATTCTGGCTTCAGTTGTCCTGCTTGGCGCAGTCGTTGCCTTTGGTAAACGCCTACCTTTGTTTGCTAGCGCCACCATGGTTGCTCTGTTTGCCGTTTTCCACGGCGCTGCACACGGCATTGAAATGCCTGCAGATACAACTGCTGCAGCTTATGGCATCGGCATGATGCTCGCGAGTGCGGCCCTTCATGCAGGTGGTGTCGCAGTCGGCCGTTTTGCCCCATATGCGCTGCGGTACGCAGGTGCGGCTGTCGCTTTCGCAGGCATTGGTCTGGCTGCAGTCTAACTTTGAAAAAAGGAATGGCAGGCGATTAATATTGCCTGCCATTCAAATGCTTTTGCCTGTTAAATTAACGCGAAAAACCAGCTGCAGAAGCAAGGTAGACAGCACCCAATGGCTTCATCGCTTTTTGCACACGCTCATCCGGTGCCCCATACAATCTGCACCGCTTAGGTTTCAAAACAGACATAAACTGTTTCGCAAATTTGCTTCCAAAATTTCCCATATGCACCATCGTGGCATCACTATCTTGATAGCGCTCGAAAATATGGCACTCTGTCTCATCCGCGCTTAACGACCATTCATAATTAAGCGCACCGGGCTCATCAGCTTCAGTCGCCGCTGACATCTCCTGCATGAGTGATTTAAGCTCGTCTAACTTGCCCGGAACAATATCGGCCTCAATGATCCAATACACGTGATCTGACATTTTTATACCCCCTCGCTTTTAAAAAAAGGCAATATATCAGCTCCGATGTAATGAAACAGTTTATTTATCAGGAGTTCCCTTTGCCGCAGGCGCGTCGGGATTCGCAGGAAGAATTTTCGCATCGGCAACAATCTGCCCGCCCCATTCCTCAATCATGCGACTGCGGCGTTTCTCCAAGCGTTTAATATATTGCCGTGCCTGCATTTCATATCCGCCTTGCACCACAAGAGGTACGCCCCATAACAGAAAAGCAGCCATTCCCGCACCACCATACATCATCAGCCACATATATACGTCTGAGAGTAGCCGGAAAGCCTGTTCAATCGTGTGGCCTCTGTCATATAAAATTCCAAGAACTGGTACTATACCGGCCAGATTGAACGCCGCCATTGCAGCAACAGTCCCGCGCACTCTGTTGGGATTTGCAAAACGTGCGACGAATGTGGGAACCATACCGACTCCCAGAATAATCACCGTTGGCGGTACAAACACTGCACCCAACCCCACACAAATCAGAAGCTTGGCAACACTGCTGGATCTTTTTTTAATTTGCGCCTGATCAACCATTTAAAAACCTACGAAATGCAAATAGGAAAAGCCAAAACTGCTGAGCAGTGCCGCGATGGAAATGACGGAGGCAATCCACTGCCCGTATTTTTTAGCGGCATAAGCCCGCGCTTTGCCCCCATTTTCCAAGGATTGTATACCTGTATTGATATCAATAAATTCCTTGATCGCCTGCTCATATTCAGAGGAGTCCCGGCGCAAATTATTTTCAAGATCTATTTCTTTTAGAATCCTATCAATATTTCCGCTTTCCATCGCATTTTCGAGTTTCTTGAGCACAAATTCCCGCCGAATACTGGAATGGATTTTTTTGATAACAGGCTTAAGAACAACTTGAACCCACATACATAACCCGGGCTTTGGCGACGGACTTTTTGCATTTTGCAATCGTCCCATCATTTCGATAAGCATAATCGTATAGGCAACACTATCGGGCGCCAGAGACGACAGTTTTTGAAAATTCTTCGTCAGGGTTTTAGTTCGGGTCGCGATAAAAGCTGCAGTATGGCGATCTAACGGATTAATCTTGCCATCCAGTTTAAAAGCCCGCTCCTCCAGAATATCCATCAGCTTTTCGACATCTTTGGCATAGGCCCCTTGCAAGGTCGAACTCATGCAGGAAATGGACGGGTTCAGTTCATACAGGCATCGCTCCAACCCAAAACCCAGTAGATCCCGCTTTTCCATAAATTCATAGCAATCTGTAATCCTGCCAAGCGTCACCCAACTATTGTCTTTTCGCCGCCCGGCCTCACTTCGATCCAGATCCACATAAATTGCATCCAATAAAACGCCACTTTCCAGCATCTCGGCAATTGCAGTTTTAACCGGTCCGTCACTTCTGAACGCGTGAGCAATCAAGCCGCCAAGGCCCCCGCGCGAAAAAGTGACTTCCCTATACCAGAACGCTCCCGTGTTATCTAAAATGGCACTCACACGAGAAACACATTGCAATTCACGTCGCCGTGCACCACCGCTTATTCGCATTCGGCCGCTGATAGTATCGGCAATACGGGCGCTTGCATCTTTATCATTGAGCGAGTTTCGAACCCAGCTTTCTACCTTCCCACCTTCCAGCAGAATATATGCCTGAGCCGGCTTTTTCGTCATGGCAAGTGATAGCAAACGCGGAGATAAATATTCCTCACCCTCGAAAATAATCGGGCCGGGTGCCTGCCGGTCGCCAAATCCCGGGCGTGGCCGTTCATAGACACCATCCCGCCAACGGATGAGAACTTCCGTATTCCACCGTCTGCTCGGATCATCATTGAGCAATCCAGCCAGCAGAAATCCAACCCGCGAAGATGCCGGTATTTTCGGTACAAGCACCGCATAGGATCCATGCGCAAGTTTCAAGGCATAAAGTTCAGTCGCGGTCCGCCCCTCACCGGGCAGAACCCCACCCAGCATATGCACAATCATCACACCAAGCGCGTATATATCGCTCATGACCGTACCCGGGCCCCGACCATCTGCAAGTGCATTTGCACTTTCCAAGGGCTCATACACTGCTGGCTGCAGGGAACCGGGCGGACAGCTCACACATTCACCAAGCGCAATCCCGGCTTTTTCGTTATCCATATAGAAAACATTATCAGCGCGAATATTTCGATGCGTCAGCTCTCTTGATGCAAAATTGATGATGACATCGACAAGCTTGGGAACGATAACGTTGAGGACCTGCTGCTCTGACAGACCACCCTGCCCTTCCTCAAAGACACGTCCTCCCACAGGCATATCATGAACAAATACATAGCGGTAATCCGTGTTCCCAAAATGGACAACACCGTGGGAATGAAGGGACGTCAGGCTCGGGGTATTTCGCGAAGTTAATGGCTCAACGATGTCGTCCCGAAAAGGAACGCCATCACCGACCACCAGCGCATAAAGTATATTATTAGAGTCGCGCAGATCCTCGACCTTGTAGGCCTTGTTTTCACCGCTATCATATTGGGGTAGTGGTTGCTGAAGAAGAACTTTGTACCTCCCCCGCAATGTACCCTGCTCATCCGCACCGCTCATTTCCGACCATCCAGCCGCAGTTATCTGCGACATTCTACTGCACAAACTAACAAACTGCCTACAAAATGCAGAATTACAGTTAATATGGCGTTAAACGAGTAGCCGCAGCGCCACAAAAAAAGCGGCAGATGCCTGCCGCTTTTTTATGAATACCTGAATGTCCGATCAATCCAGAAAAGGATCCTTGACCAGAATGGTGTCTTCCCTCTCGGGGCTTGTGGAAACCAGTGCGATCGGGGCTTCAATCAATTCTTCAACACGGCGAATATATTTGACGGCTGTCGCTGGCAGATCATCCCAGCTACGGGCACCAAATGTGCTGTCTGACCAGCCTTCCAATGTTTCATACACAGGCTCCACTTCGGCCTGATCCGCCATATTTGACGGATAATAATCCAAAACCTTGTCACCCAATTTATAGCCGACACAAACTTTCAGCTCATCCATGCCATCCAGAACATCCAGCTTGGTCAGCGCGATGCCGGTAATGCCACCCGTTTTAACAGCTTGGCGAACCATGACAGCGTCAAACCAGCCGCAGCGGCGTTTACGTCCGGTGACAACACCAAACTCTTTACCCCGCTCTCCAAGACCTTGCCCTATATCGTCAAAAAGCTCAGTAGGAAAAGGTCCTTCGCCCACACGAGTTGTGTAGGCTTTGGTAATTCCAAGAACATAACTCACCGCTCCCGGGCCTACACCACTTCCAACGGCGGCTTGCCCCGCAACGGTATTGGATGAGGTTACAAACGGATAAGTACCGTGATCATTGTCAAGCATTGCGCCTTGTGCGCCTTCAAACAGAACAAGCTTTCTGTCCCGCTTCGCTTCATCCAGTCGGCGCCAGACAATATCGCTGAATTCCAGAATCTTTGGGGCAATCTCCTGCAGTTTTGCCAGCAGATCAGCACCATCAACTTCTTCTGCGCCAAGCCCGCGGCGCAGTGCGTTATGATGGGCCAGCAAAGTATCAATTTTTTTCGCCAGCAATTCTGGATCAGCCAGATCACTGACACGAATAGCCCGCCGGGCGACTTTGTCTTCATAAGCCGGGCCAATACCGCGGCGTGTCGTTCCGATCTTCACAGCTGCTGTCGCATCTTCACGCAGCGCATCCAGTTCACCATGCAGCGGCAAAATCAGTGTCGCGTTTTCAGCAATTTTCAGATTTTCCGCCGTGATGGTAACATCCTGACCACGCAGGGTTTCAATCTCCTTGAGCAACGCCCAAGGGTCAATAACCACACCATTGCCAATAATCGACGTTTTACCACCTCGAACAATACCAGATGGTAACAGGCTAAGTTTGTAGACTTTTCCATCAATTACCAAAGTATGTCCCGCATTGTGCCCGCCCTGAAAGCGAACAACCACGTCGGCCCGCTCAGACAGCCAGTCTACCAGCTTTCCTTTGCCCTCATCTCCCCACTGGGAGCCGACCACAGCAACATTAGCCATATCAAAAAGTCCTTAATTCACATCAATAATCAGTTGAGTTCGATAATCTCGCCGTCTTTGAGGATATGCGTGCATTCCATACGATGGGCATCCTCTGTGACGTTCAGGCTCTTGCCATCCTGCAAGCCTGCAATTGTAATCCATCCCTGCTGGCGAAGGGCAAAACCTTCTTCGCGGGAAGTCCCGGCTGGAAGATAGAGACGCTTCTCCTTCGCTGGTGCAGGCACCGCCCGCAGCAAGCTGTCGAGAAATAGCGTGAAACCGGTTGCCGTTTCGCCATCCATTAACTGATAGCGACCACCACGTCCCAATTCACCGCGTACGTTTCTTGCAAAAAATGTAAAGCTGATACCGGTTTGATATTCAAATCCCCGATACTCACCCGGATCAATAGTCAGCACCAGATCCGGCGCGGAAAGCTGCAATGTCTCGACAAGTTTTCTAAGCTCCTGCAGTTGGGCATTTGCCTTTGTTGGCAAATCCAGCTTTGCCAATTGCGCCAACGCATTCGACGCAGGACCTGCAGCTTTTAACAACCGCTTGAGGATCGGCGATAATTCCTCACCAAACTCGTCCAGCACGGCAGCATCCTTGTGATCAAGCGCTTCACGAGCGGCCTTGGATGTGTCCTCATCAATGCCCAGTTCCTCGCAAAGTGTCGGCATTAGGGTCGGAAGGGTTAAATCCACCGAATAATGCTGAATGCCCAGCGAACTCAGCGCTTCAGCCGCCAGCAGAATCAGTTCCGCATCCGCGGCTATCCCCTCATGACCGATCAGTTCAACACCGGCCTGAGTAAACTGTCTTTCTGGTCGCAACTGGGAGCCATATACGCGAAGGACCTGCCCGCAATATGACAATCGGAGCGGCCTTTCTTCCTGTTTTAACCGTGTGGTTGCGATACGGGCCACCTGCGGTGTCATATCGGTGCGAATACCCATCATCCTGTGCGATGCTGGATCCATCACCCTGAACATTTTCGAAGACAGGGCCTCACCGGCACCTTCAAGAAGATGTTCTTCAAATTCAATGAGAGGAGGTTGCACGGATTGGTAGCCATTGGCATTGAACACTTTCATAAGTGCTTCACTTGCTCTGGCTTCGGCAGCGGCTTCGGGTGGCAACATGTCCGCCAGACCAGCGGGCAGCAACCCTTTTTCAGTATAGTTGTTCATCACATGCGCCTATAAAGCATATTTCGCGCAATAGTCCAACAAGAACAGCAAAAAAGCGGTACTTTTTCCGCACCGCTTTCTCACCTGTTTAATGAATTCACTGTAAACTCAGGACTGTGCCTAGAATTTGAGCGTTTTCACCTGTTGAACATGGGGCAAGGATTGCACCTCAGCAACCGTCTCAGGGCTCAGCTCCGAATCTACCTCGATCAAGGCAATCGCTTCACCCTGCGCCTCGTTCCGACCCAGATGGAATGTCGCGATGTTGATATCATTTTTCCCAAGCAGAGTTCCCAGCGCACCAATAAAGCCAGGTTTATCCTTGTTAGTGACATAGAGCATATGCGGCCCCATTTCGGCCTCCATGCTGATGCCCTTGATATTGACTATCCGTGGGCTCTTGTCCCCATACAATGTTCCGGCAATATCGCGGCTGCGTTTTTCTGTTGTAACCGTAACGCGGACCAGTGTCTGATAATCATCAATCTTGTCATTGATGCTCTCGGTGACGTCGATACCGCGTTCTTTAGCGACAATTGGCGCATTCACCATATTCACACTATCAAGCAATGGCCCCAGAATGCCCTGCAGGATAATCGCTGTCAGAGGTTTGATATTCAAACCTGCCGCCTGACCCTCATATTCCACATGAACTTTCTTAATGCCAGTTTCCGTGACTTGCCCGACAAAACCACCCAGTTGCTTGGCCAGCTCCATATATGGCTTCAGCTTTGGTGCCTCCTCCGCTGTCACCGATGGCATGTTCAAGGCATTTGTGACAGATCCGACCAGCAGATAATCCGCCATCTGCTCAGCAACCTGAATAGCAACATTCACCTGTGCTTCGTTGGTTGAAGCGCCCAGATGCGGGGTGCAAACAACATTTTCCATTCCAAAGAGAATATTCTCTGTCGCAGGCTCCTCGGCGAACACATCAAGTGCTGCCCCAGCAATTTTGCCGCTTTCCAGTCCTGCTTTCAGATCGGCTTCCACAACCAGTCCGCCTCGGGCGCAGTTGATCAGGCGAACGCCGTCTTTCATCTTGGCAATATTTTCAGCATTGATGATATTGCGTGTGCTGTCAGTGATCGGTGTGTGCAGTGAAATATAATCAGCGCGAGCCAGCAAATCTTCCAGCTCGACCTTTTCAACACCCAGTTCCACCGCACGCTCTGGCGATAAAAACGGATCAAATGCGATCACTTTCATTTTCAGGCCGCAAGCCCGGTCCGCAACGATTGAACCAATGTTGCCGCACCCAATGATACCCAGAACCTTGCCATAAAGCTCCACACCCATGAATTTGGATTTTTCCCATTTTCCTTCCTGTGTGGACTGGTTCGCCGCAGGTATGTGGCGAGAGAGGGAAAACATCATTGCAATTGCATGTTCTGCAGTCGTAATCGCATTTCCAAAAGGTGTGTTCATAACGCACACACCTGCAGCGGTGGCAGCCGCAATATCCACATTATCCACGCCGATACCGGCGCGGCCAATGACCTTAAGATTTGTAGCCGCCTTGATAATTTCTTCTGTCGCCTTGGTCGAAGAGCGAACGGCAAGCCCATCATAGTCTGCGATACAGGCTTTCAACTCCTCAGGTGTCATGCCTGTGATTTCATCAACCTCTACACCGCGCTGGCGAAAAATTTCAGCCGCTTTGGGCTCATCTTGTCAGAGATAAGTACTTTAACCATTTGTCAGATCCTCATTCGTGAAGGATGAATTATTTGAAAGTTTTCTTTAGCTCGGCGTAACCCCAGTCAAGCCAGGGCATTAAAGCAGCCAGATCATCAGCTTCTACCGTCGCACCGGCCCAGATCCGAAGACCTGCAGGTGCATCCCGGTAAGCACCAATATCCAGCGCCGCCCCTTCTTTCGCCAAGAGCGAAACCAGAGCTTTCGCAGCTTTTGCCTGATCGCCTTCATCAAGGTCAGTAAACCACTGATCCGTGATTTTCAGACAAATCGACGTCGTGCTTCTGCTTTCTGGGGTTTTAGCTAGAAAATCGAGCCAGTCAGAGGCTTCAACGAAATCAGAAATAATCTTTGCATTGGCATCGGCCCGGGCGATCATACCCTCAAGGCCGCCTATGCTCTTGGCCCATTTCAGCGCATCAAGAACATCTTCAACCGCCAGCATGGATGGCGTATTGATGGTCTCCCCTTTGAAGATACCCTCGATCAGTTTTCCACCTTTCGTCATGCGGAAAACTTTAGGCAATGGCCAGTCGGGAGTGTAATTTTCAAGACGCTCGACCGCCCTTGGGCTCAAAACGAGCATGCCATGCGCAGCTTCACTGCCTAGCACTTTTTGCCAGGACCATGTCACAACATCGAGCTTTTCCCAAGGCAGGTCCATGGCGAACACAGCAGATGTCGCATCGCAGATGGCAAGCCCTTCACGGTCATCTGCAATCCAGTTTCCATCCGGAACACGAACCCCTGATGTGGTGCCATTCCACGTGAAAACCACGTCCCGCTTCCAGTCAACAGCACCCAGATCAGGCAGCTCACCATATTCGGCTGTAACCACCTCGCATCCGCCAGTTTCAGCTGCTTGACCACATCTGTTGCCCAGCCAGAGCCAAAACTTTCCCATGCCAGAATGGTCGATGGACGTGCTCCCAGAAGTGACCAAAGAGCCATTTCCACGGCACCTGTATCCGACCCCGGCACAATACCGATTTTATAGTCAGCAGGAATTTTGAGAATTTCGCGATGTTCTTCGATTACCGATAACAGGCGTGCTTTTCCCTCAGCAGCTCTGTGCGAGCGACCAAGAAATGCATTTTCAAGAACTTGTGGGGACCATCCGGGGCGCTTTGCGCAAGGGCCGGATGAAAACAAAGGAGAGTTAGGGCGTCTCTCCGGACGCATTAAGTCTGTCATTTTAATACTAAACCTTCCAGTCTAGAGCATCCCGGTGGGGGGATGTGGCCCACAGCGGATACTATGGATGCAACTTACGATGTCAAATGCTTTTTGTGCAGTGCAGTAAAAAATATTCTGAAGCTATCCGGCTCTTCTCGCGGCAAAGCGTGATCGGATCTTGCGCGCAACTCTCCCTTAAACTTCCCCATCAGAGCCAAATCAAACCGACTACCGGACAAATTCCTCATCCACTTAAGCCGTTGAACAAACTTGTAAATTGTCTCAATGACAAATTAACGCTGGCCTATTTGGGATGGGCATATAAAAATGGACATCAAACAATCAGAGGTCCCCGATGCTGGCAAACAAAAGACATCTTTTCGACATCCCAGAGGATGTTGCCTATTTCAACTGCGCCTATATGTCCCCCCTTTCAAAACAGACAACTGCTGCAGGCATTGAAGGGCTTTGTCGCAAATCCACCCCCTGGCAAATGACCTCAGAGGATTTTTTCACCGAGTCGGCCTATCTGAAAAAACTGTTCGCCAAATTGGTCAATACGAAAAGCGACAATATCGCGATTATTCCTTCTGCCTCCTACGGGCTCGCCATTGCGGCTCGCAATATCACCCTATCCCGGGGGCAGAAAATACTTGTGCTCGAAGACCAGTTTCCAAGCAATATTTACTGCTGGCAAAAGCTCGCGGCTGACAGCGGCGCAGTGATCGAGGTTGTAGATACACCTGCGGATCGCGACTGGACACGAGCGGTCTTGGACAGGATTGACGATACTGTTGGCCTTGCAGCACTTGCCAACAATCACTGGGCGGACGGTGGCTTCATCGATCTGGTTCAGATTGGCAGCGCCCTAAGAGCGGTAGGCGCAAAACTTGTGCTCGATGTAACCCAGTCACTGGGGGCGCTCCCCCTCGATATACAGGCTGTTCAGCCGGATTTTCTGATTGTCGCAGCCTATAAATGGCTGCTCTCCCCCTACTCCATCGGCATGATGTATGTTGCACCTCACCAGCAGGATGGGGAACCAATCGAATATAACTGGCTGAACCGGGCTGGTTCTGAAAATTTTGCAGGTCTGGTGAATTATCAGGCTGATTATCAACCCGGGGCAACCCGCTTTGATATGGGACAACGGGCAAATTTCGCACTCCTTCCCGCTGCTATCAGTGCGCTTGAGCAGATTTTGGACTGGGATCCGGCAAATATTTATGAAACGCTGGGCCAGATCAACAAGAGGATAGCAGAACAGGCATCGGCAATTGGCTTGACGTCACCACCAGAAGAGTTCCGCGCCAAACACTTTTTGGGTCTGGAAAGTCCGGGTGGGTTTCCAGCAGATTTGCTGGACAGTCTGGCTGCACAAAAAATATTTGTTTCCATTCGGGGAAATTCCCTTCGGATCACACCGCATTTATATAACACACAACAAGATTGCGACCGTTTGCTAAACGCGTTGGAAAATTTACTGGGGGCCAATAAATGAGTTTTAACCTTGAGACAATCCGAAGAGATACGCCCGGAACACAAAGCGTCATCCATCTGAATAATGCAGGTTCTGCTCTCATGCCAAGTGCAGTTCATAGCGCTGTGCTTGAACATCTCGATCTTGAATTGAAAATTGGCGGATATGAAGCACATGCCCGCGCCATGCCCGCGTTTGAACGAACCTATGATGCAATCGCGGAACTGATCAATTCTGATCGGAGCGAAATCGCGCTTGTTGAAAACGCCACTGCGGGATGGATGATGGCCTTTCATGGCCTGAACCTGAAAAAGGGCGATGTAATCCTCACCGCCGAAGCAGAGTATGCCAGCAACGTCATCACCTATTTGCAGGCGGCAAAGAACAAAGGCGTCAAAATCGAGGTTGTCCCCTCAGATGCAAGCGGCCAGTTGGATGTAAACGCACTGGAGCAGTGCATTTCTGACAAGGTAAAGCTTATATCCATCAGTCACATCCCGACCAATGGGGGCCTCATCAATCCCTCAGCCGAAATTGGGAAAGTCGCCAGAAAACACGGAATTCCTTATCTTTTGGATGCCTGTCAATCTGTTGGGCAAATCCCAGTAGACGTAGAGGAAATCGGATGCGACATGCTGTCTGCTACCGGTCGCAAATATCTTCGCGGCCCTCGTGGCACTGGTTTTTTATATGTTCGCAAAAGCTTTATGGACCAATTGGAGCCGCCCTTTCTCGACCTGCACAGTGCCACATGGACAGGCAAGGACAGCTATGAGATGAGAGCCGACGCCCGCCGCTTCGAAAATTGGGAATTTAACATCGCAAACGTCATTGGACTGGGCGCTGCCGTCGACTATTTATTGAATATCGGCATTGAAACAGCGTCAAATCGTCTTCGCAAACTGGCAGCTAGCGCCCGCGAAAGACTGTCCGCTCTTCCAGATGTCACAGTTCACGACATCGGATTGGAAAAGGGTGGCATGGTCACTTTCAGCCACGCGACATATGACGCGCTCGCGATCAAGAAACATCTGGCCAATTCATCTATCAATGTTTCAACTTCCAGCATTGTCTCCACCCGCTATGACATGGAACGCAGAAATCTGGGAACAATTGTTCGTGCCTCTTTTCACTATTACAATAGCGAAGAAGAGTTGGATAAGTTCATCTCTGAAGTCGCGGCACTATAAGTGTGGTTTTGTTGATTCTGTCCGTTAACCTTATTTCTTAAGAGTTAGTTAACAGTTTCATATTAGTAATTAAAGATAAGTGCCAGAAGGCCCTTTAAAGGTATAGAAATCCGAAAGGATAAGTAATGTTATCTGCATCAATTGGTGCACCCAGCGCCAATCTCCCCGTTCGCGGGGCAGAAGCCAAACCAGAAATTCCGGAGCAGCATTTTGACTCGCCCGCCGCTGAGGAAGCGAAGGGTCAGGCAGGCTCAAACGCTCCCGTTGTTCCATCTACCAATAGTGCCCAAATCTCCGTCGAAGCTGTCACAGCCCTTCAGCAGGTTCAGGAAGACTTGGCCGTTTCTGAACAACGTTTTGTAACGACATCACAAGATACTGAAAATGCCGTCGCAGAGCTTGGCGCTCAAAATGATGAGCAGAACGGCGTAGCCGCTGCAACAGCCGAGGTTCAGGAACTTGAAGAAGAAGCCGCACAGTCTCGCAGCAACAGCGCTGATGAGGTTCCCGTCGGTGAAGACACCGACTCTGCCGGTCGATCTGCAAGAAACCCCTTGAACCTGCAGATTTAACGATCTAGCGGTCTTTGATGATCCAGTCCGCCAGTCTCCCCCAACTTACTCTGGCACATAGTGGCTTCGCGTCCTCGCAAGCTACAACCGCAACTGCTGCGCCTGCGTCCAACGTCTCGGTCACAGAAATAGCGGATCCCGCTCCCGCGCCTGCACAAGGTGAAAAAGCAACTTCCGAAAATTATACCCCAGGCGGACAGTTATCAGCAGCCAACATAACTGCCCTGCAAGGCGAAGAAGTTGATGAAACTGGCGATAAGCAGCAAAAGGATCAGGTTTCTCGTGCGGAGGAAAAACAACTGGAAGCCAAAGAAGAAGCGGAGCAGGAGCAAATCGACACACTCAAAGCGCGCGACCGTGAGGTTCGAGCGCATGAACAGGCCCATGCCGCTGTCGGTGGTCCTTATGCCAGCGCGCCTACCTATGAGTATCAAACGGGACCTGATGGCGAACGATATGCTGTTGGCGGTGAGGTCAAGATTGACACCGCGCCCGTCCCTGATGACCCCGCAGCCACTGTCGCAAAAATGGAAGTGGTCATTCGGGCCGCTCTCGCACCTGCTGAACCCTCTGCTCAGGATAAAGCAGTTGCCGCAGCAGCAGCCAAACAGCGAAATGAAGCTCAGGCTGATCTAATCGCGGAACGTCAGGCGGAACGCGCAGGCGAAACCGAAGACACAGATCAGGAAGCCGCCAACGGGAACACACCTCCGGCCAGCGCGGAGCCGATAATCAATCTGATTGCCTGAAAATACTTAAAATGGTGAAACAGTGTGCCCGTGATTTAAGGGGCCATGGCCTTTTCCATAGCCGGGCGCCGTCTCAATCGCAATCTCCACATAACGAAGCGCCCTCTCGACACTGTCTTTAAGGCTCATTTGTTGGGCAAGTCCTGTTGCAATAGCTGACGACAGTGTACAGCCAGTACCATGGGTATGTTCACTATAAATGCGAGGATGCTCAAATCGATGTGTAGCCTCCCGCGTCATAAGCAAATCAATCACAGACGGCCCCTCCATATGTCCGCCTTTCAGCAGAACCGCACCGGGCCCCATATCCAGCAACTGCTCAGCCGCTTCTTTCATATCAGCTTCTGTTCTGATCTCATGACCAACCAGTTTTTCAGCCTCTGGAACATTGGGGGTGAGCAGTGTTGTGTGGGTCGATACCAAGCGGGTAACAACGGCTTTTTCAGCATCGCTTTTCAGCAGAGCTGCACCGCCTTTTGCAATCATCACCGGATCCAGCACAATCGGTGGCAACTCACTGGTTTCGTCAAAATAGTCGGCAATGGCGTTAATAACTTCAACGCGGTGCAACATACCAATTTTGATTGCATCAAGACCAATATCTTCTTTGACAACGCGGATCTGCTCAACCACGAAAGCAGGATCAATCGCCATGATATCAGTAACACCCAAGGTATTTTGGGAAGTCAGCGCCGTCAGGGCCGAAGCGCCAAAACCGCCAAGAGCTGTAATCGCTTTTAAATCGGCCTGAATTCCGGCGCCGCCACCGGAGTCAGAACCAGCAATCGTTAAAACACGTCCCTTCATCGCATCTCCCCCCAAGGTGATCAACTGGATACCTGCTCCACTTCGCCAACAATATCGTCGACCACTGCTGTTACCAGATCAACATCCACCCCTTCACCCATTACACGGATAAGCGGCTCGGTGCCGGATTTACGGATCAGCAGCCGCCCGCTGTCACCCAGTTTTTCCTCACCAGCAGCAATCGCATCCTGAACCCGATCCGCATTCAAAGGATCTGTGCCTGAAAAGCGCACATTTTTAAGAATTTGCGGATAAGGATCGAAACTTCTGCAAATCTCGCTAACTGGCTTTTTCTGCTCAACAATCACCGATAACACCTGTAGCGCCGCGATCAATCCATCGCCTGTGGTGGCGAAATCGCTCATCACCATATGACCGGATTGTTCACCGCCCAGATTATAACCATTTGCCCGCATATGTTCGACTACATAGCGGTCCCCAACTGCGGTTCGAACCAGATCCAGTCCTCGCTCATTCAGAAACTTTTCCAGCCCCATATTGGACATCACCGTTGCAACAAGGCCACCTCCCTGCAACTGCCCGCGTTCGGCCCAGCTGGCAGCGATCAACGCCATAAGCTGATCGCCGTCAATCAGCTCCCCTTTTTCATCGCACATGATCAACCGGTCCGCATCTCCATCAAGAGCAATACCAAGATCCGCCCCCTCCTTCACGACGCGTGCGCACATGGCTTCAGTCGCGGTGGAGCCGCATCCCTCATTGATGTTAAAGCCGTCGGGGGTAACACCCATGGAAACAACCTCAGCTTCCAATTCCCACAAAACGGTTGGGGCGACCTTGTAGGCTGCACCATTGGCGCAATCGACCACGATCTTAAGCCTTTGAGCAACTGATTTTTAGGAAAGCTGCTTTTGGCAAATTCGATATAGCGCCCCCGCGCATCCTCCAGACGTGTGGCGCGGCCCAACTTTGCCGGCGCCGCCAGCTCAATATCCTCTGATTTCTCAATAGCCGCTTCGATCTGCAATTCCACCTTGTCAGACAGCTTGTAACCATCCGGGCCAAACAGTTTAATCCCATTATCTTCGAACGCGTTATGCGACGCTGAAATCATGACACCCAGATCCGCTCGCAGCGACCGGGTCAGCATTGCAATAGCGGGGGTTGGCAGCGGCCCCACCAGAATGACATCCATACCAACAGAAATAAATCCGGCGGTCAGCGCCGGTTCGATCATGTAGCCAGACAGACGTGTATCTTTTCCGATCACCACGCGGTGGCGAAAATTCCCACGCCCGGCAAATCGCTTTCCCGCGGCCTTGCCAACTTTTAGGGCAATTTCGGCCGTCATGGGCTCCTTGTTGGCGGTGCCACGGATGCCATCTGTTCCAAAATACTTGCGACTCATTTTCGAATATTTACCCCTCAACGGGCGACCCGCAGGTCCCGCCCCGCCTAATCTATCAATGAAGTATCGTCCATAGCCCGCCAAATTGCAATTGCCTGGCGGGTCTGTGCAACATCATGAACCCTGAATATCTGAACGCCGGCTCGAAGCCCCATCAATACCGCACTCAAGCTTCCGCCGATACGCTCCTGAGGATGCGGTGGCGCCATTTGATCGATCTTTCCAATAAAGGATTTTCGCGATGCCCCGAGCAACACCAGACACCCAAGGGAGTGAAAAAAATGTAACCCTTTAAGCAGCACCAGATTATGTTGAACCGTCTTGCCAAACCCGATACCCGGATCAACAATGATCCTGCTTTTATCCAGTCCTGCATTTTCACATACAGCAATTCGCTCTTTCAGATAATCAATAACGTCAAAAAGAACGTGATCATAACTTGGATTGTCCTGCATGACCTTAGGATCAGCAGAACTGTGCATCAGGCACACGCGGACATTATTTCGCGCCGCGATTTGCAGGCTGCCCTCTTCATATTCAAGCGCCGTTACGTCATTGATCATATTGGCACCCGCCTGAATGGCAGCATCCATGACTTCAGCTTTTCGGGTATCGGCTGACAGGAACGGGGCAAAACCCTTTGCTCTTTCAATGACCGGCACAATACGCTTTATTTCCGTTCCGACTTCAACAAGATCGGCGCCCGGGCGGGTACTCTCCCCCCCGAAATCCAGAATAGTCGCACCTTCTTCTGCCAATTTTCGGGCATGGGCTATGGCACGCTCGGTGCTATCAAATTGCCCTCCATCCGAAAAACTGTCCGGTGTGACATTCACAATCCCCATAATCTCCGGCCCTGCTTGCTGCTTTTGCAGTCGCAGTCCATCATATGCGGCCAAGGCGTCCAGCTGCCTCGTCACATCCTCTGCATGTGATTGAAGATTACGGCTCCAGGCTTTAACATCCGCCCGCTCAAAATCAGCCATAAGCCGGACAACAGCGCCCTCGCGGATGGCTACCGTCAGCATATCACCTGTTTTTGTCTGACTGGGCGCAAGATACACCCTTTCAGATTCAGAAAGGCTCCGCGGCAAAGCGGAGCCTTTTGTCAGATTTGTCATCACCAAACCTTATGAGCCCGGCTGTGGTTCGGGCTCAAGCCCGCCCCCTTCTGGTCCGGATTTTTTATGCCCATCAGCTTCAGGTACGGTTGAGCCCGGTCCCTGATCAATGGTTGGATCGTCATCTTCTGGCCGATGAATATCACCGCCGTCCATCAGGATTTTGATCTCGTCGCCTGACAGGGTTTCATATTCCAGCAGACCTTTGGCAATCCGATGAAGCTGCTCGATATTTTCTGTCAAAATCTTACGGGCAGTCTCTTCGCCTTCCTCGACGAAGCGGCGCACTTCCTGATCAATCAGCTGAGCTGTCGCATCAGAAACGTTTTTCTGTTGCGCAACAGAATGACCAAGGAATACTTCTTCCTGATTGGCGCTATACATCAACGGCCCCAACTTGTCAGAAAGTCCCCATTCGGTCACCATCCGGCGAGCCATATCTGTCGCCATCTTGATATCACCTGAGGCACCGGTTGTTACCGCATCATGACCAAAGATCATCTCTTCGGCAATACGGCCACCCATGGCCACCGCCAAGTGAGCAAGACACTGGTCACGGCGCAACGAATAACTGTCTTTTTCAGGCAGGCGCATCACCATACCCAGTGCACGACCCCGCGGAATAATCGTCGCCTTGTGGATCGGATCGGATGCCTTCATATGCATGCCAACCAGCGCATGGCCACCTTCATGATAGGCGGTCAGCTTTTTCTCCTCTTCGGACATCACCATGGAGCGACGCTCTGTGCCCATCATGACTTTGTCCTTGGCTTCTTCAAATTCCTGCTGGGTAACCAGACGGCGTGATTTACGCGCTGCCAGCAACGCAGCCTCATTCACCAGGTTGGCAAGATCAGCACCCGAAAAGCCTGGTGTTCCGCGCGCAATAGTTCTCGCATTGACGTCATTGGCAAGGGGAACTTTACGCATATGCACTTTCAGGATCTTCTCGCGGCCGATGATATCAGGATTTGGAACAACCACCTGACGGTCAAAACGACCCGGACGCAATAACGCAGGATCAAGCACATCAGGACGGTTGGTCGCTGCAATCAGAATGACACCTTCATTAGCTTCGAAGCCGTCCATCTCAACCAGTAACTGGTTCAATGTCTGCTCGCGTTCGTCATTGCCACCACCAAGGCCAGCACCACGATGACGTCCAACTGCGTCAATCTCGTCAATAAAGATGATACAGGGAGCGTTTTTCTTACCCTGCTCGAACATGTCGCGAACACGGCTCGCGCCAACACCGACAAACATTTCCACAAAGTCAGAGCCGGAAATGGTGAAGAAGGGAACATTGGCTTCACCTGCAACAGAACGTGCAAGCAATGTCTTACCAGTACCCGGAGGGCCCACCAGCAGACAGCCTTTTGGAATTTTACCGCCAAGACGCTGATATTTTTGCGGATTTTTCAGAAAATCCACAACTTCCTCAAGCTCTTCCTTGGCTTCTTCAATACCCGCGACATCTTCAAAGGTCACTCGGCCCTGCTTTTCTGTCAGCAGTTTTGCTTTTGATTTGCCAAACCCCATGCTTTACCGCCACCGCCTTGCATTTGACGCATGAAGAAGATCCACACACCAATGAGCAGCAGCATCGGGAACCATGACAGCAATGTCGCCATCAACAGGCTTCCCTCTTCCACTGGAGCTGCAGTGATACTTACGCCGCGCTCGGTAAGGCGCTCGACCAGCGAATTATCATTGGGGGCATAGGTCGAGTAGTTCATCCCACCGTCATTCTGCCCGGTAATCTTCTGGCCCTGAATGGTGACAGCAACAATCTCACCGTTATCCACTTTTTCAAGGAACTGCGAATAAGGCAGGTTCTGCCCTGCGGTGCGCTGACCCGGGTCACTAAAGAGGTTAAACAGGATGACGGCAAGCATGCCAATAATCACCCAAAGCACTAAATTTTTTCCAAAAAGATTCACAGACAATCTTCCCATATGAAATCCGCTGTCAATTGCAACAGCGGATCGTAATTGAAACACCCCGATCATCGGGGAAATATCTTAAATATAAGTCAATATACATGACTTCCAAGGGGACAGATCAGTTTAAGACGACCTTTTGGCACCCACTGTTGGAATGAATACCATTTCCAAGGCGTCATTTGCAATGCCTAAGCCTGCGTTTTCTGCCAAAATCAGCGGTGCCGCTACCAGTTTTTCACCCTGCCAGAGTGACGGAAGATTTTTACGGATCTGCGCAGGAAGCTTCTTCGCTTCCTCTAAAAGTTCCAGATCGGCAATCTGTTGCCAGCCATCTTCCCCAATAACCCGTATCCTGAAAGAGTCCAACCGATCTGAATTTGACACTATTTCAGGTGCACAGGATACACAAAAGCGATTATCCCAAATCAGCTTACCCCCGTTATAAGGAAGTATTTCCAGTCCCGCTCGCCCCGGCTCCCGGCTGATACGCAACTGCCCCTTCGTCACTTGAAGCAGGCACCCCGATAATGTGCTCGAAAATTGATCCTCGCCTGAGACGATCCTGTCATACAGGCGTTCAATTTCCTTCAATCTCGAATACCCATCCTGACCATTAACCACTGAAATCGCCCGCTGAAGACATCGAAGCGCAATTTCTTTTGCTTCACTTTCAACCAATTGAGCATCAACGGTTGCAAAACCGAATTCGCTAACGGATATCCATGTGTCCCACGCCTTTTGCGCATAACTATTCAAGGCAGCGTCTGCACTTTGCAGCCGATTAATCGAAAGAGACAGCTTTTCCAGACTACTCTCTGGCAGCGCTGCAATATCGCGCACAACACGCCCCAGTGCAGTCCGGGTATATTTTGGATCCTCGTTGCTGGGATCTTCAATCCAGTCCTGTCCGTTTTGGGTGAGAAAATCTCTCAGACTTTTACGCCGAACCCCCAAAAGCGGCCGCAAAATCTGCAACCCATCCCGCGTCGTCACCTCGGACATGGCCCTGAGCCCGCTCAGCGCACTTCCCATTGCAAATCGCTGAACGAAAGTCTCCAACTGATCTTCCAGTTGGTGCCCTGTAAACAGGTGATCAATTTCTCGGTTTTTACAAAATTCACTGATCAGCCGGTAACGTGCATCGCGGGCGAACGCCTGAATACCAGATTGCGGCACCTCTCCCTGCCGGGTCAGAATACAATGTTCAATCTGGTACCGGGCAAGCCATTGGCCAACCAACTGCGCTTCCTCTTTGGCTTCTGCTCGCAGCGCATGATCAACCGTGATCCCAACAAGCGATACATTATTCTTGCGCGCCCATTGGTCCAATAACAGAACAAGCGCCATACTGTCCGATCCACCGGACACAGCAACCGCCACAGTTTCAGGGCATGCGGAGCCTTTGAAATTCCGTTCCATGGCAGCAGTGAAAGTCTGCTCAAGGGGCTGTAGCATATGCCTCACTCGCTCAAAACACTGCCCGGGTTAAACCAGATTTACGGACAGTTGAATTTCTGTTTCTCACGGGCAGCAATCTGTTTAAGACGGCTTGGCAAAATATCAAACTGACGATCAAGCTGCACAAAAGTAGCACAGGCCTCTTCAATCTGATCCATACGTCCCAGCGTCATACCAAGCTTGAGCAGATTATCCGCCGCCTTTGAGCTGTCAGGATAGTTCTGATATCCGTTTAAAAACGAGGACGCGGCATTATTGTAATCACCGCGCACATAGTAGGTCTCACCCAGCCAATATTGTGCATTTCCCGCCAATGTATGCTGCTGATTCTGCTCCAGAAACTGGACAAATGCCTGCTCTGCGCCTGCGTAATCGTCTTTGCGAATTAGGCTCATCGCCAGATTATACTGCTCCTCAGGTGCAAGGGTGGCAACCGAACTTGCAGCGGCTTCCCCCGCGGCTTCCCCTGCAGTTGGCGCTGTGCCTGATGCCGCACCAGACGCTGGCAAAGTGCCTAAAAGTTTTGTCCCTTGCGGCAACTCTCCGCCCTCTGCAACTCTGGACGGATCCACTGGTTGAGAGGTTACCGCTGGCGAATTAGGCACTGCCGCCAGTGTATTTGCCTGCTGATCTTGAGGGGCATTAGGATTAGCCTGTCCCACCACGCTCTGATTGCCGCCATCAAGACGCCGTTCAATTTCGCTCAAGCGATAATCAATATCCAATATCAGCTTATCGAGCCGGGATTTCAACTGATCCAGCCTGAAATTCACTTCTTCGGTTGACCCGGTTACGCGGCGTTGCTCCTGCTCAAGCGCATCAACGCGGGCCGATAGCAGTGCAATGCCTTCATCACTTCCGGTATAGCTGGGCGTCGTTCCTGATGACGAAGAAGAAGCGGGAACACTCTGCCCCTGAAAAACTTTGCGCTGCACACTGTTCAGGTCAGCTTCCAACCGGTTCATCCGATCCAGCAGCGCACGAACATCACTGCTCTGTGCATGCAAAAGTTCAGGTACTGACACCGTAAGAACGGCCATCGCAATCAGAAATACCGCAGGTTTCAAGAGTGTCTTTCTCATTTCACCACTATTCCAGTTAGAAGTTACTTTCAACATCGCCCAAACTGAGACTCGCGCCAATATCAGGCGCAAGGCCCATCAAAGCACAGCCACAAGATAGGAGCCCATTGTGACAAAAGCGAGGCTTTTAAAGAAAACCAAGGACCAGATACAGAAAACCCGCCTGCAACTCCAGCAGGGCTGGCTCACAGGCGGGTTAATCAATTCCGTTTAAATGGCCTTAGTTTACGACCATTACACCACGGCGGTTCTGCTGCCAGGCTTCTTCGTTATGGCCAAGGGCAACTGGACGCTCTTTACCATAGGAAATTGTATCAACCCGAGAGGAAGAAACACCCAGTGTTACCAAATAGTTTTTAACCGCTGTCGCACGACGATCGCCAAGCGCAAGGTTGTATTCACGTGTGCCACGCTCATCCGCATGCCCTTCGACAGTTACTGTCACACTTGGGTTTGCTTTCAGCCATTCTGACTGACGCTGGATTGTGGAGCGGGCTTCGGCTGTCAGGTTATACTGATCAAAACCAAAGAACACACGATCACCCACATTCAGGACCAGATCTTCCTGGCTGCCTGGCTGCACGCTGGAGCCGCTGTTGGATGAAGAAACTGATCCGCTGGAACCAGAAGAAGAGCTAGCCTGGGACGTTGCCCCGCTACCAGAGCTGTCGCCTGAATCAGTCGGCGCAGTTTCACAGGCTGCGACCAACGTTAGCGCAGCAATCATACTCAAGAATTTTAGGCCAAGATTGAGCCGCATTTACTTAACTCCCATGCTATGGAAATTCATATTTTTGGGTATATCTGGTAAAGTCATGTCAATACAGTCGTATTGGATGCTGCTAAACTGGATAAACCCCCCGAAAAAATTTGTACCACTATACGTTTGCTCTAATCCAGAATCAAGGGCGACCACGCCGGATCGGAACCATCTCTTGGAGTAAGCACTTCTCTTTCGTTATAGCCTGTTAAGTCTATAGACCACAAGCGAACTTTGTCCTGTGCATTTTTTCCTTTGCCCGGAATTTGCCTGAAAAACACAAGAACACGTCCATTAGGCGCCCATGATGGCCCCTCATTATGAAAACCTTCGGTCAAAATCCGCTCTTGTGAGCCATCCGTGCGCATAACGCCAATAGAAAACTTGCCTCCCGTCAGCTTGGTGAACGCGATCAGATCCCCCCGTGGTGACCACACAGGTGTGCCATAATTGCCACGTCCGAAGCTGATCCGCTTGGGGTTACTCCCATCAGAATTCATGACATAAAGCTGCTGTCGCCCCCCTCGATCAGATTCAAACGTGATCTGTGTGCCATCCGGGGAAAAGGAAGGCGCCGTGTCAATGCCCGGGTGCTTGGTCAAGCGTTTGATGGCTCGGGTTCGCAAATCCATCAGATAAATATCCGAATTGCCATTTTCCGCCATGCTCATCACCACCTGATTGCCTGATGGTGAAAATCTGGGTGCAAATGTCATTCCCGGAAACTCTCCCAGCACTTCCTGCTGGTTAGTATCAATATTCAAAAGATAAACCCGCGGCTTTCTATTGAAATAAGACAGATACGTAATTTCCTGCTGACTGGGAGAAAAGCGGGGCGTTAGAACAAGATTATCCCCATTGGTCAAAAACTGGTGACGCTCCCCATCCTGATCCATGATGGCAAGACGTTTGACCCGGCGATTTGCAGGCCCACTTTCGGACACATAAACAATTCTGGTATCAAAATATCCATCCTCGCCCGTCAGCCTTTTATAGATCGCATCCGCAACTTTGTGAGCAATCCGGCGCCAATTGGTTGGTTGCGCAGTAAGCTCCTGTCCGGTGAGATACTGCTCTGAAAACACATCATACAAGCGAAATTGCACTTTGATCTGTCCATCTGGCAATGCCTGAACACGCCCAATAGCCAAGCCTTGCGCATCAATTTTTCGCCAGTTCGAAAAGACGGGAATAGCGTTAATGTCAGATGTTTTTTCAAGAAAGGCCTTCGGATTTATGGGCTTGAACAAGCCTGACCGCTCAAGATCGGCCCGAATGACATCGGAAATTTTCTGCCCGACAATGGTTGCAACCTCTGTTTCGCTATAGAAATTGGTAATTGCAATCGGAAGCGGCTGAATATTGCCTTGCGTAATATCGATAACAAGCTCGGATCTGGCGGGGCCTGTCGCCATCACCACCAGAAGAACTGCCATAACCCAAAATCTTGCAGTCATGGCCAGATCGCTTATCCGTCGTTTCATTGTCCAAACATCTCCCTTGGATCAAAGTTTAATGTTATCTCGCGCCAACGATCATATTTGTCAATCGGCAAGCTGTAGGACTGACACTGCAGCACTGCCCGAACCGCACTCTCAGCCGCAATTTTTTCAAACCGTGTCCTGAAGGATGTTGGCCTTATGACCTCGGGTGTCCCCTGCACCTTACCTTCACGGTTCAATTCGATTTTCACCGTCACAATCAGATCCTCTGCATTGACACTGCCCGTTGGCGGGTTCCAGCATTTCTGAACCTGACGCTTGAACGCATCTTTTTCACTCAAGCTCAAAGGAAGCGACAAATCCCCCCCTCTGGTCGACGAGTTCGGCACTTTCTCAGCAGATTGAGACTTTTTTGTGTCACTCTGCTCAGGCGCCTTTGGTGCAGCTTCCTTCTTTTTCTTGTCCAACAGCGCGGAAATCCGGCTCAAGTCGAATTTTTTCTCTTCTTTCTTGGGCTTTTCTACAACCTTCTTCTCCGGCTTTGGCTCCGGCTTGGGTGCAGGTTTGGGTTTTGGCTTCAAGCGCGGCGTTGGGACCTCACTTGGCTTATCCTCTACTTTTGGAGCTGGCTCCGGTTCCGGTTCTGGCTCCGGAGCAGGTTCAGGCTCTGGTTCAGGTTCGGGCTCTGGTGGCGGCGGTGGTGTCGGGGCTGGCTCTGGCTTGGGCGGCTCTGGTGGTGTTGGCGCGGGCTCCGGTTTAGGCTCTGGCTCTGGCTTTGGCTCTGGCTTGGGTTCCGGTTCAGGCTCCGGTTTTTTCTCTTCTTCAGGCTCAGGCGCAGGTTTCGGAAGATTGGTGATATCCGCGATCTCGACAATATCAACTTCAATGATGGTGCTCTCTTCAAGGATCTCAGGATCCCTGAAAATTGGCAAACCGGTATACATCAGGATCATTATGATCAGATGTATGGCTGCTGATATGAGCGCGGAAACCTTCATGTGCAAACTGCTTCCTGCCTATTTGCTCTGCTCTTTTGGCGTATATTTCGGCAAGCCTGCGGAAACCATTGCAACACGGGTAAAGCCGGCGTCATGGATTTCCCCCATAACCTGCAACACCCGGCCATAATTGACATCCCTGTCACCGCGCACAAAAATGCGCTGGTCCTGCTTGGCTCCCGTTACGGCTTGTAATTTCTCAACAAGTCCATCAACACCAATCTCAACATCTTCCAGATAAACACGCCCCTCGCGATCCACACTGATAACAAGCGGTTCGTCATTTCCCTGTACGGTTTTGGATTTTGTCTCGGGCAGTTCCAGTGGCACACCGACCGTCAAAAGCGGCGCTGTCACCATAAACACAATCAACAGCACCAGCATCACATCGACAAATGGCGTCACATTGATTTCCGACATGGACTGATGACGCCGCTTGCGGCCCTTACCCGTAAAAGCGTTGTAATCGTTGCTATTCATGACGATTACCCAAGGTCCAGTTGCCGGGACAGGATCGCGGAAAATTCGCCTGCAAATCCTTCAAGGCGGGTAATGATCCGCTGCAGATCATTGGTGAACTTGTTATAGGCAATCACAGCCGGAATAGCAGCGACCAGCCCCAATGCGGTCGCAAACAGTGCCTCAGCAATACCCGGGGCAACGACAGCCAGGCTGGTGTCTTTGGTCGCGGCAATCGCCTGGAAACTGTTCATGATCCCCCAGACAGTTCCAAACAGCCCCAAAAACGTGGCCGTTGAACCCACTGTCGCCAAAAACCCCATATATTTTTCCAAACGCTCGACCTCACGATCAATGGCAACGCGCATCACCTGATGAATGCGGGCCTGCAAACCGGTGTGAGCGTGAACATCAATGCCGTTTTCAGTTGATCTTAGCCACTCGCGCATGGCTGTCGAAAACAGCATTGCAAGCGGGTTGTCCGGGCTAGAGCCAACACGCTTGTACAAATCTTCAAGATTGCCACCCGACCAGAAATCCTGCTCGAAATCATCTGAATCAGCAGTTACGCGCCGGAAGCGAATGATTTTGTCGATAATAATGGCCCAGCTCCAGAATGACGCCAGAATAAGCGTGATCATAACAAGCTGTACAACAATGTCCGCCTGCAGGAAGAGATCAAACATCGACAAATCGTGACTTAAGGCTCCCAGTTGTCCACCAACAGTTACTGCGTTTTCTTCCATTCTTACACCGTTGCTCCTGACCTGTTCACTAGTGAGGCAAAACTATCTTTGATTTGAGGCAAAAAACGGGCAGGTCGTCCGTTTTTCTGCAAGCACGCGACACGCACCCTGCTTTTTATCAGCAACTCTTCCCCTCTGAAGATATCCTGCTGCAATCGCAAGGAAGCGGATTTGAGCTCCAGCAAAGTTGTGCGAACCCGAAGGGTCTCGTCCAGATGGGCGGGTTTTAAAAATTCGATCGCACTATCGCGAACCACAAAATTCTGACCATGCTCCGTCATCATTTTCGGCTGATCAATGCCGATCCCGCGCAGCAGATCACTTCGCGCACGTTCCGTAAATTTCAGATAATTGGCGTGATAAACAATTCCGCCCGCGTCCGTATCTTCCCAATAAATCTGCACAGGAAAAACATGGCAAGTCTCGCCCTCTTCGGTCACATCAAAGTGACCCAGCATGTGCTGCTTATTCGTCACCCGGCAACCCTTTCATCATATCCAGTTGCCGGGAAATTTCCTTGGGAAAGAAAAGGCCCAGATGATCAAATGCCGCTTTGGTGAGCAAGCGCCCGCGCGGCGTCCGTTGCAACAACCCCTGCTGAATAAGATAGGGCTCGATAATATCCTCAATGGCGTCGCGTGGCTCTGACAGGGATGCTGAAAGCGTCTCCACTCCGACAGGCCCGCCTGAAAAATCCTCGGCAATTTTGCGAAGATAGCGCCGATCCATGGCATCCAACCCCCGCGCATCCACTTCCAGACGGTTAAGCGCCCTGTCCGCTTCACGCGCTGTAACCACCGCATGGCCTTCTACCGCGGAAAAATCCCGAACCCGCCGAAGCAACCTTCCTGCCACCCTTGGCGTGCCACGGCTACGCCGCGCAATTTCTGCCGCACCGTCTTCACTAAGCTCGAATCCCAGCACGCGCGCACCGCGAGAGACAATCAGTTGTAATTCGTCCGGCTCATAGAAATTCATCCGAAGCGGAATACCAAAGCGTTCGCGAAGTGGTGTTGTGATTAACCCCGAACGTGTTGTCGCCCCAACCAGAGTAAAGGGGGGCAGATCGATCCGCACGGATCTCGCCGCTGGTCCCTCCCCGATGATCAGATCAAGATGAAAATCCTCCATCGCCGGGTATAGAATTTCTTCTACCGCCGGTGACAGACGATGAATTTCATCAATAAACAGAACATCATTTTCTTCAAGATTTGTGAGCAAGGCTGCAAGATCACCCGCCTTGGTGATCACAGGCCCCGCGGTCGCCCTGAAATTCACGCCAAGTTCGCGCGCAACAATCTGCGATAGGGTCGTCTTACCAAGCCCGGTGGTCCGAAAAACATAACATGATCCAACGCATCCCCACGCGCTTTCGCAGCCTGAATAAAAACGTTCAGATTTTCACGCACCTGTCGCTGCCCGATGAAATCACCCAAGACCTGAGGGCGCAAATGACGCTCGTTATCATCCAGATCCTGCTGCAACGACGATACAAGTCTGTCTTCTGTCATGCGGCCAGCTCCTTAAGGCCTTCAGTAATCAACTGCTCAACCGTTGCCTCTGCTCCCAGCTTTCGTCCCGCCGTCGCAACGGCCCCAAAAGCATCAGCGCGATTATATCCCAAATTCACAAGTGCGGACACCGCATCCCCGGCTGCTCCATGATTTGGGGATGCCTGTGCTTTCGCGCTACTCTTTGCGGCACCCTCGGTAAAGGCAGCCGCTCCCAGATCCATTTTGGCAACCTTGTCTTTAAGCTCCGCTGTGATCCGCCCGGCAACCTTGGGGCCGATCCCGCTGACACGGGTGAGCGCGGTCTTATCGGCCGACGCAACGATCTGTGTCAGTTCCTCTCCAGAATAAATGGACAGAATGGCCAGGGCGACTTTGGCACCTACGCCCTGTACGGTCTGCAAAAGTGTGAACCAGGCTTTCTCTGAAGACGTCTGAAAACCATAAAGGTGAATATGATCTTCGCGCACATGGGTCTCAACCTGAACGGAGACGGCCTCCCCTGTCGCTGGCAGATTTCTCAGCATCCGTGCCGAGGCATATATCAAATACCCCACACCGCCCACATCCAGAATGAACCAGTCTTCTCCGGCACTGTCGAGTATTCCGCTCAGTTTTGCAATCAATGAGACCCCCCGGCCATAAATGTGGCCCCCTTTAAAGCCCGATTGGATCCTGCATAATGGGCGTGACAAATCGCAACGGCCAGCGCATCAGCGGCATGCTCATTACTGATTTTGCATTTGGGCAGCAGCATGCCAACCATAACATGGATTTGTTCTTTGCCCGCATGCCCTGCACCAACAACAGATTTCTTGATTTTATTGGGTGCATATTCTGTAACCGGCAGGTTATGAAGCGCCGGTACCAGCAACGAAACCCCGCGCGCCTGCCCAAGCTTCAGGGTAGAAACCGGGTTTTTATTGACGAACGTCTCTTCAACAGCCGCCTCATCAGGTTGCCAGTCACCAATGACCTTCTCCAACCCTTCATATAGCTGAACCAACCGCTTTGACAGATCGAGGGATGCATCCGACGTTATGGCACCATTGGCAAGATGGCGAAGAGAATTTCCCTCCGCCTCAATTATGCCCCAACCCGTATTTCTCAGCCCGGGATCCAGGCCCAACAAACGCATCCTGGCTACCCTTTACTCTCTTAATCGCCCAGTTTTTCCATCACATCATCTGGAATATCAAAATTGGCGAATACCCGCTGCACATCATCATTATCTTCAAGCGCGTCCACCAGCTTGAAAACGGATGAGGCCTTGTCCTCGGTCTCAACTTCTACCGTCACATTTGGCTTCCAGACGATACCGGCTTCCTGCGGAGTGCCAAACTGTTCTTCAAGTGAGCTCTGCACATCGTTAAAATCCTCGCGTGAGCAAGTGATCTCGTGAGCATCATCGCTACTTTCTACATTTTCCGCACCGGCTTCCAGCGCCGCTTCAAAAATTGCATCCGCTTCAATTTCTTCTGCGGTGTAGATGATCTGGCCGACCTGATCAAACATGAACCCAACAGCACCCGTTTCCGCCAGCGATCCGCCGGATTTTGAAAACGCGGCTCTCACCTCAGCAGCTGTCCGGTTTTTGTTATCTGTCAGCGCTTCCACAATCATTGCAACGCCGCCGGGGCCATATCCCTCATAACGGATTTCGTCATAATTGCCGCCTTCTGTATCACCTGCGGCCCGCTTGATTGCCCGGTCGATATTGTCTTTGGGCATATTGTCTGATCGCGCTGCTGCGATAGCAGTTCTCAAGCGAGGGTTCATATCCGGATCAGGCAATCCAGTTTTCGCCGCAACTGTCAGCTCGCGAATATGCTTGGCGAAAATCTTCGCTCTTTTTTTATCCTGCGCACCCTTGCGGTGCATAATGTTCTTAAACTGTGAATGTCCAGCCATAGTCTTCTCTTAAACACTGGGGCAACTCGCGCCCCTCCTCGTCACCGGCTTTCCCAAACAGGGAAAGATCAGCGCTACAAAACGATCCAGCACCATATTTAGCGCATAGTTAACGCTTGCCCAAGCCCTGAATGACAATCCGGCAAATTAATTGAATGTTAAACGCTTTGACTAACAGGAAGTGAGCTATCTGTCTATTCTTGTCCGTTGCAACAGCTCTGTGAATTCTTTCAGCACACTGGCATTTCCAGCCCCACCGCCTGCCTGCTCCTTTAGTGCCGCCATGAAATCCACCGACATAATGGATGATTTGGCAAAGGCACGCAGTCGGTTTGTCACTTCGGGCTCACTGAATGCGCCCTCCATTACCAGACGCAGAAGCTGCAAACCTCGTTCTATCTGGTTTGGCACATCCCGAACAAATTGCCCCTCCAGACCTTTTCCCTCATAAATCTGCAAGCCAATTTCATCCAGTTGCAGTGCCATTCGGCTCGCGAAGAAATCCTGAAATCCCGCCCGGCGAATTTTCCGCTGTAAAGACGACAGCTTCTTTAAAGTCAGCACATTGTCCGCACCGCTATCAATTATCTGCTGCACACTATAAGGCGCCTCGATTATCGGCAGTATGTAATTGGCGATTGTCCGCATATTGGCGTTACCGATTAGCCTGACGCGATATCGGCAAGTCGGTCCACCCGATCCAGCGGCTCATCAAAACCCGCCAGAAACTCCGCGATGCTGGTACTGCCGGTCAGCCGCTCGCACCTGACTTTAAGCGCATCAGCGATTTCCTGCCCACCGATGTGAGAGCCATCTTTAAGCGTCATCCGTTCCAGTATCCGTTTATGATACATAACGCTCTTGAACGGGTCATTTCGAACAAAAGAGGCATTCCCCTTGATGGTGGTTGTCACTTTGTGAACCAAAGCCTGTTGCGTCTGCGCTAACTGCCGCCGTTTGAGCAGCTCAACAATCCGCGGTAATTTGGGATGGCTATCTGCGGTCGGCTTCGCTTCACCCAGCGCCACATCCAGAATACGCAATATCCCCTCACCAAGATTTTCACTGTCGCCTGTCAAAGTCTTGACGCGATCAGTTCCGTGCAGGAAATCGGCCAGAAATTTGTCCAAAAAACCCAACACATCCGGATCATCATTATCCTCGATAAGCTGCAGAATTTTTTCAAATTTCTCATCCAGCGATTTCAGGGGGTGAAGGTAGCGGCAAAAGGCGGTCATAAAGGCGCCTTCTATATCTTTTGTCTCTTTCGCCGCTTCAAACAGCTCCTCAAGATTGTCATCCTCAATGATAATGAAATCATCTTTCTGACGCTGATTTTTCAGCTCTTTGAGCACCTCATTTACATAGGAATACAGCTCAAGCACTCGCTCATTTACTTTTTGGCCGGTTTTGGGAATCTGTGAAATGGCAACTTTTTGTACAGCCCCTTGCAAAATCTGCCCTGCATCATTCAGGCGTTGCAAATTCTCGGCATGATATAAAAGTTCAAGCGGCAATATCCTCCAGCCACCGAGCGGGTTCTTTAACAGATTATACATCGCCCGTCGGGATCGCAGTCGGTACAGATCTGATGCCTGTTTGCAGATGGGTTGAATCAGCTCAATGTCTGAATTGCCAGATTTTTGGCGGGTTACGCTCCCCGTCAAAATACACTTCCTTATCCTTGAACCCCGGCTCCTCGCCCTCATAGGACACTTCCAGAACCTTCACAGCTTTCAGGGATAATTCTTTAAAAAGGCTGGATGCGCTATCGATTGCACTTTGCTTATCGTCGCAGACACGTTGCACAGTCCAGGAACTGGACTGCCGACCGAGGACTTCATAATGTGAGCCTGACTGGGGCAAAATTCTCTCCGGTGGAGTACATAATACTATAGGTTTAAGAATTTTATAGGTCAGTACCGTTAAAAAAATACAAACAAGATATACTAATTTAGATAAAATTTATTGTAATTTTGTTCGGGTTTGATGCAAACGCCCCCCGACCCGCACAGGCTCAATCCGCTTCGCAAGGCCAGTATTGTCGTCACTTTCAATAAAAATACCGCATAATGTTCCCGGCCCCAGCGCAGGGTTAAAGCGGCTTGACGAAATTTTTTTGGTAAAGCGGCGCAAGGGCTCTTCTTTATCCATACCGATGACCGAATTGTAATCCCCGCACATGCCTGCATCCGTCTGATAAGCAGTGCCGCCGGGAAGGATCATCGCATCCGCTGTCGGCACATGCTGATGGCTCCCCACAACGGCTGTGGCCCTGCCGTCGCAATAATGCCCCATGGCCATTTTCTCTGACGTCGCTTCCGCGTGAATATCAACCAGAATAAAATCGTATTTCTGACCCAGCTTGCCAGAATTGAGCATTCTGTCGACACCGCTAAAGGGATCATCCAGCGGGTCCATGAACACACGCCCCATCACCTGCACAATCAAGATTGTCTTGCCCGCCGGCGTTTTATAAACCGCGGCGCCGCGTCCTGGTGTTCCCTCAGGATAATTGACCGGCCGGACAATCCGTTTGTCCTCGGCCATGAATGTCATGATCTCTTTCTGATCGAAGCTGTGATTACCCAAAACGATACAATCAACACCGGCCTCAAAAAAACCCTCACAGATTTTTTCCGTAATCCCAAATCCGGACGCCGCATTTTCACCATTTACCACAACAAAATCCAGCGCCATGGATTTTCGCAGCAAAGGCACCTGCTCCATGACAACTTCTCTGCCAGAGCGACCAACCACATCACCGCAATACAGAACTCTCACGTAAACTTCCTCACTTTTTCTTCTGTGATGACACAGTCCAGTCTTTGATCATGCTGATCTGTCACGACTTCTTCCACTCTTTGCCCTTCATAGGCATAACCGATGGCGATGCAGGTTTTGAGTTGCCGCAATTTTTCGAGGGTCCGGTCATAAAATCCCCCGCCATATCCCATACGGAAGCCCTGCTCATCGAATGCAAGCAGGGGCGTAACCACAATATCGGGCAAAAGCTCCCCGCGATTTGCCAGCGGGACCCGCGTTCCAAAACCGCCTGCCTCTAGTGGGTCACCACATGAAAAGGCCCGAAATATCAATGCCTGATCTTGTTTGAGAATAACCGGAAGCGCGCAAGTCGCTCCTATTGCTTCAAGTTTGCGAAACAGCGGCCCTGTTCTGATTTCGCTGCCAATGGGCAGATAGACGGACACAACCATTGAAGAGGTCACTGCAATGGCATCACAGAAATTTTGCGCGGCCATCTCTGCCGCCTCTGCGGGCGACAATCCGTTACGCGTCTCAAGGGCTGCCCGTCGCTGCGCCTGCTTTCTGTCATCAATTGTCTGCAAGCTCACCTCGCATCATAAAGTGCTGAACCACTATAAGCCGTCGATCGTATGAAATCTCTGTGGCCTGACAAGTCAGGTGGGAGCCGATGTGATAGAACCACGGTTCAGTCAGGGATTAGCCCCCTGGATTTCGTTATTGGCCCCAGGATATCTAAGATCTGACGCGCCGAGCAGAACAGCGACGTTTACTTAAGCCTTTTCAAGTCGATCTGCAATAGCTTCAAGCTGCTTTGCAAGATTTTCTCCATCAATTGACAATCCGCCCGGTGCGTCCTTGGCGCCATCCTTGCCTTCTCTGAGCTCGTCTATCGTCTCATAGGCCTGCGACAGATCATCGGCAATCAACAAAGAGGCCATCAACAGAAGCTGTGCTTCGTTGGCGCTTCCCGCCATACCGCTTAGCTCTTTGACCTTCTTGTCCACATACTCTGACAGATACAGCAGGTGATCTTCTTCACCGTCATCGCAAATAATCGGATAGGGGCGCCCGTTTATCTTGACCGTAACACTTGCCATTCTCTATTGCTCCAGCATGCCGCTAATATCTGCAATGGTCTTGTCAAGGCGGGACGATGCCGCATCTGTTGCCTGTTTGAGTCCATTATAGGACGCAGTCAGCTCAAGCAATTCCTGACGCAGCAACTGGTTTTCAACCCGCAAACTGTCCATTTCCGCTTTCAACACAGGATCGTCACCCGCAATCAGACTCGTCTGCGCAGGTCGTTCACTAAGCGCAGTGGACAGATTATGCAATCGTTGCAATGCAGCCTCAATTCGTGATTCGGTATTTTCGTCTTTACTCATGCCAATATAGCCCCAATTGCTGATTAAGACGTCATTTGCTTCTCTTACGGACAATAAGACCAGCACACAATATGCGTCAACCGAAATGCAAAACGGGAATTTATGTGAATTATCGCATTTGTGACCACTAAGATGTTGACGTCTCGACTATTGGACGGCATCTTCCGTCCCGATTTCAGTGCTCGTCAACAGCTTGCATTCGGGTTTGATACCCAAAACACAGTCACAAAGGCTTTCGCCCGGTATGTGTGTGCCTGTTGAAGAGCGGTTACGTTTGATACCCACTGGGGCACCAGCACGAGGCACCGTATCTGTACAGAAATGTACCCGGTTTTAAACGGTCCAGACAGTATCGCTGGTGGATAGCAAAGAGTCGAATATGAGCGAAAATGGCGCAGACAAATCGCCTGTCAATTCCAAACACACAGATATGGCAAATGCAATCCGTGCATTATCAATGGATGCAGTCCAGCAGGCAAATTCCGGTCACCCCGGCATGCCAATGGGCATGGCAGATGTCGCAACCGTCCTGTTCTCAAAATTTTTAAAATTTGATCCGTCAAAACCAAACTGGCCTGATCGGGACCGGTTTGTGCTTTCTGCCGGTCATGGCTCCATGCTGCTGTACTCCCTTCTGTATCTCACCGGATACAAGGATATGACGATCGAACAGATCCGCAACTTCCGTCAACTGGGTGCAATCACAGCTGGACATCCTGAATACGGACATGCCTCCGGTATCGAAACAACGACCGGCCCTCTGGGTCAGGGTCTGGCGACAGCCGTTGGTATGGCACTTGCCGAACGTATGCACAGCGAACGCTTTAAAAATCTAGTGGATCACTACACCTACGTTATTGCTGGTGATGGCTGCCTGATGGAAGGCATCAGTCACGAAGCTGCATCCTTTGCCGGCCATCTGGGTCTTGGTAAACTGATCGTCCTTTGGGATGACAATGAAATCAGCATCGACGGCAAGACTGACCTTTCCGTTTCTGATAACCAGCTCAAACGTTTTGAAGCCATGGGTTGGGATACCTTCTCAGCAGATGGACACGACCCTGAAGCCATCGAAAAAGCGATTGAAGCGGCCCGCAAGACCAATAAACCATCTCTGATTGCCTGCAAGACAACAATTGGTTTTGGCGCACCTAACAAACAAGGAACATCCGGTGTTCACGGTGCACCACTCGGGGACGAAGAAATCGCGCTTGCCCGCAAAGAACTTGGCTGGCCACACGCGCCATTTGAAGTGCCTGCAACCATCCTTGACCGTTGGCGCACCGTTGGCACCAAGGGTGCCCGCCTTTCAGCGGAATGGGAAAAGACGCTGGCCTCTGCTGATGCTGACGAGAAGGCTGCATTTGAAGCATCGCTTTCAGGTGAATTGCCCTCAACACTCGACGAAGCTTTGAAAAACTACCGCAAAAAGCTGACCGAAGATGCCCCTGCTTGGGCAACCCGTAAGTCAAGTCAGGAAGCGCTCAAAGTCATTAACGAAATTGTCCCCAACACGGTGGGTGGCTCAGCCGATCTGACTGGCTCCAACCTGACGAAGACCGATCATACTCTGCCCATTGGCAAAGGAGATTTCTCGGGTCGCTACGTCTATTACGGGGTTCGTGAATTTGGCATGGCTGCCATTATGAACGGGATTGCTCTGCACAAAGGATTTATCCCCTATGGCGGCACATTCATGGTCTTTACCGACTATGCGCGCGCTGCAATTCGCCTCTCCGCACTGATGGAACAGCGTGTCATCTATGTGATGACACATGATTCAATCGGGCTGGGCGAAGATGGACCAACCCACCAACCGGTTGAACATCTTGCCTCACTTCGGGCAATGCCGAACGTTAATGTATTCCGCCCCGCAGATGCGGTTGAAACAGCAGAATGCTGGGAACTCGCGCTGAAAGCCAGAAAAACACCGTCTGTCCTCTCCCTCAGCCGTCAGGGATTGCCAACAGTGCGCACTGAACAGAGCGAGGAAAACAAATCCGCTCGCGGTGCTTATGAACTCTCCGCCGCCAGTAGCGATGCGCAGGTCACAGTGTTCGCTACCGGATCGGAAGTGGCCATCGCACTGGAAGCACAGAAAATGCTGGAAAGCGAAGGCATTGGAACCCGTGTCGTCTCAGTCCCTTGCTGGGAACTGTTTGCGAAACAGGATAGCAGCTACCGCAAGGAAATTATTGGGGCAAAAACCGCCCGTGTCGCGATTGAGGCTGCCTGCTCTTTTGGCTGGCAGAGATTCATTGGCGAAAAAGGAAGGTTTGTTGGCCTCGACAGTTTTGGCGCATCTGCACCTGCTGACGAGCTATACACGCATTTTGGTATCACAAGTGAAGCCGTCGTCGCAGCGGCTAAAAAACAGCTTTAATACAGCGATATAAATTACTGGACAGTGAGGGTCCCCCTCCTGCAAGAGTTATAGGAGCATAAAGAAGATGACAGTTCGTGTTGCAATTAACGGGTTTGGTCGCATTGGCCGTAATGTTTTGAGGTCAATTTACGAATCCGGCCGTACAGATGTGAAAGTCGTCGGCATCAACGATCTGGGTTCCGTAGAAGCCAACGCACATCTGCTGAAATATGACAGCGTTCATGGTCCCTTTCCTGGTGATGTCAAAACAACGGAAAATGCGATCATTGTAAATGGTGATGCCATTCGCGTAACTGCAGAACGCAACCCTGCAGACCTGCCATGGGGCGAACTGGAAGTAGACATCGCCTATGAATGTACAGGTATTTTCACGCATGCTGACAAAGCAAAAGCACATATCGATGCAGGCGCTAAAAAAGTTCTGATTTCCGCTCCTGGAACAGAAGTTGACCTGACTGTCGTTTATGGTGTGAACCATGACAAGCTCGAAGCTGGACATAAAATCGTATCAAACGCGTCCTGCACAACAAACTGCCTGGCACCCGTTGCGCAGGTTCTCAATGAAGCGATTGGTCTGGAACATGGCTTCATGACAACTGTCCATGCGTATACAGGCGATCAGCCGGTACTGGATACCCTGCACAAAGACCTGCGCCGCGCACGTGCAGCAGCAACGTCAATCATCCCGACATCTACCGGTGCCGCCAAGGCCGTTGGCCTGGTTCTGCCTGAACTCGCTGGCAAACTTGACGGAACTTCCGTTCGTGTGCCGACACCGAATGTCTCCATGATCGATCTGACATTTGTTGCCAGCCGTGCAACAACTGCCGAAGAAGTCAATGCTGCAATTGTTGAGGCAGCAAACGGTCGTCTCAAAGGTGTCCTTGCTGTTTGTGACGAACCTCTCGTTTCCATCGACTTCAACCACAACCCGGCAAGTTCCACATTTGATGTTACTCAGACACAGGTCGTGGAAGGTACATTCGTTCGCGTTCTTAGCTGGTACGACAACGAATGGGGCTTCTCAAACCGCATGAGCGACACTGCTGTTGCAATGGCAAACCTTGGCTAACCCCTGATCGGAGAGACATACGAATGGCTGGGTACAAAAATCTGGATGCTTTAGAGGCAAAAGATAAAACTGTTTTGGTACGGGTGGATCTAAACGTTCCCATGAAAGATGGAAACGTCTCCGACTTTACCCGAATTCAAAGAGTGGCTCCCACCATTCGTGAACTCTCCAAATCCGGCGCCAAAGTGGTGCTTTTGAGTCACTTTGGCCGCCCCAAGGGTCAGATCGTCCCTGAAATGTCTCTGGAACCGGTCGCCAATGCGCTGGCTTCCGAACTTGCAATGGATGTCGCCTTTGCCAGTGACTGCATCGGAAGCGGTGCCGCTGATACAATCTCATCCCTTGAAGGCGGTGACGTTGCATTGCTTGAAAATGTGCGTTTTCACGCCGGCGAAGAAAAAAACGATCCTGAATTTGCAGCAGAGCTTGCCAAACTGGGTGACATTTACGTCAATGACGCCTTTTCATGCTCTCATCGCGCTCATGCCTCAACAGAGGCACTGGCCCGCCTGCTGCCTGCTTATGCCGGTCGTAATATGGAAGCTGAATTAAGTGCCCTTGAAGCGGCCCTTGGCGCTCCAAAACGTCCAGTGATGGCAATTGTTGGTGGGGCAAAGATCTCTACTAAACTTGATCTTCTTTTCAACCTGATCGAAAAAGTCGATACACTCGTCATCGGTGGTGGTATGGCAAATACCTTCCTGAATGCGCGTGGAATTGATGTCGGCGCCTCCCTTTGTGAACATGATCTGGCTGATACGGCCCGTGAAATCCTGAGCAAGGCAGAACGGGTTGGCTGTGAAGTCCTGCTGCAGGAAGACGCGGTTCTCGCCAAAGAATTCAAAGCTGATGCCGAAAATCGCACCGCTCCGGTCACGGATGTTGCCAGCGATGAAATGATGCTCGATATCGGTGCCAAATCTGCGGCGCAACTAAAAGAAAAACTTGCGACCTGTAAGACACTGATCTGGAACGGGCCACTCGGCGCTTTTGAAATCTCTCCCTTCGGCGAAGGTACATTCAGCGTAGCGCGTGAAGCTGCCCAATTGACCAAATCAGGTGCTCTGATTACTGTAGCGGGGGGCGGTGATACGGTTGCCGCGCTTGCCAATGCCGGTGTCAGCGAAGAATTCACGTATATTTCGACTGCTGGCGGTGCGTTTCTGGAATGGATGGAAGGCAAGGAACTACCCGGCGTAAAAGCATTAACAACTTGAAGACCACCAGTAAGGGCCTGAACCGATGAGCGAAATTTCCATGGAACAAATTGCGAGCCAGCTCGTAGCCAAAGGCAAAGGCATTCTGGCAGCTGACGAAAGTACTGGCACGATTACCAAACGCTTTGATTCCATTGGTGTTCAAAGTACCGAGGAAACAAGACGCGACTATCGGGAACTGCTCTTCACCGCTGATGGAATTTCCAATTATATCAGCGGTGTTATTTTATATGATGAAACCATCCGGCAAACCGCATCCAACGGAATTACGCTTGCGCAAATCCTGACCGATCAGGGAATCATCCCCGGGATCAAGGTGGACAAAGGCGCCAAAGCACTCGCCTTTTCAGAAGGGGAGTTGGTAACCGAAGGACTGGATGGCCTGCGCGAAAGACTGGCTGAATACAGATCTCTCGGCGCCCGCTTTGCAAAATGGCGCGCTGTTATCAGGATCGGCGATGCCGCGCCCAGCCAGTATTGCATCGATACAAATGCCCATGCCCTGGCGCGCTACGCAGCGCTTTGTCAGGAAGCGGACATTGTCCCCATAGTAGAGCCTGAGGTTCTTATGGATGGTGATCATACCATTGACGAATGTTACGCGGTTACTGAAACAACACTTAAAACCGTGTTTGATGAGCTCTACAAGCAACGTGTGGTCCTGGAGCAGATGCTGCTTAAACCGAACATGGTTGTCTCTGGTATGGATTGTCCGGAACAGGCTGGCCCGGATGAGGTTGCAGCGAAAACCATTTATTGTTTTGAACAGACGGTTCCACTGGCAGTCCCTGGTATCGCCTTCTTATCAGGCGGACAGAGTGAAGCTCAGGCGACGCTTAATCTCAACACCATGAATGATGGCCATTCTCACCCATGGGAGCTGACCTATTCCTTTGGCCGTGCCTTGCAGGCATCAGCCTTGCGGGCATGGGGAGGCAAAGCGGACAACAAAAAGGCTGCGCAGGACGCCTTTATCCGCCGTGCACGTCTGACCAGCGAAGCCAGAGACGGAAATTACTCTGCGCTTGACGAAAACAGCTAAGTACAAGAGATACCTTATCCATGACCGGGGCTACCGAAGCAGAAAAATACCGCACCCGCCTGTATCTGATTTCTCCGCCGCGCATTGAGACCAGTTTTAAAGACGATGTTCTCAAAGCACTCGATGGCGGCGATGTTGCCTGTTTTCAGCTCCGTCTGAAAGACCTGCCACGTGATGACATCATGCGGGCCTGTGAGTTGTTAATGCCCTCTGTTCAGGATCGTGGCGTTGCCTTTATTGTAAACGATGACCCTCAAATCGCCCGCGAGGTTGGCGCCGATGGCGTGCATGTGGGACAGGATGACACTCCCTATAAAGAGGCCCGCGCAATTGTCGGGGATGATGCCATCGTTGGCGTGACCTGCCATAACTCCAGGCATCTGGCGATGGTCGCGGCTGAAAATGGCGCTGACTATGTCGCTTTCGGCGCGTTCTACCCGACAAGCACGAAGGATGCAAAAACCTCCGCTGAGCCGGAATTGCTGCAATGGTGGAGCTCTCTTGCCGAGACACCTGTGGTCGCAATTGGCGGGATAACAGTTGACAATGCCGCACTACTGGTTAAAAGCGGTGCAGACTTTTTAGCCGTATCCGCTGGCGTATGGAAATACGAAGGGGGCCCGGTTCTTGCGGTGAAAGAGCTAAACAAGGTCATTGATATGACCATGGCAAGCTGATAGGTTCCGCCAACCATATTTTGATATTCGAATAGACGATGGATAGCCATGAAGATTAACGGCAATGCAATTCGCCCCGGCAATGTGATCGAACACAAGAACGGCCTGTGGGTCGCAGTGAAAATTCAGCACACCCAACCCGGTAAAGGCGGTGCCTATCTGCAGGTGGAACTGAAAAACCTGCGCGATGGAACAAAGCTGAATGAACGCTTCCGCTCTTCTGAAACAGTGGAACGCGCCCGCCTTGAACAGAAACCCTATCAATTCCTGTTCGAAGATGGCGAACTTCTGACCTTTATGGATACAGAAACCTATGAGCAGGTCTCCCTCTCCAAGGATCTGGTCGGAGACAAAGCCGCTTTTCTGAAAGATGGCATGGATCTGGAAATCGAATTTTACGAAGAAGAACCTCTGAACCTGCTCCTGCCCGAACATGTTACCTTCGAAATCACCGAAACTGAACCGACTGTAAAAGGTCAGACCGCCGCATCTTCCTACAAGCCTGCAATTTTGGAAAATGGGATGCGCATCATGGTGCCACCCTTTTGCAATACCGGCGAGAAAATCGTGGTCAACACCGAAACATCTGAATATGCAAAGCGGGCTGAATAGTCCGCTGCCAGCTCCCCCAACTCAAGTAATCAGGTAAAAAACATGGCCCGCAAATCCGCACTCATCAATGTAATGGAAACAGCCGCTCGAAAGGCTGCCCGCAAGCTCGTCCGCGACTTTAACGAGGTTGAGCAGCTTCAGGTCTCTCGCAAGGGGCCCGCTGATTTCGTCAGCAACGCGGATTTGAGTGCGGAAAAGACACTGCGCGAAGAACTGAGCCGCGCCCGCCCCAATTTCGGCTTCAAGCTCGAAGAAGGCGGTGTGGTTCCTGCGCAGGATGGCAGTCATTACTGGGTCATCGATCCGCTTGATGGAACGACAAACTTTCTGCATGGGCTGCCGCATTTTGCCATTTCGATTGCACTGATGGAAGGCGACAGCATTATCGCCGGTCTTATTCTCGACCCGTTAAAGGACGAGTTATTCTGGGCCAGCCGCGGTGAAGGCGCCTTTGTCAATGACCACCGCCTGCGCGTCTCTAACCGCAACAGGCTTGCCGATTGTGTCTTTGCAACAGGCATTCCCTTTGTTGGAAAGCCCGGCCACGAACAGTTTCTCAAAGAAGCAAACGAGGTTATGGCCGTCTCCGCAGGTATTCGTCGCTTTGGCGCGGCCTCTCTGGATCTGGCATATGTGGCTGCGGGCCGCTATGACGGCTATTGGGAGCGGGGTCTGTCTGAATGGGACTTGGCCGCCGGTATCATCATCGTGCGTGAAGCTGGTGGATTTGTCAGCCAGATCGATGGCGGAGAGAAAATCCTTGAAAAAGGCGATGTTCTGGCAACCAATTCAAACATTAACCAGCAATTATCGGAAGTTTTGCGCAAAGCTCGCCGCAAGCGCGACTGAGGACAAACTCTTAAATCCTTGATTTACACTAAAAACTTGTTGCATCCCCCCTGCTAAGTTATTCTTTTGCGGACATGGTTTCGGCTGCCATTTTTATGCCCGGTTTGCGGCTCAATAATGGTTCAGCTAAAACCTGTTTGAAAATGCTGATGCCTGCATTACATCAGTGCATTAGCTGACAACCACGCAAGTCTGGTTCAAGTGGGGGGTAAGAGTAATGGCACGGAATAAACAGCGAATTCGAACGACTGACCGTCAGAGGATCGGATCGGCAATCGCCCTGTCCCTGGCGCTTACATCTTTCAGCCCAATGGCATTTTCACAAACTGTTATCGTCGGCGGTGGAAATGCTGCACCGGTTACGGTCAATATGAACGGCGTGAACAACATGCAGCAATATGTGCTGCATCCGCGTCAGTCTCCCTTTACCAAAAGTGCTACGCCCGCCCAGCCACAGGCGAGCGTTGATTATAGCAAACCTGCTGAAATCCGGTATGGGGATGAAGTCATTAAGCTGGTTCCCCCGGGCAGCCAGCCCAAAAGACAGGCGGCTCCAGCCCCAGCGAAACCCAAGGTAACAAAACCCAAACCTGCGATTGCCGCAACACCAGAGCCTAAAAAAATAACCGCTGAAAAACAGCCCTCCCCTGTAACAGAGGCACCCAAGGAGAACAAAGCCGCACAGAAGGCTGAGGCCCCTGCGCCCGCTCCTGCACCCGCTCCGGCCGCCCCCACTGCTGCAAAAGCCGCAGAAAAAACAGCTACGGAATCTGCGAAAAATGTCGCCGCCGCGCCCAGCACTCCAGCACCGGCCAAATCAGCAGCAAAACCTAAAGAGGCTGCAAAACCACAAACTACTGCCGCTCCCGCAGCAGCGCCAAAACCAGCCCCTAAAGAAGAGCCTGCCTCCGCTGCAGCTTCCACAAAGCCAGCGGAGACAGCCTCAAATGCCGCTGCTCCGGCAGAGTTGAAACCTGCGGAAAAAGCGCAGAAAGAAACCGCAAAAGAAGAAACGGCTCCTCGTGAAAAAGATATGCAGGTTGCTGCCCTGCCCAAAGAGCAAACCACTAAACCCGCAGCTAAAAAGCCGGTCATAGAGCCAATTGCGAAAGCTGATGACAACACCATCAACCGCATCCTCTTTGACGAGGGAGAGACACAACTTCCCTCATCTGCGGTGGCAAAACTGGAAACTATCGCCAAATCCATGAATACCGACAGCGATCGCATTCAACTGGTGGCCTATGCCAATGCCAGCAGTAATGGCACCGCACGGCGACTGTCACTCGGGCGGGCTCTCATGATCCGCTCGAAATTGATGGAAATGGGGGTTCCCAACAATAAAATCGAGGTCAGGGCCCTTGGCCGGCCCGAAGATGACTCACCTGCCGATCGCGTAGACCTTAAACTGGTGGCCAGATAATCATGACAACACTTCCCGGTATTTCAACCAATAGCGGGCTTGATGCCCCAAAGATCAAAAAACCTCGGCGGCACCTGATCAGAATGGTCATATTTCTGGCTATCGTCGCTGGCATCGCAGCTTTTCTGTTTCAGCCAGCACGGTCCGCCTTTGAAGCAAACCCGTATCTCAATGGTCTGATCCTCGCGGTTCTGCTGTTTGGTATCGTATTTATCTTCCGTCAGGTTTTCATGCTGAATGCGGAAATCGACTGGACAGAAAATCTCAAACGCAATGAAAGCGGCATTTCCCTCCAGTCCGGTCCCAACCTGCTCTCGCCACTGGCAACAATCATTCGCGACAGCAACGGTCCGCTGCGGATGACCGCCATTACCATGAACACCATTCTCGACAGCATCAGCGCGCGGCTGGACGAAGGGCGGGACATTTCACGCTATCTGATCAATGTCCTCGTATTCCTGGGGCTGCTTGGAACCTTCTGGGGCCTGCTCGAAACCGTAGGCTCTGTTGGCGATGCTATCACCACTCTGAATGTGGGCAGCAGCGATTTCTCAAAAGTTTTTGATGAACTGAAAGTCGGTCTGGAAAAACCTCTGGCGGGTATGGCTGTTGCCTTTTCATCCTCCCTGTTCGGTCTGTCAGGCTCTTTGATACTGGGTTTTCTGGATATGCAGGCCGCCCAGTCCCAGAACCGATTTTATACGGATCTGGAAGAGTGGCTGACATCCGTAACCAAATTCACCACTGCTGGCCCCGCAGCCATTTCTGATGGCGAACAGAGCGTTCCAGCCTATGTCAGTGCCTTGCTGGAGCAAACAGCGGAAAGTCTCGATTCCCTCCAGCGGACCCTCTCGCGCAACGAAGAGCGACGCCATAGCGGGGAAAGCGCCATGATCAGTGTCAGTGAGAAGCTCGCTGCACTGACCGACCAGATGCGGGCGGAGCAGGATCTGATGGTCAAGCTTGTCGAAGGTCAGATGGAGCTGAAACCGGTACTGCAACGCATGGCTCAGGTTCAGGAACAGGGCGGCCTTGATCAGGCATCGCGGAACCACCTGCGTAATCTGGATGTGTATTTGGCTCGTCTGCTCGAAGACGTGGCAGATGGCCGAAATCAGGTCATTCAGGAAATTCGCAGTGACATCAAACTGCTCACGCGTACCATCGCAACCATTGCCGAAGAAGACCGGCGCAAGTAACTGACGGCTTAAGGGGTAGAGCATGGCACGCAAACGCAGTGGACAGCGCGCAGGGTACGAAATCTGGCCGGGTTTTGTGGATGCGCTCACGACCTTGCTGCTGGTAATCATCTTTTTGCTTGTCGTTTTTGTGCTGGCTCAGTTTTTCCTCTCACAAGCTCTCTCAGGCAGGGATGCGGCTCTTGAAAAGCTCAATGCCCAGGTTGAGGAACTGGCGGACCTTCTCGCCCTTGAAAAACAGTCCAATACGGAATTGCGTCAGGATATTGTCAATCTCACGGCTTCCTTACAGGAATCCAACAAGGAACGCGATACCGCCATTATTCAGCTCGATACCTTGACCACTCGCGCACAAGAGGCGGAGAACGAGCGTGACGAACTTGTTCTGCTCCTTCGCAAGCAGGAGGAAAAAACCGCCGCCAGCGAAGAGGCACTGAAAGCCGCAGAAGAAAAAATCAAGACAGAACAGGATAAAATCGCTGTCAATCTCAAGGAAATTGAAAGCCTGAAACGCGACATCGAAGCGCTCAAGAAAGTCCGCGAGGAACTGGAGGCAGAGGTTGGCACTCTCGCCAGCAAGTTGGAAGATAAAGACACCCAGATCGGGGACTTGCGCGATCGCAGCAAGGAGCTGGAAGCAAAACTCTCAGAGCAGGAGGAGAGAACCTCCCTCGCGCAAAAGGACATCGAAGAGCGTGATATCCAGCTCTCGGAGCTACAGGCCCTGTATCTGCAAACACAGGATCAATTAACCGCTGAGGAAAAAATCTCGGCGGAGGCCAAAGCACAGGTTGCGGCGTTGAACGCGCAACTATCCGCATTGCGTCTTCAACTGGCTCGTATCGAAGAAGCTCTCGAAATTTCCGAAGCCAAGGACAAAGAACAGAAGGCCCAGATCGCCGATCTCGGTAGGCGCCTCAATCAGGCCCTCGCTCAAAAAGTACAGGAACTTCAGCAATACAGGTCAGACTTTTTTGGGCAGCTTCGCGAAGTCCTGAAAGACAAGCCCGGTATCAGCATTGTCGGGGATCGATTTGTTTTCCAATCTGAAGTCCTCTTCGGTCTGGGCGAAGCTGAGCTTGGCAAACAGGGCCGTGAAAGCATGCAGGCCTTCGCTCAAACCCTGCTTGATATCGCAAAAGATATTCCCGATGAAATCGATTGGGTATTGCGTGTCGATGGTCATACCGACAAACAGCCCATTAATACAGCCCGCTTCCCATCAAACTGGGAACTATCCATGGCGCGGGCGTTATCGGTTACCAAATACCTGATTGCCCGTGGCATCCCCCCGCACAGGCTGGCCCCCACCGGGTTTGGAGAGTTCCAGCCGCTGGACCCACGGGACGATGAGATTGCCTACCTGCGCAATCGACGAATTGAACTCAAACTGACGGAAAAATAGAGCCTGGGGGCGCACGCCCCTAGCGACTGCAATCAAGGATTTTATTCTCAAAGGGTGCACCGACTAGAAACCGATCGCCTATCGGGGCCACAACAGATGCGCCAGAAATCAAATCCCCCGCATCGCGCATCAGATCCTTGATCACATATTGCTGCGCAGCCCCGCGCTCCAGCGTCATCAGATAGCTGGGTGACAGCTTGCCCGCATCACCGCGATGCCCATACAGGCTCAATAGTTGTGGATGCCCAGCTATCCATAGCTGGCCCTCTTCATCCACATTGATATTATCCGGTGCCGCCTGCAGCGGAATTTCACCTTGCAATGTCAATTCACCATTTTCGCTGTTTCGCTCAAAAACCGAAATCTGACGCGATAACGTTTCAGCGACAAAAACCAGATTTCCATCTCGCGAACGTGCAATGCCATTGGCAAAGGCAAGACCGCTTGCCACCGCCCGATAATCCTGCCCGTCAAAATACCCGACTTCCGATACAGGTAACGCCAGAATTTTTTGTAAGTCCGCCCCTATCCCGCCAGCAAAAGCGAAATCATTGGTCACATAAAACTGCGCCGGGCCGGTCGCCACGATATTGCTCGGGCTGATACCAACCTCCACGGTCTTGATCTGATCAAGCGCACCCTGTTCCCACCGATAAATGATCACCTTTGCCGGTTTTTCATCAAAGGGAACATCATGCGTTCTGTTAATCACAAACAGAAATCCCGATCCATTTTCATCTGGATAGTAGGATAGCCCGGCGGGCCGAAAATCTGCACTCGCGTGAGGTGTTAAATTGACCGGCTCCAGTGCCGGATTTTTCAAATCATACAGATAAATGGCACCGCGCCCCTGCCTGTCACCTTCTGTCGTCATTCGGCGCTGAACAGATGAGATGAAAGCAACACTCGATTGCGGATCAATAATAATATCTTCCGCCCCTGCCAAGCCTTCAATGGCAACACAATGTCCTGTAAAGCCCACTTCAAAAGTATCGAACTGCCCGGTTGAGACAAGCACATAAACTGCGAAGCCAACGCCGACAAACAGAAGGGCCATAAATGTAAAAAACAGACGCTGTATCAAGTTCATCTATGCCCACCCTGTTTTATCAGGACACCGCCAATGCCTCGCGGCCCGTATCGAATTGCAGTTTCGCTAGTTTTGCATACAAGCTGTCTTCCTGCATCAGCTCTTCATGTGTACCTTGGGCAACAATCTTGCCATTATCAATAACGATGATGCGATCCGCGCTCAATACGGTGGCGAGACGATGGGCAATCACAAGTGTCGTCCGGCCTTTCATCAAATTGACAAGCGCGCCTTGCACCGCATGTTCACTTTCCGCATCCAGCGCAGATGTTGCCTCATCCAGCAGCAGAATTTGGGGGTCCCGCAAAATTGCCCGCGCAATGGCGATCCGTTGTTTTTGCCCCCCCGACAAGGTTATCCCACGCTCGCCAAACTGGGTATCAAGCCCATGTGGCAATTGCTCGATGAAATCCATTGCCGCCGCTGATTTTGCCGCCTCTATAACCTCAGCCTCTGTGGCGTCTGGCCGCCCATACAGAATATTGTTACGTGCCGTATCCGCAAAAATAACAGGATCCTGTGGCACCAGTCCCGTCAGAGCTCGTACCTCAGTAGGGCTCGCTTTCGCAATATCCACACCGTTGATTTCAATATGTCCGCTTTGGGGATCATAAAACCGCAACAGCAACTGAAACACCGTGGTCTTTCCTGCCCCGCTGGGTCCCACAAGGGCCACCGTCTCCCCGGGAGCTATATCAAGCGTAAATTCCTCAAGCGCAGGTAAATTCTCCCGCGTGGGATAGTGAAAGCCGACATTTTTAAAAGCAATCCCACTGACCAGTTTAGTGCCGACAACTTGCGGATTTTCAGGCGCCGTAATCTGTGGTTTCTGGTTAAGCAGCTCCATCAAGCGCTCTGATGCGCCCGCTGCGCGTTGCAGCTCACCCCAGATTTCACTCAGGCTGCCCATGGATCCCGCCACAACGATCGCGTAAAACACAAACGATCCAAGTGTTCCGGGTGACATCTTGCCATTGACCACATCTGTTGCCCCGCTCCAGAGGACAAAATCAATGGCACCAAACACCAGAAGAATCACAATGGCCGTCAACCAGGCCCGCGCCCGAATGCGTTTGATGGCAATGCGAAAACTCTCTTCCACACTTTCGCTGAAGGTTTTTCGGTCCAGCTCTTCATGAGTATATGCCTGACTTGTCTGAATTGCGCGAAGCGTCTCGTCCGCGGTTGAGCTGACCCGTGCGATACTGTCCTGATTAACGGTGCTCAGCTTTCGCACCTTGCGGCCAAAAACAATGATGGGCAATACGATAAAGGGCACGACCAGCAGGACCATACCAGCCAGTTTCGGACTGGTATAAATAAGCAGCGCCAGCCCCCCTACGAAAGAGAGAATATTTCGCAGCGCAACTGAAACGGATGATCCGATCACTGTCTGGATCAGTGTGGTATCCGTTGTCAGGCGCGATAGAACCTCGCCCGTGCGCGTCATTTCAAAAAAGGCAGGATTAAGTTTTAGAATATGACTGAACACCGCTGAGCGAATATCCGATATGACCCGCTCGCCAATCCAGGAAACAAGATAATATCGGGCGAAAGAAGCAAAGGCGAGCCCGACAACGACGACCATCAATCCCAGAAAATACTGATTCAGATTTTCCGACCCCGCTGAAAATCCATGATCCAGAAGAAGGCGGATCGCCTGCCCGATCAGCAACAGACTGGCGGATGCGATAACCAGCGCTATCATCGCCCCTGCAAACTGCAGTTTATAGGGCTTTACGAATCGATACAGGTCCAGAAGTCTGGTAAAGTCAGGCTTTTCCTTGCCTTTTCTCTCCTGCGATGGTTCTTTATCAAGCTGCGTATCAGTCACTCTATTACTTTCAACACGAATTCTTCTGCCCCCGGTTTTAAGGAAATTCATGCTTTCTACAAGAAAATTCGCAAAAAACTATATCTTTGCTTGCCATGGGGGCGATCCTTTAATATAAGGCCCGCTTAGTGAATTCCAGCATCCCCGAGAGGGTAGAGGCGACTATGAAAAAAGATATACATCCAAATTACGACATCCTCACTGTTGAACTGACAGATGGATCAACATTTGAAACACGCTCTACATATGAAGGCGACGTTCTGAAGCTGGACATTGACGTGAAAACACACCCCGCATGGACAGGTGGTACGCAGCGTATTCGTGAAGACGGTCGTGTTGCCAAGTTTAACAAGCGTTTCTCAAACTTTGGCCTGAAATAAGCCAGTTTGACTTGAACGATATCAGGCGCTCTTTCGGGGCGCCTTTTTCATGCGTGATTTTCAAGAGCAGGGCTGACCTCAAACTCCCCGCGCATCCTTAGCCGGCACGGTATTTTTCTATCGCCAGCTGATCCAGCCTTAAAATACGCCGATACAGGGATTCGCTTCTCTCCAGCAACGAGACAAGACCCGGCGGCAACAACTCCAGATTACTGACCTGCTCATCAGGCAGACAGGTTTCCTGAAACTGTAAATGGCATTCCTCTGCCTGTGCTTCTTCAGCGGTAATTTCGCCCTCTGTGACGGCTCTTTGAAACATCAACCATGACATGCATTCGGTCAATCGTGTCGTAAGACGGAGCGATTCTGTCGCATAGCAGAAGCTGGCTTCGCTGGGCAGCTTGCGAACGGCGGCCTTTCCCGGCCCCAACAGATATTCTCTTGCCTCGACCACCATTAACAGGGCCTCGTCATAGGTTCTGGAGAAAAAAATCGCTCCCTCGACGTTGGCTTCTTGCTCACTTCGCCCTGTACTCATAGCCATCCTTCTGTTGTTCATTGTTCTAAATAATCTAAAATTGTTAATTTTCTCTCATAGCAACTTGAAAGCTTTTTTGCACTTCTTACATATGGCGTATCGAAGGCCTGCAATTGGCTTCGATATCACATGGTTCGGCCCGAAAACGGGGGAACCCACAGATATATTGCTCTGAAGGAGGATATTAAAATGCGTACTTTTGATTTTACACCCGTATTGCGTCCAACGATTGGTTACGGCACATTTGGCCGTCTCTTCAACGAATTGGAACGCGCTTCAACAGATTCAAGCCAACCCAGCTATGACGTGAAGAAATCCGCGGACGATAAATATGAGATCGTGATCGCGGCTCCGGGTTTTGGCGAAGATGACATTGAAATCACTTTGACCCAGAACACCCTCGCCATCACAGCCAAATCCGAAGCTGAGGACAGCTCAGAAAATGGCAATGTGGAATATCTGCATCGCGGATTGACAAACCTGTCACTGGATTACCGCTTTGATCTGAGCGACAACATCAAGGTGATGGGCGCTGAAATGGATAAGGGCCTTCTGAAAATTTCTCTTCAAAAAGAAATTCCCGAAGCCCTGAAACCCCAAACAATCAAGATTGGCAAACCAGGCAATCTGATCGAAGGCAAAGCTGCCTGATCACGCCATTACCTCGCTCAAGGCCTTAAAAAGGCCCCACAACCCCCGCTCCCCCCAGCGGGGGTTGTTTTATGTGCACATGGCAGCCTTATGATTATGCCTGATAGGCGGTAATCATCTTGCGGATGCTGTCCGGGACGCTATGTGTTTTATGGGTGCTTTGATGGGTATTCACCCACACGATTTCACCGGTCGCATAGCGGGTTTCTGACGCTTTATCGAATATGGCCAGCTCAAACGTCAGCGAACTGTTCCCTAATTTGGCGCATCTGCAGCCAACCTCAAATTCGGTATCGAACAGCAGCGGTTTTTCATAATTGACCAGGGATTTAACCAGGTGGAAATCACAGCCGGTCTCACGCGGATAGGCCACATAATCGAACCCCATATCGCGAAAATATTCCGTGATCGCCACATCGAAATAGGTGAGATAATGGGCATTGAAGACAACCCCCTGCCCGTCAATTTCCGCATATCTCACCCGAAATCCAAACAGAAAGGGAAAATCAGCTTTTGTTGTCATTATTCTTATCCTTTTTTCTGATGTAACTCGGCCCGCCAGTCAGGTTGGTCAATTGCAAATACCCGTTTGATCCTGTCGCAGTTCAGTCGTGAATTAGCCGGTCTTTTTGCGGGGACCGGATAGGCGGATGTGGGAATGGGCAAGAGTTCTACGGCTTCATCTTTCAAAATTTCACAGGCAAATTCATACCAGGATACAAAGGGCGCGCCCGTAAAATGATAAATACCATATTCGTTGAAATCGGGCGTCTGCAGCTTTTGAGCAATTGTCAGCAGGGCTGATGCAATATGCCGCGCAGGTGTCGGGCCGCCCACCTGATCGTCCACAACAGAAATCTGCGATCTCTCCTTCGCCAGACGGCGCATAGTCGCAGCGAAATTAGTCTTTCCGCCGAACACCCAAGCGGTGCGCAAAATAATGTGCCGAGCCCAAAGCTGCGCGATGGCAACCTCCCCGCCACGTTTGCTTTTTCCGTAAACGCTTAAAGGGGCGCAAGGATCGCTTTCCACATATGGCTCACTCTTTTGGCCATCAAAGACAAAATCCGTCGAAATATGAATAAGCGGAATATCAGCCTTTGCGGCTGCACCGGCCAGATACCCGCACGCCTTCGCATTGATTGCCTCGGCCAGCAAAACGTCTTCCTCCGCCCGGTCAACGGCTGTATAGGCCGCCGCATTGACGATACAGTGCGGCTCATGCTGCTCTATCTGCCGCTCGATGCTCGCCTTATCAGTAATATCAAGCTGGGCGCGATCACAGGCGATCACCTCTATTCCCTCAGTGCTTTTGGCGGCGCGCACGACTTCCTGCCCGACCTGCCCGCCGGCACCTGTCAATAAAATCCTCAAGTGTCGTCTCCGCTCAATCCGCGGCGATCCAGTGCGGCGCCCTTGCCAACCGCATCTACCCAGTCCAGATTTTCCAGATACCAGCTCACTGTCTTTTTGAGCCCCTCCTCCAGAGTGACAGACTGCCGCCAACCCAGCTCATTCTCGATTTTGCTGCAATCCACGGCATAGCGCGCATCATGACCGGGGCGATCCGTCACATATTCGATCAGCCGCTCATGCGGTGCTTTTTTCGGAAATGCTTCATCCAGTATCCGGCAAACAGCCTTGACCATATAAATATTGGTCTGCTCGGCGCGACCACCGATCATATAAGTCTCACCAACGCGTCCTTTTTCCACCACCATTTGCAGTGCCCGGGCATGGTCATCCACATATAACCAGTCCCGCACATTAAGCCCGTTTCCATAAACGGGAAGTGCCCGCCCCTGAAGGGCATTGAGGATAATCACCGGAAGCAGCTTTTCTGGAAACTGGTAGGGCCCGTAATTATTCGAACAATTAGTGACCAGTACCGGAAGCCCATAGGTGCGCTGCCACGCCCGCGCCAGATGGTCCGATCCCGCCTTGCTGGCCGAGTAAGGTGAGCTTGGCTCATACGGGCTTGTTTCGCTGAACAGTCCCTCGCTACCCAACTCTCCGTACACTTCGTCGGTTGAAATATGTAAAAACCGAAACGCATCCTTGGCTGTTGGCTCCAGATCCCGCCAGAATTCCAATGCCGCCTGCAGCATGGTAAAGGTCCCGACCAGATTGGTCTGAATGAAGTCAGCCGGCCCGTCGATGGAGCGATCCACATGGCTCTCCGCCGCCAGATGGTAGACGGCGCGCGGCCTGTAGGTGCTGAACAGCGCGGTAACTGCCGCCATATCGCAAATATCCACCTGTTCAAACACATGATTGCCTGCGCCCTTGATCACGTTCAGATTTTCAAGACTGCCCGCGTAAGTGAGCTTGTCGATGGTCACCACCCGCTCATCCGTATTTTGCACCAGATCGCGCACCAGCGCCGATCCAATAAACCCGGCACCTCCTGTTACAAAAACAGTCATGAATTGTCTCCATAGTCAAATAGCTGATGCTGATCTTTCAGCCGTGGCAAAACCTTATCCTTGTCAGACAGCTTGGCTTCCTCGGCTGTGATTTTCCAGTCGATTTGCAAATCCGGATCGTTCCAGATAATGCCGGCTTCATGGGCGGGGCTATAGTCATTATCCACCTTGTAGAGGAATTCCACATCCGCGCTTAATGTCACGTACCCATGGGCAAATCCGGCAGGAACCCACAATTGTCGCCAGTTTTCTGCAGAAAGTTCCACAGCCACATGCTGCCCAAAAGTGGGCGAGCCGCGACGAATATCCACCGCCACGTCCAGAACAGCACCCCGGGTCACCCGCACCAGCTTGCCTTGCGCATATTCACCGCATTGATAATGCAATCCGCGAACGGTTCCGCGTGCCGCGCTAAAGGCATGATTGTCCTGCACGAAATCGGCAGCGATCCCCGCCTCCGCCAGCGCCTTTTTGTTCCAGGTTTCCGAAAAAAAACCCCGGTGATCCCCAAACTTGCCCGGCTCCATGATCTTTACATCCTTGATTGCCGTCTCAATAACCTCAACCATTCAAATTCAACCCCTCAATTGCCTGCATCAAGTCGCCTTTTGCAGCTCAGGCCGGCGCGCCTTCCACGGCATTGACCGCTCCAACTCGCTGGCTATGGTATATAACGCCCATTCGTTACCAAATTCTGCAGCAAACTGCACACCAATTGGTAAACCTGCTTCATTCCAGTGCAGGGGAAGGGAAATGGCTGGCTGTCCCGTTTGATTGAAAAGCTGCGTATTGGGCGTCGCCGCCAATGCCTCTTCCGCCAAACTGTCCAGCGCCTTGTTAAGCAATACTTTCGCGGGCAGGAACTTGAGCAACTTCAACGCGGCCTCATCCTTACCATGCGGGTAAAGCTCCCCAATTTTCGCCGGCGGCTGCGCGGTGGTGGCTGTCAGGAGCAGATCATATTTTTCATGAAACCGGCCCATCAGGCGCGCAGCCTCATGATTGGCATGCACCGCATCAGCCAGATCCAGCATACTGTTCTTTTCGCCCACCTGCCCCATGATCCAGCTCGTCAGCTCAAAATCATCCGAAACCAAAGGCCGCCCAGCCATACTGGCACTTTGCCGCAACTCCCAGGCAACCCACGCGCACACAATCAGCAGATAGGATCTGGCCAGCTTATGCCGATTGATCCGGGGCCGATCTTCAACCACCTCATGACCAAGCTCTCTCAAATGATCAGCAACTTTCTGCACCGCTTCGCGGCAATCGGAATGCGCCTCCTGCCCATATAATGGCTCGAGGCTGTAAGCGACCTTGAAACGCTGCTTGCTTGGCTCGCACGCCTTCAAAAATGGCACCGCCGATCCATTCGGTGCGCCGTATGGTGCGCCCGCATCGACCCCCCTTAAGCAATCAAGCATGGCTGCACTGTCGCGAACACTCCGGCTGATAACATGTTCACGGGCAAGACCTCCCCACGCCTCCCCCATGGTAGGGCCAAGGGGATTACGTCCCCGGCTTGGCAAAAGCCCGACTGTTCCGCAATGAGAAGACGGAATTCGGATCGATCCGCCGCCATCACCCCCATGAGCCATTGGCACCAGTCCCGCGGCGACCGCCGCAGCGGACCCGCCACTGGACCCACCGGTAGAGCGCTCCTGATCCCACGGATTACGGCTTGCGCCGCGTAATTTGGGCTCCGTGATCCCCATAATTCCAAATTCCGGGGTATTGGTTTTCCCAAAAATGACAACGCCCGCCTTCTTCAAGCGCTTAACCAGTTCACTATCTTCATCAGCCGCCACATCCTGCAATATCTTGCAACTGCCACTCGTCGGCGTTCCCTTGTAGGTCGCGATCAGGTCTTTAAGCAGAAAGGGAACACCTGAAAACGGACCTTCTGTCGGCAGCTCTTGGCGCACATAGCGGCGCGCCTCCTCATACATCCGATACACCACCGCATTGAGCGCAGGGTTCAACATCTCGGTTCGGGCAATGGCACTTTCCAAAAGCTCGGGCGCACTGACCTCTTTGCGCCGAACCAGCTCTGCAAGCCCCAACCCGTCATACTGATCATAGTCCTCAAACATTATCAGTCTCCCCTTTTCCCAACAGACTACAGGGCTTGCAATCAAGCCTCAATCAGGGAGTTGCCAAAATCCTCTAAATCTGATCTGCCACTGTTAATAATAGTTGTGAAAATCATTATTAAGTTATTGATTTTATTGTATTTTTATCAAAATTGAGTTGCCAGATCGGCGTTTGTGTTTTATACAGTTTTCACTCAAGAACGAGCGCTGCCTCTAACCGTGGGAGGATCCCAATGAAGGGCGATAAAAAAGTCATTAACGGGCTCAATGCCATTCTGGGCTTTGAACTGATCTCCATCAACCAGACGTTTCTGCATTCCCGGATGCTCAAGGACTGGGGTATCTCTGAATTCGGTGAAAAAGAATATAAAAAATCCATCAAGGACATGAAGCAGGCGGACAAGTTAATCGAACGCATTCTTTTCCTTGAAGGATTGCCAAACCTCCAAAGTCTGGGTCGGCTGCGCATCGGTGAAAATGCCGAAGAAATCCTCGGCTGTGAAATGGACCTCACGCTGGAGCAGATCAAGGAACTTCGGGATATCATCGCCCTGTGTGAGGATACATCCGATTATGTCTCTCGCGATCTTCTGGAAGATATTCTGGAAGATGAAGAAGAATTTGTCGACTGGCTGGAAACCCAGCAAGGCCTGATTGCCAAAATGGGGCTGTCCAACTTTATTCAATCCATGTCGTAAGGAGCGAAGTCATGAAGGGAAATAAAAAAGTAATCGATACACTGAACGCGCTTCTCACACATGAAATGAGTGCTGCGGACCAGTATTTCATCCACTCCAGAATGTATCAGGACTGGGGCCTGGAAGAACTTTACGAACGCCTCAAGCATGAGCAGGAAGAGGAACTGGAACATGCTGCCCAACTGGTGGAACGCATCCTGTTTCTGGAAGGCAACCCCGATGTCGCCGCACGGGCCAAGCTCAACATCGGAAAAGACGTCCCATCCATGATGAAAAACGACCTCGCTTACGAGCTGAGCGTTGTTAAAGAGCTGAAATCAGCCATTGCCATTTGCGAAAAGGAGCAGGACTACATCTCCCGCGAGATCTTATTGGGACTGCTTAAAGATACCGAAGAAGATCATACTCACTGGCTGGAACAGCAGCTCGGTCTGATCGACAAAATGGGATTGGAAAATTACATACAGTCCAAAACATCCTGAAAAATCAAATCCTCCTGAACACAAAAAACCGGCTCCCAAACAGCCGGTTTTTTCATTCAATCCCTGCCGGGAATGGTTCAGCTAATAGTTACTCTTACCTACTCTGCAGCCATCAATGTCTCGCGCGGGATCAACTCATCTTCCAGAATTTCACGGACATTTGAAACACAGGTTGCACAGTTCAGTTTGCAATCAAGGCTCTTGAAGACCTGCCCGACAGTACCGGCCCCGCATCTCGCAGCCTCGCGCACTTCACTATCTTTCAAACCATTACAAATACAAGCGTACATGAGAATCTTTCCTAACTGATATTTCTATAGTTATGCAATTAAGAATGATTGTCAATAGTAAGTGAAAAAGAAGGGCGGAAATCCTGTTCCGCCCTTCACTGTCTGATCCTATCGGCTGATCGGTTTATATTTGATCCGCGTTGGCTCTACAGATTGTGCTCCCAAACGGCGCTTTTTATCTTCTTCATAGGCTTCAAAGTTCCCCTCGAACCACTCCACATGACTATCCCCCTCATAGGCGAGAATATGTGTCGCAATCCGGTCAAGGAACCAGCGATCATGGCTGATCACAACCGCGCAGCCTGCGAAATCCAGTAACGCCTCTTCCAGCGCCCGAAGTGTATCCACATCCAGATCGTTGGTCGGCTCGTCAAGCAGCAGCATATTGGCGCCGGATTTCAGCATCTTTGCCAGATTGACCCGGTTCCGCTCACCGCCTGACAGTTGCCCGACTTTCTTCTGTTGGTCCGAGCCTTTGAAATTAAACCCGGACACATAAGCCCGGCTGTTAATTTCTTTTTTGCCAAGATAAATAATCTCGTTGCCTTCGGAAATTTCTTCCCAAACTGTCTTGTTGGGATCCAGCGTGTCACGGTCCTGATCCACATAACCAAGGTTCACTGTCGGCCCAACCTTAAACGTTCCGCTATCTGGCTCTTCCTTGCCGGTTAGCAATTTGAACAAAGTTGTCTTACCGGCACCGTTCGGACCGATAACACCGACAATGGCACCGGGTGGCAATTTGAAAGACAGATCATCAATCAACAGGCGGTCACCAAATCCTTTGGAAATGCCATCCGCTTCCACAACCAGATCGCCAAGGCGTGGTCCGGGCGGAATGGTAATCTGCATCTCTTCAATCTTGGCACCGGTATCCTGATTGAGCATTTCCTCATAGGCGGCAAGACGGGCCTTGGATTTACTCTGTCGTCCCTTGGCACCCTGACGAACCCATTCCAATTCATTCTTAAGCGTTTTACGGCGGGAATCTTCTGCTTTTCCTTCCTGCTCAAGACGCTTTTCTTTCTGTTCCAGCCAACTGGAATAGTTCCCCTCCCACGGAATACCGGTTCCGCGATCTAGCTCAAGAATCCAGCCAGCGACATTATCAAGGAAATAACGATCATGGGTAACGGCAACAACAGTACCGGTATAATCATGCAAGAAGCGCTCAAGCCACGCGACACTTTCCGCATCCAGATGGTTGGTCGGCTCGTCAAGCAGCAGCATGTCCGGCTTGGACAGCAAAAGGCGACACAGCGCAACACGGCGACGTTCACCGCCCGATAGCTTGGTCACATCCGCATCACCCGGCGGGCAGCGCAGCGCATCCATGGCAATCTCAACCTCCCGGTCCAGATCCCATAAATTCTGGGCGTCAATCTGCTCCTGCAACTCACCCTGTTCCGCGATCAGATTATTCATCTCATCATCGGTCAGCTCTTCCGCGAAACGCGCGGAAATTTCGTTGAATTTATCCAGCAGTGCTTTCTTTTCACCAACGCCATCCATGACATTGCCCAGCACATCCTTTGCCGGGTCCAGCTCAGGCTCCTGCGCCAGATACCCAACCTTGACCCCATCGGCGGCCCAGGCTTCACCTGTAAATTCGGTTTCAATACCCGCCATGATTTTCAGAAGCGTCGATTTACCGGCACCGTTCAGGCCAAGCACACCAATCTTGGCACCGGGGAAGAAACTCAAGCGAATGTCTTTCAAAACCTGCTTGCCACCCGGATAGGTTTTCCCAAGACCGTTCATGACGTAAATATATTGATAGGAAGCCATAAGTCTCTACTTCTCCAAAATCTGAAATGCGTTTGGCAACTTGTACATGTTTGGCCGTCCTTTCGCAACGACCAACGCGGCGGATGCGCTATTTACCGACAAACAGGTCTGCAGGCAAATATCCCGATGTAATCAGGAACAAAAGGCCACTAACTGTTAAAATAGACGTCACCGTCGTCAACAGGATCGCTGCTGATGCCCGCTCGATCCAGACACCATATTGCTGGGCAAGGACATATACATTGGTCGCTGTTGGCAGAGCTGCAAGAAGCACCGCCGTATAAACCCAGACCGGGTCAAAATCACCGGCCCAACTTAAGCCCAGATACATCAATAACGGATGCAACAGAAGATTGGCCGGCACCACATAACCAAGCTCTAGCGGCACCTTGCGAAGGGGCCGTAGGGCAAGGCTCACTCCCATGGCAAACAGGGCGCAGGGCGCTGCGGCCTGAGCCAGATAATCGATTAGTCCCGCTACAGGCCTCGGCGGCTCAAACTGAATAATGGCGGCGCCCACACCGATAATCGTGGCAATAATAAAAGGGTGAAAAAACACCCGTTTGAGAATTTCCTGAATAAGGGAGGGGATATTTCGCTTTTCCCGTCCGGAAAAGGCCATCATTGTCGGCGCAACCGTAAAATGCATGACATTTTCAAAACAGAAAATCAGGGCCACAGGAACCGCCGCAATTTCCCCAAAGGTAAGGATGGCAAGCGCTGGCCCCATATAGCCGATATTGCCATAAGCGGCTGCCAATCCCTGAATGGTCCCCTCGGCAATACCTGCGCGCATGATCAACAGCGCGATCAGCAACACAATCACAAATACCGTGAAGGTCACCAACAGGTTGGCTGCGATAAAATCCCAGCTTGCCAACTGCTCCACAGGTGTGCGGGATAATAATTTGAAAAACAGGGCAGGAAGCGCTGCATAAATGATGAAAGTGTTAAGCCATCCCATCGCCGCTTCGGGCTGCCGGGTGATCCGTGCAATCACATAGCCCAGAAATATCAGCCCAAAAAGCGGAAGAACCAGCGCTGCAATCTCTGTCATGTAATTTTGCCTTTCTGTTAGGATTTATCTCCTAATCGCTAACCGGCAAAAGGTCAATTGCAGTCTATTCCACCAAATGAAAAAGCCCCGGCAAATCCGGGGCTTTAATATTCAGTCAATCTCAATGATCAGGATTTTTTTCTGCGCCATCCCAAAAAGCCGAGGATCGCAACGCCCGCCGCATAAAGCGGAAATGCCGCTGGCAACGGAACAGCCGTCAGGGAACTGTTGGAATAAAAAAGCGACATATGGGACAGATCCTTGCCGCCCCCACGTTTTGTGGGAAACAGGGCTGCGGTTGTCCATTCGCCAGAAGTCTCGGTCGTATCCAAAAGAAAAGCGGCAAACCCGTTGCCTGATTTTATGGTGAGGAACACATTTGTATAACCGCCAAAGCTGTCAACGGACCAGCTTCCCAGATATTCCTCGCTATCCGACAGGGTAACCGTCAGGTCGATAACGCCGTTTCCGCCGCCATCGCTTTTATCGGCCAGAACCCAGTCATCAATTCCAAAAGGGTTAAGCTCGGGAATGTCATTTTTAGCGTTGTCATTGGTATGCGTATACAACATGCAGCCGATACTGTTTGTCAGACCGGCCCCCGAACGATTGTCACTGTCATACAGGGATGAACCAAAACTACAGGATGTGCTACTGGGACTTTTTCTGGCAGCATCCGCGTAATTCGGAGCCACAAGAGTTGACACTACAAACAGGGCAAACAACAAAAAACCAGACGCAACCATTCGGGGCATAATCGTTTCCAAAAATTAAGCGAAAGCAACTTTAATGGATTTGATTATGCCCCGGTTTCTTTAAAAATTGGTTTAGTATTACCTAAATTTGTAGCTATTTCTGTTTTTGGCTCAGCGCCCCTTGAAAACCGGCTTTTCTTTATTCACGAAGGCTTTGGCAGCGCCCTTGTGATCCTCGGTTTCAAAGGCTGTGATCATATGAATTGCTTCCCAGTCGAGAAGCTCGTTCAAATCTTCATGCAGCGCCTTGTTCAGATTTTTCTTCATGAAGCCAAGGGCAATTGTAGGTCTGCTGGCAACCGCCTTGGCCATTTCTTTGACAGCGGCCTCGAAACCTTCTGCAGGGACTGCCTTGTTGACAATACCCTCCTCGGCTGCTTCCTTCCCTGTCAGAACGGTAGACATAAAATACATCTCCCGCGCTTTTGCCGTGCCCACCAGCTTGGTGAGGAAATAGGACCCGCCAAAATCACCGGTCAGCCCCACATTTCCAAAGGCGCTTGTAATTTTTGCGGTATCAACGGCAATTCTCATATCGCAGGCGAGGGCGAGCGAAAATCCAGCCCCCGCAGCAGGCCCGGGGATTGCAGCAATAATCGGCTTGGGTGATTCATGGATAAGCCGGGTAACTTCCATCCGTCCGCGCAGCTCTTCCACCTTCTGATTAAAATCATATGCACCTGCCCCTCCTGAATTTGCACGGGCAGCAAATCCTTTCACATCGCCACCTGCGCAAAAAGCACCGCCAGCTCCGGTCAGGACAATCACACGCACTTTGGGGTCCGATCCCAGCCGAGGCAGCGCCTCAAGCAGATGTTCGAACATGCCCGGTGTCATGGCATTACGCGCTTCGGGACGGTTAAAGGTGAGCGTTGCAACGCCGTCTTCGAATGATTCCAGAATATCTTGTGACATGTTTTCTTCCTTTTTTATTATTGTTCAAACAAGCTTATTGCGCTCCGGCGAGCCGATCAACAGATTTTGCAAACCGGCCTTCCAATCCGGATTATTGCGCCGCTTTAACCTCATTATCTCCGTTTCTGAAACGCTCCAGCAGGTTCAGATATTCTGCTGCCGCAGCCTGCATGTGACGCTCCTTCACATGACCATAGCCGCGAATATGCTCGGGCACCTGAGCTATCTCCACGGCAAGTGAATGGTTCGCGGCAGACAGATTTTGTAAAATCTCTTCAATGGTCTGCTCATACTCCGAAATCAGGGCAACTTCCTTGCGCCGCTCTTCGGTTTTACCAAACGGATCCAGCGATGTTCCGCGCAGGAAGCGCAATTTGGCAAGCACCGCAAAGCCACGCAGCATCCACGGACCATATTCCTGTTTCTGCAGATGGCCGCTTTGCGGGTCACGCTTTGCCAGAATTGGTGGTGCCAGATGATATTTGATGCGGTAATCGCCTTCAAACTGCTCGCGAATTTTGGCTTCAAACGCCCCATTTGAATAGAGGCGGGCCACTTCATACTCATCTTTATACGCCATCAGCTTGTAGGCGTAGCGCGCCACAGCTCGGTAAGAGCCAGCGGCTGAAGTCCCAACTCCTGCTCTTTTGCCTGAACGCGTCTCACCAGTTTCAAATAGCGCTCTGCATAGCGCCGGCTCTGGTAGGCTGTCAGCTCTTCGACGCGCAGATCAATTTTCTCCTCAAGCGACAGAGGCTTCTCTATCTGCGCCGTCTGCGAGGCTGGATGGGCAATCTGCGTCACTTGCGCCAGATCGACAGCCGCGCGGCGTCCCCAGGCGAAGCTGCGCTTGTTAGCCTCGATGGCGACCCCGTTCAGTTCGATCGCCTGTTCAATGGCTGCTGCACTGAGCGGAATTGTGCCCTTCTGATAGGCATAGCCCAAGAGGAACAGATTGGCGGCGATTGAATCGCCCATGATCGCCGTCGCAAGATCCGTGCTACTGACAAATTCCGCAGCTTCACGGCCGATACTTTGCGCAACCAGTGTAGTCAGCTTATCCCGGTCCATCGCCAGATCAGGGGCCAGCGTGAAGGCGGCAACCGGTGCCAGATAATCGTTGATGATGGCCTTTGTCCTGCCCAGCCCATAGCTCATGAGGGCATCTTTGCCCGCAGCTACCACCAGATCACAGCCCAGAACAAGGTCTGCCTGGCGGTTGGGAATGCGAGTTCCCCCCAAATCTGCTGTGCTGTTGGTCAGGCGCACATGCTCATCACGGCCCCGTTTTTCTGTGCAAGACCTGTCTGATCCAGAATGGAAGCACCCTTGCCCTCCAGATGCGCAGCCATTCCCAGCAGCGCACCGATGGTCACAACACCGGTCCCGCCGATGCCGGTTACCAGAATGTTATAGGATCCGCTGATGGCGGGCAGAACAGGATCGGCTATCCCTTTGGCCGGATCGCTCGTATCAATCTGATCCGAAGAGACTTCGGCCCGTTGTGCCTTTTTAAGGCTCCCCCCTTCAATGGTAACAAAGCTTGGGCAAAAACCCTTCACGCAGGAGAAATCCTTGTTGCAGCTTGATTGATCAATTTCCCGCTTACGCCCGAACTCTGTCTCCAGCGGCTTGACCGACACACAGTTGGAGGCAATACCGCAATCGCCGCACCCCTCACAAACAGCTTCATTGATAAAGGCGCGCTTGGCAGGATCGGGGAAAGTTCCCCGTTTGCGCCGGCGGCGTTTTTCCGCTGCGCAGGTCTGATCATAAATGATCGCGGTTACCCCACTGACCTCGCGCAATTCCCGCTGAACCGCATCCAGCTCATCCCGGTGGTGGATTGTCACTCCCGGCGCCCAGTTGGTATCGGCGGCGTATTTTTCCGGCTCATCGGTCACCACACAGATTTTGCCAACCCCTTCCGAATGGATCTGGTGGCTGATTTGCCAGGGGCTGAGCGGTCCATCAAAGGGTTGCCCGCCCGTCATCGCAACCGCGTCATTGAACAGAATTTTATAGGTGATGTTCACATTAGCGGCAGCCGCCGCACGAATGGCCATCAGGCCCGAATGATAATAGGTTCCATCGCCCAGATTCTGGAATATGTGTGTCTCGGCCGTAAACGGGGCCTGCCCGATCCAGTTCGCCCCCTCTGCTCCCATATGGGTATAGGTCTGTGTGCGGCGGTTGGGCATATAGACGGCCATCGTGTGACAGCCAATTCCCGCCATCGCCCGGCTTCCCTCCGGCACATTTGTTGACGAGTTATGCGGACATCCCGAACAGAACCACGGAGAGCGACTGACCGGAGCTGCGGGCATCACATTGCCGCTATCGTTCGCTTCTGCCAGTGCAATCCCATCCACAACCTCTTTTGGCAGATCGCGAAGGCGTAATCTTGATGCGATTGCCGCCGCGACCAGACGCGGTGTCAGCTCCCCATCCGAGGCAGAAGCATGCCGCCTTTTTCATCCTGTTTACCGACCAGTCGCGGGCGATCTTCCAGATCATATAAAATACGGGCGGCCTGCTCTTCGATGAGGCTTCTTTTCTCTTCAATAACCAGAATTTCATCATGGCCCGCTGCAAATTCGCGAAGTCCTTCGCTCTCCAGCGGCCAGGTACAGCCCACCTTGTAAACAGACAGGCCAATCTCTTCGGCAAGACTTTCACTGATGCCCAGATCCGCCAATGCCTGCACGGTATCAAGCCATGATTTTCCTGTGGTTACGATCCCAAAAGATTTTCGCGAACTGCTTTGCGTCACCCGGTCCAGCCCGTTTGCCCGCACATAAGCCTGCACCCGCGGCAGTTTATAGCGAACAAGCCTTTCCTCCTGCTCGTTGGCATTGTCAGGCCAGCGCAGATAAATACCGCCCTGTGGTTCGGGCAGACCTTCTGGCTCAACCACCTTCACACGATCGGGTCCCACATCAACAGTTGCCGAACTTTCGACCGTATCAGTCAGACATTTCATGCCAACCCAGCAACCGCTATACCGGCTGAGCGCAATCGCATGCAGTCCAAAATCCAGATACTCCTGAACAGTGGCCGGGTTCAAAACCGGGATCATGGCCGCCACCAGCGCCTGCTCGCTTTGATGCGCAACGGTGGAGGATTTGGCCGTATGATCATCCCCCATCAGAACCAGCACGCCGCCATGGCGCGTTGTGCCCGCCATATTGCCATGCTTGAACACATCACCGGAGCGATCAACCCCCGGCCCCTTGCCATACCAGATGCCAAAAACCCCGTCATAATCAGACTGGCCCGACAAATGAATTTGCTGCGTCCCCCAGATACTGGTCGCCGCCAGATCCTCATTCACGCCCGGCTGGAAATGAATGTCATTATTTTTCAAAAAGGGCTTGGCCTTCCAAAGGCTTTGGTCATACAGCCCAAGTGGTGATCCCCGATAACCTGAAATAAACGCACCGGTTTTCAGATTTTCAGCTGCATCACGCTGGCGCTGCATGATCGGCAATCTGACAAGTGCCTGCGTTCCCGTGATGAAAACCTGCCCATCGCGCAGTTCATACTTATCGTCCAGTGTCACATTTGACTGAATGTTACTCATTGAATTCCCTAGCCCTGTCTTACAGTTTGCTTGAACACAAACAGTATTTTTCCCCATACTACTCTACTCAGCGCCCAGTTACAAACACGAAGGGCGGCTGGAAAGCCCGTGACTTTCCTCGCCGCCCCTCGATTTTTCAACCGCAATATAGCTTAAACTTCAAGCCATTCCTTACGGATTTTCTCATTAGCCTTCAGCTCGTCTGGCGTGCCCTCATAAACCATATGGCCATGCCCCATCACATATAAGCGGTGGGAAATTTTCAGTGCAATCGCCAGTTTCTGCTCGACCAGCAGGATGGAAACACCCCGCCTCGCAATTTCAGACAGCAACTCACCAACCTGTTCCACAATCTTGGGGGCCAACCCTTCCGTTGGCTCATCGATCATGATCAGATCCGGATCTCCCATCAAGGTCCGGCACATGGTCAGCATCTGCTGCTCCCCGCCTGAAAGCACGCCCGCATCCACATCCGCACGCTGTTTCAGATTAGGAACATGTCGAACATGTCTTCCATTTTCCAGCGGCCCTGACGTTTCATGTCCTTGATCCCCAGGATCAGGTTCTGCCGCACGGTCAGTCCGGCAAACACATCCCGATTTTCAGGCACATAGCCAAGCCCGCGAAGAGCCACTTCATGCTCTTTCAGTCCCGCAATTTCCTCCCCGCGAAACTCGATGGAGCCATGAGGCGGAACCTCTCCCATAATGGATTTAATGGTCGTGGACCTGCCCACACCATTACGCCCAAGCAAGGAGACAATCTCACCTTCATTGACATGAAAATTCACACCCTGAAGGATATGGCTTTTGCATAATAGGCGTTTAGATCTCTAACCTTAAGCATGCTCCGCCTCCGCTCCAAGATAGGCTTCCTGAACGGCCTTGTTGTTTCGGATATTTTCCGGTGTATCGGTGGCAATTATTTCGCCATACACCAGCACGGAAATCCGGTCTGCCACATCAAACACAACACCCATGTCATGCTCCACCATCACAAGCGTCTTGCCATCGGTGATTTTACGGATCAGTGCAATCGCCTGATCTGTCTCCGAATGGCTCATGCCCGCAGTTGGCTCATCCAGCATGATGACATCCGCACCGCCGGCTGCGGCAATACCGATTTCCAGCGCGCGTTGCTCCGCATATGTGAGCACACCTGCCGGTACATGCTGACGGGATGTCAGGCCAATTTCCTCCAGCACCTCTGCGGTTCTGTGGTTCAGCTTCTTCTCCCGATCAACCAGATGCCAGAAGGAATATTTATATTCCTGAGACCACATCAAACCGCAGCGAACATTTTCAAAAACGCTCATCCTTGGAAAGATGTTTGTCACCTGAAAGCTCCGTGACAGACCTTTCCGGTAAATCTCGTATGGCGGCAGATTACTAATATCTTCCCCGTTTAGCTCCACACTACCCGCAGACAGATTGTACCGCCCGCTCACCAGATGGAATAACGTGGATTTACCGGCACCATTAGGACCAATAATGGCATGGCGCTCACCTTGTCTGATATCCAGATCAACCCCGCGAATAATCTCGGTAGGGCCGAAACTCTTGCGGACACCTGTCAGTTTAATTGCTGATGTCATCAAGCTGCTCCCTCATCTGAACCAAGGGGCGCGTGCGCCCGCTCCCATGCCTCTTTTAGCTGCGGTAACTGTGTCTTGGTGAAATACCCACCCACAGCGACAAGTACGGCAACAATAATCCATGGCATGACCGTATGCGTATCAAACCCGATACCGATCAGGGACATTTCCGTGTCGCCAACACTGGCCGCACGAACGTGGTGAATCATTTCAAGGAAACCGACAACACCCGCCAGACAGAATGCCAGTGGTATACCGGTGCGAATATACGGAACAACCAGACTACCAAGCCTGTTAATCTGGTAGATGGGAATATGCATTGCCAGAATACCTGTCAGTCCCTGCGGCACATACATAACCGTCAGAACAAACAGCACACCCACATATAGTTGCCAGATTTCAGTATAAATACTCAGCAGCGTCTGCAGCAATGTGAACAATACCGCCCCGACAATCGGGCCAATAAAGAAACCCACACCGCCAATATAAGCCATCAGCAACACCACACCGGATGTCAGTGCGTTCAGGTTTTCTTCTGTTACAATCTCAAAGTTGATCGCAAACAGACCGCCGGCAATCCCGGCAAAAAATCCTGACGCGCAGAAGGAAATGAACCGCACTTTACGTTGACTGTAGCCCACGAATTCAGTCCGCTCGTCATTGTCGCGGACAGCATTTGCCATCCGCCCCATTGGCGTTCTGGAAAACAGATACATCAACGCAATTGTGATAAAGGCCCAAAATGCGATGAGTGAATAAACCTCGATATCCTGAGCAAAATCCATCCCGAAGACTTCAGCCCATGGTGCGATCCCCGCTCACACCTTCCTCGCCGCCAAAGAAGGCCACGAAGATGAGCGAACTTGCCGCCACCAATTCACCAATTCCCAGCGAAATCATCGCGAAAACCGTACCGGCACGACGGGTTGAAAAACTGCCGATTATGATGGCAAAAATCAGTCCGATAATACCGCCAAACACTGGCACGAAAACCATCGGCAGCATCAGACCATCATATTCAATGTAGTTCATGAAATGAACGGACATAAATCCGCCAAGTCCGAAATACACCGCATGACCAAAAGACAGCATCCCCCCTTGCCCCAGCAACATATTGTAGCTCAAGGCAAAGATGATGAAGATTCCCATCAGGTTCATGATATAGATCGCTGAGTTGCTGCTGAAAATAAAGGGCAGCACAATCAGACCAATAATCAGACCAATCCAGGGGACGAAACGCTTGAGCAGCGAGCTTGAACCGCCTGCTGACTGTGTATTTGCAATATCACTCATGTCTCACGCTTCCCAAATAAGCCAGTTGGACGGAAAATCAGGATCAGCACCAGCAACAGATACGGCAAAATTGGCGCAATCTGCGGCAGGGACAGGGTCCACAAATCCCGAAGCGCACTATCAACATCGGTTGTGATATTGAAGACCTGCAACAGATCATTGACTGAATAATCAAGCGCAATCGCAAATGTTTGCAAAAGCCCGATGAGCAGGGATGCGACAAATGCACCGATCAGGGAACCAAGTCCGCCAACCACCACAATCACAAACACGATACTGCCAAGCACAACGGCCATTCCCGGAAAAGTACCCAGCGCCGGACCGGCAATCACACCTGCAACACCGGCAAGCGCACAACCCACACCAAAGACACTCATGAATACCAGCGGCACATTATGGCCAAGCATTGCAGTCATGTTGGGTTTGGTGATCGCAGCCTGAATGATCAGACCCACGCGGGATTTCGTCAAAATCAGCAGCAACCCGATAAAGATCGCAATTGAAATGAACAGCATGAACGCTTTGTAGGCCGGGAAGTCCTGACCGAAAAACGTGAAGAGCGGAAACTGCAAAATTTCAGGTTCATGATACGCTTTGGTATCTTTCCCCCAGATAAACTGGACAACTTCCTCGATAAGAAATGCCAGACCGAATGTAAAAATCAGTTCGGCAACATGGCCCCAGCGGTGAACATACCGAAGTCCGTATCGTTCCACCATGGCGCCAAGAAGCCCCACAAGTATGGGCGCAACAAGCAGCCCCACCCAGAAGCCCAGATACAAGCTTATCGTATAGGCAAGATATGCACCCAGCATATAAAAGCTGGCGTGCGCGAAGTTCAGGACTCCCATCATGGAAAAAATAAGCGTCAAACCGCTTGCAAGCATGAAGAGTAGAAGCCCCGTGACAATCCCGTTTAACAGGGAGAAGAATATCAATTCAAACATTGATTGAATCTCTTATGTACACAATGAAGGCAGGCACAGATCTAACGTCTGCTTAGGAAAGCGGGCTGCCCGTTTCGAACGAGCAGGGCAGCCCCAAAATGTTACTATCCTTAGTTAGGACGTTTCATTTTACAGGTTGTTGGCAGCTCAGTGTCTGCAGCAGCGATTGTGTTTTCAACCACCAGGCCAAAACCGGAGTTATCAGCGTCAAACACGATATTTTCATCGGTGTGAACTGAAATGTGGATTGGCTGGATCAACTGGTGATCAGACGCACGCATCATCAGCTTTTCACCGTGCAGTGATGTGAACTCCATACCTTCAAGTGCAGCAGCTACATCAATTGGCTTGTCTGAACCTGCTTTTTCCATCGCAGCGGCCAGCATCTGAACAGCGTTTGCAATACGGTACTGTGTAATATCCTTATCAGGATTTTTCGCTTTAAAGCCTTCGTGGTAAGCTTTGTAAGCATCTGTGCTGACAGGGTTCAGGACACCTTCGTGAACAAGACGGATCTTGTCTTTACCAGACGCACCAATTGTTTTGGTGATACCGTCATTGGCTGCATAATATGTAAAGATCGGCACATCCAGACCAGTTTCGCCAATGGCTTTACCAAGTCCGACCATATCCGCACCCCAGTTACCAGTGATAACCGCATCCGCGCCAGATGCCCGGATTTTCGTTGCATATGGTGTAAAGTCTTTCACTTTCCCGATTGGGTGAAGCTCGTTACCAACAATGGTGATATCTGGACGTTTCTCTTTCAGGAACTTAACCGCTGCCGCAGCAACCGCTTTACCAAATGAATAGTCCTGACCGATGATGTATACGCTCTTGATGTTATCATTTGTTTTAATAACATCTGTCATTGCGTTCATTTTCATGTCCGCATTGGCGTCGAAACGGAAATGCCAGTAGTTACATTTCTCGTTAGTCAGCGCAGGATCAACAGCTGAATAGTTGAGGAACAGAACCCGATCGTCCGGATTACGTCTGTTATGTTTTTTGATCGCATCTGTCAGCGCGTTAGCAACACCAGAGCTGTTACCCTGGAAAATATAGCGAACGCCCTCACCGATTGCTCTTTTCAACTGAACAAGGCTTTCTTTGGGCTGATTTTGTTGTCGTAAGGAACGACTTCAAATTTTCTGCCGCCCAGCACACCACCTTTTTCGTTAACCAGAACGTCAGCTGCATATTCCAGCTGCTTCAAACCACCTGTTCCGGTTGCCGCGAACGGTCCGGATAGCGGATCAATAAAGCCAAGTTTGATTGAATCTGCGGCTTGAGCAGAGAATGCTGATACAGCAGCAAACACGGCACTCGTAATAATAGCGGATTTTAGTTTCAATTTTTCCTCCCATTAGGGTTGTTACACCATCAAACTACCCGGTCTATTATCGTTATTATGCGGGGTGTATTGTGCAGCCAAAAAAGTCTTTTCAGATCAGGAATTTGATGACTCTGATAAGGGTCTTTTATTGATTGCGTTTTTGTTTTCCCCTGTTAGCGACCTAAGCTGATATGAGTATAATTTTCAAAAGATATATAATTCAACACAAAAAATCCGGCGCACCCATATTGAGCGAAAACTAATATTTGTTTTATGCAAAACAATATAGATTACTAACTTATTGAAAATAAATATCTAATTAAATTATGCGCAAGCTAACTATTGGGCAATTGCACAATTATTAATCATAAAAATAAATATGAATATACGCCATTGACAAAATATCAAAACTACATATGCGATACTATACACAACAATAAACTCGCATTTGGAGCATTTCGAGAAATTTAATTATTGTGAAACCCATATTGCGTTAGAATTATTTCGCTGCAACTGGTATGAAGCGGCATCGATAAAGCAGGAAAAATGCAGTCCAAAACCAAAAAAATCATATTGATGGCCATCGGCTGGCTCTTTGTCCTTATTGGGGCGATCGGGGTTGTGGTGCCAGTGCTTCCAACAACGCCGTTCCTGCTGATTTCTCTATGGGCTTTTTCGCAATCCTCTGACCGCTTTCATGCATGGCTCTATAACCACCGATTTTTCGGCCCCCCGTTACGTGACTGGGAAGCTCACGGCATCATCCCGCTTCGGGCCAAAACCATCGCCCTTGCCACCATGGCAATCAGCGCCATTCTGGTGATCACGCTCACCCAAACACCTTGGTATGGTATAACCGGAATGCTGCTGCTTATGGGGGTAGGAGCGGGTTTTATCCTCACCCGCCCAAGCAAACGCAAATGTGAAAGCCGGATTTCCTAAAGCCGGCCAAGGCGCTCCGTCAGTAATTGGAAAAACCGTTCGTGATCCAGATCATCACAGACGAAGGCATTGGGCTCCCTCTCCATGATATTCCACCAATCCGCCAGTGTCTGGCCCATGGTTAGCTCTGAAGAGGTCTCAATGTCCAAATGCACTTCACGGCCTTTGAAAATATCACTGTCGATCAGATAGGCAATGACGCAAGGATCGTGAAGCGGGCCACCGTCAAATCCGTAGCGGCTCATGTCAAAACGGTTGAAGTAATCCAGCATGCCCCCGCACACATCCCCCACCGGCGAATTCAGATCCTTGAACCGCTGCAGTCGTTCTGGCGTGACCAGCGCTTTATGCGTGACATCAAGGGGCATCATGACAAAATCCACACCAGAGTTCAGAACAACTTTCGCGGCCTGCGGGTCCACATAGATGTTGAACTCGGCGGCTGGTGTCGTGTTGCCAAACTCTTTGATTGCGCCGCCCATGCACACGACCTGTTTGATTTTTGGAATGATTTGCGGGGCCTGCATCATGGCAAGCGCCACATTCGTCATCGGGCCGATGGGGCAGATGGTAATGGAATTGTCTTCGGCCTCAAGGCAGGTTTGCACAATGAAATTAACGGCATGCTCTTCCTGCAGCGGCATTGTGGGCTCTGGCAGGTCGGAACCATCCAATCCTGTTTTTCCGTGAATCCATTCCGCTGTTACCAGATCACGCATCAATGGCCTGCTCGCTCCTGCAAATACGCGCACATCGCGCCGCCCTGCAAGCTCGCATATTCGCCGGGCATTGCTTTGCGTCAGCTCAAGCGGAACGTTGCCGGCAACCGTGGTAATACCCAGCAGATTTATTTCCTCTGGCGATGCCAGTGCAAGCAGAATGGCAACCGCATCATCCTGCCCGGGATCACAATCAAGAATGACATTTGATTTTTGCATAGCGCAAAATCCTCGTAATTCCCGGTACTGTCAAGCTAGGAAATCACAGTCGGTGTCTCAAGGGATCTCAGAATTTCGGCCAGGATCATCAGGCAAGCTCCAACCGGTCACTATTGGGCACAGCCATCAGGCACACCCGAACATAATGATCATCAAGCGACTTGCTCATGGCGAAGCGATCTCCGCCCATGACATTCACCTTTTTATCACGGGCCAGCGAAATGAACTCGCTGGGTGTGGTGGTGCCGGGCATCCGGATCCAAACATGTGGCAGGAACCCCGGAATTTGATGGTGAACCGGATTGATCCAGCTCCCCAAAATGTCCAGCGCCATTGTAAATCGCCGGTTTCCCTCCTGAATAAGATACCGCTTGTGCCGGGATATGACCCCCTGCGTCACCAGATCCGCGACCAGATCAAGGGGAATGGTGGAGCTTGTCCAGCTGATTGCTCTGGATACTGATATCAGTTTGGGGATCAGATCTTCAGGTGCGATCATGTAGCCAACACGCAAAGCAGGCTGAACACCTTGGAAAAGCTGGTAATATAGATACTGACATCGCCCGCAAGTTCCACAAAGCTTTTGCTCGGCTCCACCTGAAACGGGGCATAAACCGCATCTTCGACAATGATGACATTATGCTTTCGGGCAATGACGGTAATCTCTTCGCGCCGCTCCAGCGGCAGGGTCGTTCCCGTCGGATTATGATCAGTGGGATTGGTGACCAGCAGTTTAATATCGTGACGCTCGCACAGCGCCGCAAAAGACTCCGGTCGCATCCCGTAGTCATCCATCTCCACCGCCTGAATTTTCAGGTTCGCCTCCAACGCTGCGGCTTTGATGCCCGGATAGCCGAACGCTTCGGTTGCTATTGTGTCACCGGGGGAGGTTAGCGCCTTCATCGCAAGAAAAAGCCCCCCTTGCCCCCCTTGCGTAATCATCAGTTTGTCCAGCGACCAATACCCGCCGAGAATCTCTTCAAGCCAGGATTGCGCCACCTCCAAATCCTGATAGCGCCCACGGGTGTCGTTATAGTTGCTGTAATCGGCGTAGGGTTCGCGCTTGGCAATGCGCCTCATCGCAAAACTCATCGCCTGATCCGTTTCCGCGTGATAAAACTGGTTCAGGGACAAATCGACCCCAACTCCCCCATGACCAAAATCAGTGGCAAAGGAAGACAGTGGGCTCAAGCGCTGCTCCAGATCACTTTGCTCGGCGACAAAAGTTCCCCGGCCCACTTCACCGTAAGTCAGTCCCAGCCGTTCCAACTCCGCATAGGCGCGGGTCACCGTTCCCAGACTGCATTTGAATTCCCATGCCATATCCCGCTGGGTCGGCAATTTGTCACCGGGGCGCAAATGACCGGTTTTGATCTGCAGTCGCAATTCGTAAACTATCTCGCTCGAGCGCATGCTGATTTTATTGTACTTAGTACAATTCTCCAATTTACGGATACAATATTGATACAATATAAAATTATATCGATACAATCCAGAGATTTCCCAATGACAATAGATACAATCGTTATAATCATATTTTTTGCTGTCTCCATGATCGGCTCCCCCGGTCCGGCCAACATGGCCTTGATGGCGGCAGGTGCCCGTTATGGGTATCGCGCGTCCCTGCCCTTTGTTCTGGGAACGTCATCGGGATTTCTGCTGGTCGGAATAGGCGTCGCTGCAGGCCTTGGCACTCTGTTCGAGATTTTCCCTGCCTTGCGGATAACCTTCCTGATCCTGTCAGCCGCCTATATTCTTTATCTCGCGTGGAAAATCGCTTTCTCGCCGGTCAAGAAAGCCGGAAATGACGCCAGAAGTGGCTATTTTGCGGGTCTTTTCGTTCATCCGCTCAACCCCAAAGCCTGGGCCATGCTGATTGCCGCCTATTCGCAGTTTTCAAGTCCCGAGCTATCCCCCCTGATGAACTTTCTGGTGATCCAGATCATTTTCCAGATTATCGGGATTACCCTCAATTCCCTATGGTGCGCAGGCGGCGACATGCTGGCGCGCATTGTCCAGTCCCCCGCGACATTACAGCGGATCAATCAGGGGCTTGCCGCCCTGATGCTGGTTGTGGTGTCACTTTCCGTCTGGCAAAGCGGTCTGATCTAATAGTGATTTTGGAAACTTCAGCCGGTTTGCTGCAACTTGCGCACGCGTTCGGGTGGGAAGCTGACCGAGCAGGTGGTACCCTGCCCTTCAACGCTTTCGATGGTAAATTCAGCCTGATGCAAATCAGCAATCAGTTGCACCAGAGTCAAACCCAGACCCGTTCCTTCATTGGTGCGGGCATAACTTCCCTGCACCTGACCAAAGCGCGAAAGAACGGTTTCAATATCCTTCTCGGCAATCCCAATACCGGTATCACGCACCTGCAGGATCAACCCTCCTTCGCTGGTTTCAGCAGCACTCACAAAAATGGTACCACCCGTATCCGTAAATTTGACCGCATTTGACAGCAGGTTCACCAGAATCTGTTTCAGACGGGTTTCATCCGCAAAAAGAACCGGTAACTCCGATGGGATATTCTCAGTAATCGTCACCCCAGCCTTGATCGCGCGAACAGATAGCATGCGAACACTGGAATCCACCAGATTTGCCAGATTGATTTCCCGTTCCGACAGCTCCAGCCGGCCCGCTTCGATCTTCGCCACATCCAGAATATCATTGATCACTTTAAGCAAATGACCACCAGCGGAATGAATATCGCTCGCATATTCCTTGTAGTTCTCATGCCCAAGACTGCCAAAAGCCTCGGTCCGCAGAATTTCAGCAAATCCGATGATGGCATTAAGGGGCGTGCGTAACTCGTGGCTCATATTTGCCAGAAATTCCGATTTTGCCCGATTGGCAAGCTCCGCCGTCTCTTTCGCTTTTCGAAGTTCCAGCTCCGCATTGACGCGGTCATTCATGTCAGTGAGGGTCCCTTCGATATATAAAGGGTCCCCGTTGATATCAAAAACCGGGTAAGCGTTTACAACGGCCCAGAATGTGGAGCCATCTTTATGGTTCCAGCGCAGAACATCATTTACAAGTTTCTGCCCCTTCGCCAATATCAGCAAATGGCGCTCCGCATCCTCCCTGTCACAATATAATTGCTGTGCATTATAAGTTACCTCGGACTTAAGATTTTCCAGCGTCCCATAGCCAAACATCTCGGCCATCGCCGGATTGCAGGTGATGAGCTTTCCGTTAAAATCTATACGGAAAATACCTTCGGTAACATTCTCAAAAAGGCGGCGCATTTGCCGTTCGCTATCTACCAGTGCCCGGTTCGTCTCCCGCCGGCGCATCAGCGCATATCCCAACAGCACGGTTAGCACCACACTACTGCTGATCGCCGCGATCAATTCATTGCGAAAGGTATAAAGCGCGTCTTTTTGGGAGGCAATCCGTTCCAGACTGACATAATCAAGCCGATCGCGCAGTTCCTGAAAACTTTCGCGGATCTTATGCAGTTGCCGCAAGACCACCACATAAATTTCCCTTTGCGGCCGGGTTCCGGCTTGCGCCAACGCATCAACAGCAACATCCACTTCATGAAGGAAGGTTTCAAAAAACGCGTTATGACTGAGAACAGTGCTTTGCATGGACTGCAGCGTGCTGAAGTTGCTTGAAAAATCCGCCTGAATGGATTTCAGCGTCACCACGGATTTGCGAACCACAACGGCAGATTTATCCGGCTCCACTTCCCCCATTTCCACAATGGCATCGGCGGTTCGGATGATGTAATCATCAATCATCCCGGCCTGCATGATACTTTGATCGGGCAATATTTCCGCCACGTTAGAGAGGGTATCCTGGGTGCGATACAAAAAGGAGAAAACAATCGCCAATAGAAGAATGACGATTGCCACAAAACTCAGAAACCAGAAATCCTTTTTCTTTGCGACGGTTACGACTTTAATCAACGTATTTTTCGACCTTCAGTTCCGCATGGGCTTAATGCGTTCAAACAAGGTTTCATGATAGATCGAAAACATTAACAAAGAATAATCCTGCGCCCGATTTGGGCATTTTGAACATTTTGAGCACAGGGCCCGCCCGCAGTGATCCACTTAATTTTTGATGATGTTATGCGCTGGCCCGTAGGGAAAGGCCGTAATGTTTCGCGCGCCGGTATCTTCAATCACCAGAATGTCATGTTCTCGATACCCGCCGGCACCGGGCTGGCCATCAGGATCATGATCATAGGTTCCATGGAGACCACCATTCCCGGCTGCAGAACTGTGTCAATATCCTCACGCAATTCCACACCGGCTTCGCGCCCGTAATAATGACTGAGAACACCGAAGGAGTGACCATACCCAAAGGAGCGGTATTTGAGCAGATCCCAACTGCGATACATTTCATTAAGCTCAGCCGCAATATCACAGCATCGGGCCCCCGGGCGGATCAATTCCAGACCGCGTTCGTGAACAGCGACGTTCTTCTGCCAAAGATCAAGCGATGCATCATCAACGAAATCGCAAAATAAAGTGCGCTCCAGCGCGGTGTAATAGCCAAAGATCATGGGAAAACAGTTCAGGCTGAGAATATCGCCAGATCGGATTTTTCGGTTTGTCACCGGATTATGAGCACCATCCGTATTCAGACCCGACTGGAACCAGGTCCAGCTATCCATCAATTCCACATATGGATAAAGGGATGCAATTTCACGCAGCATGGCCGACGTTGAGGCGATTACCACTTCATGTTCAGGAACACCGGCTTTGATGGCAGCCGCGCAAGCCTCCCCGCCGATATCAGCGACGCGCGCGCCTTGTTCGATGAGCTGAATTTCCTCGCTCGACTTGAGGGTTCGCATCCACATGCTGGGCTGACTTACATCAACAAATTCCACACCGGGCAAAGCATCGCTGAGCTGGCGCTTGAAATCCAGAGTGACATGGTCAAATTCAATGCCTATTCGGCGTACGCCCTGCATAAGCTGCTGCACGGCATGAAAATAGTTGTCCTTTTGCCAGTCCGTATAGGTAATGTTGCCTCCAAAAGTCCGCCGCCACGGGTGCCCGCCATCAATTCCGGCGGAAATGCTGGTAGCGGCATCCTGATCAATAACGAAACCGTATTTGCGACCAAAAGCACAATAGAGAAACCCCGCATAATAATTGATGCAGTGATAGGAGGTCAGCAGACAGGCATCCACATCCTGCTCGCTCATCCAGTTTCGCAACTGGTCTTGCCGCCGGTTCATTTCTCTATCGGAAAAGGGGGAAAATGCTTTCTCGCCATTATGCCAGGTCAATACACGGTCCATGCCGCGCGAGCTGTCGTTTGACATCGCTTGCTCCTTCATCTGTTGCAATTCGACGCCATCGAGTCGCGAAAAAATGAGTGAGGCCCCGGGGCAGATAAAATCAAATCGAAGCGGGAGCCGGCGTACAGCGCGCTTCAAACACCACCAAAGGCATACCCTCATTAGCAAGTTGTAAATTAGCGGTCAATGCAAATCGATGGGGAGCAGAAGGAGACACCACCAGATCAACTATCGGGAAAGTTAAAATACGGGGTCAGTCATGTGGAGAGAAATGGTGGGCCCGGCAGGACTCGAACCTGCGACCAGACCGTTATGAGCGGTCGGCTCTAACCAACTGAGCTACAGGCCCACATGTTTCAGACGTCTGCAATTTACAGACATGAAACAGAAGTGGAGACTATTTAGCCTGTTCGATCAAAAGAAGCAAACCCCGAAATCAAATTTCTTTCATTTTTGAAAGCGAAGCTGCCTGCAGGGTAAAAAAGAGGCGGAAACTTCAAGCGGGCACCGTTCTTATACAGCTTATCGAAATTGACAGGGCGATTGTTTTTTGTGGCCAATGGCGCGCAGGTGATTTACTTGTATGAAAACTAAAATACTTCAACTGGAGTGAGAAAATTGCGCCTTATTCTTTTCAGTATTCTTTTCATAGTCACGGTATCCGCGGGTGCTCAGGCCGCGGACCCAACGCGTATTCATAAAGATGATTATCTGTCATTTTGCATTTCAAAAAAGGATTCCGAAGCCTTTTGCCGTTGTTCACTGGACATTGTGGATGCGGAAGTTGCCAAGCGAAAAGGGTTTATGGAGCGGGATCTGCATAGTGCGCAGGTAAAGATCAAAAAGAAATATGAAGGGGTCATCAAACTCGCAATCCGCAAACGGATTGTAAAGGATGAGGCCGAAATTCAGGCAGATTGCGACATCATGCGGGGCCATGCGGAAGGGGAAGTTTCAGATGCCAAATTTGAAGAAACTTTTTCGGGCCACAAAGCAGGATTTTATGTGGATCGGCTGAAAAACCGTGTTTGCTTTGCTGACCTGGCCAGCCAATCAAAAACCGCCGAGCTGTATGAAAAAAAAGATTATGAATATATCAATGCCAGCTATGTGATAGGCGCGGCGGTGGAATGCCGCCGGACGCATTTGAAATAGACACAAAAAAGGGCGGAGAATTTCCGCCCTTTTTGAATTTCATCCCGATCAGGTATCGAGGAAGCTGCGCAGTTTGCGTGAACGGCTTGGATGCTTGAGTTTACGCAAAGCCTTGGCTTCAATCTGACGGATACGTTCACGCGTAACCGAGAATTGCTGCCCGACTTCTTCGAGTGTGTGGTCCGTATTCATACCGATACCAAAGCGCATCCGCAGGACACGTTCCTCACGCGGGGTCAAGGATGCGAGAACCCGTGTTGTGGTTTCACGCAAATTCGACTGGATAGCGGCATCAAGAGGCTGAACCGCATTTTCATCCTGAATGAAATCACCCAGATGACTGTCTTCCTCGTCACCGATCGGTGTTTCAAGGCTGATCGGCTCTTTGGCGATTTTCATCACTTTGCGCACTTTTTCAAGTGGCATACCCAGCTTGACCGCCAGTTCTTCGGGTGTCGGTTCACGGCCAATTTCATGCAACATCTGACGAGACGTTCTCACCAGTTTGTTGATGGTTTCGATCATATGAACCGGAATACGAATGGTGCGCGCCTGATCCGCAATAGAGCGGGTAATCGCCTGACGGATCCACCATGTTGCATAGGTGGAGAATTTGTAACCGCGGCGATATTCAAACTTATCCACCGCTTTCATCAGGCCGATATTCCCTTCCTGAATGAGATCAAGGAATTGCAGACCGCGGTTGGTGTATTTTTTGGCGATTGAAATAACGAGACGCAGGTTTGCCTCAACCATTTCTTTCTTGGCACGGCTCGCTTCACGTTCACCAGTTTGAACCGAGCTCACGATGCGACGGAATTCCGTCATGGGCATTCCAAATTCAGAGGAAATTTTAATGATTTCACTGCGAATTTCATTAATGCCGCTGGTTTCCGTATCAACGAAATCTTTCCAGCCTTTGGCTTTCAGCTTGGAAACTTTTTCCATCCAGCCCGGATCCAGCTCTGAGCCGAAATAGTTTTCAAGGAAGCTTGCGCGGGAGACCTTGTGCTTCTCAGCCAGACGCAACAGCTTGCCTTCAAGGCTCATCAAACGGCGATTGATGCCATAGAGCTGATCAACAAGGGCTTCAATGCGGTTGTTTGTCAGATGAACATCGTCCATCAATTTAACAAGTTCGCCTTTCAGCTTTTCATATTTCTTTTCCTGCGCTTTTGGAATGGAGTCATTTTCCAGCGCAGCAGTCAGGCGAGCTTCCTGCAGTTTATGAAGCTTCTTGTAGGTCTTTGCGATTTCATCAAAGCGTTCAAACACCTGAGGCTTGAGAGTTTCCTCAAGCGCGGCCAGTGACATTGTGTTTTCTTCGGCCTCATCCTCATCATCGTCTTCACGACGTGAGATCGGATTGCCGTCCTCATCACTTCTTCCTCGTCAGAGTCAGAATCACTGTCATCGTCATCGGAATCCAGTCCGGCCGCTGGCAGATCGTCGTCGCTATCCTCATCGAAGCCTTCCTGCAGTGCTTTTTCAGCAGCAGCCCCGGCCCCGTAAGTTGCATCCAGATCAATCACGTCCCGCAGCAACAACTGTTCCTGCAGCATCAATTCACGCCAGTTCAGGATCGCCCGAATGGTCAGCGGGCTTTCGCAGATGGCGCCAATCATTTTGCCGCGACCGGCCTCGATCCGCTTGGCGATGGCAATCTCACCTTCGCGCGAAAGAAGTTCCACGGTGCCCATTTCACGCAGATACATGCGCACAGGGTCATCGGTTCGATCACCGGTCGTGGTGGTTTTTTCCGGTGTTTTTTCAACAGCGGTTTCTTCTGCTTCTTCGTCGGCATCGTCCGCAGCGGCGTTTTCTTCGCCGGCTTCGTCATTTTCAACAACGTTGATGCCCATTTCAGAAAGCAGGGACATGGTGTCTTCAATCTGTTCTGAAGACATCTGATCCTGAGGCAATACCTCGTTCAGTTCATCAAATGTTACAAAGCCCTTTTCCTTGGCCTTTGCGAGCATTTTTTTAACTGCAGCCTGGGAGGCATCAATCAAGGGGCTGTCCGGTGCATCTTCGCGTTGATCCTGGACTTCTGCCGCCTCTGCGCTTTTTGTCGCCATATAGAATTTACTCCTGAATGCCAACTATTGCCGGACCTGATCGGCAAGATGTTGGGCATCTCATATTAAAACCCAGTGTTTCGTCCGGAAGCGACACCGAAGCCGTCAAGATCCACCTCATTTCCTTCAGCATTCTGAAGCGCCTCTTTGGCATTCTTTAGGCGGTCGAGGTTTTCGCGCGTTGCTTCCTCACCAAAAATTTTCTCGGCTGCCTTGACTTCGCGCTCCAGCTCCTCTCGCTTTTGCCGTGCCAAAAGGTGCAGCCACCCTTTTATCGCATCTTCCAGTGCAGCGCCCCGCGCTATGAACCAGTCCAACGATCCGTCCGAGGACTGTTCCAGCCGTGCGACCACTTCAGACAGACCACGGATGCTTAATTGGTGCTTCAAACGCTCATAGTCAAGGTCTGATTCGGAAGCTGCAATTTCTATGATTGCAGCATGTACCCTGTCAAGGTGCGCCGCCTTGATCTTGAGGGCGGCAAAAATATCGAAGTAATTATCCAGTATTTCCGGGTGGTTGAGCACCGTGAGGATCAATAATTTTTCCCCGCGACCCCAGCTTTCCGCTGAGAGAGCAAGTGGTTTTCGATCTCTTTTTTGATCGAATCGGCCTTTTTGATTCGCGAATCTGCCGAATCGATCCTTCGCTGGCTGCTTTTTCTGTCCCCCGGTCCACCCCCCCGAGCGGTAACTGTTATTTTCCCGGTTCCATTCAAACAGGCGGTTTTTGAAATACTGACGATAGTATCCCCGAACCGTGGGCTCCTGCATTTCTTCAAGGGTTCGCTCCAGCGCTTTTTCAAAAGCTGCTTTCTGCTCTGGTGTCTCCAGCTGGCGCCCCTCGATCTCTTTGCGCCACAGAAGTTCAGAAAGGGGAAGAGACTGATCCAGCAATGTGCGCATGGCATCGGGGCCATCGCGCCGCACCAGATCATCGGGATCAACGCCTTCGGGCAGCAGGCAAAACCGCAATGAATATCCGGGCTTGAGCAGAGGCAAGGCCCGCTCAGCCGCCCTCAAAGCTGCGCGCCAGCCCGCGGCATCCCCGTCCAGACACATGATAGGCTCGGCCGCCATTTTCCAGAGAATTTGCAACTGCTCCTCGGTCACGGCGGTGCCAAGGGGGGCGACAGAGTTCATAAATCCTGCCTGCGAGAGGGCTATGACATCCATATA
>NZ_BAMS01000004.1 GCF_000616095.1 Sneathiella glossodoripedis JCM 23214 | reverse complement strand
CGTGACTTCTGGCACCAGCCATATTGTAAAGAACGCGCCCTTTGTGAAAAAGAGGCGTATCAGGAGAGTTCAGATATTTGGCAGGTGCATCGCCCAACGCCCTGCCCCCGAACGCAATCACACGCCCCTGACGATCCGCTATTGGAAACATCAGGCGATCGCGAAAGCGTCATAGCTGTCCCGCCCATCATCGGGCTTTATCAGCAGCCCTGCCTCCAGCATGAGCGCTTCGGAAATCCCCCGGGCCAGCAGGGCTTCTTTCAAGGCCGTGCGGGAGTTGGGTGCATAGCCCAGCCGAAAATGACTGACCGCCTGATTTGACAGTTCACGCTGTTGAATATAGCTGCGGGCGTGACTGCCCGCCTGCGAGTTCAGCTGCCCTGCGAACCACTCAGCGGCCTTTTCCATCACCTCATGCAAGGTGGCGGCCTGATTCTGCCGCTGTCGCTCCTCCGGTCTCTCAACCGGCATCTGCATGCCCGCGAGTGCCGCCAGTCGTTCAATCGCTTCGGGAAAAGTGACCCCTTCGGTCTGCTTGACAAATTCGACCTGATCACCGTGAGCCCCGCAGCCAAAACAGTGATAAAAGCCCTTTTCTTCGTTGACGGTGAAGGACGGCGTTTTTTCATTATGGAAGGGACACAGGCCGCTATGTTCACGGCCCTTGCGCACGAGTTTGGTTTTCCTGCCGATTAACTCGACAAGGCTGACCCGGTTTCGTATCTCATCCAAAAATTGCGGCGGAAATGCCATCTGTGTTCCCTACACGTCCAAAAACCGAAAGCTCCACACGCGAAGGAGATCTACCTTAAGCCCCCAGCTCGGACTTCACAAGCGCGCTCGCTTTTGCAAAATCCATCCGGCCGGCATATTTGCTTTTCAGCGCGCCCATGGTTTTACCCATATCTTTAAGGCCTTCTGCGCCGATATCCGCAATAGTCTCCCTGATTGCCGATTTCATCTCCGCTTCGTCAAACTGTTTGGGAAGATATTCGGAGATGACATCAATTTCTTCCTGCTCCGCCGCGGCGAGGTCGACACGCCCACCTTCTTCATAGGCCTTGATGGAATCCTTTCGCTGGCGGACCATGGTCGTCAACATCTGAAGAATCTCATCTTCGCTGATTCCTTCATCCGAACCCTTCTCGCGCGCAGCAAGATCACGGTCATGGAGAGTGGCAAGAATAAGTCTAAGCGTTGAAATTTTACGCTTATCCTTTGATTTCATTGCATCTTTTAGAGAATCTTTTAATTGGGTACGTAGCATAATCACTTATATTGTCGCCAAGGAAAGCGGCCATAGTACCGCAACAGGGCAAATTAAGCAAACCAAATTTTTTATCTAAGTCATTGATTTTAAAAGAAAAATTTTACAACTAAGAACTTGACGAGTGCCAGTCTATACCCTATGTTCCCGCGTCAATATTCATATTGGCAGAAGGATTGCGGCCCAGCACTTAGTGCAAGGGGTCCCTAAAGGCATGTCTAAATCACTTTATACTCCAGATTTGCACGAGGCCCGGACAGCAACCGCGGTGCTTGTGCTTGGTGACGGATCGGTTTTTCACGGCTTTGGAATTGGCAAAACAGGTGAAACAACTGGTGAAGTCTGCTTTAACACCTCGATGACCGGTTATCAGGAAAGCCTGACAGACCCCTCATTTGCAGGCCAGCTCATTACATTCACATTCCCGCATATCGGAAATGTCGGATTTAATGACGAGGATGTGGAAACCTCAGGCAGTGCGGCAAATGGTCTGATCGTGCGCGCGGATGTGACCGACCCGGCCAACTGGCGGGCTGCAGATCATCTGAATAAATGGTTGATCGAGCGGGATCTGATCGGGATTTCAGGAATTGATACCCGCCGCCTTACGCATGTTATTCGCGAACTGGGCGCCCCGAACGGCGTGATTGCCCATAACGAAAATGGCGAGTTTGATCTGGAAGCGCTGAAGAAAAAAGCTGCTGAATGGCCCGGCCTTGAAGGCATGGATCTTGCCAAAGAAGTCTCCTGCAAGGAGCCTTACGAATGGAGCGAGACCAGCTGGAGCATTGAAAGCGGTTACGGGAAGCTGCAATCGGCCAAGCGGCATATTGTGGCAGTAGACTACGGTGTGAAGAAAAACATTTTGCGCTGTCTTGCCTCTCACGGCTGCTCCATCACGGTGGTTCCGGCCACATCCAGTTTTGAAGACATCATGTCCCACAAACCGGATGGTATTTTCCTCGCCAATGGCCCCGGTGATCCGGCTGCGACAGGCGAATATGCCGTTCCGGTTATTCGCAAATGCGTGGATAGCGGCATTCCGACATTCGGGATCTGTCTGGGTCACCAGATGCTGGCGATTGCCTTGGGTGCACAGACAATGAAAATGCAGCAAGGCCACCGCGGCGCTAACCAGCCTGTGAAGGATCTGACGACCGGCAAGGTAGAGATCACCTCGCAGAACCACGGATTTGTGGTCAAGCGCGAAACACTGCCAGAGGGAGTTATAGAGACTCATAAATCCCTGTTTGACGGTGTGGTGGAGGGAATTGCCCTCAAAGACAAGCCTGTTTTCTCGGTGCAGTATCACCCGGAAGCCAGCCCCGGCCCGCAAGACAGTTACTATTTATTCAAACGCTTTGTAGATTTGGTGGATGCCCATGCCTAAACGCGACGATATCCAGTCCATTATGATAATTGGCGCAGGCCCGATCATTATCGGTCAGGCCTGTGAGTTCGACTATTCGGGAACGCAGGCGGTCAAAGCGCTTAAAGAAGAGGGTTACCGAGTCATTCTGGTCAATTCCAACCCGGCTACGATCATGACGGATCCGGGCCTTGCGGATGCCACCTATGTGGAACCGATCACACCGGAAGTTGTTGAAAAAATCCTCGAAAAGGAGCGCCCCGATGCGCTGCTGCCAACCATGGGCGGACAAACAGCGCTCAACACGGCACTGGCACTGGATGATCGCGGAACACTTGAGCGGCTGAATGTCCAACTGATCGGCGCCAATCGTGAAGCCATCGAAAAAGCGGAAGACCGGGACAAATTCAGAAGCGCGATGCAGAAAATCGGACTGGATATGCCGATCAGCCGCATTGCCCATTCCATGGAAGAAGCCTGGAACGCCCTTGAAGATGTGCACCTGCCCTGTATCATTCGCCCGTCATTCACCATGGGCGGAACCGGCGGCGGGATCGCCTATAACAAGGAAGAGTTTGAGACCATCGTCTCATCAGGTCTGGATGCCTCCCCCACGACAGAAGTACTGATCGAAGAGAGCATCGTTGGCTGGAAAGAATATGAAATGGAAGTTGTGCGCGACAAGGCGGACAACTGCATTATCATCTGCTCCATCGAGAATGTGGACCCAATGGGCGTTCATACCGGCGACTCCATTACGGTTGCCCCGGCCCTGACGCTGACCGACAAGGAATACCAGATCATGCGGAATGCATCGATCGCGGTGTTGCGCGAAATCGGTGTGGAGACCGGTGGCTCTAACGTGCAGTTTGCAGTCAACCCGGAAAATGGACGCCTGATCATTATTGAAATGAACCCAAGGGTTTCGCGCTCAAGCGCCCTTGCGTCCAAAGCGACCGGTTTTCCCATCGCGAAGATCGCGGCCAAACTGGCTGTCGGCTACACGCTGGACGAGCTGGATAATGACATCACAGGGGTCACACCTGCCTCCTTCGAGCCGACCATCGATTATGTGGTCACAAAGATCCCCCGTTTTACATTCGAAAAATTCCCAGGCGCAGAAGCCTCCCTTGGAACTGCGATGAAATCCGTGGGCGAAGCCATGGCTGTTGGCCGGACATTTACAGAGTCCCTGCAAAAAGCCCTGCGGTCACTGGAGACCGGATTAAGCGGCCTTGATGAACAGGAAATGAGTGACGATCCGCAGGAAATCCAGAACCTGCTGACCAAAGCCACCCCAAATCGCCTGCTCAATATTGCCGAGGCTTTCCGGCGCGGCCTGTCGCTGGAAGACATTCACCGCTCCAGCAAATATGAGCCGTGGTTCCTGCGCCAGATTGAAACACTGGTGAAGATGGAAAACGCAGTGCGTGAAAAAGGTCTGCCGACAAACAAAGGTGGCCTGCTGACGCTCAAGAAAATGGGTTTCTCTGATGAGAGACTGGCGAAACTCTCCGGCCTTAGCGCTGCTGAAGTAGCGGCAAAGCGTGAAGAATTGGGCATTGTTCCGGTTTATAAGCGGATTGATACCTGCGCCGGTGAATTTACATCGCAGACCCCATACCTGTATTCAACATATGAAGGTAATGAATGGGACACGCCTGTTTGCGAATCCGAGCCTACAGAGCGCAAAAAAGTCGCCATTCTAGGGGGCGGCCCCAACCGTATCGGACAGGGCATCGAGTTTGACTATTGCTGTGTGCATGCCGCTTACGCAATGGAAGAAGCCGGCTATGAAACCATCATGATCAACTGCAACCCGGAAACGGTTTCAACCGATTATGACACATCTGACCGCCTGTATTTTGAGCCGCTGACCGTTGAGGACACGCTGGCTGTTCTGAAGAAAGAACAGAGCAAAGGCACCCTGCATGGTGTGATCGTCCAGTTCGGCGGGCAAACACCGCTCAAACTGGCGGCAGGACTTGAAACTGCTGGCATTCCAATTCTGGGAACCTCGCCTGATGCGATTGACCTGGCAGAAGATCGTGAACGCTTCCAGCAGCTGCTGCACAAGCTTGAACTGATCCAGCCTGAAAACGGAATTGCCAGATCAGTTGAAGAAGCCTTCGAAATTGCCAATCGGATCGGGTATCCGGTTGTTGTTCGCCCCTCCTACGTGTTGGGTGGCCGGGCAATGGAAATTGTTCGCAGCGAAGATCAACTGGACCGCTACATGCGCGAAGCTGTGCAGGTTTCAGGCGATACACCGGTTCTGGTGGACGGCTATCTGCAAAATGCTATCGAAGTGGATGTTGACTGCCTGTCAGATGGCAAGGATGTTTTCGTTGCAGGCATCATGGAGCATATTGAAGAAGCGGGCATCCATTCCGGTGACAGTGCCTGTGCCCTTCCGCCCTATACTTTGGCGGAGGATGTGATCGAAGAAATTCGCCGTCAGTCACGGGCTTTGGCTCTTGAGCTCAATGTGATCGGCCTTATGAATGTCCAGTTTGCGGTCAAAGATGGTACTGTTTACATTCTGGAGGTTAATCCGCGCGCCAGCCGTACGGTTCCCTTTGTTGCGAAAAGTATTGATTATCCGATTGCCAAAATTGCTGCTAGAATCATGGCAGGCGAGAAACTCACCGATTTCAATCTCAAAGACACGCAACTTAAACATGTCACTGTGAAAGAGGCTGTCTTCCCGTTCAACCGCTTCCCCGGCGTGGATGTTATTCTGGGGCCAGAAATGCGCTCCACCGGTGAGGTAATGGGGATCGACAAGGATTTTGCGTCCGCATTCCTCAAATCACAGCTGGCTGCTGGCGTGAAACTTCCAACCGAAGGCAAGGTGTTTATCTCGGTCAAGGATCTGGATAAAGAGCTTGTTAAAGACGTGGCGGAAAAACTGCTGGAGCTTGGCTTTGAAATTGTATCCACCACTGGCACAGCCAACTACCTGCAGGAGCAGGGTTTGAAGGTTGAGCAGGTCAACAAAGTCATGGAAGGCCGACCCAATATTGTGGATTTGATGAAGAATGGCGACATTGCATGGTCATCAATACAACAGAGGGTGTTCAGGCGCTAAAAGACAGTTACGACATCCGCCATACAGCGCTTGTTATGAAGACGCCATACTCAACAACAATTGCCGGTGCACGCGCTTCTGCAATGGCAATTGAGAAAATTAAGACAGGAGCCCTTGAAGTTAACCCACTTCAATCCTATTCTAATTAGCTTGAAAGAAGATTGTTGAGAGAATGATGCCCGGATTTTCCGGGCTTCATTGGTTATTTATTGCGTAACGACGCATTGAGAGATTTTGATGGAAAGACTACCTATTACCGCAGCTGGTCATGCTAAGCTGGAAGCAGAACTGAAAAATTTAAAAGGGAACGCCCGGCCACAGGTTATTCAGGCGATTGCCACAGCGCGCGAACATGGTGATCTGTCGGAGAACGCTGAATATCACGCAGCCAAGGAACAGCAGTCCCTAATTGAAGGACGCATTGCAGAGCTTGAAGACAAGCTCGGCCGCAGTGAAATCATTGACGTATCGGCCATTTCAGGCAAGCAAATTAAATTTGGCGCGACTGTTTTGCTGGTCGATGAAGATACAGATGAAGAAATCACGTATCAGATCGTTGGTGAAGACGAAAGCAATATCGAAGAGGGTCTGCTCTCTCTCAAAGCGCCGCTTGCACGCGCGTTGCTGAACAAAGAACAGGGTGACAGTGTCGAAGTGACAACTCCCGGCGGATCGAAAGCCTATGAAGTTCTGGATGTGAAATATATCTAAATCCCGACTACGATCTGAATTTAGGAATCAAAAAACGGCGCTGACTAAAATCAGCGCCGTTTTTCTTGTCTTTTGTCGTTAAGGCAGGGGCGTTACGCCGCCAACGCCTTGCGTTTGCGACGAGCAACCCACCCCATCATGCCAAGGGCCGCACCGAACAGGGCAACAGCAGGTGGCAGAGGAACAACAGAAACGGAGACGCTTTTGACATCGAAACCATCCGGTGAGTTTGAGGCATCCCGCAGGATTACATAAAGATACGATCCGCCAAGCCCCGAAAGGTCATAGGAGTATCCTCCAAAATTTTCATTTGCTTCACCGTTGCCGATTGTATCCAGCATAGTTAAGCCCAGGCTTGCAAACCAGCTATCCAGATCATAGACAGTTTCATTGTTGGGACCGAAAGTACCATCTTCATAAGGTGTAAAATCAACTGCTGCACCGCTATACACATAGAGTTCAGCATTTTCAGCGTAATTGCTGCAGTTACCGCTGCCGTTCACGCTGTTACAGTTATAAGTTTCCTCGATGGTCATAACTGCTTCGTTAAAGCTGCCCGGTGGGTTAAATGCGAAAACGGAAATACCGCCCCGCCCCATGCTCCAAAAATCACCATCTGAAGCGCCAAGGGCATTGGAAGGATTATCCCGCCCTGCCTGATTGTCATCACCGTCGGTGCGGGTTCCGATATCTGCATAGATAGCTGTGGCATTATATGTGACGGCGGACGCGGGCGCTGCGAACAGCACGGCGGCACCAGCGGCAACCAACAGCGATTTGAGAAGTAATTTCATATTTTCATCACCAACCCATGTGATTTCAGGTCGGCGCCCCCTTTGCGATTTGAAAAGGTTAACGTTTCGTTAATTAGTAATATTTATGCAAATTTCAGACATGCCCTGTCAACTTAATGTAGTTTGACAGCAAACATTATTTGGGGAATTAACCATTTAATTTATTGATTTTTACAGAATTTCGGACAGATGGGTAATATTTTCCCACCTGCCCGAATCTAATTCACTGCGGATCAAAACCCCGCCAATTGCAGCGGATGATTCGCAAATTATCAGGATTTTGGATAACCAATCGTCGAAAGAGCCTCGGTTATTTCGCCCAAAATAGCCGGATCATCTATGGTCGCAGGTTCACGGTAAGGCTCGTTATCTGCAATTTTACGCATGATGCCCCTGAGAATTTTCCCGGAGCGGGTTTTGGGCAGCCTTTTAACAACGGCAGCTTCCTTGAATGCGGCGACAGGGCCGATTTTTTCCCGAACAAGCTGGACCAATTCTTTGCATATGTCAGCATCGCTGCGGCTAACCCCAGCATTGAGGACAACAAATCCCACCGGCAACTGCCCTTTGAGCTTGTCAGAGACGCCAATGACCGCACATTCCGCGACATCTGGATGACCCGCCAAAACCTCTTCCATGCCCCCGGTGGACAGTCTGTGCCCCGCGACATTAATGATGTCATCAGTTCTGGCCATGATGAACAGATAGCCATCTTCGTCGATAAAACCGGCATCACCAGTTTTGTAATAACCGGGAATGTCAGACATGTAAGATTTGAGGAAACCTTCGTCATTTTGCCAAAGCGTGGGCAATGCACCCGGCGGCAGGGGAAGTTTAACTGCGATGGAGCCAATTTCGCCGGCGGGCATTTCAGTTGCCCCGTCAGCTTCGTCTATAATTCGAATATCATAGCCAGCAACGGCGTGGGTCGGACTTCCCAGCTTGACCGGTTTTATGCCATAGCCCGCGCAGTTTGCCCCCATGGGCCAACCGGTTTCCGTCTGCCACCAGTGATCCAGTACAGGAACTTTCAATGTATCCTGCGCCCAGACAATTGTGTCCGGATCAGCGCGCTCACCTGCGAGAAACAGCGTTTTAAAATGACTGAGATCATAGTTGCCAACAAGCTCACCGCGAGGATCCTGCTGCTTTATGGCGCGAAACGCAGTGGGAGCGGTAAAGAGTACGGATACATTATGGTCCTGAATAACACGCCAGAATGTACCGGCATCGGGTGTTCCAACAGGTTTGCCTTCGAATAGAATGGTTGTCGCCCCGTGAAGCAGAGGGGCATAAACGATATAGGAATGTCCAACAACCCAGCCCACATCAGAGGCCGCCCAGAACACATCTCCCGGATCCACGTCATAAACATGCTTCATGGACCATTTCAGAGCCACTGCATGTCCGCCGTTATCGCGCACAACCCCCTTTGGCACGCCTGTAGTCCCGGACGTATAAAGAACATATAAGGGGTCTGTTGCAGCCACGTTGACGCAACCTACAGGATCGGAACTGGATGCAACTTCCTGCCAGTCATGGTCCCGACCGCCGACCAAGGCGGCCTTTGCCTGTTCCCGTTGTAAAATCACACAGTTCTTGGGTTTATGAGTTGCAAGTTCAATCGCCTTATCGAGCAAAGGCTTATATTCGACAATCCGGCCCGGCTCCAGCCCGCAGGATCCCGCAATGATGGCAACCGGTTTTGCATCATCAATTCGCGTTGCCAGTTCACTGGCAGCGAATCCGCCGAACACTACGGAATGAATAGCCCCCAGACGCGCACAGGCCAGCATGGCGATGGCCGCTTCGGGAACCATAGGCATATAGATAATGACCCGGTCCCCTTTTGATATCCCCAGTTTCGCAAGTCCACCTGCAAATCTGGCGACCAGCTCCGTAAGTTCGGCGTAGGTGAATTTTTTCACCTGCCCGGTTACGGGGCTATCATAAATCAGGGCATATTGATCTGCGCGCCCGTTTTCCACATGACGATCCAGACAGTTATAGCAGGTATTGAGCTCAGCCCCTTCAAACCACCTGGTAAAGGGAGCGTTGTCATTATTGAGCACGCGATCCCATTTTCGCGACCAGCTGATTTCTTCGGCTGCCTGCCCCCAGAACCCTTCCGGGTCGGAAAGTGATCGTGCGTAATCTTCTTCATAAGTTGGCATGCCCGGACTTCCTCCAAAAACTCTTGATTATTTTTGGCACATCATGCCCGTAATTTGCAGCCTGTTCAATGATCCAAAACAAAAAAGCCGCTGCGATTTGCAGCGGCTTTCAATCAGGTATCAGGAACCTTTAAATTCCAGCAGATCAGTCTTTGGATTTGAACAAATCTTCAAAATTCTTAACAGCCTGAGTTTTGGAGACTTCTGGCTCTTCCTCGGTTTCGGAAGATTTACCGAAGACAGCTTCAGCCTCGGCGCGATGATCATAGGTTTCTTCGCGCTGCATTTCCTGTTTTTTACGCTCGTACGCCGTCAGCGGTACAGACGCAGCATCAGCTGCAACAGAAGCTGCAACCTCTTCCATAAGCTTATCCGTGTCACCTTCATTACGCAGGTGAGAGAAAGCTTTCACTGTCTCATCCAGTTCCATCTGCGTGCAGATACCAAGGCTGACCGGATCACGAGGCTTGATGTTCTGACTGTTCCAATGCGTCTTGTCACGCACAGCGGTAATTGTGGTTTTTGTCGTCCCCAGCAATTTGCCAATTTTTGAATCTGGCAATTCCGGATGGAATTTAATCAACCATGCAATGGCATCGGGACGATCACCCCGGCGCGAAACAGGTGTATAGCGACCACCGCGACGGCGGGGCTGAGGGACATCACCCACAGGATTGCTAAGCTGCAAGCGCGCGTTCGGATCATTCTGGCAGCGGTCAATTTCTTCCTGTGTCAATTCACCATTGGCCACAGGGTCACGTCCCACAATGCCGACCGAGACTTCGCCATCTGCTATGCCCTGAACCTGCGCCGGGTGCATCGCACAAAATTCACCAACCTGCTTGAAAGTCAGACTGGTGTTGTCAATAAGCCAAACGGCTGTTGCTACTGGCATCAACGGTGATGACATAATATCTCCTTAAATGGTGGCTGTCGTAACAGCCACACCACATAATTCTTGTCCGTATATATGGATGAAATCTTAGCTAAAGTCTAGGGTCTGTCGCTACAGATCAACTAACTTCGAGCATGATTTTACCAATATGTGCGGAATCATCAATCCTCTTATGCGCTTCATTTGCTTTTTCCAGCGGAAAAACACTGTCGATAATGGGGGAAACAGTCCCGGCGTTCAATAACGGCCAGACTTTCTCCTCCAGACTATTTGCAATATCCGCTTTAGCCTGAATTGACTGAGGCCGCAACGTAGAGCCTGTCAGTTTCAAACGCTTGAGCATGATGGGAGCAAAATTGACCTCGACTTTGGGGCCACCCAAAAAGGCGATATAAACAATCCGCCCTTCAACAGCGGCAGCCGAAATATTCCGCTGGATATAATCGCCGCCGACCATATCAAGAATCAGATCAACGCCCCGCCCCTCAGTCAGTTCCTGAGTGACAGCAACGAAATCCTCGCTCTTGTAGTTGATGGCCCGCTCAGCCCCCAACTCTTCTATCTGGCGGCATTTTTCATCGGTGGAGGCAGTGGTAAAGACACGCGCACCTGTGCCCGGGCGAGCTGAATAGCTGTTGTTCCAATGCCGCTGGCACCGCCATGCACAAGGAAAGTTTCCCCGCCCTGAAGGCCACCGCGGTCAAACACATTGGTCCAAACGGTAAAATAGGTCTCTGGCACGGCAGCGGCTTGATCATGTCATATCCATCAGGAACGGAAAGACATTGCGCCCAGGGGGCCACGCAATATTCAGCATATCCACCACCGGCGACCAGTGCGCAAACCCGATCCCCAACCTTGAATTTCTGAACTCCGCTGCCCGCTTTGACAACGGTACCGGCAACTTCAAGTCCCGGAATATCTGACGCGCCGGGAGGCGGTGCATACCCCCCCATGCGCTGCAACACATCCGGACGGTTCACACCAGCGGCCTCAACCTTGATCAAAACTTCGTCATTTTGTGGCTCGGGAACAGGGCGGGTCGCGGGAACAAGATTGTCCGGTCCACCAAATTCCTTGATTTCAATGGCCGTCATTGTTGTGGGCACTGCTGTCATCGGATCCTCCGGGGATGAATTATTACTTTTTGATTCTCTACCCCCTTCTTATATGAACAGGAATAGGTTACACAATACCTGCCGAGAAGGTCGCAGGCCCTTAACATATGGAGGAATTACGGAATGGCAAGTGAAGAGGATGATTTCCCGATTTTACACCATGAAGGGCGGTCTTTTTCCGATATGTCCGTGGAAGAATTACAGGAATATGTGGCGGAATTGCGCGATGAGATAAAAAATGTCGAAAATATTATAAAGAAAAAACAGTCCGCGCAGGCAAGCGCAGAGCAGTTCTTCAAGAATTAACTTATTGGAAAATATATTAAATTTTCTTCCCTCAAGTAAGAGAGCTGCGGATACTCTGGTTTAACTGACCCCTTATCCGCAAATTTTCTTGTATTCGTTAATTGTAATTTAATAAAATCCACCTAAATTATGTTTTAGCAGCCCGCGTCAGGGTTGCTGATTGGATCTCATCCAATCTGTTTGACGCCTCCCTGTTGACTTGAGCCGCCTTTATGGCGGCTCTTTTTTTGCCCCGTTTTACTAGAGTCAAGAAATATATTTTCTATTTTTTGTGACTTTTTGTCACAGGGCGTATTGACTCTTTTTGGGATTCAGAGTTTTATCTTTCGCAACAGGTCAAGTCTGACAGGTTGAGGTATCAAAAAAATTGAAGGGGGCGCTTTAATCGGCAGCCCCCTCATTTAATTCCAGCCTCCCCTACAGCCCCAAAAACAGGTTATCCACTCAAGATACAACTGGACCATTTGCATCTGTCGTTATAGCTTCTGGCTAAATTCAAATAACGACTGGAAACGTGTAATGGCTGACCCCAATTTTCTTAAATTTGATACGCTGAGCCTTCATGCAGGGCAAGAGGTTGACCCCATCACGGGTGCCCGAGCCGTCCCTATTTATCAAACCACATCCTATGTATTCAAGGATGCCGATCACGCCGCATCCCTGTTTAATCTGGAGACTACGGGTCATATTTATTCGCGGCTATCCAACCCGACAACGGCCGTTTTAGAAGAAAGACTTGCCAGTCTTGAAGGCGGTGTTGGTGCGATCTGTACCGCATCAGGTCATGCGGCAATGCATCTGGCGATCGTGACACTGATGAGTGCCGGATCGCATATCGTCTGCAGTCAATCCGTTTATGGGGGAACCTATAATTTTCTGAAACATACAATGCCGCGATTTGGTATTGAAACAACCTTTGTCAATCCACGAGACCTTGACGCGTTCAAGGACGCCATTCAGGACAATACGCGGCTCGTCATTTCGGAAACACTGGGCAACCCCGGGCTGGAAGTGACCAACATCCCTGCGCTTGCCGATATCGCACATGCTGCCGATATTCCGCTGTTGATCGACAATACTTTTGCAACGCCATATCTGTGCCGGCCATTGGATCTGGGTGCAGATCTGGTGATGCATTCCGCAACCAAATTTCTGGGCGGGCATGGGATCGCCATGGGCGGCGCCCTGATTGATGGCGGACGTTTTGACTGGGAGAAAAGCGGAAAATTCCCAACTCTGACAGAACCTTATGAGGGATATCATGGCATTCGCTATGAGGAAGAATTTGGCCCGCTTGCCTTTTTAATGAGAGCCCGCACAGAAGGTATTCGTGATTTCGGCGCCTGCATCAGCCCGACAAATTCCTTTCAAATTCTACAGGGTGTGGAAACACTTTCCGTGCGCATGGAAAAGCATGTCGCCAATGCCCGTAAAGTTATTGAATTCCTGAACACGCATGATGCAGTTGAAACTGTATCTTACCCCGAGCTTCCAACCCATCCCGATCATGAACTGGCCAAGGAACTGCTGCCAAAGGGCTGCGTCCATTTTCAGTTTCACTGTCAAAGGTGGCCGCGAAGCTGGCAAGGCGTTTATCGGACAGTTGCAGATTTTCTCTCATCTGGCGAATGTGGGCGATGCCAAAAGCCTCGTCATTCACCCTGCCTCGACAACACATCAGCAAATGGATGCGCAAGCCCTCAAGAATGCGGGCATTTCAGAAGGAATGATCCGCCTGTCAGTGGGTATTGAAGATGCTGATGATCTGATCAAGGATTTGAAACTCGGCCTCAGGGCTGCGGCAAAAGTCGCTGAAAAACAGTCTGCGGCATAAGGAAGCTTGGCATGTATGTGACAGTAAATAACACAAAGATTTTTGCGGCAACTGGCGGCAGAGAATTTGATCCGAGCCAGCCGACAATCCTGTTTCTGCATGGTGCGGCCATGGACCACACAGCCTGGGCCCTGCAAAGTCGATATATGGCCCATCACGGTTTTAACGTCTTTGCGCTGGATCTTGTTGGCCACGGTAAGAGCGGCGGCGAAATCCCCGCTTCCATCGATGAGCTGGCAGACAGTGTCATTGCCTTTATGGATGCGATGGAGCTTAAAGAGGCTGCACTTGTTGGACATAGCATGGGGGCGCTAACCGCGCTTTCTGCAGCGGGGCGCTATCAAGACCGCGTCAGTGCAGTTGTCATGATCGGCATTGCCTATCCCATGATGGTTGGGGAGGCCTTTTTACAAAAGGCACGTGAAAATGATCCAGCAGCCTATCAGATGATGATCGACTGGTCCCATGCCCGCCCCTCTCACCGCGGAGCAGCAGAGGTTCCCGGACTTTGGATGATTGGAAATGCGCTCAGGGTTGTGGAAAAATCCGGTAAGGACACCCTTTATAAAGGGCTATCCATCTGCGCCGGATATGACGGTGGATTTGAAGCCGCCCAAAATCTGAAGGCACCAGCGCTGTTTATCCTCGGCGATAAAGACATGATGACCATGCCCCGCGCGGCGCAAAAGCTCATTGCTGCTATCGATGGGCAGAAGACCGTCATGCTGAAAGACTGCGGTCATATGCAGATGATCGAAAAGGCTGCGGACGTTCGATCAGCGCTGATCGAATTTCTTTAAATCGCGTCGCCGCGTATCAGTTGCCGATGCGCGGCGGACCGCCCTTGCTGGCCTGACTGGGGCCGAAGGCTTTATCCAGAATTCGTGTGCTGTCACTTGCCAGTTCAATCGCGTCCGTCAGCAGGGACAGCACCTTGACATTATTGGCCAGAACCGCCTGGGCTTCGGGTCGAATATCATCGGTAATCAGAGTGCACCGTTGAATAATGTCAGCGCGCACCATCGTCAGAACCTCTTCAAGCTTTTTACCCTCAGGGTTTTCCTCGGTTACCAAAAAATGGGTCATCTTTCTCTCCCAGACTGGTGAATAGAGCTCAGTTCTACCATTCACCAGTTCTGGTTAAGAAAAAGATAATGCTAAAATCGGGATTTACAGGTTTTTCGCCCGCTCACGCAGGACAAATTTCTGGATCTTACCTGTTGAAGTTTTGGGCAGTTCATCAAAAACAACTGTTTTCGGGCATTTGAAATGCGCCATATTATCCCGGCTAAACTGGATCAATTCAGCTTCGCTTGCTTCTTTTCCAGCGCGCAAGGTCACAAAAGCACAGGGTGTCTCTCCCCATTTATCGTCCGGACGCGCAACAACCGCCACTTCCAGAACAGCCGGATGTTTATAGAGAACACCTTCCACTTCAATCGTGGAAATATTTTCACCGCCGGAGATAATAATGTCCTTGGATCGATCGCGCAGCTCCAGATACCCATCTTCATGAATAACGCCCAGATCTCCGGTGTGGAACCAGCCATCGGCAAGAGATTTGCGCGTCGTTTCAGGGTTTTTCAAATACCCTTTCATGACCATATTTCCGCGCATCATGACCTCACCCATAGTGTTGCCGTCACGCGGAACCGGTGTCATTGTTTCCGGATCGAGTACATCGAGCGCACCAAGTGCATGATAGCGCACGCCTTGACGTGCCTTCAACGCGGCCCGGTCCTCGACCGATTTTTCGTCCCAGTCTGAATCCCAGTCGCAAAACACCGACGGACCATAACATTCAGTCAGCCCATACACATGGGTCACGTCAAAGCCCATCTGGTCCATCTCGGCCAGGACAGTAGCAGGCGGAGGCGCTGCAGCCACCATAACCTTGATACCCTTGTTTGCCTTGGCTTTGCTTTCATCCGTTGCGTTGATCAACATGGAAAGGACAATGGGCGCGCCACACATATGATCGACATTATACCGGCCCATCGCATCATATATCAGGTCCGCTTCCACCTTTCGCAAACAGACATGAGTTCCCCCAACTGCCGTGATGGTCCAAGGGAAGCACCAGCCATTGCAATGGAACATGGGCAAAGTCCACAAATAAATGGGATGCTTTGACATATTCCAAGAAAGCGTATTGCCCGTAGCCGCAAGATAGGCCCCGCGATGATGATAGACGACCCCTTTGGGATCACCTGTTGTGCCCGAAGTATAGTTCAGTGCAATGGCCTGCCACTCATCTTCGGGACCACTCCAATCAAAATCAGGATCACCGCTTTGCAGAAACTGCTCGTAATCCATCTCGCCCAACAGATCACCACCACTGCCCAACGGATCATCAATATCAATCACGACAGGTTTGGATTTACAAAGGTCAAGCGCCTCGCGGACAATATCGGAATATTCACGGTCCGTGATGAGCAGCTTGCTCTCTCCATGATCGAGGATGAAAGCAATTGTCGCCGCGTCCAAACGTGTGTTCAGCGCATTCAGCACGGCACCGCACATGGGAACACCAAAATGACTTTCCAGTAGGGCAGGAACGTTCGGCGCCATCACAGAAACCGTATCACCGGTTCCAATTCCCCGCTTTGACAGGGCACTGGCAAGACGTTTGGCGCGTTCGTAGAATTCGCGATAATTATAGCGCCAATCCCCATGGATCATTGCGGTTTTTTCCGGATAGACAGCAGCCGATCTTTCCAAAAAACCAATAGGGGTTAGCGGCTCACAATTTGCCTTGTTTGCAGGTAGCCCGTTTTCATAAATGTTCATCGCCTTGCCCATAGAAAGCCAAAATCACTGAAAATTTTGATCTGTCGTGTTGATCAGCCGACAGTTTCACCTGACGTTTCCAACTCAACCGGGACACCCGGCAAGAATTTGGACACGCGAATGCCAAGAGATGTTTTGACATGTTCCACGTTAGGTGCCGCCGTCAATTCATGGGTCAAAAACTGTTGATAGGCATCCCAGTCTTTTGCGACAACCTTCAAAATGAAGTCATTTTCGCCCGCCAGCATGAAACATTCGCGCACCAGTGGCCATTTTTGAACTTTTTCTTCAAAGGCGTTGAGATCTGCTTCTGCCTGACTGTGCAAGCCCACCAAAGCAAATACTGTTACGCCATAGCCCAAACTTTCGGCATGAAGTTGCGCGTGATAGCCTTCAATATAGCCGGATTCTTCCAGTGCACGCACCCGTCGCAGACAGGGCGGAGCCGAAATACCTGCATTTTTTGCCAGTTCTACGTTCGTAATCCGGCCATTTTCCTGAAGATCGTGCAGAATTCGCCGATCAATATCGTCCAGTTTCACCCGTTGCATTCATTGCCTCCAACTATCTGGTTTGCGCAATAATATTACAAGGATGTCATTTATCCAACCCTAGATATTCGCATTTTTGTAATTAAATTACTTGACCTTGCCCTTCTGGCGCAATAGTGCACTAGAGCTATAAACTGGTAAAAATAATGGGTTGAAAGCAATTAGCGAAACACAGGCGAAAACTTGCTGGGTGATAACTGATGGTAGCGCAGGCATGGAAAATCAGTGCCTGGGACTGGCGGAAGCATGGGTCTTGAGCCAACCATCAAGCGCATTCACAGCAAGAAACCCTGGAAATGGCTGCCGCCGCAATTGTGGATTTCCCCGCTGAAGCGCTTGCGGGAAAGTGGCGATCAGTTACATACCCCCTGGCCCGATATTGTGATCAGCTGCGGTCGACAGGCCATTCCACAAAGCATTGCCATCCGCAAAGCCAGCAAGAACAAATGTTTCACCATTCATATTCAAACCCCCAACTGCCGTGCAGACAGATTTGATTTGGTCATTGTGCCCTGGCATGACCGGCTGCGTGGCCAAAACGTTATTGTCAGCGAAGGATCACTGACACGAATTACGACGCAAAAACTAATGGCGGAATTTGCCAAATTCAGTGATAGCCTACAAAACCTAGCCTCCCCTGTGGTAACGGTTCTCGTCGGTGGCAGCAATAAATGTTATGATGTAAACCCTCAGGTAATGACGGATTTGAGCCAGCATCTTGGCAGTCTTCATGAAAAGACAGGCTGTCATTTTCTGGTGACAACCTCTCGCCGTACAGGCGCAGAAAACATAAGCATCCTCAAGCGCGCGCTTGAGACTATTCCGCATCAGCTTTGGTCAGGTGAAGGTGACAATCCCTATTTTGCCTATTTGCATCGGGCGGACGCCATTATCGTAACCGCCGATTCTGTAAATATGGTCTGCGAGGCAGTAACCGCTGGCAAACCGGTTTATGTTTTCGACCTTCCCGGTGGAAACAAAAAGTTCAACCGATTTCACGAAAGAATGAAGACATTGAATTTCACCCGGAACTTTACCGGCTCCCTTGATGAGTGGAGTCCCGCAAAACTGTCAGAAACTGAGCGGATTGCAAAAATTGTCTGGGACAAGATAGGTCATTAACACACCATATTTGTGTTAAACCCGCTACATTTGTCCATATATGCCCCTTGCAAGGCGATGGAAGCCATAATAAATAAATCCCGCTGATGAGCTGCAAACAATCCGTTGGTTAAGGAGTGCCAGATGGCCGAGACGTTTGAAACAAGTGTACTTATTATTGGTTCCGGACCCGCCGGATGTACGGCTGCAGTTTACGCAGCAAGGGCCTCTCTTAACCCGATCATGGTTCACGGCATTCAGCCCGGAGGTCAATTGACCATCACAACTGATGTAGAAAATTACCCCGGTTTTGCAGATCCTGTGCAAGGCCCCTGGTTAATGGAGCAGATGGAAGCACAGGCCAAAAATGTTGGCACGGTTATTCATCATGATGTGATTGTAGATCTGGATACAAGCAAACGCCCCTTTGTTGCCACAGCCGATAGCGGAGCAAAATATATTGCTGAAACGGTAATCATCTCAACAGGTGCGGCAGCGAAATGGCTGGGATTACCGTCGGAAGAGAAATTCATGGGTTTTGGCGTTTCTGCCTGCGCGACATGTGATGGCTTTTTCTATCGCGGCAAGGAAGTCCTTGTTGTGGGCGGTGGCAATACTGCCGTTGAAGAAGCGCTATACCTGACAAATCATGCGGACAAAGTCACAATCATTCATCGGCGGGATCAATTCCGCGCTGAAAAGATATTGGTGGACCGTCTTCACAAAAACGAGAAAATCAATGTCATCTGGGATACGGTTCTGGAAGAAATTGTTGGAGACGAAAACCCGCTAGGAGTGACAGCAGCAAAGCTGAAAAATGTCAAAACAGGCGAAGAGAGCCTGCTTGATGTGCATGGTGTGTTTATCGCGATCGGCCACAGCCCGAATACCGAGATGTTCAAGGGCAAGCTGAATATGGATGACGAGGGTTACATCGTTACCGCCCCGGATTCCACGGCAACAAACATCGAAGGCGTGTTCGCCTGCGGAGATGTTCAGGACAAAATATATCGTCAGGCGGTAACGGCAGCTGGCACCGGATGTATGGCGGCGCTTGAAGCTGAACGCTTTCTTGCAGGTCACGAGTGACGTTACTCATTTGCCACGCGTTCGCGCTAACTTCTGAACGCATGGAAAATTAGTTTCCCTCTTCCTGAAAACAACGACTAACATTACCTGTATCGCCCGGGAACCCTATCCTGGCTTTACGGGGAGACAGAGCAGTGATGGATTGGGACAAGCTTAGAATTTTTCACGCCGTTGCCGAGGCCGGCAGTTTCACTCATGCCGGTGAGACACTGCATTTAAGCCAGTCCGCTGTCAGCCGGCAGATCAGCGCCCTTGAAGACAGCTTGAAGCTCCCCCTGTTTCACCGACATGCCAGAGGACTTTTGCTGACCGAGCAGGGCGAATTGCTCTACAGAACCGCGCATGAAATTTTTGCAAAACTGGCCATGACGGAAGCCATGCTTGCGGATACCAAAGACAAGCCCACAGGCGAAATCAAGGTAACGGCAACTGTTGGTGTTGGTTCCAACTGGTTGACACCCAGAATACGGGAATTCATTGAGCTGTATCCGGATATCACGGTAAATCTGATTTTGGCTGATCGGGAGCTGGATCTCGCCATGCGGGAGGCAGACGTCGCCATCCGCCTGCGTGAGCCGGTACAGCCTGACCTGATTATGCGAAAACTGATGAGTGTCCGCCATCACCTGTACGCCTCCACCGAATATATTGACCGCCATGGCAATCCCGGTAGCCTCAAAGAACTAGCGAAACGGAAAATCCTGATTTACGGAGATGAAGCGCCCTCCAACATTTCCAATGTCAACTGGATCCTGGATACGCTCCGCTCCTACAACCCTGACATTCAACCCGTATTCAAGGTCAATAACGTTTACGGACTGCTGCTGGCAATTCAAAGCGGTGTCGGCATCGGAAGCCTGCCCGATTACATCACGCAGGGGCATAAAGGTCTGGTGCGCATCATGCCTGATCTGGAAGGGCCGGAGTTCGATGCGTATTATGTGTACCCCGAAGAGCTTCGCAAATCGAAACGGGTGACTATTTTTCGCGATTTTCTGATCCGGAAGGTGTCTGAGTCTACTTTTTAGGCATAGAGCAAACGGCTTTTAATTTTCAGCAGATCGAATTTTCAAACAGCCATGCATTGAGTGCATATCCGCTTTGAGAATATTGAACTTCTCATTCTGCGCCAGTTTTTCTAAAAAGTGCTCACCGATTGCTGCGACGCAGCACTCCCTGTTTCACGACAGTCTCCCATATGTTTCGTGAACATGGTATGGTTACTTGATACCCTCCCAGTTGCAAGTAACCCGTTATGATATTCATCATAACATCCCCTGTTAGTTATAAGGCTGATCTGTTTTACAGGTCAGCCTTTCTTTTTGCCGCAAATATGCGTTTTTCCTAAAAGCGCATGGCTGGTCAGGGAGATATGCACAAAATGCATGGGTGCGCTGCAAAAAAAATACTGGCACATAATTCATCAATTGCCTATATTCCAATCATCAACGCTGCATTGCAGCATTGATCTGAATATCGACCCCCCTTTATCGATATTCCCGCTGCTTGCTTTCCTCCCAGTTGCAAGCAGCATATATCATCTCTTGATGATATACCTCCCTGTTAGACTTGCCAGCCTCTTCCCAGAGGCTGGTCTTTTTTTGCCATGACGCACGCTCATGGCAGCTATGCGTTTTTGGGACTACTCATATAAGGGACCGATTCCCACATATGTGATGCAGGCGATTTACTTGCCTGACTTGCAATCGAAAGTTTGCATGTTGGCTGACAGTTTCTCCCAAGTGTGTCAGTCACTGCCGCTAGACGGCAGGCCTCCCTGTTAGACTTGCCAGCCTCCGATGAGGCTGGCCTTTTTTTTATTTGAACAGGGGCTCTTTCTTACCAATTTCCGTATACAGACCCGCGACCTCTTCTGCATAGCCATTGTAGAATTGCGTTGGAATTCTCTCGTTAGTGGCCAGATCACGTTCCGTCGCCTGAGACCAGCGCGGATGACGGACTTCCGGGTTCACATTTGCCCAAAACCCGTATTCATTCTCATTCAGCTTCTGCCAAAAGCTGACGGGACGCTTTTCACTGAAGGTAAAGCGAACGAGTGATTTGGCATGTTTGAAACCATATTTCCATGGAACAGCCAGACGCAGAGGCGCCCCATTTTGTTTGGGAATAGGCTTGCCATAAAGACCTGTTGCGATAAACGCGAGATCATGCGCCGCTTCTTCCATGGACAGCCCTTCAGTATAGGGCCAAGGATACCAGAACTGACGCTGACCAGTTGCCACCTCTTTATCCTCAAAAGTCTGCATGATCAGATATCTTGCTTTGGAGGTAGGCTTTGCCAGCTTGACCAATTCTTTGAGCGCAAAGCCGCTATAGGGCACCACCATTGACCATGCCTCCACACAGCGGTGGCGGTAAATTCTTTCTTCCAACGGCATTCGAGATAAAAGATCATCGATATCAATCTGCTGTTCCTGCTCAACCTCCCCATCGATGAGGACACTCCAGGGGCGAATTTTCAACGCCTGTGCTGCTTTTGAAATTTCTTTATGTGAGCCGAACTCGTAGAAATTATTGTAGGTAGTGGCGATTTTTTCAGGGGTGAGCGGTCGCCCGCCTTCATAGGCTGTATTGCGGGCAACAGGATACAGATGAGCGCTGGGATCATCAGATGTTGCCGCAACTGAATTTGACAGTATTGACGGAGAGGCCGCGATTAATCCACCGATCCCCAGCCCTTTCAGAATTTGACGCCGGTTCAGATACTTACCCTCATCCAAAACGGCGTTTTCTGATAATTCCCAACTCTTCCTGATTTTAATAAGCATACCGGCAACCCTTTCAAACTTGTGTTACGAAAGGATTGAGCGGTCAGTTCACAAATTCAAATCAACAGTCCGTGAGGGATCCTGCTAGTGCTCCTGCTAATGCCCGGACCCCGCCTGCTCCACAATCCGTTCAGCGAGGGCGCCGGTCAGTTCCTGCAAGTGATCAAATTCCGCACGAAACGTTCCCACGCCCTGAGTTGCCGAACGCAGATCAATTATCAAGCCCCGCAGCTCCTGCTCTGGCATCATGGCGCTCAACACTTCCCATCCATGCCATCCTTCGCGCGCATCAAAACCCAGTATTTGACCCCTCCGACTGCTGACAATGCCGTTTACTTTTGACGTGAAAGTCGCTGGCATCGCAATTTCCACTTTGCAAACCGGCTCCAGCAGAACAGGTGAGCAATTGGGCATCCCTTCACTCATGGCAATGCGGGCTGCGGAACGAAACGCGTTTTCCGAGCTATCAACCGAATGATGCTGACCATCGAGCAAAGTGACAGAGATGTCCACCACCGGAAAGCCCAGCGGGCCTGCCCCCAGATAGTCTTTCACTCCATTTTCCACCGCGGGGATAAACTGCTTGGGCACGGATCCGCCCACAACGGTTTCACTGAACTGAAACCCCTCACCGCGGGGCAATGGTTTGATTTCAATTTTGACATCCCCAAACTGTCCATGCCCACCGCTTTGCTTTTTAAAGCGGGCATGATGGACAGTTCCCTTGCGTATGGCTTCCTTGAAGGCAACTTTTGGCTCGGAATGTGTGACGGAGAGGCCATATTTGGACTTTAACCGTTCCAGCGCGACGCTTAAGTGAATTTCCCCCTGTCCCCGCAATAGAAGCTCCTGTGTTTCCTGACGATGCTCGGCGATCAAAGAGGGGTCCTCTTCGTTCAATTTTGCCAATGCAGCTGAAAGCTTCACATCATCTTCACGACGTTCGGCAAACAAAGAAAAATCAAAAACCGGTTCGAACACACTCAAGCGGGAGGCGATAGGCTCCACACCGTCACTCGTCAGAAAATCGCCGGTGCGAAGGGCTTCCATACGACCCAATGCAACAACCTCACCCGCGCTTGCCCGATCCAGCTTTTCCTGCTGTGCGCCCTGTAAACGGACAAGCCCAGAAACACGGCCCGCTTCAAAGGCATCGCCATCCGAGATGGTACCCGACCAGATACGCACCAGCGATAATTTCCCCCCTTGCGCGGAGATATAGGTTTTGAGCACTTGCGCGATTGTCCTGTCCTCACCGATCTCAATCGCAGCGCGTTCGGCCGTTTTCTCATTTGAGGGAACCTCATGACGTAGCGCTTTTAGTAAGCGGCGAACGCCATGATCACTGTCTGCGGCCCCCAGAAAAATCGGAACCAGAAACCCTTTTTGCAAATCCTGCTGCAACAGCTCGTAGATTTCTTCATGCTGGGGTTCAATATCCTCGAGCAGCTCCTCCATCAGGTGATCGTCATAATCGGCCAACGTCTCTAGCATGGTAAAGCGCGAGGTGCCTTCCATCTCGGCCACTTCCGGCGGCATATCGATAATTTTAGAAGCCTGTCCATCCTTGTAGACATAAGCCCGCTCTGACGCGAGATCCACATAACCGGTGACTGTTCCGTCATTGACAATGGGCATCTGGCGCAGAACAAGATCCCTGTTTGAAACTTCCTCCAATGATTGAAAGAGGGTGTGCACGCTCCCTTTTGCCCGGTCCACCTTATTGACAAATATAAAGGTCGGCGTGTCATTTTCTTCGAGCAGCTTGAGGATTGGCAGCAACGTTACATTCCTGTCAGGATCCGGCTCACAAACGAGAACCGCCGCATCTACCGCGCTGAGTACATTGCGACTTTCCTGCATAAATTCAACGGACCCGGGACAATCGAGAATATAAAAATCATCCCCCATAAATGAAAAATGAGCGGAGTTTACCTCAACGCTCATTTTTCTCTGTCGTGCTTCATCCGCACTGTCGCCGATCGTGCTGCCGTCATCGACTTTACCTTTTCGGCTAATTTCCCCGCAGATATGCAGCATCGATTCCAGCAGGGTTGTCTTGCCACTTGAGTAAGGACCAACCAGAGCCACAGTTCGGGGTCCCGTCGGTTTTTCCATGGTCATACCGCACCTCCCAGTTTGTTAGACTTATCTAATGTTTGTCTCGATCGCGGCAGTAGGCAAGAAAAAGATGGAGAGAGGAACCCACACTCGCGAGTTTTCCGCCATTTTGAACTGCGCCTTAATGGGAGGATGCTGCTATTTGCCGGGCCATAAAAAAAAGCGGCCGAATCACCGGCCGCTTTTTCAACATTGAAAATACTGTATCAGCTAAGGCTGGCACAGAATTTCTGAATACGGGTACAGGCTTCTTTAAGTGCCTCGGTTGAGGTGGCGTAGGATGCCCGAAAATACGGTGACAGACCAAATGCCTCCCCATGAACAACGGCGACACCTTCCGCTTCCAAAAGCTCGCTCACGAAGTCCAGGTCATTTTCAATAACCTTGCCTGCTGGCGTTTTCTTGCCAATGCAGCCTTCAACGGAAGGATAAACGTAAAAAGCTCCCTCTGGCATAGGGCAGAAAATTCCCTCTGCAGCATTGAGCATTTCAACAACCATATTGCGGCGTTCTTCAAAGGCCTTGGCCCGTGTTGCCAGAAAATCCTGCGGACCGTTCAATGCTTCTACGGACGCATACTGGCTGATGGAGCAAGGATTGGAAGTGCTCTGTGACTGAACTTTCGCCATCGCCTTGATCAGCTCTTGCGGTCCCGCGGCATAGCCAATACGCCACCCGGTCATAGAATAAGCCTTGGAGACCCCGTTCATTGTCAGGGTGCGATCATAAAGAGCAGGTTCCACCTCGGCCGGAGTGACAAACTTGAAGTCATCATAAACCAGATGCTCATACATATCGTCGGTGAGAATCCAGACGTTGGGATACTTGACCAATACATCTGTCAGGGCCTTCAGCTCGTCGTGGGTATAGCCTGCGCCGGAGGGGTTTGACGGTGAGTTGAAAATCAGCCATTTCGTTTTGGGTGTAATGGCTGCTTCCAGATCAGCGGCCTGCATCTTGAAACCGTTCTGGGCAGTCGTTGGAACGAATACAGGCTCCCCACCACCGAGCAGCACCATATCGGGGTAGGATACCCAGTAAGGTGTCGGAATGATCACTTCATCGCCAGGATTTAGCGTTGCGACCATAGCATTATAGATGATCTGCTTACCGCCGGAGCCGACCGTAACCTGTGAAGGTTCATAGGACAGCCCATTTTCCCGTTTGAATTTTTCACAGATGGCCTGCTTGAGTTCAGGAATTCCATCAACGGGGGTGTATTTGGTCTTGCCTTCATCGATTGCCGTTTTTGCCGCCGTTTTAATGTTGTCCGGCGTGTCGAAATCAGGTTCGCCTGCGCCCAGACCAATAACGTCCCGGCCAGCGCTCCGCAGTTCTGCAGCTTTTGTTGTAACAGCAATTGTTGGTGAGGGTTTAATACGGCCCAAACTTTCCGCAATAATAGACATGACCTCTTCTTTCGATAAAGCAAGTTAATAACAGCAACTCTGTTGCAGCCGCCAAGCTACGCTTCCTGAAACAGGGTTTCAACCTTAAAGCCAGTGAAAACGGATTTTGCCGGTGATTTCATGCAGCTTTGCCACGCAGGATGCAAAAATTCAACTTTCGGGGACATACATAAAACGCCCCGGATCGTTTTCCGCCTCTTCAAACAGCCAATCCCGAAATGCCATGATTTGCGGCCGGTTGATAAATTCTTTGGGGCAGACAAAATAATAGGCACTTCCCGCCTTCAGCTCGATATCAAATGGTTTCACCAACCGGCCTGCCTTCAAATCCTCCGCCGCGAGCGTACTCCGCCCCAAAGCCACCCCTTGCCCCGCCATGGCCGCACTCAAAACCATGGAAGAGTCATTAAAGCTGAGGCCTTTCTTGGAATCGATGCCTTTCACATCGGCAGCTGCCAGCCAGGTTTCCCAATCCACCCGCAAGTCATCATGAAGAAGCGTGTGATGAGCAAGATCGGAGGGGCGTGTCAAAGGATGCGGGCCTTCCAGTAGCACCGGGCTACAAACGGGAAAGAGATGATCTTCCTGCAACAATAATTCAGAATGCAGGTCGGGATAATTTCCTGACCCGTACCGAATAACAGCATCCACGCTTTCCCGATGAAAATCAGTAATGATGTCCGTTGCAGAAATCCGCACGTTGATATCGGGATGGCGTTGTTGAAAACTGCTAAGCCGCGGCAACAGCCATCTGGCCGCAAAAGAAGGTAATGTACTGACGGTCAGAGACCCCGACGTTCCCTGCAACAGGATTTTTTCGGTGGCGTCACCTATAGCTCCAGCCCTTCACGAATGCCCACAAGATAGGATTGGCCTTCATCCGTTAGCATGACGGCGCGGTTCAGCCTGCGAAACAGCGGTACAGCGAGCCAGTCTTCCAGTCCCTTGATCTGATGACTGACCGCAGCCGGAGTTACAGAGAGTTCGTCCGCCGCTCTTGAAAAACTTAAATGTCGGGCAGCGGCTTCGAAAGCACGCAAGGCGTTCAGGGGTGGTAATTTCATAGGCTCTATTTCAGATTAGTTTTTCTAAACCATAACATTAGAAACTATCGTTTGTCATCAAGCATTTAATTTGCGAGAACATCATCATCAAAAGTTCACACCGAATTTTTACAATTCGCCAACCGTTAGACCCCCAGAAAGGAGAAGACAATGTCCTTAAACACATTGAATGCAAAGCACACTGAATGCTCACCCGTAACACCGGCTTCTCCGAAGGCGGGTTTTGTGACAGCCATCACAAACACAATCCTGACATGGCAGGAGCGTGCCAACATGCGCCATAATCTTGCACAATTAGATCAAGAAAACCTAAACGATATGGGAATTGATCACCGTTTTGTGCAGAGCGAAATCAAAAAGCCTTTCTGGCAGTCATAATTTCAGTTTCCCAAGCCATCTGAAGCTTAAAAACCTTCCTGTCCGCTGGTTCTTCAGATGGCACCTTATCCCACCGCCCCATCGGTGATATTCCGCACTGCGATCCTTCGTCGCCATCTGTTATATTATGGGTTGGCAATTGACCCATTTCAGCCTATATATGGCACATGAAAGCAGAGAACAAAAGCGAAACATTGGAAAATTTCATCCCACACCGCCCGGAGCGGCCTGAAAAATCCGAGGGCGGCATCCCTTTCGAGGTTGTTTCAGAATTTGAACCCGCCGGTGACCAGCCACAAGCCATTGAAGAGCTGTGCAATGGCATCATAGCAGGTGACAAGGATCAGGTTCTGCTTGGTGTAACTGGTTCGGGCAAGACATTTACGATGGCAAAAGTCATTGAACGCATGCAACGCCCGACAATCATCCTCGCCCATAACAAAACACTTGCCGCTCAGCTATACGGGGAAATGAAAGGGTTTTTCCCGAACAATGCGGTCGAATATTTTGTGTCATACTATGATTATTATCAGCCCGAAGCATATGTGCCGCGCACGGATACCTATATTGAAAAAGACGCCTCGGTAAACGAACAGATTGACCGCCTGCGACATTCAGCAACACGGGCGCTGCTGGAGCGGGATGACGTTATCATTGTGGCATCTGTCTCCTGCATTTACGGTATCGGGTCCGTTGAAACCTATAGTGAAATGACAATGACCCTGAAAAAAGGGCAACGGATTGACCGGCAAAAACTGCTGCAGGATCTGGTCGAGATACAATATAGACGCAATGATGCCAGCTTTACGCGCGGTACCTTCCGGGCACGGGGCGACACGATCGAAGTTTTTCCCGCCCATCTGGAAGATCAGGCCTGGAGATTTTCCCTATTTGGTGATGAGCTGGAAGAGATAACGGAGTTTGACCCGCTTACGGGCAAGAAAACCGGTAAACTCAACGAAGTACGCATCTACGCCAACAGTCATTATGTGACGCCCAAACCGACCTTGAGGCAGGCCCAGCAAAAAATAAAGCAGGAGCTGAAACAGAGGCTCGCTGAATTTGAAAGTCAGAACAAATTGCTGGAAGCGCAAAGGCTAGAGCAGAGAACCACTTTCGATTTGGAAATGATGGAAGCGACAGGCGCCTGCGCAGGGATTGAAAATTATTCACGCTATCTGTCGGGCCGAAATCCGGGTGAGCCACCGCCAACCCTGTTTGAATATCTACCTGACAACGCAATGCTGATTGTTGATGAAAGTCATGTAACGGTCAGCCAGATCGGCGCCATGTATAAAGGAGACGCCAGCCGCAAATCAACATTGTCTGATTTCGGTTTCAGGCTTCCCTCTTGCAAGGATAACAGGCCACTGAAATTTGAAGAATGGGATTTAATGCGACCGCAAACCCTGTTCGTCTCAGCCACACCGGGCCAGTGGGAGCTGGAACGAACTGGTGGCAGTTTTTCAGAGCAGGTCATTCGTCCAACGGGTCTTATTGATCCGGAATGCATCATCAGACCGGTGGAGACGCAGGTTGATGACCTGATGGCGGAGTGCAAGATTTGCGCAGCCAAAAATCAGCGCGTGCTGGTTACGACCCTGACCAAAAAAATGGCCGAAGATCTTACGGAATATTTTCATGAAAACGGGATCAAAGTCAGGTATCTGCATTCAGATATCGACACCCTTGAACGCATTGAAATTATTCGTGATTTGCGCCTTGGAACCTTTGATGTGCTTGTTGGGATCAACCTGCTTCGAGAGGGACTGGACATTCCCGAATGTGCGCTTGTCGCTATTCTGGACGCAGACAAAGAAGGCTTTTTACGGTCCGAGACGTCTCTCATCCAGACCATTGGTCGGGCCGCACGAAATGTGGACGGCCGGGTTATTCTGTATGCCGACAAGATAACCGGCAGCATGGAACGGGCGCTGAGCGAGACAAAACGCCGCCGTGAAAAACAACAGGCCTATAACAAAGAGCATGGCATCACGCCAGCATCTGTTCGCAAACATATCGATGATATCATGGAAAGTGTCTATGAGCAGGACCACCATGATGTTGATCTGAATCTGGAAGATGCCAACAATTTAATCGGCAATAATCTGAAAGCCATATCGAAGCGCTTGAGAAGAAAATGCAGGAAGCCGCCGCTGACCTTGAGTTTGAAGAAGCGGCAAGACTTCGTGATGAGATCAAAAAACTTCAAGATAGGGATTTAGGAATTGGAGATGCGGGAAAGGGTCAACCCCTTGGCCGTTCAACAGCCGGACGTATCAGTAGTGGAAAATCAGTAGGTGGTCGCCGCCCTCGCAAATAAGACCTAACGGCCCAACGGCAAAAATCCGAAATTTTTGAAAATCTTCATGCTGTTTTCGGATTGCAGGTAACTCGCGAAGGCCACAACTGATTTATCCGAGCGACGGCCCGAGACACTTGCCAGCATATATGTAATTTTGGAATGTGTTTCGGGTGGGAACTCGGCGACGATCTTAACATCAGGATTATTCAACGCGTCCGTCTGATAGACAATCCCAAAGGGAGCTTCACCGCGCTCAACCAGACGCACAACCGTTTTCACATTTCCTTGCAGGGCAAGACGATGAGCGAGCTGTTGCCACACACCAAAATACGCGAGCGATTGACGCGCATAAATGCCAACAGGCACATGCGCTGGATCACCAATGGCCAATCTGCCAACATCCAACAGTGTCGGCAAATCAGCAATCCTGATGGGTAGAGATGAGAATTTCATCCCCTTAGGAGCGATCAAGACCAGTGCGTTTGACAGTAATTCAACGGAATGCTCCTGCCTGATCAAACTTTTATCAATCAGATGATCGACCCATAATCGATTGGCTGACAGAAACAGATCCGCAGGTGCCCCCGCCTCTATTTGCCGAGCCAGTGTTGAACTGCCCGCAAACGAGATATCCACACGAATTCCTGTTTCGTCTTCAAAATGTGATGCGATTGCCTGCAAAGGGGCAAATGTACTTGCTGCGGCAAACACCAGAACGCGACCCTTTTCGCGCGCGTCACAGCTTTTCAACGCAATCGTCCCCAACAGAAAAGCAACGACCAGAGTGCAGAATAGCTTGTGGATTGAGTGAGTTATTGCAATTGTCCTTACGTCCATAAATTGACTCATTTATGAGTGATACTCTGACGGTGAAAGCATACACGGGTGTAGAGTTATGAAAAGCATGCAGATTAATCCGCTGGCACATTTGGCCAAAGTCGCCTTTGTGATGACCTGCCTGTGGGTTTTCACTTCGTTACCAGATGCAAAAGCAGCACCTGGTCAAATAACTCCTTGTGCGTCCCAGCTTTACGGCAAAGGGAAACTTTGGGAAATTCGCAAAGGGGATGGCCCCAAAAGTTTCGTCTTTGGAACCATGCATTCACGGGACCGGCGTATTCTGTATCTACCCGGCGTCGTTATGCAGGCGCTTAACAAGTCGCAATTTTTCATGATGGAGACGACACTTTCCGAAGAAAATATGCGGACCAGCAGACGCCTGATGATGGCCCCGCATGGAGAGAATATGCGGCAGCATCTGGGGGAGAGGCGACTAGCACAATTAAAAGAAATAGCGCCCGCGTATCAAATTCCGCTTGAAAATCTTTTACAGCTCAAAATCTGGGCGATTGCCTCTGTTATCTCTCAGCCACCCGCGAATTCCTCGCAAAATTCCGGCCAACTAACACTACTGGACAGGGAGCTTGAGAAAATCGCAAAAGCCGAAGGCAAACAGATTTTCGCCCTCGAGAAAGCATCGGATCAGCTTGGGCTCTTTGACGGCCTGAGTAAAGCGGCGCAACTGGAGCTGCTGGACAGTGCACTAGAGGGTTTTGCAGATCTGGAAGACGAGCTTGAAACACTCACGCGGCACTATATTCGCGGTGACATCAACCATTTTTTCTGCCGAATGAACAAAGATTTAAAAGATGCGAGCCCTGAAATCCGGGAGTTCATTACAGACAAGCTGCTGATTGACAGAAATCATGCAATGGTTTCAAAAATTCAGAGCCGGATCGAACAGGGGGCTGCTTTCATTGCCGTGGGTGCGCTGCACCTGCCCGGAGAGGAAGGCGTCCTCAATTTACTCAAAAAGCAGGGATATTCCCTTCGCAAGAGATTTTAGGAAATGTCGTCCTGACTGAAGATGATGTTGCAAATTAGCTACTAATTCCCTGAAATTCGGATTTTACCCTTTTACTGCCCCCGCGGGGTGTCTATATACAACAAACCCATCGCGGCATAGTCAGGTATTAACGAGAGTCTGAATGAAGGATCAAGGTAGTAAAACGGCATGATGTATCTTCAGGTTGCCGCAGGTTTAGTGATTTTACTTGTATGTGGCGAATTACTGGTCAGGGGTTCCGTTGCCCTTGCTGAACAGTTCAATATTTCAAAGCTCATTATTGGATTTACCATCGTCGCATTTGGTACGTCCGCTCCCGAGCTGGTCGTCTGCGTTCAAGCCGCTCTGGATGGTGCATCAGGAATTGCTATTGGTAATGTTGTGGGAAGCAATATCGCCAATATTCTACTGGTGCTGGGAGCACCAGCGCTGATTTACCCCCTTACCTGTGACAATCATTCAGCCCTGCGCGATTGCCTGATCGTAATAGGCGGCTCCTTATTGTTTACCGCCCTCGCCTGGACCGGGCAGATTGCTTTCTGGCAGGGATTTGTTCTCTCACTTACACTGGCAGTTGTGATTTACCTTGCCTATCGCCGGGCCAAACGAGGCGGCGAGGAAGCGGCGAATGAGGCGCTTGAAGAATATGAAGAAAACATGCCCAAAAGTATTAGGGTCAGCATGGGTTTTATTCTTCTGGGTCTTGCCGGGCTGATCGGTGGCTCCCGCCTGTTGGTGCATGGCGCCGTTGACATTGCCGTTACCGCCGGCGTGTCTCAGGAGGTCATCGGCCTGACACTGGTTGCGCTTGGCACCTCCCTGCCAGAGCTGGCAACTTCCATTATTGCGGCACTTCGCAAACATGGCGACGTTGCAATTGGCAATGTGCTGGGCTCCAACCTTTTTAACATCACCGGCATCATTGGTGTGACCGCCATGATCAAACCCATGTCCGCCCCCGAGCAGATACTTCATTTTGACCTGTTCCTGATGCTGGCAGCCTCTGCCGCTCTGATCCTGATCTTTTTCCTCAAAAAACCAATCAGCCGTCCCATCGGCGCGCTGATGATCGTCGCCTATCTGGCATATGTTACCGCGCAATTTTTTGGGCTGTCGGGCGTTCATTCTGTCGCTATGATATAAAGAGACTTCGTTTTCGAAGTTGTGGTTATTAACGGAGCGGGCACAATAGACCTATGGCAAAGACTGTCCTGATCACTGGCGGTGCCAAACGAATTGGCCGCGCACTTTCCCTTGTGCTTGCAAAAGCAGGCTGGAATATTGCCCTGCATTATCACAACTCGGCAAGTGAGGCTGAGGAGGTGCTGGCACAGTTGCATGAGCTTGGGGTGAAAGCGCAAATGTTTCGCGCGGACCTTGCCAATGCACAGCAGACACGCCAGCTTTTTCAGGAGGCAACGGAGGCTTTCGGGTCTGTCACAGGTTTAATCAATAATGCCTCCCTGTTTGAGAGAGAAGATTTGAAGAGCTTTTCGGAAAGTTCCTTCGATGCTCATATGCATATCAATCTGCTTGCGCCTGTTTTGCTCACTCAGGCAATGGCGGCGCAGGATCTCGACTATGAAATGAATGATGTTTCAATCGTGAATATCATCGATCAACGGGTCCATAACCTGCGCCCTGGCTTTACAAGTTATACGCTGAGCAAAGCGGCATTATGGACCCTGACGCAAACCACAGCCATGGAACTGGCCCCGAGAATTCGCGTCAACGCGATAGGACCGGGCCCTACTCTTGCCAGCAAACGGCAAAGCGCTTCCCAATTTGCACGGCAAGTGGCGCAAGTGCCTCTCAAACGTGGCGCCAGCGCAGAAGATATTGCAAAAGGGGCTGAATTTTTAATGTCCTCTCCTTCAATAACGGGAGAGTTTATTTCGATGGATGGAGGACAGCATTTACCCTCCTGCATCATGACAGAGGAAGAATGACCATGAGTACCAGTGAACCACATAAAATTACATCACTCCCTCTGGCGGAAACTGATGCGACAACACATGAAGTTTTTATCAATGATCTGCTGGTCAATATGCTCATTGGTGTCTATGAGCATGAAAAACTGAAAGAACAGCCGGTTCGACTAAATATAGTATTAACGGTTCGAGACCATATCGGGCCCATCAATGATGATTATCATAATGTGGTTTGCTACGAGACAATCGCGAAAGCGATCAAAAAACTCGTAAAAGAAGAACATATCAACCTCGTTGAAACCCTTGCTGAAAAGGTCGCCGATATCTGCCTGAAGAATCAACGAACTGTTCGTGTACGGGTAAAGGTCGAAAAATTGCAGGCTTTGGCGGATGCGGGCAGTGTGGGCGTCGTAATCACAAGAAACAGACGATAGCAACGGAAAAATTGATTTTTTTTATTTTACAAAGCTATAGTTGTGCACAGCAGCCGGAAATGACCGAATACTTGTCTAAATTAGGTAAAAAATTTGTTACTTTCTTCAGTTGAGGTTCTTGACATTTAAATTTATCATTAAAATCAATAACTTATTTAATTGCACAAAAAATAGGCACGAAGGGAGAAGGTCAGGGTTTATGTAGGATGCAGGGACATGTGCTACAGTTACACACAAAGTTATCCACAGCTTCGGTGGATAGTGTCAAAAAACTGTAAAAAGCCAAATAACATCTCCCCAACAAACCCTAATGTTGCTTTTTTATAAAGACCTTAGAACATATTGTTGAGGATACCCTTTCAACCCTCGTCCCAAACTACCCCTGTGAATCGCGAATCTTATGACAGAATCAGCACCCGAAAATCACGTATCACCCTTTGAACGCGGCTCACGCGTTATTCAGACGTTTCTGAAGACGCTACCTGCCAGCCCGGGGGTGTACCGGATGATCGATCAGAATGATCAGGTGCTATATGTAGGCAAGGCAAAAAATCTTAAAAACCGGGTGAGCAGCTATACCAAAATGACCGGTCAATCGACCCGGATCATGCGCATGGTATCGCTGACACATTCCATGGAGTTTGTATCCACCCATACAGAGGTTGAGGCGCTGCTTCTGGAAGCCAATCTGATCAAGAAGCTGAAGCCGCGCTATAATATTATCCTGCGGGACGATAAATCCTTTCCCTATATCCTCATCACCAGCGACCATGACTGGCCCCAAATTACGAAACATCGGGGCAGCCGAAACAAGAAAGGGGAATATTTCGGCCCCTTTGCATCGGCCGGGGCAGTTAATGAAACACTGGCAACCTTCCAACGGCTTTTTCCCCTGCGCTCGTGCAGTGATTCCGACTTCGAGACGCGCACCCGACCGTGTCTTCAATATCAGATAAAGAGATGTTCAGCGCCCTGTGTCGATCGGATAACGCCTGAGGATTATCAATCGATTGTGGATGAAGCGCGCGCATTTCTGTCCGGAAAAAGCCACGCTATTCAGCAGAAACTGGCAGATCGAATGCAACAGGCAAGCGATACGCTTGATTTCGAACTGGCAGCTGTTTTGCGTGATCGTTTGAAAGCGATGGCACATATTCAGTCCAAGCAAACCATCAACCTGCCAAATATTGACGAAGCGGATGTGATTGCCGCGCATCAGGAAGGTGGGCAGACCTGCGTTCAGGTTTTCTTTATCCGATCCGGCCAGAATCTTGGAAATCGTGCTCATTACCCATCGCATACGAAAGAAGAAGGGCCCGAAGACGTAATCAGCGCCTTCATTGGTCAGTTTTACGACAAGCACCCCGCCCCTAAAAATATATGGGTCAGCCACACGCCGAGCGAAGTCGAGCTATTGTGTGAAGCCCTGACTGTGTCTGCCGGAAAAAAGATAGAAATATCAACTCCCCGGCGTGGCCCCAAAGCTGAGATGCTGGAACATGCGCGTATAAACGCCCGCGGAGCGTTGGAGCGGAAACTGGCGGAAAATGCTTCACAGCGCAAACTTCTGGATGCAGTGGGCAGGGTTTTCGAGATGCCTGCAGCCCCTAACCGGATTGAAGTTTATGACAACAGCCATATTCAGGGTGCCCATCAGGTAGGCGCGCTCATTGTTGCGGGGCCCGAAGGGTTTGAGAAGAAAAGCTATCGCAAGTTTAACATCAAAAACACGGAGCTGGCGCCGGGTGACGATTACGGGATGATGCGTGAAGTCCTGAGCCGGCGCTTTACACGATTGAAAAAAGAAGACCCTGACAAAATCGGTGAAGGATCAGGTTCGCGTGAACAATGGCCAGATCTGGTCCTCATTGACGGCGGGCAAGGTCAGTTGAGCGCCGCAATTGATGTGTTCAAGGAGCTTGAAATCAAGGATGTTACGCTGGTTGGCATTGCCAAAGGACCGGATCGTAACGCCGGACGCGAGCGATTTTTCATGCCCGGAAAGGCACCCTTTTCGTTGCCTGAAAACGATCCAACACTCTATTTCCTGCAACGCCTGCGCGATGAGGTTCATCACTACGCCATCACAAGCCACCGGGCGAAACGATCCAGCGCGATTGGTAAATCCCCACTAGATGAAATTCCCGGAATTGGCGGCAAGCGGAAAAAGGCTCTGCTTAATCATTTTGGGTCCGCGAAGGGGGTACAGGATGCAGCGCTTGCAGATCTCGAACAAGTAGAGGGTGTCTCAAAAAAGCTGGCACAGCAGATTTTCGACTTTTTTCACGAATAAACATGCTATGACGCCTTTTACTCACTACTTACCCCCCCTATACTAGGTGGGTCATTCTGACCAATAACCGGGAATCTGGGCATGTTATTTCGTTTGCCAAATTTATTAACACTTTCAAGAATAGCGGTTATTCCGCTTTTGCTTGCCTCATTCTACCTGCCCGGTGACTGGTCGAGCTGGGTTCCCCTCGCCCTGTTTATAGCAGCAGGCATCACCGATTTTTTCGATGGATATCTTGCCCGCAGAAACAAACAGACTTCGAATTTGGGTCGGTTTCTGGATCCGGTCGCAGACAAGCTTCTGGTTGCTGCGGCAATCCTGTTTCTGGTTGGCGTCGATCGGATCACCGACTGGCTGTTAATTCCGGCTGTCATTATTCTGTGCCGTGAAATTATGGTTTCCGGGCTTCGGGAATATCTGGCGGAATTGCGTGTTGGTATGCCCGTCAGCCGACTAGCCAAATGGAAAACCGCTGCGCAAATTCTGGCATTATGCTTTTTACTGGGCGGCCCGGCAGTGCAAGGTGACTTTGATGCCCTGTTGGTTGGCAGTGTTTTGTTGTGGATAGCTGGTCTATTGACCATGTGGACGGGTTATGACTATTTACGCCTTGGCCTTCGGCACATGATGAAAGAGGCTGACGAGTAAAATGAAAATCCTTGGAATTTCAGGATGGAGCGGGAGCGGCAAAACAACTTTGCTTGTATCGCTTATCCCGAAATTGATTGAACGGGGATATTCAGTTTCCACACTCAAACACGCTCATCATCGTTTCGATATTGACAAACCCGGAAAAGACAGTTTTCGCCATCGTCAGGCCGGTGCAAAAGAAGTGCTTGTATCCTCCCGCCACCGGTGGGCCCACATGCATGAAAATACAGCGGAAGACGAAGCCAGTTTTGACGAGCTTTGCAGGCGGTTCTCGCCCGTTGATATTCTTCTGGTTGAAGGATTTAAAAGCGAAGATTTCCCGAAGCTTGAAGTCTGGCGAGGGCTTGAGGGTGCGACACCCCTGTTTATGACAGATGAGACAGTAATTGGCGTTATAACCAACCAGAAAGATCTGGATACGCGTTTGCCGCTCATTGATATTGATGCGATTGATGACGTCGCGGATTTTATCGAGGCACATTTATTCCCAGCGCAGGGCAAAAGCGCACCCACAAAGATCAGCAATGATTGCTTTCGCGCCCCAGAAGATATGATCAGCACCGAAGAAGCCCGAAAGCGTATCCTGCAAAATGCCACTGCATTCACGGAGACTGAGACGGTTGCTATCAGCGCTGCGACGGGGCGCATTACATCACAGGACATATATTCGAATATCTCCCTTCCCCCAGCCGATAACTCAGCTGTGGACGGGTTTGCATTTGCTGCGCAAGATTTAAACGAACCGCCGAACAGAGCCTTGCAGATCGTTGGCAGAAGTGCTGCGGGTCAGCCCTTTGACAGGACTGTTCATCGCGGAGAATGCGTCAGAATTTTTACCGGTGCCCTGATCCCGGAGGGCTGCGATACAGTCGCGATGATTGAAGATTGCACCGTTAAGGGTGATGAAGTCGTAATTAACGCCTCGCTCCGCCCGGGTAGCAATCGTCGATGTGCCGCGGAAGATATCCGCCAAGGAGAAATTGCGGTTAGGGCCGGCACCACACTTCACCCCCCACATATTGCAAGACTAGCCAGCGTTGGCGCGGGCCGTGTGAACGTATTCAGGCCTCTCCGAATTGCCATACTTTCAACGGGTGATGAATTGCTCGAGCCCGGTGAAACCCATCAAAGCGGTAAAATTTACGATGCCAATCGTTACATGCTGCGATCCTGTTTTGAAAAACATGGATGGGACGTTCAGGATTTTGGGATCCTTCCTGACAGCAAAGAAAACATTCAAAGAGCGGTGGAAGTGGCAGCGAGCAGTTGTGATTTTGTGATCAGCTCCGGCGGTGTTTCACTTGGGGATGAGGATCACGTAAAAGCCGTTATCGAAGAATTGGGGCATATTGATTTTTGGCGCATAGCGATTAAACCGGGACGGCCACTTGCCCTAGGCATGATCAAGGACGTCCCTTTCATGGGGCTGCCGGGCAATCCCGTTGCTGCCCTTGTTTGTGCGCTACAGTTTGCGCTGCCACTGGCGAAACGTTTGGCTGGCTCCCAAGAAGAGGTGTCCATTCCCTATTATTTGATACCGTCGGCTTTTGAAATGAAAAAGAAATCCGGCCGAAAAGAATGGCTACGGGGGCGCTACAGCCATACGGCAACTGGTGACCTTCGGGTGGAAAAATTCAGATCGGAAGGGTCTGGACTTATTGAATCTCTAACCTGGGCAAATGGACTGATTGAACTGGATGAACAGACCACAGAAGTATCAGTTGGCGAGCCTGTAAAATTTATCCCCTTTTCAGAGTTTTACCCATGAAAATTCTTTATTTTGCCTGGCTGCGGGCACAAATCGGTATGGCAGAGGACACAGTCGATCTTCCAAAAGAGGTCACAACGGTCGATCAGTTGCTGGAATTTCTGATAAGCCGCGGAGAACCCTATTCATCCGCGCTGGCGGACAGAAATGTCATTCGCGTTGCCCTTGATCAGGAATATGTGAAGGGTGATGCAGCACTGAAGGATGCAAAGGAAGTCGCTTTTTTCCCACCAGTGACAGGAGGGTAAGATGGTTATTGTCCAGCAGGAGATTTTTGATAGCGGCGCGGTCATAGCAGATGTGGCTGGACAGTCTACAGATATTGGCGCTGTTGTCTCTTTTACTGGATATGTGCGCGACTTCAACGATGGCTCACCTGTCAAATCGCTGACACTTGAACATTACCCCGGCATGACTGAAAAACAGCTGGAGAAAATTGAACAGGAAGCCCGTAGCCGCTGGAAACTGACAGATTGCCGAATTATACACCGATTTGGAACAATGGAATTGGGAGAACCCATTGTGCTGGTCGTCACCGCCTCAGCACATCGCCAGGACGCATTTGAAGCGGCCGCCTTCCTGATGGACTGGCTTAAAACCAAAGCCCCGTTTTGGAAGCTGGAAGAGACTGCTCAGGGTGAGCGTAATTGGGTGAAAGAGCGTCAGAGTGATCTGGACGCTGCAAATAAATGGAAAGACTGAGCGGTTACGCCATCAGCCGCGTTTCTGGCGCTTGAGTATCCATTCAGCGGCCCGCCGGTTCGCTTCTGCAACTTGAGCGGGCGACAGGCTGCGTTTTAGAATTTCATTCATCCTGACAGCACTTGCCTTGCCGCGTGCAGCTGAAATCAACGACCATTTCAACGCTTCAATATTGGTATTTTCAGCACTGATTTCTGCAACCGCTTGCGGTGTTGAGAGATCGACGCTTTTTGAAGCTTCCAGAATATTTGAAACGATCTGCTGATCCATTCCATTGTTAATCACAGGCAAGGTCGTTTTTGGCTGCGCTTTGACCGGGTTCGGAGTTGCAGGCTTGGATGCAACCGTTTGCTCCTGTGCAACCGGTTTCGAGTTAGACAGCTGGTCATTTGCACGACTTGCAGTCTGTTCACCGGAGCTGGCCGGTTTTTGCGGCGTATCTGTTGATTGCAGTGAGTTCTGTGGCTGCACAGCTTGTGAACTGGCGGGCTGTGAACTGACAGGTTGTGAGGGCTTTGTGGCAACAGCCGTATTCGCGGCAGGAGCTTGCGGTGCGATTACCGGTTTTTGCGGCGTTGAAAGCACAACCGGTTCGCTCACAGTGCCCTGTTGTTTCGCTTTGAGTTCCTGCAGTCGTTTAAGAGCCGCCTGACGTTCGATTTCCTCTTCCCGTTCGGCCCGAAGACGAGCTAGTCTTTCCTCTTCTTCGCGCTGCTTTTGCGCAAGATAGGCTTGACGTTTGGCTTCTTCGGCCTGTTCACGTGCAGCACGAATGGCTGCGGCTCTGCTTTCTTCTTCCAACCGCTCTGCCAGCTTCGCATCTGCATCGCGCTGAGCAATCAGTGCCTGTTGCTGTTTGCGTCGCTGTTCAGCCGCGCGCTTTTCAGCTTCAATTTTTGCTTTTTCAAGGCGGGCCCTCTCCTCAACGATTTTCTTGTAATCATCTTCTTTCAGGCCAACATTCTCACGATACCAGCGCCCTAAAATGGAAATTGCCAGTTTATTTCCATCCTCAATCTGTCCAGCGGTCAGCAGTGGTTCCAGACGGCTGACTGCCTGTATGGCAGGCGCCGCATTCTGGGCGGCCGCAAGCCGATACCACGCATAAGCGACCGCAAGATCCTTAGGGTAGCCTTCTACACCGCGCTCATAAAACAGACCAAGATTATACTGCGAATTGACATCACCCCGGCTGGCCTGTTCTTCCCAAATGGTGACAGCTTTGCCAAAGTTTCCTTCATTATATGCGTTCAGGCCATCCTGAAAGGACCCATGGGACAGGGTTGTTCCGAAGAGAAAAAATGCAACTATTAATCCCAAACGCTTCATTTTGGTACCTGTTCAATTCAAACTTTACATGCGCTGATGTTCACCGGCTTCATGAATACCCTTTATGCCGCCTATTATCAAAATAAAAAGGGCAAAAACAAGAACAGCCGCCTCAAAAATCAGGCGGCTGCAATCAAAGACGCTTTGGAAATCAGGCAGCCTGTTTTCGCCTAACGAGCGCATCATAGTCCCTGATCAGAGTTTCGCAGATGGAGCCCGGAGTAAACTGGTAGTCGTTAATGCATTGAACCGGCGTTACTTCCGCTGCGGTTCCTGTCAGAAAACATTCTTCAAATTCCGCCATTTCTTCCGGCTGAATTGCCCGCTCGACAACTTCGATACCGCGGGATTTCGCCAAATCAATCACTGTTCTTCTGGTAATACCGTCCAAAAAGCAATCAGGTGTCGGTGTATGCAAAACTCCTTCTTTGGTGAAGAAAATATTTGCACCCGTTGCTTCAGCGATCCGGCCCCGATAATCCAGCATAACGGCGTCATCATAGCCTTCTGCTTCCGCCTGATGCTTGCTCAGTGTACAGATCATATACAGACCCGCAGCCTTGGACTGGGTCGGGATGGTTTCAGGTGACGGACGTTTCCAGTCCGATAGCTTCAATCGAATGCCTTTCATTCGGGCTTCCGGATCGAAATAACTTGGCCAGACCCAAGCGGCTACAGCCACATTTATTTTATTTTGTTGCGCAGACACACCCATCATTTCAGAACCCCGCCACGCAACAGGACGAACATATCCATCGACAATATTGTTGGCTTTGATGGTATCAATACAGGCCTGATTGATTTGGGCCACGCTCATTCCCAGATCAAAGCCCAGAATTTGTGCTGATTTGATCAGGCGTTCAGTATGTTCCGTGAGCTTGAAAATTTCTCCGTCATATACCCGTTCCCCTTCGAAGACACTACTGGCATAATGCAGTCCATGAGTGAGAACATGCACTTTGGCCTCTCGCCAATTGGTCAATTCTCCGTTAAACCAGATATAGCCATCGCGTTCGGCAAATGAGGTTGTATCCATTATTCTGAACCTTGGGTTATAATGTGTCGTTTATTTACAGGTTATAAGTATGAAAATTACGTTTCATGCTTTCAATTGGTAACATTATGAGAAAATTAAGTCAACATGGCTGACGTAAAATCTGGAACAAACCCGCTCTTCCTTCGCGAAGAAGAGTTGAGACAATCAATTGAACTGCTGTTTTTTGCCTATCGCGACTTCACAGATGGGCCTGATCAGATTCTTAAAGACTATAATTTTGGTCGCGCCCATCACCGGGTTATCCACTTTGTGGGACGCAATCCCGGAATTACAGTCTCTGAGCTTCTGGAGATCCTGCGCATCACCAAACAGAGCCTGAGCCGAGTGCTGAATGCCTTGGTGGAACGAGGGTTTGTCGAGCAGAAAGCTGGTGTATCGGACCGCCGTCAAAGGTTGTTATATCTGACGGATGAAGGGAAAGTGCTCGAGCGGAAAATCAGTCATGTGCAACAGCAACAGGTTGCGAAAGCATTTCGCGAAGCAGGCGGTGAGGCCGTCGCGGGATACCGAAAGGTTCTTGAAGGGCTCATAAATGAAGCTGATAGGGACAAGGCCCTGAGCCGGATCATGAAAAAATAACAGGAAGAGTTTCGCAGAGCATGCACGACAACGCCCCTCATATTCTGGTTGTGGACGACGATAGCCGTCTTGCGTCCCTGCTGAAGAAATACCTGACCGATAACGAATACAGGGCGACGATTGCCAATAGCGCAGAAGATGCACGGCGCAAGATGGCGGGCCTTTCCTTTGACCTGATTGTTCTGGATCGGATGATGCCCGGTGAGGACGGCTTGAGCTTCGCGGCATCCTTGCGGAATACAGCGGGCCCTAACAGAAATGTGGCGATCTTGATGTTGACCGCAATGGCAGAGACGGATGACCGCATAGACGGACTGGAAGCTGGCGTTGATGATTACCTGACCAAACCGTTCGAGCCCAGAGAGCTGTTACTGCGGGTATCAGCTATTTTGCGCAGATCCCACGAAGCCAGCCACTCGGAAATTTCCTTTGGCGCGTTCACTTTCAATATTCCTCGGGGTATTCTCTCCAAGGACGGGGAAGTGATCAATTTGACATCCAGTGAACAGATACTGCTAAAATCATTGGCGCTTCGCCCGGAGTTTCCATTTCAAGAGACGAACTGTCAGCCCATAGCGGCGCGCAAGGACGAGCGGTTGACGTCCAAATTACCCGCTTCGCCGAAAAATCGAGGATGACCCAAAAATGCCACGATATCTTCAGACAGTTCGCGGTGAAGGATATGTGCTTTGGGCAGATTAAACTGTGATAGGTTAGGTGCATGAAATTAAACGCACCCTATGTGGGCCTGTTAAAAAAAATTATGCCCCGGACGTTGTTCGGGCGATCCCTGCTGATTGTCGTGCTGCCAACAGTGTTGCTGCAGATTCTGGCGACCTATATTTTCTACGAACGACACTGGAATAACGTAGCGCGACGGCTCGCACAAGGGGTATCCGGGGAAATAGCCAGCGTCATCTCCCTGACCGACCGCTTTCCGGGCGAGGAAGCCCAAGCGAGTATCCTGAACATCGCCCGCTCACAAATGCGGCTAACCGTCACCTTTGAGGATGGGTATATTACCCCCTATTCGGCTGATCACGATGATGATGATTTCGGATTTCTGGAACGCCACATGGCGCGGGAGCTTCGCTCCAGCCTGCCGGGGCGTGATTTCACCATTACCACCAATAACAATCTGGAAATTGTGATCATTCGGGTGCAGCTCGCCGACAAGGTGCTTAACGTTACCGTGAGAGACAAACGCCTGTTTTCCAACACCACCTATATCTTTGTGCTCTGGATGATTGGTATTTCGATCACATTGCTTGCAATTGCTGTCATTTTCCTACGCAATCAAATGAGGCCGATCCGACAGCTTGCCAACGCAGCTGAGCAATTTGGTAAGGGCCAGCAGGTCGCGGATTTCAAACCATCCGGTGCACAGGAAATCAGGCTGGCCTCAATCGCATTTCATGAAATGAAACACCGGATATTACGGCAAATCAAACAGCGCACAGAAATGCTGGCCGGTGTGAGCCACGATTTGCGAACACCGCTTACCCGAATGAAGCTGCAGCTTGCCATGATGGAAGACAATGATGCCAATCGCAATCTGATCGGCGATGTCGAGGACATGAAAAATATGGTGGAGGGGTATCTTGCCTTTGCCAAGGGGCAGGAAGCGGAGAGTGTGGCCCCTGTAAATCTGAAGGAAATCGTGCAGGAAGTTTGCGATAATGCCGCCCGCCAAGGTGCGGATATCACGCTCACTGCCGCTGAGGATGTGCTCGCTCACCTGCGGCCCAACGGCATGAAAAGATGCCTGACCAATCTGATTGAAAATGCCCGCCGCCATGCCCAAAAAATTGAAGTGCAACTTGTCATAGAGGATGATCAGGCGTTTATCCTGATTGATGATGATGGACCCGGAATTCCCGAAGACAAACGAGCGGATGTATTTCGCCCCTTTCATCGACTGGATACGTCCCGCAATACCGAGACAGGTGGCAGCGGTCTTGGCATGACCATTGCCCGAGATGTTGTTCACGGCCATGGGGGGCAGATTATTCTTGCGACAAGTCCGCTTGGCGGGCTTCGTGTTCAGGTCAGCCTTCCGCTGTAATTAAGTTGGGTTCTTTAAGGCAAATCAATCTCTGCCACTGCTTTTTCAAACAAAGCTGTCAGTTCAGCTAGCGAGGTAAAGGCTTTGGCAAAGGTAGTGTTTGCAAGCGTCAAGACCACCGGCACCGAGGCAATTGCCATCGGCGGGTTTTTAACGGCTTTTGCGATTGTAAAAACCTGTTCGATTTCGGCGCTGTAAGCAGAACTCAGGGTCTCAAGAATTTTATCCTGGGAGCGAATAGCCTCAAAACAGGCATTGGATGCCTTGGCGGCGTCGGCTAATGCTGCGGTCTGTTTTTCAAACAGATCCGTAAAATCGGGTGGTGTCATAATAGCTGATTGGTCTTCGCTTTCAGCCATGGTTTAAGTGATCTCCTTAGTGAAGACGATTGCCAAGAGGGACATCGTGATCAGGACGGATCAGGGAAATAGCGCCATTTTCATCACTAAAGCCAAGAACAAGAACTTCTGACATGAACGGGCCAATCTGGCGGGGCGGAAAATTCACAACGGCTGCCACCCGCCGCGCCAATAGATCGTCTTTTGAATAGAGAGCTGTAATCTGAGCAGAACTTTTTTTGACCCCAATTTCTGGCCCAAAATCAATTTTCAGCTTGTAAGCTGGCTTTCGAGCCTGTGGAAAATCTTCAACCTCGACAATTTTACCAACGCGAATATCGACTTTGAGAAAATCGTCAAATTCAATTTGAGGAATGTCACTGGCCATAAGCTGCCCTTTACCCGTATCTGATCTGTTTTACTGCACCCTATTCCATCCTTAACCGGCTAACCACCTGAAAATTTGATGGCCGTCTGTTCCACTTTCTTCAAAGACTGTTCAAACGCCTTGTTCATTTCAACCACGGCATCTGTCGTCCCCTCAACAGTTGCTTCAGAAGATTTTGAGAACTGGCCAATGGCTTTTTGCATATTCTCAGACAATTTTGTCAGATTTTCAGAGAAATTATCGGCAGATGCCGCCGTCGCCGGATCCGCAGCTAGTGGTGAAACTAGCTGCTGTTGCAAACTTTCAAATAACTTGCGTTGTGCTGCGATGACAGCATCCATTGTGCCTGCGGCAGATTGGGTCGCTTTGATCATCTGCTGCATATTTGCCAACTGATCTGCTTTTAAGACGGATACATCAGGCACAATCAGTTTTCCCATTTTGGTAGGGGCCGCTTCTTCAGATTTTGAAATCATGAATTCCTCCTCCTGAAATTACGCGTTTTTAGCGAGCTCTCGGGAGCGATCAGCCGCGGCTTTCACCGTTGCTTCCATAAGCGGTTCCAACCCATGATCAGGATTCATCAGCTTTTCAAGCCCGGCTGCAGTTGTTCCATGAGGGCTAGTTACATTTTCACGCAATTGACGAACCGGAGTGTCCTGAACGCGCGCAAGTTCACCTGCACCGGCAACCGTTTCGCGGGCAAGCTGATTGGCCAATTCACGAGGTAATCCGTTTTTAACGCCTGCTTCGGTAAGCGCCTCGATCATATAAAAAACATATGCAGGACCGGAGCCGGATACCCCCGTAACCGCATCCATCTGATCTTCATCCTCAACCCAGGCAGTACTACCAATGGCCGAGAGAAGTTTTTCACTCATTTCCCGCTGTGCTGGAGTTACGTTTTTATTGGGAACCGATACGGTTACCCCGCGCCCAATTGCGGCAGGCGTATTGGGCATCGCCCGAATAACTGCCGCATCCTCCAAGCGCGCCTTCAAGTACAGAAAGTTTGGTCCCTGCAGCGACTGAAAGAAAGGATGACCCTCCCTTAACAAATCCCGAATAATCGCGCGCGACCGGCACAATCATTTGGGGTTTAACTGCAAGAATAACCGCATCGGGGCGGAATTCCCGGGGCAGTTCGTGACTGGCCTGAAAGAAACGGCAACCTTGATCGCGAAATTCGTCAAAACCGTCCAGTCTGCGATTGACCACACAGACGGAAGCGCCTTTGAGCCCTTTTGTCAGCCAACCGTTCAGCATTGCGCGGCCCATATTGCCGCAACCAACCAATAAAACAGAGAACTTCATACCACACCTCATACTATAAAAAGGTGTATATGGTATTAGATTTTCAATTTTAAATAGATTTAACCGAGTTCTTTTGATCTTTTAGTTGCAGCGGCTACTGTTTTTTCCATAAGGGGAGCCAAACCATCTTCTGCCATAAGGACCGAGAGACCGGCTGCAGTCGTCCCATTGGGACTGGTGACATTTACCCGCAATTGCTCAACAGACTCTGCCGCATCCAAAGCAAGCGCGCCAGCGCCTGCCACAGTCGTTTTGGCCAAAAGCAACGCCAGATCTTCAGGTAGTCCCGCTGCCACACCCGCTTTTTGCATTGCCTCAACCATATAGAATACATAAGCAGGGCCAGATCCGGATAACCCTGTCACAGCATCCATTAGCCCCTCATCTTCGACCCAAGCGGTTGTCCCAATCGCCCGCATCAGATCATCACAGATTTTACGGTGCTTTTCCTGAACATTGCCATTTCCAACCGAAACCATCATTCCCTTGCGAATTGCCGCTGGCGTATTAGGCATGGTCCGGATAATAGCGGCCGAAGAGCCAAAACTGTCTTCAAAGCGGTTAATCCGCGTCCCCGCCGCAATGGAAATCACCAACGCACCCGCATCGGTGTATTTTTTGTAGCTATCTATCACATCCGCAATGATTTGCGGTTTCACAGCTAACAGAATGACATTGGGCTGATAATTCTCTTCCACCAGAAGCGGGGATGAAAACGCCCGGCAGCCCATTTTCGCTGCTTTTTCCTGATTTTCCGGTGATGGATCAATGACAACAACGTCATTGGGCTTAGTTCCTTGTTCAATCCAGCCACCAAGCATGGCGCGGCCCATATTGCCGCAGCCGATCAACATTATTGAAATTGTCATTTTCTAGGCTTCACCTACTGTTTCAAGCATTGCCGCATCCAGCGCTTCTTCCGGTGTTTTTCCGCCCCAGATGCAGAACTGAATGGCTGGATAAAATCTCTCCAGCTCCTTCATCCCTGTTTCGACCAGAGTTTGAACCTGTTCGTCTGCGAGGTCACCGTGCTTGTTTAATATCAAGGCGTGCCGGAACATGACAAGCCCTTCTTCACGCCAGGTATCAAAATGCCCGACAAACATTCTTTCGTTCATCATGGCCAACAGCTCATAGATGACATCATATGCCTTGTTCGGGATTTTCACATCATAGGCGCAGGAAAAATGAATGGAGCGAATGTCAGATCGCCATGAAAACCACAAATGATACTGACACCAGCTACCTTCAACACCAACGGTCAATTCATTTGATCCCTGCCGATCAAAAGACCAGTCATTACGATCAATCAGTGTTTCAACAAGATCAAGAGGATTGCGTTCATCCGTTTCTTCGGAGGAGAGAAGTAGTGTCGTCATGGCGGTTCTCCTTCTTTCAAAATCCCGCCAGTTGCAGTGCAAGCCAGAAGCGGCTTTCTGCAGTGCACAGGATTTTGCTTCGGGCCATATGTGGTGCATCACACCTGAAGCATCCATATATGTAGCGTACTGAACCCATAAAACAGGTGCAAGCCTAAAGCACACAAAAACCGAAATTTCTTGTGGATAAATTTCATTTCAGCCGCAAAAATCAAATTGCCGCTTTAATAAGTGCTATTTTTTAGCTGAAGAGCGGCTCGTTTTCGCCTTAGCCGATTTACTGGCACCGGATTTCTTCAGTGCTTCAATTTCGGCAGCCTGAGCTTCTACCGTTTCCGACAATGACACTACCATTGCCTTTAAAGCATCAAATTCTTCACGCGGCACAAGATCCATTTTGGCGATGATCTTTTCCATCCGCTGATGAACAAGATTGTCGATCTCACTTTTCATGCCTTGCGCTGTTCCCAAAGCACCCGAAGCCAGTCTGGCAAAATCGTCAAATATTTTCGAATTTGTCTGCATTTCAATGTCCTTTACTGATGAGCCTAATATGGGCCCGCTGTTAACTGATTGCAACTGCGAAACCAGTCTTTACATTGAAGAGGTGTCAGCGACTGTTCCTGTTGCAGATTTTTCGCCAGCCTCTATAAAGTGAACATCATGAATTTACTTACCTATTTTTCAGCCCTGTCCTTCCCCGAGATTGACCCGATCCTTTTCAGCATCGGGCCGTTTGCCATCCGCTGGTATGCACTTGCCTATATTGCGGGATTGGTGATTGGGTGGCGCCTTATGGTGCGCTTTGCCCGAAGCAAGGAATCTGCAATTCAGCCCGAACAGGTTGATGACTTTCTTGTCTGGGCGACGCTGGGTGTTATTTTTGGTGGCCGCTTGGGCTATGTTCTATTTTACAAACCCGAATTTTATCTGGAAAACCCCGCACAGATTTTGATGGTCTGGCAAGGTGGAATGTCATTTCACGGCGGATTTATCGGAGTTGTCGCTGCCGCCTTGCTGTTCGCACGAAAGCACAAGCTTCCCACATTCGAGCTTGCAGACATGCTGGCAACGGTCGCACCCATCGGATTGTTTTTTGGCCGGATTGCAAATTTCATTAACGCTGAACTTTTTGGGCGGCCAACGGACGTTCCTTGGGCCATGGTCTTTCCCAACGGCGGTCCGATGGCCCGCCATCCCAGCCAGATCTATGAAGCCCTGCTCGAGGGACTCGTACTGTTTATTGTAATGATGTTTCTGCGCAATACACAAATTGGACAAAAACCGGGATTCCTGACCGGAGTATTCTTAATCGGATACGCCCTTGCACGCGGCTTTGTTGAGTTTTTCAGAGAGCCCGATGCTCATCTTGGGTTTTTATTTGCTGGTGCAACGATGGGACAATTACTGTCCCTGCCGATGATTGTCATTGGGGCGTGGCTGATTTCAAGGACGATGGCAAATAAATGAGTTCAGCTCTCCTGCAGATCATATGTGATGAAATCGATGAGAAGGGCCCCCTCCCCCTTGATCGGTTTATGGAGCTGTCGCTGCTGCATCCACAATATGGCTATTACCAGAAGTCTGATCCATTTGGTGCCGGTGGCGATTTTGTAACCGCACCAGAGATTAGCCAGATGTTTGGCGAACTGATCGGTTTATGGTGCGTAGATAGCTGGAGCAAGTTGGGATGCCCGCAGAAATTCATTCTGTGTGAGACTGGCCCGGGACGCGGGACATTGATGATGGATGCGCTGAGAAGTTCCAAACTGGTGCCGGAATTTCAGGACGCTGCCGACATATATCTGATTGAGCAGAGCGAGATACTCAGCAAAAAGCAGGAAGAGACGTTAAAGGATTATCCCATAACCTGGCTTAAAACCGTTGATGAATTGCCGAAAAACTCCCCGCTCATCATCATCGGGAATGAATTTCTGGATGCTCTGCCGATCCGCCAGTTCATTTCAATGCAAGGCGGCTGGCAGGAGCGGCGGATCACTCGTAAAGATGACACCCTCGAATTTTGTACGGCGGATACCGTGGAGCCGAAAGTTCTAAACCTATTACCGTCGCCAAAAGAACATGAGAGCGGTACGATCATTGAGTGGAGTGCCCCCGTACAGGAGATTGTAGAAAAGCTTTCGAAGCGAATAGAAAATCAGGGTGGATATGCCCTGTTCGTTGATTACGGACCGGAAGAGACGAATACTGGCGACAGTTTTCAAGCTGTCAGAAATCACAATTTTACAGACCCTCTTCAGAACCCCGGTGCAAACGATTTGACAGCCCATGTCAGATTTGGCCAACTCGGCAAGTATGTTGAAGAAAGCGGTGAACTATCCAGCGCACTTTCCTCCCAAGGGCGGTTTTTGGAGCGGCTTGGAATTGAGGCGCGGGCGATGATCCTTTCGCGAAACGCCAATGAAAACCAGAAACAGAAAATTGCTGCTGATTTAAAGCGCTTGGTTAGCAGTGATGAAATGGGTACTTTGTTTAAAGCATTTGCGTTTTATTCAAAAAACCTTGTCCAGCCAGCGGGATTTGCGGAATGATCATCCAGTCTGAAATTCTCAAAGATCCATGTGTCACACATGGGTTTTTCACTCGGCGCGGTGGCGTTTCAAATGGCGTCTATGCGGGGCTGAACTGCGGGGCAGGCTCGGACGATTTACCAGAGAATGTTCAGAAAAACAAAAAAATCGTCTGTGAAAAACTGAATGCGGACAAACTCAAGACGCTGTATCAAATTCACAGCAACCGAGTTGAAATCATCACACAGCAATCTGATGTCCTTTTGCGCGAAAAGGCGGATGCAATGGTTACCCGTGATCCCGGCATTGCGCTTGGGGTTCTGACCGCAGATTGTGTTCCCATTCTTTTTGCGGATACTGACCATAGAGTAATCGGGGCTGCGCATTCAGGTTGGAAAGGCACCCTTAGTAATATCGCGGCCAATGTCATTGAGAACATGCTGGAATTAGGTGCGAAGAAGACTTCGATTTGCGCGGCGATTGGTCCTGCGATCCAACAGCAATCCTACGAGGTGGGCCCGGAATTTCCTGCGCCCTTTCTTGAAAAAAATCAGAGCAGCGAGCAGTATTTCAGGCCGTCACCCAAAGAGGGGCATTTTCTGTTTGATCTGACAGCTCTGGTGCGTGATCAATTGCTTGATCTTGGAATAAAGCAGGTCGATTTAATTGCCCGCGACACCTATGCCAATGAACAGGATTTTTTCAGTTACCGACGGATGTGCCATCGGAATGAGGATGACTATGGGCGGCAAATATCAGCAATTGCATTGCAAGGATGACACGCTTTGAGTTTGTCGTTAAAAACCTGACTGATTTTGGTACGAAAGAATGCCTCATTTGATTATATTCATTGCTCTTTGCTTACTTGGATTGCTTGCGACCTGTGCTTTATAAACTGACCATAGCTGCTTTCTTATTCGGCGCATTCACGCTCGCGGGTTGTCAGCCGTTAGAGCGTCCTTTTCAGCCAACGCAAAAAGTAAGTTACAAGTCAGCACCCGGCCCACGCGCTTCCCTTTATGTTGCTCCCATTGAAAATGGACACAGAAACTCAGGGAAGATGTCGCAAAAAAACTTCAAGATCTTGGGATCGCTGCCTTCACTGGTGACCCGGTCGCAAACCGCTACAGCGTTGAAAGTAATATTATACTTGAAAACAACATCGCCTACGTAAATTGGCGTATTTTAGACCCGGCAGGCCGCGACACAGGGCTTGTATCCAAGCAAAAACTTGGAGAAATTCATGAAGGTCCGGGCATTTTTGGTATATCCCTTGATGAAGCAACCATCCGCAGTGCCAGTGAAATTGACATCCTTTTAGGGGGGTCAGGTGTCAATTTCGAGACATTGAAAAAACCGACCGTATTTGTTCCAGTCGTCAAAGGCGCACCGGGTGATGGATCGGAAACACTGGCGGCCGCGATGCAGGACCAAATCGCGGCACTTGGAATTGAAGTGCTGCCGGAGATGTGGCAAGCGGGATATATCCTCAAAGGAGAGGTTTCCCTCACCCAACCAATGGGCGGCACTCAGGTTGTCACAATCTTATGGCAACTTGAACGCCAAAATGGCGAATATGTCGGCAAGATCGAACAAAAAAACAGAATCAGGGCTGGCACTTTAAATGGACCATGGGGTGCAGTAGCTGTTGCAGCGGCCCGAGGGGGCGCTCAAGGCATTTTAAAACTGCTTCGTCAGGTCGAAGAAAGCTACTTCCGCCATAAAAGAAGCTAGTTCCCGGCGCTGGATGCATTTTTTGGTGTTTAAAGCGTTTACAGGATGCAACGGCCTTGGTAAGTTCCGCACCGCTTGGTCACGCGGTTATCATGATCCCGTTACAAGTATGTGTAAAATTGACTGAACTGAGCCCTTTTGGCTAGAGGACCGTTCATATGAAAATCCTATCCGGTAACAGCAATCTGCCTCTTGCAGATGCCGTGGCTAACTACCTGGAACTCCCTTTGACAAAAGCGGCAGTTCGACGTTTCTCAGATAATGAAATTTTTGTGGAAATCCACGAGAATGTGCGCGGCGAGGATGTCTTTGTTATTCAGCCGACATCATATCCGGCAAACGACCATTTGATGGAACTGCTGGTTTGTATTGACGCGTTGCGCCGAGCATCTGCAAAACGAATCACAGCGGTTATTCCCTATTACGGATATGCGCGGCAGGATCGTAAACCCGGACCCAGAACTCCGATTTCAGCGAAACTAGTTGCCAATCTGATTACGACTGCCGGTGCCGACCGGGTTCTGACGATGGATCTGCATGCAGGGCAAATTCAGGGTTTCTTTGATATTCCCACCGATAATTTGTTTTCCGCACCTGTTATCGTACCAGATATAGAAGAGCATTATGGACGTGGTGGTGACATTACCATTGTATCGCCTGATGTTGGCGGTGTTGTTCGCGCGCGTGCATTTGCCAAAAGGCTTGACGCGAACCTCGCAATCGTTGATAAGCGCCGGGAGAGAGCCGGTGTTTCCGAGGTGATGAATATCATCGGTGATGTCAAGGGTCAGACCTGTATTCTGGTTGACGACATTGTTGACAGCGCGGGAACCCTTTGCAATGCGGCAGGTGCCCTGATGGACAAGGGTGCAAAGCGCGTTGCCGGATATGTTACCCATGGGGTGTTGTCTGGCGGCGCTATTTCCCGAATTGCGGATTCGGCTCTTGAAGAGATGGTTGCAACTGACAGTATTCTGGCAACGGAAACATTCAAGGTTTCTGAGAAGATGCGTCAGATTTCGATTGCCCCCTTAATCGGTGAGGCGATGAAACGAATTTCACAGGAAACTTCGGTTTCCAGCCTGTTCGATTAATCGTTCAGGTCAGTCGGCGCGGGCACCCCTGGAGGCAAGCGCCATCACTAACACCGGGATGTTCCCGGTGTTGCTCGTTAATAGGAGAAAAGTAATGAGCGAAAATGCAATACTGATTGCTGAAAAGCGCGACCGGGTTGGAAAGGGGACCTCCCGTGCATTGCGTCGTGAAGGCCGCACCCCTGCGGTAATTTATGGTGACAAAAAAGATCCGGTTTCTGTTTCCATCGAAACAAAAGAACTGATCAAAGCCATCAACAAAGGTGCTTTCCTTTCCCAGATCTTCACCGTTGAAGTCGGAAAAGACAAACATCAGGTTCTGCCACGTGATATTCAGCTTCACCCTGTCAAAGACAGCCCAGTGCATGTTGACTTCCTGCGCGTTTCTGCGAAATCAAAAATCGCAGTTAATGTTCCTGTGAACTTCCTCAACGAAGACGAATGTGCTGGTATCAAGCGCGGCGGCGTTCTGAACGTTGTTCGTTATGAAGTTGAGCTGCTGGTTCCTGCAACACATATTCCGGAAGCCATTGAAGTTGATCTGGCCAAATTCGACATTGGTGACAGTATCCATATTTCAGACTTCACGCTGCCAAATGATGTTGAGCCAACTATTACCGATCGTGACTTTACAGTTGCGACAATTGCTGCACCAAGCGGTGGCGTTGGTGATGGTGAAGAAGGCGAAGGTGAAGAAGCTGCGGAAGGTGAAGCACCTGCTGCTTCTGACGACAGCGAGTAACAGATTAGGAACGTCCAATGATTTTGCTGGTTGGGCTTGGCAATCCTGGAAAAGGGTATGCTGAAAATCGGCACAATTTTGGTTTCATGGCGGTGGATGAGATCATCCGCCGCCATTCCTTTTCGCCTGAACGCATTCGATTTCAGGGACTAACTGCAGACGCGCAGATAGCGGGTGAAAAAGTTATTACCCTAAAACCCAATACATATATGAACGAATCCGGGCGCGCTGTTGGCGAAGCTGCCCGATTTTTCAAAATCCCCTTGGAAAACATCATTGTCCTGCATGACGAACTTGATCTGCCGCTCGGTAAGGTTCGGGTCAAAAAAGGCGGTGGTCATGGGGGCAATAACGGTATTCGCTCTATCGATGCCCATATGGGTAAAGAGTTCAACCGCATCCGTCTGGGAATTGGGCATCCGGGTGACAAGAGCCTTGTCTCTTCCTATGTGCTGAAAGATTTTTCAAAAGACGAGAAAAAGCAGGTTGAGCAAATCACCGACAGCGTTGCCAGACATATTGAACTTATTATTCGCGGTGACAGTTCCGGCTTTATGAACAAGGTCGCACTGGATCTGGCGCCGCCAAAACCCAAAAAACCGGCGAAAGCGGATAAAGGAGACTAAACATGGGCTTTAAGTGTGGAATTGTTGGCTTGCCCAATGTTGGTAAATCCACGTTGTTTAATGCACTTACGCAAACAGCGCAGGCTGCCGCGGAAAACTATCCGTTTTGCACTATCGAGCCCAACCTTGGTCAGGTTCCTGTTCCAGATCCGCGCATGACAGCCTTGGCAGATCTGGCAAAGTCGAAGGAGCTGATCCCGACACAGTTGACTTTTGTTGATATCGCCGGACTTGTTCGCGGTGCCGCCAGTGGTGAAGGGCTTGGCAACAAGTTTCTGGCCCATATCAGGGAAGTAGACGCCATTATACAGGTGATCCGCTGTTTTGAGGATGACGACATTACGCATGTTGACGGGAAGGTTGATCCGGTATCCGATATTGAGACAATCGAAACCGAATTGATGCTGGCGGACCTTGAAAGCTTGAAAAGCGGGCGGAATCCATTGTTAAAAAAGTGCGCGGTGGTGATAAAGAAGCCATCTTGCAATCAGCTCTGATCGACAGGGCACTGGCCGTTCTTAAAGACGGCAAGCCAGCCCGTGTGGTTGAGCTGGCAGATGAAGAAATCAAAGCCTTCAAAGGGCTTCAGTTATTGACATCAAAGCCGGTTCTGTATGTGTGCAACGTGGATGAAGACAGCGCTGCGACCGGTAACGCCTATTCGCGTCTGATTGAGGAAAAGGCCGCAGCAGAGAATGCCGGGGTTGTCATCATCTCAGCCGCGATCGAAGCGGAGGTTGCACAGCTTGACGATGAAGAACGGCAGGAATTTTTAGACGAATTGGGTCTTTCGGAAACCGGTCTTGGCCGGATTATTCGCGCCGGATATGACCTGCTGGACCTGGTGACCTATTTCACTGTTGGCCCCAAAGAATGCCGGGCCTGGACCATCACCAAGGGAACCAAGGCGCCTCAGGCCGCGGGCGTAATTCATACCGATTTCGAAAAGGGATTTATCCGGGCAGAAACCATCTCTTATGACGCTTATGTAGCGCATAAAGGAGAAAACGGAGCCAAGGAAGCCGGTCAGATGCGTCTGGAGGGTAAAGAATATGTTGTGCAGGACGGAGATGTTCTGCATTTTAGATTTGCCAACTAATTCTATCAAAATCAAACGCGCCATCCATAAGGCCGGAGTATAATATGACGAAACGCTATTTCGAGGATTTCTCAGTCGGCGACGTGGAGGAGTTTGGCTGCCACGTCCCTTCAGAGGAAGAAATTATCGAATTTGCTACTGAATTTGATCCCCAGCCCTTTCATATCGACCCAGATGCGGCCAAGGACCATTTTTTTGGCGGGATTATTGCGTCAGGCTGGCATACGGGTTCCATGCTGATGCGAATGATTGTAGATCACCAGATCGGAAATTCAGCATCCATGGGATCACCGGGTATCGACGAATTACGTTGGATAAGCCCTGTTCGCCCTGAAGAAAATCTTAAAGCGAAAAGCGAAGTGCTGGAAGTGACGCCTCACAAATATAAAAGCGATCGCGGGTTCGTGAAATTTCGCCACACCGTTTTGACGGCAGAAGGTGAAATTAAAATGACTATGATCTCCAGCATTCTCTTTGGCTGTAAACCAGTTGCGGAGGGCGTCTGATGGCAACGCGTTACTTTGAAGATGTCAAAATCGGCGATACGGCTGAGTTTGGAAGCAAAACGCTTAGCCGTGAAGAAATAATCGCTTTTGCAAAAAAATATGATCCGCAGCCTTTTCACATCGATGAAGAAGCTGCCAAAAGTTCCATTTACGGCGATATTATTGCGTCTGGATGGCATACGGCTGCGGTAACCATGCGCATGATGGTTGACAACATGATCGACACGAAAGCGTCACTGGGCTCACCGGGTGTGGATAATCTGCGATGGCACAAACCCGTTCGTCCAGGAGATACGCTTCGCGTGCGAACTGAAGTGATCGACAAGAAACGATCCCGCTCCCGCCCCAATATGGGGACAATCTTTGGAAAACTGGAAGTGATTAACCAGCAGGACGAAGTTGTCATGAGTTTCAACTCAATCGGAATGACGCTGGCAAGAACAAATAAGCCTGAATAAAACTGCTAATTATTTTAAGTATTTTCATTTCCCCCCGAAAATAGGCTAAAGTTGTTTCCTATTCTACTTCGCTATTGGGGGGTCCCATGGATTTGCTGTCAGGCTTCGCTATCCTTGTTATCTTTTTGGTCATCTTTGCGGTGGTCGTCCTCTTTATGGGGGTTACGGTGGTCCCGCAAGGCTATCAATACACTATCGAAAGATTCGGCAGATATACCAAAAGCCTGACACCCGGGCTTGGTTTTCTAATTCCCTTCATCGACCGAATTGGCGCCAAGATCAACATGATGGAGCAGGTCCTCGACATTCCAACGCAGGAAGTCATTTCCAAAGACAACGCCATGGTCGAAGTTGATGGCGTGCTGTTCTTTCAGGTACTGGATGCAGCCAAGTCCGCATATGAGGTTCGGGATTTACAGCGGGCGATCCAGAATCTGGCGCAAACCAACTTAAGAACCGTTCTGGGGTCAATGGATCTGGATGAGGCTCTAAGTCAGCGCGATGGCATTAATACCAGATTGCTTACCGTTATTGATCAGGCGTCAAACCCTTGGGGGATCAAGGTCACCCGTGTCGAAATCAAAGACATCACCCCACCTGCTGATCTGGTGGAGGCCATGGCCCGGCAAATGAAAGCGGAACGCGAAAAACGAGCCGTCATTCTGGAAGCCGAAGGTGTTCGCCAATCAGAAATTCTGAAAGCCGAAGGGGAGAAGAAGTCCGCTATTCTTGAAGCGGAAGGCCGCCGTGAAGCTGCATATCGGGACGCAGAGGCCCGCGAAAGGCTTGCTCAAGCTGAAGCAAAAGCCACGCAGGACGTATCTGAAGCCATTGCCAAAGGTGATATGCAATCCATCAACTACTTTGTCGCCCAGAAATATGTAGAGGCGATGAAGGAAATTGGCTCCGCACGGAATTCCAAAGTCGTACTTATGCCAATGGAGGCAACTTCGCTGATTGGAACGCTTGGCGGCATCGGTGAAATTGCCAAGGAAGTTTTCAATAAGGAAGGCGAAAGCAATCGCACCAGGATTTCAACCGGCACTGTGCCCACAAGCGAGTAGCTATAATGGTAAATGATGTTATCGCCTGGATCGCGGAATTGGGTTACTGGTCCTGGTGGACGCTGGCCATAATTCTGGTCATTCTGGAAATTTTTGCCCCCACTTTTTTCCTTTTATGGCTGGGCGTGGCTGCCGCTCTTGTCGGTTTCGCAGTCCTCTTCTTCCCAAGTATGAGCTGGGAGTATCAGTGGGGTCTGTTTGCGCTGTTTTCAATTGTCAGTCTGTTGCTGGCGAGAATGTTCCTCAAACGCAATCCGGGTGTTGAGGATAATTTCAAACTGAACCAGCGAGGAGCCCAATATGTTGGGCGAACGTTCACGTTGGTGGAAGCAATTGATAACGGACGCGGTAAAATTCACGTAGATGACAGCCAATGGACTGTAAGCGGCCCTGAGCTGCCCGCTGGCTCCAAGGTAACTGTCACCGGGCATGACGGGACGTTACTGATCGTTGATAAGGCAAAATAGATACAAAATAGGTAACTGAGGGGGCATCATGGGCAAGAAAGTCAGATTAACAGCAGAAGACGGGCATCAACTGGATGCCTATTTATGCGAAGCACAGGGAGAATGCAAAGGAGCCATTGTGCTTGTTCAGGAAATATTTGGCGTCAATTCCCACATAAGAAGCGTAGCTGAACGGTTTGCAGAACTGGGATATAGGACAATTGCCCCTGCCCTGTTTGATCGCCTTGAGCCAAATGTCGAGCTGGCTTATGACGCAGACGGAGTCGCAAAGGGGAGAGAATTCAAGGATCGCATCGCCGACGAGATTGCCCTTAAAGACATTGCCGCTGCCGCTGATTATGTGGACACCGGCCCGAAGGTTTCTGTCATCGGATATTGTTGGGGCGGAAAACTCGCTTATCTGGCTGCAGGAAAGATCAAGAACCTGTTCAAGGCGGTTGGCTATTATGGCGGCGGAATTGTAGGCGTTATGGAGCAAAACCCACAAATACCAACCTTACTTCATTTTGGAGATCAAGACAGCGCTATCCCGATGAGTGAGGTTGAAGCCATCATCGCGCGCCACCCAGAGGTGGAAGTCCACGTATATTCTGCGGGCCATGGCTTTAATTGCGATGCAAGAGGAAGCTACAACAAGGAAGCCGCCGATCTTGCGCTGAAGCGCAGTTTGGACTTCCTTCAGGGAACTTAAAGCCTCCCCTCACGAGCATTTGGACTCAGATAGCGTCAGTGAACTCAATCAGAACACCGCACGCATTAGAGGGCTGTATCCGCAGTGATTTTCCAGCTGCAATTTTCTGAAATTGCACGTCATTGTCAGACAGGCAACCTGCTGTTTTGCTAAGATCTTCAACAACCATGGTCATCGAAAGAATATGAGGCAGATCTGGAAAATCATCAGAAATAAAGAGGCCGGGGAAAAGCAGGTCCAGGTCTTTTTCAGCAACAAAAATCAATGACATGCGCCCTGCCCGAACCGATACGGTCGCATCCGTGACGGTCACGTTCAGACGACCACAGAGCCTTTCATAATGCTCAACCAGCGATTTGGGATCTTCAACCAGAACAACCATGGACTGGATATATTTCACGCCATTTTTATGGACCAACCATTCCGGGCGTCGGATCAACTCGGGCGTCAAATGGTGACAAATGAACAGTCCCTGTTTTGACACCCCTTCTGTAGGAAAACGGATCAGCTTAAATTCCGGAATCACATCACCTTCTGGCAATTCCAGCTTACGTTTCAGTTCGTGTGGACCCGTCGCCTGAATACCCACAGAGCGAAGAGATTCAACGGTATGGTCTGGATCGGAGCAAGAAAATGCAAGGCCAAGCATCCCTTCCCCCCTTTGAGCAAGCAGAGTATCCAAACCATTGGTCTCTTTGTTTTCATCCACAATCCCGAGCAGTTCGATGTAATCCTCATCAAACATGATGCAGTAGTTGGCTGTTCCCCAGCCGATATGAGACCCACGAGGTGTCGTCGTAAAACCGAGTTTTTCGTATGTTTTGCGCGCTTGTTCAAGATCGGCAACGCGACAAGTGTATGATCGAGCCCGGTTATGCTATGTGGCATTGGTCTTCCTTATTATCAGTCGCCTTCAAATTCACACAGGGTGCGTACATTGACGCCCAAATCTTCCACTCGCTTTCGTCCACCAATATCCGGCAAATCGATCACAAATGCGGCCCCTATGACCGTTCCTTTTGCCCGGCGGATCAGCTTGATCGCCGCCTCAGCCGTGCCGCCAGTGGCAATCAAGTCATCAACGAGCAAGATATTATCGCCTTCGTTTATGGCATCTGTATGAATCTCGACAGTATCGGTGCCATATTCAAGTTCGTATTCTTCACCGATGACATCATAGGGAAGCTTCCCCTTCTTTCGAACCGGTACAAACCCAACACTTAATTGGTGGGCTATCGCTCCTCCTAAAACAAAGCCTCTCGCCTCGATCCCTGCAACCTTGTCAATTCGAACCCCCGCATATGGCCAGACCAACTGGTCAATAGCAGTGCGTAAACCGGTTGCATCCTGCCAGAGGGTGGTGATATCGCGAAACATGATCCCCTTTTTAGGGTAGTCGGGGATGGTTCTGATAAACTGTTTAATATCCACAATAAGTTCCGTTTCTAATTTGATAATACTCGACCCGCTACAGCATCCAGCTTTGCAAGCACTTTCGGGTCCCGAGCATCAGGTGATGTAATTAAGGCATTATCAAGCGCATGGTGACACCCTTGAGGGCAAGGGCGTTTCATAATGTCCAGATACGGCACAGCTCGACAATCAGGGATTTCGCTTTGGCACTATTTTCCATCAAAACTGCAATAACGGCCGAGACATCCACATTGTCATGATCGGGATGCCAGCAGTCATAATCGGTCACCATGGCCACTGTCGCGTAACAGATTTCAGCTTCGCGAGCGAGTTTGGCTTCGGGCATATTTGTCATGCCGATAACCTGACAGCCCCATTTACGATACATTTCCGATTCCGCACGAGAGGAAAATTGCGGCCCCTCCATCGCCAGATAAGTACCGCCGCGAACAATGTTTATTCCCGCAGCTTCCCCGGCCAGAGCGAGCCTGTCCGAAAGCCGCAGGCAGACAGGATCAGCCATACTCACATGCGCAACCATCCCACTTGTGAAGAAACTTTTTTCACGGGCCACGGTTCTATCAACAAACTGATCAACCAGAACAAAGGTTCCCGGCTCTAACTCTTCATCGAGCGAGCCACATGCACTTACGGAAATAATTTCTGTGACGCCCAAGCGTTTCAACACATCAATATTGGCACGATAGTTAATTTCAGAAGGCGTTATTTTATGCCCGCGACCATGACGGGGTAAAAACACCAGTTCAGCATCACCCAAAGTCCCACAAAGAACTTCATCGGACGGCTCCCCGAAGGGAGAAGAGACTTTTCGCCACTCCTGATTTTCCAGCCCTTCCAGATCGTAGATGCCGCTGCCACCAATTATTCCAATTACGGTTTTACTCATACTATTAGCCTCCCAAGGGGACTACAATACCAAGTTGATTATTGTCGGTCAGCATCAAATTGAGCAGATTTTCCACATTAAAAAAGGGCGCCCTGTTCAGGCGCCCTTTTCAGTCATTTTTTGGTCAATCAATGTACGTCTGACCAGATTTTGCGCTTGGCGGCATAGAAGATACCGGTCATCAAAAGCAGGAACAGGATAACCCGAAGTCCCATATGCTTGCGATCTTCCAGTTTCGGCTCTGCGGCCCATGCCAAGAACACCGTTACATCCTTAGCCATCTGGTCAACAGTTGCCGGAGTACCATCCGCATATTCAACTGCATCTTCTGACAAAGGTGCTGGCATGGCGATCTGGTGGCCCGGGAAGTAGGCATTGTAGTTCATGCCTTCGTTCATTTCGAAACCTTCCGGTGCGTCCGTATAACCGACCATCAATGAATAAAGGTAGTTTTCAAACCCAGGACGCGCTTTGACGATCAAAGACAGATCCACAGGGTATGCACCCCCATTTGAGGCCCGAGCCGCTTTCTCATTCGGGAAAGGATCAGGGAATTTATCAAATGGCTTACCGGGGCGTTCAAACATATCCCCGTCATCATTTGGTCCATCCTCAAAAGTGTATTCCTTGGCCAGAGCTTTAACTTCGTCTTCGGTGAAGCCAAGATCAGCCAGAGTGCGGAAAGCAACCTGATTCAAACCATGGCAGCCGGCACAAACTTCACGGTACACCTGAAGCCCACGCTGAGCTGCGGCACGATCATATGTGCCAAACAGACCTGTATGCTGCCAAGTTGCTGATTTCAGCTCGACCGCGCTACCGGCGGCAGACGCGCCGGAGACGATTGCTACCGAGAATAATGCGGCAGCGCCTAAAGACTTAATTAATTTAAGCATTGCCTGCCTCCTCTGCGCCAGATTTTTTATCCAGAACCGCTTCAGAAATACTCGACGGTAACGGTTTGTGTTTCTCAAACAGTCCCACCAGTGGCAGCAGGATTAGAAGATGGAAGAAGTAATAGAAGGTCAAAATTCTACTAGCCCATACATTTGACAAGCCAATGATACTTTCTTCCATTACGACTTTACCGTCTTTGACGATCTGCTCCCCATTTTTATCCAAGGATGGTACCATCTCAACGTATTTAATCACCCACCCGTCTGTACTTTGCGCACCAAAATACGTCAAACCAATACAAACAAGAACGAAAATCCAGAATAACTGCTTGAAGGTTGGGCGATAGCGTGCGGAGCGAACCCGGCTCTTATCAAGCCATGGCAACGCAAAGAGAACAGCGATCGCACCGAACATCAACAGAACTCCGCCCAGCTTGTCCGGAACAGCCCGCAAGATTGCGTAGAAAGGCAGGAAGTACCATTCAGGAACAATATGTGCAGGTGTGACCAAAGGATTGGCCGGAATGTAGTTGTCCGGATGCCCCAGATAATTTGGTGCATAGAACAGGAATGCTGAGAAGAAAATCAGGAACACGCCCAAACCGAACAGATCCTTGATTGTGTAATAAGGATGGAACGGAATGCTGTCCTGTTTGTCTTTGATTTCGATACCTGTTGGGTTGTTGGACCCATTTGTATGCAGCGCCCAGATATGCAGGATCACGACGCCAACGATGACAAATGGCAGCAGGTAATGCAAGCTGAAGAAACGGTTCAGTGTTGGGTTATCAACAGAGAAACCACCCCACAGCCATGTTACGATCGGATCACCAACAACCGGAATTGCACCGAACAGGTTGGTAATCACTGTCGCACCCCAGAAGCTCATCTGGCCCCAAGGAAGCACATAGCCCATAAAGGCTGTTGCCATCATCAGAAGGAAGATGACCAAACCCAGCCACCACAACAATTCACGTGGTGCCTTGTAGGAGCCATAGTAAAGGCCCCGGAAAATATGCAAATACACGACAATAAAGAACATTGAGCACCGTTCGCATGCATGTAGCGAATTAGCCAGCCATAGTTCACATCGCGCATGATATGCTCGACACTGTTAAACGCCAAATCCACATGCGGTGTGTAATGCATGGACAGGACGATACCTGTTACGATCTGCACAACCAGCATAAATCCGGCAAGTGAGCCAAATGTCCACCAGTAGCTCAGATTTTTTGGAGTCGGGTAGTCATATAGAGCGTGATGCATCATACCGATGATCGGCAGTCTGCTATCAACCCATTTTACAACCGGACTTTTCGGTTCAAACGACATATCTATATCCCCCTTAGCCGATCTTCACAGTGTTTTCGTCAAGGAAAACATATGGCGGTACAGCCAGATTGGTCGGTGCAGGACCTTACGGATACGACCTGACGTATCATAATGGGATCCGTGGCACGGACAGAACCAGCCGTTAAAATCACCCGCTTCTTTGAGCGGAACACAGCCAAGATGGGTACAAACACCGATCATGATCAGCCATTCAGGCCGTTCAGCACGATCTTCGTCTGCCTGAGGATCGGGAAGCGCTGTTACATCAACATTTACAGCATCCGCAATCTCGGCTTCCGTACGGTGCCGAATAAAAACCGGTTTACCCTGCCAAACAGCGGTAATTTCAGACCCTTCGTCGATGGCGCTCAGATCCACTTCAGTTGAGGACAGAGCCAAAACATCGGCAGAGGGATTCATCTGGTCCACAAACGGCCAGATTGCCATTGCAGTGCCTACGGCACCAACGCCGCCTGCGGCGACATATAGAAAATCGCGGCGCTTTACGCCGTCTTCTTCTACAGGGGTGGTAGTAGTCATTAAACTTCCCCAGCTTTCTTAAAAAAATCTCTAGCGACCGCTTTTTGTCACCATATTCACACAATGTCTAGTCCCAAGGTGCGAAATATGTCAAAAGACGGCTGAATTGCCCTATAAATGTCACACAGAAACCGTTAAAAAACCTTATGGAACTAGCACTTTATCAGCCTGATATTGCCCAAAATGCCGGAACACTCATGCGTCTTGGGGCCTGCCTCTCGATACCGGTACATATTATCGAACCCTGCGGTTTTCCCTTTGGAACAAAAGATATGCGCCGGGCTGTAATGGATTATGCCGACATCGCTGATGTAAGGCGGCATCTGTCCTGGAACCATTTCCTCGCTGATTCCGAAAACAAGAGGGTGGTGCTACTGACCACTAAAACTACGGATCGCTTCACCGATTTTACGTTTTCGAAGACGGATATTCTTCTTCTCGGGCGGGAAAGCTCTGGTGTTCCTGAAGAAGTTCACGAGCAAGTAGATGCCCGCGTTACCATTCCCATGCACAAGAGCGCAAGATCCATCAATGTCGCAGTTTCTGCGGCAATGGTACTCTCCGAAGGCTGCGCCAAACCAACTCATTCCCCTCGTAATTTACGGAAAGCAGGAATATTTCCCATGAATGCAATAACAGATAACCGCAAAGAACAGGCCAGAGATTGGTTCCAACAGCTAAGGGACCAGATCAGGACCAGTTTTGAGGCTATTGAAGAGGAACTTGAAGGCACATTCAGTGATCTTCCTGCTGGAAAATTTGAGGTGAAAACCTGGGAGAGGCCCGGCGGTGGTGGCGGAGAAATGTCCATCATGAAAGGCCGTGTATTTGAAAAAGTCGGGGTGAATATTTCAACTGTATTTGGGGAATTTTCAGAAGAATTTCGAAAAGCCATCCCCGGAACAGAAAATTCCGGCCAGTTTTGGGCTAGTGGCATTTCCCTTGTCGCGCATATGCGATCACCTCTGGTTCCTGCAGTCCATATGAATACGCGGCATATTGTCACAGGTGAGGCCTGGTTCGGTGGCGGCGCCGATTTAACCCCCATGATTCCCCGTGATTCTGATACGGAGAAATTTCATGGCGCGCTGAAAGAAGCTTGTGATCGGCATAATCCTGAATATTACGCGAAATATAAAAAATGGTGTGATGAGTATTTTTATTTACCCCATCGCGAGGAAGCCCGTGGTGTGGGCGGTATTTTTTACGACAAGCTCAAAACGGACTGGGAGGCCGATTTCGCTTTTACGCAAGATGTCGGACGTGCATTCGCCGATATTTATCCGAAAATTGTGCGTGAGCATATGAACAAACCCTGGACGGATGAACAAAGAGAAGCCCAGCTTGTAAAACGCGGCAGATATGTAGAATTTAATCTGCTGTACGACCGCGGTACTACATTTGGCCTCAAAACCGGTGGTAATACCGAAGCAATTTTGATGTCCCTTCCACCGGAGGTGAAATGGCCATAATTGGAGCGGTCTTTCATTTGTGATTTAGCTCACAAAACTAACTATTGGATTTTGCGGCGCAGCACATTATGTGTCGGGAAGACGTTAAAGACGTCTGACAATTTGAAAAGCTCCGGATTATCAATTCCCCTCCCCGTGCTGAGGTCCCCCAATTGCCTCAACACCTGATAATCAAAGGAGTTTTCAAATTTTCTGTTGGCAGTCATCCCCCTCAATACGGCTGCCAACTCACTTCTTAAAAGGCCCCGCCCCCAATCGGGGCCTTTTTCTTTTTTCCACTCTACCGCATTGCAAAACCCATTCGATAAAACAGCAACGTGACTGGGCGCACAGCCACGCGAAGCAAAAAGGCGTAACGTCAGTCTCGAAATAAACGATGAAAGCCAAAAATGAGGTTCGTCATGATACGGTTCAGATACAGTTTGCTAAATCTTTCAGTGTTACTGATCGAGACGCTTATGGAAAAGCGGCACCGTATGATGATGATCAAACCTTGCCACGGCTGCAATTGTCCCGGAAGCTAATCGGTTTCTCCCCCGAATAACTTTCAAAAAAACCTCCCTGCATGAACAGGGAGGTTTTTTAATGTGAAATTTTGGAAATCAAAGAGTTCCGTAAAGTCGATCGCCTGCATCACCAAGACCAGGTACAATATAAGCTTTCTCGTTCAGCTTCTCATCCAGTCCAGCCACGTAAACCTTCACCTTGGGATGTGCATCAAGCATAACCTGCACTCCTTCAGGAGCAGCCACGAGTGCCATAAAACTGATATTTTCTTCCTTAACCCCGTGTTTCAGAAGGATATCAATGCCAGCCGCTGCGGTATAACCTGTGGCGAGCATAGGGTCGACTGCAATGAAAAGACGATCACTGGCTGTTGGCAGTTTATTCAGATACTCAACCGGGCGCTTGGTTTCCGGGTCACGATACATACCAATATGGCCAACACGGGCTGATGGCATGAGTTCCAACAATCCATCTGCCATACCCAGACCGGCGCGCAGGATAGGAACAATCGCCGCTTTCTTGCCCTCCAGAACCGGAGCTTTCATGGGACAGATCGGAGTTTCAATATCCTCGTTTACCATCGGCAGATTGCGGGTAATTTCATACCCCATCAACAACGCAATCTCTTTCAAAAGCTGCCTGAAAGTCTTGGTGGATGTTTTTTTCATCCGCATATGACTGAGCTTGTGAACAATTAAAGGGTGATCGAGAATATGCAAATTGGGAAATCTGGGATCTATTGCCATGTGTAACTACCTGCCGTTTGAGTTTGGCACAGAATATAGCCAGCCTGACCATACGGGCAAGATTTCATTACGCCCGAAAGCGAAATTATTGGATACAAAGACCCGCCACTGGATTAAGATGCAAGAAAACAAAAACAAAAGGTGTTGATCATGAAATTACTCGACCTGAAGGGAAATGCAACCGACCGTGGCCGTCACCATGGTGAAGAGATGGCTACCAGTATTCGCGCCAATATTGAAACCTATCGTAGCCGTTTTCTGGCTGGCGGGGCAAGCGCCGATGACATATCCGAACAGGCGCGGGTGTGGCTGAACCGTTTCAGGCAGCATGATGCGGAATATTACGAAGAAATGCAGGGGATTGCTGAAGGCTCGGGGATCAATATCACTGACATTGCCCTCTTGAATGCCCGCTATGAAATCGCTTATTCGCTTTACACAACCGAAGCGGCGGCAGCCAATGACATGCCGTCACTAGAGCCTGAAGGCTGTACATCTTTTGGTGCTCAGCCTGAATATACTGCAAATGGTCACACCATCATTGGCCAAAACTGGGACTGGCTGGAGGGATTGCTCGGAAATGTAAATTTGCTTCGTGTTCACTCTGAAAAAGGGCCAAATCATATGGTACTGACCCAGGCGGGGATCGTTTCCGGAATGTTTGGACTGAACGAACATGGAATTGGCCTTTGTGTAAATGGCCTTTCTGCTGTAGGCGACGGATCCGAATTGCATCACCGCCCCTTTCACATACGTGTTCGCGACATAATGAAAGCCTCCCTTTACAATGATGCTTTGAAGACCATCTACGGAACTGATCGGGTCTGCTCAACCAATTGGGTCATTGCCCAATCGGGCGGTGAAGTCCTTGATATCGAAACGAGCGCCAAAGTCGCGCATACCCTCTATCCCGAAGATGGCCTGATCACACATGGGAATCATTTTATCAACCGGACAGGTATTCAGACTGAGTTTGAGCGTATCGCACCTTGCAGCCTTTATCGGACCCCAAGACTGGAAAGACTAATCAGGCAGAACAGTCAAAAATGGGACATGGATCATTTCAAAGCCTGCCTTAAAGATGGCTTTGGAAAGCCAAAAGCAATTTGCCGCTATCCCAATCCCGCTGATCCAGAACCAATACGCACCATGACAGTAACCTCCGTGATCATGGATCTGGATGAGCGGGCGATGGAAATCAGCGATGGGGCACCAGATACAAATCCATATGTCCGATATGAGTTATTTGGCTAAGGTCAGGTGTGACTAGTCAATTGCTCTGAGCCGCTCCCCCAGCACAGCGCCGAGACCATCGGCGATTTGCTCCGTGTTGGCTTGCAAAAGACCAATGATGCAGTTTCTATCGCAATCGCTTGGGGCTACGAGTGTTTGCGGTAGCGACAAATCAAATTTTGCCAGAATGTCGCGACTTGCGACATTGATCATTCGACCACGGATCTCCACCGTGATTTCCGTGCCTTCGTTCAAAAGGCTCATATCGGCAAGTATCTGAACAACTGCTACAAAATCTGCAGCGATTCCATTTTGTTGAAGGGCCCCGTTCTGAAGAGATTGTAAAAGGCGTTGATCTGCCTGACTGTCACTTTCTCCGGTAGTGGTTTTACCGCTGGAGCGAATGGTTTCAAAACCGGCAGCCTGCAAATGGTCCGCAATGCGAGCAACAACTGTTTTGTATAGTTCGGCGGATACAGAATTCTTCACGCCGTCATCCAACTGCACAATTAAAACGGTTTCAGGTAAAGCCGATTTTTGGGGTGGCGCTTCAGTGCTGGTCTGCGCCTTTACTCCGCCCCCTATAACAGTCACAAAAACTGCAACCAGCAAAACATTGAAAATACAAAGAACTCTATTCATGCAGACTTGGCGCTTTTTTCCGCTTTCGCCGCTTCTCTTTTTGCCAGTTCACCTTCCAGCCACTGACAATAAGCGTCATAGCCAAGCCGACGAAGCTTCTTAGTATTTGCGAATCCCCTTTTACCATTGAGGTTTTCTGCAACCAGCTCCTTCAAATTGACTGTTTTTTCACCGCTTTTGGACATTAAACACCTCTTCTCATTCCCGAATTTTCCAATTTTAGCGAAATTAGCAGCATAAATACAGTCGGTACACAAACGTGTCGTGCAAAAAACTGTATAATTCTGCAACAGGGTTTTATACTTTAGGCTCCCTTGTAACAAGACTTGACCATTTGGTCAGTATTTGCGTTAGTTCTGTTAGAGGGAATTATCTGTAAGCGTTCGAAACATGACAGGGAGAAGTCAAGAATGTTCAAACAACTTAAGCTGACTGCCATTGCGGCAGCTGTAGTCGCCGTCACTGGCATCGCCAAGGCTGACGATTTCAAACCAGCCATCATTTTTGATATGGGCGGCAAGTTTGACAAGTCTTTTAACGAAGCTGGCTATAACGGAGCCGAGGCTTTCAAGAAAAAGACTGGCATTGAATATATGGAGTTTGAAGTAACTCAAGTATCCCAGCGCGAGCAGGCGACAAAACGCATGGCCCGCAAAGGAGCAGATATTGTGGTTGCCATGGGATTTGCACAGGCAGCTGCGGTTGAAAAAGCTGCAAAAGCAAATCCGGACACAAAATTCACCATCATTGATATGGTTGTGGATCTGCCAAATGTTCAGTCTGTAGTCTTTAAAGAACATGAAGGCTCATTCCTTGTTGGAATGGCCGCAGCCATGGCATCCAAAACAGGTAAAGTCGGATTTGTGGGCGGAATGGATATTCCCCTCATCCGCAAATTTGCACTGGGTTACAAGGAAGGTGCAAAATTTGCCAATCCTAATGCTGAAGTTTTTGAAAACATGACTGGAACAACACCTGCTGCCTGGAATGATCCAACAAAAGGTGGTGAGCTTGCAAAAAGCCAGTTTGACCGCGGTGCAGATGTTGTCTATGCAGCCGCTGGCGGTACAGGAATGGGTGTTTACCAAGCAGCAAAGGACAGCGGAAAGCTTGCAATTGGTGTTGATAGCAACCAGAACCATTTACAGCCAGGCACTATGCTGACATCTATGCTCAAACGGGTTGATGTCGCTGTAGAAGACGCTTTTACATCAGCTAAAAACGGCACTTGGAAACCAGGCATTAAAGTCCTTGGCCTGAAAGAAGGTGGTGTTGGATATGCTGTCGATGAGCATAACAAAGGTCTGCTGACTGCTGAAATGATTGAAAAACTGGAAGCTGCCAAAGCAGATATTATTTCCGGTAAAATCAAAGTCACTGAATACAAGTAATTTGATTGACTGATATGACGACTAATGCCCCGGCGCTTGAATTGCGCCGAGTCAACAAGTGGTTTGGCGCGGTCCACGCAAACAGGGATATTTCCCTGTCCGTGGGCCGCGGCACAATTCACGGTATTATCGGCGAAAATGGAGCTGGTAAATCCACGTTGATGAGTATCGTATATGGCTTCTATGAGGCGGATGAAGGCGAAATTTATGTGAATGGCGCCTTGTGTGACATTGACAATCCGCAAGCCTCCATCGAAGCCGGTATCGGAATGGTCCATCAGCATTTCATGCTTGTGGATACCTTCACGGTACTTGAAAATATTATCCTCGGAGTTGAAGGCGGGAATCGCTTGGCCGGCGGTATTGAAAAAGCCCGAATTGAACTTGAAAGGCTGGAGCGGGAATACACACTGGAAGTGGATGTAGATGCACTGGTCGGTGATTTACCCGTTGGACTTCGCCAGCGGGTTGAAATTCTAAAAGCCCTGTATCGCGGCGCGGAGATACTTATTCTCGATGAGCCCACCGGGGTTCTGACACCGCAGGAAGCGGACCACCTGTTTCGAATTTTAAATACGTTGCGTGAACAGGGTAAGACGGTGATCCTGATTACCCATAAATTGCGCGAAATAATGGCCATCACAGATCATGTATCCGTTATGCGCAGAGGCGAGATGGTCGCTCATGTCGCGACGAAAGATACCGACCGGGAAAAACTCGCAGAACTGATGGTTGGCAGAAGTGTCCTTCTTAGAGTGGAGAAGGAAAAAGCGACACCTGGCGCAGATTTAATGACCATTGAAGGCCTCAATTATATTGATGAGGATGGGGTTGCTCGCCTGAAAAATATTGGCCTCACCTTACGTGCAGGAGAGATACTCGGTATCGCTGGCGTATCGGGAAATGGGCAGTCCGAATTGCTTGAAGTCTTGGGCGGTATAATTTCACCCACGTCAGGGAGCATTCGATATAAAGGGGAAGAATTGGTCAAGAACCCCAAATTCAACGCCCGTGATCTTCGTAAAATTGGTCTGGGGCATGTTCCCGAAGATCGCCATAAAGCAGGACTGGTCCTGAGTTTTAGCGCCAATGAAAATACGGCTCTTGGCTATCACGATCTGCCCATGTTTAACAAAGGTGCTACGCTGGATCGCACCAAAATGGTGTCGGCTTGTGAAACCTATATCGAAAAGTTCGATGTTCGCCCGCCAGATGCCACATTGAAAGCATCAGGTTTTTCCGGTGGAAACCAGCAGAAACTTGTACTAGCGCGAGAAATGGAACAAGACCCGGATGTGCTTTTGGTTGGACAACCAACCCGTGGTGTTGACATTGGTGCTATTGAGTTCATTCACAAACAGCTCATTCACATGCGCGATCAGGGCAAAGCAATTTTGGTCGTTTCTGTAGAGATTGATGAAGTAATGTCGTTGGCTGACCGGATTGCCGTCATGTTCGATGGTGCGATCGTTGGTGAGCTGGATGCCAGTGAAGCAACTGAGCAAAGGCTTGGTCTGATGATGGCAGGCATTTCCGATCAGGAGTTGCATGTATCGGATCCTGAGGGTGAGGCAGTATCTTAATGTCTGAGACAAAATCAAAATTCGGTGCCCCGTCAAAGGTGCCTGCATGGGTAAGTCTGGGGCTTATTCCCCTGATAAACCTTGTTGCCGCCTTCCTGATTTCCGGGGTGGTAATTTTAATCGTTGGTGATGATCCGATTAAAGCACTTGAAGTTCTTGTTTACGGAGCTTTCGGCTACCCCGAAGCCGTTGGTTATACGTTATACTACACAACAAATTTCATCTTCACCGGGCTTGCGGTTGCCATCGCCTTTCATTGCGGGCTGTTCAATATTGGAGCGGAAGGTCAGGCTTTCATAGGTGGCCTTGGCGTTGGAATAGCTGCGCTTTACTTTGATTTTCTGCCCTTTTGGGCCGTAATCCCGCTCGCAATCATGCTAGGCGCAGTATTTGGCGCAGGATGGGCATATGTGCCTGCATATCTGCAGGCGAAACGGGGCAGTCATATCGTGATTACCACGATCATGTTTAATTTCATTGCTTTTTCCGTCATGACCTATTTGCTGGTTGAAGTGATGATTAACCCCAGTGCTGGCGGCTCTCCCGAGACGAGAGAATTTTCTGATCACACCTGGCTTGCCCGCGCGCCAGAATTTACCGGAATGGCGGACAGCCCCCTTAATTTTAGTTTCATACTCGCCCTTTTGTTAAGTGGCGTATTTTATTACTTCGTCTGGCATACACGTTGGGGGTATGAAATTCGCGTTGTTGGGCAAAACGAATCTGCAGCCAGATATGCGGGAATCTCTCCCTCAAAAAACATAATTCTTGCAATGATAATCTCAGGCGGCCTTGCTGGGTTCGTTGCAGTGAATGAACTGCTGGGTGTGCATCACCGTGTCTTGATGGACTTCACCGGTGGATATGGATTTGTTGGTATTGCGGTCGCTCTTATGGGAAGAAACCACCCAATTGGTATTTTTATGGCCGCATTGCTATTTGGAGCTATCTATCAAGGAGGTACAGAACTTTCCTTCGAAATGAGCAATATCAACAAGGAAATGGTTATTGTCATTCAAGGACTTATTATTCTGTTCTCCGGTGCTCTGGAGAATATGTTCCGCCCAAAAATTGAAGGCTTTTTCAAGAAGCGACAGTCTCTTTCAACGGCGGAGGTATAACTGATGGAAATTTTTGAAGTCACAATCCTCTTGCTTGATGCAACATTTCGAGTAGCGACACCACTTGTGCTGGCAGCACTTGCCGGCATGTTTTCAGAGCGTGCAGGGGTCGTTGATATTGGACTTGAAGGAAAAATGCTGGGCGCTGCGTTTGCGGCGGCGGCTGTTGCGACCACAACCGGTTCAGCCTGGCTGGGACTGATGGCGGGAATTGCCGCCTCCCTCGCCCTGTCGTCATTGCATGCATATGCCTGCGTTACACATAATGGAAATCAGGTTGTGTCTGGAATGGCGATTAATATTGTGGTTGCTGGACTTACCCCAACGCTGGGATTTGCCTGGTTCAAACTTGGTGGGCGTACACCGGCGCTGAATGGAGATGAGCGCTTTTCCTCCATTACCCTGCCTTTTGCGGATGCAATCGGAAATATCCCCGTTATCGGCTATATTTATGCAGAGCTTATTTCTGGTCACAATATAATCGTTTATATGGCCGCCGCTGCGGTACCAATTGTGGCTTATGTCCTTTTCAGAACCCGTTTCGGGCTACGTGTGCGAGCAGTCGGTGAAAACCCACATGCTGTTGATACTGCGGGTATTTCAGTTGAAATTCTCCGCTATAAAGCTTTGGCTGTCACAGGTTTTCTATGCGGCATTGCTGGAACATACCTTTCGACCGCTCACGGTGCCGGTTTCATTCGCGACATGACTGCAGGTAAAGGGTATCTGGCACTTGCTGCCTCATATTCGGAAAATGGAAGCCAGTCCCAACTTTGCTGGCCTGTTTGCTCTTTGCCTTTACCGACGCGGTACAGGCGAGACTTCAGGGTGTTGAATTACCTGTCGTCGGTGTGATCCCAGTGCAGTTCATTCAGGCGCTGCCTTATATTCTGACTGTTATTTTGCTGGCTGGGTTTGTTGGGCGGGCTATGCCTCCAAAAGCGATCGGCCAACCCTATATCAAGGAAAAGTAATGCCTCTAGATCCTCAAAAAGCAGCCGATTTCATAAAAGAGCAAGCTCCCGGTTTCATGCCCCGTGTCGGCATCGTACTGGGTTCCGGCCTTGGTGGTCTTGCGGACAAAATCGACGCAGTTGCCAGTCTGAATTTTACGGATATTCCAGACTTTCCCCGCTCTTCGGTCGAGGGGCATCAAGGAAAACTGGTTTTGGGGCGCCTTGGCGGAATGCCCGTTATTTGTATGCAAGGCCGTATTCATCTGTATGAGGGTGTCGACCCCCAAGATCTGGCGGTTCCGGTCCGGGTCATGAAATTGCTTGGCGTGGAAATACTGCTCGTAACCAACGCAGCAGGAAGTTTTCACGAAGAGGTCGGCCCCGGCCGCTTGATGCTGATAAGTGATCATATCAATTTCACATCACGCAATCCGCTAATTGGTGAAAATGATGAGCGATTTGGTCCAAGGTTTTTCTCAATGGAAGATGCCTATGATCCGATTTTGCGAGAACATTTGAAAGCAGTGGCAAAAGAGCTCAGCATTGATCTGAGCGAAGGTGTATACTTGCATTATCCCGGCCCTAATTTTGAAACTCCGGCAGAAATCCGAGCCTTTAAAACACTGGGCGCCGATGCGGTTGGCATGTCAACCACACCTGAGGTTCTCGTCGCCCGCCACTGCGGGATGAGGGTTGCAGCCATTTCAAATATCACCAATCTGGTTGCAGGCTTAAGCAAAACAGCTCTTAGCCATGAGCAAACACTGGAATGTGCAAAACTGGCTGCCAATGACCTTGAAAAGCTGGTCATTATTTTTCTGGAAACCTTGAAACGTGAGCTTCTTAAAGCCCACATGAAAGAGGAAGCCGATGGCGACAATTAGCAAGCTGACCCCCGACAGCCATGCCCATGCCCGAAACCCGGGTCTGAAATTTTCACTGGATGCTGTTGAAGATACCCATGTCAATTTAAGTGCTGTGGAGCGCAGGGCAAAAACACTGGGCGGAAGACGTACTGTGAAAAAGGAGTATCAGGCTGCCTGGCTCTTAAAAGCGATCTCCTGTATCGATCTGACGACACTGAGCGGGATGATACGCCGGGCCGTGTCAAACGGTTATGCGCCAAAGCCCGCCAACCGGTACGCCCGGATATTCTTGAAGCACTCGGAATGTCCGATCGGCATTTGAGCACAGGTGCCGTTTGTGTCTATCACACAATGGTAGAAACCGCTGTTGAAGCACTGGAGGGGACAAATATACCCGTTGCTGCTGTATCCACCGGATTTCCTGCTGGTCTTAGCCCTTTTGAACTTAGGGTCAAAGAAATTGAAGCCTCGGTCGCGGCTGGCGCCAAGGAAATTGATATTGTGATTACTCGCGGGCATGTGCTTAGCGGGAACTGGCAGGCCCTGTATGACGAGGTAAAGGCATTTCGGGAAGCCTGCGGGGAAGCTCATCTGAAAGCCATTTTGGGAACTGGTGAGCTGGTTACACTTCGCAATGTGGCGAAGGCGAGCATGATCGCCATGATGGCTGGAGCTGATTTCATCAAGACTTCCACTGGCAAGGAAAGTGTAAATGCAACCCTGCCGGTGAGCCTTGTTATGATCAGAGCCATTCGCGCCTATGAAGAAATGACCGGGTACAAAATCGGTTATAAACCTGCGGGCGGTATCAGCGCCGCCAAAGACATATTGGGGTATCAGATTCTGATGAAAGAGGAATTGGGCAATGATTGGCTGCAGCCGGATTTGTTCCGTATCGGTGCCTCCAGCCTGCTTGGAGATATCGAACGACAGCTGGAACATTTTGTGACCGGACGCTACTCAGCCGATTTCCGCCACCCGATGGCTTAAGGAGTCAACCAATGAACATTGCAGAGATTTTTGACACTATGGACTATGGCCCGGCTCCGGAAAGCAAAGCGGAGGCACTCAATTGGATTGCTGCTCATGAAGGTCACTTAGCTCACTTCATTGACGGAAAATGGAACGCCCCGGCAAGCGACGGTTTTTTTGATACCATAAACCCTGCAACAGGCGAAAAACTGGCAACTCTTGCTAAAGGATCTGCCCAAGATGTGGACAAGGCCGTAATAGCTGCACGCAAAGCGCAGAAAAGCTGGGGATCACTTACAGGACATCAGCGGGCTCGCCATCTCTATGCGCTTGCCCGTGCCGTCCAACGAAATTCCAGATTACTGGCTGTGCTTGAGACGCTTGATAATGGCAAATCTGTCCGCGAGACCAGAGACATAGATATTCCGTTGGTCGCACGGCATTTCTATCACCATGCCGGTTGGGCGCAGCTTCAGGAAACTGAATTTACCGATTTCGAACCAATGGGTGTCATTGGTCAGGTTATTCCGTGGAATTTTCCAATGTTAATGCTGGCCTGGAAAATCGCTCCTGCAATTGCCGCCGGAAATACTGTTGTATTGAAACCAGCAGAATATACGTCACTAAGCGCCTTATGCTTTGCTGAAATCTGCCGCGACGCGGGGTTACCCGATGGTGTGATCAATATCGTCACAGGTGATGGCAGCACGGGAGAATTGATCGTAAAACATAGTGACATTGATAAAATAGCCTTTACCGGATCTACGGGAGTGGGTCGCAGAATTCGGGAAATCACAGCGGGATCAGGGAAACATCTCACACTGGAGCTTGGCGGTAAATCGCCTTTTATCGTGTTTGATGATGCCGATATTGACAGTGCCATTGAAGGGGTTGTTGATGCCATCTGGTTTAATCAGGGGCAGGTCTGCTGTGCAGGATCTCGACTCTTGCTGCAAGAAGGGATCCATGACAGGTTTATCAGTCGCTTAAAAGCCCGAATGGAAAAACTTCGATTAGGTGATCCGCTGGATAAATGCGTTGATATGGGCGCAATTGTCTCCCCAATGCAGCTGGATCGAATTGAAGCGCTGGTTAAAACAGGGCAAGAAGAAGGTGCCAATCTTTGGCAACCGGACTGGGCCAAACCGAAGAATGGCAGTTTCTATCCACCAACGCTGTTTACAGATGTACAGCCAGCCTGCACCATCGCACAGGAAGAAATTTTTGGCCCCGTTGTTGTCACCATGACATTCCGCACGCCAGGTGAAGCTGTTCAAATCGCCAACAACACCCGGTATGGTCTCGCAGCTTCTGTATGGAGTGAAAATATAAATTTGGCTCTGGATGTCGCTCCCAAACTTGACTGTGGTGTTGTCTGGATCAATTCCACCAATCAGTTTGACGCTGCTTGCGGATTTGGCGGAAACAGGGAATCCGGGTATGGCCGTGAAGGCGGCCTTGAAGGAATGTATGAGGTATTGAGGCCCAAATTTATTTCCAAACTTGCCAAATACAAAGATGCAAAACCTGTTAAAGCAAAAGAAAATACCGGACTCAAAACGGCACTCGATCGGACGGCAAAACTCTATATTGGGGGCAAGCAAGCTCGTCCAGATAGTGGATACAGCCTGCCAGTCTTGAATGCCAAAGGTGAAAAAATTGCAGAAGTTGGTCACGGCAATCGCAAGGATATTCGTAACGCAGTAGAAGCTGCCCGTAAAAATTTGGCGTGGACACAGAACTCCGCTCATGGTCGAGCACAAGTTCTATACTATATTGCCGAAAATCTGGAAGCCAGAGAGGATGAATTTACTGCACGGCTGATTGAGACCACTGGCGTCAGCAAGGCGAAAGCCGCCGAGGAAGTGAAACTCTCCATCTCCCGCCTGTTTTCCTATGGTGCATGGGCTGACAAATATGAAAGTCAGGTTCACTCCCCTCCCATGCGAGGGGTCACTCTTGCAATGAAGGAAGCTATCGGGACAATCGGTATTCTGTGCCCTGATGAAAACCCGCTATTATCAATGATTTCACTGGCAGCGCCTGCACTTGCCATGGGGAACCGGATCGTGCTTGTTCCATCACCAACGCATCCTTTATCAGCGACAGATTTCTATCAGGTTCTGGAAACGTCAGACGTGCCTGCTGGAGCCTTCAACATTGTTACCGGGATCAGAGACGAGCTTGCCAAAACACTGGCCGAACATGATGACGTAAAGTCCGTATGGTATTTTGGCCCTGAAGCAGGAAGTGAACTTGTCGAGCGTGCCTCCGCTGGAAATATGAAACGAACCTGGACAAACCATGGCAGGGCCTATGACTGGTTCGATGCCAAACAGGCAGAGGGCCGTGAGTTTCTAAGACATGCAACCCAGGTAAAAAATATCTGGATTCCGTACGGTGAATAAAACTGATGACTGAGCATTTCTTCCCCCAGGAAATCATCCGTAAAAAGCGGGATGGCCAGCCATTGACCGAAGCAGAGATTAATTTCATGGTCAAAGGCATTACGGATAACAGCATTAGCGAAGGTCAGATTGCCGCCTTTGCAATGGCGGTATTCTTTCGTGATATGCCAATGCAGGAACGGGTATGGCTGACCAAGGCCATGGTTCATTCAGGCGAAGTCATGGATTGGTCGAAGGCGGACCTTAAGGGTCCTGTTGTTGATAAACATTCAACAGGCGGCGTTGGCGACAAGGTCAGCTTAATGCTCGCCCCCATTGTTGCTGCCTGCGGCGGAGCGGTGCCGATGATCTCAGGCCGGGGACTTGGCCATACGGGAGGAACATTGGACAAACTGGACAGCGTGCCCGGATACAATACAGCACCCGATCCAGAATTACTGCGCAAAGTGGTGAAATCTGTTGGATGCGCCATCATTGGTCAAACGGCTGATCTTGCACCCGCCGACAAACGTTTTTATGCCACAAGGGACGTCACTGCCACTGTGGAAAGCATTGCATTGATAACAGCCTCAATTCTGTCCAAGAAGTTATCCGCGGGTCTTGATGCACTGGTTATGGATGTCAAATACGGGACAGGTGCTTTCAAACAGGATTATGAAGAGGCGGAGGAACTGGCAAAAAGTATTGTGAGTGTCGCAAATGGCGCCGGTATGCCGACAACCGCACTACTGACAGACATGAATCAGGTCCTTGGATCAACTGCTGGCAACGCCATCGAAGTCCGGGAAACCATCGATTTCCTGCTGGGAAATTATCAAGAGCCAAGACTTTTAAAAGTCGTGACAGAGCTTTGTGCTGAAATGTTGATCATTTCCGGAATTGCCGACACGACGACTGCGCCCATGGCCGTTATGGGCGCCCTGAACAGTGGCACAGCGGCGGAACGGTTTGCACAGATGGTTGTCGCTTTAGGTGGCCCTTCAGATCTGATGAGTAATCCGGATAAATACCTGCCGCTTGCCCCGGTCCGAAAAGATGTCATAGCCCCGCGGCGCGGATATATCGGGGCGATGGATACACGTGCTATGGGTGTTGCGGTAATGGATTTAGGTGGTGGCAGGCACAAGGCCAGTGATAATATTGATTACAGTGTTGGCCTATCCCATATCAAAGGAATTGGCGACAAGGTTGGACCACGAAATCCTGTCGCAACAATTTATGCCCGGGACGAGGAGACGGCAAATCTTGTACAGAAACGGATACTCTCAGCTATCGCAATCGTGGATGAAGCCCCAGCGAGCCGTCCCATTGTCCGGCGCAAATTAACACTGGAGGATGTATGAGCCGTGCAATCCTGATTGTATTGGACAGTTTTGGCCTTGGTGCTGCAAAGGATGCAGATAAATTTGGCGACGTAGGTGCTGACACGCTTGGCCATATTTTAGAAGCGGCCAGTCAAGGAAAAGCAAACACCAACAATCGAGAAGGCCCACTTCGAATTCCCAATATGGAACGTCTAGGCCTGCTCGCAGCTCACAAGCAAAACACAACGGGACTAGTCCCGGGCGGGGAATTTACGGGCTTATATGGCTATGCACAGGAAAAAAGCCGAGGCAAAGATACACCGTCAGGTCACTGGGAAATGGCGGGCTACCCAGTAATGTTTGACTGGGGATATTTTCCCAAAACAGTTCCCTGCTTTCCAAAAGAGCTGACAGACACACTGATTGAGCGTTGTGACCTTCCCGGCATCTTGGGAAACTGTCATGCGTCGGGAACTGAGATTATTGCCCTGCATGGTGATGAGCATGTAGCGCGTGGCAAACCCATTTTCTATACATCAGCCGATAGTGTATTACAGATCGCTGCCCATGAGGAAAGCTTTGGGTTGGAAAGGCTTTATGACCTCTGCGCTGTTGCCCGCGAACTGGTCGACGACTTGGAAATCGGCCGCGTGATTGCCCGCCCCTTTGTTGGCGCAGATGGTAACTATAGCCGAACCAGCAACCGAAAAGATCTTGCAGTCCCGCCATCGGAGCCCACACTGCTCGTAAAGCTGCAGGAAGAAAAGCGGCAGGTTATATCAGTTGGCAAAATTGGCGATATCTTCGCTCATCAAGGTACGGGTGAGATTGTTAAAGCTGCTGGAAACATGGCGTTAGTGGATGAAACGCTTAACGCAATGAAAAGGGCTGAAGACGGTGCTTAATCTTTACCAATCTGGTGGATTTCGATCAGTCTTATGGTCATCGACGTGATGTAGGTGGATATGCAGCTGCACTGGAAGAGTTTGATGCCCGGTTGCCGGAAATCATGGGAGCTATGAAAGACGATGATTTGCTTATTCTGAGTGCAGATCATGGATGTGATCCCACATGGCCGGGAAGCGATCATACTCGCGAAGTTGTACCAGTGATAGGCTATTCACCTAACATAACGCCCGGCAACATTGGCGAGAGAGATACCTTTGCAGATATCGGGCAAACGATTGCCGCTCATCTTGAAATTTCACCACTCAAACATGGAACTTCATTTCTAAGGTAGAGGCATGGTCAAAAAAGCAGAGCTACATGTGCATCTGGAAGGAACTGCAACCCCGGCGTTGGTCCGCGAATTGGCAGGGCGAAATGGTGCAGAGCTGGATCCCACGACTTTTGCCTCAGACGGGGAGTTTCGCTGGGATGATTTTTGGGATTTTTTAAAATGTTATGACAAGGCTGCAGCTGCCATCAAGTCAATCGATGACTACAGAGCTGTAACTTATGACTATCTCAGGCGGTGCGCAGAGGAAGATGTAATTTACGTTGAAACATTTTCATCGCCAGATCATGCCGCTGCCGCTGGTATGTCCTATGTGGATCATTTGGAAGGCATCAGCGCGGGGATTGATGATGCCCGCCGTGACTTTGGAATAGAATGCAGAATTATTGTGACCTGCGTGCGCCATTTAGGAGCCTCGAGTGCAACCCAGGTTGCCCGGCAGGTTGCCCAAAATCCCCATCCATATGTTGTTGGCTTTGGAATGGGAGGGGATGAGGCCATGCATCACCCTGCTGATTTTGCACCCGCCTTTAATATTGTACATGAAGCTGGGCTCCCCACGACCAACCATGCAGGTGAATTTGGCGGACCAGATAGTATACGGGCAACGCTTGAACATTTACCTGTTGTTCGCTTAGGGCACGGTGTCCGCGCTATCGAAGACGATCAGCTGGTTGAAGAACTCGCGGAAAAAGCCATTACACTCGAACTTTGTCCGGGCAGCAATATTGCAACCGGCCTTTATGAAAACTACAAATCACACCCAATCAATCGATTAATGGAAAAAGGGTGCAGGGTCACCATCAGTTCCGACGACCCACCGTTTTTTGCAACTTCGGTTGGCCGTGAATATGAGCAGACAGCAAAGGCTTTCGGATGGAATGAAGCCACAATGCAGCAGATTACACAGAACGCAATAGAAGCAGCATTCTGTGATGAAGGTTTGAAAGAGCAGTTATTGGCGCAGCTTTAATTCTGCTTTGCAGGCTCGCTTGAAATTTCAATTTTAGCAGCATTAAAACGCTCAAGTACCGCGTCAGTGATATCAATTGCGTCTTTGAAAAAGATAACATTTGGGCGATCAAATCCGATATTCATCCCTTTGTCACGCGCAACCGACGCCGAAATTTCCACAATAATATTTTTAAGGCGGCCCCTGACACTTTGCAGCGTTTCATTCAGTTTTGCGTTCGTTACCTGCATTTCACGTTGCAGATCGCGTTGTTCCTGCTGTAATTGCGCTGCTTTTTGCTGGAATACATTAGGAGCCAATATAGCCTGCTGGCGTTTCAGCTCATCAGCTTTTTCTTTGAGCGCATTGTTCCGCAACTCTATCTGATCGTTCACATTCTGAATTTGAGCCTTCATAGTGCTATCCGCCTGTTTCCAATGCGTTGAAGACAAGAGAACCTTGTTCACATCAACAACAGCTGCAGTTGCGACCGGGATCTGCTCTTGCGCATGCGCATCAATTGCCTGAAACGAAACAGTTGAAATGGCTGCCATCAGCCCAAAAAATACGGAAAAAAGGCTCAAACGGTTGAGAAAGATAGTCACACAAAGCTCCAGTTAATAATGGTCAACTGACATCGTCAGCTAATTTGAGGCATACAATATCAAATGCGCGAGGTTTTTCGCAACAATTACCCGTGCCACTTTAATTTTCGGGACCAGAAAAATGCTCCCACCGTGAAACATAGTCAGAAATTTCGAGTTCTGGCAGCGGTGGTGTCCCATTTGATGTTCCGATATACAGGAACGCGACAATTTCGTCTTCATTCACGGCACCGAGTTTCTTTCTGACATATGGGTCAAAACAGGCTGCACCAGTTCGCCAAATTCCAGCGAGCCCCATGGCATGAGCCGCGATCAGGATATTCTGTGCAGCGGCACCTGCGGAAAGTTTCTGTTCAATTGCAGGAACTTTTGGATGCTCGCTCACTTTCGCAATCACCGCTATTACCACAGGCGCGCGCAAGGCTTTACCTTTAGCCTTTTCCAGAGCGGCTTCGGAAGTACCGGGTTCACGAGCTGCCAGAGCATCCGCGAAAATATCGCCCAACTCAGCCCTGCTCTCCCCCTCAAAAACGATGAATTGCCAGGGACGGAGTGCCGCGTGGTCTGGCGCGCGCAATGCTGCCTTGAACAGGATTTCCAGTTGTTGCTCATCCGGCCCCGGTTCCATAAGGCGTGGCACCGATTTCCGATTAAGCAAAGCGTCCAATGCATCCATATTAACAGGCTTTCCACCACAAAATTAACGACGTAAGCGAGTTCAACTCGCATATTGTTTCTCAGCACAATAAGGGACTGACCCGTTGATTTCAAATCAAAAGGCCTCCAATTCAACAGGAGAGATCTGTTGGTAAATAATGGCGTATTGAGGTGAGAATATGACGACCCAACATCAGGTCAGGGTTGTTAAAGTGAAAATCAATTGAGGCAAATCAATTCGCCCTATTCAAATAACGGATAAAGATAATACATCAACTATGGTGATTGGAAATCGGGTGATACATGACTATTAAATCAATATTATTGCACTTAACAAACAGCCCCACTCTAGCAAAATCTATCGAGGCTGCAATGGGTCTTGCCAATGAACATGGCGCCCATATCACAGCGGTATACACGATCGCCCCTATGAAACCATCCACATCCTTCATGGGATATATTCCCCCAGAGTTTGTTGAACAGACACGCGAGCAGGAAAAGAAATCCGCCGATACAACGATAAAACTCTTCAAAGAACTGGTGGAAAGAGCTGACATTTCCTGTAGCACAATCATTGAAGAGGGATATGCAATTGATATTCTGAGCCAGTACGCCCTGTCTTCGGACCTTGTTGTCGTGTCACAAATGGATGCGGATGAAGTTTCTGACTCACCCTATTTGTATCTGAATGACGAACTTGTGGTAGCTTCCCCTACTCCGGTACTTGTCATCCCTTACGCTGGAAGTTTCCGCGATTTTGGACGTCATGTATTGGTTGGATGGAATAACACACGCGAAGCTGCACGTGCTATTCAAGTTGCGATCCCTTTTCTGACGAAAGCTGAAAAGGTGACCCTGTTAAATATCAATCCACAAAGCGATCTAACCAATGAAAATGCCCGGATTTTGCAATTCCTGGACCGGCATGGGGTCAAAGCAGATCTGAAATCCGGACATTGGAAAGATATTAGCGTGGGCAGCGCGCTCCTGGATTCTCTGGTGGATTTAAGCGCTGACATGATTGTGATGGGGGCTTACGGACATAGCCGCATTCGCGAAATGATCCTTGGCGGGGCGACAAAAGAAGTTCTGGAGCAAATGACCGCGCCGGTCCTATTTGCTCACTAATTGAGGCATAGGCCTCATTCGTGAAAGAGGGTATCCTCCAATCTCCACTCCATCCATCGCCCTGGCAGGATATCCTCTTTTCGCACGAATTTAAATTCCCCCGCAGCAAGATCGCCCAACTGCAGCTTCCCGATGGACTTGCGGATCAGACGTAACGTAGGAAAACCTATTGCCGCCGTCATCCGCCTTACCTGACGATTTTTCCCCTCAGTCAATGTCATTTCAATCCAAGTTGTCGGAATGTTTTTTCGAAAGCGAACAGGTGGGTCGCGCTCCTCTATCAGTGGCTGCGGCACCAGTAAGTGAGCTTTGCAGCGCTTTGTACGATACCCTTTTATCGTAACTCCCCGCGCAAGATTTTGCAGATCCGCGTCTTGAGGCTCCCCTTCGACCTGCACCCAATAGGTTCGGGGATGTTCGAATTTAGGGTCAAGCAGTCGTTTGATAAAAGGTCCATCATTGCTCAAAAGCAACAACCCCTCGCTATCTCGATCCAGCCGGCCAACGGGATACACTTCCTTGGGCAACGAAAATTCCGATAAAGCCTGATGCCCACCTTCACTGGTGAATTGGCTAAGAACCCCGTAGGGCTTATGAAACGCGACATATTTAGATTTTTTTGACATTTTCAAGTCTAAGCTAAAGGCTCTATTGCGAATAAGACACAGCGTAAAATTTTATGAAAATTTGCATCCAGAAAAGAAACGATTTTGTTACTATTAATCCATTAGTTTAAAGTCCAACAAAACACAGTTCGCAGGCATATGGTTTTGACGCTCAAATAACAGGGATTGGCTGACCAACAAAATGCGAAGTTTAAATTTACGGCACTCAAAGCGATTTTATTTCCAGCTTGAGAGTACCGTTATTGGAGCAACAAGGCTACATGAACCAGATACTGGCTTGTAAAATACTGTTTATTGGCAGAAATGAAAGTGACGCCCAGCAACTGCTGTGGCTTACTTCCAATATTAAAAAGCCGGAGATGGAGGTCATGCATGTTCCGGATTCTGAAGCCATACTCAATCAGCGAAGCACAGCAGATGCCAACATAATCCTGTTGGATGCTGACAGCACTGGAGATGCGGACTTTGAAACGCTGAAAGCATTACGTGCAACTTTTCCCGAACTGCCTGTCGTCCTGCTAACGGACGATGAAGATAATATCGGACAATTTGCCATTCGCAATGGAGCGCAGGATTACATTATCCGCAGCCAATTGACAGCCACTGGTCTTGGGCGCAGTCTCATAAGCGCGATTGAGCGCCAACAAGGCCAACAAGTCCCAGCGGATACAGCGCCACTGCTGGAATCTGCAACTGCGGTTCTGAACAGATTACCCATGGGCGTGATCCTGGTGACCGCTTCTTCACAAGTGCTGTTCTTTAATGGAAAAGCCAAGAGTTTTCTGGAAAAGAAGGATGGGTTGGTGCTGGATACAAATCGATATTGCCGTGCCGTAAATCCAGCTGAAAACAAGCAACTGGGTGAACTTCTGGAAAATGCCTTAACCCCTTCCAAAACAGAAAAGCAGGAAGGGGATTTTGCCATGTCCGTCTCGCGCGAGGATAGTGACGCCCCACTTACTGTAATGGTGGCACCTATCGGTACTGGCGTTGCGGGCAAAGGCGCCGTCCTCTTTGTTTCAGATCCGGTAGAACCGGTGGAACTTTCCATTGATGCCATTTGCAGGCTTTATGGACTAACCCCGGCTGAGGGCCGTTTGGCACTTGGCCTGACCAATGGCAGTAAACTTGATGACCTCGCGGAGGAGTGGGGGGTCAGCATGCACACTGTTCGCTCTCAGCTTCGTCAAATATTCAGAAAAACGGATACCAGCCGCCAAAGTGAACTGGTGAAGCTCATTTTGACGGGGCCCGCCGCCCTGAAAGCGGCACCGATAATCTAATCCAATTACTATTTAGCGTTCGCTCTGGTTATCCAGGTCATCGCTGAAATGCGCCCATTGTTCACGTCCGCCGCGATTATCAAGAAAATTAACCAGCGCGCTGATGGGCTTGCGGTCATATTTCTTATCGGCATCTTCCATAAGAATGCTGATGGCCTTATTCATGTCGAGCGCGGCCCGATAAGCACGTGGACTAACCATTCCAACAAAAGCATTTGCCACCATAATTATGCGGGCAGCTTCATTAATTGCGGTTCCAGACAGACCACGAGGTTGCCCGCTTCCATCCCAATGTTCTTGTAATTGTCTTAGTGTTTCGGCCACGGGAAGATTGAACTTCACTCCTTCCAACAGGTCAGCACTGGCGAAAAGACTGTCTCTTACAATGGTTTTTTCTTCCTCTGTCAGATTACCTGCTTTGGTCAGAATTTCGGGAGGAACCAGAATTTTACCCAAATTCATCAAATTACCGGCAATATCAACGGTTCTGATGACCTTGTCAGAAGATTGCAGTTCTTCAGCGATTGCGACCCCTACCTCGGCAACCCGAGCGGACTGGTTCGCCGAGTATGGATCCCGCCGGTCCAAAAAGGCAACAAGTGGATACCAGATTTCTCAGCACCATCTCACGCTGTTCGCGCTCCGTCACCACATCAGTTATATCCTGAAATACCGCCAGCAAATCACTTCTCTGTTCATTGGGCCGAACAAGTGGAATGATGTCAGACTTCCAGATTTTGTCCTGTCCCTCTTGATGCACAGTTACCAATTGCGAATGGATGCTGTTATCACTGCGCGTCTGATGAAACAGGGTCGTCAGATTTTTAGAAACATCCTGGTCAAAGACATTTGACAATCGGCGGCCAATAATCTCGTCCTGATCCATCTCTGCATTATCAGCAGCAACCTTGTTTGCAAACGTAAATTTATCTTCTTTGTCAAAGACTGCAATTGCTGTCGGCTGGCGATCAGTTACCACTTTGAGGAATTCGGATTTCTGACGTAAGTCTTCAGCTGCCTTTTTATATTTGGTGGCGAGTTCGGCTGCGCGAATGGAAGTTCCATGGCGCCAGACCGCAATGACTGTTCCGGTAACCCCCAGAATTAATAGAAGAAACACACCGAGCATGGTATTTAAACGCTGCTGGGATTCAGATAACGCCTCAAGTGTTGTTATGCTTCGAACAAGGTACCATGGTGCGCCAGTCACGGCGCGCCCAGTCACCAGAACCTCATCCCCCATATAATTAATTTTTCGACCGAAGAGCCCCGGTTTTTTGATCACAAAACTTCCTGCCCGTTCGTCATCGGCACTTAATTTTCGCTTCAAAGGCGGTGTACCATCAGCAAGTGGCGAAATATATTCGGTAAGATTGCCGTTTTGTCTGACGAGATAAGTCTCACCGGTCTGATGCGTTGACCCCGGCTGCATCAACCTTGGAAACAGCGATTTGGACACTGTTCTGATGCCAACGATGAAACCGATAATTTCATCTGCATTTCCATCCTGCTGAACGGCATAGACTGGATGTACGAACCCCATTATAGGCTCACCGTCAAGGCCTTCATAAATATCAATCACCGCAGAAACGCCGCTGTCTGCAGCCGCCATGCCTGCGCGAATGGCAGGGTTCATCGGGGGCATATTTCCACTGGAAACCAGTAATTGCCCAGTCGCGTCCGTCAAGGCAATCCCTGCCCGACCAGGCCGAGCTACATTTGCTCTGATTTCAGGCTCTGGTGGCTCCCAAAAACCGCTAATTACGGCGTGATTATTCAGCAGGTTTATCAAATACCCTGCTTCAGGGACTTCTGTTATTTTGCTACCATTCTCACCTGTATCAATAACAAGCTGTGTCAAATAAACCTGAAGGCTTTCATTTTCTGCAAGGGCAACAATTGCTTCTTTCTGTTCGCGAAGCCATTCTTCAACACTTGCAAGGCGACTGTCCGCAACAATTCCAAGCTGAATTTCCCACGCACGGATATCGCGCTCGCGCTGTTGCTCAACAAATGAAACCGTACCCCAAATACCGGCAATCACGACAATGAACAGCGTGATCGCTGCAAGCCAGATAAAGCGATGCGTTTTTTTGCTATTACCAAGTTCTTGATCAATGTCAGTCATACTGGTTTTCCCTGCTGGTTTTTGGGCAGTATCGGGGCAAATAATTTATTTATTGTAACTATTTAGCATTTATCTCACAATAAATTCATAGTCAGTTGATTATATATTTAATAGTTCTTAAGCCATCTTGTGGGATATTGGCACACTGTTAGAAACTGGATTATTGCAGAGACAAACACAGTCAATGAAATTGAAAACCCTAGTTTGTAGTCAGAAATTCCTAAAGGCGTCCGTATTGGCGGTCGGGCTGTTAGCTGTGCCACATATTCCTTCAGCGGAAGCCGTTGGTATTTTCGGCTTCAAGGCGTATGAGCATAAGGATCTCAAACCATTTCCAAAATGGCGCAAGGTTCTGGATACCTACAAGGACCAACCTGGGGCCTGTGGCAACGGTCAGTTAAATGCCTGCGCCTATAAAAAATGGCAGGAACTGGTTGATGAACTTAAAGATAAGCCCAAGAAATTTCAGTTGGCGAAAGTCAATTCCTATATCAATCTTTATCGCTACATTCTGGATCCCATAAACTGGGGGGTAAAAGACTATTGGGCCATTCCTAAAGAGTTTTTTGCGAAATTCGGTGACTGTGAAGATTATGCCATTGTGAAATATTTCACGTTGCGTGCACTCGGATGGAAAGCAGAGGAAATGCAGATTCTAGTTCTGCAGGATATGAACCTTCGTATTGCACATGCAATTTTAACAGTTGAGTTTGAAAACAAAAAAATGGTTTTGGATAACCAGATTGGTTTGGTTATCGATTCAAAACGAATTCGACACTATCGCCCAATCTATGCCGTCAACGAAAATGGCTGGTGGCGTTACAAACCCAGATAATAAATTTTGAAGCAATCAGTCTACAGAACAAAAAAGCCTCGCTAAAACTAGCGAGGCTTTTAATTTTCGATGGAAACGCTTAACCGTTAGTTGGTAAAGCTTCTTCAGGAAGTGTAACTCCAAGAGTGCTGTTCAAACGACCCATTGTAGCCAACAGGCGGTACTTGGCGAACAGAACTGCATATTCAACAGTTGCCAGCGCTGTACGTGAGTTGAACAGTTCATTGTCTGAGTCCAGCATATCCAGAAGATCACGCTGTCCAATTTCAAATTCCTGACGGTAAGTTGCTGCAACCTGTCCGTTCGCAACAACCTGATCGCTCAGTGCTGCTGCACGCGCTTTTGACCTTGCAAGAATACTCCAGCTTTCGCGGATTTCTTCTTCAACTAGACGCTCAAAACGCATCTGGCGCTGCTTGCTTTCAGAAGCACGCTCAACGGCTTCCTGCTGGCGACCAATGTCAATACCACCACGATACAGGTTATAGCGGAGACGAACCATTGCAGTGAAGTCGTCATTGTGACCTTCAACACCATCCGTGTCATGATCAGAACTTGCGTCCAGCTCAAGAGCGACAGTTGGATAGAAGTTAGCTTCCGCTGCTTTGATTTCTGCATCAGAAGTTCTGACGTCTGCTTTTGCAAAACGAATATCCGGGTTGCTTTCCATGCCAATTGCGATGATGTCTTCCAAAGTATCAGGAAGTACGCCGTCGTTAAATTCTGGCAATGTCAGATTCACAGGAGCTTCACCGACAAGGCGGCGGTAAGCAATTTCAGATGCATCAAGCTGACGAAGTGTTTCAACAAGTGCAGCTTCAGCCGCTGAAACCCGAGCTTCAGTCTGCTGTACGTCACCGACACCGCTTTGGCCAGCATCTACACGATCCTGAATTTCTTTCAACGTCCGCTTGTGAATTTCCACGTTTTCTGCAGCCAGATTAACAACTTCCAGGTTCCGTAGAACATCAAGGTAAGCCTGAACTACATCCAGACCGATTGCTTCCGCACGTTCGCGGACACGGTAGGCGGCACCGTCAACGCGATTTTCCTGACGATCAACCTCGGCTGAGCGTGCACCACCATCAAACAATGTCTGCGACAGTGAGATGCTGCTTTCTGTGCGTGTCAACCATTCGTCGTCGATGGAAACCGTATCGGTCCATTCTTTACCAGCACCTAGCGCCAGATCGACTGAAGGATAATAAAGACCGTGAGCCTGCTCCAGCTCCTGATCAATAGCCCGGCGGTTAGCAGATGCTTCGCCGATTTCCGGATAATTAGTTACAGTTGCCTGAACGGCTTCCGCGAGCGATCCAGCGTGAACCGGCATTGCCGCAACACTGCCGAAAACAGTCGCAATAACACTCGTTGTAATAAGCTTACGAGCACTAAGCGAGCTCAACTTGGACTTCATGCCCCTCTCCCAATTCAAGTTTAATGTCTCAAAGGTACTTGTACTTGATAATCATTTTGCAGACCGAGTACCTGTTTCTGTGTTTTATGTCAAACAGGGTTTGAACGCAAATGATCAAAATTTCATAAACAAAATAACTGTATTTTCCGCAAACAAGCAAGATTTATACGGCAGTGGCGTCAGATTTTCGGCTCCCCCATAATTTTGTGTCGTTTATGCAACGTTTTTATCAGCTTCAGGTAAACTAATAAAATTTCAACACAAAACCCACAGCTTTTTGTCATTTCCAGTTGGGTTTATCTTCACATGCATAAAATTTTATAAAAGTATGACTTAAATGATTCGAAATTTTCGGAGTTTATTCGAAGCCTCAAAATCACGCCATTAGCTCAACGTCTCTGTCTTTATTTTATGAAGCGCTATATAGAGTGCTGGAAAACTGCGGATAAATATGGTTAATTTTTTTTCCAAGATAGATAAATGCAGGTGATTCTGACCAGACGGCGTTGTTTTGGATCCAATTGATGGATTTTGGAAGCAAACTGCGATGAAAACGCCTGGTAAAACCTGGCGAAACCTTGGTTAACGGGGGGATCTTTTATCTGAATGAATTTTATTAACATGTTTTTCATCAAATGGAACTTCAATGCAGATGTGGACGCAATAATGAATGCATCAGTTCAGTAACAGGTAACAAACAAATTTGGGGACAACTCACCACGTCAGAGGTGAGCTTGTATAACTTGTAGAAGAGCAGTTTAAGAGGGGGCTCCATCAAGAAGGAACAGTGTGTTCTTTCACAGATGAAGATGCTTTCCAGCAGGAAAATATATAATGACAGATAAACGCAGTGATGCGGACACGGTTTCAGAGCAAACCAGCGCAATAGATCTGAAAACCAGCGAACATCTTCGCAACGCAGCCGGCACAATTGAAGATAGCCTGGCTGACGGTCAACGCAAGTCAGAAGACAACACCCAACCCGCCAGCTGGGACATTCGCCTGTCAGAAGTTTCAAGAACGGATCATGACCCGTTGCTCGGTTGTCTGGTCGCACTTACAAAAATTTTCGAAGACCCCCGTACACCGGATGCGCTGATCTATGGTTTGCCGTTGGAGGATAACCGCCTCACGCCAAATCTGTTCGTACGAGCCGCGGAACGGGTTAGAATCAGCGCCAGAATAACAAACAGAAAACTCGAAAAAATCCCAGATGTCGTTCTGCCGACAGTACTCATGCTCAAAGAGAAAAAGGCCTGCATTCTATTAAAAAGAAATGCCAATAGCGCAGAAGTTATTTTCCCGGAAACAGGTGAAGGTTCTCAGAGTATTGCACTTGCCGAATTGCAAGAGCTTTACGCGGGATACGCTATTTTTGTTCGGCCCAACTTTCAATTCCGCGTCGATAGAGATGAAGAACTCGAACAACGGCAAGGGTCGTGGTTCTGGGGAACCATGTGGAAATTCTGGCCGACATATTCGCAGGTCATAATTGCGGCATTCCTGATCAACAGCTTTGCGATCGCCAGTCCGCTATTCATAATGAACGTATATGATCGCGTCGTACCCAATAAAGCACTTGAGACCCTATCTGTTTTGGCATTCGGTGTCATTACGGTGATCTGTTTCGACTTGATTCTAAAAACGCTGCGATCCTATTTTGTTGATAATGCAGGAAAAAGGGCTGATGTACTTTTATCCAGTCGCATTTTTGAGCAAGTCCTCAACATTCAGGTTAAAGCACGCCCCTCTTCTTCAGGTGCGTTTGCAAACCATTTGCGGGAATTTGAAACCTTGCGTGACTTCTTCACGTCCGCCACAGTTACCGCGATTGTAGATCTTCCTTTCTTGGGTATCTTTTTGCTGATCATCTATATGATCGGAGGACCAATTGCGATTGTCCCTGCCATTGCCATCCCAGTGGTTATTGGTATTGGCCTGTTTCTGCAACTGCCAATGCGCAGAACTGTTGCCAAGAACACAGAGGAAAGCTCACAAAAACATGGTGTGATAATCGAAACCATTTCGGCGTTGGACACGGTAAAAAGCCTCGGTGTTGAAGGCCACATGCAAAAAGAATGGGAACGTTTCGTAGGGCAGACCGCTCAAACAAGTGTTAAATCCCGTTTCTTTGCTGGATTGGGCATCAATCTGTCTGCCGCTGCAATGCAATTGGTGACAGTATTTGTCGTGGTCTATGGTGTTTATTTGATGTCACAACCCGATTCCACCATGACCATCGGTGCACTGATTGCTTCAACAATTCTGACTGGACGGACAATGGCGCCACTTGGTCAGATTGCAGCGTTACTCACTCGTCTTAATCAGGCCATTGTGGCCTTGAAAGGCCTGAACGAAATTATGGCATTACCGGTTGAACGCTCTGCTGACAAGCGACAACTGAGCCGGCCAAATGTTAAAGGTGAGATTGAGTTTAAAGATGTCACTTTCAAATATCCGGGAACGGAGTTACCAGCGCTTTCCAATGTTTCCTTTAAAATTCGTCCAGGCGAGAAGGTTGCTATTATCGGCCCGGTAGGGTCCGGTAAAACAACAGTATCAAGACTGCTTATCAACTTATATGAACCGGACGAAGGTGCGGTCCTAATCGATGGCACAGATATTCGTCAGATTGATCCGTCGGATATTCGTCGTGCAGTTGGTAGTGTCATGCAGGATGTGACCCTGTTTCACGGAACAGTCCGTCAGAACATTACTATGGGCCATCCTCAAGCAGATGACGAAATGATTTTGCAAGCGTCCAAACTTGCGGGCGTCCATGAATTCGTCAGTCGCCACCCTCATGGGTATGACCTGCAGGTTGGTGAAAAAGGAGCAACCCTCTCTGGCGGTCAACGTCAATCACTTGGTATTGCGAGAGCTTTACTGCCCAACCCTCCTATTCTGATGTTTGATGAGCCCACGAGTTCCATGGATCTAAATTCGGAACGGCAGTTCATTACGCGCTTGAAAACCTATGCACAGAACAAGACGCTTGTGCTCGTTACACACCGCACGTCACTTTTCTCGGTTGTTGATCGAATTATCGTCTTGGGACATGGCAAAATTGTTGCAGATGGTCCACGCGATGAAGTCCTCAAGGTCGGGCAGCGCCCCTCCAAGAAAACTAAATCAGCTTAATTGCACCACAAAGTCTAACGGATAGAAAATGGCAGGAAATAAAATGTCTAGTCAAACAGAGTGGAGCGATACCGATTTTGCATCCGATGTGGTAGCCGCAAAAATGCAGGGGCCGAACCCTAAATCCATGCTGCTCCTGTTCGGTGTTATCGCCTTTTTTGTCGCAGCTTATATTTGGGCTGACAATGCAATTCTTGATGAGGTGACACGCGGAGATGGCAAAGTTATTCCATCGTCACAAGTTCAGGTCATACAGAATTTGGAAGGTGGTATCCTGAAAGAGTTGATGGTGCGTGAAGGTGAGGTCGTCGAAAAAGGTCAAATTCTATTGAGGATTGACGATACAGGATTTGCGGCACGCTTTGGTGAAATCGAAGCAAATTATCTAAATCTTCTCGGGCGTATTGCCCGCCTAAAAGCTGAAAGTGAAGGTAAGGGCATCGAGTTTCCGCCTGAACTTCTCGCGGAAGGGCAGCATATTACGATCCGTGAGCAAAACCTGTTCAATGCACGGCAGGCCGAATTGCAGTCACAAATTGCAATCCTGCGTCAGCAGGCACAACAGAGAAAACAGGAAATTGCGGAAATCAACGGACGCCTGAAACAACTGAAATCGAGCATAGCGCTCGTCAATGAAGAACTGGCGATTACGGAACCGCTGGCCGAAAAAGGTATTGTTCCAAAAGTACAACTTCTGCAGCTCAAAAGAGAGATTAACGACTTAGAGGGGCAGATTTCAGCGTCCGAGCTGGCATTGCCCAGAGCAAAGGGTGCATTGCAGGAAGCTAACCAGCGCATTGAAGAGAAAATCCTGAATTTCAGAAGTCTGGCTTCACAGGAGCTAAGTGCAACACGTGCCGAATTTGAAGGCGTGCGCCAATCAATCCTCGCGGCGAAAGACCGGGTTACACGAACCGATGTCCGCTCTCCCCTCAAAGGTGAGGTCAAAGAGCTGAAAATTCAGACAATTGGAGGTGTTGTTCGCCCGGGTCAGGATATTGTGGAGATTGTTCCGATTGAGGATAGCCTGTTAGTTGAGGCCAAAATTCGACCTTCGGACATTGCCTTCCTTCGGCCTGGACAAAAGGCAACAGTGAAGATCACGGCTTATGACTTTTCCATCTATGGCGGTTTACCTGCAACTTTGGAGCGAATCAGCCGGATACTATAGTTGATGAACAAACGGGTGAGACATTTTACAAAATCATTGTTCGTACTGAAGAGAATTCACTTCGTCGTGGTGATCAGGTTTATCCTATCAAACCTGGTATGATTGCAACGGTGGATACCCTAACGGGCCATAAATCAGTATTGGATTATATTCTCAAACCAATTCTGAAAACCAAAAATAACGCGCTGAGGGAGAGATGATGAAAGCCTTTATCACCGCCCTTGGCATAACTGTAATTCTATCAGCTCCGGCCCAATCAACCGCATCACCTCAGGAGCCTGGTCTCTTTGGTTCGCTGGAAATTGCCTCCGGAAATCTGTCGGCTCTTCCCCAGTGGCAGCGCTCACTCGCCGGTTTCGACAAACTGCGCGAAGCGTCCAAACGATGCGATGAGGATATTCTGAAGTGCGACTCCCAACAGATGACCCTTTGGCGTACCAAGATTCAGGAACTGGAACATAGCGACAGATCAATCGCGATGAGGCAAATCAACAGTTTCATCAACAAATGGCAACATATTGCAGATCAGGATCTGTACAAACAGTCTGATTACTGGGCAACCCCACTGGAATTTATTACCAATGGAGGAGATTCCGAAGATTTTGCAATCATGAAATATGTAAGTCTTCGTGAATTAGGCTTTTCCGCCGATCAGATGCGGATTGTTGTCACAAATGATGTTTTACGCGGAGTGACGCATACCGTATTGAGCGTCAAACTGAGCTCTAAATCCTATATTCTGGATTCTCAGAACGACACAGTTCTAAGAGAAGAGTTCGTCAATTATTACGTCCCCTATTATTCCGTAAATGAAAATACTCGCTGGGCACATATCCCCAGCCAGTTTTCTCAACTGGGTGACGCAGCGGGGGCAAAACAATGACAGAAGCAATGTCAAACCTGAACCTGAACACGTATATGGGCAAAGATATTCCTGAACAGGAAAGCCCGAAACACAAAAAATCCAAAATTGCGGCTGGCATTCTGGCGATTGCATTGCTTGTTGTCTGTTATTGGGTATCCAGCGTTTTAATTTCCGAAAAACAACAGGAAATTGTCGGAGAATTACAGACGAGACAGGAACTTACCATAAATGGTAAGGCCGATGTCATTAACACATGGGTTGAACAAACCGGCCAGCAAGCCAATGTGCTGACCAGCAACCCACTAATTCAACTTTTTGCCACCGAAATCAATAGCTTGGACGGCGACAACCTGTCAGCTCCGCTACAGGAACAGCTTCCTTACATGCAAAATGCAATCACGCGATTTGTTCAGGAAAATAATCTGGTCGCCGCCTATATGGTGGGCAAAGACGGACGGGCGTATCTCGCATCCTCCGGCTCTCCTGCTCTTACGGATGATCAACGACGTCTGGCTCAAGAAGGTTATGACGCCGCTACAGTTGGGACAACGCCACTGCGCGAAACCAATGGTGAGTTGGTTTTTGACTTTCTAATTCCCGTCCGGTCCGCTCAAATCAACGGATCTTCACAGATGCAGAATGTAGGTGTTTTTCTGATGACAGTTTCTGCGGCTGAAAAGCTATCTGAATTTACGAGAAATTCAAAACTGTCTGAGCCGGGAGAACAAACACATCTTTATCAGCGTCAGAATGACAAGCTCATTCGAATTAATACCAACTACGCTCCCTATTTCGCCAGTGAAGAAGAAGCGTTACCGCTTGAGGGGATCAAGGAATTTGGCGCCCGCACTCTACCCGGGCAATCTCTCGCTGTTTTTTCAGTGGGTGCAGATGTCGAAAACACTGCCCTAACATTGTTGCGAACTGTTCCGGTTAATGTCGCATTGCAAGAACTTGAAACCTACCGCTATGTAGTTTTTGGGCTTGCCGCCAGTGCGTTTATCGTAATTGTTAGCGTAGTCAGCGGGATTTGGTTCGCATTGCGGACTCAAAGTGCAAAGGATATGGCTGGTCAGTACAAGGATCTGGCAACTCAGATAAATGCTCAGCGACGCCTCCTTGGCAGTATTAACAATACAGTTCATGACCTGATCAGTCTTAAAGACGTTTCAGGCAAGTATGTTTACGCCAATCCATCCCTGGCAGAGTTCGTTAGTCTTCCAGAACAGTCAATTCCGGGCAAATCTGACCGCGAGTTGTTTGGTGACAAGGTCGCTCGAAAATTCGCAGAAATGGATGAACGCGTGCTGAACAGCGGTCAGAAGACCAGCGAAATCGTTGAAGTTGACAAAGGCGGGATTGAGAAATTTCTGCGTGTTGAAAAGACCCGGCTACTGGATGATGACGGTATATTCATGGGAATTGTAACCGTCTGCGGTGACATTACGGATTACATAATCAATCAGCGCCAAAAGGATGAATTAGGTCGTAAGACCATATCAATTCTGGTTCGTATGATGGAAGAAAATGACCCACATCTGGCGGGCCATTCCCACCATATGAGCGAGATTGCCGGCAATGTCGCAGACATCCTCAAGTTACCTCAGCAAACAAAGCAGACCTTGCTGACAGGGGCCAACCTTTCGCAAATCGGAAAAATTTCAATTCCTTCCAAGATCAGAACGAAAGAAAGTCGCCTGACGAAAAAGGAAATGGAGATTATGCAAGGGCATGTCAGCAAGGCAGAAAACCTGCTGAGCGAAATGGAAATTGATCAGGCTGTCATTACAGCGGTTGGCCAGATGTATGAACGCCGCGATGGGTCTGGATATCCAAGACAGCTCAAAGACGAGGAAATTGATCTTTCGGCTCGCGTGCTCGGCATGGCTGACATTTTGGTCGCGCGTGTATCCCCCAGATCATACCGGCAGGCCATTAGCGTTGAAGAAGCGATGGAGGTGTTTCGCACCAATCCTGAAAAATATGACCCTGCGGTTGTGGAAGCATTTGATAGCTTCTTGCAGTCACCTGAAGGTTTGTCTTTCAGGGACAGGCTGGAAGAAGCCGCCAAAAATGCAAAGCAATAAAAAAAGGGCCTCGCTATGCGGGGCCCTGATTCATTCCAGTCAATTGTGTCTGATTATGATTCGTCAGAAACCAGAGGATCGACGATCAAATCCTCTCCAGACTTTCCAAGGTCATCCATTGCTGGTGTGACACCAGCGCTCGCAAGTGCCTCGCTAGGAACAGTAAGGATGCTGGTTCCGGATTGGTCTTCAATGTAGCTCATCGCATCCACACCATCTTTTGCCGCCACGTTCAAGGCGTCAAAAAGTGCATCCAAATCGACCAATTCGTTCTGGTCATCAATCATAAAATCAACACTCTCTATTGTGTTGGCGGCCGAGGATGTTTTCGAGTCGGAACTTCCCTCTGTGGCCGCGCGCAGAATTTCTTCCACTTCACGTGAAGAGGAGGTTACCGCATCTTCCACCGAGCTCTTCTCATGCTCGTTTGATCCTGCCATTATAGCCAACCTGCTTTTCTTTTACCGACATGTATACCCATTCACTAAGCTTGCCGCCGGTAAAGGTGAACTCATCATGATTACTAAGTTAGAGACCAAAATTAAAAAAAACATCCCCCAAATGAGGTACTAAAATCAATTTTCTGATGTTTTTACTAAAATTTTAGCTAATTTTTTGGGCAATTACTCACTCATTAGGAGCAAAGCGCTAAAAAACCGCCTTGACTGCTTTTTCAAAAAGTTCGCTGGGAATTGCCACCCCGATAGCTTTACCATTGATCATTCTGTTAGTTGTTGAATGAATCGCCACCAGACCAAATTGTCGACCTTTACGTAAAAACAATGGTGATCCTGAATCCCCACGGGTCGCATCACACTGATGTGTATATAGCGGGTCACGCGAACTGCCCAAGCGAACCTGAGCTGTTATTTCACAATTCTTGTGGACCGTCAGAACATGCGCGAAGTCCCCACTATATCCAGCCTGAAAAATCTGTGATTTTCGGTCCCGCGCCAGATCAGTGCGAACTCCAAGGCCGCTGACCACGGGAATGACACCAAATTCCTTCCCAAGCGGCTTATCAATTGTCAAGATTGCCCAATCTTCTGAGCGCTCGAACTCCGGAAAAGGGGTTTTCGGGTTTCTACCATGAGCCGTTAAATATGCCAATCCTTTTGCGTGAGCAGCATATTCACCTTTTTCATAGCCGAGAACAAAATGAAAAAAGCGCGCTTTGGACCAGCGATTGGTGCGATTGTTCCAAAGACAATGTGCGGCCGTCAGCACCTTGTTTTCACCGACAAGTACACCTGTACAGAAACGCCCATCATTATTGACCCGGCCAATAGCACGCCATGGATAGGCAGTGATATCTATGCGAGAGCGATCGTCAACTCCCTTAATCCCACGCTTGACACTATTATCCTGTGGACTTGCAGTCGCCACAGCAGTCGCACTTGCAAGAACAAAAAAAGCAGTAACGGTCAATCTTGTGACACGCTTCCAATTACTTCCGAACATACTTTTTACTTTCTGAATTCGTTATTGGGGGCAGACCATTCTCAATGCAATTGAACCGACAGCCGAGAAGCATATATCACCGCCACTCGCGTAGTAGCGCCATATTTTCAATGCCCCTCGCTCATGAATTTCATCAGGCTTACCGATAGCTGTTTCGATCTCCGACGGTGTGTTGGCACCGCGTACTTTTTCCAACAGTTCATTTTGCGCGGGGTCGAAACACCCGCCCAGAAGAAGGCAAAAAAACAATCCACCTATATATGTAATCCTGCGGCTAAACATAACTGCGGCTTTCTCAAATGTAAGGTCTATACAAATAACTAGTTCTGGACTGGACCTACCCTAACCAAATATGATTGAGGAGCCCTTAACCATATAAATGAATTTGTTAGAAATATGACTGACCACGCAGCTATTCTGGATTTTTGGTTTTTCCCAAAATCACATCCCGATTACGGAACCAATCGCGATGAGTGGTTTCAGAAAAATGACGACTTTGACGCCGAAATCAAGTCCCGTTTTCTTGAGATATATGAAAAGGCACGCGCTGGTGAACTTTTGAGTTGGACGGAACACAAAGAAGGTTCACTTGCCCTGATAATCCTTCTGGATCAATTTCCACGAAATATGTTTCGCGCGTCAAAAAAAGCGTTTGAAACGGACGGTAAGGCCCGCGAAATCACACGTCACATGCTGGATCGCGGCTTCTTCGATCAATTAAAGGATTTTGAAAAAACATTTGCCGCACTTCCTCTTGAGCATAGTGAAAATCTGCAGGATCAACAGCAATCCCTGATGCTGTTCAAACAATTTGGAACGGAGCTGCAAATAGAATATGCACAGAAACATCTGGACATTATTGAAAAATTTGGGCGTTTTCCACACCGCAATGCGGCTCTGGGTCGCGAAAGCACTCCGGAGGAGATTGAATTTCTGAAAACGCCTGGTTCCTCCTTTTAAAAATTTCTTATTCTTCGTCCGGAATTTTTGACGTCAGAATATCACTCTCTGACAAGCGTAAATACTCACATTGCCCTTGCAAAAAGGTGAGATGCTCACAATAATTTCGATAGCTTTGATAATGACGAACCAGATCATCATCACTCATCATCAGTAAATACCGAACCATTAATCTGACCCGTTCACGGGTTTTAGCAACTGACTGATCCCGATGCATATTTATCAACCGAATAAAGGCATCCGACAGTTCAAAAAGTTCGGTTGCCGGGTACAAGATAACGCTACTCCTTACAAATTTACGAAACTGTCGCCGCAAATAAGGTGTATCCAAAGACAGTCTGTTTTCAATATACTTTCCAACAACTTTGCGACGAGAAGTTTTTAACTCCAATGGCATCACACGACTTAATCTGTAAAAATATGGCGCATAAATCATCAACTGCTCTGCCCGCAACAGCTTTGCCATAAAATCGAAATCTGACATCCATGATCTATATCGTTGCGATGGATAGCCCCGAATTAGATCCTCCACGGCCTCGCGGAGCAGACGCCGTTCTTTCGCTTCACGGTCATAGATATCCTGCCAGAAGGATCGAGATGCCGGATTTTCGATTACATAAATTCCGCTCCAGACCGATTTCAGACTTTTCTCTTCTATCCAGTCTATATTTTTGCGCGGATTAAAAATCGATTCTATTTCAGTCTTTTCCGCTTCAAGCACACCATTAACTCCACAGTCTGAATACTGTGGGATTGGACGCGAGTTACCTGCAATTTGTGAGGGAGTTTTCTAGACGGTCATTGACGCGACAGGCATACGAATAGGACCATCTTTTTTCTTGTGCCAGAACTGATACACATATGGGTCATCCGTTTGGGATACTTCGTCTGTATCACCACACCAAATCTGCCGCCCTTCATGCATCATCGCTATTCGGTCAGAGACAAAACGCGCTGTGACCAAATTGCTCGTAATGACAATGGCAGTTGATCCGAGTTCTCTGACGTTGCGGACAATCAATTCGTTAATCACGTTACTCATGATGGGGTCCAGACCAGCGGTAGGCTCGTCAAGAAACAAAATAGACGGCTCTCCGACAAGCGCACGGGCGATCCCAACCCGTTTCTGCATGCCACCGGACAATTCGGACGGGAAATGATCAACCAAATCGGCAGACAACCCCACAGCCCGCAACTTATCCGCTGCTAAATCGCGTACAATTTTCCGTGTATTGCCGGGCAACTGAAGTAACCTGAAGCCGATATTTTCCCATACAGGCAAGCCATCAAACAAACCTGAACGCTGATAAGAGACGCCGAATTGATTCAGATAGGTGTCATACTCTTCACCGGATAAATCGCGAGCATCTTCTCCATTGACCAAAATGCCACCAGAGTCAGCTTTTACAAGTCCCAAAATGGTTTTCAACAACAGGCTTTTACCAGCACCTGATGGACCGATCAGAGTTAATATCTCTCCGTCTCTTACATCGAGCGACATTTTGTCGAGTGCTCGTTTGCCAGAGAAACTTTTGTTCAGCTCTCTCACGCGTATCTTTAGGTTCGCCTGTGTCACGTTTTGGGTCTCGTCGTTATTTTTAAACAACCTACAGGATCAACTTGAAATTTCAAACGCCATTCTATTAAACAGGCTCTATTGATAAAAATTTTGCGCGGATCCAGCTAATGAACAACGGCAGCTACAATAGAGAAGTCTTTCATGGTGGTGATCTGGACCACGCAATGAGTGTTTATGGAAGTGGCGGGCCCACCTGGATAGATCTCAGTACAGGCATTAATCCCCATCCCTACCCGATACCTGAACTGTCAACAGAAGCCTGGGTGCGACTTCCTTCAGCCAGTCTTGAGAAAAGGCTTCATGATGCCGCCCGCCTCTACTATGGCATTTCAAGCGAAACCCCGCTTGTGGCAGCTTCTGGAACACAAGCATCATTCAGTTACTTCCCCTGCTAATTGACTGTGCTGAAGTCGCTATCATTTGTCCGACCTATGCTGAACACGCCAAATGTTGGTCTGACCACGGGCATAAAATTATAGAGGTATCAGATCTGGATAAAATTCCTTCCACTACCGATATTGCCGTGGTTGTGTCACCTAACAACCCAACAGGTAAAGAATATGACAAAACCGATTTGCTGAGGCTTGCCAAAAACTTAAAAGCGCGAAATGGTTTTCTGGTTTTAGATGAGGCCTTTGGTGATGTGAGTGATCAGACTACTCCAACCACAGGACTTCGCCTGGAAGGTATCGTCGCCTTGAAATCTTTTGGAAAGTTCTTTGGTCTTGCAGGCTTACGGCTTGGTTTCGCAATAGGTGATACGGAAATCATCACAAAACTACACGCGGCACTTGGCCCTTGGGCTGTTAGTGGCATTCCAATGGAAGTCGCAATTAAAGCATTTTGTGATACTCAATGGATAAGCTCCACCCGTAAAACCTTAGCAAACAATCGCGCACGTTTGGAACAGTTGCTGATCCAGTCAGGCTTCAATATAGCAGGCGGTACCAGCTTATTTACATATGCCCAACATCCACAAGCGGAACAGATTTTCAATCTGCTGTGCCGCGCGCATATTTTAACGAGACCTTTCGAGCATTCACCTGAAAAGCTTCGGTTTGGACATCCCGCGACAGAAGCCGAATGGGATCGGCTGCAAAACGCGCTCAAAGATGCTTAATCGGTCGCAAAAAGGTCTTCCATATTCCTGAACGTCTTGAATTCCATACCATTACCCGATGGATCACGCAGAAAAAATATTCCCTGTTCACCGGCTTCCCCTTCGAATCTAATCCTTGGGGAAATCAGGAACTCAATTTCAGAAGCCGCAATTTTATCGCGCAACGCTTCCCATTCAGACCATTCAAGCACAGCACCAAAATGCCGGACAGGAACATTGTCACCATCTACCTCATTGGTTTTTGCTATTTCACACTCTTCCGGTTTGACATGGGCTGAAATCTGATGGCCGAAAAAGTTGAAATCAATCCACTTTTCCGCTTCGCGGCCAACTGTGCAGCCCAATATATTCACAAAAAAACGTCGAGTGTCCTCAATATTTTTCACAGGAAAGGCGAGATGGAATGGGGGCATGATGACGTCCGATTTTTATTTCAAAGCCAGTAAAATACCGTTCATGAACGTTGCTGTCACTTAAAGAATTGACAGAAGCCCCTGAGGCACGTAGCGTCTGTGCCGATGGTTCCAGAACATTTTGGTTCGGGATTAAAAGGGAACACGGTGCGAGCCTGGCTCTAGTCCGTGACTGTCCCCGCAACTGTAGGCGACTAGCCGCAATCATTGGCCACTGTTTGAAACGGGAAGGCAGAGTGCGGTGCCATTCGCAAGTCAGGAGACCTGCCATCAATTTGTTATTCACCACATGACGGAGGATCATGATGCGCCGCATGAAAGACTGGCAGAAATGCCTTAAAAATACAAAATACGCAAACCGTCATGCGGCAGCGCAAGGCCTCTTTGCAACTGCAGTTTTCTCACATCATACAGGGCATTCATATGCGTAACTCGGAAAAAATACCCGCAACCGTTATCACTGGATTTCTGGGCGCCGGCAAAACCAGCCTTATTCGCAATCTTATTGAAAATTCAGGCGGTAAAAAACTTGCGCTTATCATTAATGAATTTGGCGATCTGGGCGTTGACGGCGAAGTTCTCAAAGGTTGCGGAAATGAAAACTGCTCCGAAGAGGATATTGTCGAACTGGCGAATGGCTGCATTTGCTGTACTGTCGCTGATGATTTTCTTCCTACCATTCAAGCTCTGCTTGATCGGGAAGAACGACCTGATCACATAATCGTCGAAACATCCGGTCTGGCACTTCCAAAACCGCTTGTTCGAGCATTTGGTTGGCCTGAAGTCCGCACTCAGGTAACTGTGGATGGTGTGATCACCGTAATCGATGGTCCAGCCTACCGTGATGGATTATTTGCATCGGACCCGTTAGCGGTACAGGCGCAGCGTGAGGCTGATGAAAACCTGGACCACGAAAGCCCGCTTGAAGAGCTGTTTGAAGACCAACTGAACTGTGCGGATATGGTCTTGCTGAACAAATCAGATATGCTAGAGACGCAGGATTTCGAAAAAGCCGCAACAGAAATTCAAAACCGGGTACGCCCGTCTGTGAAAATCATCAAATCAAGCCATGGAAAACTGGATGCTAAAGTGCTCCTCGGTATAGGAGCAATGGCGGAAGACGATCTGGATGCGCGTAAGTCACACCACGATGATAGCGATGACCACGAGCACGATGATTTTGACAGCTTTGTCGTCAATCTCACAAACCCCGCTGATGTAGACTCTTTGATTTCAAAGCTGGAAACGGCCATTGCTAATCATAACATTTTACGAGCTAAAGGGTTTATTGCGGTCCAGGGCAAGGATATGCGCCTTGTAATTCAAGCGGTCGGGAACCGTATACAGCATTATTTTGATAGAGACTGGAAAGAGGGTGAAGATCGTACTAGCCGACTGGTAATTATCGGTGAACATGGTTTGGATCAAACGGCAATCACAGCCCAGTTAATGGATTAATCATGCATTTACTGGCGGCGACACCCGGTGGTATTTCCGATGGATCCGAAGCTGTAGATCTAGGTCAGAGCCCCGGGAATATTGTATTTTTAAGCGCAGCCGATACAGAGCTGTCATCGCTTGCCACTGTTAATGGTGAAAGCCATAAACCGCTGAATGATCTGCGACTGGCAAACTCCATGCAACTCATTCACAATTTGAGCGTAGATATATATGTGGAAGAAATCATCGCTCATGCAAAGCTGGTTGTCGTGCGACTTTTGGGTGGTGTTGGTTACTGGCCTTATGGCGTTGAACAAATAACCGAATGTTGCCGTAAAAAAGGTATCAAGCTTGCTTTTTTACCCGGGGATGACCAGCCGGATGAAGAACTTGCAGGGCTTAACACTCTGCCTCGGGAAGTCAGTCACCGATTGTGGCAATATCTAGTGCAAGGAGGAGGTGAAAATTATCGTCAGTTCCTGAACTATTGCCAGTTTCTATTGGATGGTATAAGCGATTGGCGTGAACCGCGCCCATTATTGAATGCAGGTTTATACTGGCCAGACACCGCAGCCACCGAGCTTAAACATATCCAAGAACAATGGGTAAATGACAATCCTGTCGCTCTGATCGTATTTTATCGTGCTCTTTTTCAAGCGAATAATCTCTCGCCCGTAATTGATTTGATCAAGGCGCTGCAAAACAAAGGCCTTAACCCCCTTCCCATATTTGTCTCCAGCTTGAAAGATCCGGTTTCCGCTGGTGTCGTGCAGAACTGTATACATGAATGCATGCCAGCCGTTATCCTGAACGCTACCGGATTTGCTGTCAGTACACCGGGCGGAGCCCAAAAAGAAACTCCTTTTGATCATGCAAATTGCCCAGTGTTGCAGGTCATATTTTCAGGCGGTAATGAAGACGGCTGGCGAGACGGGCTCAACGGATTATCAGCTCGAGACATAGCCATGAATGTAGCCCTTCCCGAAGTGGATGGGCGTATCCTGAGCCGTGCGGTATCGTTCAAGGCGGATGCCGGCTTCGACACCAACACACAAACCAACCTTGTGTCCTATAAATCAGTTGTGGATCGCATCGATTTTGTCGCAACACTTGCGAGCAATTGGGCACGACTTTCGACAACAATGATTGAAGATCGAAAAGTCGCGATCATTCTTGCCAACTATCCAAACAAAAACGGACGACTTGGAAATGGTGTGGGGCTTGACACCCCCGCCGGAACGATTGAGTTACTCAAGCGATTAAAACGCGCGGGTTACACGGCGTCAGACCTGCCTGAAAATGGCAGCGATCTGATCAGCCGATTACTTGCGGGGCCAACCAATGACCGCAACATAGAAAAAATTAAACTCAGTGACTGTAGTCTTACGCTTGCTGATTATCGGCATCATTTTTCTCTTCTGCCTACCAAAGTACAGACCGAAATCACACAAAGGTGGGGGACACCAGACGCCGATCCCTTTTTTGTGGATGGTGAATTTCACCTATCTATAGTGCAATATGACAATATTTTTATCGGGATACAGCCCGCACGTGGATACAATATAGACCCCGCCTCAAGTTACCATGATCCCGATTTGGTCCCACCTCATGGGTATCTGGCGTTTTATATCTGGTTACGTGAAATTGCAGGTATCCATGCCGTAATTCACATGGGCAAGCACGGAAATATGGAGTGGCTGCCCGGAAAATCGCTTGCACTTTCCTCTGAATGTTATCCGGAAGCTGTGTTTGGCCCCCTGCCCCATATATATCCGTTTATTGTCAATGATCCTGGCGAGGGAACTCAGGCGAAAAGGCGGAGCGCCGCTGTTATTATTGATCACCTAACACCCCCTATGACCCGCGCGGAAAGTTATGGGCCGCTGGCTGATCTGGAACGTTTGGTCGATGAATATTATGAAGCCGCGGGTGTTGACCCACGACGGCTGGAACTACTTAGAACCCAAATTCTAGAGATGACACAGCTATCCGGCATAGATCAGGATTGCGGGATCGCTCCAATTGATCCGGAAGAAGAACAGCTAAGCAAACTGGATAATTACCTTTGCGAACTAAAAGAGCTGCAAATCCGCGACGGCTTGCATGTTTTTGGCCAATCACCCACGAATAAATCTCTTGTCGACCTTCTGGTTGCGCTTGTCAGAATTCCCCGTGGTGATGGTGTTGATAAGAACCAGTCACTCATACGGGCTTTGGCAAAGGATCTTAACTTACATGAGGATTTCGACCCGCTAGATTGTGTGATGGCCGACCCTTGGTTGGGTGAGAAACCTTCAGCACTACAGAATATCAATACTAAATGGCGTACAAATGCGGATACGGTCGAAAGGCTTGAGATTCTGGCGGCTTCTTTGATCAGTGCAGAAACACCGATTGATCCCACCTGGAAAAACACAGCATCAGTACTTGAATATGTCAGAACTTATCTTAAACCAGTTGTGGAAAGTTGCGGTGATAAAGAGCTTGATGCTGTCCTGACTGCGTTAGACGGACGATTTGTTCCTGCAGGCCCTTCTGGTGCACCAACACGCGGTAGAAATGATGTCTTGCCAACTGGCAGAAATTTCTATTCCGTTGATAGCCGTTCCGTACCAACCCCCACAGCATGGCTTTTGGGGTGGAAATCAGCAGAACGATTGATCAATCACTATCGGCAACAAAATGGAAGCTGGCCCAAATCCATGATCCTGAGTGCATGGGGAACTTCGAACATGCGAACTGGCGGTGATGATATCGCTCAAGCACTTGCCTTGATGGGGGTTCGCCCAAAATGGGATAAAGCCTCAAATCGCGTAACTGGATTTGAAATCATTCCTGCAAGCATGCTGGATCGTCCCCGAATTGATGTGACACTCCGTATTTCAGGTTTTTTCAGAGATGCCTTTCCTCAGCAAATGGCGCTATTTGATAGCGCAGTAAGGGCCGTATCCAAACTGGATGAGCCAGAAAAAATCAATCCGATAGCTGCACGAGTTCACCAAGATGCGCAAAAATTGATTGAGCAAGGAGTAGCCAGCGAGGATGCGTCACATCGGGCCGCATTTCGATTGTTTGGATCAAAACCCGGTGCCTACGGAGCGGGTCTGCAAGCCCTTATCGATGAAAAAGGTTGGTCAGATGATGCCGACCTTGCGAAAGCTTATGTGGCCTGGGGAGGATATGCCTATGGTTCCAAAGAAGACGGACTCGCCGCTCATGGAATTTTTGAAACAAGGCTTAAATCAGTAGACGCAGTTATTCACAATCAGGACAACCGCGAACATGACCTGTTGGATAGCGATGATTATTACCAGTTTGAAGGGGGAGTGACCGCGGCAATTCGGCATTTGAAAGGTAGTCAGCCGGACATTTATCACAACGATCACTCACGACCTGAAAACCCGAAAATCAGAACACTCGAAGATGAAATCGGAAGAGTGGTCCGTGCTCGTGCGGCCAATCCGAAATGGATACAAAGCGTGATGCGGCATGGATACAAGGGTGCCTTCGAAATGAGCGCCACAGTGGATTATCTTTTTGCGTTCGCGGCGACAGCCAAGGCCGTCAAAGATCATCATTTTGACATCCTGTATGATGCCTATATCTGTGACCCAGAGGTTTGGGATTTTCTGAAAACAAATAACCCTGATGCACTACGCGATATACTCGATCGCTTTGAAGAGGCGATTGAAAGAGGGTTATGGCAACCGCGACGCAACAGTCTCGGTGTCGACATTGAGCAACTCAAAAAGGAGGCAAATGCATGAGCAAGACGAAGCTGACAGAAGAGGAAATCGCTCGCGCAAACGAAAAAGCACGCAAAAAAAAGGCGGCTCGTGACAAGATGCTCGCGACGAAAACCATAGAAAAGGGATTGTTGATTGTTCACACCGGAAAAGGAAAAGGAAAATCAACAGCGGCATTCGGACTTGCAGCGCGCGCGATTGGAAATGATATGCGTGTTGGCGTGGTTCAGTATGTGAAAGGCAAATGGGAAACTGGTGAAAGAAAAGTATTAGAGGCATTCCCTGAACAGATTGAAATCCACACTATGGGTGAAGGTTTCACCTGGGAGACACAGGATCGTGAGAGGGACATTCGCGCTGCCGAAAAGGCATGGGAAAAATCAAAATCCATGATCGAGGCCTGCCGCGGTGATAATCCGGAATTTGATATGATCATCCTTGATGAGCTCAATATCGTGCTCAGATACGACAGCATCGACCTTGGGGAAGTTGTAGATTTTCTATCCAGAAAACCAGAACAACTACACGTAGTTGTCACAGGCCGTAATGCCAAAGAGGAATTGATTGAGATCGCGGATCTGGTGACCGAAATGACGCAGATCAAACATCCGTTCCGATCCGGCGTGAAAGCTCAGGTGGGCATCGAATTTTAATGTCCTACGCCCTGATGATACAAGGAACAGGCTCAGATGTTGGCAAGTCTTTACTTGTCGCTGGCATCGCCCGTGCACTTGTTAATCGTGGGCTGTCCGTCGCACCGTTTAAACCGCAAAATATGTCCAACAATGCAGCAGTTACGGTTGAGGGCGGTGAAGTTGGCCGTGCACAAGCCCTGCAAGCCAGAGCTGCGCGGGTTCCTCTATCCAACCACATGAACCCGATTTTACTAAAACCCCAATCAGACATTGGAGCGCAGGTTGTGGTTCAAGGCCACATGGTGAAGAGCGCAGACGCGAGGGAATATCAGGAAATCAAGCGGACACTTCTTCCTCACTCACTAGATAGTTTTAACCGGTTAAAAAACAAATACGATTTTGTTATTATTGAAGGTGCCGGGAGCCCGGCCGAAGTCAATTTACGCAAAAATGATATTGCCAATATGGGTTTTGCTGAAGCTGCGGATATACCAGTGATCCTGGCTGGTGATATAGATCGGGGCGGTGTTATCGCGCAAATAGTTGGCACTCACGCCTTATTAAGTGCCTCCGAAAAGAAACGCGTTCAGGGCTATATCGTCAATAAATTTCGTGGAGACCTCACATTATTTGATGATGGTTTGAAAATAACGACCGCGAAAACCGGTTGGCAGAGTATGGGAGTTGTTCCCTTTTTCAATGCGGCAAAAAAATTACCTCCGGAAGATGCTTTCTCAATCGAGCCGTCCACGCGTGCGCTCAAAGACGTTCACAACTGGAATTCAGAGGAAAAGTCACCGACCATACACATTGCTGTTCCCATTTTTTCCAGAATTGCCAATTTTGATGATTTTGACCCCTTAAGGAGTGAGCCCGGTGTCAAACTCATCATGGTTTCCGCAGGCGAACCGATCCCGGGCAATAGCGATCTTGTCATTTTGCCTGGATCAAAATCCACAATCGCAGATATGAGATTTCTAAAAGATCAAGGTTGGGATATCGATATCAAGGCTCATTTACGACGAGGCGGAAAGCTGTTAGGTATTTGCGGTGGATATCAAATGCTGGGCAAGGTGATCCGTGACCCTGATGGTATTGAAGGAAGCACACGGAAAATTGAAGGACTTGGGCTCCTTGATTTCGAAACCACCATGTCGGGCAATAAAAAACTCCTTCAGGAAAACGGTACGCATATTCCCAGTCAATGTGTTGTCAACGGATACCACATGCATCTGGGTGAATGCCGCGGTGAAGCGCTAAAGCACCCCTTTTTAAGGTTACAATCCGGTCCTGATGGCTGCCAATCTGCTGACGGTTCGATTATGGGGACTTACCTTCATGGGTTATTTGCAAATGATGAGTTTCGCCTGAGTTTTTTAAATGAACTGAAACCACACACCCGTCGTGTCCGTCATTTTGAAACCGAGATTGAAAACACACTGGACCAACTTTCACAGCATTTGGAAAAGCATTTGGATATCGACAGAATGCTGGAGATCGCCCAATGCTAAAGTGTAACAAGACTGGCGATCACAATAAGCCCTGCAAGCAGTCCCATAACGCAAATACGATACAGAGCAAGGGCTGCGGATATGTCGTGCAACGTGCAATCCTTCCTCCCGCCCTCATTCATCCAGTGATCTGTTGTTACCTTACCCTCATACTGACGGGGGCCCGCGAGTGCAATTCCGAGAGCACCCGCCATCGCAGCTTCTGCCCACCCCGCATTCACACTTTTGTGTTTTCCAGCATCAGCAAGGGTCGCGTTTATGGCCCCGCGAACATCTCCTTTTCGCGCAAAAACAGCCCCGAAAATGATAATTACCGTGGTCAATCTGGCCGGAATATAGTTAGCCACATCGTCAAGTCGGGCAGCAAATTTGCCAAAATACTCGTAACGGTCATTCCTGTGGCCAATCATGCTATCAAGCGTATTTATTGCCTTATAAGCAAACAACCCCGGCAAACCCAGTACAACAAACCAAAAAAGTGGCGCCACAGTGCCATCCAGAAAATTTTCGGCAAGGCTTTCGATAGATGCACGACAAACGGCTGCTTCATTGAGACTGTCGGGATCACGCCCAACAATATGACGAACTGCCATTCGGGCCTTTTGCAAGGATATGGAAAGTCCATCTCGGACCTGCCTTACCGCAACATACAAGCCACGGCAGGCAATAAGCGTACTGGCGACAACTGCGATCAGAATCCCACCAAAGGGAAGAGACCCCAGAAGACTGGCGATTATGCCTCCCAAAAAGCCGGTGATCAAAACAACCACAATAACGAGGGCGGTCCCCAAAACCACTTGAACAATCCACGAGGATCGCATGAGAAGCAGGTGCTTCTCCAAAGTCGAAATAAAATTTCCAATCAAAACAACAGGATGGGGAATTTTTCTATACAGCCACTTCGGATCACCAATCAAAAGATCAATCACCAGAGCAACAAACGCGATGGCAAACGGATCAAAAGAGTTGTCGACAAAATGATAGAAGTGGGTAGACATGGCGCAAGGATGGTGTGCAGGAAAACTTGCGTCAACAAATATTTCAAAAGCAAGTCAGGGCTTGCATCTATATTTGCAAGCCCAGTAACTGCTGCCAAATGGAGCTGGATATGACGGAAAAAATTGGTGTAATGGTATGCGGACATGGGAGCCGCGATGAAGGCGCAGTTCGAGAATTTGCATCTGTGGCCAAAGGGATAGCCGAGCGTTTACCCCAATATGAAGTAGAATCCGGTTTTCTTGAATTTGCAACACCCATTATCCGAACTGGCCTGGATAAGCTGGTGGAAAGTGGACATAACCATATTCTTGCAGTTCCCGGCATGCTCTTCGCGGCTGGTCACGCCAAAAATGATATTCCGTCCGTGCTGAATGCCTATGCCGCTAAAAAGGAAGACCTTAAAATCTCATATGGCCGGGAACTCGGAATTGATCTGAAAATGATCCGGGCTGCTGGTGACCGCATTCGCGAGGCACTGGAAAGTGCAGATGAGCATGTACCCATGCATGAAACCATGCTTGTTGTCGTAGGCAGAGGAGCATCGGACCCTGATGCGAATTCCAATGTCAGCAAAGTCATGCGCATGTTATGGGAGGGACTTGGATTTGGCTGGGGAGAGACAGTATATTCCGGCGTCACCTTCCCTCTTGTTGAACCCGGTCTGGAGCATGCGGCCCGACTTGGTTATAAGCGCATCGTCGTTTTTCCTTATTTCCTGTTTACCGGTGTTCTCGTCAATCGCATTTATGATTACACCGACAAGGTCGCAGCCGCGCACCCTGACATCGAATTCATAAAAGCCCCATACCTGAATGATCATCCGCTCGTACTCGATTGTTTTGCTGATCGCGTCAGAGAAATTCTGGAGGGGACCAACAACATGAACTGCGGGCTTTGCAAGTATCGTGAGCAGGCGCTTGGCTTTGAAGACGAAGTCGGCATGATACAGGAAAGCCATCATCACCATGTGGAAGGGATTGGAACAGGCGAAGCCCATAGCCATTCACACGATCATAGCCATCAACATCATCACGGTGATGGCCATTCCCACGATCACGACCATCACCATCATCCTTATCCCCATGCCGATCACCCCTTGGGGCCATTAAGCATGAAAAAAAGTGATTGATGCAAATGTATGATTACGTGAAAGATCCTGCTGCAATCTATGCACAATCGTTTGCAACGGTAGAGGCTGAAACAGATCTTGACGGCTTATCCCCTGAGCTTCGCAATATGGTGATCCGGATTATTCATGCCTGCGGCATGCCGGAAATACGAAAAGACCTGGAATTTAGTAATGACATCGCAAAAGAAGCAGCGATAGCTCTTGGATCTGGTGCGCCAGTTCTTTGTGATTGCGAAATGGTCAAAAATGGAATTACCCAAAAATTTTTACCTCGACAAAATGAACTTGTTTGTACGCTAAACAATGAAATCGTTCCTGATCTGGCTCAGAAATTGAATACAACCCGTTCGGCAGCTGCTGTCGAATTATGGCTGCCATATTTGAGTGGCGCTGTTGCTGTTTTTGGAAACGCCCCCACCGCCCTTTTTCATTTACTCGAACTGATCGAAAACGGAGCCCCTAAACCAGCGGCAATACTAGGTTTTCCGGTTGGTTTTGTTGGTGCAGCGGAATCCAAACAAGCCCTGATTGAAGCGGATTTAGACATTCCGTTTATTACAATAAAAGGCCGAAAAGGAGGCAGCGCTATGGCCGCGGCCGCATTAAACGCCGCCGCTAGGGATGCAACCTGACATGAAGCCGTGGTTACACATAATTGGCGTAGGCGATGAAGGCCTTGAGCATCTCTCACCAGAGCTGCTCTCTGTCATTCAAAGTGCAGAACTCATCATCGGTGGAGATCGGCATCTGTCAATGATTCCGGCAACTATTTCCGCCAAAACAATGAGTTGGCCAAGTCCACTGATGAAACTGGTTGAAGACGTCATCGGCATGGCTGGCAAGCAAGTCGTCATTTTGGCGACTGGCGATCCGATGCATTTTGGCATTGGTGTAACTTTCGCAAAGCGACTCAAGCCTGAAGATTATAAGATATATACAAGTCCATCAGCTTTCTCGCTGGCCGCTGCGCGCCTGGGTTGGGATTTGTCCCAAGTTACAAAACTTACCCTTCATGGACGACCGCTAGAGCTAATAATTCCACATTTATTTGAAGGCGCAAAAATATTGGCCCTTTCAGACAATGGCGAGACCCCTTCTAAATTGGCAAAGCTATTGGTAGATTTAGGATATGCCTCGAGTTCCTTGTGCGTTTTGGAGCATATGGGCGGAGTGAGCGAAAACCAAATTACGTTACCGGCTAAGGACTGGATTGGCAAAAATGCAGCTGACTTGAACACCATCGCAATTACTTGCGAAAAATCATTGAAGGAACTCACACATTCTACAGCTCCCGGTTTAAATGATGAAGCGTTCTCTCATGACGGTCAGCTAACGAAAAAAGAAATTCGCAGCATAACGCTATCGGCCTTGAATCCCATTCCCGGATTATTGCTTTGGGATGTTGGAGCAGGGTCTGGCTCCATCGGGATTGAATGGATGCGCCAAAACCCTCTAAACCGTGCAATTGCTGTTGAGCATAACGAAAGCAGGCTGCTACATATTGAGAAAAACAGGAGAACTCTGGGTGTCCCAGCGTTACAAATTGTGAAAGGTATGGCGCCTCAAGCACTTGATGGCCTGAAACACCCTGACCGTATTTTTATTGGTGGAGGTTTGAGTCTTGAAGGTTTATTTGAAGCCTGCTGGAGTTCACTCAAATCTGGGGGCATTCTTGTTGCCAATACGGTGACGATTGAAGGCGAAAAAATTGCTTTTGATCTTTTTGACAAATATGACGGTGAACTTTCGCGTCTTAATGTTTCAAGAGCCAACAAAATTGGTGGCTTTACAAGTTGGAAGCCCTATCGGCAGGTTACACAGTTAAGGTTGATAAAAAAATGACAGGCAAACTGTTTGGCTGGGAATTGGACCCGGTGATCCGGATCTAATTACGTTGAAAGCCTTAAAAATTTTACAGGCTTCACCTGTGTTGGCCTACCCTACGTTAGAAGACGGTGACAGTCTGGCGCGATCTATCATCGCACCTCACTTAACGGATAAGAAACACGAAATTACCATTCGCATTCCTATGACTGTCGCAAGAGAGCCGGCACAGAAAGCTTATGACATGGCAGCCATCGAACTAGCTGAAGAATTGAAAGCCGGCCGAGATGTTGCTGTCCTATGTGAAGGCGATCCTTTTTTCTATGGATCTTTTATGTATCTTTTCGGCCGAATGGCATTGAACTTTCCTGTTGAAGTCATTCCCGGTGTGTCCTCTTTAACTGCGTGTGCAACTGCCCTAGAGACACCTCTTTCCGCTCGGAACGATATACTGACCGTGCTTCCTGCCCCTCTTGAAAACTCTATTCTGAAAGCGCGGATTGAAGCTGCGGACAGTGTCGCTCTCATGAAACTTGGCCGCCATTTTGATCGGATCCGGGGTCTTATTATTGACATGGGGCTCGCAGACCAAGCCAATTATATCGAACGAGCAAGCATGCAAAATCAGAAAATCACACCACTACGAGAAGTACCTGCCGATGCAGCCCCTTATTTTTCAATGATCCTGATTCACAAGCGGGGACAGGCATGGAAATAACCCCTCCCATAGCGATTATCCTGCTCAGCAACACTGGGTGGCAAACCGCCCGCAAATTACAGGAGCTGTACCCGGAAAGTTTGACACATGGTCTTGCCGGTCGAGTGGAGGGAGCAGACCTTACCTTTCAGCAAACTGCTCAGCATTTGAAAGAATTGTATCAAAGTAGCACACCAATTATCGGAATATGTGCATCTGCAATCTTAATTCGGTGTCTGGCACCTGTGCTCATGGACAAAAACACGGAACCGCCCGTCCTCAGTTTAGGGGACACTGGTACTGTGGTCGTTCCTCTGTTAGGTGGGCACCATGGCGCAAATGAAAAAGCCGCTGAAATTGCAAAACATCTAAAGGCCGTGCCTGCAATTACAACTGCAAGCGATCTACAATTCAACATAGCTCTGGACAGTCCGCCGCCAGGTCTGACCCTCGCTAATCCCGAACATATGAAAGAGTTTGCTGCTCGCCTTTTGCAAGGTGAAAAAGTCAAACTTCTTGGTGACAATCAATGGCTTGAACAATCTGATTTGCCTTTTTCAACCGAAGCAGATCTCACCATTGAAGTTACCACCAGAGATATACCGGGAGATGCAGGCAAACTCGTCTATCATCCCAGACTGATATCAGTTGGTGTGGGCTGTGAGAGAAGTTGCGACAGTGAGGAATTGATCTCACTTGTAAAAAGCACTCTTAAAGAAAACAAACTGTCACCATTATCTGTTGGCGGCATTTTTTCCATAGATCTGAAATCAGACGAACATGCAGTACATGAAGTCGCTCGCTACTTTGGTGTAACCGCACGCTTTTTTGATGCTAAGACTTTAGAAGCGGAAAAAGACAGATTAATCAACCCTTCCTCAGTCGTGTTTAGTGAGGTCGGTTGCCATGGCGTCAGTGAAGGCGCTGCGTTGGCAGCGGCAGGTAGGACTGGCATGCTGATCATTCCCAAAGTTAAATCCAAGCGCGCGACAATGGCTGCGGCAATTTCTGAACTGCCTATAAACCCCAGCCGTACCGGCAAAATGCAAGGAAAACTATCGGTTGTTGGTATTGGCCCGGGACAGGAGCCTTGGCGGACACCGGAAGCATCCAAGCTAATCCACGAAGCGACCGATATCGTAGCCTATGGGCTGTATACGGATTTACTTGGCAAGGCCGCAACTGGAAAAATTCGCCATGATTTTGATTTGGGTGAAGAAGAAAAGCGGGTGCGATATGCCCTTGATCTGGCAGCGGAAGGAAAAAATGTTGCGCTCATCTCGTCCGGGGATATCGGCATCTACGCAATGGCCACACTCGTTTTTGAGCTGATCCAGATAGAAGAAAAACCTGAATGGGATAGACTTGATATTCAGGTCACTCCCGGGATGTCCGCATTGCAGGCTGCAGCAGCACGGGCGGGCGCTCCACTTGGGCATGACTTCTGCACGATTTCCCTCTCCGACCTTCTGACGCCTTGGGAAGCAATCGAAAAACGCTTGAAAGCCGCAGCCGCCGGAGATTTCGTGGTTGCTTTTTATAATCCGGTTTCAAAAAAACGTCGCACGCAACTGCATGCAGCCAAAGCAATCTTGAGCGAGCATCGTCCAGCAACTACACCAGTGATAGTCGCCCGAAATCTCGGCAGAGAAGACGAAACTGTTAAAATACTCCCTCTTGCCGATCTTGATCCTGAGAAGGTGGACATGCTCACTTTGGTAATGGTGGGCTCAAGCGAAAGCAAGATTACAAGCACAAACTCCGGTCTGAAATCATGGGCATACACACCTAGAGGGTACGCCGGCAAAATGACCCTAAGCAAAAAGGAATTCTGATATGACAGTTCATTTTATTGGAGCCGGACCGGGGGCTGCAGATCTGATTACGCTTCGCGGCAGGGATCTAATCGCATCCTGCCCCGTTTGCCTGTATGCAGGTTCACTTGTTCCCGTAGAAATTCTGGAACATGCCCCCGATGATGCCTTGATCATCGACACAGCTCCACTGCATCTGGATGAAATCATGGAAGAATTCAAAAAAGCTGATGCAAAAGGACAGGATGTTGCCAGAGTTCATTCAGGTGACCCCAGTATATATGGTGCGATCGGAGAGCAAATGCGGCGGCTTGAAGAACTGGGCATAAAATACACCATCACACCGGGTGTCCCCGCTTTTGCGGCCGCTGCCGCTGCTCTCAACACGGAGCTCACCCTACCTGACATCAGCCAAAGCATTATTCTGACGCGGACTGCCATGAAGGCAACCGAAATGCCAAATAACGAAGATCTGGATACACTGGGTAAATCCGGAGCAACGCTTGCCATTCACTTAAGTGTTCGAAACCTGCGCAAAGTGACCGCTGATCTTATACCTCATTACGGTGCAGACTGCCCCGTTGCCGTTGTATATCGCGCATCCTGGCCTGATGAAAAAATAATACGAGGAACACTTGATACCATCCAGGAGTTGGTCAGAGCTGAAAAGATAACCCGAACTGCCCTTGTCATTGTAGGTAGGGTTCTGGATGCGAAAGACTATCGTGATAGCGCATTATATCATGCAGAGCATGTGCATGTTCTACGTCCTAAACGTAAAGCATGAGGCTGCGTTTAAGGTCTTCAATATCTGTAAACGCATTTTGGGGAGGACTATAGGGGCGATCTATCATGACAACCGGAATCTGGAGTTGTCTCGCCGCCTCTATTTTTGCATAAGTTGCATCTCCCCCACTATTTTTGGTGATCAATACATTAATGCCTTGATCCTTCAAAAAGACCAGCTCATCCTCAAGTGAAAAAGGGCCTCTCCCAATAATATTTCGAATCTCATTTGCCGAGCCTTCAACGTCAATAGGCTCGATTGACCTTATAAATATTAATTTACCGGTTAAACATAAAAAACAAGATATTTCCTGACGACCAATACTAAGAAATAATCTTGTATAAGGCTCACAGGCTCTGCAGGCTGATTTCAAATCCTCCACGGAGATCCAGCGATCTCCAACCAAAGGCTTCCAAGCCGGCCTTTCGAAGCGCAAATAGGGGATTGATAAGCGGGAACAGGTATCTGCTGCTTTCGGACTAATTACGCTAGCGAAGGGGTGTGTCATGTCAACGACAAGATGAACATTTCGATCTTTCAAATACTCACTCAACCCACCGAATTTGGCAAAGCCCGTCCAAATCACCTCCCCTTCCAAAGAGGTGGGTTTATTAGTTCGCCCCGCGAGGCTGGTTATCAGATTAACAGATGGAAGGGAGTTCAGATATCTATTGAGTTCAACTGCTTCACCTGTCCCTCCCAGGAGCAGAATATTCTTCCTAGCGGTCATTATTTTGCCCCACTAAAACTCCTTTTCTATCGAAGATAAGAACTTCTATACTAATCTCTTTGCCCGCAATTTTTTGAGCAGTATTTGCTGCTAAATTTGCTATATGCGTTGCAATCGGAATACCTGCCTCTTCGCAAGATCCCAGAACCTGCATCGCTGTGTTGGCTTTTCTTACCTGATCAATCAATTCATCCGATGCGCCCAGCAGTTTAAGTTGTTCTGCCAGCCAGTTAAAATTTACAGAAGATCGACCAGAATGAAGGTCCATGTGGCCTTCGGCAAGTTTGGTGAATTTTGCAAACCCTCCAGCAAGGGTCAGTTTGGGAACAGGGTGCTTTTTCAAATACTTCAGCACTCCACCAGCAAAATCCCCCATATCAAGCAATGCGTAATCCGGCAGATCATATATTGCATTTGTCGCTTTTTCCGACGTTGAACCAGTAGATGCGATTAAATGTTCTGCACCGGCTGCAATCGACACATCGATCCCTCTGTGAAGGGAAGCAATCCATGCTGCGCAAGAATACGGAACAACTATTCCTGTTGTCCCAAGAACGGAGAGACCGCCTTTAATTCCCAATCGCCCATTCATGGTATAGCGCGCAAGCTCAGCGCCGTTTTCAATTCCAATTTCGATTTCGAAATCGGGTGCAACATCAAATTGTTTACAAAGCTCTAAAATTTCATCAGTGATCATCTGGCGCGGGACAGGATTGATCGCTGGTTCACCAACTGCCAATGGTAAACCTTCACGGGTTACCGTCCCCACTCCCTCACCAGCTCGAAATTGAATTCCACCGCCCGCTGTTACAGGTCGGACAGTTGCTATGATACGCGCCAAATGTGTCACGTCGGGGTCATCCCCCGCATCCTTGATAACACTTGCCGTCGCGTAATTGTCTCCCAAGTCTTCGGTCGCCAGCGAAAAAGCTGGTTTTTGCCCCTTTGGTAAAGTGATCGTGACAGGATCCAGAAAGCCGCGCCCCAGCAATGCAGACAGGGCGGATTTGGAGGCCGCCGTGGCACAGGCGCCGGTTGTCCATCCATAACGTAATTTTTCCGTGGGCACCTTCGTGTTCATGTATTATTTATAGGCCTACAATGTACTGTTGGCTAGCGTCACAAGTTATTCCTGTGTAAAAGAAAATTATGGAACATATCCTTCGACAAATACCGGCTTTTGAGCCGGGCTCCGTCTGGCTACTAGGAGCTGGTCCCGGTGACCCGGGCCTGCTTACACTATACGCCATTGAGGGTCTCAGGCAGGCTGATGTGCTGGTTTATGACGCACTTGTCAGTCAGGAAATTCTAGACCTCACCAATCCTGACTGTGTACTGGAATATGCAGGCAAACGGGGCGGAAAACCGTCTGCCAAGCAAAAAGATATCAGTGACCGCCTAGTTGCGCTTGCAAAAGAAGGCAAGCGGGTTCTTCGCCTAAAAGGGGGAGATCCATATATATTCGGGCGGGGCGGTGAAGAAGCCTTGAAGCTTGTCGACAACAACATCCCCTTCCGCGTAATTCCAGCGGTCTCTTCCGGAGTTGGAGGACTAGCATACGCTGGCATTCCATTGACACACCGAAGCACAAATTCTGCGGCGACCTTTGTCACCGGACATGACGCCAATGGGAAAGTTCCCAGTGTAAATTGGGAATATATAGCAAAAGGCTCGCCTGTAATTGTCATTTACATGGGCGTTAAACATATTGCCGAAATCACCTCCATGCTGATGAAACACGGTCGCAATCCCAATGAACCGGTCGCAATTATTGCTAATGCCACATTGCCTACGCAAAAAATGGTGACAACGACGCTTCAAGATGCGGTGGCTGATCTCTCTAACAGTGATCTGGAGCCTCCAGCGCTAATCGTAGTGGGACAAGTCGTGGAACTACACAACAAACTCGGATGGTTTGCCAAAGTAATTGCGGAACAGAACACATGAGTAGAGGCTCAGCCCCTACTCTGCTTATCGCTGCCCCTGCAACAAATTCAGGAAAAACAACACTCACACTTGCACTCCTGAGGGCCCTTAAAGACAAAGGCTTATCCGTCAAATCGTTTAAAACCGGCCCAGACTATATTGATCCTGTGTTTCACCATAAAGCGAGTGGTAAGCCATGTGTTAATATCGATCCTTGGGGAATGGAGACAAATACCCGAAACCACCTTCTCAGCAGTTGCCAAAATGACGCCGACATCGTAATTGGAGAAGGTGTTATGGGGCTCTTTGACGGCGCACGCGATGGAAGCGGATCGACCGCTGATTTGGCAGCAGAGTTTAATATCCCCATTATACTGGTCGTTTCAGCCACTGGTCTTTCAAGTAGCGCCGCGGCATTATTGCAAGGATTTCAGAATTTTAGAGATGATATCTCCATTGCTGGCGTAATTTTTAATGGTGTCGGCAGCTCAAATCACGGTGAAATTTTAAGAACAGCTTCAAGCGTAGCTGGAATACCATGTGTCGGCCTCATTTCAAAACATGAGGACCTAAACATTCCTCGTAGACATTTAGGATTGGTGCAGGCTGATGAGAACAGCTCCCTTGAAAGGTTTCTAAGCAAGGCCGCTCAAATCATTTCGCAATCCATCGATTTAACTGCTCTTACAACGCTTGCGAAAAAACCGCAGAAGCTTTTACAGGAGGCACCTACACCCCCAATAATTTCAGGGCAACATATCGCTATAGCGGAAGACAATGCGTTTCGCTTCACATATGCACATTATAAAAAGGCCTGGCGTGAAGCGGGAATTCACGTGAGCCCTTTTTCACCACTTGCAAATGAAGCACCACACCCAAATGCAGATTTCATATACTTGCCGGGAGGATATCCGGAATTGCATCTACCCAAGCTATCCAGCGCAGAAAACTTTTTAAAAGGCATCCGTGATGCAAAGGATAAAAGCGTTTCCATTTATGGCGAATGCGGTGGCTATATGGTTATGGGTGAGGCAATTGTTGGAAAGGATGGGAAGACTTATCCTATGGCAGGTGTGCTCCCTTTAAAAACATCTTTTGAAACACCAAAGCTGCATCTGGGTTACCGGCAGGCTAAATTACGGCATTCTACTTCTTTAGGGGCTGCCGGATGCAGATTTAGGGCCCATGAGTTTCACTATGCCAGTGAAGTTCAGAAATCCTCTTATGCCACTCCACTATTTACAGCGACTGACGCACTTTCAAATAACTTGGGTGAATTTGGACTGATCGCCGGATCCGCCTTTGGGTCTTTCATTCATCTTATCGATCGGGCACAGTAGGCAAATGAACACTTCAAAAATCACTTTTGTTCTTGGTGGTGCCAGATCAGGTAAAAGCCGATTTGCAGAACAATTAGCTATCGATAGCGGTTTAAATAAAATTTATGTGGCCACGAGTCAGATATTTGATGCTGAAATGCAGGAAAGGGTTAATCTGCATCAACAAAGTCGCGGTGGTGACTGGATCACGATTGAAGAACCGATTGATCTGGGAAAAATTTTAAAAACGCAAACTGGTAGCGGTAATATTCTATTGATTGATTGTCTGACCCTTTGGTTGACAAATCTCGTGCTCGCCGAACGGAATATTGAAGACGCAGGAAACTCGATATGCGATGCACTGCAACAGGCTAACGGTCCGGTTATACTTGTATCTAATGAAGTAGGCTTGGGGATCGTTCCAGAAAACGAAATGGCCAGACGGTTTCGGGACCATGCCGGTATCCTGCATCAGAAAATAGCCGCGCTTGCCGACCGTGTATATCTGATTACTGCCGGTCTACCTCAGCAACTAAAATAAAAATGACAAATTCAGAATTACAGAAAAAATATAACGGTAGCTGGGTTCACGATTTCCTGATTGCACTCGTATTTTTAACGCGCCTGCCAGTTCGGCTTAACATTCAGTTTTCCATGAAAAATGTTGGTCTTGCCAGTCGCGTATTCGCATTGATCGGGATTATTGTGGGAGGGTTAAGCGCTGGCGTCTACTGGCTTGCTTTCAATGTCGGCATTCCACCTGTTTTGGGGGCAATGCTGGCAGTTTCCGCACAAATTATACTAACGGGGGCACTGCACGAAGATGCAATCGGTGACGTCGCCGATGGTTTCGGCGGTGGTGTTGATAAAGACAAAAAGCTTGAAATCATGCGCGACAGCCGCGTTGGCACCTACGCTGTCGTTACACTAATATTAATTATTGGAATAAAAGTCTCCGCAATTGCAAGCTATCCCGGCACTTGGTTTACTTTTGGCATCCTCCTCTCAGCGGCAACTTGCAGTCGCGGCTTGATGGGCGCAGCGATGTATTTTATGCCCGCTGCTCGTGCGGATGGCCTTGGTGCAAGCGCTGGCCGCCCTCCTGTATCTGCAGCCTTAACGTCCTTAGCCTTTGCCATCATCATACCAGTGATATTGCTAGGCCCATACGCGGGTTCAATAGCTGTATTTTCTGCTATTGCAGGCGCCTTATTTATCGGCTTTATTGCCTACCGGCAGATCGGTGGACAAACCGGAGATGTACTGGGAAGCATTCAACAAATCAGCGAATGTGCATTTTTTATCAGCATGGCAGCCTTCATCAGCTAGCTCACTTCTTGCGGGGTTTTGCACGAGTGGTGGGTTCGGCCTGCATTGGATCATCAGGCCAGTAATGTTTAGGGTATTGCCCTTTCAGGTCTTTCTTTACCGCATCATAGCTATTTGCCCAAAACCCAGCCAGGTCAGTGGTTATTTGTGCAGGCCTGTAAGCTGGGCTTAATAGATGTATGGATATGCGTACTTTACCATCGACAAGTTTAGGGATATCTGCCTGTCCAAACAGCTCTTGCAAACGAACGGCAAGTACCGGATTATCGACATCACTGTAATCTAACCTGATCTGGGAACCTGTGGGCATTTTTAATCTGGCGGGTGCAATTTCATTCAAATACTGTTGCTCTGGCCAGTCCAGAAGGTTTTCGAAAATCTGCTCCAAATTTAGTTTTTCGAGCTGAGCGAGGCTAATCAGCCCCAATAGATGGGGAAGCAACCATTCCTCCATACGCTCCATAAGCCAATCTCTGCTCAAATTCCTAAATCGCTGAACAGAAAGGACTTCCCCTTTTTGGCTCGTTACATTTTCTTCAGAACCAAAACAATGCCTAACCACGAATGCGGCTCGGTCAATTACTGCCTGCGCCTCTGGAGTCCAAGGTAGCGGGCGCATCTCTTTGCTCCGGATCACATCCAGTAATACTTTCGCAACATCGTTGGTGTCTGGTTGTTTCATTCGTTTCCGGTCGAGAACAAGCGCCCCTATACAAGTCTCTTGATCTGCAATCACTCGATCTTTTTCTGCATCCCAATACAGATTGACCCGGTGCTCGATAGCGTTCTGATACTGATGTATCAACTGTTGATATGTCATGGGCGCAGCAACCGGATCGTCGCATCTCGTCCTTTTCCATCCAGGTCAGCAACAACCAGATACGGCTCGCCTGCAAGTTCATCCCGCTCCGCAAGTGCCGCCCCTCGTCCACCAGAGAGGCGGTAAGAGACGGATTTCCCTTTGCGTTTTTCACCAATGCGATCAGGATAAGCTAACGACAGTACCAAACCAGCATTTGATAAATTCACCAATTGATCAGAATTAACCCGAAAGCGTTTCCGTATGTCCGCAGAGTTCTTTAAGACTGCGCCGAGCGCTGGGTTTCGCGCCGATTGTGACCTCGCATTTTCCAACAGTTGCAGTCGCTTTCTTAAGTCAGCATTTGAGCCATCTCGATTTTTCGGGAGAATGTCTCTTTCTGACAATAGGGCCGCCATATCGCAGGCAAGCGCCAGATCATCACTGAACTCACACTTAACAATCATACTGGCAAGACGAGGATGCAGTGGCAAATTAACAATTCGGCTACCCAATTTTGTAATTTTATCAGTCTTATCCAATGCGCCCAAGGATCGCAATACTTCCCTCCCTTGTGAGAGTAGTCCCTCTGGCGGTTCGGTCAGCCAAGCAAGCTCACTTACGTCTGTTACCCCCCATTTTGCCAGTTCCAACGCTAAAGAACTAAGATCCGCGACCGCAATTTCTGGTTCTGAATAAGGAATTAAACCTCGATCCTCAGCGGCGCTCCACATGCGATAGCAAACACCTGCCTGCTGTCTGCCCGCTCGCCCGCGACGTTGATCCGCTGAAGCCCGTGAAATACGCTTAAGCTCAAGCCTGCTCATACCACTATTTGGATCAAAAAATGGCTTCCTTGAAAGCCCCGTATCAACGACGATACGAACCCCATCAATTGTCAGGCTTGTCTCAGCAATATCTGTAGCCAACACGATCTTCCTTCGCCCTTTAGGGTCAGGAGACAACGCTTTATCCTGTTGTTTTTGTGATAAGTTTCCAAAAAGAGTATGTATCGCAAAGTCAGCTAGCTCACTTTTGGCTGATAGATTCGACGACACACGGTTTATTTCTCCTGCTCCCGGAAGGAAAACAAGCATATCGCCACTTGGCTCTTCATGAAGGATATCAGTTATCCAGTTGCTTAAAATCCCTTCATATCGGCCTTTTGGTGTTCGCTCAATATATCTGGTCTCAACAGGAAAAAGCTTACCCTGACTGGTGACGATTGGTGCATTGCCCAACAACTTAGCAATACCTTCAGCGTCAAGAGTTGCCGACATGACCAGCACCTTTAGGTCCTCTCTAAGGAACTCCTGCGTTTGTCGCATCAAAGCCAGCCCCAAATCTGAGTTCAGGCTGCGCTCGTGAAATTCGTCAAATATAACAACTGCCGTATCAGAAAGTTCAGGATCACTTTGCAATTTTCGGGTTAAAATCCCCTCAGTCACTACTTCAATTCGGGTTTGTGAACTGACCTTATTCTCGTATCGAATACGATATCCGACAGTCTGACCAACAGCTTCGCCCAACAGACCCGCCATACGAACAGCCGCAGCACGAGCCGCGAGGCGCCGAGGCTCAAGCATTATGATTTTCCGGTTCTCCAAAGATTGCAACTGCAACAACCACAAAGGCACAGTTGTTGTTTTACCTGCACCCGGCGGGGCTTGCAGAACCGCCACATTCTGTTTGGAGAGATGATCCAGTAATTCTGGCAACACGTCTTCTACAGGAAGGCCCGTTTTAGGAATAGTTACATGCATATGGCTGAGTTATCAGAGATTTCCGAGAATTAAAATATTTTCAGTTTCTTTGTTTACACATAAGTCTGTCAAGAACCGGAAATGCACATAGACTTGTAACAGCAGTCACCAGCGCTCCCGTGGTGACAATCAGACCAAATCGAACGGTCGGTGGAAATTCCGAAACTGCAAAAATTGCAAATCCGATCGCAATTATAAGGCTGCCAATCACGATTCCTGAAACTTGCTCTGAAATCGCCAATCGCCAACCTACTTCACGCTTATGAATTTTCGTATGACGCTGCACTGCCATTCCCAAGTGGATCAAGGCATCCACCCCAAGTCCCAATGAAATGTTGATCGCTGGTGCTGAAATGATATCCAACGGATTTGAAAGCCAGCCATTAATGCCCAAAACTATAATCGGGATAACCGTCGCTGTTGCGACCATCGAAAAACTGAGAGTTAACCGCTGTGTCATCGCATAGGACAACGCAGCAAATATGAGCAGAAAAACAGATACCCCAATAAATACACTTTCACGTAGCAAGTGGGTCAAATGGGCCTGCAAACTATATATGCCGCCTTGTAGCTCTAAAACAAAACCCGATGAGGAAGTTACCTTTTCAAGGTCAGACAATATTTGATGTCTGTTCCCGTTAGAATACTGCTCTTTCATTCGAAGCAAAAACAGGGCGTTTTTACGGTCTGGCCCTAAGAAGTTATCGACCACCTGTTGATTGCTTTCCATCTTCAATAGAGTCACAATCTCACGCCATGGAAGTATGAATGCTAATGGGTGATTATTTGCTTCAGCTAGTAATGCAGGCAAAGACAAGACTGTTCCAACCGCAGGATGTTGCTGATAGGCATTATGCAGTACCCAAAGCTTCTGATAGGCCTGTTCCGTATCGAGTTTCTCTGAAGTTTTGAGACGAACAACCAGCTGCAGAGGACTGCTACCCCCATTTTGATCGATAGTCTTTAATCCCGTTCCAATTTCACTGTCTGGTTTAAAATAACCCAGCAATCCCGGATCGGCATTCAATTTTAACAAGCCAGGAAGAGCGATTGCAGAGACTATCAAAATTACGATTGCACCAATTAATATAAGTCGCCGCTTAAAATTGTCTTCTGTTGCAATTTGTTGTTTCTCAGCAGTCACCTTGAGTAGGTGAGCAAAATTTAGAAAAGCCGGAAAGATAAAAATCACAGCACAAAGTGCAAATACGCTTCCCATCATCCCACCGACACCCAACTGACGGAGTGGTTCTGCCGAGACTAAAAGCAAGCTGGTGAAGCCTAGGAATGTTGTACCAAAGCAAAGTAGTGCAGGTAATAGTGAAGTTTTTAGCGCAACAACTGTACGTGATACTCCGCTCTTTGCAGAGCTGCGAAAATTGTTTGTCAGGTAAATTATTTGCGACTGCGTTAAAACAAAAATGATTATCGCAAGATTGGCTGTCAGAATCCCAACAGGTTGCTGTAATAGTGTAAGACCAGTGAAACTGCACAAAATTGCAACTACACCCGAGAGTATGGCGCCGATTGTGATCACCGGGGATCTAAAAACAGCGAAAATCATTGCTGCGAAAACCAGTACAACTATTGGGCTGAATATAGCAGCATCACGCGCAATATTTCGGCGCATATGCTCCGCTATGTAAGGCATCCCGGAAATTGAAATTTCACCCAACCCAGCATTCTTTTGTACACCGGCAACAATTTCTTCAATTGCCGATACAAGGGTGCTATCCGATTGGCGTTGTACAAACGCTAGAATAAAAGAAGCCTGCTCGTTCTGTTCAACAAGTAACGGTCGCCAAAAAGGGCTTTCAATTGCTAAAGAAGGGCTCTGTGGGCCACTTGTCAAACTCAGTATTCGCTGGAAACCACCCAAATCTTTGAGCTTATCAGTCAGGTTTGAAATAGATCTAAGGTATTCGGGTGAGCGGATGTTCTGTCCGGCGACATTGAGAATAATAAACTCTTCAGCCGGAAAGAGGTCCGCAATTTTCTGGGTATCCGCCATTTCGGGATCATGGGAGCCGAAAAAAAAATCAGGTGAAATTTTTGGAGTCAAATCGGCAACCAGACTGAAAATCACGCCGATGACAAATAGAAATGACACTGCTAATGTCATCCAGGTTTTTTTCAAAAATTCAGAATCTGATTTCACGCGAAAACCTTGCTAAATCCGCATCCACTTTCAAAACTAACTCAGAAAAGTGTTAGCGTCATGATCGAACTTATAGAAGCTCATTCTTTTCTCTCAACTCCTGCGGATAAAGAAGAAATTTATGATAGCTGGCTCTTACGCTTTAGCGCCTCACCTATTAAACGAGCCAATTCAGTAAATTTTCCAACGACCAACAAGCAAGCCATACCGTTGGCTGATAAAATTCAATATTGCGAAAATGCCTATTTCAACTTGAACAAGGCCTGCATCTTCAGAATTACGCCGCTAGCATTACCATCGGATCTAAGAGCAGAACTTAAAAAAAATTCCTATGTTGAGGCGGATCCTACTGACGTCCTTTTAATGAATATCGCGAATATGGATGCACTGGCTCAGTCAGGCGACTGTAAACTTGTAGATCGACTAAACGAGCGAGAATTTGAAGATTTTTGCAGATTAACCGGCAAGCAAAAACACTACAGAGGTGATTTCGCCAACTCGCTTAAAAATACGAAAATCCCGACATTATTTGCTTACAAAGAAGTTGAGCAACAGATAGTTTCGGTAGGAATGGCGACTTACGCGGAAAATCTGTTAGGTCTTTTTGAATTTGCAACACATCCCCTTTTCCAGCGCAAAGGATATGCGCTGGAAGTTCTCCTCAAGCTTTTGCAAGACGGATACCGGAAGGGTGCGACAAAAGCCTATGCGCAGGTGGTTCAGCAAAACCTGATTGGGCAAAAATTCTGGCGTGCGGCAGGCTTCAATGAAGAGTTATACAGCTATGTCTATTACATAAAAACCGAAATACCCACGTAAACTATGTCCGATCAAGCTCTATTTTTACATCATTACTAAAATAGAGCTCGTCGCAATTATCGCCATCTCCACCGCGATCAACTACCAAAAAATCGCTTATCCCATCAAGTGCGAGAACAGGATGATGCCACGTGCCCGCGTGATAATTCACCCTTGATCGGGCTTTGCAATAAATGCTTTAAGATCAGCAGGTTCAACAGTTTCACCCGCTTTCGCCACTAGCACCAAATATGGATTTTTGCTTAACGGTATGAAGGCCTGACTTCCACGCGGATGCCGCTCCACCAGCTTCACTTCTAGCGGATAGTCAAGTGGTGTCGCCTGAAATATGTTAATGAGCGCATGCCCACCATCAAGCAATTCAACCTTTGCCAAATCATGATAACGGCGAGTGGAGCCATTATTGATCAGAAAATAATCTGTACCATTGGTTTCGATTACATCCCCAAATGGCTCAAATGCCTCTTTTGTTAACGGCTCGACCTTCAGTTTCATCAGTAATTCCTATTTGCTGATCTTGCCAAACAGCCGCAAGCGGCTCACACCACCGTCTGGAAAGATGTTCAGCCTGACATGTGTGACCGGCCCAATGTTTTCGATTTCTTTTTCGAACTTATGAATGGCATCCATGCTGAGTTTCTGTTCCGGCAACAAAGTTTTCCAGAACATGCTTTGCGTGACCAGTGACTGATCTGTCCCGCCGGTGACGAATGCCGCTTGTAGAGAACAACGATCTGGAAAATTTCCTTTAAAGTGTGCTGTATCAATCTCAACAGAGGATATAACACCCGCATGACCGAGCTCGATAATTGCCCAGTCGTTACCGGGCTCGCGCCGACGTCTTGTTTCCCAACCGTCTCCCATATTAACCCCACGTCCGGGAGCAAGGAGGTTCGATGGCACCCCAAAATGCTGATTATTGGCGCAAACCGCGCGCCCACCATTTAGCATGGACGCCAGATCCACCAATTCTTCAGGGTCACGGTTATCCCAATTGCAATTCACGCGACCATAGACACGAAGCCGCGCTACGCCTCCGTCAGGAAAAATATTGAGGCGTAAATGGCTCCAAGTTTCATTACTGGTAACACGTATCAGATGATGACTATCGGGCCCTAGCGAAACAGCGGAGACAATTTCAGTCCAAACTGTGTTCTCGTCAGGTTCACCGTCCACATTGCACGCCTCTATGGAAGCCGCTGGCGGATAGTTACCTGTAAAGTGACTGGTATCAATATTGACGCCTTCAATTACACCTGGCAAACCGAGACGCACAATACAATGGTCATGCCCTTCCCCCCTTTTTCGGCGGCTTTCCCAGCCATCCATCCACTTTCCGTTTTCATCATATTTACCTTCAATGAATACTGGATCAGCAGGGTCAATCAGGCGGGATTTGTCAGCAAAAAAATCATCAGTTGCGAATATTACCTCAGCACCTAACCTGGGCTGAGCCAAATCCACACAATTTGTTAAAAAATCTGCCTCTTCGGGTAGAAGAAATGTCATTTTATACTCCAGTTTAATGGGCCACCGTCTTACAGATCCTGTAAACGGAAGCTGCAATTTTATCAATTTCCGCCAACGCAGTGGAAAATTCTGAATTCACGTCATTCGTCAGACGCTCTTTAAAGCCTTTTAAAATCTCAAACCGGTTGCTGTTACGAACCGCCTTTATGAAAGGGAAACCAAATTTTGATTTATAGGCAGCGTTGTATTCCTGGAAACGGGCAAATTCTTCTTCTGTACATTGCCCAAGTCCGGCAGCCGCTTGCTCAGACGTAGACTCCGCTGTTAACTCTCCGCGCACAGCAGCCTTTCCTGCCAAATCGGGATGAGCTTTGATTAGCTTCAGCTGTTCTTCATAAGTTGCAGATGCAACAACTTTCGCCATAGCTTCAGCAAGTTTTTCAACTCGATTATGATCCTCGTTCAGTCCCGCATCCCATACCCGTTCTGCGACCCAGGGAGAATGCTCATAAACACCCCCAAAAACTCCAACGAACTCTTCTCTGCTCATCTTTGAAGGTTTACATTTCAAGTCAGTCATTTGGTATCCTCAACTGGAAATTTTTTCTGCCAATGACGTGCAATTTCAATCCGGCGGGCGAACCACACTTGATCATAATTTTTAACGTACTCAATAAACCGTTTCAGTGCCGCTATGCGTCCAGGGCGTCCCACCAAGCGACAGTGCAAACCAACCGACATCATTTTAGGAGCAGCAGCCCCTTCCTCATAGAGCGTATCAAACGTGTCCTTTAGATAGGAAAAATACTGATCACCACTGTTAAAACCTTGCAAAGCGGCGAAACGCATATCGTTTACGTCAAGAGTGTAGGGAACAATCAGCTGTTTTTTTCCCGCGACATCTGTCCAATATGGCAGATCATCGTCATAGGCATCCGCATCATAAACGAAACCGCCCTCTTCCACCACCAGACGGCGGGTATTGGGGCTCGTGCGGCCAGTGTACCAACCCAAAGGCCTCTGCCCTGTCATTGCCTTGATAATTTCAACAGCCTTCTGCATATGTTCCCGTTCCACATTTTCGGGCACATATTGATAATTAATCCAACGATATCCATGACTGCAGATCTCATGGCCGTCGCGAAGGAAAGCTTCGACAACTTCAGGATTCCTCTCCATCGCCATCGCAACAGCAAATATGGTTAGAGGAATTTCCTGTTCCCTAAACAAACGAAGCAGGCGCCATACGCCAGCTCGGCTACCATATTCATAAATACTTTCCATACTGATATGGCGAACGCCCGGAAGCATATCTGCTCCGATTATCTCCGAGAGAAATGCCTCTGAAGCTTCATCTCCGTGCAGAATGCAATTTTCACCCCCCTCTTCGTAATTCAAGACGAATTGAACAGCGATGCGGGCATTCCCTGGCCAATTAGGATTTGGTGGATTCTCACCATATCCAATCATATCCCTTGGATAATCACGATCCATTTTCTTATCCCTGTTATTTATCCTTGCACTCCACCTGAAGCGCCAAATATTTCGTAAAGATCACTGGCTGCACCACGCCCATCCAAATTGAGAGATTTTTCAATTTCTTCAATATGCCGTTCCATCAGTGCGACGGCTTTATCTTCATCTCGTTCACGAATTGCCTCGATAATGTCAGCATGTTCATCACAAGAGCAGGACTGGTTCGCAATTTTATTACTCTGATACTGAATGTGGATAAGGGAAGTTCGTGAAACGAGCTCTCTTAAATAGTCAGCAAGCGTTCTGTTGGAAGCTATTTCCGCCAGTAGCAAGTGGAAATTTCCGGAAAGCGCTACCCAGTCGCTATGCTGCCCGGCTTCAATTGTTTTCGCTTCAGCCTCAAGATTCCGCTCAAGCGTTTTCAAGTCTTCCTTACTGTGGCTTTTCACAGCAAGCCTCATTATAGCCGCCTCCACTACACGTCTTGCATACAGAACCTCTCTGGCTTCTTCTGCAGAAGGCTCAGCCACGAAAGCGCCGCGATTTGGTAATATCTGCACCACTTTTTCATATGCAAGGCGTTGCAATATTTTGCGAATTACAGTTCGACTAACGCCAAAAATCTCACCCAGTGTATCTTCGGAAAGTTTCGTACCCGGAGTAAGCCGCTGCTGCAAAATAGCTGCAAACATCTGATCATAAATCTGGTCATCATGAACTTTGCGGCTTGTCTTCTCCGCATTATTGACTGTGGACGCAAACTGCATCGATACGTAATCTCTCTAAGATTGATGGAAACTTTGACAAACAATTTTCAACAATAAAGTATCTCTATTGTATACAATAAATCAAGAATTCTTTTTATTTGATTTTGCCCAAAACTCGTTCATTTGCTTAAATTTATGGCATTAAAATACCGATCAAGGCCCAAAAAATTCAATATTTGGTGCAATTTTTTGTTAAGCTCAGATTTTAAATTTCATACAAAAAATACAAAAACCGTAGACAATAATGAAAGACTGATGCATCCTCATTTTCAATATTTGACAAAATGATCAGAAAATCCGAACTGACAATCGGAGAACTGATTATCGCGTAAAAATGCAAAACAGCGAGAAGCAATGGGAAAGCTCACAACACACATCCTAGACACCAGTGCTGGTAAGCCGGGTAAAAATGTTCGTATTGAACTGTATTATCTGAACGGTGACAGTTGGGAACTTTTAAAAGAGACGGTCTCTAATGACGATGGTCGATGTAACGAGCCATTACTTGAAGGAGACATGCTGAAAACAGGTCAGTATGAGCTTGTATTTCACGCTGGGCAGTATTTTGATCAGGCGGGAATTGACCTGCCTGAACCCAAATTCCTTGACGAAATTGTACTGAGATTTGGGGTTCCAGATGCGACTGAGCATTACCATGTACCTCTTCTCATGTCACCTTTCAGCTATTCCACATATCGAGGTAGCTGAGTCTCGACGCCTGTTGAAGAGGGAGCGACAGGCGCGAGTTATCTTTTAATAGCAGGGGGCTATAAAATGAGTGAGATTTCACAAAGCACAAGTGATCCGGATCTGAATCCGGCACGACTGAAAGATCCGGACTACACTCCACCAATGCTGAAAGCAGTACCGCTGGGAATTCAGCATACGCTTGCCATGTTTGCGGGGAACGTAACCGTACCCATTATCATTGCAAATGCGGCTGGATTAGATGGAGCAGACAAGGTCTTTTTGATTCAAATGGCCATGTTAGCAGCGGGCATTGCGACGCTTCTGCAAACAATCGGAGCTGGCCCTATTGGCGCAAGGCTTCCTATCATGCAAGGAACCAGTTTCGCCTTTATTCCAGTTATGATCCCGGTTGCCGCTGCTATAAAAGGCACAGACGCGCTCGGGATTATATTTGCCGCGTCACTGGCAGGCGGTATTTTCCATTTCCTGATCGGAACGGTTATCGGTCGCTTCAGAAGGGCTCTCCCTCCACTCATAACGGGGCTAGTGGTTGCGACCATCGGCTTGTCCTTGCTGCCAATCGGCGTTGAATATGTCGGCGGCGGCAAATTTGCGAAATTTGTAACCAAAGATTTTGGCGCTTGGTATCATATTCTTCTTGGTAGTGCTGTTATTGTTATTATCCTTGGTGTGAAATTTCTCACCAAAGGTATGACTTCTGCTTCTGCCATCCTGATTGGTCTGGTTGCAGGCTATGTCATCGCGTTTCCTATGGGTATGGTGAAAACGGCTAACATTGCCAACGCGTCGTGGTTTGCGTTTCCCGAACCCTTGAAATACGGCCTGACCTTCACCAGCGACAACGTAGACACACAGGGGATTATTACAGCCGCGATTATCGGAATGTGCCTTATGGCAATTGTCTCCGCCATTGAAACGGTTGGTGATATTTCTGGCATTACAAAAGGCGGCGCTGGACGAGAAGCCACAGACAAGGAGATCGCGGGTGGCACGATGGCAGACGGCCTCGGCACTGCACTCGGCAGTCTTCTGGCTCCATGCCTAATACTTCATACAGTCAAAATGTTGGTGTTATTTCACTAACTGGCATTATGAGTCGCCACGTTGTTACGATCGGAGCTGTGGTGCTTATACTGGCAGCTTTTGTCCCCAAGATTGGAGCCGTTATTTCAGCCATGCCTTACGCGGTACTTGGCGGTGGTGCGGTCGTCATGTTTGGTATGATAGCGAGTGCAGGCCTGAACCTTCTGGGGGATGTAAAGATGAACCGCCGAAATATGGTAATCATCGCTGTTTCATTAGGGGTCGGCTTAGGCTTGAAAGCAGAACCAGATGTAGTGCAGATTTTTCCAAGTTGGGCGGAAATGATGCTCACTTCCGGACTGCTACCAGTGGCATTCCTGTCTATTCTTCTAAACGCAATCCTGCCGCAAGAAGATCACATATAACGATAATTGTTATCAAACGCCCCGACAGTTTGCTGTCGGGGCGACATTTAATTTAAGTGACCTATGTAAGTTATGAGTAAATCATTGCTGAAAACATCAGAGGCAAAGATGAGAAACAAAATTCGGTTTGTACAAAATGGGCAGATCCGTGAGCTGGAGAACGTAGACCCCAACCAGACCGTGTTGAACTTTCTGCGTTATGAGGATGCTCAGACAGGATCGAAAGAAGGCTGCGCTGAAGGAGATTGTGGTGCCTGCACCGTTGTGCTGGGAGAGCTGAAAGGCGATGAAGTTCAGTATCAAGCTGTAAATGCCTGCATCCAATTTTTACCGATGATTGACGGCAAAGAACTGATTACTGTTGAAAATCTAAAATCCGATGATGGCCATTTACACCCTGTACAGCAAGCTATGGTTGATGCAAATGCCACACAATGTGGATTTTGCACACCAGGTTTTGTCATGTCTATCTTTGCGGAAGCTCAGGGCAAAGCAAGAAGCGACCTGCAAAGCATAAACGATGTCCTTGCGGGAAACCTTTGCCGCTGCACAGGTTACGGGACAATTATTGAAGCCGCCAGAAACGCCGTCACCAGTGATACATCCAGTCATTTTCAGGCCAGAAAAACACTAACGGCGGAATTGTTATCAGAACTTGCCAATGATGAAATGCTGGCAACGTCGGGGGCAAATAATCAATTCTTCGCACCAACCACCACCTCAGAACTTGTCCAATTACTGGACACCCACCCTGAAGCCACCATTTTGGCGGGTGCTACAGATATCGGTTTATGGGTCACCAAAAAACATGAACGCCTCCAAACACTTATATATATTGGCCAAATCAAGGAACTAAAACAGATTTCCGACGAGGGCGATTTCATTCGTGTTGGTGCCGGGGTTAGTTATAGTGAGGCGTGGGAAATACTGCAAAGCCTGTCCTCCGATCTTGGAGAACTTATTCGCAGGATTGCATCTACGCAAATCCGAAATTCGGGAACCATCGGCGGTAATATCGCCAATGGATCACCAATTGGCGACACTCCACCAGCGTTAATTGCGCTGAACGCGACTCTGAATTTGCAATCCTCCAAGGGTGTTCGCTCTATTGCACTAGAAGATTTCTTCATCGAATATGGAAAGCAGGATCTTCTCTCTGGTGAATTTGTGGCAAGCGTTGACATTCCCAAAATCCAAGCACAACAGCGGTTCAGAACTTACAAAATTTCCAAACGCTTTGATCAGGATATCTCGGCCCTTTGTGCAGCATACAGTCTCCGACTGGAGGGTAATACAGTAGCGACATACGCATTTGCTATGGCGGAATGGCCGGAACACCTTTAAGGGCAACGAACACTGAACAAGCTTTGATTGGAAATGCCTGGTCCGAGGAAACTGTTTTAAAAGCAATGGCTGCGATGAGCAGAGATTACACGCCAATGACAGACATGCGTGCAAGTAGTGAATACAGGATGAAAACCGCACAGAATTTGCTCAAGAAATTCTATATTGAGACGACGACACCCGAAGCGAATACCCGCCTTGTTGGAATCGGGAGACTTGAAAATGCGTAATCCACCGCTAAGCGAAACTGTCATACGCGGTGCCGTAAACAAAAAGCTACCCCATGACAGTGCAATCAAACAGGTTTCTGGTGAAGCCGAGTATATCGATGATATTCCGGAACCGAAAGACTTGCTCCATTTATATGTGGCTCAAAGCCATATGCCCATGCGAAAATCCTGAAGATGGACTTACAGGCCGTTAAATCATCTCCGGGGGTAGTTGCTGTATATGATGCGAATGATGTGCCCGGTATAAATGACGCATCACCTGTGGCAGGCGATGATCCAGTTTTCGCTGAGGATATTGTCGAATATGCTGGTCAAGCTCTGTTTGTTGTCGCTGCGAACAGTATCCAAGAGGCGCGGGCCGCTGCAAAGCGAGCTGAAATTGAATATGAGGAACTTGAAGCCCTCGTCACCATTGACCAGGCTTTAGCCGCTGGCTCGTTTGTGATGCCAAGTAAAACACTTTTGCGCGGAAATCCTGAGCAAGCTATTAACTCCGCTCCGAACAGGCTTAACGGTCGATTTGAAATCGGAGGACAAGACCATTTTTATCTTGAAGGGCAGATTGCACTTGCCTATCCGCGCGAAGATGGCGATGTGCATGTTTTTTCCTCAACCCAGCATCCGACAGAAGTGCAGCACAATGTAGCCAAATTTCTGGATATTCCTGATCATTCCGTCACGGTTGAAGTTCGTCGAATGGGAGGTGGTTTCGGCGGAAAGGAAACGCAGGGCGCTTGGTTTGCAGCAATGGCTGCACTGGCTGCAAAAGATACAGGGCGCCCAGCTAAACTCCGACTGGATAGGGATGATGATATGATCATGACCGGAAAACGGCATGATTTTGTGATCGAATATAACGTCGGATATGACAATGATGGACGCCTTGACGGTATAGATTTTACATTTGCATCACGCTGTGGTCGGTCCGCCGATTTGTCAGCGGCCATAAATGACCGGACAATTTTCCATGCGGACAACTGTTATTATTTAAAAGATGTTCGTATTACTTCACACAGATGCAAAACACACACCGTCTCCAACACTGCTTTCCGCGGATTTGGTGGCCCTCAAGGAATGATAGCCATCGAACGTGTCATGGATGAGATTGCGCACAAGCTTGGGAAAGACCCGCTTGATGTTCGAAAAGTCAATCTATATGGCAAAACAGACCGAAATGTCACTCCATACCATATGACTGTTGAGGATAATGTTGCTCCAGAAATCATCAGGGAACTGGAAGAAAAATCCGATTACGCCAAACGGCGGGACGCTATTAGAAAATTTAATGAAACCAGCCCTTTCCTCAAAAAAGGAATTGCACTGACACCAGTCAAGTTTGGCATTTCATTTACGACCACATTCCTCAATCAGGCTGGCGCACTGCTTCATGTCTATACCGATGGCAGCGTAATGCTTAATCACGGCGGCACTGAAATGGGCCAAGGTCTTTTTATCAAGGTTGCCCAAGTCGTTGCACAAGAGCTTCAAATTGATATTGAACGGATCAAAATCACCTCGACACGCACAGACAAAGTTCCCAACACGTCTGCAACTGCGGCTTCTTCTGGGTCTGACATGAATGGAAAGGCAGCTCAGGCTGCCGCCCGTAAAATAAAAGAGCGCCTGATTAAATTTGCCGCTGATCATTATAACGTCGATCGCGCTGACATTATCTTCAAACCTAACCGGATTGATATTGGCGAAAAAACAGTAGGCTTCGCGGAACTTGTACAACAAGCCTACTTTAACAGGGTGTCATTAAGCGCCACAGGGTATTACCGAACCCCTAAAATCCATTATGATGCAGAAAACTACAGCGGTCGCCCGTTTTATTACTTTGCTTATGGCGCTGCTGTCAGCGAGGCTATAATCGACACCTTAACAGGTGAAAACAAAATCACACGCGTAGACATCATCCATGATGTGGGTAAAAGCTTAAACCCCTCCATTGATTTGGGACAAGTCGAAGGCGGTTTCATACAAGGCATGGGATGGCTGACAACAGAAGAGCTCTATTTCGACGAAAAAGGACTGCTTCGAACACATGCGCCCTCGACTTACAAAATCCCTGCATGCAGTGATCGACCGGAAATTTTTAATATGGAGCTTTATGAAAGCGGCGAAAACGTCGAAGACAGTATTCATAAATCAAAGGCAGTTGGTGAGCCCCCATTCATGTTGGCCATTTCAGCATTTAATGCCTTAACAGATGCTGTTTACAGTGCTTCCGATTATAAGTCCTTTCCCAACCTTGATGCTCCAGCGACACCTGAATGCATTTTAAAAGCAATTCACGAGCTTGACGGAAAAGTGACATGATTTCTTGGACTGAAATATTAGAAGAGCAATCTTCAGATCCAAACTGGATACTTGTCACAGTAGGCGCCGCACGTGGTTCTACACCGCGGGACAGTGGTGTTAAAATGCTGGTTGGTCCTACAGAGATACGAGGCACTATAGGGGGTGGCCAGCTGGAATATGTAGTCATCGAAAAATCACGAAGAATGCTCGAAAATGAGCTCGCTTCCACTCATGAATTGATGCAATTACCACTCGGACCGGAACTGACCCAATGCTGCGGTGGTTATACAGAAATCATGTTGGAAAAATTGAACTCAGCGGACCTCACCTGTTTCAATGACGTGCGAGTTGAACAGTCAGACTTTTCAGATTATGCGCTGATCACCAGCTGGACCGAAGATAAAGTCCAGCGCCAACTGTTTCCATATTCATCTGCGACACAGCATACCGATGCGGACTTTGCTTTAGCCCTTCAGGAAGCACAGGATTTTGGAACTTGCAGTATACTTGAAGCCAGCAGGTATTCCGGAGAATTCAAGTTGGTTGAGCCAATGGAGACAAACCGATTTGAACTGGTAATTTTTGGGGCAGGACATGTTGGCCGCGCGCTTGTTCATACGTTTGCAGCGCTACCATGCAAAATTCACTGGGTCGATAGCAGAGCGGCCGAATTTCCAAAGACCATACCGTTTAACGTTAAAAAACATACAGATATCAATCCAACCAACTTTGTTCAAAAGGCTGCAAAGGGAAGCTATTTTCTGGTGATGACCCACAGCCACAAACTGGATCAGGAGCTAGTTGCAGAAATTCTCAAAAGAAAAGACAGTGCCTATTTGGGGCTAATTGGATCAAAGACCAAGAAAAGCAGATTTTTCAACCGATTGAAAACCGCCGGTTTTTCCGATGCGGAGCTGTTGCAGGTAACTTGCCCAATAGGTATCACCGGAGTCGGTGGGAAACACCCTACTGAAATTGCGATATCTGTAGCAGCAGAAATATTGCAACTTCATGCACGGCGTCAGCATGCGGTTTCAAGTGATCAAGACGCCAAGGGGAATAAAGTTGCGTTTGGCGGCCATTAAGTCATGCGCAAATGTCAGGGCGGTGTTATAAATACCGCCTGGCAGCAGTAGTTATAAGGTGATCTGTAAAAGCAGACATCTGACGGGGAGACAATAAATGAGTACCGCAGGGAACGGCGAGCCACGACTGGAGCTTAACGGGATAACCAAGGCCTATCCTGGTGTTCTTGCCAATGACAGTATTGACTTGAAAATACTGCCAGGAGAGATCCATGCCTTGCTTGGTGAAAATGGCGCCGGCAAAAGCACATTGGTGAAGATCATCTATGGCGTTTTAAAAGCTGATAGCGGCAGTATCAAATGGAACGGCACGCCCATAAATGTTGCTAATCCACAAGCTGCCCGAAAACTCGGCATTGGTATGATCTTCCAACATTTCTCGTTATTTGAAGCGATGACAGTGGCTGAAAATATCGCTCTTGGAATGCCTGGTCGCCAGAATATGGCAGAGCTGTCCAAACGGATCGTAGAAGTGTCAGAAAATTACGGCCTACCGCTCAACCCAGCGCGCTATGTACATACGTTGTCCGTCGGCGAAAAACAGCGCATTGAGATCGTGCGTTGCCTGCTGCAAAATCCAAAGCTGCTAATCATGGATGAACCAACTTCGGTTCTAACCCCGCAAGAAGCAGATAAGATGTTCGAAACCCTGCGCAGATTAGCATCTGAAGGAGTGTCCATTTTATATATCAGCCACAAATTGGATGAAATTAAGCTCTATGTCATAAGGCCACTATATTGCGAGGCGGAAAATACATTGCGGAATGCGATCCCACGCAAGAGACATCCAAAAGTCTGGCAGAAATGATGATCGGCACCAACTTGACGACACCACGCCACGATGATGGATCAAAACGAGGACCTGTTCGCCTCAAAGTCCATAATCTGTCGCTGGATAGTCACGAACAGTTCGGCATTGACTTGAATTTGATTAATTTCGATGTTCGAGGCGGTGAGGTTATGGGAATCGCAGGAGTAGCAGGTAACGGACAGGTAGAACTGCTGGAAGTGCTTAGCGGAGAAATGTTGTGTGACGAGGCTGAACACCTGCTTCTTGAAGGTACGCCCATAGGCAAACTAAACCCCACCGAGCGGCGTGAATTAGGCATCGCATTTGTTCCGGAAGACAGACTTGGGCATGGCTCTGTTCCAGATATGAGCCTAACTGACAATGCTTTTCTGAGTTCGTATGGCCAGAAAAAACTCATTAGTAACGGCCTGATCAACCACAAGAAAAGCACTCAGTATGCTGAGGAAATCGTTGCTAAATTCGATGTTAGAACGGCAGGGGTAACACATACCGCCAGCAGCCTGTCCGGTGGTAACCTGCAAAAATTTATCGTTGGCAGGGAAATGCTTCAAGACCCTAAGCTGATCATTATTGCCCACCCCACTTGGGGAGTGGATGCTGGTGCAGCGGCTGCTATCCATCAAGCCATAATCGATCTTGCGGAAAATGGAGCTGCAGTTCTGGTGGTTAGCCAAGATCTGGACGAGCTATTTGCAATCAGTAATCGCATTGCTGTGATTGCAGAAGGACGCCTGTCAGTCAGTCGGGACATCAAAGAAATTTCCATCGAGCAGATTGGCCTGTTAATGGGTGGTACAGAGGGAAGCGGATCGCAGAAGGAAGCTCAAAGTGTTGCTTAAAATAGTAAAAAGGCCCGAACCATCGCGGGCCATGGTCTACCTGACCCCCTTGATGGCGTTAGTGCTGACTGTCGTATGCAGTATGGGTGTGTTTACTTTTTTGGGAGTAGACCCGGTTGAGGCTCTTAGAAATTTTTTCATTGTGCCAATTAACAATGCATACGGAGCTTCTGAATTATTGGTAAAAGCGACCCCTCTTATCTTGTGTGCAATTGGCCTTTCTGTTGGATTTAGAGCTAATGTCTGGAATATTGGTGCTGAGGGTCAATTGACTTTGGGAGCCATATTCGGAGGAGGCCTCTTTGTCTATCTGCATGACGTTGACAGCGTCTTCCTCTTACCGGGCATGATCCTACTTGGCGCGATTGGCGGGGCCCTTTGGGCAGGTATTCCGGCGTTTCTAAAAACCCGGTTTAATGCCAATGAAATTCTAACCAGCCTTATGCTTGTCTACGTGGCTACGCTGCTTTTGAGCCTTTTAATACATGGACCATGGAGAGATCCAGACGGCTTCAATTTTCCAGAATCCCGAATGTTTAGTGAAAGCGCGACAATGCCGTTAATTCTGGAAGGAACGCGCCTGCATTTTGGTACAATTCTTGCCATTATCGCTGTGCTGGGAACCTGGTTAATGCTTGCAAAAACATTGGTCGGGTTTCAGATAAAAGTGATTGGAGCAGCCCCTAAAGCTGGTAGTTATGCGGGGTTTAGCCAGAAAAAGATCATTTGGTTCACCCTTCTATTCGGCGGAGCAATGGCAGGTATTGCCGGAGTGTCCGAAGTATCAGGGCCAGTTGGTCAACTCCTGCCTTCCATTTCTCCGGGCTATGGATTTACTGCCATTATCGTAGCGTTTCTGGGACGCCTTCATCCAGTAGGAATTATTTTTGCAGGCCTGCTGATGGCGCTTACCTATCTGGGAGGAGAAACGGCTCAAATCAATCTCGGACTGCCCGTAGCTGTAACCGGTGTGTTTCAGGGTATGGTCCTCTTTTTCCTTTTGGCCTGTGACGTTTTAATTAGTTACCGCTTTGCACTTAATCGAACCGGGAGGGTTTCAGGATGATGGGTATTGAATGGCTGGCTCCGGTAATCCTGACGGTTATTACTGCGGCAACACCGCTCGTATTTGCGGCAATAGGTGAACTTGTGACTGAGAAATCAGGCGTTCTCAATCTAGGCGTTGAAGGAATGATGCTCGTCGGTGCGGTATCTGCCTTTGTCACAGCGACACTCACAGGAAACTACATTTTGGCGGTAGCAGCAGGTGCGCTTGCCGGAATGTTTATGGCGTTTCTATTTGGAATTCTGACATTATCACTCATGGCCAATCAGGTTGCGACTGGCCTCGCACTCACATTGTTTGGAGTTGGTCTTAGCGCGCTGATTGGACAGGATTTTGTAGGAACTCCTGTCACGGCACTGGCGAAACTGAATATTCCAGGATTAACAGATATACCTTTCATCGGACCGATCCTGTTTGGTCAAGATGCGCTTGTGTACCTGTCTTTTGTTTCAGTCGCTGCCGTAAGCTGGTTTTTATACCGGACTAAAGCTGGACTTATTCTGAGAGCTGTGGGCGATTCACACACTGCGGCCCATTCAATTGGATATTCGGTCATCGGCATTCGATATCTTGCCGTGATGTTCGGCGGTGCAATGTCCGGAGTGGGCGGTGCATATCTATCACTAGCCTATACACCAATGTGGGCCGAAAACATGACTGCCGGTCGCGGCTGGATCGCGCTGGCCCTGATCGTCTTTGCGACATGGAAGCCGGGTCTTGTTCTGATCGGTGCATATATGTTTGGCGGTATTACGATCCTGCAGCTTCATGCGCAGGCTGCTGGGCTGGATCTTCCTTCGCAAACTCTTTCCATGTTGCCTTATCTGGCCACAGTTATTGTACTGGTGCTGATTTCGAAAGATCAGTCCCGGATCAGAAAACATGCCCCCGCCTGCATCGGAAAAATCTTTCATCCAGCGGCATAGTTGGGCATAGTAACGCTATAAGACAGAGGAGAAACTTATGACATCAAAAACAATAGCATCCGTGTTAGGTGCGGTTGCGGTCGCTGGCTCAATGCTGGTATCTGCAAACGTATCTGCACAAGATAAAGTCGGCTTCGTCTATGTGGGGCCAATCGGAGATCATGGCTGGACATACCGTCATGACATTGGCCGCCAAGCGGTTGAAAAAGAACTCGGTGACAAGGTCAAGACAACTTACGTAGAAAGCGTCAAGGAAGGCCCCGACTCAGAACGTGTCATTCGTCAAATGGCTGCAGATGGTCACAAAATCATCTTCACCACATCCTTCGGCTACATGAACCCGACTCTCAAGGTTGCGAAGCAATTTCCTAACGTGAAATTTGAGCATGCGACAGGTTTTAAACGCTCAGCCAACGTTAGCACATATTCCGGCCGTTTTTATGAAGGCCGTTATGTTGTTGGTAAAATTGCCGGCAAAATGACCAAAACAAATGTTATTGGCTATGTTGGTTCATTTCCAATCCCAGAAGTTGTGCGCGGCATCAATGCGACAGCACTGGCAGCACGCAGCGTAAACCCAAATGTAGAAATCAAAGTTGCTTGGGTTAATACTTGGTATGACCCGGGTAAAGAAGGAGATGCAGCAAAAGCTCTCATTGATCAGGGTGCAGACATTATCATGCAACACACAGACAGCCCTGCCCCATTGCAGGTTGCTGAAGCACGCGGTGTCTGGGGCGTCGGTCAGGCTTCTGACATGCATCACTTTGCACCAAAAGCACAGCTGACCGCTATCATTGACAATTGGGACAGGTACTATGTTGCACGGGCAAAAGCAGCTCTTGATGGTACTTGGAAATCACAAGACACATGGGCAGGTCTGAAAGACGGCATGGTAGAAATGGCGAAATTTAACGAAGCCATTCCTGCTGACGTAATCAAGCTGGCTGAAGAAACTCGCGATGGGATTATCAACGGTACTATTCACCCGTTTGCAGGCCCTATCAAAAAACAGGACGGTACTGTTGCCGCCAAAGAGGGTGAAACCCTTGACGATGGAACTCTCCTTGGAATGGACTGGTATGTTGAAGGTGTGCAAGGCAAATTGCCTAAATAATACCTGAGCGACAAAAAGAAACCCCCGCTGGACTTGAAGCTTCTGGCGGGGGTTTTATGTTATCTGAATGAATGGAGGACAGGGAAATGGCTGATATTAGAGACTTCATTGAAGGTCTACCGAAAACTGAACTGCACTTGCACATAGAAGGTAGTCTTGAGCCGGAGCTTATGTTTGAACTGGCAAAGCGCAACGAAATTGACCTGCCTTATGCTTCTGTAGAAGAGGTACGTAAAGCATACCAATTTACTCAGTTACAGGACTTTCTGGATATTTATTATCAGGGAATGGGGGTTTTACAAACCGAACAGGACTTCCATGATCTGACAATGGCTTACCTTGAAAAAGTTCATTCGCAAAATGTAATGCATGTTGAAATCTTCTTCGACCCACAAGGACATACAGATCGCGGTGTCTCTTTTGATACCGTTATAAACGGTATTTCAAGTGCTTTGGATAAAGGGCGAGAAGAGTTTGGTATCAGCAGCAAGCTAATCATGTGTTTCCTACGCCATTTGGATGAATTATCGGCCGAAAAAACGCTGGATGCCGCTCTTTTTCATAAAACAAAAATCCATGGTGTGGGATTGGACTCATCTGAACTGGGCCACCCTCCTTCCAAATTCAAAAACGTATTTGAAAGAGCACGGCGCGAGGGATTTAAGCTCGTAGCCCACGCTGGTGAAGAAGGGCCCCCAGAATATGTTAAAGAAGCTCTGGATATATTGAAAATTGACCGCCTAGACCACGGGAACCGCAGCCTGGAAGATGCGAGCTTGACTGAACGCCTGGCGGACAGTCAAATTGCACTCACGGTTTGTCCACTTTCCAATTATAAATTGGCGGGTGTCACTGACATGAGTAAACACCCCATCAAAACCATGCTGCAAAAAGGCCTCAAAGCTACAATAAATTCTGATGACCCTGCCTATTTTGGAGGGTATATGACGGAAAACTATTTAGCTGTAGCAAATGCTCTCCCACTAGAGAGAGATGAAATCATTACTCTGGCTCAAAATGGTATTGACGCGACTTTCTGCACCGAAAAAGAAAAAGAGGTCATGCATGAGAAGCTTAATGCCTACATTGCGGCTAACCCATGAAACCAAGATAGGACTAAATGTCACATTTTACATGGTACCTTAGTGCAGTAAAGTCGGGCGTAGCTTTTTAAGGAACCTTCCATGCATGATCAGAACTTCGAACGCCGCAAGAACAGAACTGTCCGTTTCAGTGACGAGCAAATAGTTGAAATGGTTGATCGTTTTTATGAGGGTGTAAAGAAACATCCTCGCCTCGGCCCGATTTTTAACAACAGCATCGGTGATAACTGGCACGTCCATCTGCCAAAAATGTATCGTTTCTGGTCGTCGGTTTTAAATACAAGTGGAGTTTACAGTGGGAATCCCATGGCAGTTCATATGAACCTCCAGCAGCATGTGGAGCCGTCAGACTTTTCTCATTGGCTGGAGCTGTTTCGTGCAACCCTTGATGAACTTTTTACCAAAGATGAGGCCGATTTCATCTATTTGAAAGCAGAAAATATTGCGAAAAGCCTCTCGCTTGGCATGTTCTTCAACCCGGCAAGTCCTCATCATATGCCTGAGCTCAGGCAAACCTAGGCACCTGTAAAATCCTGAAACTGTTGCGAAAGGAAATCCAGAATAAGCTGCATCTTTAACGGAAGTATTTTTCCTAGAGGATAGAGAGCATTGATAGATACCGGCGCTGGCGGCGTATCGGTAAGTATTTCAATCAACCTGTTATCCCGCAACAATGTGATGACCTCCCAGCGGGATTTGAGTGTTATCCCCAGCCCTTCAAGAGCCCACTCTCGCAGGACATCTCCATTATTACTCTCTAGCGAACCAGTTATCGGCAAGCGAACCGTGCTGCCCCCCTTTCGAAATTCCCACTGAAATTGCGTGGATCCCGGAAAGCGCAGTAGCAGGCAATTGTGATCCAGAAGATCTTCAATTTTTTCAGGCATTCCCCGTTTTTCAATATAGGATGGCGACGCACATAAAATACGAGGACTATCCGCAAGTTTTCGCGCAATAAGACTTGAGTTTTCTAACTTGCCAATTCGAATAACAAGATCAAAACCATCTTTGAGCGGATCGACAAAACTGTCAGCCAAATGCAAATGAATGTTGATATCCGCATATTTTTGCTGAAATTTTGCTAATGCTGGCGCCACATACTTGCGCCCGAACACAGTTGGAGCAGATATTCTGATTGTTCCCTTTGGATTATTCTGTCGACTTGATAAGTTGGCTTCAGCAAGCTCGACCTGCTCCAGAATAGTTTTGCAATCCTCAAAATAGGCGTACGCCTCATCGGTGGGGGCAACTTGCCGTGTAGTTCGGTTCAACAACCGAATGCCTAAATCCCTCTCCAACTTTGCAACACGTGCACTGATCACGGCGGTAGAGAGCCGCAATTCCCTTCCAGCCTGAGAGAAACTCCCTTTTTCAACCACTGCCACAAAGGCAGCCATATCAGACAAGCTTGCCATTATTTTAAAATAATTTTTGAAAGGTTATAGTGCATTATCAGGCTTTTCATCATGCAGAAAATCCGCGAAACTGCAAGACATATGTGACGAGTTGGATGCAGCTGAAGAGCTGCCTATTCGGGAGTGGGAAAATGGGATTTGATGTCATGGAGTGGATCCATCTTGGTATCCGCTGGATTCACATCATAACTGGTATTGCGTGGATTGGTGCCTCTTTCTACTTTATTTGGCTGGATATGAACTTGACGCCACCGGAAAAAGATGGCCGCAAAGACAAAGATGGTGTTGGCGGTGAGTTATGGGCGATCCATGGTGGTGGTTTTTATGAAGTTCAAAAATATCGTCTAGCTCCCCCGACTTTGCCTGCGCATCTTCATTGGTTTAAATACGAAGCCTACTTTACCTGGATAAGCGGTTTCGCCCTTCTCTGTGTTCTTTACTATTTTGGGGCTGAAATCTATCTCATTGATAAATCTGTTGCCGATATTTCAACGGACGCAGCTATCCTAATTGGTCTTGGCTCGTTAGTTGGTGGCTGGGTTATATATGACTTCCTGTGCAAGACGCCACTTATCCAACATCAAGGTGTCTTTGGACTGGTCCTTTTTATATTGCTAACTGCTGCAGCGTGGGGGCTTTCGTTAGTCTTTAGCGGAAGAGGCGCATATATCCATGTGGGTGCCATTATAGGAACCATAATGGCCGCCAATGTGTTGATGATTATTATGCCCGGTCAACGTGCCTTGGTAGCCGCAGCTGAAAAAGGTGAAGTTCCCGACCCCGAACCTGGATTAAAAGCAAAACAACGTTCTTTGCATAACAACTATTTCACTTTACCAGTGCTGTTCATCATGATCAGCAACCATTATCCCGGAACTTTCGGTCATGAATATAGTTGGCTGGTTCTAGCAGGTCTGGCACTTGTTGGCATTCTTGTCAGGCATTTTTTCAACATGAAAAATCAAGGGAAGGCCAAGCAGGGTTTCTTTTTGCTTCCCCTCTCTTTCCTTCTGTTTTTTCTTGTCGCATATTTTGCTGCACCCAAAGCCATTGACTTGTCGGAAGGGCCTGTCGTCCCCTTTGCTACTGTTCACGCCATCATCGAGGAACGATGCGTGAGTTGCCACGCCCAAAAACCAAGCAATACAGATTTTGAAGTGGCACCAAAGGCAGTAAAGCTGGAAACAGTTGATCAGATCAAACGCGAAATAAATCGTATTCGGCAACAAGTGGTGGAAAGCGATGCCATGCCGCTTGGCAATGTTACGGAAATGACCCCAGAGGAAAGATTGCTGCTTGGGCGATGGATCGCCCAAGGAGGTAAAACCGAATAATAGACTGGCTATACAAACCGGCCCAGCTTGCTATAACCCAAGTAAGGGGAAACGACATGAAACTCATGCAGGCAATTGGCGGTGCTGGGCACGGTGGCGCCGAAAATTTCTTTGTGCATCTGGCCACAGCATTTGAACAAGCAGGTTGGGACCAGCAAGTTGCTTGCAGGTCTCACCCTGCTCGCGACCAACAGCTCAAAGCAGCAGGTATCGCATTTGACCCGCTGAAATTTGGCGGTGCATTGGACCTACTAACACCGTTCAGGCTGCAAAAGATCGCTAATCGGTACAAACCTGATATATATTTGAGCTGGATGAGTCGTGCGGCGTCCATGACGCCAAAGGGCAATTTTCCCAAATTTGCACGAATAGGGGGTTATTATAATCTAAAGTATTTCAAAAAATGTGATCACCTTGTCGGGATTACACCTCATCTGTGTGAATATCTCATCCAACAGGGTTGGCCCCAAAACAAGGTGCACTACGTTCCTAATTTTCTGGACTATCATCCGCAGCCACCTCTAAGTCGAGCCGAATATTCCACACCGGAGGAAGTCCCATTATTACTACTGCTCGGACGCCTGCATCCGATAAAAGGCTTTGATATAGCGATCAGAGCCCTGAAAAATATCCCAGAGGCTTACATGTGGATAGCTGGTGAAGGCCCTGAGGAACAGAAACTTAAATCACTTGCGAGTGAATTAGGCCTAATCGGCCGGGTTAAATTCTTGGGTTGGCGAACTGACAAGGAAGCGTTGCTGGCTAGCGCCGATATAATTGTCTTCCCCTCTCGTCAGGAGGGTTTTGGCAATGTAATTCTGGAAAGCTGGGCATCTAAAACCCCAATCGCAGCCGCGCGCGCGCAAGGCCCATCGGCTATATAGAACACGGATCAACAGGCTTGTTAAGTAATATAGAGGATAGTGATCAGCTATCAGAAAATATTAATACCTTAATTCAAGATAGATCCTTGTTTAAATCCATCCAACAAAATGGTCTGAACGCCTATCAGAAAAGTTTTACAAAAGAACAGGCTTTAAATAATTGGGAGCAACTGTTTAACTCTGTTTTGTGATGTTCTGCCAAAAATTTATAGCTCCGCAATTGTGCGCTTCTTAACTTATATTAAATAATGGTTATACTACTGTATCAATTGGCTCGCTTGGTTTAAGCGGCCACGATTGGACATGTGACCGTAAATGCGGAAAAAGCTGAAAAACAGTATCGCGATGAAACAGGCCAAAACTGCTCTGATTGCAGCCGTTTTGGTGGGTTTTGTTTTTAGCTTTTCCCAGCTTTTACATGATCTGGCCCAGCAACATGAAGGGACACAAAAAAATATTGAACATATTCTGGGAAGCATGCGGGATCCCGCGACTAAAGCCGCCTATAACCTAAGTACAGACTTATCAAGTAAAGTCTTAAACGGATTGTTCGAAAACCCTCAGATTAGCGAGGGATATTTATATGCAATTCTTGGTTCAGGCCAAAACGAGCTTCTCGCTCAAAAAACCAGAGAAAAACAAAATGAAAACCTGACAGGACTCGCAGAGTGGATTTTCGATGTTCAAAAGCTATACGAACTCCCCCTCATACTGGACGACAAACGGACCGTTACAGGCCTGATTCAAGTTCGCTTGGACGCGACATATTTAACGCAAACCTTTCTGGACAGAGCTGTGTTTGTTTTGACCGCCGGTTTTGCAAGAAACCTAATTCTGGCTTTGGCCTTAATTATTGTTTTTTATCACACCCTCACCAAACCAATTGCTCAAATCGCTGAACGCATTAGTAAAATTGATATCGAGCATCCGGAGCGGGGTTTATTGCAGACACCGAAATCACATGAACAGGATGAACTGGGTACTCTCACAAAAGGTATCAATAAAGCCCTAAAATTACTGGGAAGTAACCTTGAGCATCGCAGGCTAGCTGAAGAGCAAAAAGAAGAAAGCATGCTAATGTTCGAAACATTGGCTAAAATTAGCTCAGATATTTTTTGGAAGACCGACAAAAATTTTCAAATTGAATTGATTTCGTCGGATCAGCAGTCAATCAAGTTAGAAAGCAAGCTCCGTCTAAATGGCAAGAATTTAGCGAAGTTGTTTCTAGACAGAAGCACACCGGAACTTACAACTATTATAAGAGATATCGTTGAGAATCCTCGTGATTTTCGAGATATCCAGATTAAATTCTCAGAATTTGAAAAACCCATCATATTATCCTTTTTTGGCAGCGCAAAGTACGACTCTCACGGTCGATTTGAGGGGTATTTAGGCTCTGCAGCAGATATAACGGCAAGCTATCTACAGAACATGGCTTTTGAAGAAACTCAGGACAAATTGAGACAGTCGCAAAAGATGGAAGCCGTTGGTCAGCTCACAGGTGGGATTGCACATGACTTCAATAACCTGTTAGCAGTCATAATCGGAAACCTGGAAATTCTGGGAGAAGAACTTACAGACAGCCCACACCTAAAAAAAATGGTAGAGTCTGCGATTAAGTCCGGCGAAAAAGGAGCTGTACTTACTCAGCAATTGTTGGCCTTTTCCAGAAAACAGGCGCTCCATCCTGAAGTCGTAAATTTAAATGAACTCATCACTAATTTGTCCGGGATGTTAAAGCGAACGTTAGGTGGAGACATTGAGGTCGTTACCCACTTGGATGAAAATGGTTGCGAAGCATTTATAGACTCCACCCAGTTTGAAAACGCCATCATCAATCTGTGTATCAATGCCAGGGATGCAATGCCGGGAGGTGGTACTTTAACAATCACCGCTGAGAATTTTGAAATCAACACGCCACAAAATGGAGTTGGAGGAATGATGCAACCCGGTGGATATGCCAGAGTATCCGTAGCAGATACAGGCACGGGTATGGATAAACTTACGTTGCAAAAATCCATGGAACCATTTTTTACTACAAAGGATGTTGGTAAAGGAAGTGGAATGGGGCTTGCTATGGTTTTTGGATTTGTCGCCCAATCTTTAGGAAATATTCAGATCGAAAGTGATATAGGTGAGGGAACTTGTGTAACACTATATTTACCCCGGCCAACAACCATCGATAGTTCGAGTGATCGCCGCAAAACAGAGAACTCTCAATTTGTGCCCGGAAAAATTGCAAATATTAATTAGGTACCTGTAAGTGAGTAACGTGTCTGATACCCAAATATCCACCTTGGACAAAACGATACTGGATCTAATTAATGTCCCTGCTGCGATCTGTACACGCGAAGGAGATATCCTGCATGCCAATGCCTCCTTTCAGACCACAATACTGAAAGGCACTTCACATTCAGACTACGCGTTAGTTGATTTAGTTTCCGAAAATACATGCAATTCCCTACAAAATTTTCTTGCGCACCCTTCGCCCGCCCCTCTTGTCCTGAACAATGCAGAACTCATTGACACGCGCTCGTATTCTCACAAAGGCAAACTGACGCTTAACTTTTCTGATAATCATATAATTTGTAAATTCGAATTCGGAAATACTAACCCTACTGACAATCTCGTCACGCTGAACGGTTCAGAAATCGTCGAGTTCATTTTAAATGCAATACCAGCCCCCGCTTATTTCAAAGATACGGCTCATAGATATCGCGCATGTAACCAAGCGTTCCTTGATTTCTATGACCGTAAACGCGAAGACGTTATAGGATTTACGGCTCATGATCTTGTGTCAAAAGAACTGGCTGACCAGTTTCAATATTTTGACAATGAGATTTTTGACACTGGAGAAGTCCAAATCGAGGAGAGTATTAATGAGAGTTCTTCCGGTGAAATAAAAAATGTAATTTTCCAAAAAACTGCACTTAAGGACAAAATTGGAAACGTACAGGGCATTATTGGGATTGTACTAGATGTAACTGAAACGCGCAAAACTGAAAAAGAGCTTGAATACTCAAAAATGATTTTTCAGGGAATTGTCGAGAACAGCCCAGCGCATATTTTCGTAAAGGACGCAGAGTAGATATCAAGTCGTCAGTAGAAAGCTGAACCATATTTTCGGCTGGGAAGACGGATATATGATCGGCAAACATGATACAGAGATCTTTCCTGAAGACATCGCGAAAGACTACTTGAAAGCCGACCAAGAAGTTCGCAACTCGGATTTACCGATCATTGTTAAGGACAAAAGAAACGTTAATGGTGAAATTAAAGATCATCTTACAGTTAAGTTTTCTTTGAAAGATTCAGAAGGAAAGGTTTTTGCGACAGTTGGGATTGCAACCGAAATCACAGAATTGGTGGAGGCCGAAAACAAATTAAAACTGGCAGCACAAGATCTAGAAGAACAGATACGCCAAAGAACTGCTCAAATCACGGAAGAGATCAGAGATCGTGAACGGGCAGAAAAAGACATTTACGAAATCCTCTCCATTAGTCCGATCAGCGTTGGTATGACCAACCTCCAGACAGATAAAATCATCCTAGAAAACAAGAGCCTTATTGATCTTTTTCAACCCCCAGGCGGAACATTAATTGGATTGGAGCCAACAATTCTTTGGGAAGTTCCTGAGAACCGACAGGAAATTCTAACGCAACTAGATGAAAAGAAAAGCTACGCGCTTTCAGACGTGTCCTTAAAAAAATTTAACGGCGAAACCTTTCCTGCAAAAATTTATGGAAGATACTTGGAACGCGATGGTGTTCCCTATTCAGTTTTCTGGATTATCGATCAATCTGAAGAAAAAGCTGCGCAGAAAAAAATTATTGAATCCGAAAATTCGTTACGTGATATGCTGGCTGCTAGCCCGGTAGCGCTGGGAATTTCTGATATTAAAACAGGCAAAATTTCATTCGTGAATGAAAGCTTGTCAAATCTGTTAAAAATGCCAGCGGAAGACCTGTTGGGCGATACGACTTTCCAGTTTTGGCGGAAAGCGGAAGACAGAGTAGCGTTCGTAGAGGAGTTCAAACGAACCGGTCGGGTCAAACCAAAAGAAATGCAAATTCAACGTCATAATGGTGAGCCTGTTTGGGTGCTGATTAGCTGGACAACAATAATCATTGAAAATGAACCCAAAATTGTCTTTTGGCTAAACGACATTTCTCAAATCAAAGAAGCTGAAGAAGTTTTAAAAGCTTCTCATGAAACACTCGAACAGCATGTCGCTCAACGGACAGAGGAATTACGTTCAGAAATAGAGGAGCGCCGAAAGATTGAAGATGCGCTTCGAAAAAGCGAAGAGCAATTCGAAGCCTTCGCTAGTTCAGCATCCGACTGGTTTTGGGCAACAGATGAAAATCACATTTTCAATCATGTCTCTGATCGTTTTGAAGAAATGACAGGTTTATCTGCTGATGACTTTATGGGCAAGTCACGTATGGAAGTACTGGAGAAATACGCAGACGAAGAGGTTTGGCGAGAGCATCACGATATTATCTTAAATCATAAACCTTTTAGGGAGTTCACCTACGCCGCAACCCGCAATGATGGTAGTGTTTTATATGCTTCTATCAGTGGGATGCCGATATTTGACAATAACGGTGAGTTTAAAGGCTACAGAGGCGCCGGGCGCGACATCACTCATCAGATTATTGCTGATGAACAGGCTCATCAGATGGAAGAACAGTTGCGTCAGTCACAAAAAATGGAGGCACTCGGCCAACTGACAGGTGGCATCGCACATGATTTCAACAACATACTGGCGGTAATTCTTGGCAATGTAGAGCTGGCGAGAGAAAAAATTGAAAAAGACCTGCAACTGGAAAGCCATCTTAAAATAGTTGAGGCTTCTGCTATAAAGGGAGCAACTTTAACGCAACGCTTGCTGGCCTATTCACGTAAACAATCGTTAAGACCGGTCGCAGTAAACCTGAACGAGCTGGTTAGCGGAATATTGACGCTGGTTGATCGCCTGCTTGGTGAAACTATCGTTATAGAAACAGAGTTTAACGATGAGACGCCACCTGTATTTGCAGATGCAAACCAACTGGAAAACGCTTTGATGAATTTGTGTATTAACTCACGGGATGCAATGCCCAATGGCGGCATTCTAAGAATTTCCACAGGTATGCTGGACCTCAATACAAATAGAGAGCTATATCCTGACCTTTCCCCGGGTTGCTATAGCTGGCTTGAAGTTACTGACACGGGTAAGGGAATGGATCCACAAACCCTCGCCCACGTCTTTGAGCCCTTCTTTACAACGAAGGAGGTTGGTAAGGGAACCGGGCTTGGACTGAGTATGGTCTATGGTTTTGCTCACCAGTCAAATGGTACTGTCGATATTGACAGTAAGTCTGGCGATGGAACGCGTGCCCGAATTGTCCTGCCTAGTTACACTTCTGAATAAATCGGTCAATCAATCAAGGACTGATAAACGAGTGCCCTCAATTCCTTACGGATCGGATAATAACTGGATGGTAACAACTGGGTTGCAAACACAATGGTCATATCTTCGATCGGGTCCACCCAAAAAACAGTACTCGCCATGCCCCCCCATCCAAAGTCACCAGGAGATCCCATCATTTGAGCTTTTGCTGGCTCCAACATAACCCAACCACCAAGGCCAAATCCAACCCCTTCAAATGAGACTTCTGAAAAAACGGGTTGTCCCATCGATGCCAAGTCGCCCGGCATGTGATTACTTGTAATAAAATCGACCGTTCGACTACCTAACAGGCGATACCCATTATATTCCCCACGCCGTCTGACAAGTTCAGCAAATTTCCGATAGTCAGCGACAGTGGACAACAGGCCACCTCCACCAGACAGGCATTTTACCTTCTCAGATGCATAAACCGTATTTTCAGCACTATCGACCAATTTAAGCTTCCCTTCGGAATCCGGTGTGTAGCTGTTTGCAAGCCGCTCCAACTTGCCATCCGAAATTGAAAAGGAAGTATCTTTCATTCCTAGTGGCTGAAGAATTTTAGCAGAGAGGAATTTATCCAGAGGCTGCCCTGAAATTATTTCCACCAGTCGCCCAACGACATCGGTCGACACACCATAATTCCAGCGACTACCTGGCTCAAACTTCAACGGTAAGCTGGCCAGACGACGGATTTCACTTTCCAGCGCCCCTGATTTCGGACCAAAGTTCATTTTCTGCGCAGCGTACTCGCTTTCCAGTACACCCAAATTGAAGTCATAGGTCAACCCTGAGCAATGCGTTAAAAGGTGCCTGATAGTCAGCTTGACTTTAGCCGGTTCCGTATCATCAATAGTTTGAGCGTTGGAACGCAAAACCCGTATGTCTTTAAATTCCGGAATAAACTCTTCAACAGGGTCGTCCAGATGGAAAAGCCCCTGCTCATAAAGAGTCATCAAAGCCAGTGAAGTGACAGGTTTGGTCATCGAATAAAAACGCGCGATGGTGTCCACATTCCATTTTTTCCGCGCGTCAATATCCGCATAACCTGTCCAGTTGGAGTAAACGACTTCACCTCCACGCATTAAAAGAGTCTGCGCTGCAGGCAACTTTCCCTCTTCGACATATCGCTGCATCCATTCAGTGATATTTTCAAGACGCGCAGCAGATAATCCCATTTTTTCAGGCTTTGCCGTTAACTCCATTTTACCCTCCCTTTTGTTGTTATTAGGGTTTTGCCGCGATTGTTTTTTGAGTTTGACGCCCCAAACCTTCGACTTCCAAGATCATTGTTTGACCTTCTTTTAGATATACAGGTTCCGGTTTCACACCCATTCCAACACCTGGCGGCGTTCCTGTGGAAATTATATCGCCTGGTTCCAGCGTCATAAATTCTGTGAGATGAGATATGATTGTTGGCACATCAAAAATCATGGTTTGTGTTGTTCCGGACTGATAGCGATGCCCGTCTACCTCCAGATACATAGATAGATTACCTGTATCGGGAATTTCATCACGAGTAACCAACCAGGGACCTATCGGGCCGAAAGTATCGTGACTTTTTCCTTTTACCCACTGACCAGAGCGCTCTGTCTGAAATGCGCGTTCAGATACATCATTCACGGTGCAATAGCCCGCAACATATGAAAGCGCATCATCAACGGAAACATACTTCGCCCTCTTGCCAATTACGACGCCCAATTCAACTTCCCAGTCGGTCTTCTGCGATCCCCGTGGAATCTCAATATCATCATTTGGGCCACAAATCGCTGAAGTCGCTTTCATGAAAACAATCGGTTCTTTTGGAATGGGATTACCGGTTTCTTCCGCATGATCCGAGTAATTCAATCCAATACAAATGAATTTGCCCACACTCCCAACACAGGGGCCAATTCGTGTTCCTTCAGCAATTTTTGGCAAACTTGCAATATCAACTGCCGCCAGCTTACTCAACGCCTCATCGCCGAGTACAGCACCATCAATATCTGAAACAATACCTTCCAGGCTCCGGACGGCACCGTCCTGATCCAATATGGCTGGTTTCTCCTGACCTCTTGGGCCAACACGCAATAACTTCATAATCTTTCCTTTTTCTTGCGCCCGATGGTGGCAGATTGCCGAGGCAAATTTATATCACTAATAATGATCCCGAAAACCACTATAGGCAACCAAATGAAAACTTTCAGCCAAAACGGTGCATTTCAAACAATTAACTGTTCATCTGTATCCAGATTGAGCTACTGTAGAAAAAAAGAACAACCAGACAATCCTATCTCCTATGACCCCATTGATAGATCAATTAATAACCGATTTTAACATCATCCACTTTGCAGTGATCTGCCTAGCCTTAAGCTTGGGTGCTCTTGTTAAGGGCATTAGTTCTTTCGGATTGCCGACTGTATCAGTACCAATTTTAATCATGGTACTACCTCTTCCAACAGCCATTTCAGTATTGGCGGTCCCTTTAGTCTTGAGCAACCTCTACCAAATGCTCATTGCTGGCGATGTCAAAGGATCAGTTGCGCGACACTGGTCACTCTATCTGACGGTTCTCGTAACCCTGCCAATTGGCGTATATTTTCTCGCAGTTGCAGACACCAATACTTTGTCCATTATTTTGGGTATCGTGTTAATCTTAGTCACTTCGATGGAGTTACTGGGGCTGACCTTTGATTTTGTAAAAACGAAGCAGGCCTTTATAGCACCTGTTATCGGAGTTTTTTCAGGCATAATTGGTGGCATGACATCCTTGTTTGCCATCATGCCAATATTCTTTCTGGTAGCTGTCGGACTTGAAAAAGAGCGTTTTGTTTCCGCTGTTAGCGTACTTTTATTTAGCGGCAGCACCCTACTTGCCATTTGCCTTCAGCGGACAGACCACCTTGGCCTTCTTGAGGCAGTATACGGCCTTCTGGGAATGGTACCGATCATGTTTTTCATATGGCTGGGAACGCAACTTCGCAAGAAAGTCGATCAGGAATTATTCCGCAAGGTGGTTTTAAGCCTCATTTTATTAATCGGCGCGTCAATGATCTACCGAGCGACTATCGGCTTCTAAGCGTCAGTCTTGATTTTTTTGTCAACGGTTTCAGCTTGGAGCGGAAGTGTAAAAGTGAAGCATGCGCCTCCTTGCTGGCTATTTTCAGCCCAGATTTCACCTCCTAGATATGTTACGATCTGCCTGCAAATCGCCAATCCCAAACCGGAACCTTGTGGCTTGTTGCCTGTTGCTGATACGCTTTGATGAAAGCGCTCAAAGATCTTCTCTTTAAGTGGAGCGGGAACGCCCATTCCATTATCCAAAACCGATATTTTGATCCAATCATTGTCGCGGCACACTGAAAGATGGATTTTACCATTCCGTGGGTTACAAAACTTTATCGCGTTTGAGACCAAATTAATGACCAATTGAATTAACTGATCCCTGTCTGCCTGAACCGACGGGAGACTCTCAGGTATGTCTGTGGTTAGTATAATTTCCTTCTCCTTAATCAGGCCGTTTAGCGCTGTAACCGCTTCATCGATTGTTGACACCAAGTCGACCTCTGCCAGCTGCCAATCCATTCTTCCTGCCTCCATCTTGGCAAGGTCCAGCAATTGATCAATCAAACGAGTTAATCTCTCACTTTCGGTAATAATTATTCCCAAAAACCGAGCTCTCTCCTCAATTGGAACATCCGGATTGTCCGACAAAATCTCTCCAAAAGCTCGCAAACTAGTCAACGGCGTACGTAACTCGTGGCTAACCATGGACAAAAAATCATCCTTTAGTGAATCCAGTTCCTTCAAACGATCATTGGCCAACTGTAATTGCCGGGTGGCCTCTTCCAGTTCTGCTGATTTTTGCTCCAACCGATGGCTATATTCAATCACCTGGCTGGTCTCATCCAGAATGCGATAAACCTCATCAATACTCACAATTTCGCCCTTGACGATAGAGCCGATCAATACCCTTGCCGTGGCTGATCCGATAGACCCTGCCAGCAGTCGCTCCGCATATTCCAGCAGAGGAGCGTCTACCACCTGATTTTTTCGAAGTGTAATACTGCGTTCCTGGGCAAATTGATCGAAGGCTTCCGCGACGCGGCCGACCCCAACAAATCTCCCTACCAACTGCTGAAGCTCTTCGACGGTTACAGACCCCTTCCAATAGGTATTGTCGTTACCACGTTCTGTGAGCTTAAACACGTCCACAAATAATTTTGCCTGAATTCGCTCAATTGCTGTTTGGTGACTCAATAAGGAAATTACCCAATATCCACCGACATTGAACATCATTGACCAGATCAAGGCATGGGTTAAGCGATCAAAACCTTCAAGTCCCAACAAAGAGTAAGGTTTTAACCAGCTAAGACCGAACGGCCCCTGCTCAATAAAACTGATCGGCAACCATCCTGACTGCGCAAGTGAGGGTAAAAATAGAGTATACATCCAGACAATAAATCCGAGAGATAACCCAACAATTGCACCATTAAAGGTTCCATTTTTCCAAAATATTCCCCCGATTATTGCAGGAGCGAATTGCGCGGCAGCGGCAAAAGACACTAGACCAATTGTCACCAACGAATAGGACTCACTTGCAAAACGATAATAGCCATACCCGAGTATAAGGATAATCAGAATACTGCCTCTGCGTATCGCCAGCAGCAACCCGGTCAAATCGGTATTTTTATCTGCTTTAAACCATTTCCACCGAAGAAGTATTGGCATAACCAGATCGTTGCACACCATTGTTGCAAGTGCAATCGCTGCCACAATCACCATTGAGGTCGCCGCAGAGAGACCTCCTAAAAATGCGATTAGGGAAATGGTCCCATGATCATAATAAAGGGGTACGGTCAGCACGAACATATCAGCATCCACAGCTGCGCTTGCGAACGCAAGTTTTCCTCCCAGTGCGATCGGCAATACAAACAAATTGATCACCAAAAGATAGGCAGGGAATAGCCAGGTAGCTTTTCGCACATACCCTTCGTCGGGATTTTCCACGGCTGTAATATAAAACTGGCGCGGCAAACATATGATAGCAGCCATCGATAGAATTATCATGGTTATCCACAGGCTGTAATCATTTCCCTGATTTACGGTAAATAATCTCTCCAGTTCGGGATCGACAGAAGCCCTTTGAAATATGTCTGCAAAGCCGTCGAATATGCCATAGGTCACAAAAATTCCAACACACAGGAACGCTACGAGTTTCACCACAGACTCAAACGCAATCGCCGCAACCAGTCCTTCATGGTGTTCACTTGCATCAATGTGACGGGTACCAAACAATATCGCAAAAAGCGCAAGAGCAATCGCTACGATGAACGTCGTATCGATAAAAAATATAGGTTCAATAGGAATTTCCGGAATTTTGCCACCGCCCGAATAGGTAATCAATATTCGAAAACTGGTCGCGATTGATTTTAATTGGAGTGATATGTATGGCATCGTCCCAATCACTGCAATTATAGTTACCAACCACCAACTGATCGTTTCCCATATCTCGACGCTATAAAATCCGCTATTGAAGTAATTCTGTTCTGCTTGCATATCCGAATAATTTTTATCCAGATAAATGACCACAGAACAAAAACCAATGTTGGCCCCAGATATATGGGAAGAAAATCCAAACCTGATGTAGCGGCTCGGCCAACACTTCCATAATAAGTCCATGAAGTACAAAACACCGCAATTGACAGCGTATAAATATACGGATTTCTCGACAATACGTTCTTCAGGCTACTGCGTGTGTCCACATAATGCGCAATTGCAAACAATAAGCCCAAATATAAAAAAGAGGCCGTGATGACAACGCTACTTGGCATCCTCAGCCCCCAAACTTTCATTTAAAATGGTGTCATTCGAGGGGGTTGGCATTTGCATTTTCGCAGCATCATGCATTTGCCTTTTTCGGGCTCCGATCGCAATAAAAACGATCACTAACGCCCAAAACCCATATAAATACAAAAAACTAAGAGGAAAGCTGAAAACCAGAGTCGGTTTATCAAATACCATTAAAACAGGTGGCGTGATGCCCAGAAAAAAAAGGCAAAACACAAAAATTGCCCACTCTTTTTTTCGTCCGGTTCGTTGCATTTATTGCCCCCTTATAACCGAGAGGCTCACTCAGGAAATTTCAATCTTGAGTAACCGTTTCGCCAGGTCACCCAATTCTCGGGTGGAAAAAGGCTTGGTCATAAATTCGTCAGCCCCCAGCTTCAAGGCTCGCTCCCGATCGGCCTCTCTACTTTTGGCAGACAACATAATGATTTTAACATTCTTGCAGGCTGGATTATTTCGAATTTCCTCGCAAACAGCGAAACCGTCACGTTTGGGCAACATAATATCCAACAACACCAAATCAGGCACATACTCGGCGACAGCCTTCAGCGCCTGCTCTCCATCTGAAGCAACACGCACTGTGTACCCTGCCTGTCGCATAACAAATTGCAGAGATAATACTATATTTGGCTCATCTTCAACGACTAGCACTGTATTTGACATAGTGTCGCGTTCCCTCCCAAGACACAGCGACATGGCCCCTATTCGCATTCATTATTTAATATTTTGGACACGAACACAATAAAAGCCACACTCAATTAATATGAAGTGTAGCTCAAAAGCGCCAGTATGGCTACGCTGCAAAACGCTGCTACGTAACACACTGGCGCAGATAGTCTTATTTTCTATTCATTCTATTTTCAATCAACTCGTCCACGACTGATGGATCCGCTAGCGTGGATGTATCCCCAAGGCTGCCAAAATCGTCTTCAGCAACCTTCCGTAATATCCGGCGCATAATTTTCCCTGAACGCGTCTTCGGTAGACCTGGCGCCCACTGAATTAAGTCAGGAGCAGCAATGGGACCAATTTCCTGTCGAACCCACGTGACAAGCTCTTTTCTCAATGCATCGCTTGGCTCTTCACCCATGGCCAGTGTCACATAGGCGTAAATACCCTGTCCTTTAATATCATGCGGATACCCAACAACTGCGGCCTCTGTTACTTTTGGATGGGCAACAAGAGCACTCTCTACTTCCGCTGTTCCCATACGATGCCCAGACACATTTATCACGTCATCCACGCGCCCCGTAATCCAGTAATATCCATCGGCATCCCGCCGAGCACCATCACCTGAAAAATATTTGCCGGGGAAGGTTGCAAAGTATGTCTGGAAGAAACGCTCATGGTCACCATAGACAGTTCTCATTTGTCCCGGCCAACTATCACGAATGCATAGTACGCCTTCACACTCGCCTTCGAGTTCCTTACCATCATTGTCAACCATTACCGGATCGACACCAAAAAAAGGACGCGTTGCCGAGCCGGGTTTCAAGTCGGTTGCACCGGGTAGCGGTGTGATCAGAATGCCACCTGTTTCAGTTTGCCACCATGTATCAACGATGGGGCAACGCTTATCACCAACGACTTCGTGATACCACCGCCAGGCTTCAGGATTAATCGGCTCTCCAACAGAACCAAGTAACCGCAGTGATTTTCGGGAGGTTGCTTTTACGGGTTCATCACCGGCCTGCATAAGCGCCCGAATTGCAGTCGGGGCAGTATAGAAAATATTGACGTTATGCTTGTCACACACATCCCAGAACCGGGACATGTTCGGATAATTGGGAACCCCCTCAAACATGAGTGTTGTCGCACCGTTAGCAAGCGGTCCGTAAAGTATATAGCTATGGCCGGTCACCCACCCCACATCCGCAGTACACCAGTAAATATCACCATCATGATAATCAAACACATACTGGTGCGTCATTGAGGCATATACCAGATATCCGCCACTAGTGTGTAACACGCCTTTTGGCTTACCAGTGGACCCAGAGGTATACAAAATGAAAAGCGGGTCTTCTGCATTCATTTCTTCCGGTTCGCATTCCGCTGGAACGTTGGCGGTAATCTCATGGTACCAGTGATCCCGTCCCTCTACCCAATTGATAGGATTACCTGTTCGTTTAACAACGATACAAGTTTTGCAGTCAGGGCAACTCTCCAGCGCCTTGTCTGTGTTCACCTTCAATGGGACTATACGTCCGCCGCGAACGCCTTCATCGGCAGTTATGATACAGTTGGACTCGCAATCCTGAATTCTACCGGCCAATGCATCGGGGGAGAAACCGCCAAACACAACAGAATGAATGGCACCAATGCGAGCACAAGCCAGCATTGCAACAGCAGCCTCGACAATCATTGGCATGTAGATCGTAACCCGATCACCCTTGTTAATGCCTTGCCCCTTCATAGCGTTAGCAAGCTTGCAAACTTCCGCGTGAAGCTCTCTGTAGGTCAGAGTTTTATCATCAGTGGGTTCATCGCCTTCCCATATGATAGCAGTCTGATCCGCCCTTTTAGCGAGATGTCGATCCAGACAATTGGCACTGACATTTAATGTGCCATCCTCGAACCACTTGATGTGAAGATCTTTCTCTTCATAGGAAACGTCTTTGACTTTTGTATAAGGCTTTATCCAGTCCACGCGTTTTCCATGTTCCGCCCAAAATTTTTCCGGGTTTTCGATGGAGGCGTTATACATAGCTTCATATTTTGCGTTATCAATCCACGCCGTATTCGCTGTCTCTGCCGGCACTGGATAAACTTCATTTACGGACATTTCCTGCTTCCCTTTGCGCGCCTTCAAGTATGTTCCTGAATAGCGTATCTCTAACGATATTTCTGAAACCCCTATTGGTATCAAGTCAGAGGCGTTTGTCAAACGCTGGCGATCTTAAATCACATTAACTGAATACACATCTCAACCACTTTAAAATTATCAAATCGCTAAGTATTCGTGACGTAGTTCCTGATTATCCAACACTTCTTGTGCACTTCCGCGAAAAGCGATTTTGCCCATATCGAGTATGAGCGCTTTATCGGCCAATTGAAGCGCCGCGACTGCATTCTGTTCAACAATTATCGTCGTGATGCCCAGTTTACGAACCTCTATCAGAATACGTTCAATTTCTTCGACGATGACAGGAGCAAGTCCTTCATAAGGTTCATCAAGGAATAGAATTTTTACATCCCGTGCCAATGCCCGCGCCACGGCAAGCATTTGTTGTTCACCGCCAGACATGGTCGTCGCTTCCTGATTACGACGCTCACCCAAGCGAGGAAAATGATCATAAATTTTCTCAATCTCCCAGCCTTTTGGCTCTTCAACTTGCGAGAGGATCAGGTTTTCCTCAACTGTCAGCCCGCCTATTATTCGACGATCTTCCGGCACGAGTTGGATCCCAGCTTGCGCCGCCTGATAGCTCTTCATTTCATGAACGGCCTGCCCATTTAGATAAATTTCACCTTGAGTTAGAGCGGGCTCATCGACCCGCGCCAAAGCTCGTAAAGTGGATGTTTTGCCAGCTCCGTTCCGTCCAAGGAGGGCAACTATTTCACCTTCCTCTACATCGAAAGAAACCCCTTGCACAATATAGGACTCACCGTAATAGGCGTGAATATCGCGAACACTAAAAAATGCATTTTGCTCTGACATTAGTGGGCTCCTCCCAGATACGCCTCTTTTACCTTGGGGTTTTCGCGAACATCTTCGGGTTTACCCCCTGCGATAATCTCACCCCGCGCAAGCACGCTAACCTTGTCAGCCAGGCTAAAAACCACATGCATATCATGCTCAATAATCACCTTGGTCATCCCACGACTTTTGATTTTCTTAAGCAAATCGATTGTTCGGTTTGTATCATGACGAGACATACCGGCAGTGGGCTCATCCAGCAACAATAGGCGAGGGCGCAAAATCAGGCACATACCAAGCTCTAAACGCCTTTTATCACCGCGGGATAAACTCCCAGCTTCTTGCAACATCTGATCAGCCAGCCCAACATCTTCAAGAATATGTTCTGCCTCATCCCGAATATCTCCCTGTTGCGCCAATCCAGAATAAGCGTTCAGCTTGAAAGCCCCATCACGTTTGGAAAAAGCCGGTAACATAACGTTTTCCAATAAAGTCATTTCAGGGAAAATCTCTGGCGTTTGAAACACCCGGGCCACGCCCATCTGTGCGATTTCATGCGGCTCACGGCCAGTCAGCTCCTGCCCCTTGAAAGTGACATGGCCCGAGTCAGGCTTCAGTCTACCGATACAGACATTCAACAAGGTAGATTTTCCAGCCCCGTTAGGACCGATTATCGCATGTGTTGTTCCTTCTTCCACATGTAAATTAACATCGGAAAGAGCACTCAAACCACCAAAGCTTTTCTGAATATTATCCAGGTGAAGAACCAAATCACTCATACCAACTACCCCCTATTCACCCGGTTGATCCTGAGGGGAAGTATTCCCCCCAGCAATTTTTGAACTTTTTCTCTCTCCAGCTGCGAATTTTGCAAGGCGTGATAATCCCTCAACAATTCCGCCAGGAAGATAAATTACAATGACCATAAACAGAATACCGAGGGTCAAATGCCAGCCACTTCCAACAAACAAACCAACAATAGGCACAATTATTTCTGCGACAGCGTTGGGTAAGAATGAAAAAATTTCCATCAGCACATTGTTATTGAAAGCAGAGAAAATATTTTCAAAATATTTAATGAGCCCTGCACCAAGCATCGGTCCCGCCAAGGTACCAACACCCCCCAAAATTGTCATAAGCACAACTTCACCAGATGCTGTCCATTGCATCCGCTCTGCACCAGCTAGAGGATCTGTTATAGCCAACAGAGAACCAGCCAAACCCGCATACATACCCGAGATTACAAAAGCCGTGAGCATGTAGGGGCGCGTGTTCAAACCAGTATATCTCATTCGGTTTTGGTTTGATTTGATACCGCGAAGCATCAATCCAAAAGGCGACCTGAAAATCCGCATTGAAATATAAAAACAGATGATCAACAAAACGGCACAGAAGTAAAAGCCGGGATAACCGCTCATTTTGAGACCAAATAGATTTGTTGATGGCAAACCTGACCCAGCTTCAATAAAAACGCTATCAATAATTCGAGGATCCTGCTGCGACAATTGCAACCCTGTTTCACCATTAGTGATCGGCGTCAGGACTGAATACGCAAGATTGTAGGACATTTGTGCGAACGCGAGTGTCAGAATTGAAAAATAAATTCCGGTTCTACGCAAGCTCAGGAACCCGATTGCAGCAGCCAATATGCCAGCGAAAAATACCCCGAATACAATTGCAGGTAAGGCATTCATGGTCAGTAGCTTAAATGACCATACCGCAGCGTATGAACCGACGCCAAGAAAAGCAGCATGACCAAAAGAAAGATAACCTGTCAGGCCAAAAAGGATATTAAATCCAATTGCGAAAATTCCGTAAATGGCAAAACGCTGCAGCAAATCCGGATAGTTCCCACCCAAAGGCTCGAGCCACAAAGGCATCGCCAAGATAATAACCGCGAATAACACGAACCGGGTGGTATCAGTTAAAGGACCTAATTTCATTTTAATCATCCATCACACCGGCGCGCCCCATCAAACCACGGGGTAGAACCAACAAAATAACAACCGCAACCAGATATATTATGATCTGATCAATACCTGGCAAAAACTCCTTAACGATCGTCATGGACGCAAAAGACTGCACAATCCCGAGCAAGAAACCCGCAGAGACTGCCCCTCCTAAGGATCCCATACCTCCAACGACAACAACCACAAAGGACAACACAAGAAAATCCATACCCATATGATAGTCAGGCGGCAAAATTGGCGTATACATCACGCCCGCGAGTCCAGCAACCACAGTCGCTATGGCGAAAACAATCGTGAAACGCTTTTGGATATTGATCCCGAGGAGGCCTACTGTTTCCCGGTCCCTCATTCCTGCGCGCACCACCATCCCGTAGGTTGTGAATTGCAAGAAGGCAAAAACGGCGAATATTATGACAACCGAAAATCCCAGATACACTAGTCGCCAATAAGGATAGACAAGCGCGTCACTTAAGCCAAGCCATGTGCCAATAGCAGCACTGCCAGAAAGCAGGTCAGGTGCATTTTGAGGGATTGGGTTTGCGCCAAATACAGCCTTGATAATTTCCTGAATGACAATTGCCAGACCGAAAGTCACCAAAATCTGTTCTGCATGGGGACGCTTATAAAAATGCCGGATTAAGCCTCGCTCCATGACATATCCAACCAATATCATGAAGGGTATTGCTAGAAGAATGGATAGCGGCACTGAATACTGTATCAGCAGAGGTCCCCACTCGGGGAACCATATTTCGAGATACGGTTTTTCCTTAAAAGCCTTAAAGAGTGTAACTGATGTGTCCTCTACTTTTGTAGAAATCAGCATCAGTTTGTTAAAAGTAACCGCACAAAACGCACCCAGCATAAACAGGGCGCCATGCGCAAAATTCACGATACCGAGGGTTCCAAATACCAGAGTTAAGCCCAACGCTATCAACGCATAGGCCGCCCCTTTATCCAAACCATTCAATATCTGAAGAAGTACAGCATCCATTACAACTATCCTGAAGAAGAAAAGGCCCTATCAGCCAATTTTCAAGCTTTGGAAAAAGAACGGGCTGGCTTTCCGCAGTTCACCAGCCCGCCAATACTGGAATTAGACCTTATATGGGCCTAATTCGCCTCCAAAGATTTTCCAGTCATACTCAACCTGCTTGCGAGGTACGATTTGCTCAACTTTCAGCAAATCAAACTGACTGGTTGGATTATCATTACCACGCACAACCAGAACATCTTTAAAGCACTGATGATCTTCTGCACGGTATTCTGTGAGGCCGTTGCCCATACCATCGAACTTGAAGCCTTCAAGCGCTTTGATTACTTCGGGCGGATAGAATGTTCCTGCCATTTCACAAGCATTTGCGTAAAGCAAAGTTTGAACGTAACAGGTATGCGCTGCCATTGATGGTGGTGCACCATATTCGGCACCAAAGGATTTCACGAAGGCTTGAGAGCCTCATCCTGCAGTGACCAGTTCCAGTTAGTGGTACCCAGGATACCTTTAATTGAATCGCCTGCACCTTGTGCCATCAAGCGAGAGAACAGCGGCACAACGATTTCGAAGTTTTTGCCATTCACCTGTTTTTCACGCAGGCCAAACTGAACTGCTTGGCTAAGAGAGTTGATCATATCCTTACCATAGTGGTTCAGGATCAATACATCTGCACCTGAATTCAGAACCGGTGTGATATATTGAGAGAAGTCCCCTGCACCAACCGGTGTCTTAACTGTTGCGGCAGTTTGCCAACCCAGCTCTTCTGTAGTGTTTTTAATGGATTCTTCCTGAGTCCAACCCCAGTTGTAATCAGCAGTCAAGTGATAAGCCCGACGTTCTTTGCCATATTCTTTTTCCAGAACTGGTCCGAGCGCACGACCAGACATATAAGCATTAAAGAAGTGACGGAAACCGTAACGCCGTTTGTCTTTGCCTGTTGTGTCATTGGAATGCGTTAGCCCCGCCATGAAGATAACGCCCTCTTCCTGACAAAGGGATTGAACGGCAACGGCCACGCCCGAAGACGAACCACCCGTAATCATGAGAACTTTTTCCTTCTCAATCAAACGTTTCGCAGACGCACGCGCGGCATCAGACTTGGTCTGAGTATCACCAGTCGCATATTCAACCTTTTTACCGAGCACACCGTTGCCTGTAAGAGAAGAAGGCTTGAATGTATTTAACATACCTCCATCACCTTCACCGTTAAGATGCTTCACCGCCAACTTGTAAGCACGCAGCTCATCCTTGCCTTCTTCGGAATAGGGGCCAGTTTGCGGAACGTTAAAGCCCAGTTTAATTGAGCTCGCATCCCCTGGATCATTTCGGAAATTTGCAGCCCATGCATTACGCATGAAGAAAGCGGGGGTTGAGGCGACCAGGCCAGCAGCACCACCAGCTTTCAATAATCCACGACGTGAAAAATCAAATTTACTTTTATCTGTCATAAAATGTTCCTCCCATTTGGTTCCTGCGACCGATGCCAACTCCAACAAGAGGAGACACGGCAATGATAACATCGCTATGGAGATGTAAAAATTTCACAATTTTATGATCATTACTAATAAAACGTTGATTTTAATCAATTTTTAATGTTAATTTTGAAAATATATCATTGTAAATTTGTAAACTATTGTAAAATGGCAAAGCAAACATTCTTGGGAGCGAAACTTCGTCGACTGCGGCTCGAGAAAAAATTATCGCAGGTCGAACTGGCCGCTGAGCTTGGCATCTCAGCGAGCTATCTCAATTTAATTGAGCATGATCGACGAGACTTGACAGTACCTATTCTTTTAAAATTGGCTCAAATACTTAAAGTAGACCCGCTCGTATTCGCATCCGAACAAGATGGGCGTCTGCTCGCGGATCTGACAGAAGCCCTTCATGACCCGGTTTTACAGGATGAAAATTTGAGCAAGGATGAAATTTCAAACCTTGTGGCCGACCATCCCGCACCCAGCCGAGCATTTATCAAACTCTATCAATCCTACAAAGCAGTTGTGGCCGACTTGGAATACATGAGTGAGAGGCTCTCTCAAGACACCCTCCTTTCAGATTCCTCCTTTCGTCTACGCACGTTAGTCACATCCATTCTCTCGCTTGCGGAAATCATGAAAGACAACGCTGACATGAACAGTGAACAGCGTCAGGAATTTCTGGATATAGTATTTAACGACAGTAAATCACTTGCAGACACAGTGAACGAAATGCTCAGCTTTGCTGGTCGCGGTCATTCTTCAGAGGCAACAACTATGTCTCCCGCTGATGCTGCCACTGATTTCATTCAACAGAACAATAACTATTTTCCAGATATCGAACAGGCTGCTAGTGACCTCAATACCAAAATGGGAGCTTCTCCGCCGAACATCCAGTGCCTGACAGATTATCTACTGAAACAATTCAATGTCTCAGTAGAATATGCGACCAAGGATCGCCATGACACGGAAATCAGCCTTTATGACGAGAATAGAAAACACCTTATTCTTTCCAACTCTCTGCCCCCAAGCAGCGTTAAATTTCATCTGGCCCTTCTTGCAGGTCAGCTCGAATTCGGTGATCAGTTCTGGAAAATTATCCGCAGCTCTAATCTTTTTGCTCAAGGCGCAGAAGCCAAAGGGTTTGATGCTCTCGCAAACTATTTTGCGGGCGCCTGCCTATTTCCGTATGACTTGTTTCATGAAGCGGCTGAAACCATGCGGTATGACATAGAGTTAATGCAACAACAGTTTGGAGCAAGCTATGAGCAGATCTGTCACCGATTAACGACCTTACATAAACCGGAAAAAAGCGGTATTCCCTTCCATTTAATTCGCACCGATGTTGCTGGGAACATTTCGAAACGTTTCAGTGCGTCCGGCCTACGAATTCCTAGATACGGAAGCGCGTGCCCCAGATGGGTTGTTCATGCGTCCTACCTTACACCCGGTGTCATTTGCACTCAAATCTCAGAGATGCCTGACGGGGGTCAATTCTTTTCCATTGCTCGAACAGTGACTAAACCAAGTCTGGGCTTCAAACACCCCAAACGGCATTACGCGATCAGCATTGGGTGCGACATCTCCCACGCGAACAGATTGATATATGCGGATGGAATTAACCTCGCAGCTCCCAAAACTGTTATGCCCGTTGGAATTTCCTGCCGTCTTTGTGATCGACCAGGCTGCACCCACAGAGCAGCCCCACCACCCACCAACAGCAATAACGCCACTCGAGCACGCAACATCTCTCCAGGGATAGGCGACTGGTAGTCTGTTTTAGTCTGCGCTTTTGATCAAAGTTCCGCTTGCGATCCGACGGACTTCGCCATTACGCATTGCGCGAAAATCAAGCTTCATATTCAAGCCCGTCAAACTACGGGAATATATTAGCATGTCGTAACCACCAGCCTCTCGCAAAGACATGCTATAGACCGTTAATGTCTGCTCTTGCAAAGATGCCCACGAAACAACACCACCTTCATACAGGTTCTCCTGAGGGCTCATATGCCAAACTTTCCCTGGGACTTTTGGCACAAAATAGCGCTCCGTTTTCTTTACAACTTCATTCGGATTAGAGGGATTACCTTTCTGACGCTGCAATGTGCTCCAAACAAGGCGAAAGCCGCCTTCAGTGTCATTGCGAATTTCAACATCCAGATCCCGAACCGAGACAGGAAATGCTGTACTGCTACTGGATTCTGAAACAGAACTCCCTTCCCAAACCCCCTCAAACGCCCGCAAGCTAATATCTGTCGCGTTGGCAATCATTGACCAACACATAATAAAAATTCCAAATAATCCTGCTTTAACGAATGTGACCATTGCCAGCCCCCCTAATTTAACAAAATCATAAATTAGGAAAATAGAACCGGCCAGAGTTAAATTTTTCTACCTGAAAATTTCTATATATGCTGCTGGTGACACAAATTCGGTTGGCTTTGCATGAAATGTCGTTGATATCGCCCTGTAATATTTGTAGTCTCCACCATCAAGCAAATATCGATCGTATTAAATTGATAATCGATCACGGCCCCTTTGCCAACAACGCCACCAACCCTCAGATACCCTTTGATTAAGGCTGGCATTTCTCGCATAGCCTGACGCACATCGAGTTGATAGCGGGTCATTCGCTTCATGGAAATATAGCGGTTATCAACAGCCACCGGCCGCCACTCCTTAGGTGCTTTGTGAAAACGGTTCAAATATGTCAGTGCGGATGAAAACTCACACACATCAGTTCCGGGAAAGCTGGCACACCCAAACATTAAACTGATATCATACGCCTTTAGATAGTCAGCGATGCCACGCCAAAGTAGCTGCATGATTGCTTTTCCGCGATACAAAGGATCAACGCACGAACGCCCCAACTCCACATGCTCACCAGGGTAATTTTGAAGTGCGCTTAAATCAAATTCATCTGCTGAATAGAAGCCTTCATGCTTTCTAGCGATAGATTTTCGCAACAATCGATATGTTCCGACAATCTTGGCTCGCTTTGGGTCAGCTTCATTTTCAATAACCAGTAAATGGTCACATATTGCGTCATACGGATCGATATCCATCCTCAACTTCTCAACCAATTCGGTAGGTCTGGCCCCCATCCCCTCGTAGAAGACCCTATAGCGCAACTTTTGAGCAGCGATAACTTCCATATCTGATCGCGCAAGTCGAACAGTTAATTTCCCCAACTTCTCTTCACGCATTTACGATGTCTCCGGCACTATTAAACTAACTTTGCGTGATACTTACAAAATCTGAGCTACAGCTTCGTTGCAGGAAAATGACTGTCACATGACAGATTTCAACACGAACATTGACACCAGACGGGTCACCCTCCAAATTAAGCGAAGGGCGAAGAAAGAAAAAAAGAATGACCAATTTCAAACTATCCGTACTTGACCAAAGTCCCGTCCGAAGCGGAACTACAGCAAAACAGGCAATTGAAGAAACGCTGGAACTTGCAAAGCTAGCAGATCAGCTTGGGTATCATCGATATTGGGTTGCGGAGCATCATAATTCATCTGGCTTGACTGGATCTGCTCCTGAAATTCTGCTGACCCGAATTGGGGCGGAGACCAATCGAATTCGGATTGGCTCGGGCGGCGTGATGCTGTCACATTATTCGCCTTACAAGGTCGCGGAGGTCTTCAACCTTCTGGAAACCCTATATCCAGAACGAGTGGATTTGGGCATCGGCCGTGCACCGGGCAGTGACCAAATCACTGCCCATGCATTGGCTTATGGAAACCATCCTCGCGGCCCGAGAGAATATCCTTCGCAAGTTCGCGACCTCATCAGTTTTTTAGGGGGTAGTTTTGATCCCGAACATCCTTTAAAGAGAGTGAAAGCAACCCCAATTCCTGATAGTTTTGCTCGACTTTGGATGCTTGGTAGCAGCGATCAGTCAGCGCAACTAGCCGCACATTTTGGCACACCTTTTTCATTTGCACATTTCATTACTGACGAGAATGGGCCTGAAATAATGTCCCTCTACCAGCGACAGTTCCAACCATCTGGCGTCACTCGACAGCCTGTTGGTAATATCGGAATTTTTGTTATCTGCGCCGAAACTGAAGAGGAAGCCTTGGAACTCTCAAGTAGCAGAGACCTTTGGCGCACACGCTTGGACAGCGGAAAAATCGGACCAGTCCCAACCGTTGAAGAAGCTTTGAATTATAACTATTCACCGATAGAGGAAGAACGCCGAGCCTTTCACGCCAGACGCAATATTGTAGGCACTCCTTCCCAAGTGAAGGAAAAACTGATCAATACCTTGAACCGATACCAAGTCAATGAAGCTGTAGTTGTGACAATCACACACTCCCATAAAGCTCGGCTCAAATCATACGAGCTCCTTGCAAAAGAATTCAACCTTCAATAAGAGGTGGAAAGCATCGCCTCCCACCCTTACGCGAAAGAAGTATGCTATCAGGTGAAATTCTCGGTAAATACTGTTGCTTCGGCTCGATCATCGTACCGGCCGCCCACAACAGTATTCTGATTAATTAGCTTATCCAGACACTGCATGACTTCAGGACTGATACGAACGCCATCCGCACCGGCATTCTCATACATGTGCTCAAGTTTTGTCGTTCCCGGAATAGGTATGATATTCTCGTCGCGCTCCAGCAACCAGGCAATTGCCAATTGGGCCATAGTACAGCCAGTTTCCTGTGCAAGATTTGCGTACTCTTCCAGCAATTCCAAGTTTTTACTATAAGCCTCCGGCTGAAAACGCGGCATGGTTACCCGAATATCCTGCGGGTGAAAGTTTGTTACATCCTGAAGTTTCCCTGTTAGAAATTGTCGGGCCACTGGACTAAATGCGACGAATGTTACTCCTAACTCCCGACAGGTATCCAGCAATGCGATTTCCGGATTACGTGTCCATAGTGAGTATTCATTCTGAACCGCGGCAATAGGATGCACCGCATTTGCCCGTCGCAAGATGTCAGCAGAAATTTCTGAAAGACCAACATACCGAATTTTGCCCGCGTCAACCAATTGGGCAAAAGCGCCTACGGTATCCTCAATTGGAACATTTGGGTCCATGCGATGAAGATAGTACAAATCAATCTGCTCCACCCCCAAGCGTTTCAAAGATGCATCGCAAGATTCCAATATGACTTCCGGGCGACCATTAATTTCCCGATTTCCGTTAGCGTCACCACGAAGCCCGCATTTACTGGCGAGAAAAAATTCATCCCGACGATGCCCGATAGATTTTCCAACCAGTTGTTCATTTTTGCCCAGTCCATAAACCGTAGCTGTATCCATAAAAGAATATCCGGCATCCAAAGCCTCATTTAGAACCCTGGCACCGTAAGCTTCGTCCGGGCCTGGCCCATAACCTGAAGACAAATTCATGCATCCAAATCCAATTGCCGAAACCTTATTTCCCACTATTTCGCGCTGTCGCATATTATTTTCCTTAAATTTACTGCACCCTGGAAACCAAACAGGCAAAAGCATAATTAGCTATCCCCTATTTACCAAGTACAAAGATTGTGCGTTTTGGCGTTTTCCAACCTCTGGACGGAACTCATAAGTACTGATTTATATTGTGATTTTTGACGCTTTGCGGTAATTTCTTAAGCTAAAGGATAATTACAAATTGGGGGGAAGTATGGATGTAATCAGCCCACGGCAAACGGACATCATGAATATGTTACGGCAAGATGGACGTGTCGGCGTTGATGAATTGTCGGCCCATTTTAATGTCTCCCCGCAAACCATTCGCAAAGATCTAAACGAATTAGGTGAACAAGACCTTCTTCAGCGAGTTCACGGTGGTGCAGTCCTTTCATCGGGTGTTAAAAATTTTGAATATGAAGCCCGCAGACTCCTTGCTGTCGAAGAAAAACGTCACATTGGGGTTCTTGCTGCCAGCCTCATTCCGGATAATTGCACCTTACTTATTAATATCGGCACGACCACGGAACAGGTCGCCATTGCGCTAAGAGGCAAAGAAGGCATGATGGCGATTACGAACAATATCAATGTTGTAAACATCTTATCTGGTACGCCCGGGTTTGAAGTGATTGTGGCTGGTGGGGTTGTTCGTCCAACTGATGGCGGCGTTATCGGTGAAGCAACGGTGGATTTCATAAAACAGTTTAAAGTCGATTACGCCGTTATCGGTGCATCGGCAATAGACGAAGATGGCTCGCTGCTGGATTATGACTACCGGGAAGTCAAGGTTGCGCAAGCGATTATTGAAAACGCACGCCATACAATACTGGTAGCTGACAGCATGAAACTGGAACGTTCGGCCCCTGTTCGTATCGGACATCTTGAACAGCTGGATTTTATGGTCACCGACAAACCTCTTCCCAAACGATTGCAATCAATCTGCGATGAAAATGACGTAATTGTAAAAATTACCGAAGCCGATGGTTTTACCTCCAGTCAGCCATAAAGCTGAAATTAATCTTCATTTTTTTTCATTTGTCGGTTATTTGCTGATAAATTCGAAAATATAGAAAATGGTACAGGGAAGGAAAACGGCTATGTCTCGATATGTTCTTGCGATTGATCAAGGCACGACATCCTCACGCGCAATTCTGTTTGATCAACAAACAAATGTCGTCGCAAGTGGACAGCAAGAGTTTCCACAACACTTTCCTGCTTCTGGCTGGGTCGAACATAATCCTGAAGACATCTGGACCAGTACGATTGCAACCTGTAAAGAAGCCATCGAAAATGCCGGTGCAGATATCTCGGATATTGTGGCTATTGGTATTACCAATCAAAGAGAGACTACAATTGTATGGGATCGAGAGACTGGAGAGCCTCTGTATAACGCCATTGTCTGGCAGGATCGGCGCACATCAGATTATTGTCAGGAACTTAAAGGCAAAGGTCTGGAAGAAACTTTCACTTCAAAAACCGGCCTCCTTCTTGATCCGTACTTTTCCGGCACCAAAGTCGCATGGATATTGAACAATGTAGATGGCACAAGAGAAAAAGCTGAGGCTGGGAAACTAGCCTTTGGTACTGTTGACTGTTTTCTCCTCTGGCGTCTTACAGGCGGCAAGGTCCATGCAACTGATGCGACAAATGCAAGCAGGACACTGATTTACAATATTCATTCAGGTGAATGGGATAAGGAGTTGTTGGAAATTTTGAACATTCCTGCAGCGATGCTTCCCGAAGTGAAAGACTGCTCCGCTGATTTTGGTCAGACGGCACCGGAAATTTTTGGAAAGAGTGTCCAAATTGCGGGTATTGCCGGCGATCAGCAAGCAGCGACAATAGGACAGGCCTGCTTTACACCTGGGATGATGAAATCCACATACGGGACAGGGTGTTTTGCCTTGATCAATACGGGCGAAACTCCAATAAAATCCAACAACAAACTGCTTACGACAATTGCCTATCAACTAGATGGCACTCCCACATATGCACTCGAAGGGTCAATTTTTGTCGCAGGATCAGCTGTGCAATGGTTGCGTGATGGATTGCGTATCATTGAAAAAGCAAGCGACAGTGGAAAGCTGGCTCAACAAGCCGACTCTGAACAAAATGTCATCATGGTTCCAGCTTTTGTCGGCTTGGGGGCACCCTATTGGGATGCGGATTGTCGGGGCGCAATTTTTGGGCTAACTCGCGCTACTGGTCCTGAAGAAATTTCCAAGGCAGCGCTTGAAAGTGTCTGCTTCCAATCAAGAGATTTGCTCGAGGCAATGATGGGCGATATGCAGGGAACTGCTGATACCATTCTACGTGTTGACGGAGGCATGGTGGCCTCAGATTGGACAATGCAGCGATTGGCCGATTTGACAGGTGCACCTGTTGATCGCCCGATCGTTTTGGAAACCACAGCACTGGGGGCAGCTTATGTAGCAGGCTTGCAAGTTGGCTTTTATCCAAAACCGGATGAATTTTCCAAACTCTGGCAACAGGAAAGCCGTTTTACGCCATCCATGACAGATGATGCACGTAACACTCTATATGAAAACTGGAAAGATGCCGTCTCACGCACCTTGACCAAAGACCGGAAATAAGAATGGAAATTGAATACTATTACGCGTCTTATTCAGCTTACGCATATTTGGGAAATGCTGAACTGCATGCCGTTGCAAGACGAACCGGTGCAACCATAAAATATATTCCGATGGACTTAAGGGCAGTAATGCCCGCCGCCGGTTCACAGAGTTTTACAGAACGCAGTCAGGCACATAAAGATTATTCTTTGGACGCGAAATGATCCGTTGGGCAGAACATCGCGGCCTTGAAATGATGGACAGAATTCCCACGCATCATGGTAATGACATTACCCTGTCAAATTGCCTGCTGATCGCTGCTGACAAAGCAGGTGCGGATATGGAACTGCTCACAAACACAATCCTGTATGCTCATTGGGTCCAAGATGCCAACTTAGACAACGAGGCAGACCTGAAAGATATATGCAAGCGTGCAGGACTGGACGGGAATGAACTTCTCGCCTTGGCGAAAACTTCTGAAATCAAGGAGATTTACAAGGCAAACACAAGCGAGGCAATAAAACGCCACGTATTTGGATCACCCACTTACTTCGTCGGGGGTGACATGTTTTATGGGCAAGACAGATTGCATATGGTTGAACGCGCCTTGCTCAAACCTTACAAAGGAAAGTGGCCCCGCAATTAAGCGGAGCCTCTTTACCTGCAATTCCTGAATCTAAAATTCAATCCGCTTTTCTGTCGCGGGGTCAAACAAATGAATATGATCCAGGCTGGCAGTTATTGGCAATTTTTCCCCGACCTTTACACTTTGGGTGCCAGAACACCTCACAGTCAGATCGGTCTTATCATCTCCAAAATGACCGTGGATAAGCGTATCAGCCCCCAGATGCTCAACTAGAGTTACAATGAGCGGCAGTGTATTTGCACCTTCTTCTGATATCACTAAGTGCTCTGGCCGAACTCCCAGTTTCAACGCCTGTCCAGCTCGATCTTTAAGACGTCCCCCTCCGAGGGCTAGCGACACATTTTGCGCTATAGTGACCTCATTACCGTTTTCGTGCATTTTTGTATCAACGATATTCATGGCAGGTGAGCCGATAAACTGGGCTACAAACAGAGAAGCCGGCTTTTCATATAGCTCTAGAGGCGTGCCAAGCTGCTCCACATTACCGCCATTCAACACCATGAGCCGATGCCCCAATGTCATGGCCTCCACCTGATCATGCGTCACATAGATACTTGTAATGCCAAGACTTTCCTGCAAGCGTTTGATTTCTACCCGCATCTGTACGCGCAACTTCGCATCCAGATTGGAAAGAGGTTCATCAAACAAAAATACGCTCGGTTTGCGAACAATTGCACGGCCCATGGCCACGCGTTGGCGTTGGCCACCACTTAACTCGCGGGGTTTGCGTTCAAGCTGTTCCTCTGTAAGTTCAAGAATACTTGCTGCATTTTTTACCCGCTCATCAATTTCCGCTTTTCCAAGACCCATTATTTTTAGTCCATAGGCCATGTTGGCATATACCGACATGTGCGGATACAGGGCGTAATTCTGAAACACCATTGCGATATCACGCTTGGAAGGTTCAACATTATTCACCTCCCTCTCGCCTATCTTAAGACTGCCATCGGTCACTGTTTCAAGTCCTGCAACCATACGCAACAGTGTCGACTTGCCACAACCGGAAGGTCCAACCAGAACCAAAAACTCCCCGTCCTTTACCTCAACGTCGACACCATGAATGGCTTTAAATCCGTTGGGATAGGTTTTCTGTATATTATCAAGCGTTACACTCGCCATTTCATACCTTCAGTTCTTACTTTTCGGTTTCTGTCAAACCTTGAACAAATAATTTTTGCATAAACAGTACGACCAGCACTGGCGGAATCACCGACAGCAAAGCCGTCATCATGATCAGATGCCACTGCGGCGCCTCTTCTGCCCCCTCAAGCATGCGGCCTATCTGCATGACGATCGTATACATGCTTTGATCGGTTGTTACGAGAAGTGGCCACAAATACTGGTTCCAACCGTAGATAAACAGGATCACAAACAAAGCCGCTATGTTTGTGCGGGACATTGGCACAAGAATATCCTTGAAAAACCGGAATGGTCCTGCACCGTCAATACGCGCCGCCTCCAGCAATTCATCGGGGATAGTTAAAAACACTTGCCTGAACATAAAGGTCGCTGTCGCAGATGCGATCAAAGGAACAGTTAGCCCCCAGTAATTGTCCAGCATGCCAAGTTTCGCGACCACTTCATAAGTCGGCAGAATTCTGACCTCGACCGGCAGCATAAGCGTAATGAATATCAACCAGAAAAAGCCCATCCGAAATGGAAAGCGGAAATACACAATCGCAAATGCGGATGTGAGTGAAATAACGATCTTACCAAACGCAATCAGCAGGGCCATGATCATGCTGTTAACCAGCATATAACCAACACCTGAGCCATCGCCGCCCCACAGCCCTTCATTCAAAACCACATCAAGGTTCCTGAAGAAATGAGGCCCGGGTAGAACTGGCAGTGGAACCTGACCCATTCGAGCTGCGTCATGTGTGGCTGCGACAAAGGTCATCCATAATGGAAAGGCAACAACAAGAACACCTAGTATAAGAACCAAATGCTCAATAAATTTGAGAAAAGGTCTGTTTTCAATCATTGATAAGACACCTTCTTCTCGACAAATCTGAATTGCACTACTGTCAAACCAATCACAATCCCCATCAAAATAACAGACTGAGCGGCAGATCCCCCAAGATCAAGTCCCACAAAGCCATCATTGTAAACTTTGTAGACAAGAATTTGTGTGGCGTTGGCAGGTCCCCCTGATGTCAACGCGTCAATTATTCCAAACGTTTCAAAAAAGGCGTAAACAACATTCACCACCAACAAGAAGAACGTGGTTGGTGAGACCAAGGGGAAAATGATAGTCCAGAAACGGCGCCCTGGACCCGCACCATCAATTGCCGCAGCTTCGATCAGAGATTTGGGAATGGATTGTAATCCGGCCAGGAAAAAGAGGAAATTATAGGCAATTTGCTTCCAGGCCGCAGAGAAAATCACCAGCGCCATCGCTTCATTGCCATAAATTTTGTGGTTCCATTCATAGCCAAAAAACTGAAGAATGTAGGGCATTACACCTAAGGTTGGATCAAAGATAAAGAACCATAGGGCACCTGCTGCAGCGGGCGCTACAGCATATGGCCAAATCAGCATTGTCCGATAAAAACCAGAACCTTTGATTACTCGGTCAGCCATCGCTGCGAGCAATAAGGCAGATGCCATGGACAGAGCAGCGACCAAAAATGAAAACAGAAAAGTCCGTTGAAATGCGTCCCAATAATGGGGATCTGCAAACAACTCTTCAAAATTCTCAAACCAGACAAACTGGGTAGACAAACCAAAGGCATCCTCAACCAGAAGAGACTGGTAAAGGGCCTGACTGGCTGGCCAAACAAAAAAAACTATCGTTATTACGATTTGTGGCAACACCAGCAAATAAGGCAATAACGATGGTTCGAAATGAACGCGTTTTAACATCTAAAATTTAAACCTGTTCAAAAAGACCCGCCGCAGAGTTTAGCTCATACGGCGGGATCAGGGAGGTGTTATTTATTCGCTTTTTCGAACTTGCGAAGCAATGCATTACCCCGTTCCTGAGCTGCCGCGAGGCCCTCAGCAGCGGTTTTGTCTCCAGACCAGATTGCTTCCATTTCTTCGTTAATCACATCGCGGATTTGTACAAAGTTACCAAAGCGAATACCGCGAGAGGCAGGTGTCGGAGTATTCAGGCTCAGCTGTTTAATCGCTGTGTCTGTTCCTGGGTTGCTTTCATAAAAACCCTGTTTCTTAGAAAGCTCATATGCAGCTTTTGTAATCGGCACATAACCGGTTTCCTGATGCCACCAAGCCTGCACTTCAGGTGAAGCCATGTAACTCATGAATTTTGCAACGCCTTTGTAATCCCCTTTGTCCTGACCTTTCAGAACCCAAAGTGTCGCACCGCCAATGATTGAGTTTTGTGGCTTCTCGATGATGTCCTTGTAGTAAGGCAGCATTGATTGTCCAAACTCAAACTTGGCTTGAGATTTGATAGAGCCATAATATGCAGATGAATTCATCCACATACCGCATTCCTGATTAATGAACATTGGTAGACTGTCGCCGCGACGACCACCATAGACGAAGGTTCCGTCTTTTGTCCAAGCAGCAAGGTTGGACCAATGCATTTTTACAGCGTCATTGTTGAATGAAAATTCAGTATCAATTCCCGCGAAGCCGTTTTCTTTGGTTCCCATTGGGATATTGTGCCAGGCACTAAAGTTTTCAGCCATAACCCATGACTGCCAACCAAATGAAAAACCGCATTTATATCCAGCGGCCCGAAGCTTGTCGGACGCTTCTTTCATCTCCGCCCATGTTGCAGGAGCACTTTCGATACCAGCTTTTTTGAAAGCATCCTTGTTATACCACAGGACAGGGGTAGAGCTGTTAAATGGCATGGACAACAACTCACCACCAGAAGTCTGATAGTAGCTGATCACGGCTGGAAGATAATCGGACTTATCAAAGCTCTCACCAGCGTCATTCATCATTTGTTCGACCGGATATACAGCACCTTTTGCTGCCATCATGGTCGCAGTACCAACTTCGAAAACCTGAACGATATGTGGCTGCTTCTTCGCGCGGAATGCGGCGATAGCAGATGTCATCGTTTCAGTATAATTACCTTTAAAAGTTGGGATAACTTTATATTCTGACTGAGACTTGTTGAAATCATCAGCGATCTTGTTCACACGGTCACCATTGGTGCCGCCCATTGCGTGCCACCAGTGAATTTCAGTCGCAGCATTTGCAATTGCTGTGCTGCAAGCCAGTGCTGCAAGTGTCGCAGGCACAACGAGTTTTTTCATAATTGACATAATAGTATCCCTATTGATTGATGCCATTTTGAAGCTTTTTAAAGGCTTCAGTTAATTCTTGATCGACGGAGGCATCTTTCCTCCCTCCGACACAATACGGGGAAATACACATCGTTCAATGACCGTTTCATGACAACAGTAAATTATTTGCGTTTCTCCTTCATTTTTCTTCACTCTTGATAAAGACCCAGAATAAGTCCATAACATTAAGTTATGAACTACTGAATATTTGATGGAGAAGCCTCATGATTCGGCTTAGACAACTTGAAGCCTTTCGGGCAGTGATGTCGACCGGCGGGGTTACTTCGGCTGCAAGCTACTTGGCATTTCCCAACCAGCAGTTAGTCGACTAATTGCAAGTCTTGAAAGCGCCATGGGAATGGCTCTTTTTGAACGCCGGCAAGGCCGACTATACCCGACTTACGAAGCGCGTTTCCTTCTTGAAGAAGTGGAACGGGCGGTTTCGAACCTGGAACATATTTCCCGTTTATCTGAAGATATTCGAAACCAGAAAGCAGGTCATTTACGGATTGCCTGCCTGTCAGGCTTTGCAACGTCTCTTATGCCAACAGTGATCGCAGACTTTTTAAAAGATCGCACCGACGTCACAATGTCCATCCAAACAAGATCAGCAGTACGCGTTCGAGAGTGGATTGCCGCCCAACAATATGACATTGGCGTGGCGGATGAGTTTGAGGGGCATAGCGCAATACAACACGAATCTGTAGATATTCGCACCTTTTGCGTAATGTCCCCGCAGCATCCACTAGCCAGCCTTCGTGTCATTCGCCCCGAAGATCTTCATAATATGCCCATGATCGTACAAGATCGTGAAAACCGCTTCCATCACAGACTAAAATCCGCATTTGACCGAAGCGGTGCATCCCTTAACGCAAAAGTTGAAGTCAGGCAATTTGCAACCGCATGTCTATTGGCGTTGCAGGGAGTGGGAGCGGCAGTTGTTAGTTCAATTGACGCTGCTGAATATACAGGACGGGGCTTGATTGCCAGACCTTTTGAACCAGAAATGTTATTTCGTCTTGATATCCTTTACCCGAAATTTCATCCCAGGTCGCTATTGCTTCAAGATTTCATCCAGCACTTTAAAGCCCGCCTGAAACCGTTTGCACACCAAGCTTCAGACGATCTGTAAGACTACCACGTATCGACAAACGTACGCTTCTTGCCAAAACGGGGCATAGCAGGTCCTGCGGCGTTGATGGCTTGCAGCAATCTGTCCCGGGTGGTTGCGGGATCAATTACATCATCAATTTCCATATAAGCGGCTGCGTTAATTGCTTTACCACGTTCATAAGCCTGCGCCACCATTTCCTCAAACATTCGCTGACGCTCTTTTTTGTTTTCTATGGCCGCCAGCTCTTTTCGAAACCCCAACCTTACGGCACCTTCCAGCCCCATTGGCCCCATTTCGCCGGTAGGCCATGCAAGTGTGACAAACGGTGCATGCATAGACCCTCCCGCCATCGCCTGAGCGCCGAGTCCGTATCCTTTGCGTAATATAACCGTGAAAACCGGCACTGTTATGCTGCCGGCCGCCGCAAATAAACGAGACGTCTTACGCACAAGAGCCGTTTTTTCAGCTTCTGGCCCAACCATAAATCCAGGCGTATCACATAGTGTTAAAATCGGTATATCAAAAGCATCGCATAGCTGGATGTGCCGGGCAGCTTTTTCGGCACCGTCTGCATCAATGGCACCTCCCAGATGCGCTGGATTGTTTGCAATATATCCAAGTGGACGCCCAGCGATCCGCAAAAAGCCGGTTAACATTCCGGGTGCAAAAGCACTTTTAAGTTCCACGACGCTGTCCACGTCCGCCAAAATATTTATCACTTTTCGAATATCATAAACCCGAAGTCTATTTTCTGGTATCGCAAAGCGTAAATCCCGTTGATCCGCACTCGTGAAAGCGCTTGTCTCTCCCTGAAAATATGACAATACATTCCGAGCCATATCCGTTGCGTCACTCTCGTTTTCGCAAACAATATCTATAACCCCGTTTGGTGCTTGCACAGACACCGGCCCCACTTCCTCTGGCGCAAACACTCCGAGGCCGCCCCCTTCAATCATTGCCGGGCCGCCCATGCCAAGGGACGTGTCTTTTGTTGCAATAAGTATATCGCTAACTCCCATCAACGCAGCGTTCCCCGCAAAGCATCTTCCGGAAGCTATACCTATTCGTGGCACAAGGCCTGACAGACGAGCATAGGTTTGAAATGTCGGCACATCGAGTGTAGATGCAGCATATATGTCGACATCCCCCGGGCGTCCACCGCCCCCCTCACCGTAAAAAATAATTGGTAGTTGCCGTTGTTCCGCCAGATGAAATAACCGATCCGTTTTTTTGTGATTCATACCGCCTTGTGTACCGGCAAAAACGGTATAATCATACCCGAGCACTATACAGTTAGATTTATCACTCCCAAACTGGTCTGCGTTGATGCTTGCGGTTCCCGCTACCATACCATCAGCGGGGCTTAATTTTTCCAATTCTTCAACAGATCGTCTGGATCTTTGTGCTGCCAGATTAAAACCGCCATATTCAGAAAAACTACCCGGATCAACCAGTCTCTCAATATTTTCGCGGATCATTTTTTTATTTGTTTTGCGCCGCTTTTCAACAGCTTCCGGTCGCGCAGCGTCCAGTAGTCTGCTTCGTTTGTCTAACAAGGCTGCCAGATCTGGTCGGATAAAATCCCGATCTATTTCTGTTTCTTCTATTTCCTCCTGAGTTTCAGTCGCCGTAGGTTCAATACGCAAGAGAGCAGCTCCCTCATCCAAAGTAGAGCCTTCGCTGACATAGACATGACTTACTGTACCAGCATGCGAAGCAAGAACCAGATGCTCCATTTTCATCGCTTCAAATACAGCGATTTCTTGTCCCTTTTTCACCGCATCACCAACGGCGACCGAAAGTTTGATCAATGTTCCTGGAAGCGGGGCTAAGGCAGCACAGTCGTCCTTTTCAGCGTCATCAGAAGAGAGCTGAGGCGACACCTCATTATCAAAAATCCTCTTTTTCTGTGAAATAGCCGACAATAATCTCTCAAAATTGTCATCAATGTAAGTTGTGGTAACGGGAGATACGAGCACATCCTCCTGTTTCAGAACAGTTTGCAGAAAGGGAATGGTGGTCTCAACGCCTTCGATTTGATAATCGTCCAAAACCGATTGAGCCTTTCTCAACAACTGTCTAACGGTTTTTTGCTTGTCACTAATAATAATTTTGGACAGCAGTGAATCGTATCGCGGATTTGCGCGCCACCCCAGATATGCCGAACTTTCCGCGCGATCCCACGACCTTGCGGCAATTCATGCCTTGTAATAGTTCCGCCGGAAAGTCGTGGCTGACCATCAGATCCAAAATACTCTGCGTTTACTCTAAGCTGCACTGCCGATCCACGGCTCTCCGCTTCGATGGAAAGGTCAGCAATGCTTTCACCCCTTGCTACCCTTAACTGCAATTCCACAAGGTCCAGATCAAATATTTCTTCGGTAACTGTGTGCTCAACCTGTATCCGCGGATTTACTTCCATAAAGCATATTGATTGCCATCTTTAGAAACCAGAAATTCAAAAGTACCCAACCCCTTATAAGCCACCGATCGGGCCATTCGAATGGACGCCTCATAAAGCTGTTTTCTTAGCAAATCAGACAAGTCTTGCGCCGGCGCCATTTCAATAATTTTCTGATTTCGTCTTTGCAAGGAGCATTCCCGCTCTGCGAAATGTACCGCATCCTCGCCATCACCAAGGATTTGAACTTCAATATGGCGTGCGTTTGGCATGAACTGCTCTACATACAAATCTCCACACCCGAAAAATGCCCGGGCTTCTCGTTCAGCACTTTCGAATGCTTGCTGTATTAACCTTGTTTCGGTGACAAGTCGCATCCCACGCCCGCCGCCACCAGCAATCGCTTTGATAAACATGGCAGATCCAGGACTCAGCTCACTAAAAAACCGCTCCGCTTCATTAGCAGTAACCGGTTTATTTATGCCCTTCAGCACAGATACATCATTTGAAACAGCCAATGCCCTTGCAGCGCTTTTATCAGATAGAGCGGAAAGCGTCTGAGCTGTGGGGCCAACAAACAGAATTCCCTCCGCTTCACATCTGGAGGCGAACTCGGCGCTTTCGCTTAAAAATCCATAACCAGGGTGGATCGCATCCACTTTTAGTTCTTTTGCAACGGATAGGATTTCTTCAATGTCGAGATATGCTGCAGCTCCTTCACCAGATATTTTAGTGCGAGAAGGCAGCATCTTTACGTGTAACGCATCACTGTCGTCTTCTGGATATATCCCGAAGGTTTCAATGCCCAAATCACGGGCTGTTTTAAACACACGAATAGCAATTTCGCCCCGATTAGCGATTAACAAGCGTTTCACAGACATGCCTCCCCATGCGCATTTAGCGCTTCTTGTTAGTTGGAAAGCCAGCCTACACCGTCGAAGTGCTACTTAAAAGGGTTTATGAATAGTATCCGTCAGCCTGCATGCCGATTGGCTGCGGCCATAACATGCTTCACCAACGAATGAAGTCCATTGCTTCTCGATGGAGATAAATGTTTACTTAGGCCCAACTCTTCAATGAAATCTGATCCAGTATCAAGGATTTCCTGCGGTGTGTGATTATCATATACAGCAAGTATCAGCGCAATCAGCCCGCTTACAATCATTGCGTCACTTGCGGCTTTAAAACGCAGACGATCCCCCTCCATATAAGAGATCAACCAGACCTGCGACTGACAGCCCTGCATCAAATTCTCTTCGGTCTTAAGTTCATTAGGGAAATCAGGCAGCTTTTTGCCAAGGTCGATCAAATACCCATAACGGTCAGTCCATTCTTCAAGGAAGAGAAAGGCATCCTTAAAGTCCTGAATTGTATCTGCTGTCGATGGAACCGTTTCGGTCATAAGGTCGTCACCCAATCCTAAATATCAATCAGCCTGAAATAACAGTTTTACCGAAATTCTCAACCCCTATCCCATCTGAAAGCTAAGATCAGAATACGCCAGCCCTGAAGATTTGTTGTAAAAATTATAGTATTCATTACTCTGAGCGGGGGGAGTTTTATAGTGGCTAACAAAACACAGTTAGATTTTACGCCGATTTTCGTAGGCGGTTCCATGCGGACGGGAACCAGTCTGCTGCAGCATGTGTTAAGTTCATCCAGTGAAGCGAACGATATGGCGTTCGAATGCCACTATCTCACAGATCAGCTCACCATTTACCAGAAATGGTCACAAAAAGGCGAGAGAATGGCTGCTGATTTTTTTGGAAGTCAACAGGGTCTGAAAGAATATACGATTTCTCTCGTCTTGAATTTCCTTAAGAGTACTCATCACCACCAGCACAAACCTCGTTTCCTCGTACTGAAGCAACCAGAATTAACTCCCTATTTTCCATTTCTTGCCAAAGTTTTACCGCAGGCAAAATTCATAACCAGCATCAGAGATCCAAAAGATGCAGTTACATCCATGTTAAAAGTCGCCGAAAAACAGGTCCGGCTTGGAAGAAGCAGTAACATGGTAGTCCTTGGCAGGGATATGGCGGCGTTGACCAAACTGTTCCTGAGTTATTATGGAACGCTCCACAAAATGCCTAAAACCGATCCCTCTCAACACGCATTTCTGAAATATGAAGATCTTGTGTTAAAGCGTGATATCCTGCTTCCCAAGCTGGAAGCATTCACCGGTCTCGACCTCTCTTCCTATGATCCAGAAGCGGATTGGCAATACACCCGGCCCAGAGAAGAAAACAAGGCATTCGACACTAAAATTAGAGGTAAAGGTATAAGCGATCAATCAATCGGAAATTATAAAGAGGAATTGAATAGTAAAGAAATTGTAATCATAGAACGGACCGCTGCTGATTTCATGAAATACTTCAAATATCCGATGAATGATCAATCCAATGCTTCAGATTGATTAACATTTAGATCAGAGCTTTGCTTCTCATCTGCCGCAAGAGCAGGCAACAACAACTGCACTGTCGTTCCGATACCTTCCTCAGAATAAATCGACAAAGTGCCTCCTGATTGGGTCGCGAACCCATATACCATACTTAGACCAAGCCCGCTTCCCTTGCCAACGTCCTTGGTCGTATAGAAAGGCTCCATAACATGAGGCATAACTTCTGGCGGTATACCGCTGCCGGTATCGCTAACGATCAAGGATACGTATTTTCCCGGTTTTGCGCTACTTTCCATAAGCACATAACTGTCATCCACAACTTTATTTCGGGTTTCAATTGTGAGCGTTCCAACCGAATTCATGGCATCGCGAGCATTCATACACAAATTAAGTAACGCAAATTCCAATTGTGTTACATCCGCATTGCACTTCCATAGATCTGGATCGAAATCCGTTTTCAGGGAGACGCTTGGACCAACCACCCCGTTTATTTCTTTCATGATCTGCTTTACAAACTCGTCTAGCCTGAACGCACTTGGCGAAAGGCGCTGTGAGCGGGAAAAAGCCAACATGCTCTGCGTTAGTTCCGCCCCCTTATCAGTAGCGCGCATCATCGCCTGAAGCCTTGCTTCCAGCTCTGGAAACTTATCCCCCAGCACTTCTGCTACATACTCGGCGTTTCCTTGAATGACTGCGAGAATATTGTTGAAATCATGTGCAACTCCGCCGGAAAGCTGACCCACCGCTTCCATACGCCTGCTATTTTCTAACTGTTCTTCCAACTCAATGCGTTCTGTGACATCAGCAGTGCTACCACGATATCCACAAAACTCTCCGCTATCATCATAATATGGTAGACCACTGGTGCGGATCCACTTTTTGGCGCCATCAGGTTTTCTAAACCTATAGAGTAATAGATCCCGAAATGGCTTTTTCGCGGCCATCTGCTCGAACATAAAGCGCATATTTGCCTGATTGCGCGCGCCTTGACCAACGATTTCAGCCGTAGTACTTCCAATATAGTCTCTTGCTGGAATACCAAATGCAGCCTCCACCTTGGAGGAAATGAACGTATATTTAAATTGCCGGTCGGTTTCCCAATACCAGTCAGAACTTGCATTATTGAAGTCGGAAAACCGTTTTTCGCTCTCACTCAATGCAAATTCGGTTTGCAATCTGTCGGTTATATCACGTGCAGACAAATAAAGGACTTTAGTGCCCGATATATCCAACACTTCACTGTTAAGAAGAATTTTCCGAACCTCTCCATCGCGCGTTTTGATTGTAGAAGAAAAATTTCTTAACTGAGAGTTTGTCTGAAGTTCTTTGATCAGTTGCTTGCGAATGGATGGAGTTGGCCAAATACCAAGCTCCAGTGCGCTCCTTCCAACAGCTTCACTTCGTGAATACCCCACAGCTTCGACCCAGGCGCGATTTACATCTAGAAATACACCAGTATCGAAGACGGTTAATGAAGATATATTGGAACTGGAATCAAATACCGCCTTAAAAAGCTCAGCGCTTCTGCTCGCTTCCTCTTGCTTGACAATCAGGTCTGTGACTTCGCGCTGTATGCTTACAATACTGCCCTTATCACTTAAGTGCTCATGAACACTGACGTAGCGATTACCACTTAATCGCAAAATAAAATTTCGGCGTGAATAATCCACATAAGGGCGATCCTCGCTCAGAATTTTTGTCACTCGCAATCGATCAGAAATATCGACGACATTTCCATGCTCCAAGTCATACTGTACAAGATCGCGAATAGTAGTTTCCGAATTGATCAAACTTTCCGTATAATCGTAGATAGCTTTGAATTGGCGATTACAGGACAAGACCCTCCCTGCCTTGTCATAAACAACAAAAGCATCTGATGCATTTTCCAGCGCATCCAACAGGATGCTGTCAATATCAAGGCGGTTACTCATAAAACTTGGCCAAGGTGGTACGAATATCTCAGAGTTGAATTCAATTATCAGAACTGTTCAACCGTCAATAGGCTTTATAATTTATTTACCTTAACAAAAAGGAAATGGCGCCATCTCCTGCGGCACCATTTCTCATATCTGAACTATTTTGTTCGCAGTTAAATTTTAACCTTCGATTTTTTCAACCCCCTCGAAAGTTAAGACCGAACTATCATTAAGGGTAATCGTTCCTGCCGCATCTTCGGATAAGAAAATCTCACCATTACCACGGCTCTCAACAGTACCACTCGTTAAATTGAGCCAACTATCTATGTTCCCGTTTGGCATACCGTCCGATAAGACAATTGTGTCAGACCATCCACCGCCATCACCGCCTATGAATGTATCCATTCCATCATTTAGACCAAATTCGTATGCATCCGCACCATCTTGACCATAAATGACGTCATCACCCGCACCGCCGAAAATACTGTCATCGCCGGAGCCCGCATAGACTGTATCCCCACCTGCATCTGCAGTTATGCTGTCATTTCCATCCGTCCCATAGGTAGAGCTTTCCATAACAATTTCGAAGGATGACACCAGTGTTTCTGACACTTCGCCGCTGCTGTCAGTTGCAACAACTGTAATCGGGCGAACCCCTGCAATTTCATGGCTTCCAGATGTATTCGAAAAATTGATATTCTGTACGATCGCTTCATAATGATCCAGATCCCCCTCACCGGAAAGGGTCAAGGTTATTGAAGTCCCCTCCTCTACAATGTCAATTGCAATTCCAGTATCCTGACCATCGAAAGTAAGTACATTTCCGCCGGTAATTTTATAAGGGCCGCTTAAAGACAGGGTATCACCGTTCTGCACATCACTAACTGTCACAACAAGCTGTTGCAGATCTGTGCTATCTGCGTCACTGATCTGGAACGAGGAATTGCCATTTGCATCTTTTGTGAATAGCGGATTGGGCGCTTCCATCAAATCACGAACATCGATTTCAACACTGAACATACCGTCATTGAAATCGAAATCTCCGCCACCAAGAATGTCTTCAAAGCCAAAATTGAGGATGCCGTTTTCTTGATCAACACCCGCAATGAAATGTTCCCTCACAGATACATCTGCATCTGGATTAAACTCTTCCTGGTTGGTTGAGTGAAATACATTGCCTGATTGACTATGAATAGTCCCATCATCTTCAACATAAATGAGTTGAGGAGCGCCTGTGTCAGTATTTACATTATATAGATGATCTTGTGGATTTTGGGTCGCAGGATCAAAATCAGGATTTACAAACATCCAACTACCTGTAGTAGGGAAACTGTTTCCATCTCCGGTATAAGAAGCCTGTGGCAAAAGATCAAAGCCATCTGAAATGACAAAGAAACCAAGCTTGGAGCCGCTTTCAATTCCGTCATATGTCGCAGTCGATTGGCCAGCGGTCAATTTGCCTGTTGAGGCATCCCCCCAGAGGAGTTCAGCACCAGTGATAGTGCCGTCACTGTTAATCTGATACGCACCGATTGAGTTTTGATAACCGGCATATTCACCCTGGAAGGTAATTGTCGCTTCTGATTGGTAATTGATAACAATATCTTCTGCGTCTTTTACCATATCTTCGAAGACTTCGGTTCCAACACGCTCTTCGAGATTTCCTCGTGTATGCAGATCAGGGAACACATCCATATTGCTCAAATCGACATTGTCTTCGACATTGGCAAGTTCAACATCATTTCCAATACCTGTAAGCACGGGAGCTTCTGCATCACCAATGTTGATCGCATATGTTTCCTGGGTAACATTTACGCCATCACTAACATCAACTGTCACATTGTAGGATTGCACCGTTTCATAATCAGGATCTCCAACTAGTGAAATTTCACCAGTTGCTTCGTCGATGATAAACATGCCTCCAGCGTCATCTGAAAGACTAAAGCTAATGGCGTCATTTTCGGGATCTACGCCAGACACAGTGCCCACAACAGTGCCAGTTGCGGCATCTTCCATCACAAAGTTATTATCAAGCGACACACTATGCACCGCCTCATTGACATCACCGACAGCGATAGTGAACACCTGCTGAGTTACCAAGCCGCCATCGCTTACATTTACGGTAACGCTGTAATCAGGAGTTGTCTCAAAATCCAGTTCACCGGCCAAAGTAATCTCACCGGTAGTTTCGTTAATGCTGAACATGCCGCCCGCATCATCAGCAAGCGTGTAGGTGAGTCCGTCGCCGTTGGGGTCAAAGGCAGTCACCGTACCAACAACATCACCAATAGCGGCATCTTCCAGTATTGAATTATTATCCAGCGCAACCTGTTCCGGTGCATGCTCTATTTTAGGAATGCTCAGGCTTGCAACAGAGGTGGCGGGATCTGCGCTACCATCAGTGGCTGTAACCGACACCGATATATCAAAATCACCTTCCATGTCTGCAGGAACCGTGAGTGTCAATCCGTCAAGATCCGCAACCCCGACAGTCCAGCTTCCATCTTCGTTGCGCTCACCTGCTGACAAGCTTGCGTCACTTGGAATGTTATATACGGTAACCGCGGACAGATCTTCTGATCCGTCTGTATCGACCAGCTCAGCCGTGATATCCAGCGCATATACATTCACTGGAATATCCTCAACTTCCGGCTCTACGGAAATTGATGTAATATAATAGTCTGCATGCCCGGTACCATCCGAATATCCAGTCAGGCTATTGTCTGCCGAGAATACAATTTGATCAAAAGCGCTTCCATTTTCTGCGGCAACAGTAACTGTTCCAATGTGACGATGCCCATCATCGGCCGTGAAACTACCGGAACCAACCTCTACACCATCCATATAGAGTGTGTAAAAGCCCTGTTCATGATGACCTGCTCCTCCTTCATTTGTATAAAGCATGCTGAAGCCAACCTCAGCCGAGGTAGTGCTTCCATCAATTTGAACGATTAGCTCTTCGGACACACCCCCGTTTATATCGCTAGCTCCAATTTGCCCATTAGGACCATCATTGCGGCCAGTAATTCCGATGCGGCCACTGCTGTTGCTCACATAGTCCGCACTAGGATCACTCAGCGTTCCATCATCATTGATCACGCGCCCCAACACAGTAAAACCAGATCCCGTATCATGCACATTCGAAGCGTCAATCGACAGTGTTTCAGTCGTGCCGCCACTGATTGCAGAACGTGTAATATCACCAAGCTCGACGGTAAGCGCCGGTGCATCAGATACTGGCGTCACATCCAATGTCGCAACCGCTGTATCTGAAAATTCTCCATCTGTGATGGTAAAGCTAAAGGGAATATCATCACCGCTGAAATGTTCCGTGGGCGTAAATTCAAACTCCCCCGGTGCAATTTCCACAACGCTGCCATAAGCAGGATCTACAGTTACGTTGGAGACAGACAGACTATCCCCATCCACGTCAGAACTGTTGGCAAGCAAATCAGCAGATGTAAACTGAAGCGTATTATCTTCCAATACAGAGCCAAGATCCACATTCCCAGCTTCAGGAGCTTCATTAACATCACCGACTTCAATCGCATATGTCTGCTGAGTGGTATTTACGCCATCACTCACATTTACAGTAACGCTGTAATTGTTTTGAGTTTCATAGTCCAAAGGGCCTGCTACTTTGATTTCCCCTGTCTCAGGGTCAATGGTAAACATTCCACCGGCATCGTCATCAAGACTAAAGGTGAGTTGCCCGCCTTCTGCATCAAAGGCCGAAACAGTTCCTACGACCTCACCAATATCAGAGTTTTCCAATATAAATCCGTCATCAAGACTCATGGATACTGGAACAGCATCGGTGAACTCTTCTATTGGAGTTCCACCTTCCGAATTTTGCTGCTCTGTCTCTACTAAGCCTTGTGGCTCATCAAATACTTCTCTTTGTTCAAATTCCAGATTTGTTGCGCCGAGCAACGATCCATCGTCAAATACATTCTCTGCTGATGCGCGCGCACCAGGAGCAGCATCTGACGCAACAGGTATTCCGTTTCCATCCAAATCGTCAAAAGACTGAGCAGAGCCCACAAACTCGGCAGAGTTATCATTACTATCGACAACACCGCCTTCTCCAGTATCGACGACTTCATCACTCTCAAATGATTGCTCACCTTGCAAACTTTGAGTATCACCCTCTTCATACCTGTCGCGATCCCCCATATGGATGGCAGCAAGTGACTGATCTGCCTCACCTGGACGAACAGAAGAACTATTCCGGTCCTTTTCTTCACCAAAAGCATTACGCTGTTTCGCAACCGAATTCGTTAAATCCTGCAAATCCTGTTCTGCAGATTGATTTACTGGTTTCTTTGCATCACTCATCACGCATCTCGCTTACTAAAAGTCGACAAGCATCTCATGAACAACGGGAGATACTTTAAATTCAACAGGTATGATGCGAAAAAAACACTTAAGGAACCCTTAATATTTACCTAAAATTTGTCTGCATTTAGGGAAAAATATCGCAAATTTTACAAATATTTATAAGAAAATGCGGTCTCTAAAAATTGCGACAAAAACGCGTAAATTTTTACCAAAATTAAACACTTGCTTCTCAATATGGTTAACGCCTTGGAAAGGTAAACGCTTTAGTCTGCGAAATAGTTAAACCTTTAAAGTGAGCAAAACGTGACAGAAACCAACAGGATTGACGACAAACCAATGCTGAGGCAGTCGGCCATGCCGACAGCCAGGAAGTCTCGCATTGACATTATCCTTAGTTCAACAGCGTTGAACCTGCTCGCCTTGGCATTACCTATTATGATTTTGCAAGTCTATGACCGCATCATTCCAAATAATGCTACTGATACCTTGCTGCTCCTGGTTATTGGTGTCGGGATAGCTCTCTTACTTGAAGCATTTTTCCGTTTGGCACGCGCCTATATTACAGCATATTCCGGCGCGCAGTTTGAACATATAACTGGCTGTCGGGCGCTTGGCAGAACGCTGGGAACAGACATCGCACACTATGAAACCGAAGCCGCTGGGGTGTATTTACACCGCTTTAACGCTATCGATAATTTGCGCGAATTTATGTCTGGCAGCAATATCCTCGTATTTATTGATTTGCCATTTGCCGTAATCTTTCTTGCAATGGTCGGCTATATAGGTGGATCACTCGTAGCGGTTCCTGTTGTTCTTCTAGTGTTGTTTGGCCTCGTCACCCTTTTTGTGGGACGGAGTCTGCGCAAATACTTAAATGAAAAATCTGTTTGGGAAGATCGCAGATACAATTTCCTGATTGAGGTTTTGACAGGCATTCACACGGTTAAAGGCCTCGCACTAGAAGCGCAGATGGTACGCCGATATGAACGACTGCAGGAAACAACCGCAGGCGTACTTCAAAAAGTTACCTTTCAAAACAGTGTCGCTCAAGGGTTGGGAGCTCTTTTCTCCCAAATGACACTGGTTGCCGTTGCCGCTGTAGGATCAATTTTTGTTATTGATGGCGCCCTTACTATTGGTGGCTTGGCTGCCTGTACCCTCTTGTCCGGTCGTGCATTACAGCCACTTATGCGGGCCATGGGAGTGTGGACACATTACCAGAACATTCAACTTGCCAAAGATCGCGTTAACTCCCTGTTGCAACTACCACAAAGCGGAAAAAAAGAAATTACCAGTGATGCGCAGAACATAGACACCAGCCGAATGCCGGAAAATGCTGGCAAAGGCTTAAGTCTGAAATTCGAAAATGTGACCTTTCAATATTCCGACGAAGATCCGGTGTTATTTAAAAATTTAAACTGTCATTTTGAAGCTGGTACGATGAACGCCATTGTCGGGCATAACAGCACAGGTAAATCATCGCTTCTATGGCTGGCTATGGGCCTGTTGCATCCCTCAGAAGGACGTATCCTGCTTGATGGTCAAGATATTAGTGAACTACCGCAGGATTACCTGCACGAACGCATTGCATATCTGCCGCAAAATGGAACCGTATTTCACGGCACGGTTCTTGAAAACCTGACGACCTTTCGAAAAGGTGGGTTTATTGATGAAGCGCTCGAACAATCCAAAAAGCTGGGATTGGATGACGTAATCAGACGCCTTCCCTCGGGCTATGATACAGTTGTTGGTGACGGTGCCTCAGATAGCCTACCGGGGGGTATTCGCCAGCGAATTGCGATTGCACGCGCGCTCGTGAACAAGCCAGATGTCATCCTATTTGACGAAGCAAACACTTCGCTAGACGCAGCAGGAGACGAAATCCTTAAAAATACGCTGCTTGATCTAAAGGGGCATTGCACAATTTTGATGGTCAGTCTGCGTCCATCCTTACTCAAGACAGCGGATTACGGTCACCGAATTTTGGATAAGAAACTTGTTCAGACTCCCATGGAAAATCTGGTGCAATATCGGAAACCCAAAACCAATGTTGAGCGGCTAAGGACTGTGTGACATGACATTTCTGACAGCCAAGGCCAATTTCGCCGCTGATAATAACTGGGGCCGTAACACTCAATTTGCTGCTTGCCTGACACCCATGCTCGAAGCTTTGGGTTGGCGCGGTGACCCAGAACAGGTCATCGAAGCCATGCCCCATTTCAAGACGACTATGGATGAGCTCGATTTCCGAAGCGCTCTGGCAAATCTTCATTACGGAAGTACATCAAAGGAAACAACAATTGGATCCATTGATCCGCGTCTTTACCCATGCCTGTTTAATCCTGAAAGAGGATCGCTAAAGATTCTACTCTCTAAAACAGATGAGGGTTACTATGTGTACGATGCGGGAAAGCAGGATTACAGAACCCTACGTAACCCTTATGTTAAGAAAGCAAAAGGCACCGCCTATTTTTTCAATCCAATCCCGAAAGAAAAAATAGGCCAGTGGAATTCCAGTAAAAACTGGTTCAGGGCTGTATTTGGGCGCTTTGCCCCACTCACGCGTCAGATTTTGATGATAACGTTCATCCTAAATATTCTGGCACTTGCAACCCCATTATTCATTATGGCTGTCTATGACATGGTCATCGGCGCCAACTCAAAAGAAACGTTGAAATTTCTCGTCCTGGGTATTGTCATTGCCTTCATATGTGAGATCGTACTTCGTCTAATGCGCGGCAGGATGCTGTCATACATAAGTGCGAGGCTGGATTACATTATTGGCAGTACCGTCTTGCAGAAAATTCTGTCGCTTCCCGTCAGCCAGACAGAGAGAAGCTCACTGGGCTCCAAACTGGCGCGTTTTCGCGAGTTTGACATGATCCGGGAGTTTTTCATCGGTCCAATGGCTATGGCTCTTCTGGAGATCCCTTTCGTTTTCATTTTTCTGATTGCTGTTGGGCTTATTGGTGGCCCATTGGTCATTATCCCAATTCTGATGATTGTCCTGTATATTATTGCAGCCCTCGTTATTTTGCCGATCATTCAAAAAAGAACAACGGATGATCTAACCCATTCTGCCAGCAAGGGCTCCTTTGTAACCGAATGCTTCAACAATATGAGAACGATCAAGCAACTCGGGGCAGAGGAAATCTGGCTTGAACGTTACCGTGATATCTCCACTGGCAATGCTATTGCAGGCATTCGCAATAATATGATAGCCGCTATCGCACAGACTTTCGCGCATGTCGTAATGATTACAGCAGGGATACTCACCCTGACCTTTGGTATCAGCAGAGTATTTGAAGAAAGCATGACAGTAGGTGCGTTGGTTGCGACCATGGCCCTGATCTGGAGGATGTTGTCTCCAACGCAAACTGTGTTCCTCGCTTTAACCAAACTCAACCAGATTGGTATCAGCATCAAAAGGCTGAACCAACTATTCACCTTGCAAAGTGAAAGCAACCCATACGCCTCTTCCAAACTCAAAGAATTTAAAGGGCAAATTACATTTTCCCGGGTTAGCTTCAGATATTCACCGGAACAGGATCCTGCTGTGATGGGGTTGGATTTACAAATCATGCCAGGTGAGGTTGTGGCCTTCGCTGGCGCAAACAGTTCTGGAAAATCCACTGTTATCAAATTGCTGGCAGGCCTTTACCAACCGCAAGTTGGGCGAATTTCACTTGATGGAGTAGATATTCGTCAGATCGATCCATTGGAGCTTCGCAAATCCATGGGATATATGCCGCAAAACAGCGAACTCTTCCATGGAACCATTAGACAAAACCTTCTACTCGCAAAAAGCACGGCGAGTGAAGAGCAAATCCTTGAAGCGTGTGAATGGGCGAACTTGACTGAAGACATCAACAATCTTCCCGACAAACTGGACACTCGCATCGGCGATCAGACACTATTGCAACTTCCTGCCGGTTTTCAGCAACGTATGATCATGGCTCGCGCCTTATTATGTAATGCCAAAATCATGATTTTTGACGAGCCGGGGAACACCTTGGATGAAGATGGTGATCTCGCGTTTCTGGAAGCTGTTGAGAAAATCCGCGGCAAAGCCACTGTTATTATAATCACACATCGGCCCAGCCATATGCGGGCGGCTGACAGGGTTGTCCTGATGAACCGCGGTATGGTTCAGACAATCGGTCCAGCTTCAAGTGTAATTCCACTGCTCTTTGGAGGGGCATAATGGGTAAATCTTTGAAATTTCTCGCTATTGATCAGGACAAATACAGGGCTGTTTCCAAAAAGCTTGAAAAAGGGAAGCCGGAAACCCAGCGCCTTGGTCAATCAATTATGCTGGAAGAAAACGGCCCCTCCTCCCTTCTGCGTATCGCAATTTTGTTCAGCTTTGTGGGGTTACTTGCGTTTATTGTTTGGGCCCAAAATGCTGTAATTGACGAAGTTGCTGTTGCATCAGGTGAAGTTATTCCATCAGGAACAGTACAGACATTGCAGCATATCGATGGCGGAACAATCAGCAATATAGCCATCGAAGAAGGTGAAATCGTCAAGCAAAACCAAGTTCTCATCCAGCTTGACCCAACTGATACAGTCGCCGAGCTGAAACAATTACGGACACAGGAGCTGATCTGGAGATTAAAATCACGCCGTTTGCAAGCCTTCATTAATGACACACCATTGGATGCCAGTGGCATTGACCCTCGGTTTATCGATCAAATCAATGAACAACAGGAGCTGCTGAAAATTCAACGGCTGGACCTTGAAAACCAGCAATCAGTGGTAAAAACACAAATTGATCAGCGCAAATCCGAACTTCAGGTGCTGCAAAGCCAAATCGAAATTCTTAAAGAGCAGATCAAACCTCTGGAAGAACAAATGAAAATCCGCGAAGGGCTTTATAAAAATAAAACCCTTAGCCGTTTCGATTTTCTCGATAGTCAGCGCCAATATCTGCAGGAAAAAGGAAATCTGGATGAATTGATTTCCAAACAACAATCCTCCTTGCAAGCAATTAGTGAAGCTGAAAATCGACTGCAAGAGCTCAATAGTCGCATTCGGAGGGAGGCTTTGGACGAAATGGCACTCGCGAATTCCGAAGCTTTAAAACTGGCAGAAGAGATTGAGCGACTGGAAGGAGCGCTGGGACGATTAAACATCACTTCGCCTGTTGATGGAATAGTGCAGGGTATGGATGTAAATTCTGTCGGCACCGTGATCAAACCGGGCAGTCCTATTCTGTCGATTGTACCAATTGATCAGGAGTTGATTGTTGAGGCTCGCATTCGCCCCGAAGATATTGGTTTTCTTCAAATCGGTCAGGATGCAACTGTCAAATTTACAACTTACAACTATTCCAGATATGGCTCGGTATCTGGAAAACTGATCCATATTTCCGCTACCACTTTTGAAGATGAGCAGGGTGAAAATTTCTACAAGGGAAAAATCAAACTGGACCAGCCTTACGTGGGCAATGATCCTTCGATGAATTTGATTTTACCGGGAATGACCGCTGTTGCAGACATACATAGCGGCAAGAAGTCGCTGATGGATTACCTTTTAAAGCCCATTCACACGACAATTACACAGGCTTTCAGAGAAAGATAAAAATCCATAAGCAAAACTTAGACGACATCCTGATATTGTGCGCAGATAGCATCAACTTGATCGATATTTGAAAGAAGTATCTCTACAAGCCTGGGTTCAAAATGCTTGCCGCTCTGTCCCAGGATATGAGTCATCACCTTATCTCTGGGCCAAGCCTGTTTATAACATCTTTCATTTCCAAGTGCGTCATACACATCGGCGATCGCTGCAATACGACCAAAAAGATGAATTTGTTCCCCCTTCTTTTTCGCGGGATAACCACTGCCGTCCCATTTCTCGTGATGGTCGCGTGCGATGATAGCCGACGCTTTTAAAATCTTCTTTTTAGATGATTTCAACATATCATGACCAAGTTGGGCATGGGTTTGCATGATCACCCATTCATCAGCAGTCAATTTACCGGGCTTGTTCAAAACAGCATCCGGAATTCCTATTTTCCCGACATCGTGAAGCGGGGATGCCAGTTTAATGATCTCAGCAGTCTCTTTTTCAAGACCATATTTAAGGGCCAAAAATTTACTAATTTCTGCCACGCGCTTTACATGATTACCCGTCTCCTTTGAGCGTGTTTCAACGGCCTCACCCAGCATATACACAATTTCACGCTGGGTATCCTCAAGTTCATAATGCAAATCTATGTTTTCATATGCGATGCTGATATTCCGGGCAAACACTTCCATCAGCGAACGATCCATCTCGGTAAGTGGTCTCAAACCCGACAAATAAAGTATATTGGTTGACCCCATAGCAGTGCTAAAATAGCCGACAAAGCGATCTGCGCGATAATAACTTTTCTCGTTCTTGATAGCCTGCGAAATATCCTGCAGAATGTCTTCCGTCAGTACACCCTGTGCATCTTTGCCAACAACTTCTCGATATTCTCCTGTTGCCGCCAGCACTTTGAGCCCCTCTGCGGTATCTGACACTGCAAGACCCTCTGCTTTCATATAGGCGGCGCTACTGTCCAAGTGTAGCAATGACGTAATTTGACTAAGAACACCTTCGGTAAACTGGCGGATATTTGTTAATCCAAAAATGTCTGCCGAACTTTCAATCACTCTTTCCAGTCCAACTTTATTTCTCTCCAACGCCATAATGTCGCGGAAGGATCTTAAAGAGGCACACATAAGGGTGAACAGCTTTTGAGACGTAAGCTCCGTCTTCTCTTTATAATCATTTATGTCATATCTGACGATCACATCACGCTCTGGTGCCTGACCCGGCTGACCTGTTCGAAGTATAATTCGAACTGTTTTATTTTTCAGTTCTTCACGAATATAATCAGCAACTTCAAGTCCAGCATGTTCGCGTTCCATAACAACATCTAAAAGAATAACCGCCATGTCAGGATGCTCTCGAATAAGAACCTTTGCATCGTCGCCGTTATAAGCGTGAAAGAACTCTACTCCTCGTCCATCAAACTCAAAATCCTCCAACGCAAGCGTTGTCACATTGTGAACTGCCTCTTCATCATCAACTAGCAGCACTTTCCATCGGTCGGGCACATCTCTATCCAACTGAATTACCGGAAGATCATTTTCTGTCTCTTCCTCCCAAAACATCATATCTCGATTTTCTGACATTAACTATTTTCCTCTGGTGTAAGGGAAAGAGAAGTGAAATTCTGTTCCTTCACCGACTACACTATTGCACTTGATTGTCCCCCCCAGAGACTGCGTTACCTGATTAAACAAAATATGCAGTCCAAGCCCACTTCCGCCGGCCCCTCGCCTTGTTGTAAAAAACGGGTCAAAAATCTTGGAAACTGTTTGCTCATCCATACCGCAGCCATTGTCCCTGTAGGTCACATCGAGCATCTCACCGCGGCGCTTCACGTTGATTGTAATTTCCCCGACTTCTTGGTCTGGAAAGGCGTGAATTATTGAATTCATTACAAGGTTTGTAATAATCTGTGCGATAGGCCCCGGCAAACTTTCAACTATGATATCTCTGTCACCGGTAACCTTGACCTGATGCTTGTATTTCTTAAGTTGAGGCTGCAAACTGAGCAACACCTCCTCAATATAATCAACCAAAGCAAACGTACGACTTGCCTCACTCGACTGATCTACAGCAACCTGCTTGAAACTTTTGATCAGGTCGGACGCCCTCATCAGATTGGTTTCAGTGATTTTTGTGGATCTCTCCGCCGTATTCAAAAATGACAGAAAATCACTTTTCTTTAGAGTCCCATTTTCAACAGCTACCTGTAATTTCTGTACCTTTTCGTGCAAGTGCGATGCGGCTGTCACCCCAACTCCAATAGGAGTATTAATTTCATGCGCCACCCCAGCCACCAGGCTTCCCAATGACGCCAGTTTTTCGGACTGGACTAGTTCTGCTTGGGTGAGTTGCAGGGTGCTTAAGGTTTCCCTTAGTCGCTTTTCAGCTTCTTTTCTCTCGGAAATATCACGGACAATAATAGTAAAAAAATTCTGATTCTGCTCTTTGAAATGGCTGATTGCCAATTCCATTACAAATTTTTCCCCGTCACTTCTTCTAGATATAACCTCAGCTCCGCGCGTTCCATCATGCCCTAGCTCAACTTTGTTCATGTATTCAATGAATGAAGTTGGCTTCCCATCATCAAATTCCATTGGAATGAGATTTGCCAGATTTTGGCCCATCACTTCCTTTTGGCTATATCCAAAAATTTGTGCGGCTGCCGGATTAAAGTTCAGAATTTCACCGTTCGATCCTGCTAGGATAATCCCCTCCATCGCACTTTGCACAATCATATTCACCTGATCTTCAGCGATCTGTCGCTCCCTGACTTCTTTAACAAGATCTCTGGTTCTTTCCAGAACAACCTCCTCAAGATGTTCTCTTTGGTCGAACAATTCCGCTTCTCTATTATTAACGGTATCTGCCAGTTCATTAAATTTTACGCCAAGTGGCGCCAGCTCGTCATTTTCAGCCAATTCAATTCGCAAGCCTCGCTCTCCTGACCTAAAACGTGTTGCAACATCAATCATATGCGCAAGGCTGTTTTGTAACTGGCGGGTACTCACATAAACAAGCGCGACAGCAAAAAGCAGGGAAAGTAAGATCAAGCTAGCGCCAATTGACAATTCCTGTAAGAGCAGCGCCACGTTATCATCTCTTGCAACCTGCATCCTCACCCAGCCATACAATTTATCCGCAACCAACACCGGGACCAGTACATCGAAACCGTTTAGGCTTTCTTCAACAAACACCGCACCGTCAAAACCCACGTCTTTTTTTGCTTCAATAATTAATTTTATTGACCTGTTTTGCGTTGAGGTTGTGGAGAATTCTAGATTTCCTAAATTGTTATAAAAAGCAATTCCTTGCACCCCGGGCAAAGTAGCTTGTGCCACCAGAAATTTTTCGAGTAGTCCCTGACTTATACCCGACCGGGTTTGTTCCAAAAGCACTTCCAAAGACCTTCCCAGATTTTCGGCCTGAGATTTAACACTGTCTTTCAGAAATCCTTGTTGACCGGAAATCAAGGCAATTAGAATGAGGAGAGTTGCACAAGTTTGCAGAACAACAACGCTGACCAGCAATTTACGCCTCTGCGCTGATGACCAAAATCCGACAAACTGCCCCAACAACAACCGAGCCAGCGATTTGTTCGCATCAGGACGTGCGCCGATTTTGTTTATTTTTACGGTCACAATCTACACCGGAGCCCTTGGAAAAGTGTAAATACGGTTCTTTGATTTGTGCACCTGAACTTGCTAATATTTGCAAGCTGATCCTGACATAAAATTTATATTCCCTAATATTAATATAGTGTAAAGTTTTAGGCTTTTCTTAAGAAAAAATTAAAGCTGCTATTGCACACCTTTTGCGCAGTTTCGGCTCATGCTTCTCGCTGGCCAAGTGATATTTCCTTATGTCTTTTGCCCGTATCTTTGGTATATCTAACAATTCATCTGGACTTCTAAGCAAAATTGCTTGCTTTTGATGATTCCAAATAGGGTAAATCGAATTTTTTACAAAAAAATAAATTAGGAATAAACAAATGTCAGACATTAAACGCCTACACGTTGGTGAACGGATGAGCCAAACTGTGATTTATAACGGAATGATATGGTTGGCAGGTCAGGTTGGTGAACCTTCAGGTTCTGTCGCGGAGCAAACTCAAAATATTCTCGATAAAATCGACTCTCTTCTTGCAGAAGCGGGCTCAGACAAGAGTAAAATCCTCCAAGCTACGATCTGGCTCTCGTCAATGGAGTATTTTGCTGAAATGAATGAAGTCTGGGACAAATGGGTAGCAAAAGGAAATGCACCTGCACGTGCATGCGGTGAAGCCAAGCTGGCCACTCCTGACTACAAGGTTGAAATTCTGATTACCGCGGCTGTCTAAATAAATGGCCCATCTGCGCGGTGGGCCAAATTAGTTACACACCTTCTACAATTACAATCTCTGCAATCCCTGCGTTTTCTCTGTGCTCTTTTGCAGACTGATACTCTTTAGAGTGATAACAATTCAAAGCGTCTTGCATCGATGCAAATTCGATAACGACATTACGAGTGTGCCCCTTTCCCTCCAGCTGTTCAAAAGCACCACCACGAGCCAGAATTTTGGCACCATATTTTTCAAATGCTTTTGGCGCTCCATTGGCATATAGACTGTAATTATCAGGATCAGTGACCGTGACATGGGCGATCCAGTATGCTTTAGCCATAGAATTTCCTTTACTCAATCAACAAACTGTTTTCATTATTTATTCCAACAATACTGAATTAACTCAAGCACAGTTTTAAGCGATACCATGAAACCGACCCCACAGAACCCAGCCCCATCCGATGCAAAGGCACGCAAAGAAGTCGAACCCGTAATCTGTTATCCGGCAGATGTTCTAGAGCCGATAAAAAACGACTTTAGACAACTATACAGGAATGATCTCACCTTGATTGACTCTGTTACGGTTCCCGCTAGGGATGCGCGTTGCTTTCATGTACCGGCTGGGCACTATTTTAGAATAATTTGTCCAGATGGGCCGCAAGTTGGTGACCTCAACCTCTGGAATGCAAACAATCTGAAGGAAAAATTTTTTAGCGGCAAAACAAGGGCTTTACACGGCACTCATGTCGGTGTGGGCGACAAACTATGGAGCTCTCTACCTTTTATGAGGCCGATGGCAACCATCACGTATGATACTCTTGACTGGTATGGGTGGGACGAATTTGGCGGAAGCGTCCATGACGTAATCGGAACCCGTTGTGACCCTTATACTAACCAGCTGTTAAAAGAATCGGAATATCATTACTGCTGTCACTCGAATCTGACGCGTGCCCTCGTGAAAGAAAAGAAACTCACTATCGAAGAAGCTGAATTCGCGGTCCATGATGTTCTAAATGTATTTATGTGTACTGGCTTTACGCAAGACACACATCAATACTTCATGAAAGCAAGCCCTGTTCGGCAAGGTGACTTTCTTGAGTTTTTTGCTGAAATTGACCTTCTTGGGGCTCTGTCAGCTTGTCCAGGCGGTGACTGCTCAAGCGAGCACTCTTCTGATGAAGCTGCCTGTTACCCTCTTCAAGTTGATATCCTGCGCCCTCTGTGCGATTTACCAATTGATTGGCAGAAAACTAAGCATACTCAATATTCAGGAAACCACGGCTTATGATGATTTTGATAGTCAAATTATAAGAGAACGTGATCAATTTTTAGGCAAATTAACTTAATCGGATTTTGCTAAAGAAAATTTTAACTGTCGCTATCTTACCTTGCTCCAGTGGAAAAAGAGCCTTCATCAATGGAGGCGGCTTTGGGGGAATAAGGTGTAATTGATATGCTAGACAAGTTTAAAAGTATTCTGAAACGTAAAACCAAGCATGCAGATGAAGAACCACAATATACCCGGTTCGGAATTGGCTATCGTCTGATATCAGCGTTTTCTGTTGTAACTCTGTTGACTGTTGTCATTAGCGCTGTCAGTTGGTTCAGTGTCGATAAACTAACTGACGCCAATAAACAGACAGCCAGTCACGATATACCCTCAATAACCCTCGCACTTAAACTTGCTAACGACACCACAGAAATAGCGGCAATCGCACCGCAGCTCGGCTCAGCACTTACCAACGAAGAACGCCAGCAAAATATGCAAAACCTAAACAGTTCAATTCAACAGGCTATGTCGCGTCTGAAGGAATTGAATAGCTTTGTGGATGAAAGTCAGGCCCTTGCGAGCATTTCATCAAATTTGCAAGCACTGGAGCCACTCATTGCCCAACTTGACAGCAATGTCAGCACTCGACTTCAAATGGCGAAACTCAGAGAAGAGCGTCTGCAGCAATTACAAGAATTCCGGGGTATTCTGAGAAAAAGCGCAAGCCCACTACTTATCCCTATTCGCATGCAGCTTTTTAAAACCAACGATGAGTGGGAAGAACTTCTCGAAAACTCAATTGAAAAATCTCTCAGCGGTGAAAAGCCAGAATATGACACGGGGCCCCTTTCGCAAGCCTATTTGAACGTAATGTCCGGACAGGAAGCTGTATTCAGCGTACAAAGTTCAGGATTTTTGTTAATCAGCCTTCTTGCGGAAGGCGCTTTGGCGGAAAATAAAAAATCCGTTGAGGAATTGTCAGGAAATTTCCTGGCCTCTATTGCCAGTATGGCGACCCCGCTATCAAAACTGTCGAGTACAAATAAAACGAAATTTGCCAAAAATCTGGAAAAACTCTTTGAAGATCTCCTCTTTATCGGCAGTAAAGGCGGACCCAACGATGTAATCTTTACCATTCGCACTCAGGAACTCGAAGCAATTGAATCAGCTCAGGATATCCTGAAACAAAGCCGTGAAATTGCCGAAAAGCTTTCAAGTGACGCCAATCAGTTCGTATCTGAAATCGAACAATCTGTAGTCACCGCTAGCGCAGAAAACGAAGCGCTCGCAGAAACACTGAAACTCACAGTTTCTATCGCTGCACTCGTTACGGTCCTGATCGCCATTGCAATCGCCTGGTTCTATATTGCACGCAATATCGTAAAACGCCTGTTGATGATGGTAGATTCCGCCCGCAAACTATCCGAAGGGGATTTGAACTCCAGCATCTACCGCGAAGGCAACGATGAAATTGCACGACTTGGTTACGCAATTATGGGCTTTAGAAATGCCGCTCGAGAAGCGAAAGCTGCGCGTGAGAAAGAGGAACAGGAGCGCGCCCAGCGTGAGCAAGAACGCGAACAGGCGCGTCAGCAGCAGATTGAAAATGATCGCAAAGCTGCTGAAGAAAAGGAACGCTTAACTCTTGAAGCTGAGCAAGAAAAACGTGCTGAACTCAACCGTCTCGCTGATGAGTTTGAAGGCAGTGTTAAACATCTGGTTGAACGGTTTTCACAAGCCACTTCCAACATGAGTGAAATCTCCGGCTCAATGAGCAATTCAGCGGGCGAGACTACCGCACTTACGCAAACTGTTGCATCAGCATCGCAACTCTCAAGTAACAGCATCAACTCTGTTGCCTCTGCCGCCGAGCAACTTTCAGCTTCCATTACCGAAATAAGTCAGCAGGTTGGGCAAGCGGCTTCGATTGCGGGTGACGCTGTATCCGAGGCAGAACGCTCAAACATCATGATTACAAGCCTGAATGAAGCTGCTGCAAAAATCGGTGACGTTGTGGAATTAATCAGTGACATTGCTGAGCAGACAAACCTGCTTGCACTCAATGCGACGATTGAGGCGGCACGCGCCGGAGATGCAGGTAAAGGCTTTGCCGTGGTCGCCAGTGAGGTGAAAAACCTAGCAACGCAAACGGCAAAGGCTACTGAAGAAATTACCAATCAGATCAAAGCGGTTCAGCAAGAAACTGGAAATGCTGTTATGGCTATTGGCGGTATCAGTACAACAATTGGCCGCATTAACGAAATTAACACAACGATTTCTGCGGCTGTTGAAGAACAAGGAGCTGCGACCAACGAAATCAGCCGAAGTGTCCAGCAAGCCGCCACGAGCGCCAATGATGTAACTGCAAACATCAGTACCGTGAATGAGACCGCTAATCGTACTGGCAATTCCGCGACAGAAGTTCAAGATGTTGCACAACGACTGGTTGCTGAAGCCGAAACGTTGCAGGGCGAAGTGGATCGCTTCCTCAAGCAGGTTCGAGCCGGCTAACCTACTCCTTGTCATTCCGACTAAGGAAAACCCTGTCAATTTGGCAGGGTTTTTCTATAGACTAAATCTCTTGTTTAAACGCTGCTCACCTGTTTTACTGAATTGAATGGCTCGAGAGCCATCAACTCGCTTCGCCCAACCAAGTTCATAAAATCTTTGAAGCAGAGCTGAGCCCAAACCCCCGGCCAAATGAGTACGTCTCTCACTCCAATCCAAGCATGACAAGCATAATGGCCGCTTTGAATGAACCAGTGTTCCATGTTTATGCCAAATTGAACAAATTCTGAATGTCCAGCGTTAGTCAGCTCTATACCGTTACTGGTTTCGCTCAAATAATTTTTAGCCAGCAACCCCTCATAGAGCTTTACTGCTAAATCGCCGGCGAGATGATTATAACAAATCCGTGCTTTTCTGAGGCTCGGGTCTTTAGGCCCGGTTCGTGTCCTGAGCAACCCTCTGCGAGCTGCCAACCCCATCAACGCTTCCAAAGCGTGCCCAACTTCGTCATCTGCTAGCACAAAATACTTATGGCGGCCTTGTTTGCGGACTGCAATCAATTGTGCAAATTCCAGTTTTTTGAGGTGAGAGCTTGCAGTTTGCGCAGTAATTCCGGCTTCTGCCGCTAATTCCGTTGCAGTAAGCGCTTTTCCCGCCAGCAATGCTGACAACATGTTAGCTCTCGCTGGATCCCCAATGAGAGACGCCACAAGAGCAATGTCGGGCCCTTCTTTCATAGTTCGACCATAACCGAAGCATTAAATACAAACAACAGAATAATATTCCAACAAACAGTTTGGAGATTATTATGCTGACTTGCTTTATCAAATATCACATTGCCCCAACCAAGAAAGACTTGTTTGAGGAATATTCACGGAACTGGTCCGTAGCAATTCCCAGAAATGGCGCTGATTTAGTGGGGTATTTTGCTCCCCATGAAGGTTCCAGTACGCTAGCCTACGGAGTTTATCATATAGAAAGTCTTGCAGCGTACGAGCAATATAGACAACAATTGGCCAAAGACCCGCTTGGTCTGCAAAATTATCAATTTGCACAAAGAGAAAAATTCATTTTACGAGAAGACCGAACTTTCCTCAAAAAAATATCTATCTAGCAGGAGCGATTAAATGATTGCAGTAATATTTGAAGTTGAACCAACCGAGGGGAAGCGTGACAATTATCTTGAAATAGCCGCATCCTTGAGAGATCACCTTGAGGAAATTGACGGCTTTATTTCTGTTGAAAGATTTCAGAGCATAACCAACCCGGAAAAAATGCTCTCCCTTTCCTTTTTTGAAAATGAAGCCGCCGTGAAAGAATGGCGAAACTTGGAAATTCACCGCAAAGCGCAATCCAAGGGCCGCTCCGGCCTCTTTAAAAATTACCGTTTGCGTGTAGCTAATGTCTTACGTGACTACGGAATAAATGAGCGGAGCGAGGCACCGACTGATAGCAAAGCACTCCATGATTAATTGTGCTCTCAATCAATCCAGATAGTTGTACCCATGCGCATATTTTAAGTTTTCCGATATGGTTTTTTTGAAAAAATCCATATCATCCTGACTATACCACTCCAAAGGATCTCTTTTATCAAAACGAACGAATTTTTCTGAGTCTGCTTTTGCTGCCATTTTCTCTCGACTACTTTCCGACACAGCAAATGCTAGACTATCTTGTGGCATATCGATGCCAAAATGAGAAAAAATTCGGCTCATCTGATTTTGAGCGTCCGCTTTCAGATCCTCGTAATACAATGTAATGCTATGCTCAGGGAAACGCTCAATCGTGCGGCCCCATCGATTATAAAACCGAATGTGCCACCAAATATCAGCCCAGTGTTGGTGGCCATTTTTGTCACCACGCAGAAACTCGCTAAATGACATATTCAGCGTATTCCCATGCCATTTTTCATAAAATGAAACTAATGCATGGCGAATATCACGAAATAAAATGGCACTTGGAGGAACCTGAACAAAAGTTCTTACCAGCCTGCTATCATATAATCTGTGAGGAATTTGATGGGTGCTGGCAATACGAGGGGTATCCGGGTATAACGGTTTGTGCTTGGGATGCCCAATAAAGTCATTACTCTTGGCGTTGTCTGTATGCTTTGGTGTTGGATACCCGTGCTTATGAGCAATAGCACAGCTGAGCATATATTTCAGCCAATGAGTGCCAGAGTGCTGACCGGTGACCAGATATCCTTCAAAATCACGATATTTCAATATAGAAAAATTTGAAATATCGCGCCTAAATGCGTGAAATCGGAAAACTGTATCCATATCTGTATCTCACATGCCCACAACAAGCCTTACAGTAAACAAGCCCTGTTCTACACAGTTCGTGAAAGCTTGAACACCTGTTTTGAAAAATAAATGATCTTTATCTTCCGAAGCGTTATCTACTGCGACGCTCGGGTAATTCATTCACTAGGCAGTTTATCAATAGCACCTGTATGCAATACAGGCGCTGCGTCGAGCTCTGACGCTCCCATCAGAGATGCGAGCCGCCCCATAACAGAAGCAATCATACTTTGCTCCCACGCCTCAAGCTGAGCAAAATTATTGGCGAACCGATCCTGAAGAGCAGTTGGCGCACTGGTCACAAGTTCACGCCCCAAATCGGTTAATTTGACGAAGACTTTTCGTTTGTCACTTTGCCCACGCTCTCGCAAAATCAGCCCTCTCGCCTCCAATTTATCCAGTAGCGTACTCACAGTGGCTTGAGACAAGTTTATTTCTTTGGCGACGGCGCCTGCCGTCATGTCTGCAGCACCGTTCAAGGCTTGCATCGCCAACAGTTGGGACGTGGACAAGCCTGTCTCCTGAGCCAGCTTGCGCCCATTGAGTTCAGTTGCCCGCATAATCTGCCGCAACGCCACCAGAGTTTCTTCCAATCGATCCATTTCTGTTCCAGTTCAGGATTATGTGGCTCATCAGCCCATTTTTACCCTCTACGAAACTAATCGACAATATAATTTACTGATCAAATATTTTGACGTAAAAAATTTTTAATTTCGAACATTTTAGAAAATCAAAATCCCTTAAAAGCGTGGAGATTTTGGTCTATTTCAGGAAAAATAGGCCAAAATACAAAATTTTTCTCCATAACCTTCTTGAAAATTAATTCGATGATCAATATGTTTTGCTCGAATTGATATTAATCTAAGAGGGAAAATGCCCAACAACTTCGATTGACGAAGGAAAATGTGGCATTAAAAATATGCGGACAACAAGAACGCACCTAAAACCACATTCAAAAACTGACTTTTCAATTGAAATTCCAAATTCTACAGACGGATCAGATGTAAACGATCTCATTGCGCGATGTGATCCGTTGGACGAAAACTCAGTCTATTGCAATCTTTTGCAATGCACCCATTTTTCAAAAACTTCCGCAATCGCAAAAAAGGACGGAGAAGTATTCGGTTTTGTATCTGGCTACAAGCTTCCTGAGGACCCTTCGCGCCTTTTCGTCTGGCAAGTAGCTGTCGACAAAGCCGCGCGTGGTCACGGTCTCGCAAAAAAAATGATACTTGATATTTTGGCGCGTCCCGATTGTGAGCAGGTCGAAGAATTACACACCACAGTTACTCCCAGCAATTCAGCATCTCAGGCGTTGTTCAGCTCAGTTGCCGAAGCACTCAACACTGAAGCTCAATCCTTCATGATCTTTGATCGCAAACAACATCTGAAGGACGAGCATGAAAGCGAACACCTTTGGGTTATCGGCCCCTTCGATAACAAAGCTGAAGAAATTCTCAAAGCCGCAGCCTGATTACGGCTCCAGCACCCATCATAAACACGGAATTATCATGACTATTTTTGATACACTTGAATCTGAAGTCCAAAGCTACGCTCGGTCATTTCCAGTCGAATTCGCCCGTGCGGAGGGCTCTTATCTGATCACCCGGGACGAGACAGCCTATATCGATTTCCTTGCCGGTGCCGGTAGTTTAAATTACGGCCATAATCATCCAGTACTCCAGGAAGCTCTGGTCGACTATATCAAGTCAAATGGTATTACCCATGGTCTTGATATGCATACCAGCGCGAAAAAAGATTTTCTGCATCATTTCAATGAATTCATCTTAAAACCCAGAAGTATGGAATATATGGTGCAGTTCACAGGGCCAACCGGTGCAAATGCTGTTGAGGCAGCCCTTAAATTGGCTAGGAAAACTACGGGACGCACAAATGTCGCCTCATTTACCAATGGCTTCCATGGTGTCACATTGGGCGCCCTTGCCGTTACCGGCAATACACATCATCGCGGAGCATCAGGAGTGACACTCGGCGGCACAACCCGTGTACCCTTCGATGGCTATCTGGGTGAAGATTATGACACCACTGAATATTTGGACAAATTACTAAGTGATGGCAGTAGTGGCATCGACCATCCCGCAGCCGTCATAGTTGAGACCATTCAGGGAGAAGGTGGATTGAATGCTGCCCGTATCGAATGGTTACAAAATCTCGAAGCAGTGTGTCGCAAATATGACTTGTTGCTGATTGTTGATGACATACAAGCTGGTTGCGGCAGAAGCGGCACCTTCTTCAGTTTCGAAGACGCAGGCATCAAACCAGACATCATTACTCTGTCTAAGTCACTTTCAGGCTATGGCCTTCCTTTTGCGGTCACACTTATCCGTCCTGATTTGGACCAGTGGGAGCCGGGTGAGCATAACGGCACATTCCGCGGAAACAACCATGCCTTTGTTACAGCCGCTGCAGCACTGAAAGAATTTTGGAAAGACGATGAGTTTCTTGTAGGCGTGAATGAAAACGCCAAAATACTCCATCATCGCCTACTGGAAATGACACTCAAGTACGGAAACGGAAGTGTGACAGGCCGCGGCCGGGGTATGATGCAGGGGATTGCTGTTGAAAACGGTGAGGTTGCGGGTCGCATCTGCAAAACCTGCTTTGAAAACGGCTTGATAATTGAAACCAGTGGTGCCGATGATGAAGTTGTAAAATGCTTGGCTCCCCTGAATATACCATCAGAACTTCTAATCAAGGGACTGGATATTCTGGAAGATGCAGTCGCCCGCGAAATTCCAGCGCCGAATATAAAAGCGGCTGAATAACTTTTTAAATATCCGTTCAACCAAACTTCAAACGACAAAGAGGATTAAAATGATTGTCCGTACCCTACAGGCTGCCGAAAAATCGGAGCGTCGCGTTACTTCCGAAACTTGGGAAAGCACCCGCTTATTGCTAAAAGATGATGGCATGGGATTTTCATTCCATATCACTACCATCTATGCCGGAACGACCACTGAAATGTGGTATCGCAATCACTTGGAATCTGTTTATTGCATAACAGGCGAAGGTGAAATCGAAACTCTCTCAGACGGAAAAGTGTATCAAATTGCACCCGGTACAATTTACGCCCTCGACAAGCATGACAAGCACATTTTACGTGCGCGCACCGAGCTAAAATTAGCCTGTGTCTTCAATCCGCCTGTGACAGGCCGCGAAGTACATGACGAAACAGGCGCATACCCGGCCATGGAAGACATGACAGAGAACGCCTGATCTTGAATCACGTTTTACTTTCACAGATTTTCTCCAAAAGAGGACATAAATGTCTCTAAAGCCTCAAAACCAAGATAACAAGAAGCAACATCCAACTCATACGGTGCATAAGATTGGCGGCACCTCCATGGACGCAGTGGAAACCGTGTTTGAGAATATTCTGGTTGGAGACCGCGAAGGGGATGCGCTTTACAACAGAATTTTCGTTGTCTCTGCATATAGTGGGATGACGGATTTGTTGCTTGAACACAAGAAGACGACTGACCCCGGTGTGTTCTCTCTGTATGCGAATTCTGACAACGAATGGGCGTGGGGGGACGCCCTAAGCCGGGTTAGCGGTGCAATGCATGAAAAGAACCGTGAGTGCCTCAAAGATAACGCAGACCTGGACTTAGCCAATCGATTTGTGGAGGAGAGAATTGAAGGGGTTCGAAGTTGCCTGATCGATCTCCATCGACTTTGCTCTTTCGGGCACTTTCAACTCCCTGAACATTTGGCAACGGTCCGCGAAATGCTTAGCAGTCTAGGCGAAGCCCATAGCGCTTTTAACACAATGCTTCTCCTGAAAAGAAGGGGCGTGAATGCTGTATTTGTTGATTTGTCAGGCTGGAGGGAGAATAGCTCTTTAACTCTGGATCAACGCATTGAACAAGCCTTCTCGGGGATCGATCTGACGGAACAATTGCCGATTGTTACAGGATACGCGCAATGTGAAGAAGGTCTGACAGGTATCTATGGGCGTGGATACAGTGAAGTCACCTTCTCACGGATTGCCTGCTTAACAGGATCGAAAGAAGCCATCATTCACAAGGAATTCCACTTAAGCAGTGCAGACCCAAAAATTGTACCTGAGGAAAACATCAAACCTATTGGCAAGACCAACTATGATGTGGCGGACCAGCTCGCAAATATGGGTATGGAGGCAATTCATCCAAAAGCCGCAAAAGGGTTGCGCCAACAAAACATTCCATTGCGGATCATGAACTGTTTCGAGCCAAATCATGATGGGACAATAATTTCAGATGATGGCAAGTCCAGGATGCCTCGTGTAGAAATCATTACCGGGCTTCCTAGTGTTTATGAAATCGAGATTTTCAATCAGGATATGGTTGGCACCCCCGGGGCCTCCAAACCGGTGCACGAAGCATTTGCACGATACAAACTATGGACCCTCGCCAGATATATCAACGCAAACACAATGACACACTATGTGTCAGCGCCGCTAAAGCAGATTAAAAGATGTATAAATGAAATACAGGAAAACCTGCCATCCGCTGAAATCCGTTCACGGAAAGTAGCAGTTGTTTCTGCCATAGGTTCAAATCTGGAGAACGGTCAGTTTTTTGAAAAAGCCATCGCTGCACTTGCAAATGCAGATATTCGCATTCTTGCGACACAAAAACCCAGCCGCAACGTGGACCTGCAATTCGTGATCGCTGAGAAAAATTATGAAACTGCTATTAGAGCTCTTCACAAGGAACTTGTAGAGGCTAACGAAAAAGGAAAATCAAAACCCGTTCAAAAAGCTGCGTAACAATTCTTCACCTTTCAGAAAACATTAACATTAGCAGTACTATAATTTTCGACCAATTATAGTTTAATGTGAAAGTTCCGCAGGTGAATTTTATGAGCAAATCTCGTCTTTCCCCATTTATCGGTATGATACTTGGTGTCGCGGCGAGCTTTGCTATTTTTTTCCCCATTGCCTACTATATCGACCTCAGACTTACTACAAGTTTACTTGAAGAAGAAAGACGTGAAGTTCAAGACGAGGCATTGCAATTACAGCGTGAAATTGAGAGCGACCTCAATTTAGCACTATCCCTGACGAGAGGAATAGAAGGCCCCTACGCCATTAAGGGGAACCTGTCACTGGCAGAATTTAACCTACTGGCAAAAGAGCTGACATCTGAGCTGGATTTTGTCAGGAACCTGGCAATCACCGAAGGGACAGTTTTAAAGTTTGTATTCCCGCTTCAGGGAAATGAAAGCATTCTTGGGCTTGACTATAAGAACATCAAAGCCCAATGGCCTGCGATAGATCAGGCGATCCGAACACGTAAACCTGTGATTGCGGGTCCATTAGAGTTAATACAGGGGGGAATAGGGTTAATTCAAAGAACGCCCGTGTTCAAAAAATCAAACGGGATACCTGGTGAATTTCTTGGCCTTGTTAGCGTAGTCATCAACGTGGATGCCTTACTCACACCTGTTCAGAACAGCAATCTTGAAGTTGCTTTTCGCAAGTTAGACGTCTCCGGTTCGCCAGAGGATACCTTTTGGGGTGACTTAACGTTATTTCTAGATGACCAAAACCCTATAATTTCAAACCTTTACCACCGTGGTGGGGCGTGGCAAATGGCCGTCGTTCCCAAGCAGAAATGGGGAAGCAGGGTTGCCGATGAGAAAGAACGGCTGCATTTGCTCATATACGGAATTGTCCTTACTTTATCTCTTGCTGCGGCCTATGGCGGTTACTACGAAGTCAACAGGCGACAACTCTCAAACGCATTCAAAGCAGGGCAGGCCCGCTACCTTGGCCTTCTGGAGAACGCACCTGACGCAATGCTTTTTTTAAACAATAACGGCAATGTTGAAGAAGCAAACCGCAAAGCAAAAGATCTTCTGGCCTTCACAAACGGAGGTCTGATCGGACGTTCTTTCGAAGCGCTACTCCCACAGAGAAATAATGATCAGATCTATACTAACTGGGAACACCTGCGTTCAGAATTGGAAACTCAACAATCCATCGAAGGGCTTGAAGCAAAAGTCAGAAACGGTCAGGGAGATATTTTCGATGCAGAAATCAGTATGGGTTTTGCTGGTGAAGACGAAGCGCGGCAAATTATTGTCACCCTGCGGGATGTAACCGAAAAACGGCAACTGCAGTATGAGCGAAACCTGGCTGAAGAAATCCTCCGCGAAGCCATTAATACAATACCGGATGGGTTTGCCTTATATGATGCCGATGATCGGTTATATCTGTTCAATGAAGCTTACGCCAAAATCTACGCAGCCTCTGCCGCTGCGCTAAAAATTGGCACTCCTTTCCGAGATATTATTCAATATGGTTTGGATAATGGTCAGTACCCTCAGGCTGGAGAAAGTATTGAGGAAAAAAGAGACTGGCTGAAAAAAAGGCTATTGGCCCATCAGGAGCCTGATGATCACGCACTGGTCCAGCACACGTCTGATAATCGCTGGCTAAGGATTACAGAACGCAAAACCCCTTCTGGCTTAACTGTCGGCATTCGAACGGATGTCACCGACATCAAAGCCACAGAAGCCGAACTTCGAGAAAAAAAGAATTTGCTAGAAGTGCAGGCGCTTGAGCTTAGGGAACTGGCAAGAGAATATCTTGATGAAAAAGTGAAAGCCGAAAACGCCACGCGCGCAAAAAGCGAGTTTTTGGCCATTATCAGTCATGAACTGCGCACGCCTATGACAGGCGTAATGGGACTTACAGATATACTGCTTGCTTCTAACCCCACACCAGAACAACTCTCTCATTTGAAACAGATCAAAAGTTCCGCGAACAATTTGCTAGAGCTGCTCAATGACATACTGGACTTCTCCAAGTTTGAAGCTGGTAAGTTGGAGTTGGAGGAGACGGACTTTGATTTGATGCGGTTAGGTAAATCCGTAGTCGACTTTTTGGAACCTGTTGCATCGTCCAAATCAATTACACTGGCATCTGAAATCGAGGTTCCTGCGGAAGATAATATCCTCAAAGGAGACGTCACAAGAATTCGGCAAATTCTGCTCAATCTGGCTTCAAATGCTGTGAAATTTACAGAAAAGGGATCTGTTCACATTTCAATCAAGCCTGAGTCGAGCTTTGATAACTATGTTGATGTCTGTTTTACGGTCAAAGACACAGGCATCGGCATTAGTGATGAGCAAATCCATTCCTTGTTTGAACCCTTTACACAGGCTGATAGTTCGACAACTCGAAAATTTGGCGGCACAGGTCTTGGCCTCTCAATTAGTAAAAAGCTTGTTTCAGCAATGGGCGGCCTCATATCGGTCGAGAGTGAGCTGAATAAGGGATCAATTTTTTCGTTCACCCTTCGATTAAAACGTGGTGATCCGACCGCACTGGTGGACGAAACAGAAAAAGCACTAAATCTGTTGAACCGCCGGCTCACTGATAAGGGTGAAGGCCTGAACATCCTGCTGGCTGAAGATGTAGATATCAACCGGGTGATCGTATCTACAGTCCTTAAAAAATGGGGTCACACAGTCGAAGAAGTGGTCAATGGAAAAGAAGCCGTCAACAGAGCAAGCTCTGGAGATCGGTTCGATATCATCTTAATGGACATGCAAATGCCAGAGATGGATGGATGTGATGCAGCTATTGCCATCCGCAGCCAGAACGGGACCAATAGCAACACTCCTATAGTTGCTCTCACCGCGGATATACAGGCAGCCCATAATGAAAGATACCATCAGGCAGGCCTTGACGCTTTTTTGAACAAGCCAATCGACTGGGATATGCTGGAAGAAGTTCTCCACAAATACACAGCCTAAAAGGAATTATTGCAGGCTCCCTCTTCTTGATGGGAACCTGCAACAGTGACGTGGAGGCTCACTTATAATTCATTGCATATTTGTTGTTATTCTCGTTGGACTCCACCAGAGCCTTAAAATAGTCGGCAGTGAATACCATGCGGTCACCAGGGGAATAATTTTCAGGCGGGATGGTGATTGTCACGATTTTTGCCTGCCCTGCCGCAAGCGGCGGAATAATCGCATCTGCACCCCAGGATTGATTGTTCTGTAAATAGTGCTGTCCAAATAGCACGCCCTGTGGTGCATTTGCCGCGCCTGCATTTCGAACCTTCACATGAAACGTGGCGGTCGTCCCTATTTTACGCTTCGCACTCATGATCGTATAATCAGGCAATAATAATTTTGCTTTTTTCAGTTGGGCAGAAGAGGCTGCCTGCGAGATGGTTTTGAGTTGGCTTTCAGCTTGGCATCTTCACAATGATAACTACCATTTTCGAGCACCGGAAGTTGCCCGAACGGACATTTTGGTTTTGGGCCATTTGGGTTTGCCGCCAGTGCCGCCGAAGCAACAATTGAAAGGGTAGCGAAAGACATAACCGCAGAGACGAGTGATTTTTTCATAACGAGTTCCTTTATTGAGTTACGATACTCTTTGGTCGGCAACCCTATCGGTAAGGTTCAAAAAAACTTCTACCTCTTTAATTTGCCATCGACCCGCCAAAGCTTTACGAGTAGTAAGGGGGCATGAACAACGCGCAAAAATTCGAAATTCTTCTTGTGACCCCACCGGGCCTTGAACAACCTCTCAGGGCTGAAGCCATTGAACTGGGGTTTAAAAAGCCGCATCAAATCAAAGGCGGCGTGACGATTGAGGGAAGCTGGCAGGATATCTGGCGAGCAAATCTCGAAATGCGCGGAGCAAGCCGAATACTGGTTCGCCTTGGCGACTTTCATGTCAATCATTTGGCGGAACTCGATAAAAAGGCCCGGAAATTTCCTTGGTCAGATTTTTTCCATGAGGACATTCCTCTGCGCGTCGACGTTAGTTGCAAGAAATCAAAAATCTATCATCAGAAAGCTGCAAGAGAGCGGATCGAACGGGCAATCACTGAAGAATTGAACGCGCCCGTATCAAAGGATGCTGAACTGACAATCAAAGTTCGTATTTTTGAAAACCTGTGCACAATTAGTGTGGATAGTTCTGGCGAAGGTCTACATATCCGCAATCATAAGGAGGCCCTGAACCGGGCTCCAATGCGAGAGACAATGGCCGCGCTTTTGCTTCGAAAAAGTAGCTATAAGGGCAAGGAACCTGTGGTTGATCCCATGTGTGGGTCCGGCACATTTGTGCTTGAAGCCGCAGAAATTGCGAAAGGGCTTAAAGCTGGACGCAATCGGCGTTTCGCTTTCGAACAGTTAAAAAGCTTCGATGCCACCGAGTGGGAAACATTAAAATCCTCTATTTTTGAAAAAGAGACCCGCCCCCAATTTTATGGCTTCGACCGAGACGCAGGCGCGATCAAAATCGCAAACGCAAATGCAAAGCGCGCAGGCGTTGCAGACCTCACCCATTTCAGCCAACAAACAATCAGTGAGTTAATATGTCCAGAAGACGAGCCGGAAACAGGTCTGGTGATTGTCAATCCTCCCTACGGTATTCGTATCGGTGAAGAAAAACAGCTTTTACCATTATATCAGACATTAGGCAGACAAATTCAGTCCAACTTTAAAGGCTGGAGGTTCGCTCTGGTCACCAACTCTCACAAACTGGCGAAGGCAACGGGCTTGACGTTTGATCCGACTGTCACGACGTTCTCTCATGGGGGAATAAATGTGAGATTATATACCGCCAGTATTTAAGAGCATGTCTTTCAGATCGAGTGACCTTAAACTTTCACCTATATAAATCTGCGTTTAAATATCGAAGCCCTGTATCAATAGCCACAGTAACGACGCACTTGCCTCGCCCCAGTTCTTTCGCCTTTTTCAATGCCGCCCAGATATTTGCGCCCGACGTTATACCGCTCAACACCCCCTCTTTACGAGCTAACGCGCGAGCGCCCCAATAAGCATCCTCATCCTTGACAGGGGTAATTTCATCAATCAGATCGCGCCGTAAAATTCTGGGAACAAAGGAAAGACCGATCCCCTCCAGTTTATGAGTTCCACTTGTATCCCCGCCGGATACATTGCGAACAAAATACGGCTCTACCGCGACAATCTCTGTATCACGATTATATTCCTTAAGGATTTCCGCATTTCCAGAAATACAGCCTCCCCCGCCTGCCGCCATGACAAACGCAGCAACAGGGCGTCCTACCTGATCTAAAATCTCTTGAGCCATGGCATGGTATCCAAGCTTGTTATCCAGATTATTAACCTGATCAGGCCAAAAGGTACCTGTATCCCCCGTAAGCTCTTTGGTTCGCGCAATCATGCGATTGATCACATCTGCGTTCAGTACGCCATCCACAGCATGTATGAGCTCCACTTCTGCCCCAAAAGCACGCATGGTCTGTAACTTCTCCTCCGCAAATCCGTTAGAAGACACGAAGTAAGCTTTATATCCTCTTGTTGCGCAAACCATCGCGAGGGAACTTCCAGTACTACCGCCTGTATATTCAACCACACGGCCGCCGGTTTTGAGCTCCCCTCTCCTCTCAGCGCCTTCAATCATCGATAACGCCATCCGGTCCTTCATGCTGCCAGTAGGGTTAGCTCCTTCCCATTTGACATAAATGTCCGCATCATCCGGTCCTGCCAGTTGGGTCAATTTAATGAGGGGTGTATTACCAATCGCCTGCATGAATGAATACTTTCAAAAAAATCAAATAGTCACTTCCGAAAATTAAGTAACTCATTAAGTCATTAGGCAAAGCATGTCAAACTTCCATTTTTATAGTGACTGATCTATAGTCTGAAAACACATGAAAAAAGGTAGTCACCAATGGCAGATCATACATTCAGATCCCGCTGCTCGATCGCACGGAGCCTTGAAATTTTAGGAGATAAATGGACACTGCTGATCGTGCGGGACCTTATGTGGCACGATAAACATACCTTTCAACAACTCCAGAACAGCGAAGAAAACCTGCCCCCTAACCTGTTATCTCAGCGCCTGAAAAGGCTCATGAAATGGGGCATCATTGAACGGCAAGCCTACCAGCAAAGACCCGTTCGCTATCGCTATCACCTCACTGAACGGGGTCGAGAGCTCGAACCGGTATTGCTGCAAATCATGTCATGGGGACACACGAACCTGCAAGGTGGCCTATACGATCCAAAAGAAGCAAAAACAGTGTCGAACGCATCGAATTAAGACAGGCGGGGCAACGTGAAACAAATATCCATTTCAAATAAACAAGCACGCCAGCTATGGCTTTCATCACAAGGGCTAGGGGAAGCTCCAACAGGTCCACTGGATGTGCTGGGGATGATAAAGAAACTTGGTTTCGTACAGCTTGATACGATACAAGTCGTTTCACGAGCACATCACCATATTCTTTGGAGTCGCAATCAGCACTACCGTGAACCCATGCTTGATCAACTGCTTGGACAAGACCGGTCTATTTTCGAGCATTTCACCCATGACGCATCGGTAATTCCTATGGATTATCTCCCGATGTGGCGTCGCCAGTTTCGACGAAAAAAGGAGCATTTGGATCGCCTGGGATGGTCAAAAAGCCCTCTTCATAAATCCATCCGCGAAACCGTTTTAGAGCGCATTCGCGAGGAGGGACCATTATCGACACAAGCTTTTGATACAAAAGTTGTTGGGCAAAAGAAGATGTGGTCACGCCCACCGCATAAACTCGCACTGGACTATCTGTGGTACAGCGGTGAACTTGCAACTTGCCACAGAGAGAATTTCACCAAATTCTATGATCTCGCAGAACGTGTCTTTCCCGAGGAATTGCACCGCACCAAAATCACTGATGAAGAGCAGATTGACTGGTTATGTCGTACCGCCTTGGACAGAATGGGTTTTGGTACCGTCGGGGAAATTCAAAGATATTGGGATGCATTGAGCGCCGCAGAAGTGCGCGACTGGCTCGCTCGTTCAGCAACGGCACTTAAATCTGTTGAATTCGAAACTGCGCAAAAAAGCAAAATGACAGCATTTGCATTAGCGGACATAGAAGAAAGAATAAGTGGATTAAAGTCTGCTACGAGCCGACTTCGCATTCTCAATCCTTTTGACCCGGTTATTCGCGATCGAGATCGCTTATCACGTTTGTTTGGTTTTGAGTACCGGGTGGAAATGTTCGTGCCCGCTGCCAAACGTATTTGGGGTTACTATGTCTATCCAATCCTCGAAGGCCACCGGTTTGTTGGTAGGATTGAAGTAAAAGCAGATCGTAAAAACTCATTTTTAAAGGTAATCAACTTTTGGCCAGAAAAAGGGTGCCAATGGAACTCTAACCGTTACCAGAAACTAACATCTGAATTGGAACGTATGAAAAAATTCATCGGCGTCAATGAAGTTGTCTGGGCAGTGTAGGTGCATCATACAATTGCAAGCAACCCGCCCAGATTGACAGGGGCACATACGTGCCTGTAGCTGGTTTTGATTGACTCATTTGAGATACTCCCCATTCTTGATCCTCTCCAGCATCCCATCCGAAAAACGAAGCAAACTATCACCTGTACCCCGTTCAAATTTCCCATCACCTGGCAAAATGGAAAAAACTTTTTTAATAACGCTTAAAACGTCATCCAACTCTTTCTGACTTCTAAACCGATACTCCCAAGCGTGAGGTGGGCGAAGCGATCCATTGTCTACATAAACTCCAATATCAGCGATAATCCGGATCTTCCTTCCATCGCTAGCCGTTTCAGGATAATATTCCGTCCCATCCCGATCCAAAGTTGTCAGGCCTATTTTTTTTATACCCATATCCAAGGACCCAGACATATCCCTGCTCCGGACGAAATCCAAATTCTTTCAAGCTAATTGTGGGGTCCTCAAGCAGATAAATTGTACTCTTTGCACGATCATACGTGTATTTTTTCTTGTCACTATTTTCCAATTTAATTCCCCGGATTTAGCTTATCAGGCTTTACGACTGTAAGCTTAATTGAGATTAGGAACAATTTACCAAGATAAGAATTTACTCCCCGGCTAAATGACACCCTATCGAACAATTGGCATTCACAATCAAAATTTTCCACCTAGGCAGCGTTAGCTTATAAAATCACACTATTGGTGTATTAAACTTCCAATAATACTCCCACACAACTAAATTAATATCTACTTATATTCAATTTTCAAGAGTATAACTTTGGATAAATCTGTAGAAATTCAAACTCAGCAATCGGCATCCTTCCATACACTCCATTTAAGGTTTCTAATATCATGGCAACAATTAGTTCAGTCGGCATTGTGATTTTTAATGGAATTGAACGATTGGACTTTGAAGGTCCGCTTGGTGTCCTTGGGTGGGCAGGAATGCTATCCAATAAACAATTTAATGTTCAACGTATATCGAAAGATGGGCGTGCTGTTAAGGATCATCTATCCTCGACAGTTGTGGAGGCAGATGCAAGTTTCACAGAGGAACACCATTTTGACCTTCTGTTAGTGCCTGGTGGAGATGCCCGCCAATTTGCAGATGATACAGACCTCATTAAAGGAGTTGAAAAGTTGGGAGCGCAAAGTCGAATTATCGCCAGCGTTTGCACTGGTGCATTCCTCGTTGCAGGAGCAGGCTTAGCGAATAATAAGTCCATCGTAACCCATTGGCTATTACACGAACTTTTCACGTCTAAATTTCCTACAACTCGCTTATTGAAAGATAAACGTTTTAATCAGGACGGAAACCTATGGTCCTCCGCTGGTATCTCCGCAGGAGTAGACATGGCTCTCAGCCTGGTTTCCTCAGAATATGGGGAGGTTATCGCTAAAAAATGTCAGGGATTTCTTGAATATTTTCCAGAACAACCTTGGTCGCGCGACGAAGTTGCTGCTGCGCTCCAAGCGGGCTGAAATTTAGCTCCCACTACAAAATCAAAGTGATCGACTTCATTCTGCTGCTTCGCTGTGTCTTGGAACCTCGGAAAGGTCTTAAGGACCTTTCCTTGTGGTGTCAGTTTCACAGAGCCCACACCCAGTAAAAATACCCCACCTGATACCTATATCCTCAAAAGGCATTGCCCTTGAGAAAATATTCTGTAGTTTTGCAAAACTTTGAAATTTCTAGAGCTAACATTCACGACCGAATTAGCATTGCCTGGACGAAACTTTGTCACTCAGAGGTCAGCCGCCTTTTTGCGCAGCACCTCAAGCGACTGGGTTGACGCGATTTCATGGGCCAGTCCGGTTTCAACATCATAGAGCATCGCCGAGACTGTCAATCCTCCATGCAAATTTGGCTCATCGCGCAGGCGAGCAATGTCAGTCAACAGATCCTGTTCTGGATAAGTAATTGCGGACGGAGTAACGTCAATACCAGTGCGCGCTTTGATATCGGCCTGAAAATCTGGAGCGGCGAATTGCTGTGCGCCACATTTAGTGTGTTGCATCAGCATGATATGAAATCCGGGAGCGTCTTGGCCTGTGATGCGGCCAACAAGAAAACTTAGCGCTGTGATTTCTTCGATGAGGGCAGCTGTGACACGCCCACCATTGTTGCGCATGATAACGGCCTCGCCAAGTTCGAGGTCAAAAATGGTAGTTGGGTCAACGCGCGCATCAATGCAGGCGACAATAATCATGCCCAATTTTGGTAACGGAACCAGATCTCTTTGGGTGAAACTCGCAGCGAAATTCTGGTTGCGGGTCTTTAAAGCGTCAATGTGTGACATGCGTATCTCCTATTTTAGTGAGTGCGGATTTATGTGTCGCGTTCAGGCGGATTCTAGATTTTTCAGTATTCTGGGTTGTGGGGTGTGCGTCTGAGTCCATTCCTTGGATTCTTGGCAAAAACGGGGCTGTTTGATTTCCACGTAGTCGCGCTTGCGCTCAACCCTTGCCAAGTCCAAGGCTGGTGTACCCAAAATCTTTAAGAAGCCAGCCAGTGCAGACAGTCTTCGCCCAAAGCTCTGTTTTAGATTTGGATGAGCTGCAACATGGCGTCGCACAATGTCTTCAAAAGCTTCCGGTTCACGCCCGCCAACAGACGACACATCTTGGGTCGGTGCATTCAGGGCAAAAGCGCCGCGGCGATATTCCTTGGCGTAAATCGCGAGTTGAGATACGGCCGCCTCAGAATAATTGTTAGGAGGGATTGCCCGAAGCGCCTTGGTCATCATCTTCTCGGATATATCCAAGTATTTGACCTTGCGTCCCAGGGCCCGCCCCATGGCCTCCGCTATCTCATTTGGAGACAACAGCTCAGGCCCGGTTGGACGGTAGCGTTTGCCTGCATGGGTTTTCGGATCAAGAAGCGCACCGACAACAACCTGAGCGATGTCCTCGTTGCTGGGAGGAGCATTCTTTTTCTCGTCACCCAGTCCAAGTGGCATGGTGAACAAGCCAAGATGCGCTGCGAAATCGATCATCAACAGGTAATTGTCTGCGAACCAACCGGGATCAACGGATGTCACCGTCATAGCAGGCCTTAGGCGCGCCAATGCGTCTGACAGATAGACTTCGCGGGTAAACAACGACGGATGATTAGCGCTGGACAGCCATTGGCCAAGCGTGACCACATGCTCAAGTTTTGCCTCTGCTGCCGCCACGGTGAATGCCGCGTTGAAATGTAAACCGTTTGGCGCAGTCGGAGCACATTGATACGCACGCTGTACACCTTGCATCGCTTCCCGAAGCGCAGAAATGTCATACTGATTGCTGACAAATACATCTGCACCCGCACGCTTCAGTGTTTCTGCGCGATGATCGTTTCGGCGCACAAATGCACGCACTGGAACGCCCTTTTCCAATAACTTAACAGCGACGGGTAAACCGGTTTTTCCAGCAGCGCTTGTTACAAGAATTTTCGGGTACGTTGACATAAGTGAACCTCCGTTTATATTTCCTGCAATTAATTAAAGTGATCACTTTAAAAAATAAAGTAACATTTTTGTGAGGTTAGAATGGCTAAACAGCGTTCCTACAAATTACTGTGCCCAATTGCTCGGGGCCTAGACCGAATTGGTGACCGATGGACGTTGCTGATCTTACGGGATTTGCACGCAGGCCCTGCGCGCTTCACAGACTTGCAACGCGGTTTAACGGGCATTGCTGCCAATCTCTTGACCGAAAGGCTGACAAAACTGGTAGAGGATGAGCTTGTGCAGAAGACACAAGGCCCCCACGCTACGACGCTCTATGAATTGACAGCACTCGGACGAAGTACGCGGAGCTTGATATTTGAATTGGCAATGTTTGGCGCTAAATTTCAACCGGATAGCGAAATTGTCGATCCCGGCAACCTCAGAACTGTCGCCGTGACATTGGGGGCCGCCGCCGAGATGGTTGACACGAGTGCTCTGAATGTTGTGGCCAGCTTAATTATTGATGGAGAAGAAATGGAAGTGAAGGCCCAAGGAGGAACAGCGGCTGTGTCCTATTGGCCCGCAAATAATCCCGACGTTGTTTTGGAAACGAGCTACAAAGCATTGATGGCTCTGTCAGAAGGTGAAATGATTGAGCAGGATTTCTTACAGGATTTTTGCCAGCTTGAGATTCACTCGCCCGGAACGGAAGAGGATTTGTTTCACTTGCTCTCCTCAATCCTTGCCGTATTCAAAGCGAATTAGACATAGGCGATCCATAGAACGGCTTAGAGCAATTTAAAGCATATTGTAAGGAACGGTAATTTATTAAGCTGCCAATTATGGCTACTGGAAGCCAGAAGCGGATTTTAGATATAGCATAATAAACAGTTATCAGGGGCGTATTCGATTAAAAAACTCGCGCAGTCAAAATCCAGTATAACATGCATAAACACGCCCCATCTGATACCTATTTCCTCAAAAGGCATTGCCCTTGAGAAAATATTCTGTAGTTGTGCAAAACTTTGAAATTTCTAGAGCTAACATTCAAGACCGAATTAGCATTGTCCGCCTAAGCAATAGCTACCCCTTGTGACGCCATCCGCTTTTCTGCGGTTTCCGATGATGAGACTGAGAGGGTTCCGTCCTTCACAACCGTGACCTCATAACCTCGGCTTCTGGCTGCCAATGCCGACTTTTGTACACAGTAATTAAGGTCCAACCCGACTATGCGTAGTTTACCGACGTCGAGCTGTCCTAGAAGTGCGTCAAGTTCGCCAGTTTCAAACGCATCCTGCACACGTTTGACAATAACATGGTCAGGGAGTGACGAGAAAGCCTCTGCAAGTTCGGTCCCGGCACTACCTTCTATCGCCTGCCCTTTCATTGTGAGCCGTGCGACCGCCTTTGTTGATGGGATCGACCATTCTTGGCGAACGGCAATAACTTGATGGCTCTGAGCCCGCGCAGTTTCAACCTCCTTGAGAATGACTTTCTCAGTCGATTGTCTTGCTTCGTCAGAGTAGCCCCCATTATCCCAGAAGACAGATTGAAGATCGATAAGCAGAAGTGCGGATTTAGTCCGGTTACCTATCACTTCGCCTTGGCTTATAGATCCAATACGCTTAACACCGTAACCGATCCAAAGTACAAGCAAAAGGCAAGCACCCCCCGATATATAGGCAAATGTCATATTTTCTCTCCCGCCCGTTTCTTCAGGCTATCCGTAACTGCAAGAACGACATCCAGTGCCTTTGAAATGTCTTCGTTACTTAAATTTTCTCCTACTTCCTCCATAAGTTTCAATTCTCTCGAAATGATCTTCTCAATCAGGTCGAGGCCTCGACCCGTCAACGCGAGTATAGGCGAACGTTTATGGCGGGGGTTTGCACGTTGTTCAACAAAGCCAGAAGCCAAAGTTTCATTGCACATAATTTGGACGTATTGCCTTTTGATCTCGAGCCGAGCAGCAATGTCTGGAACGGTCTGCTCTCCATATCTGTGCAGTATTTCCAGAACGGCCCGCATTCGCACCGTAAGCCCTGTTCCTTTCAGACCAGCTTCAACACAGGCTTCAGCGGCTTGCATTAAAGGCCGGGACATCCATATCAGTCGGTGAAGTTTTTCAGTTTTCATTTTGACATTATACTTGTCATTTTGACATGTACAATGTCTTTTTTTTGAAGTACTTATTTCACCCCATCGACGTATCGAACGCCATATGAGGATGCCTGCAGCGGTTTTCCGGAAGTGCATACCATCGGATAACGGCTCACAAATGCTTCCATACTGCTTCCAGAACGACGCAAGCCCCGAACGATGAGTTCAGGGCTTTTCGTGTAAACAATTGATATTGTTGCGATAAA
>NZ_BAMS01000005.1 GCF_000616095.1 Sneathiella glossodoripedis JCM 23214 | reverse complement strand
AAAGAACTTGATAAGGCCGCCTCTTTGGGAGGCGGCTGTTTTCTGGAGTGACCAGAGTAATGGAAAACCAAAATATTCGAATTAAACTCAAGGCGTTTGATCACCGAGTGCTGGACGATTCGACAAGTAGCATTGTGGATACTGCCAAACGGACAGGTGCACAGGTTCGTGGACCGATCCCGTTGCCGACCAATATTTCAAAAGTAACGGTCAACCGTAGCCCACATGTGAACAAGAAATCTCGTGAACAGTTCGAAACACGGACGCATGCGCGGGTTCTGGATATTGTCGAGCCTACACCGCAGACAGTTGAATCTTTGATGAAACTGGACTTGCCATCAGGTGTCGACGTTGCAATCAGTGTGTTGGGGTAAGCTAAGATGCGTACTGGATTGATCGCAAAAAAACTGGGCATGACTCGCGTTTTCTCTGAAGACGGACAACATGTTCCAGTGACCGTTCTGGAAGTTGATAACTGTCAGGTGGTCGCTCATCGCAAAACTGAAACCCATGGTTACAATGCACTGCAACTGGGTGTTGGTTCTGCAAAAGTTAAAAACGTCTCAAAAGCAATGCGCGGCCACTTTGCGAAAGCAAATGTTGAGCCAAAAATGAAGCTTGCTGAGTTCCGTATTGAAGAAGAAGCATTTGTTGATCTGGGTGCAGAACTGACTGCTGATCACTTTGTGCCAAATCAGAATGTCGACGTTGTGGCAACAAGCATTGGTAAAGGTTTCGCCGGTCCAATGAAGCGTCATAACTTTGGCGGACTACGGGCTTCACATGGTGTTTCTGTTTCTCACCGTGCGCATGGTTCAACTGGTCAGTGTCAAGACCCTGGTCGTGTTTTTAAAGGCAAGAAAATGGCCGGTCACATGGGTGCTGCTCGCGTGACAACACAGAACCTTAAAGTGGTCTCTACCGATGCTGAGCGTGGCCTTATTTTGGTGAAGGGTGCTGTCCCTGGTTCCAAAGGTGGATGGGTGTTCGTGTCTGATGCGGTGAAAAAGAACCGTCCAGAAGAAGCACCATTCCCGGCTGCTGTTCGGACTACTGCTGCTGCGGCTCCAGAGGCTGTTGAAGAAGCGCCGTCTGCGGACGCTCCTGCTGAGAATTAAGAGGAACTGCCCTAATGAAGGTTAAAGTAATCAACCTCGATAACAAAAAAGCAGGTGATATTGAGCTTGCTGACGAGGTTTTTGGACTGGCTCCGCGTGCGGATCTGCTCCAAAGAATGGTAAAATATCAGCTGGCAGCACGCCGTGCGGGTACACACAAGACTAAAGACGTCTCTGAAGTATCCGGCACAGGTGCAAAGCCATTCAACCAGAAGGGTACAGGTCGTGCCCGTCAAGGTCAGAAGAGAGCTCCTCATCAGCGTGGTGGTGGTGTCGCTCACGGTCCTGTACTTCGTTCGCATGCTCATGCGTTGCCAAAAAAGGTCCGTAAACTTGCTTTGAAAACTGCTTTGTCAACAAAGCAGGCAGAAGGCAAATTGATCGTGGTTGATGAACTCAAAGCTGCTGAAGCAAAAACCAAAGCGATGGCTGGCAAATTCGATACATTGGGCTGGAAATCAGCTTTGATTATCGATGCGAGCGAGCCTGATACAAACTTTGCTTTGTCAACACGCAATCTGCCAAATGTGGATGTGCTGCCTGAAACCGGTGCAAATGTTTATGACATTTTGCGTCGCGACACGCTGGTGCTGACAAAAAGCGCAGTAGAAAGCCTGGAGGCTCGTTTGAAATGAACCAGGAACGTATTTACGACATCCTGTTGGGACCAGTTGTGACTGAAAAGTCCACAATGGGATCAGAATTCAATCAGGTTACATTCCGTGTATCACTGGATGCAACCAAACCTGAAATCAAGGAAGCAGTTGAAACACTCTTCAACGTAAAGGTCACAAACGTCAACACCAACCGCACAAACGGTAAGGTGAAGCGTTTCCGCGGTCGCCTTGGTAAACGGTCTGACTTCAAGAAAGCAATGGTAACATTGGCCGAAGGCCAGACCATTGACGTTACGACGGGGATTTAATAATGGCGCTTAAAAGTTATAAGCCTTCAACACCTGCGCAGCGTGGTCTGATTCTCGTTGATCGGTCAGAGTTGCACAAAGGTAAGCCTGTTAAAAGCCTTACAGAAGGTTTGACAGGAAGTGGCGGCCGTAACAACAACGGCCGGATTACAGCACGTCGCCGTGGTGGTGGACACAAACGGACTTACCGTATTGTTGACTTCAAACGTCGCAAATTTGATGTTGCTGCTACTGTTGAGCGTTTGGAATATGATCCAAACCGGTCAGCATTTATTGCTTTGATCAAATATGACGACGGAGAATTGTCCTACATTCTGGCTCCTCAGCGTATTTCAGTCGGTGATAAAGTGATCGCTGCAGAGCACGCTGATATCAAGCCTGGCAATGCGATGCCGATGAAGAATATGCCGGTTGGTACCATTATCCATAATGTGGAAATGAAGCCTGGCAAAGGTGGCCAGATGGCTCGTGCTGCTGGTACATATGTACAATTGATTGGTAAGGATGCTGGTTATGCTCAGCTTCGTCTGGCCTCAGGTGAGCAACGTATTGTTCCTGCTGAGTGCATGGCGACTGTGGGCGCAGTATCGAACCCGGATCAGAAAAACATTAAACTGGCGAAAGCTGGTCGTTCTCGTTGGCTTGGGCGTCGCCCATCAGTTCGTGGTGTTGCCATGAACCCGATTGACCATCCACATGGTGGTGGTGAAGGTCGTACTTCAGGTGGTCGCCATCCGGTATCACCTTGGGGTCAGCCGACCAAGGGCAAACGGACACGTTCTAATAAGTCTACAGATAAAATGATCATGCGGCGCCGTCCGCAAAAGCGGAAGAAGTAAGGAGCGCTAGATGGCACGTTCTATTTGGAAAGGCCCTTTTGTCGATGGCTATTTGCTTAAAAAAGCAGAAGCTGCTCGTGAAAGCGGTAAAAACCAGGTCATCAAGACTTGGTCTCGTCGGTCAACCATCCTCCCTCAGTTCGTAGGATTGACTTTTGGCGTTTATAACGGTCAGAAGTTCGTACCTGTGCTGGTAGACGAAGATATGGTCGGCCATAAATTCGGAGAGTTTTCTCCTACTCGTACATATTATGGCCATGACGCCGATAAAAAGGCGCGGAGGAAATAAACATGGGTAAGCAGTCCCTCGAAAGGCAGCTGGACGAACACAGTGCGCTTGCAAAAGGCAATCGCCTGCGTGTGAGCCCTCAAAAGCTGAACCTCGTGGCAGGCCTCATCCGCGGTAAATCTGCGGAAGCTGCATTGTCTGAATTGACTTTCTCCAAGCGTGCAATTGCACGTGACGTGAAAAAGGTTCTTCAGTCAGCTATTGCAAATGCTGAGAATAACCACCAGTTGGATGTTGATCAGCTCTATGTTGCAGAAGCTTATGTCGGCAAATCGCTGGTAATGAAGCGTATGCGTCCGCGTGGCCGTGGCCGTGCAAGCGGTATTTTGAAACCATTCAGCAACATCACGATTGTTGTTCGTGAACGCGAGGAGCAGGCATAATGGGTCAGAAAGTTAATCCGGTAGGCATGCGTGTTGGCATCAATCGTACTTGGGATTCCCGTTGGTACGCTGGTGACAACTTTGCGGATTTGTTGCATGAAGATGTGCGTATTCGTAAATTCCTGGAAAAAAAGCTGACACAGGCTGCTGTCAGCAAGATCGTGATCGAGCGTCCGGCAAACAAATGCCATGTGACCATTCACTCTGCGCGTCCAGGCATCATCATTGGTAAAAAAGGTCAGGATATTGGTAACCTCAAAAATGAAGTTGCCAAACTGACCAAGGCGGAAGTCAACATCAGCATTGTTGAAATTCGTAAACCGGAAATCGAAGCAAAATTGGTTGCTGAGAACATTGGCCAGCAACTGGCACGACGTGTGGCATATCGCCGCGCCATGAAGCGCGCAGTTGACTCTGCACTGCGTCTTGGTGCACAGGGTATCCGCATCAATTGCGCCGGTCGTTTGGGCGGTGCTGAAATTGCTCGTACGGAATGGTATCGCGAAGGCCGCGTTCCTCTCCAGACTTTGCGCGCAAATATAGATTATGGAACAGCAAGTTCTTTGACCACATACGGTATCATCGGTATTAAAGTGTGGATCTATAAGGGCGACATTATGAAACATGACCCAATGGGCCAGGAAAAAGCACAGGAAAAACTGCAAGCTAGCGGTCGTCCTGGTGGTGGACGTCCTGGTGGTCGTCGGGGCTAAGGTAAAGAGGTGATATCATGCTTCAGCCGAAGCGTACAAAATTTCGCAAAGCGCACAAAGGACGCTTGAAGGGCGTCGCAACTTCGGGTACAACCCTGAACTTCGGTGCTTATGGTCTTAAGGCTGTTGAGCCGGGTCGTGTAACTGCACGTCAGATCGAGGCAACTCGTCGTGCAATTACTCGTCATATTAAACGTGCTGGCCGCGTTTGGATTCGTGTCTTCCCAGACATTCCTGTATCCAAGAAGCCTACTGAAGTCCGTATGGGTAAAGGTAAGGGTTCTCCGGAATACTGGATGGTGCGTATTCAGCCGGGCAAAATCATGTTCGAACTTGACGGTGTTCCAGCGGATCTGGCCCGTGAAGCGTTTGAGCGTGGCGCTGCTAAGTTGCCAGTGAAAACTAAGTTTGTCACCCGTCTCGGCGAAGGGGGTTGATCATGAAGGCACAAGATTTGGTGGGTAAAAACCCAGAAGAATTGAAGACAGAGCTGATTGCTTTGAAAAAAGAGCAGTTTAATCTTCGTTTCCAGAAAGCCAGCGGCCAACTGGAAAATACGGCTCGTGAACGTCAAGTCCGTCGTGACATTGCCCGAATTAAGACGGTGATGTCAGCGAAACTGGCGTCGTAGGAGAAACAACTATGCCGAAACGTATCCTGCAAGGGACAGTAGTTAGTGACAAGAACGACCAGACGGTCGTAGTCAATGTAGAGCGTCAGGTGATGCACCCGCTCTACAAAAAATACATTGGCCGGTCAAAGAAGTACCACGCCCATGATGAGAAGAATCAGTTTAAAGCCGGTGATGTCGTCCGCATTCAGGAATGTCGTCCGATTTCTAAACTGAAACGTTGGGAAGTTCTTTACGACAACGCCTAAGTTAGGGCATGTCATAATTAGACGAAGGTAAAGACTATGATTCAAATGCAAACCAACCTGGATGTCGCCGATAACTCCGGCGCGAGACGGGTGCAGTGCATTAAAGTTTTGGGCGGATCCAAACGGAAAACAGCGTCTGTAGGAGATACAATTGTTGTATCTGTAAAAGAAGCTATTCCGCGTGGCCGCGTGAAAAAAGGTGACGTGCAGCGTGCCGTCATCGTGCGCACAAAGAAAGAAATTCGCCGCCCTGATGGAACAGCTATTCGTTTTGATACAAATGCTGCTGTTTTGATCAACAACTCCGGCGAGCCTATCGGAACTCGTATTTTTGGCCCTGTTACTCGTGAACTGCGCGCTAAAAACATGATGAAAATTGTTTCTTTGGCTCCGGAGGTGCTCTAATGGCTGAAAAATTCTCTGTGAAAAAAGGCGACAAGGTAATTGTCCTCACCGGTAAAGACAAAGGTAAAAGCGGCGAAGTACTGAGCGTTAATCGTGCAGATCGCAGAGCAACTGTGTCTGGTGTAAACATGGTCAAGCGTCACACTCGTCAGAGCCAAACTGAACAAGGTGGTATTGTTTCCAAGGAAGCTTCAATCCACCTGTCAAATATTGCACTTATCGATCCAAAAGACGGTAAGGCAACTCGTGTTGGCTTTAAGACGTTGGAAGATGGTCGCAAGGTTCGTTTTGCCAAACGTTCTGGCGAAGTTATTGACCTTTAAAGGATAGTAAGATGGCAGCGCTAGACTTAAAATATTATATAACGATGAGTTGCGCAAGCAGCTCAAAGAAAAATTCAACTATGCTAACGACATGATGATTCCGAAATTGGAAAAGATCGTTGTCAATGTTGGCTGTGGTGAAGCAGTTGGTGATTCCAAAAAAATCAAATCCGTTGTAAACGAGCTTGCCAAAATTACTGGCCAGCATCCCGTTACAACAACTGCAAAAAAATCCATCGCGACTTTCAAATTGCGTGAAGGTATGCCGATTGGTGCGAAGGTTACACTTCGGAAGGATAGAATGTACGAATTTTTAGATCGTTTGGTAAACATTGCTTTGCCGCGCGTTCGTGACTTCCGTGGTGTGTCAGCAAAAAGCTTTGACGGACGTGGCAACTATGCCATGGGTCTGAAAGAGCAAATCGTGTTCCCTGAAATCGACTATGATGATGTAGATGATGTACGGGGTATGGATATCGTGATCTGTACGACTGCTGATACCGATGAAGAAGCTCGTGAGCTTCTGAAAGGTTTCAACATGCCGTTCAAGATCAATTGATCCAAGGAGAAATTGGAAATGGCTAAGAAAAGTGCCGTTGAGAGAGATTTGAAGCGTCGTCGTCTCGTCGAGAAATACTCGGCCAAACGCACAGCGCTCAAAGCAATCATCAATGACGAAAACGTGCCTCAGGACGAACGCTTCGCGGCTCGCCTTAAGTTGGCTGAATTGCCACGCAACTCGTCTAGGACTCGCGTTCGCAATCGCTGCGAATTGACAGGTCGTCCACGTGGTGTGTACCGCAAATTTAAACTCTCCCGTATTGGTCTTCGTGACATGGCGTCCGCAGGTCAGATTCCGGGCGTTGTAAAGTCAAGCTGGTAAGGGGAGTTAAAAATGTCTTTTAGTGATCCTCTCGGCGATATGCTGACACGTATCCGCAATGGTCAGAAAGCGAACAAAAGTTCGGTTAAGAGCCCAGCGTCCAAATTGCGTGTAAACGTTCTGGAAACACTCAAGCGCGAAGGTTTCATTCGTGGTTACGAGGTTTCTGAGCCGCAAAAAGGTAAGCCGGAACTGAGCATTGAATTGAAATATTATCAAGGCAAGAGCGTGATTGAAAAAGTTGATCGCGTGTCCAAGCCTGGTCGCCGCGTATACACTGGCGTCAAGGAATTGACACCTGTTCGTAACGGCCTTGGTATTTCTATTTTGTCTACACCGAAGGGTGTTTTGTCTGATAACGAAGCACGCGAAGCCAATGTTGGCGGCGAAGTGCTGTGCACTGTCTACTAAGGAGGAACAATGTCTAGAATTGGTAAACATCCAGTTTCTGTTCCTTCAGGCGTAGATCTGCAGTTCAGTGACAAAAACGTAACAGCGAAAGGCGCCAAAGGCGTTTTGAGCATGACATTTGTAGATGACGTGACTGTCGAACAGGATGGCGACCAGGTTTGGGTCAAGCCAGCCAACGACAGCAAGCGTGCTCAACAGATGTGGGGTATGCAGCGCACTTTGCTTAGTAACCTTGTTGAAGGTGTAAGCACTGGTTTCACGAAAAAACTGGAAATTGTTGGTGTTGGTTACCGTGCCGCAGTTCAGGGTAAGACATTGAACCTGAACCTAGCTTTAGCCACGACATCAACTATGACATTCCGGACGGAATTGAAATCAAGTGCCCGTCACCAACTGCTGTTGAAATTTCTGGTGCAGATAAACAGCGGGTTGGGCAGGTTGCTGCTGAAATTCGTTCTTACCGCAAGCCTGAGCCTTATAAAGGTAAAGGTGTCAAGTATGCTGACGAGTTTATCTTCCGCAAAGAAGGTAAGAAGAAATAGGATAGGACCATGGCAAATTCAAATGAATTGTTTGAGCGTCGTCGTCGCAGAAATCGCGCGCAGCTCAGAAAAGTCGGCGGTGGACGTCCTCGTTTATCCGTTCACCGGACTAATAAACAGATTTATGTGCAAGTTATCGATGATGTACAGGGCAAGACACTTGCTGCTGCTTCCACTCTCGATAAGGACCTGCGCGATAAACTGAAATCAGGTGGAAACAAGGATGCCGCAGCTGCTGTAGGCAAACTTATCGCTGAACGCGCGACTAAAGCTGGCGTAACTGCTGTTGCTTTTGATCGTGGCGCCTTTAAATATCACGGCCGGGTCAAAGCCCTCGCCGAGGCCGCCCGTGAAGGCGGGCTGTCCTTCTAAAGGTATATGAAATGAGACCAGATCAAGCAGAAAAGGGCGAATCAGAATTCGTCGAGAAACTTGTCCACATCAACCGTGTGGCGAAAGTTGTAAAAGGTGGTCGTCGCTTCGGTTTTGCCGCACTGGTAGTTGCCGGTGACCAGAACGGTCGCGTTGGTTATGGCCATGGTAAAGCGCGTGAGGTTCCGGAAGCCATTCGTAAGGCGACTGAAGCTGCAAAACGTGAAATGATCCGTGTGCCACTACGTGAAGCAAGGACTCTGCATCACGACGTGAAGGGCCATTTTGGCGCAGGTCGTGTGGTGCTGCGGTCAGCACCTCCGGGTACTGGTATTATCGCCGGTGGTCCGATGCGTGCTGTCTTTGAAGCTCTTGGTGTTCATGACGTTGTGACTAAATCGGTTGGAACTTCCAACCCATATAACATGGTGAAAGCGACATTTGATGCGCTTGAAAACATGAATTCACCTCGTCAGGTTGCGGCCAAGCGCGGCAAGAAAGTTTCCGAAATTGTTGGTCGCCGCGGCGAAAATGCAGGAGGCTGATAATGGCAAAGGCTAAGCAAACGATTACTGTGACACAGACTGGTAGCCCAATTGGCCGCCACAAGTCTCAGCGCGCAACTCTCGTCGGTTTGGGGCTTAACAAAATGCACCGTACTGTCGAAGTTGAAGATACACCTTCCATTCGGGGTATGATCCGAAAAGTTCAGCACCTCGTGCAGGTCAAGGAAGCCTAAGGGCGACCTGTTGGATAAGGAATTTTAAAATGCTATTGAATCAATTGTCTGATAACCCAGGTTCTACAAAGAACCGCAAGCGTGTTGGCCGTGGTATTGGTTCTGGTAAGGGTAAAACCTCCGGTGCCGGTCAAAAGGGTCAGAAATCACGTTCAGGTGTAGCCATTAAGGGTTTTGAAGGCGGTCAGATGCCTATCCACCGCCGGTTGCCAAAACGTGGTTTTACCAATGTTTTCCGCAAAGAATATGCGGTAGCGAACCTCGGTCGTGTACAGGCTGCTATTGACGCAGGTAAGCTCGACGCAAAAGAAACAGTAACTATTGCCAAACTCCAGGAAGCTGGTGTTGTTGGTAAGGTTGTGGACGGTGTTCGTCTCCTTGCAAAAGGTGAATTGAAGACTAAAGTTTCTTTTGAAGTCAGCGGCGCATCAAAAGGTGCAATCGAAGCGGTTGAGAAGGCTGGCGGATCTGTCACCCTTCTGAACAGTGAAAAATCTGAAGCGTAAGTTAAGAATGCGTAGGGGCAGCTTAAAGCTGCCCTTTTAAACTGGAGTAACACTACATGGCGTCTGCAGCAGAACAAATGGCTTCTAACATGAACTTTGGGGCCTTCTCCAAAGCGACTGAGCTGAAGAAACGTTTGTGGTTTACGCTATTTGCGCTCATTGTTTACAGAATTGGTACCTACATTCCTATTCCAGGTGTAGATCCAACAGTTCTGGCTGATGTTTTTGCTCAGAATTCCGGTGGTGTTCTGGGTATGTTTGATGTGTTCGCTGGTGGTGCACTCGGTCGTATGACCATCTTTGCCTTGAACATCATGCCTTATATCTCTGCATCGATTATCATGCAGTTGATGACTTCAATTTCACCGCAGATGGGGCAATTGAAGAAAGAGGGTGAGCAGGGCCGCAAGAAAATTAACCAGTACACGCGTTATGGAACGGTGCTGTTGGCCGCTCTACAAGGGTACGGAATTGCTGTTGGCTTGGAAGGAATGTCTTTGTCAACGGGACAGTCTGCGGTTGCTGAACCAGGTTGGTTTTTCCGTGCAACTACTGTTATGACACTGGTCGGCGGAACCGTGTTCCTGATGTGGCTAGGCGAACAGATCACTGCACGTGGTGTAGGTAACGGAATTTCTTTGATTATTTTCTCCGGTATTGTTGCTGCGCTCCCCAGTGCATTGGTGGGAACATTGGAGCTGGGCCGAACAGGCGCAATTGCAACAAGCATTATCCTGTTGCTGTTGGTCTTGTCAGTTGCTGTTATCGCATTCATCGTATTTATGGAACGCGCACAACGCAGAATTCTTGTTCAGTACCCAAAACGCCAGAGGGGTAATAAAACCTATGGTGGGCAGAATTCACATCTGCCACTTAAACTGAATACGGCCGGCGTTATTCCTCCTATCTTTGCATCTTCTCTGCTTCTGATGCCTGCGACTGTTGCTGGTTTCTCAGCAGGATCCGGACCCGAATGGCTAACATCGGTGACAACGCTTGTAGGTCACGGAACTCCACTTTACATGCTGCTTTATGTAGTTGGTATCGTGTTCTTCTGCTTTTTCTATACAGCAGTAGTGTTCAACCCAGATGACACTGCAGACAACCTGAAGAAAAATGGTGGCTTTGTCCCTGGCATTCGCCCTGGTAAACGGACGTCCGAGTATCTTGATTTTGTACTGACAAGATTAACGGTTGTTGGCGCAGCTTATCTATCGCTTGTTTGTATTCTTCCTGAGTTGCTTATTTCACAATGGGCCGTACCGTTTTATTTCGGTGGAACATCCCTCTTGATTGTTGTGTCGGTTACGATGGATACTGTAGCACAGATCCAAAGTCATCTGCTGGCTCACCAGTATGAAGGGCTTATCAAGAAATCGAACCTTGGGGGGCGGCGTAAATGATTTTAATTCTGCTGGGGGCACCGGGAGCGGGTAAAGGTACCCAGGCTCAGCGGTTGCAGGATAAACACGGACTTGTTCAACTCTCAACAGGCGACATGTTACGTGCCGCTGTTGCAGAGGGAACTGAAATCGGTCTGAAAGCTAAATCCGTGATGGATCGCGGAGAATTGGTTTCAGATGATATAATGACGGGGATTATCTCCGCGCGGTTGGACCAGTCAGATTGCAAAAATGGTGCAATTCTTGACGGGTTCCCAAGAACTGAGGCTCAGGCCGAAGCTCTTGATTCGATGTTGACAGAAAAAAATCTGTCACTGGATGCCGTAATAGAGATGAAAACTGACGATGAAGTGCTTGTAGAACGTGTCACTGGCCGTTATACATGCGCTAACTGTGGAGCTGGCTATCATGATAGTTTCCTGAAACCAGCTAAAGAAGGTGTGTGTGATAAATGCGGTGGTACCGAGTTTACACGCCGTAGTGATGATACTGCAGAGACCGTAAAGTCTCGTTTACAGGCTTATCACAATCAGACCGCACCTTTGCTACCCTATTACAGGGGTAAGGGCATTCTGAAACAAGTTGACGGAATGGCCGAAATAGACGAAGTCACACGACAGATAGAAGCTTTGCTTAATTAATATCTAGGTGTTGACTACTAAGGACAAATTTATATAATCGCGCGCTTCCCGGAAGCGCGTGATTCAACGGGTCGAGATGACCTGATTTTGGTGATGAGGAGAAACTAGCGTGGCTCGTATTGCTGGTGTAAATATCCCGACGAATAAGCGGGTGCAGATTGCACTGACTTATATTCATGGCATTGGTCCTGCCAAGGCTAAAGAAATCTGCGACAAAGTCGGTCTTGCAGATGAAATGCGTGTGAATGCGCTGAGTGACGCAGAAGTCGTGCGTATTCGCGAAGTGATTGACGCGGAACATACTGTTGAAGGCGATCTTCGTCGTGAGACAGCAATGAACATTAAGCGTCTGATGGACCTGGGTTGCTATCGCGGCCTGCGCCATCGCCGTGGTCTTCCAGTCCGCGGACAGCGTACACATACTAATGCCCGTACCCGTAAAGGTCCGGCCAAGCCAATAGCTGGAAAGAAGAAGTAACATGGCACGTGATAAAACTCGTATTCGGCGCCGCGAACGTAAGAACATCACTTCCGGTGTTGCTCATGTTAGCGCCACCTTTAACAATACCAAGATCATGATCACAGACGCTCAGGGCAATGCAATTGCCTGGTCATCTGCAGGATCTCAAGGTTTTAAAGGATCACGTAAATCAACTCCGTTTGCTGCGCAGATTGCCGCTGAAGATGCTGGTAAAAAAGCACAGGAACACGGAATGAAAACTCTGGAAGTAGAAGTTAAAGGACCAGGGTCAGGGCGCGAATCAGCGTTGCGGGCTCTTCAGGCCGTTGGCTTTACAATCACTTCCATTCGTGACGTATCTCCAATCCCACACAACGGATGCCGTCCACCTAAACGGCGTCGCGTTTAAAGGGCAAGTAGTACGGTGCAGGGTCGTCCTGCACTGACTTATTTTGAGATTTCGCAGACCCAGAGTGGGTCTGCTTAGCTATGAGGTCAACACCGTGATTGCACAGAACTGGAAAGACCTGATCCAGGCAAACCTTTCGGTAGTACCGGGGGAGCAGACAGGACGTGAAGCGACTGTTGTTGTAGAGCCCCTCGAGAGAGGCTTTGGACTGACACTTGGTAACGCCTTGCGTCGTATACTGCTGTCAAGTCTGCAAGGGGCGGCTATTACGTCCATTCAGATCGATAACGTTCTTCATGAATTTTCGTCTATTGCGGGAGTTCGCGAAGATGTGACAGATATTGTCCTGAACCTGAAAAAGCTTGCTATTCGTAGCCATGTCGAAGGTCCAAAACGTGTGTCACTACGTGCCTCAGGGCCTTGTGCAGTAACGGCAGGGATGATTGACACAGGAGCTGATATTGAAATTATGGACCCTGATCAGGTGATTATGCATCTTGATGACGGCGCCACTATCAATATGGAAATGACGATCAATACAGGTAAAGGTTATGTACCGGGTTCACAGAACCGGCCTGAGGATGCGCCGATCGGCCTTATCCCAATGGATAGCCTGTACAGTCCTGTGACGAAAGTGTCTTACAAGGTTGATACTGCTCGCGAAGGGCAAAACCTGAATTATGACAAGCTGACCCTGAAAGTCGCTACAAACGGAACTGTTACTCCAGAAGATGCTGTGGCATTTGCCGCCCGTATCTTGCAGGAACAGTTGCAGTTGTTCATCAATTTCGATGAACCGGAAGAAGTTGTCGTTAAGGAAGAAGATCAGGAACCGGAAATGAATCCGAACCTGCTTCGTAAGGTCGAAGAGCTGGAGCTAACAGTTCGTTCTACAAACTGCCTGAAAAACGACAATATCGTTTACATCGGCGATCTCATTCAGAAGACAGAGGCAGAAATGCTTCGTACACCGAACTTTGGTCGTAAGTCTTTGAACGAGATTAAAGAAGTTTTGGCAGGTATGGGCCTGCACCTTGGAATGGAAGTACCGAACTGGCCACCTGAAAATATTGACGAGTTGGCTCGGAAGTATTCTGAAGATTAAGACTAACACGCAGAAGGGGCAGGGCACCTTTCCTGCTTTGGAGTAGAATTATGCGGCATCGTAAATCTGGACGTAAGTTCAGCAGAACCTCATCTCATCGTCAGGCGATGTTTGCCAACATGGCAGCAGCGCTGATCAAGCATGAGCAAATTAAAACAACATTGCCGAAGGCAAAAGACCTTCGTCCGATTGTTGAAAAACTGATCACACTTGGAAAGCGTGGCGATCTGCATGCGCGCCGTCAGTTGCTTGCGAAGCTTTCAGAAAAAGCAATCGTAGACAAACTGATTACGACACTTTCAGAACGCTATGAAGAGCGTAATGGTGGCTACACTCGTGTATTAAAAGCTGGGTTCCGTACAGGTGACGCAGCGCCAATGGCAATTATTGAGCTTGTAGATCGCGATGTAGATGCTAAAGGGCAAGACAGCGGACCAACTCAGGACGCGGAAGAAGAAATTCTTGAAGCGGAAGCGGTCGCTTAAAGGCACTGCATTTCCGAAGAAAATTAAAGGCAGCCGATCCGGCTGCCTTTTTTTATTTGTTGGCGACGCCGCGTAAGATATCCAAAATAATTTCCGTGCCCTTCTCAATTAGTAGAATATCATTCCCCACGATAACTCGTTCAAAAATTGGGCTTCTCTTTGGAAGACGTTGATGAAGTTTGTCTGGAAGCTGCCTTTTCGCAAGTCTAGGGGGGAGGGAGCCTTTAATTTGAAGTTGTTTTGCTAACCCCGGGGGAAGCTCGTTCTTTTTTGCAAGCCCTGGTGGAAGGTTGCCTTTATTTTTTGAATTATTTTTCTGGGGAGTCTGTTCACCGTTTAAGAGTTCAAAGAAATCTTTGATTAACTCAATTTCTTTATCGGAAAAAAAACGATGACTAACAAGGGAATTGGATTGAGCAACAATGGAATTGGCAGTTGACGCGCCAACTGCGCTATGCACCGGCAACAGGATAGCAGTTGAATATATGGAAAATGGTAATAGTAAGTAACCAAACTTCTTCATTTTCACTCCTCTAGTAGACAGCCTGTAGTATTGTTCCTAAATATGGGAAATTGAGGAACAGTCTTAAAAACAGAAAGTTGGGTGCCAGCATAATGTTAATCAGCAGCAGAAAAATAGCCGTGTGTTCAGGATGTATGATCCTTGGTGTTTTCATGTTGATAACATGGGGAACTTCAATGATAACCGCGCAAGAACGAGTTATAGTTCCTGAAAGTCAACTTGAAGTCAGGTTGTCTTATGCGCCATTAGTGAAAAAAGCGGCACCCGCAGTCGTCAACATTTTTACAAAAAAAGAAGTTAGACAACGGTCGCGACCCAGCCTGTTCAATGACCCATTTTTTGAACAATTTTTTGGACCTGGTTTCCGCCAGCCGAAGAAACGTAAAAAGGTGCAGAATTCTTTAGGATCAGGAGTAATCGTAAAAGGTGATGGTGTCATTGTAACTAATTATCATGTGATAGCGGGTGCTGACGAGATTACCGTTGCGCTCAATGATCGTCGGGAGTTTGAAGCACGTGTTTTGCTAGTGGATGAAAGTACTGATCTGGCTGTTCTAAAAATTGAAACAGACGGCGAAAGTCTTACCTATCTGGAATTTGAAGATTCCGACGCGCTTGAAGTTGGAGATCTGGTGATTGCAATCGGCAACCCGTTTGGAGTAGGGCAAAGCGTTACATCCGGGATCATCTCGGCACTAGGTCGGACCACCGGTGCAACTGCGGATATCGAAAGCTTTATTCAAACAGATGCTGCAATTAACCCTGGAAATTCCGGAGGGGCACTGCTTACCATGCGTGGAACTTTGGCGGGGATCAACTCAGCAATTTTCAGCAAGGGCGGTGGTTCATTGGGAATTGGGTTTGCGATACCGGCAAATCTTGTAAAATCTGTAATGCTTAATGGCTTGGATACGGGTAAAGTTATTCGACCATGGCTTGGTGCTCAGGCGCAAAGCTTAACAGCGGACATGGCAAGAAGTCTCGGGTTTGATCGCCCCATCGGTGTGTTGATCAGCGAGGTAGCCAGAAACAGCGCTGCATATAAGGCGGGATTAAAGCCCAACGATATCATCCTAAGTGTTGATGGATATGATATAATTGATGAGCGGGCCCTGAATTTCCGCATTTCAACAGGTATCGTCGGGGAAACGGCCAATCTGAAAATCCTGCGCGGCGAAGGTGAAATAGAAATTACATTAAAGCATGAGGCCGCTCCGGAAATACCGCAGCGTGACCTTACCCTATTGGAAGGGGCTCAACCGCTTGTTGGGGCTATTGTTGGTAATCTTTCACCTGCTTTTGCTTTGGAACTTGGTATCTCCCCTTTTATTGAAGGTGTTGTGATTGCACAAATTTCACCCGAAAATCTGTTTGCAAGACAGCGGTTTCGGCCCGGTGATATTATTGTTAGTGTCAATGGTGAGGAGGTAACTTCACCAAAGCATTTGCAACGTTTGATGATTGAAGCGGAAGGGGGATGGGACATCCTGTTTCGCCGTGGTGATCAACTACTCCGTTTGAGGCGTAGCCGGTGAGCGATCTATTCAATAAATCGAACGAAGAGTTTGACAAAGGGCGACCACTTGCGGATCTTTTGCGCCCTCAATCTTTGAAAGAAGTAGTAGGTCAGGATCACTTGCTGGAGGAGGGAGGTCCTTTGCAGACGATGCTCGAAGCTGACTGGCTTGCATCGATGATACTTTGGGGGCCACCGGGCACTGGAAAGACGACAATAGCACGACTGTTGGCAGAACAGGTGAATTTGTATTTTGAGCAAATTTCTGCCGTATTCTCGGGTGTCGCGGATCTTAGAAAAGTATTTGAGGCGGCTAAGATACGCCGCCAGAATGGTAAAGCTACACTCCTGTTTGTTGACGAAATTCATCGTTTCAATCGCTCTCAGCAGGATGGGTTTCTTCCCTATGTCGAAGATGGAACGATAACTTTGGTCGGTGCGACCACTGAGAATCCGTCTTTTGAACTCAATGGCGCCTTGTTGTCGCGATGCCAGGTTCTTGTTCTACAGCGCCACGATGCGGCTTCGCTATCCCAATTGTTAGCAAAGGCTGAGAGTTTGCAGGGGCGTAAAATCCCTCTACAGGAAGAAGCTCGTCAGCAGCTTTTTGATCTGGCTGACGGTGATGGGCGTTTTTTCCTGAATATGGTGGAAATGTTGTTTAAGGCGGAGAAAGAGAACCTTGACAGTAAGCAGTTGCTGGAGCTGGTTACAAAAAAGGCGCCAGCTTATGATAAGGACAGGGAGGGGCACTACAATCTGATCAGTGCGCTGCATAAATCCCTGCGTGGTTCAGATGTAGATGCGGCTTTGTACTGGTTTTCTCGAATGATGGATGGCGGAGAGGACCCATTATATATAGTGCGTAGGCTTGTACGTTTTGCTGTTGAGGATATTGGAATGGCGGATCCAAATGCTTTGCTTCAGGCAAATGCTGCAAAAGAAGCATACCAATTCTTGGGGAGCCCGGAAGGGGATCTGGCTGTTGCCCAGGCCGTAATCTACTTGGCAACAGCACCTAAATCAAATGCAGCCTATAATGCATTTAAGCAAGCCCGCGGGGCTGCAAAAAAATATGGGTCACATATGCCGCCCAAGCATATCCTTAACGCACCAACACAAATGATGAAGACTTTGGGATATGCGGAGGGATATGAATATGACCACAACGCAGAAGATGGCTTTTCAGGTCAAAATTACTTTCCCGAAAGTATGCAGCGCGAAAATTACTATCAACCTGTAGCACGTGGTTTTGAGCGAGATATTGCAAAGCGTTTGGAATACTGGGAGAAGCTTCGACACAAGAAACAACAAAAGGGAAGTTCATAGAATGATGTATCTGTCAATTGCCCTCGGCGGCGCATTGGGTGCCTGTGCCAGATATGGTGCGGGTATCCTGGCTGTCCGCTTATTGGGGCATGGATATCCTTTTGGAACCTTATTTGTAAATGTTGTTGGCTCGATTGCAATGGGACTGTTGATCGAGTACATGGCTTTAAGATGGTCTCCAACGGTTGAGATGCGAAGTTTTCTTGTGACGGGGTTTCTAGGTGCGTTTACAACTTTCTCCACCTTTTCACTTGATGTCGCTGTACAGGTTCAAAAGGGTGCCTATATTACTGCGGGAAGCTACATAATGCTGTCCGTATTCCTTTCAATTATTGGCCTGTTTGCGGGGCTACATTTAATGCGTCTGGTTTTATCATGAGCAGAGTTAAACAGATTACGATTACCGAAGCTGAATCTGACCAACGTCTGGATAAGTGGTTTAAGGCTCGTTTCCCGGGAGTTACGCATGGGCAGCTCGAAAAATTTCTGCGAAAAGGTGAAATCCGAGTAGATAAGAAACGGGCTCGTTCAAAAGATCGGTTGGAAGCGGGGCAGGTAGTCCGAGTTCCCCCTTTGGATGACGAGGCTATGGTTGCCAAAAAACAGGGGGCGAAGCAGGAGAAGGACAAAAGCCGCTTAAGTGAAAGTGACGTGGCCGAAATTCGTTCAATGATCCTTCATATGGATGACGATGTCATTGTGCTTAACAAGCCTGCCGGAATACCTGTTCAGGGTGGAAGCAAGCAGGTTAGGCATATCGATGGTTTGCTGGATGGGCTGCGTTTTGATTATGCGGAACGGCCTAAACTGACACATCGCTTGGACAAGGACACATCTGGTGTTTTGGTTATTGGACGCACCCGCAAAGCCGCCAAACATTTGACTGAAGCTTTTAAACGACGGAGTACCCGGAAAATATATTGGGCGCTTGTCGCAGGTGTACCGCGGCCGCATCAGGCAACGGTATCTTATAACCTCACAAAGGTTGTAACCTCTGCTGGAGAGAAAGTTATTGTGGATCGTAATGGCCAGACAGCCATAAGTGATTATTCGGTCGTTTCAGTAGCGGGAACCAAAGCAGCGTGGCTTGCTCTGAAACCTTTAACGGGTAGAACGCATCAGTTGCGAGTGCATTGCGCTGCTATTGAAACACCTATTGTCGGTGATGGTAAATATGGTGGGAGTGCAGCATTTCTGGAAGGTGTGATTTCAAAAAATATGCATTTGCATGCAAGGGAAATTACGATTTCCCACCCTAAGGGAGGCGACTTGACTGTCACAGCTCCTCTTGGTCAGCATATGGCAGCCACATGGAAATTGTTGGGTTTTCACGAAAATGATTATGAAGATCCATTTGAAGAAATGGGAATATGAGTTTTCAGCCGATTGCCTATGACAACCGACAATTTTCAATAAATCTCCTTTTATCTTGACTAATTGTTATCTTCCGATAATTTTCTCCCATGATGAAAATTGATCAACTGTCAGGACTGCTACGACTTATTAGCCCGGTACTTTAAGAGTGCCGGGGCACGTTGTCCTCTTTTCAAGACAGTTTATCGAGAATACAGATGATTATAGTCACGACCGACTGGTCTGATCCTTCACAAAGAAAAAAATCAAGTAACGAGCTGCGGCAGGATGGCGATATTGGGTCATTCGGGGGGCTCTCTCGACTTATTTGCGGTCGCAGGGGGGAGTAGCGCCTTGTGACCGTAAACGTTGCTGCATAAAAACAATTGAAGATTAATTAGATCGCTGAGCAAGCGTTAATAGTTTGAGGAAACTAAAATGAGTTTTACTCCAGGTGAAAAATATAAACCGTTTGAGCCAATTAACTTGCCGGACCGTGAGTGGCCCAACAAAGTTATCGATAAAGCGCCAATCTGGTGCAGTGTAGACCTGCGTGACGGTAATCAGGCCTTGGTCGAACCCATGGGGCACGAGAGAAAGCTTCGTATGTTCCGTCACCTTGTACATTTGGGCTTTAAAGAAATTGAGGTCGGGTTCCCCTCTGCCTCACAAACGGATTTTGATTTTGTTCGGTATTTGATCGAGAATAATGAAATTCCGGATGATGTAAAAATTCAGGTCTTAACTCAGTCTCGTGAGGAGCTGATTACGCGAACTTTTGAGTCTATTCGGGGCTGTAAACAAGCGATTGTTCATCTTTATAATTCCACATCAACCCTGCAGCGGCGTGTTGTGTTTGATATGGATCGGGAAGGTATTAAAAATATCGCGATTGAAGGGGCAAAGCTCGTTCGAAAACTGGCGGATGAAATGCCGGAAACTCTTGTCCAGATGGAATATTCACCGGAGAGTTTTACACAGACAGAACTTGATTACGCGTGTGAGGTCTGTTCTGCCGTAATGGAAATCTGGAAACCGACCTTTGAGAATAAAATTATTTTCAATCTTCCTGCGACTGTGGAAGTGGCTGGTCCAAACGTTTACGCCGACCAGATTGAATGGATGCATCGTAACTTGCCAGAACGGGAGAAAATTATCCTTTCTCTGCATCCACATAACGATCGCGGCACAGGAGTTGCGGCTGCAGAGTTTGGAATAATGGCGGGTGCTGATCGCGTTGAGGGCACTTTGTTTGGAAATGGCGAGAGGACTGGCAATGTGGATGTTATTAACATTGCCATGAATATGTACACGCAAGGTGTCAATCCTGAGCTGGATTTTAGCAATATTAACGAGGTGGTGCGTACCGTTGAATATTGTAATCAGTTGCCCGTGCATCCGCGGCACCCGTATGGCGGCGAGTTGGTTTTCACAGCTTTTTCAGGTTCTCATCAGGACGCTATCAAGAAAGGATTTGCTGCAATGAAGCAGTCCAATAGCGAACTTTGGGAGATCCCATATCTGCCTATCGACCCTGCAGATCTGGGCCGTAGTTATGATGCGGTCATCAGGGTGAACAGTCAGTCTGGAAAGGGTGGGGTAGCCTATCTTCTGCAAGAAGATTATGGCATTGAACTGCCTCGGATGCTTCAGGTTGAATTTAGTAAAGTTATTCAGGCGATTACAGATGAAACCGGTAAAGAGCTGTCTTCATCTTTCATTTATGACACTTTTGTATCCGAATATCTTGAAGCGTCTGGCGTCGTTGAGTTTATCAACCATCAGACGACGGTTGATACGCATGCTTCTGAGCGCCGAATATTAACGGCAACCATTCGCCATAATGGTCAGGAAAAAACCATCGAAGGTAAAGGCACCGGGCCAATTGACGCTTACATGAATGCGCTTAAAGAAAATCTGGGTGTCAGCCTTTCCGTAAATGATTACCGTGAGCATACAACAGGATTTGGTGCGGATGCCGTTGCTGTTGCTTATGTGGAAATGCGCGATGAAGCCGGTAATCCTGTATTTGGTGTTGGGCGTCACGCGAATATTGTGACCGCATCGCTTAAAGCAATTACGAGCGCAGTTAATCGCGCTGGTAAATAATCATTGGAAGAAGCCCGGCTAAATACCGGGCTTCTTTTTTGGCAAAAATCGTAAAATACGCCCGTCAATTACGAGCAAGCCAAGCCCGATAAACACCATTCCGGCAATCATTGTTAGGGTGACTATTTCATCAAGAAAAAGAACGCCGAGTAACATTGCACTTGCGGGAATAATAAGGGTTACAAGACTTGCATTGGTCGCGCCAGCTGATTTGATCAGCTCAAAATACAGGATGTAGGCGATAGCTGTGCTGAAAATAGCGATGCTAAGAACCGAAAAAATGGCATCTTGACTGATCTGCGGTAAAAACGTCCAAGGTTGATCAAAAACGACAATAAGTGGGAGCATCAAAATAGTGCTGGCACATACCTGACCTGTTGCTGCTGTCACTGGCGTGATACCTTCTTTAGCAAATCGCCGGCCAAATACAACAGCGATGCCATAAGAGAGCCCTGCACCAAGTATGGCAATCTGACCCAATACTTCACCGCCACTGAAACCAATATTTCCGATTTTTGGGCTAAGCAGTATGCTGACGCCCAGAATTCCCAGTATTATTCCTGAAATTCGCTTCGGGCCGAGCCTTTCGGTGGGATCTTTTGTTGCAAAATGAGCGACTACTGCGGCAAAAAGTGGTGTTGTAGCGTTTAATACAGAGGCCAAACCGCTGCTGATTTCTGTTTGTCCAGCGACGATTAAGGAAAAGGGAATGAGGTTGTTCATGAGGCCCATGAACAGAAAAGCGATCAATATTTTTGGATTAGTTGGAAATCTCAATCCTCGAAGCTTCATAAAAAGCAGAAGCTAATGAGGCAAAACAAACCCGGCCAAACACGATCGTAAAAACGGGTAATTCTTTGACAGCAACCCCGTTAAAAAAGAAGGATCCGCCCCAAAGGAGGGAAAGGATTAGCAAGAGCACCCAATTGCTTAGTGACATTCCGATTTGAATTTGTTGCATAGGCTGTTGGGTTGACATCGAACTCTCCAGAAAAGCACAGGGATGCCAGAAAATTCACACCGGAAATATCCGTTTTCCGGCATGCAATTTACTTGCGATCAGTAATCAGCAGATGATTGGGGCGCGATTGTACGCGCAAAAGCCATGCATTAATTGCTGGATAGCCTGACAAATCAAAATTACCTTCATGCGCAACATGTGTGTAGGCATACAAGGCGATATCGGCGACAGAATATTTACCACCCACCAGAAAATCAGACTGTGACAACTGTTTTTCCATCACGTCAAGCGCAGCGTAACCAGACTGCATTTTAGATGGTAATTGTCTCTGCTGTTCTTCATCGGGTCCGCCATGTGTCATCCAATATCTAACAACTGCTATGTTCGGCTCATGACTGTATTGTTCAAAAAACATCCATTGCAACACGCGTGCCTTTAGCAATTTTTCGTCAGGAAGAAATGGAGTTCCTTCTGCAAGATACATCAATATTGCGTTTGACTCTGCCAGGCATTCACCATTTTCCAGTTGAAGGAGGGGAATTCTTCCATTGCTATTCAGGTTTAAAAATTCCGGAGTGCGAGTCTCACCCTTTACGATATCTTTCTCTACCAGCTCATAGCTGATACCAAGTTGATTGAGAAGCAGTCTGACTTTGTAGCCATTTCCAGAAGGTAAGAAATCATAGAGAGTATACATGCTTCGGTCCTTGTTTCTGTGATTTCCTGTCCGGGGAGGAGATTACCTAATTTGAGTAATCGAGAGAAGCTCTAAATCCCCAGCACTGATGAGGGCGTGTATTTTATGCCTGACTTTGATAAAAGACTGTTTGGAATATAACAAGCGGAATTAGGCATGAGTAGCTCAGCGTTAAAACTGGTTGTCTTTGATTGCGACGGCACACTGGTTGATAGCCAATACAATATTATTCGTTGTATGAATAAATCTTTCGAGGCCTGCGACCTGACGCCGCCAATCGAAAATGATATTCGAAATATTATTGGTTTGAATCTGGAAGAAGCAATCCGGATGTTGATGCCCAATCCCGCGGATGAGCCGCTGTTACACCAACTGGTGGCGTGTTACAGAGACGCATTTCGTGAGCAACGTCTGAAACAGGATCATGAAGAACCGCTGTTTCCTGGCGCACTGGAAGTCTTGGAAAAACTCTATTCGAGTAACGTGCTTTTGGCTGTCGCAACCGGCAAATCCATGAGAGGGCTTAAAGCCGTTATCAAAATGCACGGGCTGGAAAAATACTTTACGTCCTTGCAAACACCAGATCAAAACCCCGGGAAACCTCATCCACAGATGCTGGAAAAAGCCATGGCAGAAGTCGGTGCCGATTGCAGCAATACATATATGGTGGGTGACACCAGCTACGATATGTTGCTTGCTCGAAATGCTGGTTGTCATGCGATCGGTGTTGGCTGGGGGTATCACGACTTTCAAACCCTTGAGCAAAGTGGTGCGAACCATCTCATATATAAATACGATGATTTGCCGCCACTGGTCGGGATTGAATAGCAGTTTTGCTTGCCATTTCGGAATTTATCCTTATAAACCTAACGACTGTTTGCCAAATGGATAGTCTTAATTTTAGCAGTGCATAGCGATGAAGCGATTTTATAAAACGGCATCAATACGTGAGGTGGACGGCTCATTTTCAGTCATGCTGGATGGCCGCCCTATCAAGACGCCTGCCAAAGCTGAACTTCATCTGCCTAATGAAGCATTGGCCACTGCAATCGCGAATGAGTGGGCTGCTCAGGAAGAAACCGTAAAACCCTTCACAATGCCGTTTATGCGATATGCCGCTACTGCCATTGATCGGGTTACTCCTCAACGCGAAGCGGTTATCAAAGAAATCGCCGGGTTTGGTGAAACCGATCTGGTGTGCTATCGGGCAACATATCCTGAGAATTTGGTGGAAGCTCAAAAACATGCGTGGGATCCACTGGTTGAGTGGGTTGCGAAGGCGTATGATGCCAAGCTTCGAGTGACACAAGGCGTAGGCTATGTGGCGCAAGAGGATACAGCCCTTTTAAACATGCAGTCCGTTGTGGAAGAGCAATCGGATTTACATTTGGCGGCAATTCATGATGTAGTAAACTTAACTGGTTCGCTGGTTGTCACACTAGCCGTGATGGCAAAAAAGTTAGATGCCGAGCAGGCATTTGAAATTAGCGAAATTGATGAGACCCATGTGATAGAGCAATGGGGTGAAGATGCCGAACAGACCAAGCGAAGAAAGAACAACAAGGAAAGCTTGGTTGCCGCGGTGAATTTTTTGGAACTGTGTGACCGTTGATTGGTCGCCCATTATTGGGAGAGTCAGGGAGTAAAAATGCAGGACATTATCCAACAGCTAGAAGAAAAACGGGCCAAAGCGCGCCTGGGGGGCGGTCAACGTCGTATCGATGCGCAACATGCCAAAGGAAAGCTAACAGCACGTGAGCGGATTGAATATCTGCTTGACGAGGGATCATTCGAAGAATGGGACATGTTTGTTGAGCACCGTTGCACAGAATTTGGAATGCAGGATGATGTGGTAACTGGTGATGGTGTTATCACCGGTCACGGGACCATTAACGGTAAACTGGTTTTTGTTTTCTCTCAGGATTTTACTGTTTTTGGTGGCTCGCTTTCAGAATACCACGCCAAGAAAATCTGTAAAATCATGGATAAGGCGGTACAAGTAGGGGCTCCGGTTATTGGTCTCAATGACTCAGGTGGAGCGCGAATTCAGGAAGGTATTGACAGTCTCGCTGGTTACGCAGAAGTGTTTCAGCGTAACGTGATGGCTTCAGGCGTTATTCCCCAGATCTCTGTTATTATGGGGCCATGTGCTGGCGGTGCCGTTTATTCGCCAGCGATGACTGATTTTATCTTTATGGTCCGTGACAGTTCTTACATGTTCGTAACCGGGCCTGATGTTGTTAAAACCGTGACAAATGAAACGGTGACTGCTGAAGAGTTGGGCGGTGCTGGAACGCACACCAGTAAGTCTTCTGTCGCTGATAACGCATATGACAATGATGTAGAAGCTTTGAGTGCAGTTCGTGATCTTGTCGATATGTTACCTGCGTCAAATCGTGAAAAATCACCAGTTAGAGACAGTTTTGACAATCCTGATCGCAAGGAACCATCGCTTGATACTCTTGTTCCAGCGAATGCGAACAAGCCCTATGATATGATGGAGCTTGTCGAGAAGCTCGCTGATGAAGGTGATTTTTTCGAAATTCAGCCTGATTTTGCAAAAAACATCATAACAGGTTTTGCTCGGATTGAAGGGCAGACTGTTGGTGTGGTTGCCAACCAGCCTATGGTGTTGGCTGGTTGTCTTGATATCGACAGTTCGCGAAAAGCAGCCCGTTTTGTCAGGTTCTGTGACTGTTTTAATATTCCCATAGTAACCTTGGTTGATGTACCGGGCTTCCTTCCAGGTACAGCGCAGGAATATGGCGGAATTATCAAGCATGGAGCTAAATTGCTATACGCATACGCTGAAGCGACAGTTCCGAAGGTCACTGTAATTACCCGTAAAGCCTATGGTGGTGCCTATGATGTTATGGCATCCAAGCATCTTCGTGGTGACGTGAATTATGCGTGGCCATCTGCTGAAATTGCTGTGATGGGCGCAAAAGGCGCTGTTGAAATTATTTTCCGCTCTGAGCTTGGGGATGAAGAGAAGATCAAGCGTAAAACTGACGAATATTCCGAGCGTTTTGCCAACCCCTTCATTGCAGGGCATCGTGGATTTATTGATGATGTCATTATGCCAAACAATACACGTCACAGGGTCGCGGCATCATTGCGGATGCTGAAAAATAAACAATTGGAAAATCCGTGGAAAAAGCACGGCAATATTCCGCTATAAGGTGAGGGGAGATAAAGAAAATGTTTAAAAAAATCCTGATCGCCAATCGTGGTGAGATCGCATGCCGTGTCATAAAAACAGCCCGTGAAATGGGGATAAAGACTGTAGCAGTCTATTCTGATGCTGATGACGGAGCCATGCATATGCGGATGGCCGATGAATCGGTCCATATCGGGCCAGCGGCGGCGTCTGAAAGCTACCTGGTTATTGATAAAATTATTGCTGCTTGTAAAGAAACCGGGGCAGAATCTGTTCATCCGGGGTATGGTTTTCTTTCCGAAAATCAAGCTTTTGCAGATGCCTTGACTAAAGCAAAGATTGCATTTATTGGACCCGGCAAAAAGGCGATTGCCTCAATGGGAGATAAGATTGAGTCCAAAAAGCTGGCTCATGCTGCCGGGGTTAATACTGTTCCTGGACACATGGACTTGATCGATGATGCGGATCACGCGGTGAAGATTTCCAAGGAAATTGGTTACCCCGTCATGATCAAAGCGTCAGCAGGCGGTGGCGGTAAAGGCATGCGCGTTGCATTTAACGACGAAGAAGCCCGCGAAGGATTTCAGTCTGCAAAAAATGAAGCTATTTCAAGCTTTGGCGATGATAGAATTTTTATTGAAAAATTTGTTGTTGATCCCCGTCATATTGAGATACAGGTTTTGGCAGATAAGCACGGAAACTGTATTTATCTGGGTGAACGTGAATGTTCAATTCAGCGCCGACATCAGAAAGTTATTGAAGAAGCGCCGAGCCCGTTTCTTGATGAAGAATTGCGTAAAGCAATGGGTGAGCAGGCAGTCGCTCTCGCTCGGGAGGTGGAATATCATTCCGCTGGCACTGTAGAGTTTATTGTAGGCGCGGACCGCAATTTTTATTTCCTGGAAATGAACACCCGTCTGCAGGTGGAACATCCGGTTACTGAACTCGTGACGGGCATTGATCTGGTTGAACAGATGATCCGTGTTGCCAATGATGAAAAGCTGACGATCAAACAGGAAGATGTGAAGCTTAACGGTTGGGCCATTGAAAGCCGTTTGTATGCTGAAGATCCTTACAGAGGGTTTTTGCCATCCATCGGCCGCCTATCACGCTACACGCCACCTGAAGGGCAGAATGTCCGTGTGGATACTGGTGTGACCGAAGGGTCGGAAATTACAATGTTTTACGATCCCATGATTGCTAAGCTTTGTACTTATGGTCCCGATCGTAAAAGCGCGATTGCGGAAATGATTCAAGCGCTGGATGCGTATGAAGTCAGCGGCATTGCACACAATATCAATTTCTTGAACGCTGTATGCAATCACCCACGGTTTCAGGAAGGCTGCCTAACGACAGGTTTCATCGCCGAAGAATATCCCGAAGGTTTTTCCGGTGTTGAAGTGGATGATGAGACTTACCACAATATGGCTGCCATCGCTGCACTTGTTGAGCTGCGCCATAAAGCCAGATCGATCAACAATGTTGTGGAGAAGGTTGGTGCAAATTGGGTTGTGAGTGAAGGGTTGGAGCGTCATACAGACCTCACTGCTGAGGATCAGCATGATGGCTTGAACTTTACAATTGAAGGCAAGATATTTGCACTTCAGTCTGATTGGGTGCCTGGCATGCGCAGGGTGGTCGCCCAGATCAACGGTGTGAAGGTTATTGCTTTTGTCGAAAGGGTGAAATCAGGTATTCGCGTAACTCATCGCGGTGCCGTTATTGACCTTGCTGTTCGTAAACCTCGACAGGCAGAACTGGCGAAGCTGATGCCTGTAAAAGAAGCACCGGATCTATCCAAATTCCTGTTGTGCCCAATGCCGGGAATGGTGGTCTCCATTAACGTCGAAGAGGGTGACGAGGTGAAGGCCGGTCATCCTTTGGCTGTCGTGGAAGCGATGAAAATGGAAAATATTCTGCGTGCTGAGCAGGATGGTATTGTGTCTGCGGTTAAAGCGAAAGCCGGAGATACACTGGCCGTAGATGATGTGATCCTCGAATTCGAATAAGGTCCATATGCCAATAGTTCACGCTCGAATAACCGGTAAAGTCCAAGGGGTTGGTTATCGGGCGTGGACAATTCAAACCGCCAGTAAGCTCGGTTTGACAGGGTGGGTCCGCAACAGGACCGATGGTTCCGTTGAAGCAATTTTCGAAGGAGATGAGAGCGATTTGCTCGTCATGAAAGAAAAATGTCAGGATGGGCCCTTATTTGCCCGGGTATTGAATGTTTCTTTCAAATATATTGAAGCTACCGACAGTTTTACGTCTTTTGAAGGGCGGCCTACGGTTTAGAGTTGGTGATACAGCCCAAAGCCCCATTTTGCAGAAATATTTTTTCAAAGCTGGATTTTAGCTCAATATCAAATTCCGGCATGCTTACCGGTATTCCTTCTTTAACCAGTGATGTGACGCCATACTCGGATATTCCGCAAGGTATGATACCGTCATAATGGCTCAAATCTGGTTCCACATTAATGGATATGCCGTGGAAACTTACCCATTTCCGTACTCGAACACCTATTGCAGCTATCTTATCTTCCTGATGCCCCTTGCTCACCCAGACACCAACGCGGCCTTCGCGAATTTCACCTTTAATGTGATATTGTGCCAGAACATCAATGACCCAGCTTTCTAGGTCTTCAACATATTTGCGAATATCCGATCCTCGTTTCTTTAAATCCAGCAAAACATAGGCAATTCTTTGCCCTGGTCCATGGTAAGTATATTGCCCCCCGCGTCCGGCTCGGTAAACGGGAAACCTGTCAGGTGTGAGGAGGTCTTCTTCGCGCGCGCTTGTTCCCGCTGTGTAAAGCGGTGGATGTTCCAGCAGCCAAACCATTTCTGAAGCGGTGCCATTTCGAATGTCGGCAGCCCGTCGTTCCATTACGTCGAGTGCAAATTCATAGGGGACTGGCTCGTCCGAGATTTTCCATTCAATCTGATGCATGCAGCTTATATAACCTGTGCTGATCCCGCGATCAAAGTGGTTATTGTTTGGATATTAAGAATATTGTAACCATAATCGGGTGATAGTGTTATCTGCTGTAATTTATGGGTGCCCTGATGGAAGATAAAGCGATTAAAGGTGTGGACGTTGAAATCTCGGTGGTTCTGGGAAAGGCCGTCATGCCCATTCACCAACTACTGAAAATGGGGCGGGGAGCTGTAATTGAGCTTGATACCGGTGTTGATGATGATGCAATGGTATTGGCGAACAATAAACCTATTGCATACGGCGAGATTATAGTGGTTGATGATAACATCGGCGTATCCATAACCGATAAAATTGGCCTCAATCAGCAGGATATATAGCGATCTGTTCAGGTTTTGCACCTGATGGCGAAAATAATTTTCCAACATTCCGGAAATTTTCAAATCTGTACTTGCCACTGGGCAAACTATTTGATATTTCCCCTCTACCTCAAGCGGTCGTGGCGGAATTGGTAGACGCGCAGCGTTGAGGTCGCTGTCCGGTAACACGGGTGGAAGTTCGAGTCTTCTCGACCGCACCAAAAACCCTTCTTGGTCTCAAGAAGGGTTTTTTGTTGGGCGCTAAAGCGATTTATTTTAGGTTTTTCAAGCCGTTCATATGTTATCAGGTTTTGCAGATCATATGAGCGGACAAACTTAAAAGCGGTCAGTCACAGTTTTGCAATATGTCTGCAAGGCTGTTCACATTCATTGGCTTCACCAGAAAGCCGTCAATAACTTCATCAAGGTCGATGTCAGATATTGTTTGTGGGTCATCAGCGCTTAAAGCGATAATTTTTTGGTTGGGCTTGATGGTTTTGATCTGTCTGGCAGCTTCAATACCGTTGACCTCTGGCATGTGAACATCCATGAGTATCAGATCATAAGTATTCTCTGCAGCCAAAGCGATTGCTTCCTTTGCATTTGAAGCTTTTATGGCGCGGTGGCCCAGTTTTTCGATCAGACCTTCGCCAACCATAAGGTTCATTTCAACGTCATCGACGATGAGGATGTCTCTAATTTTAAGATTGTCATTTCCTGTGTTTTGTTTCGTCGGAACCTCTATTGGAATGCTCAAATGGAACGTAGTGCCCTCGCCAACACGGCTATCACAGTTAATTGTGCCCTTCATTAGCGTAATCAGGTCTTTGGTAATGGCCATCCCAAGACCGGTTCCACCAAAGCGTCTTGTAATTGAATTATCTGCTTGTTCAAAGGGAGTGAAAAGGCGTTTGATATGATCGGTAGTCATGCCAATGCCAGTATCTGAAATAGAAATTTGTAAGCATGTGCCGGTTTCGGTGTCATTCCTGACGCCAAAGGATGTGGAGACAGTTCCCACCTCAGAGAACTTGATCGCATTGCTCACAATGTTGTTGAGAATCTGTATTGTGCGAAGTTCATCCAGTCTGGCAATAGCCGGAAGATCAGCGCCGCTTGAGACGGTAAAATTGATATTTTTTTCCTCGGCGGCGGGGGCCCATGTTTTGGTATAGGTATCTATCAATGCTCTTAAATCACATCCACCAATATTTAATTTTATTTTACCCGCTCTTGACTTCGTGAAATCCAAAACATCGTTCAAAAGGCCCATTAACATTCTCGAAGAGTACTGGATACCTTTAATCAGTTTGGTTTTTTGTGGGTCGCACTCATCGTCATACAATGCATCGGATAAGCCTATAATTGCTCCCATCGGATTTCTAATTTCATGACTGATCATGGATAGAAAATCTGACTGTGTTCTCATTGTCTGGGTTAATTGTGCGTTACTCAGGCGCAATTCCATTTCGCTAATAACGATGTCCGCCAGCAATTGTAATTGTTTGCTGTCTGCAAGCCCGAAATCATGCCTTGGCTTCTCGTCAATGACGCAAAGAGTGCCGATACGGTGCCCGGACGGTGATTTCAATGGCGCCCCAGCATAAAACCGGATGTTGGGATCGCCAGTTACCAGTGGATTGTTCTTGAAACGCTCGTCGTTTCGCGCGTCGGTCACGATAAAGGGTTTATCGGACATGATGGCATGCTGGCAAAAAGATATGTCGCGAGGTGTTTCAGTTGCATCCAGTCCTACACGGCTTTTGAACCACTGTCTTTTGTCATCTACCAGCGAGATAAGGGCGATAGGTGATTGATAGAATGTAGAGGCGAGTTCCGTTAATCGATCAAAGGCAGTTTCAGCGGCTGTGTCAAGAATGTCATAATTATCCAGAACGGCCAGTCTCTCTGCTTCCAGAGTTTCGGAGTTCATAGGTTTCTTAGCAATAGAGTTCACGCTCCAGATCCTAACATACTAATGGGGGCAAAATCTGAATATTCAAATTATCTGATGATATCTTCAGAAATCGTTAATCCGATTTCACAGTGTATTTGAGTGCATTAAGTAACAATATATAAAGTTTTACTGGTTTATTGTTGCGCAATATTAATCCTGAAAAGTTATTTTATGATGCTCAATAAACTCAAAATTTTTGCTGTATTTAAAAAAGTCAAAAGAACTCCGGATGGCTCAAATGCCATCAAGGCTACTCAGTTTTGGACGCCCCGCAGAATTCTTGTTGCATTGGCCATAACTTTCTCGGCAGCTTTGATGCTTGGACAAACCCGCGTCGCGGAAAAGTTTACTGAATTTTCGTTGCAGGTCTTTAACGACAATGCCGCAGATACATTGAATTTTCTAGTGAATGATCGCATCCGTCTTCAGTATGCGGAAAAAATAACGCCTCATGTTAAAAACTGGTCTCGTCATGAACCGTTAGTGAAAGCGGTTAAAGACAAGGACGAGAAGAACATGGCCATTCAGGCAACAGCCTTTCACAATGACGCAATTATTACGCGTCAGGAGTTTTTCCTCGTAACGACTAATCTGTTCGACAAAGACATGAAGTTGGTGGCAACTTCAACAAAAGGGCAGGGGCAGACTGTTACCTCGATCGGCAATCTTTATGATCAACTTTTGGCTCGCGACAAAAAAGCAAGTCGTACGGTGAGCACTTTTTATTGGCGAACAGAAGACGGCCAGCCGGTTCATAGTGTAATTGCACCGATCGGCGGTTTTCGTGTTGCCGGCTTTATCGAGGTTGTCACAAATCCGCTTCCTCATTTGCTTGGTCTGGGTGAGTATATGAACGGCGACATCGCTTACACAGATGTTAATGGGAACGTACTAATCGCAGATAATTTTAAGAATTTCTCAGCACAAACTCCAGAGGCAAGCGATAATACAGGTCAGGATGCTGAGGGTGGTGATGCTGCAACTGAAAATAAAACCGTCGATGCTGAATTTGTGGTTCAAAGTCAGCAGCTTGAAAGCATCAGTGTCGAAATTCCTGGCACAATAGGCGATGTCTGGATGATCGGCGTGTTGACACGAGACGTGGGAGAATTTGCCAAACTTACATCAGAAATTCGTAACTCGGCTATGGTTGCGATTGGCATTGGGATTTTAATCGCTTGGGCTGTCGGTTGGCTATTGTTGAAATTTACTCTGTTCAGAAAAATTAACGTATTTTCCGATAGGCTGACTGAAATTAGTAAAGGGCATACAGATATCGAGTTGCCGAAAGTTGGAAAAGACGAGTTTCTGGATATGGTCAGGGCGCTGTCTTCGTTGCGAAAAAGCGTGGAAGACAGTTTTCAACTTCGCAATATGATCGAAAGCAGTCACGTTCCCACCGCGCTGGTTGGCCTTGGTGGCACGACCTATTTCGTTAATGAAGCCGGAAAACGGCTCGCGAAAGAAAGATTGGGACAACCTATTAAAGATCAATCGAAAATCTGGGAGGTTATCGGAACGGAGCAAACGGAGCTCGAAGTTCTTGAAAAGACAGATGAGCTCCCTTTTAAGCGCACATTTACGATTGCTGACAAGCACTATGAAGTGTCAATGGCTGCAGTTCGTAATGCGGATGGTCAACATATCCGGACAATGGTGACCTGGGAAGATGTTACCGAACGTGATCAAATGGCAGAGGAGGTTGAGCAGCAGCGGCGCGAAGCGGAACAACGAGCGGACGAGATTGCAGCCCAAAAAATGGCTGACGAAGCTGAAGTTCAGCGCATTGAAGCATTGATCGCTGACTTTGATCGCGAAATTGGTGAGACAATGGATGCGGTAAAGGCAGCATCCGAGAAAGTGAAAGCAAACGCCAGTGTTGTCTCCAGCATGATCGAACAAACGCTGATGAAGTCGCAAACAATGGACGAAACGTCAAAAGAAACGGCATCCAATGTTCGAATGGTCGCAAAAGGCGCGGAAACCTTGAGTCAGTCGGTAGATGAAATTCGAAAACAAGTTCAAAGTTCCGCTGAAATTTCCAAGCAGGCTGTTGGACATGCTGCTTCAGCCTCTGATACAATTAATGGGCTTGCGGTTACAGCTGATAAAATTGGTGAAGTTGTTGCGCTGATTGAGGATATTGCCAGCCAGACAAATCTGCTGGCGTTAAATGCAACTATTGAAGCCGCACGCGCGGGTGAGGCCGGAAAAGGTTTTGCTATTGTTGCCAGTGAAGTTAAAAACCTTGCAAGCCAGACAGAAAAAGCAACCGAAGAAATATCATCACAAGTAAGTGCAATTCAAAAAGCAACTTCAACAACTGTTGAAAATGCGACTGAAATAACCAAAACGATTGAGAAGATCGATCATGCCACAGCGAGTATTGCAACTGCGGTTGACACGCAGGCAAGCACAATCAGTGACATTGGTAACAATGTAAGATTTGCCGAGCAGGCAACTCAGATGGTGGCTGAGACAGTTTCAGAAATTAGTGAAGAAGCTGGTATGTCGGATGGCGCAGCAAGCGAACAGCGGAGCGCTGCGAACAGCATGGTTGAGGATTTCCAGAAAATGCGCGATCAGATCAGGACGTTTCTGGAAAATATTCAGAAAAAGACGGGCTAGATATTCCTTTCTGTATATTTTGATAGATGCCGGTGCGGATTAGTTTTTCCGAATTCCTCTATGGGCTTCAACTCCCCAAAGGTCTTTTACTCGACTATCACGACCGCAGTTAAATCGATAGAATTTATAACGGACAGGATGGGTTTTATAATAATCCTGATGATAGTCTTCCGCGTCTGTCCAATGACCTGCGTCGCGGATCGGGGTAACCACTGGGGCCGGCAAACGCTTTGACTTTTGCAGTTGCGCTTTTGACGTTTGCGCGCTTTTCTTCTGGGCTGGACTATTAACGAATATCGCAGTTGTATAGGAATGCCCGCGATCGCAAAATTGGCCGCCGGCATCCGTTGGATCGATGGATCGCCAGAATACTTCCAGCAACTCTGTGTAACTGACGACCGATGGATCAAACCTGATTTGCACCGCTTCAATATGTTTGCCGTGTTTCCTGTAAGTCGGGTTAGTCATTTGCCCACCAGTATAGCCAGATACCGCTGATATGACCCCTTCAACATTTTCAAAGTCACTTTCTACGCACCAGAAGCAGCCTCCTGCAAAGGTGGCGATTTCTATTGTATCTTTTGCGGAGGCAAGCTTCGCAAATGTTAGTAAGGTCGCAATCGAAATAACTAAAAGTCGGTTCATTTTCTCACACTGATAAAAAGGTATTCCGTCAACCTAAAGCTATGCATTGATTGATCAAGTCACAGGATTACACGGTTCTGTGAATAGCCTGAGCCGCTTGGCGAATAGATTGCATCATAATGCTGAGTGCGGTGTCCTGATCTTTGTCTGACTGTGTTGTCAAGCCAACAGCCCCACGTGTTTCCGAGGTGTCAACGGGCAATACCTTGATGTCCTCGCATGCCAGATCATGCGCGATTACCCCCTGCGATATGATCCATATGCCGTCACTCTCTCGAATAAAAGCTCGTCCGAATGAGTCCGAAACCGTTTCAATTTGGGTGGGTAATTCTGGAATGCCGTTTGCCATCAGGAAGCGTTCGACAAATGGCCTAATGACTGACGCCTTCGTTGGCATCAAAATAGTATAGTTTCTAAGTTCATCAAGGCGAAGGTTTGGGCTCTCTAGTAGTGGATGACCTGGGCGAACAGCAAACATAACCTGTTCACTGTAAAGGTGCTCAAAGGAAAGACCTGTCATTTTTTCGGGGGAGGCAAGGCGGCCAACGACAATATCCAGGTCCCCACGACGCAACTGCTCTAGAAGGACAGAGTTTTCACCGGTAACAATCTTAATTTCGTTACCTACATTTTCCTGAAGGTACAGTTTAACCGCTTTGGGCATGATATGGGCGGAGGTTGTTGGAAGTGCGCCAATTCGAACGGGAGGCGCAGCATGCAGTAGCGCAAGATTTACAGAGTCGATGCCCTGTTGAACAGCAGCAACGCTTGCACCGGCGTGTTTGAGGAATACTTCTCCTATTCTACCAAGCTTGATACCACGGCCATCCTTTTCAAACAGTTTTACCTGAAGAATGTTTTCAAGTTCGCGGATTGCTTTGGTCACTGCAGGCTGACTGATTGAAAGTATTTCAGCGGCTTTACCCACGCTTCGCTGACGGGCTACTTCAATGAAAATGCTTAGGTGTCGGAATTTTACGTCGGTACGTTTCATTTATAACCATGCAGTTATGTAAATGACCAAAAATATCATTTTACCTTACAAAATCAATCTGTTTTCATTAGGGAGGGAGAGAGATATGCAATTTGCAACTGTGAATACTGTAAACATTCATTTCCAATATCTGGAAGCAGCGAAAGATAAGCCTGTTCTGGTATTTGTGAATTCTCTTGGAACGGATTTTCGGATCTGGGACGCAATAACATCAGAATTAAGTGAGGCGTTTTCGATTCTGCGTTATGACAAGCGTGGACACGGCTTGTCCGACTTGGGGAAAACTCCATACAAAATGGATGATCACATTGATGATCTCGAAGCACTCATTGAGCACCTGAATATTCAGAACGTCATCGTTTGTGGGTTGTCTGTTGGTGGTATGATTGCTCAAGGGATAGCATTGAAGAGGCCTGATATTGTTCGGGCGTTGGTTCTTTGCGATACTGGTCACAAAATTGGAACCTCACAAATGTGGCAGGAACGAATTGACGCTCTTGAGACAGGTGGTCTTTCGTCAATGGTTGATGCGGTGATGGAACGCTGGTTTACGGCTGAGTTTCGCCATCAGGATAATCCGGAGTTCTTAGGATGCAGAGCCATGTTAGAACGGCAGTCACTCGCAGGATATGTGAGTACTTGCGCTGCTATTCGGGATGCTGATTTTACGGATCAGGTGCCGTCAATTGCAATGCCTACATTGTGCTTAGTGGGTGATCAGGATCTGGCGACCACCCCTGATCTGGTTCGGGAGCTCTGCAGTCTCATTCCCGGTGCTGAATTTTCTGAAATTTCAAATGCAGCATATACCATGCGTGGAGCAACCAGCAGCGTTTTGTAATGTTCTACAAGCCTTCTTTGAGAAGCATAAGGTGTCATTGGAGTTGTGATGGAAGGCAAGTCTGAAAAATTTGAGCTAGGCCGGAAAACTCGGCAATCCGTGCTCGGAAGTGAACATGTAGCTCGTGCCGAAGCAAATCAGAGTGAATTTGATCTCCCCTTTCAGGAGTTAATTACAGAAGGCGCTTGGGGATCAGTCTGGAGCCGCGAAAACTGGAGTAAAAGAGAGCGCTCGATGGTTACGATTGCGCTGTTAGCAGCACTTGGGCATTTGGATGAATGTGCAATGCATGTCAGGGCGGCACAAAACACAGGGGCGACCAGAGATGACATACGTGAGGCTGTGCTTCACGTAGCGATTTACGCTGGTGTACCTGCCGCCAACAGTGCCATTAAAGTCATTAAAGATGTCTTCCAGACAATTGATGCAGAAAGCCGAAACAGCAATGAAAAATGAAAAACAGCAAAGTGGACCGTTTATTCAGCGGGATCGCAATTGGCATCCACCGGCCTACACTCCGACTTATAAGACTAGCATCCTAAGGTCACCTCAAAAGGCTCTCCTGTCACTTGACAATACATTGAGCGAAATGACCGGACCGGTTTTCGGGCACAGCCTTATTGGTGAACTGGACAATGATCTGCTGCAGAATTTTTCACAAAATGGTGATTTGCCGATCGGAGAGAGGATTGTTGTGCATGGGCGGGTATTGGATGAAAAGGGACATCCCGTACCTAATGTGTTGTTAGAGTTGTGGCAGGCAAATGCGGGTGGACGATATCGTCACCAAAAAGAGTCATATATTGCTCCGTTGGATCCTAATTTCGGTGGATGTGGTCGTACCATTACTGATGATGACGGAAATTACACATTTCGAACAATCCGGCCAGGCCCCTACCCATGGCCGAACGGAGTCAATGATTGGCGCCCTGCGCATATTCATTTTTCAGTTTTCGGACAAGGGTTTGCGCAACGTTTGATTACACAAATGTATTTTGAGGGGGATCCCCTCATAGCAAGGTGTCCAATCCTGAATACTATACCGGATCAGGCTGCCATCGAACAATTGGTTGCACCGTTGGATATGGCAAACAGTTTGCCAATGGATAGTCTTGCCTACAAATTTGATATTGTCTTGAGAGGCCGACGTTCAACCTATTTTGAAAACAGGCGGGAGGGGAATTGATGCCACAGTCGCTCAACTATTTGAAAGAAACACCCTCTCAGACGGCTGGTCCTTATGTGCATATCGGATGCACTCCAAATTTCGCAGGAATTAAAGGGGTATACGAGCAGGACTTGGGAGCCAGCATGGTCAATGACAAAACTAAAGGTGAAAGGATCACCATTCGAGGTTCCGTCATTGATGGCAATGGCATGGCATTGAAAGATGCGCTCGTTGAAATCTGGCAGGCTGACAGCGATGGCTTGTATAATAGTCCATTCGAAACGAGAGGGACAGCTGACCCTAATTTTTCAGGATGGGGGCGCAGCGCAGGTGAAATGGATACGGGTGAGTTTTGCTTTCACACCATCAAGCCGGGTGTCGTGCCATTTACGGATGGCCGTCCTATGGCGCCACATATTACTTTCTGGATTGTTGCCCGTGGAATTAACCTAGGCCTGCACACGCGCATGTATTTTCCTGAGGAAAATACCGCAAATCAGGCTGACCCGGTGCTTGGGCGCGTTGAACACAAAAGCCGTGTTCCTACACTAATCGCACAGAAGGATGGTAACGACTATCGTTTCGATATCCATCTGCAAGGTGAATTGGAAACCGTATTTTTCGATATATAAAAAAGGTTTAAGTGAGTGGCAAAATTCACATCATTAAAAGAAGCTGTAGCCGACAATTTGCGCGATGGCGATGTAGTTGCATTTGAGGGTTTTACTCATTTGATCCCTCATGCTGCAGTGCACGAAGCCATTCGTCAGGGGCGTAAGGAATTAACACTTGTTCGTATGACACCTGATCTGGTTTACGATCAGATGATTGGAATGGGCATGGCGAAAAAAGTCGTTTTCTCATATGCCGGAAACCCTGGGGTTGGTTTGCTGCGCCGATTTAGAGATGCTGTTGAAAACAATTGGCCCCATGCTTTGGAGGTTGAGGAACACTCACATGCTGCTATGGCTAACGCTTATGAAGCAGGAGCTGCAGGGCTGCCATGTGCTGTTTTTAGGGGCTACAAAGGCGCTGGATTAAAGAACGTCAATTCCAATATTCGCGAAGTTGTTTGCCCCTTTACAGGTGAGACGCTGGCAGCTGTCCCGTCGGTGCGCCCTGATGTAACTTTTATTCATGCTCAGAAAGCTAATCGAAAGGGCGATGTTTTAATCGAAGGAATTATTGGGGTGCAGAAGGAAGCTGTACTCGCCGCTAAAAGAGCTGTTGTCACGGTTGAAGAGGTGGTGGAAAATTTCGACGATGTTCACCCCAATGCGTGCATATTGCCAAACTGGACAATATCGAACGTCTGTGTTGTGCCGGGGGGAGCCCACCCTTCATATGCTCACGGTTACTATATTCGTGACAATGCGTCCTATGTCGAATGGGATGCCATTGCGGCAGATCGTGAGAAATTCACTGATTGGATGAACAAGAATGTGATGGAAAAAGACGAAACTGTATTTGCGTCACGTATTGAGAACCTGAAGGGAGCAGGCAAATGAGTGAAGCGTTTTCCCCTGATGAGATGATGACTATTGCAGCGGCCCGTGCACTTGGGAACTCTGATATTTGTTTTGTTGGTATTGGTGCTCCGTCAGCCGCTTGTAATGTGGCTCGCCTTACTCATGCTCCAGACATAACATTGATTTATGAAAGTGGGACCATTGGAACTGCTCCAGATGTATTGCCGTTATCCATAGGTGATGGTGAATTATGCGAAACTGCGGTCACAACTGTCGGTGTGCCTGAAATGTTTCGGTACTGGCTGCAAGGTGGCCGAATTTCGATCGGCTTTCTCGGGGCCGCCCAGCTTGATAAATTTGGCAACATTAACACCACTGTTATTGGAGATTACGGGGCACCCAAGACACGTCTGCCCGGTGGCGGCGGGGCGCCAGAAATTGCTTCATCCTGCGGTGAAATATTCATTACCATGAAGCAAAGTCTGAGGGGAATGGTTGAAAAGATTGATTTCTTTACATCGTTCGGACATGGAAGTGGTGGGAACCACCGACAGGAACTGGGCATCGCGACAAAAGGTCCTACACTGTTAGTGACAGACTTAGCAGTCTGGAAACCAGATCCCGTGACAAAGGAATTTACAGTGCGCAGCCTGCATCCGGGCGTTACACGTGAGCAGGTTCAGGCCACATGTGGATGGGAGGTCAAATTTGCAGATGACCTCGGCACTACAGAAGCTCCATCGGAGCAGGAATTGAACACATTACGGGACCTGAAAGCACGCACCAAAGCGGCACATGAAGGACAGGCGGCCTGAAATGCGATGTGAAATAACGGAGCCGAATTAATGTCTATCTCAATTTTCAGCCATCCGGTGTTGGGAAGCCTGTTTGAACGCAGTGACATTGCCAATTATTTTGCATTTGAAGCTGATCTTTACGCGATGCTCGAATTTGAGGCTGCTCTTGCTTCTGCGCAGGCGGATGTCGGCTTGTTTTCCAGACGTGTGGCCGAAGAAATTGGTGATGCATGCCAGCGGTTCCAACCGAATGTCGAAAAGCTTCGCCAGAAAACCGCTGTTGATGGAGTTATTGTCCCAGAATTGATCAGGCAGCTAAAAGCAGAATTGAATGAGGAAGCTGCCGATAAATTGCATTTTGGATCGACAAGTCAGGATGTCGTCGACACGTCTCTAATGCTCCGTTTGAAATCAATTCTGAGTGTATTTTCAGCGGATATGGAGAAAATCCTGCAGGCGCTATCCGAATTGGATCACAAATTTGGCGATAGAAAGATTTTTGCGCGAACCAGGTTGCAACACGCCTATGAGGTCACTGTATCTCATCGTATCCGTGAATGGAGCAGCCCAATTAGGAAATTGAAGTCGGAGCTGGAGTTTCTGCAGGATAAATTCTTGCTGGTGCAATTGGGCGGAGCTGCCGGCGATTTAAATAAACTGGGTGAAAAGGGAGCTGAAGTCCGTTCAAAGCTCGCTGAAAAGCTGCAACTCACTGATCCTGAGGGCTGTTGGCATACGGACAGAATAGCTATTAGCAAAATTGCGTTGTGGCTGACTAATGTGACGACAGCTGCTGGTAAGCTTGGGATGGATATTTCCTTAATGGCGGTTAATGAAGTCTCTGAAATAGCATTGTCTGGAGGAGGTGGCTCTTCAGCAATGCCACACAAACAAAACCCTGTTGTCAGCGAATTGTTGATGACTTTAGCGTATTTTAATGACTGTCAGCTTTCTGCAATTCAAACAGCAGCCCTGCAGGAGTTTGAACGCTCCGGTAGTCGTTGGACGCTGGAGTGGATGGTTTTACCGCAAATGGTGATGGCGACTGGAGCGTCGCTGATGTTGGGGAATAAATGCCTGCAGGGTATTCAGGAAATTGGAAAAGATTGAATTGTGTTTTCAGTTTTGATCGCTGCTGGAATGAGATGGCTTTAATGCTTTGGAGTGCGACATGCGTACACAGGTTGTAATCGTGGGCGGCGGCCCTGCTGGGTTGTTGCTATCCCAAATTCTGCACTTGCAGGGAATTGATACCGTAGTTCTTGAGAGGCAGAGTGAAGAGTATGTGCTTGGCCGAATTAGAGCGGGAGTGCTGGAGCAAGGACTTGTTGATCTGCTGCGGGCGGCAAATGTTGGCGATCGAATGGACAGGGAAGGCCAAATCCACGAAGGTTTCGAAGTTTCATGGGAAGGTCGGCGACAGCATATTAACCTTGCGGAACTGACGGGTGGTAAAACCGTCATGGTTTATGGCCAGACTGAAATTACCCATGACTTGTATGATGCACGTCGTGCCATGGGAGGCACAGTTGTAAATAAGGCAGAGGATGTTACTCTGCATGAACTGACTTCGCATAAACCCTATGTTACCTATAGAAAAGATGGAAAATCGCATCGTATTGATTGTGATTTTATTGCTGGTTGCGACGGGTTCCATGGCGTTTCTCGTCAATCGATACCAAAATCTGTCCGTCAGGAATATGAGCGTGTGTATCCTTTTGGTTGGCTTGGCATATTATCTAAAACCTCTCCAGTCTCTTCGGAGTTGATCTATAGCCAGCATGAAAGGGGATTTGCATTATGTTCAATGCGAAATCCCAAGCTCAGTCGTTACTATATTCAATGTTCTTCAAGCGATAGTCCTGAAAACTGGTCTGATGAAGCTTTTTGGGAAGAGTTGAAGCGACGTATTCCAGAGGATGCCGCGCAGAAACTTGAGGTGGGCCCTTCAATTGAAAAAAGCATTGCTCCGTTGCGATCTTTTGTCTCAGAACCTTTAAGTTATGGCAGACTTTTTCTCGCAGGTGATGCGGCTCATATAGTGCCACCAACAGGTGCCAAAGGATTGAACTTAGCGGCATCCGATGTTCACTACCTATCGACCGCATTGATAGAATTTTATAAGAACAGTGATGATGCATTGCTTTCAGCTTATTCCGAGACAGCCTTGAAAAGGATTTGGAAAGCTATGCGCTTTTCATGGTGGATGACGACGCTCCTTCACAAATTTCCAGAAAATAAAGGCTTTGGTGATCGAATACAGCAAACGGAATTGGAGTATTTATTCTCTTCCCGGGCTGCGCAGACAGCGCTTGCTGAAAATTATGTGGGACTTCCCTATTAGCTGATTGCAAAAGTTTCGCTCGGATATTGAGCGAGGCCGGTGAAAAATTTATCGCATAATGAAAACTTTTTATTATGGCCTTGTACTTGCCATTTTTATCGGCATATTCTGTTGATAATCTTCCAGTTTTTAGTGTTCTGAGCGACAAAAAGGACCCGGTATGGCATCTGACTCTTCCGAGAAAGCACTCGATTATCACAGGCATCCTCGACCGGGTAAGCTGACGATTACGCCAACAAAACCGATGGAGACGCAAAGCGATCTATCGCTAGCTTATTCACCAGGGGTGGCCCACCCATGTTTGGCAATCAAAGAAGATCCAAATCAGGCAGCTCATCTCACTGCGCGCGCCAACCTCGTAGGTGTGGTGACAAATGGAACTGCGGTACTTGGCTTGGGAGCTATAGGACCATTGGCCTCAAAACCTGTGATGGAGGGGAAAGCTGTTCTCTTTAAGAAATTTGCAGGTATTGATGTCTTTGATATTGAACTGGATCAAAAAGATCCTGAAAAGCTGGTTGATATTATTGCTGCGATGGAGCCAACATTTGGTGGCATCAATCTGGAAGATATCAAAGCGCCAGAATGTTTTATTGTTGAAAAACTCTGTCGGGAGCGGATGAATATTCCAGTGTTCCACGATGATCAGCATGGAACGGCAATCTGTGTCGCTGCAGCGGTGTACAATGCATTGCGAGTCGTGGGCAAGGACATCAAAGATGTGCGCGTTGCGGCTTGTGGGGCCGGTGCCGCGGCGCTCGCCTGTTTGAAACTTTTGGTGAGTTTGGGGTTACCTAAAGAACATATCATTGTAAGCGATATACATGGGGTAGTGTACAAGGGGCGAGAAATTGAAATGGACCCCTATAAATCCGCTTTCGCTGTAGATACGGATCAGAGAACACTGGCAGAAGCTGTAGTGGGAGCTGATATTTTCCTTGGGTGTTCGGGGCCCGGAGCTTTATCGAAAGAGATGGTCGCCACAATGGCCGATCGGCCAATTATTATGGCCCTTGCCAATCCAACGCCTGAAATTCTTCCGGAAGAAGTTAAGGAAGTTCGTCCTGATGCTATCATTGCGACCGGGCGGTCTGATTATCCTAATCAGGTTAACAATGTTCTTTGTTTCCCATATTTATTTAGGGGGGCGCTGGATGTGGGCGCCACCGAAATTAACGAGGAAATGAAAGTCGCTGCTGTCAAAGCCATCGCAGATCTCGCAATGGCAGAGCAGTCGGATATTGTCGCGAAGGCGTATGGCGGGGCACAAAAATCATTTGGTCCTGACTATTTGATACCGACACCGTTCGACCCACGCCTTTATGTCGAAGTCTCCCATGCTGTTGCAAAGGCAGCTATGGATAGTGGGGTCGCGAGCAGACCGATCGATGATCTGGATCAATATCACGAACAGCTTTCCAACTTCATCTACCGTACAAAATTCGTCATGAAGCCCCTTTTCGATAATGCACGGGCCGAATTGATGCGGGTGGCTTATGCTGAAGGTGAGGATGAAAGAGTTCTATCTGCTGTGCAGACTGTGGTTGACGAGGGGCTCGCGCGTCCGATACTGGTTGGACGGCGCAAAGTCATTCACTTTAGAATTCAGAAAATGGGTCTTAGGATCAAGGAAAACACACATTTCGATGTTGTAGACCCTGAGGATGATCCCAGATATCGCGAATACTGGACATCTTACCATGCCATTCGTGAACGTGACGGGGTAGATCCCGAAACGGCCCGTGCTCATATTCGTACCAATACTACTATTATTGCGGCGATGATGGTGCATTTGGGTCATGCTGATGCGATGATTTGCGGAACTTACGGCAAATATTCGAAACATTTCAAACGTGTTTCAGGGATTGTTCCATTACGTGAGGGGGTCAGGCACGCATCGGCTTTGCATCTGGTGATTTTGCAAGGCCGGCCCTTATTCTTCACAGACACTCAGGTTCGCGAAGAACATACCGCAGAAGAACTTGCAGAACTTACAATACTTGCTGCTGATGAGGTGCGCCGTTTTGGTATTGAGCCGAAAGCGGCTCTTGTGTCCCATTCGAATTTTGGTTCATCTGAAATTCCGTCGGCTTTGAGAGCGAAAGAAGCGCTTAAAATTATTCGGGAGATTGCTCCTGATTTAGAAGTTGAAGGTGAAATGAAAGCGGATACCGCTTTGGTGCCGGAAATTCGCGAAACGCTCTTTCCAAACTCTCGAATGAAAGGTGCCGCGAATTTGCTTGTTATGCCGGATCTGGAGTCTGCTAATATCAGCTATAACATTGCCAAGAGCTTGGGGAACGGGATCGCCGTGGGACCGATACTCATCGGAATGTCAAAGTCTGTGCATATTACTGTTCCATCCGTTACTGTACGGGGGTTGGTTAACATCACGGCGATCGCAGCCGTAGACGCACAATGTCACAAGTCAGGTAATATGATGCCTGGTCCTGTCGCCAGGGCTCGCAATTTTTAGGGTTTCTCATGCCAGAAACTTCTGAACAGGAAAAAATCGAAGAAACCCCAACCGTTGTCCGCGAAGAGGAGGCGGGCTCCTACGGCCTTGCGGACGAGACGGTTCAGCTCATACGTGAGGCGCTGGACGCAGAGAATAAAGAGGCGGTTCGGGATTATATCGGGGAATTGCACTCAGCTGATATTGCTGACCTGATTGAATATCTGAAACCGAAACACCGTACTCAGCTCATTGAAGTTGCAGACGATCTCATTGAAGCGGATGTGTACACCGATCTTGACGAAGCTGTTCGTGAAGATCTGGTTGAAGAGATGAACGCGACGGAGATCGCGGAGCTAGTAAATGAGCTTGAGGTCGAAGACGCCATTGAAGTTCTTCAGGACTTGGAGGATGAAGAGCAGCGGGAAGTTCTCAGTGAGCTTTCTACTGAAGATCGTCTGGTTATCGAAGAAGGCCTTGGGTATGAAGAGGATACTGCCGGCCGATTGATGCAGCGCGGTTTCATCGCCGTCCCGGAATATTGGGATATAGGGCAGATGATTGATTACATGCGCGAAACGGATGATTTGCCAACTGAATTCTATGAAATTTTTGTTGTAGATCCACGCCATCACCCAATTGGAACCATCCCGCTTGATCATGCTATGCGCAGTCGCCGGCACGTCCCTGTTAGCGATATCATGAACCGGGAGCAAAAGCTGATCGATGTCGACATGGATCAGGAAGAGGTCGCCTATTTATTTAAGCAATACCGGTTATCCTCAGCAGCAGTGGTTAATGATAATGGTGCTTTAATCGGTGTTATTACGATTGACGATATTGTTGACGTCATTGCCGAAGAGGCGGAGGAGGATATCCTCAGGCTGGGTGGTGTCGGTGAAGATGATCTTTTTGGCTCTTTCATGGATACAACCAGAACCCGTTTTACCTGGCTTTTGGTGAATTTGTTTACAGCGATTTTAGCGTCAGTGGCTATTAGCTTTTTTGACGCGACGCTTGAAAAAGTGATTGCGCTGGCGGTTCTGATGCCAATCGTCGCCAGCATGGGAGGGAATGCCGGAACGCAAACCCTGACGGTTGCTGTACGCGCGTTGGCGACCAAAGAATTGACTGCGAGCAATATGCACCGAATATTGGGCAAGGAGACATTGGTTGCATTCTTGAATGCTCCGCGTTCGCCATTTTAATCGGACTTATCTCTTGGGTCTGGTTCTCCGATCCGACCATTGGCTGGGTAATTGCGCTTGCCATGATTGTGAACATGGTGGTTGCTGGAATTTCCGGGATGTTAATTCCCCTGACCTTGGATCGTTACGGAGTTGATCCGGCTGTTGCCTCAAGCGTATTTGTGACCACTATTACTGATATCGTTGGTTTTGTTGCTTTTCTCGGTTTGGCGTCAATCGTTCTGCTTTAGAATGTGGTTATCTCGCCCATTCGAGATTTGCGGGTTCTGAGCTTCGATTGATCCAGTTATGGCTGGCTGCAAACAGGCGAAAAGCATCAGCCAGTTCGTTTTTTGCGCTATCCTGCCAGATCAGTCCAAATTGGCGTGAAATATTCAGACCATTGACTGGTAAAAACGTAATTTCGCTCGTTAGAAGAACATCAAGCATCATACAAAAGCCCAGCCCTTTCGAGACAAGAGCTCTTGCCTTTTCGTCTTCGTCTGTTCGCAAAACAATATGAGGCCGTATGCTGGCGCGTGAGAAGGCGCGGGTTACTTCGGTTTCTGTAATGCAGTGACTTCTATGGATAAAATCCATCCGATCCAACTGAGATAGATCAATACTGTTTTTTGTAGCGAATGAGTGGCGTTTCGAAACAGCTAACAAGCACTTGCTGGTAAAGAGTCTTTCAAATCTGTAGCCTGATTCTGTCTGGGTTGGGGTTGAAATTGCGACATTTATTCGGCCATCACTCAAGAGCCCTTCAAGCGTTTCAGAAGACCCTTCTTTCAGTGCTATTTGGGTATCTGGATAAGTTTTCTGAAAGTCAGCCAGCAGATTGGCTACATGTTCGATGGGTAGGACCCGGTGGAGGCCAATTTGTAAGCGGGTAGACTGGGCAGTACCCGCAGCTTCCTGTTTTGCAGCATTGCATTCATAGATAATTGATCGGGCGCGTGGCAGGAATTTATTCCCGGCTTCTGTTAGGGAAATGTGCTTTTTGCTCCGGTGGAACAGCGTAACCCCGAGTTCCGTCTCAAGCTTTTTAATGCCCGCTGACAATGTTGGCTGGCTGACAAACGCACGCTCCGCTGCGCGAGAAAAATTATGCGTTTCAACGAGGGCCAGAAAATATCTGAGTTGGTATAAATCCATAACAATAGATATTATCAATTGTTTTTATCGAAATAAATGATTTTATCTATATTCGCAAAATTTCTATAATTTTCAAAAATAAACAAACAGGTGTGAAGTGGTGGAAAAGTTTCAGGCGAAAAACCCTGATTTCGAAGCTGTGGTGCGTGATAGTTTTGCGCGCCAACCCTTTATGGCTCATGTCAATGCTGAAATGACAGCTTTGGCACCAGGTGTATGTGAGCTGAAAACGGTGCGCATGACAGAGCTTACGCAACAGCATGGCTTTTTTCATGGTGGACTTGTTGTCTCCCTCGCAGACTCGGCCGCAGGTTATGCCGCTTATTCTTTGTTTCCGCCCTCAAGCACGGTTTTAACCGTAGATTTGAAAACCAATTTTTTGAACCCTGCGAATGGTCAAATGTTGAAAGCGGTTGGAACTGTTATAAGTGAAGGGGACAAGCTATATCACGTGAAGGCAGAGGCGTTTTCAATTGATAATGGGAAGGAAAAGCTGTGCCTGACCGGACTATTCACCATGATGTGTCTTCAAGGCAAATCTGATGGAGTTGCAGTTGATGGAAAATAAAACTGCTGTAGCTGACCCGCATATGCGCCGATTGGTAGAGGCACGCCTGAACGGGAGCGGTTTTGCTCAAAGCTTGGGAGTTGAAATAGAGATTGTTTCGCCGGGGAATGTAAATGTTTCTTTAGCCTATGGCGATCAGTTGTCTGACAGGGACGGTTGTTTTCACGAAGGAGTGCTCGCTTCAACAGCATCGGTCGCATTGGATTTGGCTGCGGGCACAATAGTCGGGGATAACGCCGAATTTAAAACTGCGGAATATAAGTTTAACAACTTTCAGCCGGCCTGTGGACACAGGTTACTGGCAAAATCACATATAATTAAATCGGGGCGCACCTTGGTTGTTGCTGAAGCCGATTTATTTAGCATTACTACATCTGGCGAGCGGCATGTCGCGACTGTGCTGGCCACTTTGATCACGGTATAACTGGACAAGGAAAAGGAATTTCAATGTCATATACGCACTATCCAAGCCTTAATTTTGATCTGGGTGAAACAGCGGACATGCTCAGGGATACTGTGGCGAATTTCGCATCGACTGAAATCGCGCCGCGGGCCGCTGATATTGATCATACTAATGAATTCCCCGCAGATCTCTGGAAAAAAATGGGAGATTTGGGGCTGCTGGGTATTACCGTTGAAGAAGAATATGGTGGCTCAGGCCTTGGGTATCTTGAGCATTGTGTAGCGGTTGAGGAGATTAGCAGGGCTTCCGCTTCTGTTGGATTGTCTTACGGGGCACATTCCAATTTGTGTGTGAACCAAATCCGTCGCAATGGCACTGAGGAACAAAAACACAAATATCTCCCCAAGCTGATTTCTGGTGAACATGTTGGCTCCCTTGCTATGAGTGAGCCGGGTGCAGGTTCAGATGTTGTTTCCATGAAGCTCAAAGCAACCAAAAAAGGTGACCGTTACATTCTTAACGGCAATAAATTCTGGATTACCAATGGGCCAGACGCGGATGTGCTTGTTGTTTACGCAAAGACCGAACCTGACGCAGGTCCGCGGGGTATAACCGCGTTCATAATTGAAAAGGGTTTCAAAGGTTTTTCGACTGCTCAGAAGCTTGATAAGCTTGGTATGCGAGGCTCCAACACATGTGAACTTGTCTTTGAAGATTGCGAAGTTCCTGAGGAAAATATTCTGGGCCCCCTTAACGAAGGTGTCCGTGTGCTCATGAGTGGTCTGGATTATGAAAGAGTTGTTCTCTCCGCGGGGCCACTCGGGATTATGGATGCCTGCATGGATGTGGTTATTCCTTATGTGCATGAGCGTGAGCAGTTCGGCAAACCAATCGGAGAGTTCCAATTGATGCAGGGCAAGATTGCTGACATGTATTCAACAATGAACGCATGTAAAGCCTATGTTTATACTGTGGCAAAAGCGTGCGACAGGGGTGAGACCGCGCGTAAAGATGCAGCAGGTGTGATTTTATATGCGGCGGAAAAAGCGACATGGATGGCTCTTGAAGCTATTCAGGCGCTGGGCGGTAACGGCTATATCAACGAGTATCCTACGGGCCGTCTGCTTCGGGATGCGAAGCTTTATGAAATTGGTGCAGGCACCAGTGAAATCAGACGTATGCTGATTGGCCGCGAACTATTCAACGAAACCGCTTAAGTAAAACATGATAAATAGCCAGCGGGCTTTTTGGCTGGTATGGAGACTAAAATGAGTAATGATCCAATTGTAATCGTTGGTATGGCGCGAACCCCAATGGGTGGCTTTCAAGGTGACCTGGCGGAAGTTAAAGCGCCAGAACTGGGCGCAGTAGCGATTGAAGAAGCGATGAAACGTGCTGGTGTATCTGGCGCGGATATCGACGAAGTTGTTATGGGCTGTGTTCTGCCTGCTGGACTCGGTCAGGCACCTGCGAGGCAAGCTTCGTTCGGGGCTGGAATTCCTGATAATGTGGGATGTACAACTGTCAACAAGATGTGTGGATCTGGAATGCGCGCGGCCATGTACGCACATGACGCCATTGCAGCGGGCAGTGCGAACGTGATGGTTGCTGGTGGGTTTGAGAGCATGACAAACGCGCCATATATCCTGCCCAAAGTTCGTGGTGGACTTAGGTTGGGACACGGAGAGGTCAAAGACCACATGTTCTTGGATGGATTGGAAGATGCCTATGAAGAAGGCCGCCTGATGGGCTCTTTTGCTGAGGAGACTGCAGGTCTTTACCAGTTTACACGCGAAGCACAGGATGCCTATGCAATCGAAAGCCTTAACCGTGCAAAAAAAGCGACGGAAGACGGCAGCTTTGCTGATGAAATCGCGCCGGTCACTGTTAAATCAAGAAAAGGCGACATAGTCGTTGATAAAGATGAGCAGGCTCTCAAAGGAAATCCGGACAAAATACCGACTTTGCGTCCTGCATTTGCCAAAGATGGAACTGTCACAGCCGCCAATGCTTCTTCAATTTCTGATGGTGGTGCCGCATTGGTAATGATGCGTCAGTCTGAAGCTGAAAAGCGTGGATTGAAGCCGATCGCAAGATTTCTCGCTCATTCAACTCATGCCCGTAAACCATCAGAATTTACACTGGCACCCATCGATGCCATCCGTAAAGTTATGGACAAGGTTTCTTGGACAAATGATGACGTTGATCTATTCGAGATTAACGAGGCATTTGCTGTGGTTGCTATGGCGGCGATTAAGGATTTGGGTCTGGATCATGCAAAAGTGAATGTTCACGGGGGAGCCTGTGCGCTTGGTCATCCAGTTGGAGCATCCGGTGCGAGGATTGTTGTTACGCTTTTGAATGCCCTTAAAAAATATGGCAAGACAAAAGGCGTTGCGGCACTTTGTATCGGTGGCGGCGAAGCGACTGCAATGGCAGTTGAACTTGTAAATTAAATCCAATGCCAGACGTGAGGACAGAAATATGATCCTGAGTGAAGAACAGACAATGATCCGTGATATGGCGCGGGACTTTGCCACCAAACGTCTGGCGCCAGATACGATGGCGTGGGAACAGGCGGAAGCCGTTCCGCGCGAAGTTTTTGATGAAATGGGTGCTCTTGGTTTGATGGGTATGACTGTCCCGGAAGCTTATGGCGGAGCTGGAACAGATTTTGTATCTTATGCACTGGCGTTGATGGAGATAGCTGGCGGTGACGGTGCTATTTCCACTGTCATGAGTGTAAATAATTCGCCATGTTGCGCGGCATTGCTAAAAGATGGGACTGAGGAGCAGAAGCAAACCTACCTTACGTCACTGGCCAAAGGGAGATGATCGGAGCTTTCTGCCTGACTGAACCGCAAGCGGGATCAGATGCTTCGGCGTTAAAAACCAGAGCCGTTCGGGATGGAGATGATTTCATCATTAGCGGCACGAAGCAATTTATTACCTCAGGGAAAATTGGCGGTGTAGCGCTTGTCTTTGCTGTTACAGATCCAGCCGCCGGCAAAAAAGGAATAAGTTGCTTTATTGTACCGACAGATAGCGAAGGTTACCGGGTCGCTTCTGTAGAGAAAAAGCTTGGGCAGAAAGCGTCTGATACCTGCCAGATAACTTTCGAAGATGTTCGCGTTCCGGCGTCAAACATGTTGGGTGCAGAAGGCGCTGGGTATAAAATTGCTCTTGCAAATCTGGAAACAGGTCGCATTGGAATTGGTGCTCAAAGCGTCGGTATGGCTGCCGCTGCACTTAATTATGCCATCGAATATGCGAAAGAGCGTAATTCGTTTGATAAGCCAATCATTGAGCATCAGGCGGTTGGTTTTCGCCTTGCTGATATGGCAACAAAGGTCGAAGTAGCACGGCAAATGGTCATACATGCAGCGTCTTTGAAAGATGCTGGCATTCCATGCCTGACAGAGGCAAGTATGGCGAAACTTTTTGCGTCAGAAATGGCAGAAGAGGTTTGTTCAGCTGCGATACAGACTCTGGGTGGAAACGGATTTATCGCGGATTATCCCGTAGAAAAAATTTATCGGGACGTTCGCGTTTGTCAGATTTATGAAGGTACGTCCGATATCCAGAAAATGGTAATAGCCAGAAATTTGGCAGCATAAAAATAATAAGGGGAGGAACTTATGGGTAAAGCTATCGAATTTTTTGTTGAATTCTCGTCACCCTATAACTACATAGCTGTAAATCAAATCGGGGAAGTCGCACAAAGAAATGGTGTCGAGGCGATTTGGCGACCGATTTCCCTCGGTCATGTATGGAAAGCTATTGGCGCTCAAAATGTTGGTCCCGCGTCAATTCCACAAAAAATGAATTATATTAACATGGACAGTAGTCGTTCGGCCCGTATGGCTGGATTGCCAATGGCGAAACCTGCTGTGTTCCCTGTCGACGCCAAACTGGCAAGATTAGTATTTTACCGAATTAACAGAAGTGATCCTGAAAAGGCGAAAGAGTTCGCCCGGGGAGTAAGCCGACAGTTATGGGCTGAAAGCCGCGAAATAACTGCGCCTGAGCATCTTTCCGAGCTTGCGGGTTCGTTAGGTGTGTCAATGGATGAAGTGATCGCTGCAGCCGATGATGCGGAGGCAAAATCTGCTGTAATCTCAGCAACCACAGATGCTGTGGAAAGCGGATGTTTTGGTGTACCGTGGTTCAAGGTTGGTGAACAAGTATTTTGGGGTGCTGATCGTATTGCGCATATCGATCAGTATTTAGCATATAAATCTGGTCAATCGAATTAAGACATGGCCCCGAAAACACGGGGCCATGTTTCGTGGTTTAAAATAGGAAATATCCACCATCAATGAGGAAAGTGTCACCCGTATGGTAAGAGCTGGCGTCAGACATGATATAGACAGCAATACCTCCGAAGTCTTCCGGATTGCCCCAGCGGCGAGCCGGAATACGTGGTTTCACGTTGCTCGCAAATTTTTCCCAGTTGAAAGAGGCTTCGGTCATCGCGGTTTCTATCCAGCCGGGAAGGATGGCATTAGCCGTGATGCCTTTGCCTGCCAGCTCAACCGACAGCGCCCGGATCATGGAGATCAACCCACCTTTGGTCGCAGCATAGTGTTCGTTGCGGGCCGCTCCGGAAACCGCAGCCAGACTGGCAGTGCCTACAAGGCGTCCACCCGGGTCGCCATTTTCAGCGCGCTCGACCATATGCCTGGCAGCTTCCTGCATGGTATAAAACGCTCCGTCCATGTTAATGCCCATAATTTTCTGCCATTCAGCATCTTCGATGTCAGTAAATTTGGTGCCTTTGGACGATATACCAGCATTCGCAAAACAGCCGTCAACACGGCCAAATTGCTTGAGAGTTTCACCAAAGCAGTCTTGAACCTGTTGTTGATTGCTGACATCGCAAATCAGACTGCTCACCTTGGTTCCGGATTTTTTAAGTTCCTCAACCGCAGCGGCATTTTTATCGGCATTTGTTCCCCAAATGCAGACATCTCCACCGGCTTCAGCAATGGCCTTACCCATTCCCAGTCCGATCCCTCCGTTGCCACCTGTGATGAGTGCGACCTTGCCGGTCAAATCAAATGCTTTATAGGCCATTCTTGGCTCCCTTGTTTTCTTTTTTGTGTGCGTTCAGCCCTAGCACATAGCGTTGAATGCGCCAAGCGAATGATCAACTTCAGCTCTGCCAACTCTGCAATCTGTCAGAGGGTGAGCTTAAATTTTGCCAAAAGGAATTTTGCGTAAATGCCTGTTTTAAAAAGCAATCTTAACACCCGAAGCGATGAGTATAAGGCGAATGCCGCCCATATGCAGTCTTTGGTTGACGATTTAAAGGAAAAAGTCTCCCGCGTAAAAATGGGCGGCGGAGAAAGAGCCAGAGAAAAACATCTTTCCCGAGGAAAGCTGCTTCCGCGTGAACGGGTTCGCAAATTACTGGATCCGGGTGCGCCATTTCTTGAGCTAAATCAGATGGCCGCTTGGGACATGTATGGCGGTGATATTAATTCCGCAGGTATTATAACAGGTATTGGCCGTGTTTCAGGACGCGAATGTGTGATTGTTTGCAATGACGCGACTGTAAAAGGGGGAACTTATTACCCTATGACGGTCAAGAAGCATTTGCGGGCTCAGGAAGTTGCGGAACAAAATAACCTGCCTTGTATATATCTTGTTGATAGCGGAGGCGCGAACCTGCCCAATCAGCAGGACGTGTTTCCTGACAGGGATCATTTCGGCCGCATTTTCTATAATCAGGCGAATATGTCCGCAAAGGGCATTCCGCAAATTGCAGTTGTAATGGGCTCATGCACGGCTGGCGGAGCATATGTACCTGCCATGTCTGATGAGAGTGTGATTGTTCGCAACCAGGGCACTATATTTCTGGCAGGCCCACCTCTTGTGAAAGCAGCTACAGGAGAGGTCGTATCTGCAGAGGATTTGGGAGGTGCAGATGTGCATTCCCGCACCTCTGGTGTTACGGATCACTATGCGGAAAATGATTTGCATGCTTTGCAGATTGCGAGGGATATAGTTGCTAATCTGAATCGCCCTAAATCGATGCCACTGGACATTAAAAAGCCGGTAGCTCCACTTTATGATCCGAAGGAGCTGTACGGCCTAATTCCGCAGGATACCAGACAGCCATTTGATGTACGCGAAGTCATTGCCCGAATTGTTGATGGTTCGGAGTTTGATGAATTTAAGAAACTTTACGGAACATCGTTGGTGACAGGTTTCGCACATATCCATGGATATCCTGTCGGTATCGTTGCAAATAACGGTATCTTGTTTTCGGAGAGTTCAGTTAAGGCGCTCACTTCATTGAACTGTGCTGCCAACGAAATATACCGCTTGTGTTTTTGCAGAATATTACCGGGTTTATGGTTGGTCAGAAATATGAGAGTGGTGGTATTGCGAAAGATGGTGCCAAGTTGGTAACAGCGGTTGCGACAGCCAAGGTGCCAAAATTCACGATGATTTTCGGTGGTTCCTTCGGAGCTGGTAACTATGGAATGTGCGGTAGAGCCTATAGCCCGAGGATGTTATGGATGTGGCCAAATTCACGGATATCTGTGATGGGTGGCCCGCAGGCCGCTGCCGTTCTGGCGACTGTAAAACGCGATGGCATGGAAGCACGCGGTGAAACATGGAGCGCGGAGGAAGAAGCGGCATTCAAAGCTCCCGTCGAAGCACAATATGAAAAGGAAGGCCATCCTTATTTCTCAAGCGCGCGATTGTGGGATGATGGCATTCTGGATCCAGCCCAAAGTCGCAAGGTTTTAGGCCTAGCTATTTCCGCGTCACTAAATGCCCCAATTGAGCCAACGAAGTTTGGCCTCTTTAGAATGTAAGGACTGATTATGAGTGAAGAATCTGCTGTACTCCATTTTTCAACAGACGGGATTGCAACCGTTACGCTGAACCGTCCTGAAGTTCACAACGCATTCGATGAGGAATTAATCGAGCGACTTGGGGACATGTTTGCCGATCTTGCCCATCAGGAGGGTGTTCGCGCTGTCGTTGTCGCTGCTGCCGGAAAAAGTTATTGCGCTGGTGCAGACTTGAACTGGATGAAGCGCGCAGCCGGATTTACAGAAGAAGATAATCGCGAAGATGCGTTGGCGTTGGGACGTATGCTCAAGAATTTGCAGGATATTCCAAAGCCTACGATAGCGCTTGTGCAGGGAGCTGCTTATGGCGGCGGACTTGGGCTGGTTGCGGCCTGTGATATTGCCATAGGTGTACGTGCAGCCAAATTCTGTCTCTCTGAAGTTAAGCTTGGATTGCTGCCCGCTGTTATTTCACCCTATGTTGTCGAAGCAATCGGTGTTCGTGCGGCACGTCGGTATTTTCTGACGGCTGAGGTCTTTGATGCCGAAGCGGCGTTTCATCATGGTTTGCTTCATGAGCTGGTTGAAGATGTTCATGATTTGGCACAAGCGCGAGATCGTATACTCAAGCAGGTGATGGCTAACGCACCGGATGCGATGGCAGATTCAAAAAATCTGATTTATACGGTCGCCAACCGCCCCATTGATCAGGCCTTGATTAATGAAACAGCCGATCGAATTGCTGCACGCCGTAAAACAGATGAGGCGAAGGAAGGTATCTCCGCCTTTCTGGAAAAACGTAAAGCTTCATGGAACAACAATTGATAGCTGGGTGAATTAACGTGTTTGATAAAATACTTATAGCGAACCGGGGCGAAATCGCCTGCAGGGTTATTGACACAGCGCGCAAGCTTGGTGTGAAAACGGTTGCCGTCTACTCAGAAGCCGATGCCAATGCAAGGCATGTAAAGATGGCTGATGAAGCCGTGTTGCTGGGTCCTGCAGAAGTCACCGAGAGTTATTTGAAAGCGGATAAAATTCTTCAGATTGCGAAAGATACGGGAGCTCAGGCTATTCATCCGGATACGGGTTTTTATCTGAAAACGCCTCTTTTGCCGAAAAATGCGAGAAAAATGGTGTTGCATTTATAGGTCCGCCAGCGTCTGCCATTCGGGCGATGGGCTTGAAAGATGCTGCCAAGGCGATGATGGAGAAAGCTGGCGTGCCAGTTGTACCCGGCTATCACGGGGAAGATCAGGATCCAAAGTTACTTGCAAGTGAGGCTGAACGTATCGGCTATCCGGTTCTGATCAAGGCTGTTGCAGGTGGCGGCGGTAAAGGCATGCGCCGCGTCAACAGTGCGAAAGAGTTTCCTGCAGCGTTGGAAGGAGCGATGCGGGAGGCGTCAAATGCGTTTGGTGATGAGCGTGTATTGATCGAGAAGTATTTGACGAAACCGCGTCATATTGAAGTTCAGGTATTTGCGGACAAGCATGGAAATGTTGTTCACTTGTTTGAACGTGATTGTTCTTTGCAACGCCGTCACCAGAAAGTCATAGAAGAAGCTCCTGCGCCAGATATGCCTGAGAAGATGCGGGCTGTGATGGGCGAGGCTGCAGTCGCAGCAGCGAAAGCAATAGCTTACGAAGGGGCAGGAACGGTTGAATTTATTGCCGACGTGTCTGACGGTTTAAAGGAAGACGGCTTTTATTTTATGGAAATGAATACCCGTTTGCAGGTGGAACATCCTGTAACGGAGCTGATTACGGGGCAAGATCTTGTTCATTGGCAGTTGATTGTAGCGGACGGCGGAGTGCTTCCACTAGCTCAGGAAGACTTGAGCATTCACGGTCACGCGCTTGAAGCGCGTTTATATGCCGAAGACCCGCAAAATGATTTTCTGCCAGCGACAGGGCCGCTTTTGAGGTTACGCCCGCCACAGGCTGAAGATGGGGTGAGGGTGGATACAGGTGTACTCGAAGGGGATAGTGTCACACCATTTTACGATCCCATGATTGCAAAGCTTATTGTGTGGGGGCAGGACCGCGACGCAGCGCTTCGAAAAATGCAAGCTGCCTTGGCGCGATATGAAGTTGCGGGATTGGTTACAAATCTTGAATTTCTCAAAAATATTGCGTCCCATCCTGCATTTGCTCAAAAAGATTTGGATACCGCTTTCATTGAACGTTTCAGGGATGATCTGGTCCCTCAAGGTGCGAAGGTCAAAGACCGTCACTATGCCCTTGCCGCATTATATCTGACGTTACAGAAGCAGGCAGAAGACGCTGCGGTAGCAGCCCATAGTTCCGATCCATACTCACCTTGGAATTTGGCGGATGGCTGGCGTTTGAATGATGTCGCTCATGTTGATTATTCGTTTGAGTATGGCGACGGTGAAATTACCGTAATGGTCACACAGACAGAAACAGGCTGTGATATCCGGCTTTCGGAAAAAACGATAAGTGCTTCGGCAGATATTCTTGCAGATGGGTCAATGAGGGCCAATCTTGATGGTCACATTATCAAGGCTGCGGTCGTTATCAATAAGGATCGGATGATCATTATTGATGAGGGACAGCAGTTTGAAATCAGGCGAATTGAGCACGATTTCGATAACCTGGCAGATGAAGGCGGGGCGGGTGCGATTACGGCACCAATGCCCGGTAAAATTATCCAGATCAATGTTGCATCCGGAGATGTTGTCCAAAGAGGAGATGCATTGATGGTAATGGAAGCAATGAAGATGGAACATACTCTGTCAGCTGGTAGCGATGGAGTGGTGGGCGATATTTATTTTGAAACCGGCGATCAGGTGGATGAGGGAACGCTTCTTATTCAGATCGAAGCGGAGGATGCTTAATGACTGATTATCCGTCGTCCGTGAGGGTTTTTGAAGTGGGAGCCCGAGATGGGCTGCAAAATGAAAAGACCCAAATTCCCACAAATGTGAAAGTCGAACTGATAGAGCGTTTGGTCGATGCCGGGGTAAAGGCAATCGAGGCTGGCAGCTTTGTATCCCCAAAATGGGTTCCGCAAATGGCTGATACCGCAGAAGTGATGGGGCAAATTTCCAGAGAGGAAAACGTATCCTACAGTGTACTGACCCCAAATTTGAAAGGGTACGAAAAAGCGTTTGAGCACAATGCAGACGAAATACTGATTTTTACTGCCGCGTCTGAAGAGTTCAATAAGCGTAACATTAACTGTTCCATTGCCGAAAGTCTGGAGCGCTTCGCGCCGGTGGTAGAGCGTGCGAAAAAGGATGGCATCAATTTCAAGGCAAGTGTTTCCTGCTCGCTCGGCAGTCCATTTGGTGAAGAGATTACGCCTGCCGCTGTCGCAGACGTTGCCGATAAATTGTATCAGATGGGGTCTTATGAAATTTCAATTGCCGATACAATTGGTGTTGGAACTCCGTTAAAAACCAAGCAGGTTCTGGAGGCCGTTGCAAATAAAATTCCGCTTGAGGCCATAGGAGTGCATTTTCATGATACCTACGGCCAGGCGTTGTCCAATATACTGATAGCCTTGCAACTTGGGATAACAAAAATTGACAGTTCTGTTGCGGGGTTGGGAGGATGCCCTTATGCACCCGGTGCCACCGGGAATGTGGCGACAGAAGATGTAGTATATATGTTGAACGGTATGGGAATTGATAGTGGCCTCGATTTGAAGAAACTGGTAAAAACAGCTTGGTTTATTTCAGATCACCTCGGCAGACCCCCGGTATCCCGGGTTGCCAATGCGCTCAAAAGCAAGTTGGGCCGAGACACCTAGCAACAAAAAGAAACAGGATACATGACGGTACATCTGGTTAAAGTCTGTGTGGGCATTTCATCAATCGAACAGCTTAGGAGTTCGCAAGCCAGGAGGTTGATTGCCGGACCGATCTGCCATGTAACCAAGCAACGCCCGCAAAGGGAAGCAGAGTTACTAGATGGTGGATCGCTCTACTGGATAATCAAAGGGCATATTGCGGTTCGACAACGTGTCGTTGAGCTTGAGCGGTTGATTGATCACGAAGGCGAAAAATGCGGACTTGTACTTGACTCAGAGCTTGTTGAAACCGAACTGGTCAAACGAGGGCCGCATCAGGCTGGCGATACCTTGAAGCCGCTGATGCGCCGCGAGATCTTCGCGATATTGTCGAAGAAGCCAATGATGATGAGGAAAGCGAAGGTGAGCTTTCCCCAGAAATGGCGGCGGAATTAAGAGAGCTTGGCCTTCTTTAGGTCAATTAGGCTTGATCCATACTGCCGTGTCGTGAAAAGCGGCTCCGCCATTTGGCTTTGCAGCGTCCGCACCTACAAGTAGGTTAATACCAATTTTTTCGATGAAGTGTTTGTTCGGCCAAATTCCTTCTACGACAACCGTTCCTGGCTGTAATCCATCAAAAATATCAACATGGATAAGCAGTGAGCCTTGCGCGTTGCCCATACGGACTACATCATCCTGATTTACCCCGATATTCTTGGCATCCTCTGGGTGGAGGAGAACAGTCGGCCGTTTTTCACGTTTAAGCGAAGATGGAGTTGCCGTAAACGAGGTGTTGAGAAAATTTCTCGCCGGCGCAGTCACCAGACGATAGGGGTGCTGCTCATCAGGTTTCTGAATAACGTCCCAATGGTCGGGGAGGGCCGGCATACCGCTGAAATTGCGTCCTACCTCTGACCAGTCAGCGGCGAAGTGAAATTTACCATCCTCATGGCCGAAACCATTGAGAAAATGCGCTTCTTCAAAGGGAACTTGTGCGTCTACCCATTTGGATTGCATAAAGGTTTCCACATCGGGCCAGCCGGATGATTTTAGCAATTTTTCAATTAGCTCAATTTCTGTAAGCTGAAATCCTTCATGCTCTGCACCCAGTCGTTTTGCCAGTTCGCATATGACCCAGTGGTTTGAACGGCATTCACCTAAAGGTTCAATGACTTTCCGCCCAAGCGTAATGTGGTTCTGACCGCCTCCCTGATAGATGTCATCATGCTCCACAAAGGTTGTTGCGGGGAGTACGATATCGGCCATTTTTGCAGTTTCTGTCATGAACTGCTCATGCACACATACAAAAAGGTCTTCGCGCGCGAAGCCAGCGTGAACTTTTGCAAGTTCAGGGGCAACATCCATTGGATTGGTGTTTTGGATGAGCATTGCTGTTATCGGCGGTCCATCTTTAAGGTCCTGCGGATCCCCAGTTAAAACCGGACCGATGCGGGATTGATCGAGCATACGAACTTTTGGATCAAGGGCATCATGCCCCTCAATCAGGGACATATCCCAATGGAAAATTGCGCCATTTGTATGAAAAGCTCCGCCGCCTTCGTGTTTCCAGCTGCCGGTAACGGCAGCAATACATGTAGCAGCATGCATGTTAACTGCACCATTGCGACTACGTGTAAACCCATATCCAAGCCGTAGGAACGTCTTCGGTGTTTTGCCAATTAAATGGGCGACCTCTGTAATTTCGGCGACTGTGAGTCCAGTAATATCAGATGCCCATTGTGGGGTCTTTGTTTGCAAATGTTCTTCAAATTCGAGAAAATCCCGTGTGTATTTTTCCAAATACTCCCGATCAGCCATGCCATCTCTGAATAATATATGCATGATACCGAGTGCCAATGCACCGTCTGTACCGGGTTTAAGCATCAGGTGATGGTCGGCTGCTATGGCGGTTGCATTGCGATAAGGATCAATTACCACTATTTTGGCGCCTCGTTCCTTTCGGGCGCGTGTGGCATGTGTCATGACATTGATCTGAGTATGAACCGCGTTAGTGCCCCAAATTACAACAAGATCTGACTTTGCCATCTCTCTTGGATCTGCTCCGCGATAAACGCCAACGCCGGCTTTCCACCCCGCTCTGGCAAGATTGATGCAAATTGTAGATTCCTGGCCGGCGTACTTTTTTACATGACGCAAGCGATTGATGCCGTCACGGTGCACAAGTCCCATGGTGCCCGCATAGTAGTATGGCCATACGGTTTCGGGTCCCAATTTTTTCTCTTGTTCGAGAAATTTATTGGCAACGGTATCGAGGGCTTCTTCCCAACTTATACGCTCCCATTTGCCCTCTCCTTTTGCACCAACCCGTTTGAGAGGATGCATCAGCCGATCAGGGTGATGTGTCCTCTCAGCATAGCGCGCAACCTTTGCACAGATGACCCCCGCTGTGTAACTATTGTCTTCAGCTCCTCTGACGCGACCAATTTTTTGAGGGCCCAGTTTTTCAACTTCTAGCGAGCAAGTGGATGGGCAATCGTGAGGACAGGCAGACGAAAAAATTTCCGGTTTAGATGCAGCAGACATATAAGAGCTCAGTTGTGGGACAAATATTTTTATTTGGGTTTCAAGATTAGTAATTTATCCATCTGGCGGCAATATAACAATGTGGGATGCGGCGACATTTCCGTATAATGGCTGGCAATAACAATCCTGACGCGATATACGCTTCAGAAGAATTTTGATTTGGTAGGGTTCAATTCGGTCTTGAAGAAACTCTTGAAAAGCGATCTGGCAGTTACTTGTATAAGCGCTTTGGCGACGGCCTATATTTGGTTTGTATACAAAACTACGCGCTGGAGACGGATAAATGACGAAGTGCCGATGCAAATGGTGAAGGATGGAAAGCCCTTCATCATTGCGTTTTGGCATGGTCGTTTGTTGATGATGGCGCCCTTGTTGCCCTCACATGGGAAATTCAGCGTAATGATTTCCCAGCATGGTGATGGGGAATTAATTGCGAGGACTGTGAAGCCATTAGGAGTCGATAGTGTAAGGGGTTCGAGCTCTCAAGGAGGAGCGGCAGCGTTTAAGGAGTTGCTGAAGGTGACCAAACGGAACGAAGTCGCAATCATTACGCCGGACGGGCCGCGCGGACCCAGAATGCGAGCACAAAAAGGGATTGTTGCAATTGCTGCGATGACCGGCCTCCCCATTTTCCCGGTTAGCTTTGCGACAACGCGCATGAAGTATTTGAAAAGTTGGGATCGTTTTGCGCTTGCTAAGCCTTTTGCGAAAGGGGTCATGGTATGGGGAGATCCCATATATGTACCGCGTAAAGACGAAAATGGGGCCCATGAGAGAATGAAACGAGTGATAGAAGAACAATTGACTCAGGTCACGCAATCAAGCGATCAATTATGCTGTCAACAACCTGTTGAGCCCGCCCCAGCGGAAGAGGTCGTGAAAAAAAACCAGAGAGTGACGTGATTTTATGTATTTGACTGTTTATAACTGGTTTTTGTCACTCTCAACGCCTCTAATTAAAGCGCATATCAAGAAAAGGCTTGCTGAGGGCAAGGAAGATGAAAATCGATATGAGGAACGCTTTGGTGATCCGGGCCGACAACGGCCGGCAGGTGAGCTACTCTGGATTCACGCAGCTTCTGTCGGCGAGTCGATGTCAACGCTTCCGCTTATTCAAAATTTGTTGGCTCGAAATAGTAATCGGACAATTATGCTGACGACGGGTTCTGTAACCTCAGCGCGTCTCATGGAAGAGCGATTACCTGCCGGTGCATTCCATCAATATATCCCCATTGACACTAAAGAAGCTGTTCGGCGGTTTTTGGACTATTGGCAACCACAGGCTGCTATTTGGCTGGAATCTGAGATTTGGCCCAACTTGATAACGCAAACCAAACGCCGGCAAATTCCGATGCTGCTCGTCAATGCTCGGATGACATCCAAATCGTTCAATATGTGGCGAAAAACGGGCAGCATGATCAAGAAGCTGATTAAGTGCTTTGACTATATTCACGCGCAAAATCAGATTACGGCTGACAGGTTGGAATATTTTGGTGCCAAAAATGTTGAAACGCTGGGTAATCTTAAATTTTGTTCGCCGCCATTGCCGTATCAAAAAGATACATTCAGAGTTCTTCGTAATGCGACCAAGGAACGGAAATGCTGGCTTGCAGCAAGCACCCATAAAGGGGAGGAAGCAGTTATCGCTGGAGTGCATCTGGCTTTAAAAGAAAATTTCAAATCGCTTCTTACCATAATTGTTCCGCGGCATCCTGAGCGCGCGCCAGAAATTCGCAAGAAGTTGGAGGAAGCCGGTTTTAACGTGGCTCAGCGGTCAGTCCGTGAAGATATTCAAGAGACGACAGATGTGTATCTGGCAGATACGATCGGTGAGCTTGGACTTTTTTACAGGCTGGTAGATATTGTGTTTATCGGGGGATCTCTTGTAGAAAAAGGGGGGCAAAACCCATTGGAAGCCGCTCGTCTTGATTGTGCAATCCTGTTTGGGGCTGACATGTCCAATTTTGAAGATATAGCAATGGATTTGCTTGACAATCAGGCTGCATTGCAGGTTTCTAATGGCACGGAGCTTGTCACTGCGGCTTCTTCGCTATTTAGTGAGTTGCGTGTTAGAGGCAAGCTTGCGCACAATGCACGTGAAGTTGTAAAGTCGGGTGAGGCGCTGCTGGGACACCTTTCAAATCAGGTGGAAAAAGCAATTGCGGGAAATGGCAAGTGAAGGCACCCAAATTCTGGAATTCACAGTCTGGTTCACTGATGCCAAAGTTATTGGCTCCAATTAGCGTGCTTTACAGAATTTTTGATCAATTAAACCGCAGCAGGCAGACACCTTTGGCAATTCCCATACCTTTAATCTGCATCGGCAATGTGGTTGCAGGTGGTGCAGGAAAGACACCAGTCGCTGTTAGCGTCGCAAAGCTGTTGATCAAGGAAGGTCTGCGGGTTCATTTTCTGTCACGAGGTTATGGCGGGGAAATTAAGGGGCCAGAGCGGGTTGTGCTGGATGTACATACATCCGAAAAAGTTGGTGATGAACCTTTATTGCTCGCATCTGTGGCACCAACTTGGGTTAGTAAAAATCGAGTTTTGGGAGCTAAGGCTGCTGTTGAGGCGGGCGCAGACGTAATCGTCATGGATGACGGTTTTCAGAACCGTTCATTGGTGAAAACAATATCCATTTTGGTTCTTGATGGTGAATTCGGTCTCGGGAACGGCCGCTTGTTGCCAGCAGGCCCACTTAGAGAGCCTTTCGATGAAGCCTTACAGCGGTCAGACGCAGTTGTAACAATAGGTTCCGGAGGTGCTGTTCAGAATCTCGATACCCATGGAAAACCGCTGTTTAAGGCAAACATTGTGCCCCATGCGTTGCAGCGTGAGCTGGTGGGTGAGCGTGTTGTTGCGTTTGCAGGTATCGGTCGACCTGAGAAGTTTTTCAACAGCCTTGCGAAAGCGGGGGCGGAAGTTGTTGAAAAGGTGGAATTTGCTGATCACTATCGATATAAACAGGGTGACATCATGAAACTGGTGGAACGCGCCACTTTGCATAATGCTGCGTTGGTGACAACGCGTAAAGATTATGTTCGTTTGCCCGCTGAAGCCAGATTAATGACAACAGTGTTTGATATTGATTTGATATTTGAACAACCGCAGGCACTGAAAAATCTGGTTTTGAGTTCGTTAGGTAGTCCAGAGCATGCATAAGAAAATTCCGGTGTCGCGCCGCATCAGATATTCGTTGGAATATGCGCTTGCTCGTACTTTTTTCTTTATTTTCAGAGTGCTTGGCCGAAAACGTGCGTCAAATCTTGGGGGGTGGCTTGGTCGCAAAATTGGACCGCTTTTGACGGCACATAAAACTGCTGTTGAAAATATTAGCGCCGCATTGCCTGAGCTTGACCTTGAAGAGCGCGACCGTGTTCTAAAGAAGATGTGGGATAATCTGGGGCGCAATGCTGCAGAAATTCCGTTTGTCCGGGATTTGAAATTTAGCGAGGATGACGTCAGGCTTGTTGGGCAGGAGTACCTGGATGAATTTGTTGCAAGTGGCCAGTCTGCCATATTTGTAACCGCGCATTACGGTCCGTGGGAAGCGACAGCTCTTGCCGGAAAATATTGCAATGTTGACGTAAATATCGTGTATCGTGCGGCGAACAATCCTTTGGTTGAGAATTACTTCCAGCAAGAGAGAAAAGGTGTTGGTTATGAATTCGTTCCTAAGGGAAAGTCAGGGGCACGCTCATTAATCAAAGCGATTAAGGAAAACAGGCCCATCGCGCTGCTAAATGATCAAAAGCAAAATAGTGGGGTGCCAATCCCGTTTTTTGGTCGAGATGCAATGACAGCAACAGCGATCGCTGATTTCGCGTGCAAGCTGAAACTTCCGGTCTATCCTATCCGCGCCGAAAGAACGGAAGGCGGACAAATGCAAGTGACAGTATATCCGGCGATCTATGCGCCTACCGATGGGGATACTCAAAAAAATGTGGTCAGTTTCCTGACCACCATTAATGAGATATACGAAGACTGGATTAGAGAGCGACCGGACCACTGGTTCTGGGTTCACAATCGCTGGTAAAACTAACCGGTCAGTCTATCGACATTAATCCTTTTTGCCCTCGCCGCCTCAACCCTTTCAAGGGCCATTTGGTCGGCGATTTCATGTGTTGGGCGGTTTTCTTTATCCGACCGTTTGAATATATCCAAAGCGGTTTCATGGATTTTGGCAACTTGATTCATCGCTTTTTCGCGATTGAAGTTTGGGCCTCATTGCTGATTAATATGATGCCACCGGCGTTAATTGCGTAATCCGGTGCGTAGAGAATGTTCAGATCACGTAGCGCTTTTCCATGTCGTGGCTTTTCGAGTTGGTTATTTGCGGCACCGGCAACTATCTGCACTTTGAGCCTGGGAATTGAAGCGTCGTTCAGGACGGCCCCCAATGCACAGGGGGCAAAGATGTCGGCGTCCTGATCCAGAATATGTTCAGGTTCAACCGCGGTGGCTCCAAAAAGCTCCTGTGCTTTTTGAACTGATTGCCTGTTAATGTCAGTGACAATAAGTTTTGCGCCTGCCTCATGGAGATATCCGCACAGTCCCATCCCTACATTTCCAAGCCCCTGAACCGCGATGGTCAATCCACGCAAGCTGTCCGTTTTGAGCTTGTATTTTACAGCAGCCGTAATGCCATTGAAGACGCCAAAGGATGTGGCCGGGGATGGATCGCCAGCACCACCCTCGGAAATCCCGGAAATATACGGCGTGGATTTACGAGCCCATTCCATACGTTGAACTGTTGTTCCTACGTCTTCGGCAGCAATATAATTTCCGTTAAGACGGTGTACCGCTTTTCCGAACGCCCTGAACAAGGCTTCGGTCCCATCCTGCTGTGGGTCACCTATGATAACCGACTTCCCACCGCCCAGATTTAAACCCGCAAGTGAGGATTTATACGTCATGCCCTTTGATAAGCGCAGTACGTCTGTTATTGCCTCCTCTTCACTGGCGTAATTCCACATTCGTGTGCCACCAAGCGCTGGCCCGAGTGTGGTATCATGAATAGCAATAATTGCCTTTAGACCGGTTGTTCTGTCCTTGAAAAATAGGACGCTTTCATGGTCATAAAATTCGTTGGAATTAAAAATAGTCATAAAAAATATCCTCCCGATCTGGTAAGGATTTTTCGCTTTTGAAGGAAAAATCAATAGGCAGGATGAGAACTTTTCAAATTCGCATTAAGCTTGCGAAAAGGCGCTTTTCTGCGAAATATGAGGAATTAAAATAAGAAAAAAATGAAATATTATCGATGTGCTGTATCGTTTGTGTTCTTATAAAAAGAGAGTGAACTTAAAAATAGATTCATGCATTAAGGCCATTTGCAACATATTCACCAATGGCAAGGCTGGAAGTCAGGCCGGGGCTTTCCATACCATACAGGCACATTAATCCGTCAATGCCATGCTCTTTCGGGCCTTGGATACAGAAATCCATCATCGGGTCATTAGGGCCCTGTATTTTTGGCCTGATGCCTGAATAAGCGCTTTGCAGGCAATTATCGGGTAAGGCCGGATAATATTTTCGAATGGCTTCATAAAAACTCTCTGCTCTCGCTGGATCAACCGAGTAGTCTATGGCCTGAACCCATTCCTGATCAGGTCCAAAACGAACCTGCCCAGCCAGATCAAGGGTCACATGTACTCCGAGGCTTGCTGTGTTTGGGACCGGATAAATCAAATGTTTAAAAGGGCTGGGCTTTGACATGGTAAAGTAGCTGCCTTTGGTCAGGTGACGCTGGGGGATGGTACTTTTGGCCAAGCCTTTTATATTTGACGAGACGAGTTGGCTTTGAAGTCCTCCGGAGTTCACCAGATAGGTGCAGGTGATTTCTGTGTCTCCACATGTGATCACAAAGCCATCCTCTCTGACAGTCGCTGCCTCAAAGGGTGACTGATAAGCGATATGCCCTCCCAAACTCTGGATATTTCCAACCAGTGAAAGCATATACTGATGAGTGTCGATTATTCCCGTTGATGGCGATAGAAGGCCGCCTGTCGCGCTTAACTGAGGCTCCAGCCTTTTGATATCCTGTACGGTTAGATCTGCAAGGTCATGTACACCATTTTTATTGGCCTTGTTTCGGATTGACTTTAATACAGCCAGTTCCTGCTCAGTGGTTGCGACAATCAATTTTCCACAATTTTGGTGAGGTATTTTATGGGTCCTGCAGTAGGCATAAAGCAGCTTCTTTCCTTCCACGCACAGGCGCGCTTTCAGACTGTTTTCTGCATAATAAATCCCCGCATGAATAACTTCAGAATTGCGCGAGGAAGTTTCTTCACCAAAAGTGGCATTCCGCTCCAAAATCAGAACATTGTGCCCGCGTTTGGCAAGCGAATACCCGATTGCCAGGCCAATTACCCCTGCGCCAATTATTACTGAGTCAAAATCCTTTTCCATAACTGAGTGTTAGCAGTTTCACAAAAGATTGAACATGGTTTTCAGGACGTTTTCCTGGGTTTGCTCTAAACTCATATCATGATGAGAAATCTGATCGCTAAATTAACGGTCTGTGTTTTTGGTTCCCTGCTTTTTATAAAGGCGGCGGGTGCTGATCCTGACTTTTGGAAATATGAGTGGCCAAACACCGACTTTACGAAAACCAGTGTAAATTTTCAGGAAATTTTATCAGGTGGTCCCCCAAAAGATGGCATCCCCGCGATCGATAACCCAATTTTTGCCCCAGTAGGGAAAATATCAGGAATCTCAAAAAACGAACCAGTCATCACCGTTGAAATCTCCGGCAAGGCTCGCGCTTATCCACTTCAGGTGTTGATGTGGCATGAAATTGTTAATGATGAACTGGCGGGCATTCCGATTTCTGTGACCTTTTGCCCTCTGTGCAACGCATCAATTGTTTTTGACAGGCGACTAAAGAGAGAAGGGGGCAGCGATCTTGTTTTGGATTTTGGAACCACCGGTAAACTTCGTAATTCAGATCTTGTGATGTATGACAGGCAAACTGAAAGCTGGTGGCAGCAATTTACAGGTGAAGCGATTGTAGGGGATCTCACCGGAGAATCTCTTACCATGATTCCTGCGCGTATTGAGTCATTTAACCGGTTAAAATCGCGCTTTCCTGAAGCGGAGGTCCTTCTACCCAATAATCCGAACGCGCGGGCCTATGGAAAGAACCCCTATGTTGGTTATGATAGTTTGGATGTTCCCTTTCTCTATCGCGGAGAATATCCCGCGAATGTTGCACCGTTAAGTCGAGTAGTTGCTGTGGGTGAACATGTTTGGTCGCTTGATTATATACGCAAGGAAAAGCGGATTGAGACGCAGGACGGAATAATTGTTGAATGGGAAAAAGGGCAGAATTCTGCGCTAGACGCCGCAATTATTGGAGAGGGAACGGACATAGGTAATATAATTGCCTATAAAATGGTCAATAATAAACCCATTGATGTTGTCTATCGGGTGGATTTCGCATTTGCCTACCATGCGTTCCATCCTGACAAAAAAATAATTACTAAATAAATCCTTCAGCGATTTTCTCTATATCTCCACATTAATGTAGGGCTTGCTACTATATATGGTTGCGCTAAACTGGCTTGTCAGAATTATGTGGCTAGTTTAAGTCTGGGCACTGGAGTAAATTCCGTGCTGAATTTTGAAGTGAGATTACTGAGCTGTGGAGTGAAAAGTGACGGTTACCGCTGAACAAACGTCCCCCCAAAATGATGCTGATCAGGCAACCCGCGCGCATATCATCGTCATTGGTAATGCCAAAGGTGGATCCGGTAAATCAACAACGGGAATGCATGTAATTGTCTCTCTGTTGACACTTGGCTTTAAGGTCGGGGCTATCGATCTTGACGGAAAGCAGAAGACGTTAGGGCGGTATATCGAAAATCGTAAAGCTTTTATCGAGAAGAAAAAGCTAAAACTCCCAATGCCAAGCCTGACTGTCATTGAGCCAAGTGATAAAAAGAACATGGATGAAGCGCAAAGTGATGAGCGAAGCCGCTTTGTTGCTGCCCTACAGGAACAAGTCTATGGGAATGACTTTGTCGTGGTTGATTGTCCAGGTGCGGATAGCTTTATTGCGAAACTGGGGCACTCCTTCGCGGACACATTGCTGACACCCATGAATGACAGTTTCATCGATCTTGATTTGTTGGCAAAAGTTGATGAACGTACCTACGATGTTGAACGTCCAAGCTGGTATAGCGAAATGGTGTGGGAGCAACGCAAACGCCGGGCACTGATTGACAAACACCAGATTGACTGGATTGTAATGCGCAATCGTTTGTCCCACACAGATGCGCATAATAAGAGGAATATCGAAACGATACTATCAAAGCTCGCGTCAAGGATTTCATTTCGCGCTGCACCAGGATTTGGAGAACGGGTTATTTTTCGGGAATTGTTTTTGAAGGGCTTAACAGTCCTCGATTTGAAAACACGTGGTGTTGGTGTGAAAATGTCCATGAGTCATGTTGCTGCCCGGCAGGAAATCAGAAACTTGATCCGAGCCCTGCAATTGCCTGGATTAGACGAAAAAATCGACGAAATTTAGCTTGTTTCGACCAAATATTTTTTAAAAATTATGTAATTTGTTCAAAATGTGACGAAAAATACATTTCAAAAAAATGTTTGTTTTTCAATTTGTTAGGCTCCGGAGACGGGGCCTTTTTTCTTGTTTCCCGAGAAAAATTAACCTGTATATCTTATATTAACGTTTTCTGATTATAAATATTAAGTGTAAGCAGTCCGGAAGGCAGTTTGGATTTAGCCAACCGGTAGTAGCAAAGTAAAAGGAGGAGCGTATGTTTAAATTAGTTAAGCATCATACGAAAGCTATCAATATAGTCCGCATGCGCTCTGTCATTTCTATTGGACTTTCAGTGCTAGTATTTGCAGCGATGATGGTTTCATTTCAAGTGACAGAGGCAAGCGCTCAGAATGCCTGTTTTGAACGCGGAGCACTCATTAAACACTTGGATGGCAAGTTTCAGGAAGCACCAGTTGCTGCAGGTCTTGCTGCAAATGGGAGCGTGCTCGAGGTTTTTACCAGTCCGGACGGTGTCACATGGACAATCGTACTGACACAGCCAAATGGAGCGACCTGCGTTATGGCATCAGGTGAGTCCTGGATGGGTATCCCGTTGCCTAAAAAGGGTAAAGTCAGTTAAGTAAAAACTGCCTCAATGAATAAAACGGCGCTCGTAAGCGCCGTTTTTTATATGTCTGGCATATCAATGCCAGCTTCCTGTAAATTTTCACGCATGTGGTGTTTAACCGTGTTCAGCGAAGTTTCGTCAGGAGCTTCACATCTGGCGACAAGAACAGCCTGAGTGTTTGAAGCACGTAGTAACCACCAGCCTCCTGCGACATTTACGCGAACACCATCGACCTCAGAAAAATCGGCACCCTTGGCCCTTAGTTGGTTTTGAATTCGCTCTACGGCTAGGAATTTTTCTTCATCAGGGCATTCGAAACGAAGTTCAGGTGTATTAATTGCCTTTGGAAGGTTGTCAAACAGTTCGTCCAATGATTGGCTTTCCTGTCCCAACAGGTTCAGTAACCGCAGTCCAACATACAGAGCGTCATCATACCCGTAAAAATGATCATTGAAAAAAATATGTCCGCTCATTTCACCTGCTAATGGAGAGGCGAGTTCTGCCATTTTGATCTTGATTAGGGAATGCCCAGTTTTCCACATCACGGGATCTCCGCCGAGATTGGAAATTTCATCGAAAAGCATCTTGCTGGCTTTTACATCGGCAATTATTGGCGCGCCGGGATTGTTTCTCAGGACTTCACGAGACAGGATCGCGAGGAGCTGATCCCCCCAGATGATATTTCCGCGGCGATCAACGACGCCTATTCTGTCGCCATCCCCGTCAAATGCAATCCCAAGGTCTGCGTCTATGCCTTTGACGGTTCGAATGAGGTCAGTCAGATTTTCAGCAACAGTGGGATCCGGGTGGTGATTGGGGAAGCTACTGTCATTTTCATCAAAAAGAAGCACATGACGCCCGGGTAGAGTTTTGGCGACTTTCCGCATTGCTTCGCCAGTAACTCCATTACCGCAATCCCAAACGACAACCAAATCTGATTTATGTTGATAATCTTGCAAAATACGGCTGACATACTGATCGATCATGGGTGTTTCGCTGAGCTTACCCGTTCCAGCCTGAAAGTCCCCTTTACGACATTGCTCACCCATATCCTTGATCGCTTGGCCATAAAAAGGTTTTCCTGAAAGGATCATTTTGAAGCCGTTATGTGACGGCGGGTTATGAGAGCCCGTAATCATGATGCCATTGCGAGTGGCCAGTTCATACGTGGAAAAATAAAGCATGGGGCTGGGGCCCATACCGACCTTGATCACATTCACTCCTGTGGAAAGCAGGCCTTCAATGAGTGCTTCTTGCAGGATCGGCGATGTCGCACGGCCGTCGTAGCCAACACAGACTGTGTCATCGCCTGCGCGTATAACCAATGAGCCAAAGGCACGGCCAATGGCCGTTGCATCCGTTGGAAATAAGGTTTCGTCGACAATGCCGCGAATATCATATTCACGCAAAATGGTGGGGTGAAAATCATGGGTTGGCTGTGACATCAATGCTGCTTTTCTGCTTCGGTTGTGACGTTGCGTCCTACACAATGGTAAGAGAAACCATGCTCTAACATCTCATGGGGTTCATAAATATTACGAAGATCAACCATAATTGGCGTTTTCATTAATTTTTTGATCCGTGAAATATCAAGTGCGCGGAATTCATTCCATTCTGTAATGATCACGACTGCATCTGCATTTTCCAGTGTTTCGTAGGAATTGCTTCTGAAATTCACACCACTCAGCAGTGGTTTGGCTTCCTTCATACCTTCTGGATCATAAGCATCGATTAAGGCGCCTGCATTTAAAAGTGCAGGAATGATATCAAGGCTTGGACTTTCTCGCATGTCATCAGTGTTGGGTTTAAATGTCAGGCCAAGGACTGCTATTTTCTTACCTGCAATATCACCACCACAAGCTTCTACCACTTTTCGAGCCATTTTCAGTTTTCTGTTCTCGTTCACTTCAATGACTGTGCCAACAAGTTGGGTAGGGGCTTCTGCCTCGATCGAAGTTTGGTAAAGAGCTCGTGTGTCTTTGGGAAAACATGAGCCACCGAAACCGGGTCCAGCATGCAGGAATTTCCGTCCAATTCTGCCATCCAAACCGATGCCGACGGCTACCGAGTGGACATCAGCACCAACTTTTTCACAAAGATCGGCCATTTCATTGATAAAAGTAATTTTTGTCGCCAGAAACGCATTTCCCGCATATTTAATCAGTTCCGCGCTTTCAATAGAAGTGAAGAGAATTGGTGTCTGGATCAAAGAAAGGGGCCTGTAAATTGCTTCCATCACTTTTTTGGATCTATCAGTCACCGCACCTACAACAACCCGGTCGGGGCGCATGAAATCTTCAATTGCGGCGCCTTCTCGTAAGAACTCGGGGTTGGAGACGACGTCAAATAAGTCTTCATCGCAGCTTTGTGAGAGGATTTTATAGACTTCCCGACCAGTGCCGACAGGGACGGTCGATTTATTGACGACAACTGTGTAGCTTTCAATTGCATCTGCAATTTCCTGAGCTGCTGCATAAACATAGGTCAGGTCCGCTTGTCCATCACCGCGCCTGCTGGGGGTGCCAACACCAATGAAAACGGCGTCTGCTGATTTCACAGCTGACTCAAGATCTGTTTGAAAGCTTAAGCGGCCTGCTTCAACATTCTTTCGAACAAGTGTGTCAAGTCCTGGCTCAAAGATCGGGATTTTGCCGGAATTCAACATTTCAATCTTTGCGTGATCTTTATCAACGCAAATGACCTCGTGACCAAATTCGGAGAAACAGGCTCCGGATACCAAACCAACATATCCAGAACCGACCATTGTAATTTGCATGTAAGGCTTCCGCTTTTAAAGTGTTGAGGCGAGTTCCTTGATATGGTTTGCGATTTCCCTTCCCATATCAGGGCGGTTTAACGCAAAAGCTATGTTTGCTTGCAAGAACCCCACTTTGTCGCCGCAGTCATAACGCGTTCCCTCAAAACGTAATCCATAAAAAGAACTACTTTTCAAGAGGTTGGAGAGGGCATCTGTAAGCTGAATTTCATTGCCCGCACCTTTAGCCTGATTTTCCAGCAGATCGAATACCTGCGGCTCCAGAATATAGCGCCCAATTACGGCTAGGTTAGAGGGGGCATCCTTTGGATTTGGTTTTTCAACTAAATGCTGTATTTCAACCTTTTTACCATCATCATATCCTGGTTTGATGATGCCATATCGCGATGTGTGCTCATTGGCGACTTCCATGGATGCCAGAATATTGCCGCCGCCCAACTCTTCGCGTGCCTCCATCATTTGTTTTAGGCAGGCTTTTTCACTTAAAATAAGGTCGTCTGCCAGAATAACCGCAAATGGTTCATCGCCTACATATCTTTTTGCACACCAGACAGCATGCCCAAGTCCGAGTGGTTCACGTTGGCGAATATAGGCGACTGTACCGGTCTCTGGCATATGAGCGGCAAGAGTATCCAGTGCTGCATCCTTACCGCGTTCCTCAAGAGTGTTTTCCAACTCAAAAGAGCGGTCAAAATGGTCTTCAATGGTAACTTTGCCGCGACCGGTGACAAAGATAAACTCTTCAATGCCAGCATCACGGGCTTCGTCTACAGCGTATTGAATTAAGGGCTTGTCGACTACTGGTAGCATTTCCTTTGGCATTGCTTTTGTCGCCGGAAGGAAACGTGTCCCCAGTCCGCCAACAGGAAATACTGCTTTTCTGACTTTTTGTGCCATTTAATTACCCCTCAAATTGATTATCCGGTTATGACACCGGATTTATGACACTGCAACTAAAGTTCCATTACTGTTCTATGAGAATGTCTCTGGCCTGATTGATTTTGGCAGCCATATAGGCCGAACCACCATGATCTGGATGAAACTTCTTCATAAGTTTTTTATGCGCTGCCTTGATTTCCCTAACTGATGCGTTGGGCGTAAGGCCAAGAACTTCATAAGCTTCAGCCTGCTCATTGACGATGAACTTGTATGACTACGGCTACTTGAACTTTCGTTAGTATCGTGACTTTCGCCATCTTCTTCGAAATGGCGGCTGATATAAGTGTCTAGTATGGCAAAACTTTCTTGATCTATGGTTAATTCGTCTCTCAGTTTCTGGATTTGATCATAATCAAGTTCCGAGAGCATTTTATTTTGAAACTCTCCCTTGAGTATTTTGGCGTCCATCCTTCCACTATCGTGATCCAAAGACGCTTCGAGCCATTCGGTCGTGACCGTTGAGGTTTGCCCACTTGATGGCTTGTTGCTTGTAAATAGAGGCTTATTTCGAAGAAAGAAAAGGGCTGCAACAGCTAGGAAGGATGCGATCTGGAGTCGCCCGGTAAATGCCATGAAGCTGCCCCGGAGCTTAACACTATAAGTGCTGTGATTCGAATGACCCTTAGGATTGTGCCCGGCTTGGCACTGAGTAATGCATTGCCACCAACTATCAGGGCGAGCAGGAGCGCTGCTCCTATGATGAAATATCCCAACATGTTCCCAATTCTATTTTCTGAGCTGGCTTAATAACAGCGGAATATCTCCGCCCTGTTTTCTTCCGTGATCTTCAAGAGCCTTGCGCCCACCTACCGCAAATATGGCAATAGCTTTAAGCAATTCACGGAGTTTTGATACACTATTTTCATCAAAGCGAAGATAAGCGCCACCAGAAAGTTTGCAGATTTGTCGAAAGCAGTTTTCGGCCCCGGCATCATATCCTTCCTGGAATATAAAAACAGGAACGTTCACTAACCCCAGACGTCCAGCCAAATGACAAAGCGCGTCTGCATCCTCCTCAACGCAGTCACCAATAAAAATGACTGCGTTAACCGGCTTGTCTGAATTTGTCTTAATAGCGTGGGAGAGAACTCGCTCAATTTGAGTATGTCCACCCAAACAGGTTACTTTGGACATTGATCTGGTGAGCGCTGAACTATTTGTAGTCCATCCGGTCGCCTTAAATTCGCGATATCCCCGGAAGAAAGCGACCTGCATGGACAATGCACCTATGCGGGACGCCTCTTCAAACATTTCGCATTGGATATGAGCGGCATTGTCCCAAGTTGGTTGTCTGCTGGCGGTCGCATCAATTGCAAATAAAAGCCGCCCGGTATCACCAGTTGTGACCTTCTTAGGTGTCGCAGCTACTTTTTGCAAAAACATGTCGACATCAGTTTTTGAAGAACTGATATTTTTGTGGGTTTGTGGTGGCTTCATTTTTCCTGCTGCATTTCGCTCGTCCCTAGCAGGAAATGTAAGTATTTTGCGCATACTTTTCAATTAACGTTGTTTTTGCCAGTTGCGGCGGATTTGAAGACGGGCTAGTTAAAAAGTCCGCGCTATAAAATGGTCTCGTTTCATGTTGCCCAATAAAAATTCTTATCGTGAAGTCTTGGTACTCGCTTGGCCGGTAATTTTATCCAATCTGTCTGTTCCTCTGTTGGGAGCGGTGGATACAGCCGTTATTGGCCATTTACCTGATGCCGCGAATTTGGGCGCGGTTGCTATCGGTGCCATGATTTTCAGTTTTTTATACTGGGGATTTGGGTTTCTACGTATGGGCACGACCGGTTTTGTCTCTCAAGCGAGTGGGGCCGGGGACTATAGCGAAGTCAGATCTATTCTGGTCAGAGCATTTTCATTAGGCACAGGCATAGCGGTATTAATTCTTGTTTTGCAGATGCCGGTGCTGGAACTGGCATTATATCTGGTAGAGAGTTCACCGGCGGTTGAGGCGGGAGCATCAGATTATTTTTACATCAGAGTCTGGGGGGCGCCTGCAGCGCTTACCAATTATTGTTTACTTGGGGTTTTTATTGGAATTGGGAAAACCCAGTTAGCTTTGGCAACTCAGATATTTATGAATAGCCTGAACATCGTTCTGGATCTGGTTTTTGTCCTTGGGTTTGACATGGGAGTTTCCGGAGTGGCGCTGGCGACCACGATATCAGAGTATATGGCGGTTGGACTGGGCCTTTTGTTGGTTTTGGGTTTTCTACGTAAGCAGTCTGGTGGATGGAATAGATCCGAAATTTTCAATCTGCAAAAATTCTATGGTTTGATGAGTGTCAATCGAGACATTTTTATACGTACGGTTTTACTGATATTCGCGTTCGCATATTTCACGGTAACCGCTGCGGAGATTGGCGAGGATGCGTTGGCGGCGGTAGCGGTTGCAATGAATTTTATGCATTTCCTATCCTTTGGCCTAGATGGATTTGCACACGCAGCAGAGAGTATGGTGGGTAATGCAATTGGCGCTCGAAAAGAAGACAGATTAAAGGAAGTAATTGCCTCAACCTCTGTATTAGCGCTTTTAGTCTCGGTTGGATATTCAGTCGTTTACTGGCTCTTTGGGGAAGGAATTGTTGATCTGCTTACGAACATTGAAAGTGTTCGTGTCGTTGCGTACGACTACTTACCATGGTTAATCGCAATGCCTTTATTTGCAGTGTGGTCGTATCAATTGGATGGAATATTCATAGGTGCAATGAAAACAAAAGAGATGCGAAACGGAATGATATTATCCTTTCTAGCTTATTTTGTGAGTATATCATTGCTTAGCGAAAGTTTCGGTGCAGACGGAATGTGGGCATCCATGATAGTCTTTATGATTGCCAGAGCCGTAACACTGGTCGCATACATGCCACGTGTGCGTATCTCAGTTACTTCCGTCTAATTTTTTCGAAAAAAGAAAATGCAAACGGAATACACGCTATCACAAATGCGATCCGTATTACGTGCATGATAGAAACAAATGCAACATCAATGCCTAGACCCAACGCAACGAGAGACATCTCTGCTAATCCACCTGGAGAGAGAGCCAAAATTAGTCCCTGTATGCTGATTTGGACGAGGTCGGATGCAATAAACGAAAGTCCGCATGCCAGAAGAATCATTATAGACGTTGACCCGCAACTCAGCAGTATAACACGGCGAATTTCGTAAACTGTTGTCCCCAGAAAACGCAGACCAATAGCTGTACCAATTACGAGTTGCGCCAAATATATCAAAAGCATTGGCGGCATAACCTCGACAACTCCAGTGATCGACAGTACTCCGGCAATCAGCATTGGGCCCATCAAGTGATATGCCGGAAAGCGAAGCAAACCTCCTGCAAAATACCCAAAAATACCAGCAACCAGTAAAAGTCCATAGTTTTCCATATATTGAATATTACCAAGCAAGGGGATTGATTGATCTGTCGCCGGGAGTGAAATGGCAAATCGGAACGCCAAGGGAACTGTCATGACGAGAAGCAAAATTCTGGTTGCGTGTATCAACGCAATTGTTCGTCCATCCCCCCCTTTCGCCTCTCCGACCTCATACATGACGTTAAAGCCGCCGGGGGCCGCGGAAAAATAGGCTGTTGCCCTGTCAAAATGGCCGATCTTTCGGAAGTAAAAATATACCATTGTCATTGATAGAATGACGCAAATGGCCAGCAGAATTAATCCTCCGCTCCATGTTGAGAGTTGATCGATGGTTTCGCTACTAAAACTGGATCCCAACATGACACCAAGTACAGCTGTCATGATTTTGCGCAAGGTTGCATTAACAGCTAGTTCAGCTCCGCGAACGGCAAGTACAGTCGTAATGCACATGGATCCCATCATCCAGGCCAATGGCAAGTCCGCAAGAAAGAATAACCCACCGCCAATCGAGCCGATGAATAAGGCCTTAAAAGTTGCGGTCATGGCTGTCCTTTCTGTATTCAACCCAATGGATGATCCAGAATGATATCTTCATTTGGGTAGTCGAACGCGATCGCTATTTGTTTTAGTTTTTGCGTGCGTTGCTTGCGAACTTGAGAGTTACTTATATTTTCAACAATGAAATCTTCAAGTGGAATATTCACTTGAAGTATCTCCAGCAGTAACAGTTGCAGAGCCGATTGGTCGAGCCAGTTGATATTAACTTTCTGTATTTCCGGCAGGAACTCAGATAGTCCTAGCATTGCGCCATCATAACATAGTCCGCCATGCAAGCTGATATAAGCCCCTGCAGATTTCAGAGGGCCGGCCACGCTGCACTCGAGGTTAAGCGACCGCAAGATAGAATATCGGTAGTTAATCCCCAAAGCTTCTGTCTCATGCATTGCAGTAAGATGATCTTCTGTGAGCCAGGTAATATGACAAAGAGTTTTGATGCCTGGTTTGTACGCCAGAGTAGCGGGAACAGAGCCATAAGAAGTAAAGTGGGCAGAATATACTGAGGTAAAATCGCCCAAGGTTGCGCGTGTTACGTATATGGGGCTAGGGTTGTTTGAAAATTTTCTGAGTAACTGGGCGGGCGCGGCGTTTGAGCCGCTGGCAATTACCGGGATGCGGTCTTTAATTTCATGTAGAGGAACGCCATGATTAATAACCCCATTATGCAATGTGTAAGAATAAGACGGTCGCTCGTAAGGGTAGTCCAGCGCAAGCTGAAGGGAAGTACTCATGAATAAGAAAGGGCTTGCCTCAGATCTGCTAGGGCAACGGGTTTCGTGAGGGTAGAGATATCAGGTAGACCTTTTGCTCCCCCAAGGTCTTCGGCAAGTTCAATATAGCGTGGGTTAAATCCAGTCACCACAATAATTTTGGCGGTGCATTTTTCCTGCGCCAACCAGTTTATTAGCTCTACGCCGTCTACACCGGGCATTACCATATCAAGAATGATAACAGATGGTGTCGTTTCATTATAGGATCGTTGAAAGTCTGATGCCTTCTCTGTGACAGTCACTTCGTAGTCCATGCCTTCTGCAACAGTTTTTACAAAGTCACCAAATTCCCTTTCGTCATCCACAATTAAAAGGCGTTTATTGTTGGAAGTACTATTATTATTCGCAGCAAAATTTGTACCGTTTTCATTCGCCATTAATCTGCCCCAATCTAATAATTTATCAAATAATCGAAACGCTACTTAGGCGGTATTGTTGATAAAATTATTACAAAAATTACGTAAGCTACTGAAATACTGTGCATCAAAAGAATAGCAAATTGTAATTATAAGTAAAGTGAGACCATCTATGATGTTTTATTTCAAACAATAAGTATGGTCTCAAATCGTTTTAGCTGACCAAGTGCATTCCGCCATCAACCATAAGCAACTCTCCGGTTACGACATTGGCGCCTTCAATGAACCACACAACAGCGTCTGCGATATCTTCTGGCTGCGAAACCTTGGCCAACGGGACCTTTTTCGTCATTGCCTGTTTATTCCGATCATAGTTTTCATCGCCCCACCCTTCACGCAGCCATCTTGTTTCGATCATACCTGGGCACACCGCATTTACTGTGATTTCTGGGCCTAAAGCACGTGCAAGTGCTTTGGTCATGGAGTTTAAGCCCCCTTTTGAGGCGACATACGCGATGGATGAGCCATGCCCATGCGTGCCAGCGACAGATGAAATCATGACCACACGCCCACGACCACTATTTTTAAGGTGTGGCGCGCAGGCCCTTGTCATTTGAAAGGGACCTATTGTGTTGACTGCATAGATGTCGTGAAAGTCTTTTGCATCCAGACCTTCCAAATCTTCGTGGGAGACAAATTTCGTTCGTCCCGCATTATTTACAAGGGCGTCGATTCGCCCCCATTTGTCCATGGCAGCGGTGGCCATATTTTGGCAGTCTTCATCTCTGGATACGTCACCCTGAAAGACGAGGACCTCTACCCCTTCAGCCTCAACCGCTTTTGCAGTTTCACGAGCTTCGGTTTCGCTTTTTGTGTAATTTATGAGTACGTTATAATCTTTTTTGGCCAATGCAATTGCAATTGCAGCACCGGTGCCTGTGGCAGATCCGGTAACGATGGCAACTTTTCTGGGGGAACTCATTATACACTCCTTTTCTTTTTTCATTAATTTGTTGAGGTTAACCTTAATCTCTATTTTCGGAAAAGTGCAACGAAAACAAAATCTTTTACTTGATCTTGTGTCAAGCGGACGCTAGGTGATTGCCAGCCAATACAAATACTATATGAGATAGAGACGGGAATTTAAGCGATGCAAATTGAGTATTCGCCGGAAGTGGAGCAGGCTTTAAATGATGGAAGGCCTGTTGTTGCTCTTGAATCAACCATAATCAGCCACGGATTCCCTTATCCCAAAAATGTTGAGCTTGCCAAAGAGATGGAAGCGATCATTCGGTCCGAAGGTGCTGTCCCAGCGACAATTGCAATCCTGAACGGAATGGTAACCTGCGGACTAGTTGAGGAACAGCTTTTGCATCTTGCAAAGTCGGAGACTGTCATGAAATGCTCCGTCCGCGATTTGCCTGTCGCAATTGCGGGTAAATGCACTGGTGCGACTACCGTTGCATCTACATCCTACATTGCGCATAAGGCAGGAATACGCGTATTTGCAACAGGTGGTATTGGCGGAGTGCACAAAGCCGAGGAAGGTGGTCGCGGTTTCGATGTGAGCGCTGATCTTCTCGAGCTTTCCCGAACTGCCGTCGCCGTTGTTGCTGCGGGGGCTAAATCCATACTGGATTTGCCAGCAACACTAGAAGTGCTGGAAAGTTACAGTGTGCTAGTTGTTGGCTTTAAAACAGATAAATTTCCAGCCTTTCACAGCGTTTCAAGTGGGTTGAATGTTCCTGCAACGGCTAACACAATTGAGGAGCTTTCCGAAATCGTGGGGGCGCATTTCCAAATGGAAGTACCAGCCGGAATGCTGATCTGCAATCCTGTGCCTGCAAAAGATGCCATGAGCAATGAAGAGGTGGATGAGCTGGTTGCGAAAGCATCCAAAGAAGCTGTGGCCTCTGGTATAAAGGGGGCGGCTATAACTCCTTATATTCTAGGTGCTTTAAATCGTTTGTCAGAAGGAAGGACAAGCGAAGTCAATTTATCGCTTGCCCTGAACAATGGTCGTGTTGCAGCTCAGTTGGCGACTGCACTTTGCGCCCGTTGAGGGAGTAGCGTTTTGGCGAGCCAAATACCCGCAACCATTGATGCGAAGAAGATAAAAATTCGGGGATCTGCATAAGCGAGGGAGCTAATCGCTGGCCCCGGACACAGTCCTCCAAGTGCCCAGCCTATTCCAAAAGTGGCTGATCCAGCGATCAACCTTTTATCCAGATCGGTGCGGTTTGGGACCTGAAACTTATCACCAAAAAGTGGGTGAGGAAGCCGTAAAAGGAGTCTAAAGGAAATAACGGTCACAATCAGGCCACCCCCCATGACGAAGGCCAGACTTGGGTCCCAGTCACCTGTCAGATCTAAAAATCCGATCACCTTAGCCGGGCTTAACATTCCTGATAGCGCGAGCCCATATCCGAATAAAATGCCTGATACAATAGCAATTACTTTTGTCATCTTAGCCTCCTGTGATTTGACGGATAACGAAAACAACGATTATCGCGCTTGCCATAAAGCTCAATGTTGCGACAAGTGATCTCGCCGATAACCTTCCTAACCCGCAAATTCCATGACCACTGGTACATCCAGCACCAATGTTTGTCCCAGCGCCAACGAGCAATCCGGCCAGTACCAGAATGCCATAGTGAATGCTCTCTTCGAAATTATAAGGGTTCACATCTATGTAATCGGTGTCGCCGCCAACTAGTGGGAATAAGGCAGCACCCGTGACGAGACCTATCAGGAAAAGTACTCTCCAGCTTTTATCATCAGAGGCTGGAGGGATAAGGCCTCCTAAAATGCCGCTAATTCCTGCTATTCGGCCACTCATCAGGAGAAGGGTCGCTGAAATGCCGAGGATAATACCCCCGGACAAAGAAGTGAAAGGGGTAAAGTTTTCCATTTAGATACTCCATTCCGGATCATTTAAAAGCGGATTTCCCTTGGCGGAAATTTCCTTGAATGCTTGATGAGTGCTGAGAAAAACCTGCGGAGGATTTTGGGAGCTGAATAGACTGGTTGCTTGCAATCGATCCATAACAGGGCCTTTTATTTCAGCAAAATGCAAAGCTACAGAACTGTCATCAAGTTCGCTCTTGAGCTGTTCAAGTGTGTGCAGAGCGCTGGCGTCAATGGCGTTGACAGCGCTACAGATTAGGAGAATGTCACTAAGCTCAGGCTTATTGGCGACTTCGTTAAGAATATAAGTTTCCAAATAACCCGCATTTGCGAAAAACAGACTTTCGTCAATACGGATAGCTAGAAGATGGGGATAAGTTTTTACTTTGTGCCGTTTGACATTTCTAAAATGCTCGCTGTCTCCTACCTGACCAACAATAGCAATATGAGGTCTGCTGGAGCGCCAGAAGTGCAATGTGAGCGATATGCCGATACCGGCGAGTAGGCCGGTTTCAATTCCAAAGAACAGCACGCACAGGAAAGTAGTCGCTTCAGCCACGCCGTCAGCACGGTCATAGCGTAAATTCTTCAAGAACCCTTTTAGATCTACCAGTTCCAAAATTGCGATTAGAATTATTGCTGCAAGGACAGTCTTGGGAACATTGTAAAAGAGCGGCGTGAAGAAGGTTAGCGTTGCTCCGATAATTAACGCGGTAATAATGGCCGCCAATTGTGTATTGGCGCCGGCAGAGAAATTGACAACAGATCTGCTAAAGCCACCGCAGACGGGACTTGCTCCTGTGAAACCGCTGCCAATATTTGCAAAGCCCAATCCCCAGGCTTCTTGGGTTATGTTTAATCTTTCCCGCCTTTTACTGGCCAGAACTTTGGCAATTGCAACGCTTTCAATAAAGCTGACAATTGTTATCAGAATGGCTGAGGGGGCTAATTCCTGAACTAGCGACCAGTTAAATGAAGAGACGGAGAGTTCTGGCAAACCCGCTGGTATGTGACCAATTACAGCAACATCATAGGTGCTGTTCATGTCAAATATCCAAATTGCTAAAGAGGAGAAAACCAGGACAATAAGGGGGCCGGTTTTTGCGATCCCTGTAGCAAGAGAGGTTGATATCGGTAGTTTTTCAAGGAATTTAGCGAAATGTTTTCTAATTAAATAAAGTCCGCAGAGGCATACAATGCCTAAAACCAAGGTTAAATCGTTTATCCTGCCAGGAATGGAGATCAGCGACCCTATACTTAACAAATCGGCGAATAAGAGCTTTTCGTCAAATCCGGCAAACGGTGTTAATTGACTGAAAGCAATCATGATGGCAGCTGCACTGGTAAATCCAGCCATGACAGGATGGCTTAGAAATTCTGTAAGTACCCCCAACCGCAATATCGCAATTCCAATGAAACAGATACCGACCATGAAGGATAGCAGTATTGCAGCTTCCAAATAAGAGGCTGTGCCTTGCTCAGCTATTGATCCAAGTGCATAGGCCACCATTAAGGAGGCGACGGCAACGGGGCCGACGGCAAGTGTTCTGCTGCTACCAAATAAGGCGTACATGATAGGCGCAGCAATACTGGCATAAAGACCAATTTGAGGCGGCAGGCCTGCAAGTGCTGAATAGGCCATTGCTTGGGGAATAAGCAATATGGCTGTGATGATCCCAGCGATTAGATCACCGCTAAATAAGGATTTGTTATAGGTGGACAGCCATTTTGCTGCGGGAAAGACTGTGCTGAAGGACATGAAACTTACTGATCCCCGCAGTAGAGATCATACAGGGTGCCAATGACGTTGCGTGCTTCATTACCGCAAAGGGAGTAGTATATGGTTTGCCCTTCGCGTCGGGTTTCAACAAGTCCATCTTTTCGAAGAAGTGCAAGTTGTTGTGAAACGGAAGAGGGGCGCATTTCCAGAGTTTGCGCCAGTTCATTGACTGATTTTTCGCCATCATTCATCTGACACAAAAGCATAAGCCGTGTTTCACTGGATAATGCTTTCATAAGAGTGCTGGCGCGAGCAGCCGATTTTTTCATGTCATTTATATTCATACTTGAATATCTACAAATATACAGATATATAGTCAAGAGTAAATTGAATAATCGAGAGAAAACCTATGACAGTTGAAATCAAGCCCTTCTTTCATGAGCCGACATTTACGGTCTCATATGTTGTCTCCGACACTCAGTCCGGCCGCTCCGCAATAATAGACAGCGTTTTGGATTATGATCATAAATCAGGCCGTACAGATACTTCTACAGCAGATGAAATTTGCGCATATGTTGCAAGTCATGACTTGCGGGTTGATTGGATACTGGAGACCCATGTTCACGCAGATCACCTGTCAGCCGCACCTTATTTAAAGAGTAGGTTGGGTGGCTTGATTGGGGTTGGCGAACATGTATGTCAGGTGCAGGAAGTTTTTCAGGATGTCTTTAATGCGGCGGATGAGATGCCTGCGGATGGCTCGCAGTTTGATAAGTTGCTGAAAGACGGGTTTGAGTTGCCGCTTGGACAATTCATGATTTCGGTGATGCACACGCCAGGTCACACCCCTGCATGTGTGAGTTATAAAATTGAAGATGCTGTCTTCGTAGGCGATACGCTTTTTATGCCTGACTATGGAACAGCTCGATGTGACTTTCCGGGTGGGGATGCGGCCCAGCTTTATCGTTCAATAAAAAAAATTCTGTCCCTACCAAAAGAGACGCGCCTGTTTATGTGTCACGACTACGCTCCCGATGGGCGCGACTATAAATGGGAAACCACAGTTGCAGAGCAGCTATCAACAAATATTCACATTCATGACGGGGTTAGTGAAGGGGAGTTCGTGGAAATGCGAAATGCTCGTGATGCCGGCTTGCAAATGCCGGTTTTGATCTTGCCGTCTGTTCAAGTGAATATGCGGGCGGGAGATTTGCCAGCGCCAGAAGACAATGGAGTTTCCTATTTGAAGATACCGTTAAATCGCCTTTAGCGGTCCCAACTGAAATCAGTTGAGTGCAACACGCATCAGATTTCCAGTCTCTGGTGTGACAATAAAGCAGGTGATGGACTGGCGAATTAGGTTCCTGCAAAGGTTGCGCGCCTGAGCCTCTGTGAAGCCAATCATTTGTGCTCTGTAAATCGGTGTGCCATTATGAGTGACTTTCTGAATATTATACCGCCCGCTTTCAATAGCCGCGTCAGAGCGACTGATTGCGAGATTTAGCTGATCTCTTGCTTTACCTGCACGTGAGAACGCCCCAACCTGAATGCCCCATTTTCCGTCAGAAAAAGCAGTTGTACTCTGTTTAGGAGGAGTGGGAACGGCGGTTGTTTGTGATGGCCGTGGAGCTTGGGCGATTTGAGCAGGCTTTGCAGCGGCTACCTGTGTGCGGTTATTGCCATGGTTCATGCCAAGGGCAATATTCACTGGACGTTGAAGCGGTAGAGGAATCGCATAGGCACGCATTTGCTCTATTCTCTCAAACCCTTTGTCCAGTAGCTTGGTCATGTGCCTGTCGCGGCTTTTAGCATTGCGACCACCGAACACGACGCCGATCAAGCGGTTGTCGCCTCGTTTGGCGGATGCCACCAGATTGAATCCAGATGCACGGATATAACCGGTTTTTATGCCGTCGGCACCCGCATATTTTCCAAGTAGATTGTTGTGGTTCTTGAACTTGCGACCTTTATATTCAAAGCTTTGTAGGGATAAGAAGTCATAATATTCAGGAAAATCGTGAATGATTGCGGCGCCAAGGAGTGCCATGTCGCGGGCGGTGCTTTTCTGTCTGCGATTTGGCAGGCCACTTGCGTTTCTAAAACTGGTTCTGCTCATCCCCAGCTTTCTTGCTCGATCAGTCATTAGCCTCGCAAATGCGGCTTCGGTCGGTGCCATCGCTTCAGCCAGAACCGTTGCTGCATCGTTTGCAGACTTGGTAATCAGGCCAAACATTGCATCACGAACAGTAATTGTTTCGCCCTTTTTAAGGCCAAGTTTGGTTGGCGTTTGTCCTGCCGCTCTTGCAGAAACTCTCAGTCGCGTATCCAGCGTGAAACGCCCTTTCTTTAATGCGTCAAAAGTCATGTACAAGGTCATGATTTTGGTTAGGGATGCTGGATAAAGGCGTTTGTCAGCATTACGGGAGAACAGGACCTGTCCTGTGCGGCTATCCATTACAATAGAGGCATAGCGCGAGTTGGCTTGAGACTCACTTGAAAGAACGAGTGAAGTTAAAACTAGAACCAGAAACAGGGCCAGCCCTTGAAAAAGAGGGGTCAAAACGTTATTCGCCGAGCAAAGCTTGTGCCGTCCAGTAGAGTTTAAGGCTTTTTCCGTTCTATTTGACAATTTCTCTCTCAACATTTCTGGTGGCTGAAACCAGTAATCGACCGTTAATCTCAATTGATTTTCAGGAGTTTAGGAAATGAAGCGAATCATGTCCAATAAATTCCTTAAACTTTTCATAAAGATTAATCTGGGTGAGTCCTCACAACCACATTCAGACGTCTGGGTCTCAAAATCAATACAAGTCACTTTTATAGAATAATGTGGTTAACATTTTATGTTCTATGTTTGTGAAAGTTGGCAATTCAGATTTGAGTTTGTGCTGCGTTGCGACTTATTAAATAAGAAAAAAATCATAATTGGCTGGCGCCTGATATAATTTAATATTTATTTCAATAGTTTAACATATTTATTAAAAAATTGTGCAGCGCACAAAAACTATTGACAAAATAGTTTTTTCGCATATATTCACCTGTAATTGTTGCAATGCAGCAATTTTTGGATTGCTATTCGAAAGGTCGAAAATATTATGAGCACATCATCTACTAAGAAAACAGCAGCTAAAGAAACAAATGGTGCTGAGAAACTTGAAGCAGTGAAAAAAGACATGGAATCTTTGTTTTCTGCAAATCGTAAAACTCTGCAAGAAGCGTTTCTGTCTGGTACAGAAGTTGCTGAAAATGCATACAAATCAAGCAGCGAAGCCTTTAAATCAACTTTTGAGAAAGCCATAAAAGACGGTAAAACTCAGGTTGAGAAAGCTGCACAGTCACTAACTGAAGTTCCGATGTATGACAAGGAAGGCGCTGAGCCATTCTTGAAAGCAGGTACAGCAGTTGCTGAAAAAGGCGAAAAAATCAGCGTAGAGCTCCTTGAATTCAGCGCAGCTCGCATGGACGCATATTTTGCGACAGCACGTTCTGTGATTGAAGCTGAAGATGTTCAAAAAGCAATAGAACTGCAAACTGAATTCGCTCGTAGCTCCGCAGAACAGTTTGTAAGCGAAGCCTCAAAATTGAACGCAATGTTCGTTGAAGCTTCGAAAACACTGATGGAACCGTTTGGAGCCCAGTACGCCGCGAGCATGGACAAGTTCCTTAACCGCGCGTAAGCTTCAGAAGAATAGTAGACCAAAGTAGTGTTCAGGAAGGCCTGGCTTTTTAAAGCCGGGCCTTTTCTCGTTTTAAAGTGGTTAGAAATTTGGCGGAAATCACAAAAAACAAAAATTTTTAAAATTTTTTTCCGCTGTTTATCATTTTTTTTGAAATTCCTGTTATGATCTCTAACTATGTACTAGGGGCAATAATAAACTGTCAGTTGGCAGTGCGAGTAGTAATATTATCTGGATGGAGCGGTTTCTGACAGAAATGACCAAGGGTAACGACAAACGAGACAACGACGGCGGTAATGATACCGGTTTAAGCGTTGCAACAAAGACCAAGACAAAAAAACCATCTATGTGGCGTGTTGTTTTGTTGAATGATGACTACACACCGATGGAATTTGTGGTTCATGTCCTTCAGAGTTTCTTCGGAATGGATGAACATACAGCAGCGCAGGTAATGCTGCATGTTCATCACAAAGGCGTAGGTGTTTGTGGGGTATTCACTTATGAGGTCGCCGAAACAAAAGTCGCTCAGGTGATTGAATATGCTCGTAGTAACCAGCATCCCCTGCAATGTACCATGGAGAAAGAATAGTGCCCGGATTTTCAAATGCCCTGGAAGAAAGCCTTCACCGTGCAATGGCGCTGGCAACATCGCGTCGACATGAATTTGCGATGCTGGAACATCTGCTGTATTCGCTAACAGAAGATCAGGACGCGGCGGCAGTTATGCGAGCTGCAATGTAGATCTTGATGTTCTTAGAAAAGATCTGGATGACTTTATCTCCGATGAGCTGGACGATCTGGTAATGGATCGTTTTGTTGAAGCAAGACCTACACTTTCTTTCCAGCGAGTGGTTCAGAGGGCACTTATCAATGTAGAAAGCTCAGGGCGCGAAGAAGTAACCGGTGCAAATGTTCTCGTTGCAATTTTTTCAGAGCGTGAAAGTCACGCTGCTTACTTTTTGCAAAAACAGGAAATGACCCGATTGGACGCGGTTCAATATATCAGTCATGGTGTTGCAAAAGCTGCTGGTAAAGATATTCCGCGAGTGGTTCGCGGTGTTGATGGTGTTTTTCAGGGGGAAAATCAGGAAAGCACTCAGGAAGAAGAGAAAGCTTCATCAGAAGCATCTGAGGCGCTTGATGCGTATTGTGTCAATCTGAACGAAAAGGCCAGTAAAGGGAAAATTGATCCGCTGATTGGTCGTCAGGACGAAGTTGAACGGACTATTCAGATTCTGTGCCGACGCTCGAAAAATAATCCGCTTTTGGTTGGTGATCCAGGGGTTGGCAAAACCGCCATTGCAGAAGGGCTTGCAAAAAGGATTGTGGATGGGGATGTTCCTGAAGTCTTACTGGCAGGTGTAATCTATTCACTTGATATGGGAACACTTCTGGCAGGGACCCGTTACCGCGGCGACTTTGAAGAGCGGTTGAAGGCTGTCATGACTGAATTGGAGGGAATGGATAACGCAATTCTCTTCATCGATGAAATCCATACGATTATTGGTGCAGGTGCGACAAGTGGCGGTGCGATGGATGCCTCCAATTTATTGAAGCCTGCGCTCGCTAGTGGCGCGATCCGGTGTATCGGCTCGACAACCTACAAAGAATTTCGCAGCCATTTTGAAAAGGATCGGGCACTGCTTCGCCGGTTCCAGAAAATCGATGTTCATGAGCCAAGTGTTCCGGATAGCATTAAAATTCTGAAAGGTTTAAAGCCCTATTTCGAAGAGCACCACAAGGTTCGTTATACCGCTGATGCCATCAAATCTGCAGTTGAACTCTCTGCGCGTTATATCAATGATCGGAAGTTGCCAGATAAGGCAATCGATGTGATTGATGAGGTCGGTGCGGCACAGATGCTCAAGCCTGAAAATCGTCGTAAGAAAACTATCGGCGTGAAGGACGTGGAAGATGTGGTCGCAAAAATTGCGCGCATTCCTCCAAAATCTGTAAGTAAGGAAGACACTGAAAGTTTGCGTAAGCTGGATGTTGAGTTGAAGCGCGTGGTGTTTGGGCAGGATGCTGCGATCGAAGCGCTATCCAGTTCCATAAAACTGGCTCGCGCTGGTCTGCGTGAGCCCGAAAAACCGATTGGAAACTATCTTTTCTCTGGACCAACAGGTGTTGGTAAAACAGAAGTAGCCCGGCAATTGGCGTCTATAATGGGCGTTGAGCTCGTTCGTTTCGATATGTCAGAATATATGGAGCGGCATACTGTGAGCCGCCTGATCGGTGCACCTCCGGGCTATGTTGGGTATGACCAAGGTGGATTGCTTACAGATGCAATTGATCAGCAGCCTCATGCGGTCTTGCTACTGGACGAAATTGAGAAGGCGCATCCTGATCTGTTTAATATTTTATTGCAGGTAATGGATCATGGAAAGCTCACGGACCACAACGGAAAGCAGGTTGATTTCCGCAATGTTGTGCTGATTATGACCACAAATGCGGGTGCCCACGAAATGAGCAAGCAGGCCATCGGTTTTGGCAGTGGTGTTCGCGAAGGCGAAGATGAAGAAGCCATCAAACGTCTGTTTACGCCTGAATTCAGAAACAGGCTGGATGCGGTTGTTCCATTTGGACCTCTGCCGCCCGAAGTTGTATCCAGAGTTGTCGAAAAATTTGTTCTGCAGCTCGAAACGCAATTGCAGGATCGAAATGTGACTTTGTCACTAAATGATGCTGCTGCCACATGGCTGGCTGAAAAAGGGTATGATCAATTGAATGGAGCACGCCCCTTGGCTCGTGTCATTCAGGAGAATATCAAAAAGCCACTCTCTGAAGAATTGCTGTTTGGAAAGCTGGCCAAAGGTGGGCATGTAACCATTACAGTCAAGAAAGGTGAGCTTGCCTTTAACATGGAAAGTCCAGATGAAGTTAGTCGCCGAGAGCAGATTGACCGCGATAAATCCAATAAAGGAGGCAAAGGTCGCAAAAAGGATGACCAAAAAGCCTGACGATAAACACTAAAAAGGGCCCCTGATCAAAAATGAGATCAGGGGCCCTTTTTTGTTCTAGTTGTTATTTTTGGCCGATAACTTTTCTGCCTTGGTTTATGGATTTAAGATATTCGATACCTTCGTCGGCGATGGCATATCCAACCATATCTTCCCCTTCATTATCAATTTCGTTCATATCCATCCAATGGGAATAGAGGGGTCTCGTCCGGTCTGTAATAATACCTGCTTTCAGAAGGGTTTTCACAAGTACACGGAATATATTAGTAGATTCTTTGAGTGAATTGCGTCTGTCTGCATCGGTAAACACTTCACGGCAGGCATCGCGAACCCATTCCCAATCCAGTCCAAATTGCTCATAAATGACACGTTTCTGGCGGATATTCATTAGATTGAACAAGAGTTTTTCGAAGCAGCTTGCCGCCCAATCTTCGACAATATTATGCTCTTTTTCAGTCAGGCTTGGGATCGTTTTATCGGCCCAGATTTTACCAAATTTATGGTGGAAGGCTTCGTCTGTCATCACCAGTTGGGTCAGGCGCTTCAACAGCGGATCGTTGGTCTTGGAGTGAAAGCTGGCAAATGCACCCATGGCCAACCCTTCGACCAACATCTGCATTCCAACCAGTTTTTTATACACTTCCTCAGCTGCAACAAGCTCTTTTAGAAGATCGCCCAGCTGCTCTCCAACAGGGTAGGGGCTTCCAAAGCGAACCTGTATGTAGCGGCTGTATGCTGTGACATGACGGGCTTCTTCGCGAGTTTGATTGGACGCGTATTCTTGTGCTCCGGGATCAAGTAGAATGTGGCAAAGGCTCGCACTTAATGACAAAGCACCCTGTTCACCATGCAATATGCCTGAAATACCCCAGCGGACACTCTCGTTACCTAGCTTGATTTGTTGTCTTTCATCCAGTTTGTCGACAACAGCACTTTGCAGTTCGGGAATGGTTTCCCGTGGCATAATGAGTTGGGTCTCCGTATCAAAAGGAGTGTTGAAATCCAGATATGCTTCATCCAGAGGGTCCCAGAAATGGTCGTGGGTCGCCGAAATGATACCATCGAATGCATCAGTGCGGTTTCCATAGCGCTCAGAGTCGAGCATTGCAGCGAAGTCGTCCGGCTTTACGGCATTATAGATAGGATCATGTGTTATATGTTGTGCCATATTCTGCCCTCCCAAGCATTTGATGGTCTCTTTCGTCGATCTTTACCTTTACGTAAACGTCAAGTTTAAAAGGATGTTATACTAATATGTCGTGTAAATCAATAAAATGAATAACAGTGACTATTTTTGTCCGGAAACGGGTCCGCGGCGGAAAGGGGAGAGTTGTCCCAGATATTCGATTTCAGCGTCCATATCCCGGCTTTCCGCTTTGAGAAAATCACCCACAGCGTCGTGAAATCCGGGGTCTTGCATCCAGTGTGCTGAGTAGGTTTTTGTTGGGAGGTAACCACGGGCAAGCTTATGCGGTCCTTGTGCGCCTGCTTCTACTCTTTCGAGACCGTTTTCGATGGCGAATTCGATTGCTCGATAATAACAGCATTCAAAATGTAGGAATTTATGCTCTTCTACACACCCCCAATAACGCCCATATAGACAATTGGAGCTCATAAGATTGAGTGCGCCAGCGATATATTTTTCATCCCTTTTAACCATGAAAAGGATAACTTTTTCTCTCAAAGCTGATCCCAGCAGGTCAAAGAACTCACGGTTCAAATAAGGGGTGCCCCATTTTCGGTGGCCGGTGTCCATATAAAATTCAAAAAATGCATCCCAATGCGAGGCTGTGATTTCGTCGCCCTGGAGCGTTTCGAAAACTAGTCCTTCAAAATTCTCCAGACGGCGTTCTTTTTTAATGGCCTTTCTTTTTCGAGAAGATAGTTCTTCTAGAAAGTCGTCAAACTGCTGATAAGAACGGTTATGCCAGTGGAATTGTTCACCGACCCTTGTGAGAAACCCGGTGGCTTCAGTATTGGCTAGGTCATTCTCTCTTAAAAAAGTTAGATGAACAGAAGAAATTCCGTATTTGATTGCAACCTGTTTTGCGCCATTTAGTAGCATTTGTGAATGCTCATCATAATCCTCAGCCTGACTAACAAGTAAGCGTGGGCCGGTAACAGGAGAAAATGGTACTGACATCTGAAGTTTAGGGTAATATCTACCACCCGCTCTTTCATAGGCATGTGCCCAGCTATGGTCGAAAACATATTCACCCTGTGAGTGGCCTTTAATGTACATTGGTGCAACAGCCAGAACATTTTGTTTTTCATCTTCGAGCACTAGATGTTGCGGCATCCATCCGGTCTGCGCGCTTACCGAGCCACTTTCCTCCAAAGCATTGAGAAACTCAAAACTGGTAAATGGGTGATCGTCCGCCTGACACTTATTCCACTCAATCGCAGGGAGTTCATTTATCTGCTGAAGTGTTCGAATGCTGTATGATGAGGACATATATCAGGACTGATCGTTAGCGAGATTTCACAAGGTCTGTAGACAGTTTTTCAAAGATTACATTGTCGGCATAGAGTTTGGCTTTTTCAAGGTCAGATTGATTTTGAACCGTCCAGGCGAGAAGGGGTTGTTTGTGTTTTCTTTTCCCATTGATTGTCAGGTAATCAATATCGCTAATATCATATCCAATATAATCCGGGTTCACCAACCAGTTAAAGGGCATATGGCGTATCATCAGCCTTTTGAGGCGCGGCAGAGAAGAGGGAGGAGATTTCATCCCCAGTTGTCCGCGGAGTATTTGAGGGGCTTTGCGCGTAAAGCCCCTCAAAATAAATGGATCAAAACTCTGTATACAAAAGTCGCCTTCGTAGTGTTGCAGAAGTTTACAGATAATGCTGACCGCCCGCTCACGAGGTAGCTGAGTTGATTTGATTTCGATAACCAGCGGAACTTGTCCCTGAACAAGCTCAAGAACTTCTGATAATGACGGTATTGAGTCTTTTGTCCCCAGAAGTTGTAACTTATTAAGCTCGCTCAGGAGTTTGCCGGCTAGCTTTCCTTGCGCGCCAGTTAGCCGCATTAGGTCTTCGTCGTGAAATACGACCGGGACTTCATCTCGTGAAAACCTGACGTCGAGCTCAATAGCCAGCCCTTTAGTCATTGCAGCCCGAAATGACGTCAGTGAGTTTTCCGCAATACCGGCATTCAAGTCATGGAGCCCTCGATGCGCAATCGGAGTGCTCACAAGCCAATTTGGTATTTTGCTATATTCAGGCGATTTCAAAAACGGCATCAATTTCTACAGCAACATTCATTGGCAGGGCGTTGGTGCCTACTGCAAAGCGAGCATGGCGTCCTTTTTCACCAAACACGTCTACCATTAAATCGGAAGCACCGTTAATGACTTTTGGTTGTTCCGTGTAGCCATCGACACAGTTTACAAATCCGCCAAGCTTGACACATTTGGTCACCTTGTCCAGATCACCACCGCATGCCGTTTTCAGTTGCGCCAGGATATTGAGGGCGCAGACCCTCGCACAAGCTATGGCCTCTTCGGTGTCAAAATCCTGTCCGACTTTTCCCTGATATTCGAGTTTGCCATCAACAAACGGAACCTGACCCGAAATAAACACAAGGTTTCCTGTAATTGTATAGGGTACGTAATTCGCTGCCGGTGCAGCTGCTTCGGTCAATGTAATTCCCAAGTCAGCCAGTCGTGCATCAATTAGTCCAGCCATTAATTTTTCTCCCGTTTCTAGCTCAGCCACCAGGCGACCACCGCCACCTGCTGAAATACGAATACCTACATTCTTCGTTTGAACATAGTTTAGCAAGGCTTCCTGTCCTTTTTCCCTGCCGTATCCAGATCTTTTTGTTCCGCCAAAGGGTGTTTCAATGCCCCCGGCAAACCATTCGTTGACGAAAACCTGACCTGCAACCAGTTGGTCTGCTGCCCAGTGAGCCATCGCCAGATCACGTGTGTAAACACCAGCACATAGGCCGTAATCTGTGCCATTTGCAAGTGCTATCGCTTCTTCGACATCGTCGTAAGCAAGAACCGCTAGCACGGGACCAAACACTTCTTCCTGTGCAATTGTCATGTCCGCGGTAACATTTGCGAAAACAGTAGGTTCGATGAAATGACCATCAAATCCGTCAGCTTTGCGTCCACCGATTGCAGCCTGAGCACCAGATTGAGCAGCACTCATGCACATTGCTTCAATTTTTGAAGCCTGATTTGCAGAAATAACCGGTGTAATATCATGCCCGTCAATGCCGGGACCGACTGAAAGGGTTGAGGCTTTCGCCACCATTTTTTCGATAACCTGATCATGAAGTTGGCGAGGAACGATCAATCTCGATTGAGCGGAGCACACCTGACCAGCGTTCGAAAATATGCCCGACGCGGTGGAATTGATAACCTGATCTATATCTGCATCTTCGAACATCACACCAGCAGATTTGCCGCCAAGCTCCATCACACAGGGAAGCACACGTTTCGCAGCCGCTGTTAAGATTGACTGGCCGGTCTTGAGTGATCCTGTAAAAACGATGTGGTCTACATCTGAGTGTGACACAAGATAAGCGCCGCAATCATGACCGTATCCACACAGAATATTGACTGCACCTTTTGGAACCCCCGCACGGTGACATGCTTCAGCAATAAAATATGTTGAAAGAGGCGACAGTTCCGGAGATTTAAGAACAACCGTATTAGCAGTGGCCAACGCGCAGGCAACAGACCTAGCAGCGATTTGCAGAGGGAAATTCCAAGGAACGATTTGCGCAGACACTCCGAAAGGAGACGGAATAGTATAGTCCACGTAATCTGCGCCAAGCGGGATCATACGTCCTTCCAGCTTGTCAGCTAAACCACCATAGTAAGTGAAATATCGTGCGGCAGCCAATGCTTCGTTTTTACCGCCTGTGATTGCCTTTCCGTTGTCCAGACATTCAACCAGCGCAATGTCATCTGCCATTTCAGTAAGATGCCGGGCAATTTCAAACATAAGTGCGCCGCGATTGGTCGGGCGCATGTTATAAAGTTCACGGGAATTGAAACAGGCACGGGCCGCTTCTACGGCGCGATCAACATCCGCTTCGCGGGCACGGGCGACTTCTGCAATTGGAGTCGCAGTCGCTGGATTTTCAATCTCAATCCGCGATCCATCCTCGGGGTCCACCCATTCACCGTTTATATAATTTTTCCAATACTTTGTGATGTCTTGCACCATTTTCTCCTTTAGTGGTCGATCCAGCGTCCACGATCCATTATTTTAAAGTATATTATTTCAGAAAATTGACAGTCTTGCCAAGGGTGATTGTTTACATTCAAACAATTTGTTTTCGCTGAATTTTTATCACCTTTTGGTTTTAATCCAATATATAATACCTATATGAGGCGAACCACCATACCGGTTCCTTTAGTTCATACGAAAGCTGAACTATGAAGCATTCAGATATCAGTACATTTTCAGGATGTGCGCACTTTCCCTCCAGTTCGGAAGAGGAAAAGCTTTTTGCATGGCTGATCTCAGCCGGTATGCAGCAAATCACTGTTGATGAACTTCTTAAACAGTTATGTGAAAGGCTCACTGATCTTGGGGTTCATCTGGTGCGCGGTAATATCGCAATGACGACTTTGCACCCTCAAGTGAGTGCGTTTATGTATACTTGGAAAGATGGCAAAGGTATCGTCAGCAATACCCGGTTTCTACATACCGATGAGCCTGGTGAAGGCTGGTTTGCCAGTCCGTTTTTTTACATGTTGGGTCAGGGCGTGAATTTTATGCACCGCCGTCTTGTGGATAATGATGATCTGGATTTTCCGGTCCTTCGGGAATTCAAGAAAGAGGGAATGACGGATTGGTTCAGTCAGGTCTTTGATTTTGGCTGGGGGCATCGCGATGATCGTCTGGAATCTGAATTTGGATTGATTACGTCTTGGGCGTCTGCCCATCCAGATGGGTTTACAGAGCGTGATTTTCAGATTTTGCAAAAAGCAATCCCGTTATTTGCACTGGCCGTAAAAGGGATCGCATCTTTTGAAGTCGCCGGAACAGTACTTCAGACTTATGTTGGGCAGGAAACGGCTCAGGAAGTTTTGTCTGGAAAAATTGTGCGAGGCGCCGCTCGCAGCATGACGGCGGTTTTGCTGTTTGCTGATTTAAAAGGATTTACGCGAATGGCTGATGCTGTACCGCGTGCAGAGATAGTCTCAACACTTGATCAGTATCTGGAACGTATGGCGGATCCGATAACGGATTTTGGTGGCGAGGTTCTGAAATTCATGGGCGATGGCATGCTTGCGACCTTTGTCCTGAAGGAGAGTGAAGAAGCCGATATCTGTAAAACCGCCATGCTGGCAACGCAGACAATGATGAACAGTATCGCCGAGTTAAATGATTTGCGAAAACATCAGAATTTACCAACAGTTGAACTGGATGTTGCGCTTCATATCGGTGAAGTTATGTATGGTAATGTTGGATCCGCCAGCAGGCTCGATTTTACGGTTGTCGGGCCTGCGGTTAATGAGGTCAGTCGGATGGAAAGTCTGTGCGATGCTCTTTCAACGCATGTTGTGTTGTCAGGTGAATTTGTCAAACATGCAACGCATTGCAAGGAGCATTTTGAAACAGCCGGGCTACACGCGTTGCGTGGTGTGAGGACGCCGAAGGAGCTTTACAAGCTCAAGCATGACAGTGCCTATATGGATGCGAGCTATAAAATGATGCAAAGCGCCTGATTTAATTTCGCCGGTTTACCGGCGAAATTTTTTGTCAGCGTACATCGCTTTATCCGCAGATTTCATCAACCCCTCATATGTGCTGTTTTCATCGTAAATGGCTAGACCTAGGCTGGCTGACAGACGCACAGTTTCGCGTTTGAGTTTGACAGTTTTCTCGCAGATCAAGTCTCTTATCTTTGCAGCCCGTTTGAGGCCTTGAGTGGTATCTGCTTTTTCCAGAACAAAGACGAACTCATCACCGCCTAGGCGCGCTACAAAATCAGTATCCCGAAGGTTGGTTTGAAGGAGGCTAGCAAGTTCGCAAAGAATTTTATCACCCGCATCATGACCATGAGTATCATTGACGTCCTTAAAGTGATCCAAATCCAGAAAGCCAACGATCCCGGTATCACCATATCTACAGGCGGAGGAGAGGACTTTTTGCATATGATTTTTTAATCCGCGCCTGTTGGCAAGACCCGTCAGTTCGTCAGTTGTAGACATGCTTTCGAGTTCACGAATACGCATCTGTTGTTCAGCAATATGCTGTTCTGCGCTTGCGGCAAATGCGATAACGCGATCCAGAACATTCCAGCTTAAAGAGGTATCAAGGTCGTCCACAGCACTGGTGTCCCTGATCCTTGAAGCCAGTTCCTCAAGATACGGGGTGATTTCGCCATTTAGAACACCTGTTGAACCAGAGGTGGCAGGTGATTGCATAAATAGACTTCCAGACATTCCTTACTCCTTCACTCATTGCTGACTTTCTAAGTCAACGGGGTGTGATACATGTTCAAGTAATTTCAACTCGTCCTGTAATAAGCAAACGGCATGCCAAAAATTGAAATCTGTAATAATGTTTATGTTTCAATATGTTAAATGATTTTTGGATGTTTTTATTCAGCCTCTGTAATTCGATAGGCGGAAAAATTTTCCTTAAAGCGTGGAATTTTTGCCCTATTTCAAGATTAGGCTTAAAAGTCATTGGCGTGATGCAACTATAACTTTATAGTTGTGCATCAAGGCTGCAATTACCCTTAAACTCAGCCTGGCACAGGAAAGAAGATTGAATGCGATTGTTAAAGAATAGCCTGTTTTTACTAGCGTTTATTGTATCCAGTGGTTTTGGAATGATTGCGAATGCCCACGCGCAACCTTCGTCGCTTGTCTCACATCGGGCCGTGTATGACCTGGCTTTAGCAGATGTAGAAGACGGTGGGGGAGTTCAATCTGCTCGGGGGCGTATTGTCATGGAATTTGAAAATAGCTGCGCCGGGAATATCGTGAACCAGCGAATGTTGGTGGAAATCGGTAATTTGGGCGGGGGAAAAATTGTTTCCGATTACAGCCTATCTACGGTCGAAGACTGAACGGTGAAATGATGAGGTTTTCCGTCTCCAATTCAATTAATGGAAATGTCGTCATGAAAACAGACGGGGTGGCGGACATTTCGGGTGAAAAGGGGATTGTAACCTTTAATGATGAGGAAGGAGGAACTATGGATTTGCCCAAGGGCGTTCTTTTTCCTATTGCTCACACACAAAAAATACTGGCAGCGGCGACTGATGGTAAAAAGCTCCTTTCCGCAAAAGTTTTCGATGGTAATGGCCGCGATGGACTTCAGGACAGCCTTACAATTATTGGAAAAAAATCTTTGAAAATATCTGAAGTGCTTGAAAAAAACGGCATGGGAAGTGAACAGTCCTGGTCAATACAGATGTCTTACTTTGATTTGGGCAGCCAATCAAACGAGCCTGATTATGTGGTTAAGTTCAGGATGTTTGAAAACGGTGTCGGAACTGATCTTCATCTGAAATACAAGGATTTTTCGATGAAAGGTGAGCTTGTCCAACTGGAATTAAACGAAGAAAAACACTGTAAATAATATTCGAAGCGAGCACGACAATCATTCTGATATCCGGGGGGACTGATGCAGACTTTTCTGTCATTTGATGTATCCAACAAAGCTGTTTTTATGCGGCTGCTAAAAAATAAACTACTGGCAATACCCACTTTCGGTTTTTATCGCTTCTGGGGCAAAACACATTTACGCCGTCTGCTTTGGCAATCTATGCGCATCGGAGAAGATCGCCTCACCTACCATGGAACGGCTAAAGAGTTGTTTATCGGGTTTTTAATAGCGATGATCTTGTTGATGATTGTTTTCGGTGTGTTGACATTTGCCCAGAACCTCACTTTTGTTTTTGGCGAAACAGGGGTTGCAATTGGTCAAATTGCCAACGCCTTATTGTTGGTCCTGTTTTGGCAATTTGCAAAATATCGATTGTGGCGCTATCGATTGAGCCGGACTTCCTATCGAACAATTCGCTTCTTTCAATCCGGTTCTGCCCTGAAATATACGTTGAAAGTGTTGTTGTGGGCGATTGCATCAATTATTAGCTTGGGTTGGCTTTACCCGTTAATGCGTTTGAAGTTGACGCAATACCGGGTGAACAACATGGCGTTTGGAGATCAACATTTTCAGTTTGAAGGTAGGGCAGGTCCATTTTATCGGCTTTATTGGCCCGTTGTTATCTCAATTTATCTGTATATCATCGTTCCTTATGCATTTATGGGATTTGTTGGTGACGGCGGACATGTCCTGCCAGATGGCACTACCTTCGTTCAGGGTCCTCTGTCCGTAACGCAGTTGTTCGGTATAAGCGCTGTGCTCCTTATTATATCTGCTTTATTGTGGGTACGGGCACGCGTTGGTGAATATAATTATGTTACGTCACAAACAGTATTGGCAAACGCGCATTTTAAAGCAAATTTGCCAATTGGAAAAATCTTGGTACTTGGCTTCGTCGGGTTGTTAATTATTTGTTTTCTAATTGCGATTGCAATTTTTTGGTTTTACTCTGCATTTTTTTTAGTGACAACAACTGCCAACAGCATGCCAGAAGCATTTCTCGTGAGCTTTGCACTAGTGATTGTCGTGTTGTTGCTCGTTGATGTTCTGATTTTCATGATCTTGTTTATTCCAATAGTCAGGTTGATAAGTGAATATACCTACGTTAGTGATACAGGGGTTTTTAATCAGGTTGCGGCCTCGTCGGTAGACTCTCCAAAATATGGGGAAGGGCTGGCCGATGCGCTTGATGTCGGGGCATTTTAATGATCCGTGGATCTGCAGAATATTTTGACGGAACCAGTGCCCAATCGCAATCTGTAGAAATTCAGGTTCATGCCGATAATTTGGAGATAAGAGACCTTTCAGGTGTTTTGATCGCCGTCTGGTCTATGGATTTGATACGGGATGAAAACATCCCCAAGGAAGATGGACAGCTTTTCCTGTCTTTGTCGGATGCGAGTAATAGTCGATTAAGGGTCAAAGAGCAGATTCTGATTGATGCTATTCGTGCACGTTGTCCAAAACTGTATAAGCGGCGCGGACGGTTGATAAAAAACTGGAGCATGCCCGTTATAGCAACAGCCGCTGTCTTGGCCGGATTGGCTGCCTTCGTCTGGATTGGTATTCCTTATGCCGCGGACCCCATCTCCCGTCTAATCCCGGAAAAGGTCCTTGCAAAAATGGGTGAGGGGGTTGAGGGGCAGATTGTTGAAAGAATTGCACGCGGTAAAAGCCAAGAAGAAGTTATTTGTAGAGGCGCGGGCGCTGAAAAAACACTAAGCCGACTTACCCAGGAATTTACAAAAATTGTGACGGGCGATGAGGCAGGGGCAATTGTGAACTCCATTACCGTAGTTAAAAGCAAGCACGCCAACGCGTTTGCACTTCCGGGCGGGCGAATGGTAATCTTTTCAGGATTGCTTGATAAATCCACCAATGCAAACGCGTTTGTGGGAGTCCTCGCCCATGAATTTGTACATATAAATGAACGGCATCCTTCCAGATTAATGGTATCCAATATCGGTATTGCAGCCTTGCTCTCTGTAGCGTTAGGGGATGTATCCGGCGGTACTGTTGTCGCTGCCTTTGGGCAAATGGCACTTGGGGCATCTTATAGCCGCGAAATGGAAGAAATTGCTGATCGAGAAGCACTGCGCATAATGGATGCATTGTCCTATGACATGAAACCGCTTATCCCATTGCTCAAAGAGCTTGATAAGAAAGTGGCTGGAAATAGTTTTACTGATATTCTGAATACACATCCTGGGATTGAAGACAGAATTTCAATTATTGAGAAGCAAGACCCACAGGAATTCAAGCCCCCAATGTCAGAAAGCGAATGGGCAGCTCTTAAAACTATCTGTCAGAAAAGTATTTAGGTCTTTTTCAGGCCTCGCCCTTTACCGATGGAGGAGGGGCCAAATTTCGCTCGTACTGCATCGATGGCGGTTTCAACCGTTTTGATTTTATTTTTATCGGAATTTAGAAGATCGGGCATGTCTGCATCTTCAATATTTCCAAAGTTACTGACACCAACTCCGATCAGCCTGAATTTCAGTTCGCCATCTGCGACTTTTTCCAAATGCTTGAGGGCTTCTCGATAGATTGTTTCAGCGAGCTGGGTTGGTTGATCAAGACTATGACTGCGAGTAATGGTCTTAAACGCGGCTGTTTTAAGTTTCAGCGTAATTGTTTGACCCGCCTTGTTCGATTTTTTTAATTGATCAGCCACTTTCTCACACAAGGGCCAAAGTATATTTTTCAAAGTTAGAAAATCATCAATGTCCGATGAAAATGTTGTCTCGTTGGAAATGCTTTTTGCTTTCCTGTGAGCCTTTACAGGACGGCTGTCTTGTCCCCGAGAAAAATTATAAAGCCTGCTTCCCATCACCCCATACCGTGCGACCAGCTCCGTTTCTTCACGGTGTTGTAGCTGTCCAATGGTTGTAATTCCGTCAGCGATCAACTTGCTGTTTAACGCTTTGCCGACACCCCATATATCACTAACAGGCCGTGGAGCTAAAAAGGCTGAGGCTTCAGCGCGACCAATTACGGAAAAACCGAAGGGTTTATCAAGATCCGATGCAAGTTTTGCCAGTGATTTATTGTAGCTGAGGCCAACTGAGACTGAAATGCCGATTGTATTTTTGATTTCGCGGGCAAGCCATGCCATGGATTTGGCCGCGCTTCTATGATGAAGTTTTTGTGTGCCTGTTAAATCCAGAAATGCTTCGTCCAGTGAGAGGGGTTCGATAATCGGAGTGAGTTCCTGAAAATATGAGTGTATTTGCTTGCTGACTTCTGCATATACGCTCATACGCGGTTTTATTATTATCCCATTGGGGCATAGTTTTTTTGCTTTGAACAGAGGCATCGCAGAGCGAACACCGTACATTCTTGCGATATAGCAACAAGTGCTGACGACACTGCGCTCTCCATCATAGGCGACAATTACCGGCTTATCTACTAGGTCTGGGTTGTCGCGTTTTTCGACACTTGCATAAAATGCATCGCAATCCATATGTGCGATACTTAATTCATCCAGCTCATCATGCGAAACAAGTTTGGGGGACCGGCACTTTGGACATCTGCTAACAGGGTTAGTTAAGCTGTCAGGCCAATCTGTAAGACAATTTCGACAGAGGGTGCTCATTTTCCCGCCAGATCAGCAAAATTAGTTCCATAACCATGCAGCACCCCGCACGCCTGATGAATCCCCATACTTTGCGGGTACAAATTTTGTCTCCAGTGTATCGGAAAAAGCATATTCCATCCAAAGGCGAGGTACATTTTCATAAATACGTGAAATATTTGACAGGCCGCCTCCACAGACGATGATTTCCGGGTCAATAACATTGATAATCCCTGTTAGTGCCTTTGCCAACCTACGCTCGAATATGCTGATGGTTTTGAGCGCTGCGGCGTCTCCATTTGTTGCCTGTGCTACGATTTCTTCAGCAGACGGGCCAGTTGCACCGACTGAATTGTGTGATTGGCTGAACCCCGGTCCCGAGAGAAATGTTTCAATGCAGCCTTTTTTGCCGCAATAACACTCCGGCCCGGGATGTTCCGTTTGGTTGGCCCAAGGTAGTGGAGAATGCCCCCATTCACCTGCGATAGCATTCCGTCCGGCATGAAGTTTTCCGTTGATTACTAATCCGCCGCCAACTCCCGTTCCCAGAATGATACCAAATACAGATCCAGCTCCCGCTCCAGCGCCATCAGTTGCTTCAGACAAAGCAAAGCAATTTGCATCATTCGCTGTTCGAACAGGTCGATTGATCAAGGCTTCCAGGTCTTTATCCAGCGGATGTCCGATCAGTTCCGTTGTGTTGGCATTTTTTACTAGCCCGCTGTTTGGGGAGATAACACCTGGAATGCCGACACCGACTGTGCCGGTTTCCCCTGTTTTTTGATCAGCCTCTGCAACCAGATCAGCAATGTTTCGCAGAATCGAGCCATAATCTCCACGCGGAGTGGGTTTTCGCGTTCGGAATATTTCCTCACCGGTCTCTGACAAGGCTATAATTTCAGTCTTTGTGCCACCCAGATCAATGCCATATCGCATGGATATCAGGCTCCTTCAATCTCACGCAGTATATAATCTCGCAACTCATCCCAACTATCAAGCCGGGCAGAGCTGTCCTCAGCAGGCCCCAAAAGTTTGGCCAAACGGGTGTCAGCGATAAAATGAAGACGGTGCACATGTCCAGCGTGTTCGCGAACAGAGCCATGATTGTGCGGAATGTCATCAATGAAAAATGCTGGGCAGGACAAATCCTGCGTCAAATGTCTAACCACATGACCTTTTGCGCCTACATTTGCGATCAAGGGAAAATCCATGTTGGCGGCACGAAGGCCTTTTAATCGTTTGTCGGCATATTTGGGGGGGACGTTGCTTAATACAACCACTTGTGCGTATTCGCTTAACTCCGCCAAAATTTCAGCAGCGCCTTCGACGGCGGGTAAGCGTTCCGCGTAGAGGAAAAAGAATTTGTCCAGTAGTTCTGGTATGTGTTCCGCCTCAACCGCGCCGTGATCAGATTTTCGTCTTATATTGCCGCGCAAGGCAAAAGATTTCCAATCGAAATACAGATCATTTTCCTCAAGAAACAGCTCCAGCCCTTGCATAAAGTTGAAGAGTACTTCATCTGCATCTGTCACAATGAGAGGGGTATTTGGGTCAATTGAAACTGAATCAAGTTGCGGGAGAACGTCCACATGAATTCCGGTAGTCATTTGATTAATACTCTCCAACAAAGCCGGGATATAGTGGCCGGATTTTATAAATTATGCTTGGGTCAACATCACAGTTCTGGGCAAAATCAACAAGAATATTTTCATGGCTCAATAAAAAATCCAGAATGCCTGCTAGGATTTCGGGGTTATCCGGTGATTGCCGCAATGACGTCACATCCAATCCTGTTTCTCCCAGCAGCCAAGAAATTCTTTTTTCATCTGAGAGCAGATAGGTGACGGCTTTGAGGGATATTATGTCTGCCTGTTCCTGATTCATGGTTAATTTTTATCAATTCTCGTGAGTGGGAGTAACTTAATGTTAAGTTTATAGCTGTTTAGTGTGAGAGGATATTACCATTTTTGTATTTCAATTTGGTTTTCTTGTTTTTTTGTGGCTGTAGCGCGGTTAGATAAAATGCGTTACTGTCTCTTGGGGGATGAATAGCAGGCCATGTTGCATGGGAAAGTAGGGCAGTAGAACGATGAATTCTGAAGGAAAGAAAACAGTTCTAATTGTCGAAGACAACGAACTAAACATGAAATTATTCCATGATTTGCTGGAAGCCCATGGCTATGCAACCCTGCAAACCAAAGATGGAATGGAAGCACTGTCCCTTGCAAGAGAGCACAAACCTGATCTGATACTCATGGATATCCAATTGCCAGAGGTTTCGGGTCTTGAAGTGACCAAATGGATAAAAGAAGACGAAAATTTGAAGTCAATTCCGGTTGTTGCGGTTACGGCTTTCGCCATGAAAGGGGATGAAGAAAAAATCCGCGAAGGTGGCTGTGAAGCCTATGTGGCAAAACCTATTTCCGTTGAGAACTTCATCAATACCGTTAAAGGGTTCCTAGATTAATCGATGTCAGCACGAATTCTTGTAGTTGATGACGTAGTACCTAACGTAAAAATTCTCGAAGCAAAGCTTTCGGTCGAATATTACGATGTAATAACTGCGTATAATGGTCCAGATGCTTTGGAGCTTGCTCGAGACAAGTCTCCGGATCTGATTTTGCTTGATGTTATGATGCCGCAAATGGACGGTTTTGAAGTCTGTCAACGGCTTAAAAAAGACGCGAAAACAGCACATATTCCAGTTGTAATGGTAACAGCGCTTAGTGAAACAGCTGACCGCGTTCAAGGGCTTGAGGCGGGAGCAGATGATTTTCTAACCAAGCCGGTTGACGATGTGGCCTTGTTTGCAAGGGTTAAATCGTTGCTGCGGTTGAAAATGATGATGGATGAATTCCGTCTTCGCGAAGCGACCAGTTTCGACCTGGGCGTTATTAACCCAGATGATGAAGAGAACACGAACGCGATCCGGGGGCGTATTTTGGCCGTGGATGACAATGAGTTTTCCAGCCAGCAACTGATGCAAATTTATGGTGACCAGTATGATCTGACGATCGAAAGTAACATGGATGAAGCGCAAGTCCTCTCGCGAGGTGGAGATTTTGATCTCGCCGTCGTTAGCCTTGGGTCAACGAGCTTCGATCCATTGCGATTCTGTTCGCGGGTCCGAACCTTTGAAGAAACCCGCCAGTTACCTATTCTTACGCTTGTTGATGAAGCTGATACTGATAAACTGGTCAAAGGTCTGGAGCTTGGTGTTAATGACTATGTCATGCGCCCAATCGACAAGAATGAGCTAATTGTCAGAACCCGCACGCAAGTGTTGCGCAAACAATATCAGGACCGGCTACGTCATAATTATCACCGCAGTATGGAACTGGCTGTTACCGACGCGCTTACAGGATTGTACAACCGGCGATATATGACAAACCATCTGGAAACGCTCCAGAATAATGTGATGCAGGACTTCAAGCCTGTATCTCTGCTGATTATGGATATTGACTTTTTCAAAAAGGTAAATGATACCCACGGTCATGATATCGGCGATGAGGTGCTTAAACAGTTCTCGAGCCGTATGATTAAAAGTGTGCGCGGTATTGATCTGGCCTGTCGCTATGGCGGTGAAGAATTTGTCGTTGTCATGCCAGATACAGATCTCGCAGTTGCGCTGGGTGTGGCGGAGCGTTTACGGCGTGAGGTTGCTGAGGAGCCTTTTGTAATATCTGGTGCAGATCTGTCCCTCGATATTACCTGCTCAATCGGTGTGGCTATGTCCAGTCAGGGAGAAAGTTCCGAAGGCTTGATAAAGAGAGCGGATGAAGCGCTCTACCAAGCGAAGCGGGATGGGCGAAACCGTGTAGTTACCGCAACATGAAAATTTACGGACAGACCTTTCCCGCATAAAAGTGGTGGAAATATAGAATTTCGAACAGGAGTTCTATGAAGTACAAACGACAAAACCCCAGCAAATGCTAGGGTTAGTCACTTCGCAAAAATCAGAAGTTCAGTTTAAATAAACTGAATTACTTGATTTTAGCTTCCTTGAATTCAACATGTTTGCGCGCAACTGGATCGTATTTGCGCATAACCATTTTTTCAGTCAGTGTGCGAGGGTTTTTCTTGGTTACGTAATAGAAACCAGTACCAGCAGTGCTGACAAGTTTGATTTTCAACGTGGTTGGCTTAGCCATGCCAGAAACTCCGTCTTTCGACTGCGTCATGCAGAAGAATAAATAATTGAAGCCCGAAAAATACGGATTTAGCCGACCAAGTCAAGCATAACAGTTATTTTTCCCAAGGTTTTTTATTTAGCCGCAGCATAGCTTGTTTTTTTAGTCATTTCGCGCAGCGTCAGGCAGACAAAGAGAAGGCAAATTACGACGAATACACCCGGCATTCCGTAAGAATCTGAAAGTTTCATCGCATAGCCGCCAACTGCTGGGCCTGCAAGACTGCCAACGCCCCACAAAACGCCTGCTGTTGCGTTGGCTGTTATGAGTTCGGCCCCGACAAATTGCCGCCCCATGATGACGAGCGCCAAGGTATAGGTGCCGACTACTGCACCGCCCCAGATGACAAGTGAGGGCCATAGGATATACTGTGTTGTTATCAGGAAGGCAGAAGAATTGCACCCGTTAGTCCTAACAGACCGCATACGAGAATAATTGGTTTTTCGCCAAATTTATCAGCCAGCCAGCCTATGGGAAATTGCAATAAAATATTGCCTGCCAGCAGTGTGCTGGTCATCAGTACCGCCATTCCTTCGCTCATTTCATGCCGAACACCATAGACCGGCAGCAAGGTGAGGATGGTTCCGTCGAAAAAAGATAAAAGTAAGGCTGCAGCACAAATCAGGGGCGCTATTCGGATGAAAGAAAAAACGGAAAAGCTGCTTTGCCCTTCAAATTTTGGGTAGTTTCTTCCCGCGAAAAGAAACACAACACCGGCGGAGGCTACTATCAGGCTGGCAATTACAAAGGGCTTCGTTCCTTCGGTTCCCAGAAAGTTGATCAAAATCGGACCGGAGGCAAATCCCATTGTCAGGATCGTGACATAAAGGCCAATTATCTTGCCGCGGTTTTCATCACTGGAAACCTGATTGATCCAGGTTTCAGCAATCAGAAAAAGAATCGACATACCTACACCGATGAGAATGCGCAGAATAAACCAGTATATCAGGTTATCATCGAGCGCGAGGCCGAAGATGGATCCGCTGCATAAAATCAGGGAGAGCCACAGGAGAGGGCCAGAGCCAAATATTCGTGTCAGACGCGGCACTACAGGTGATACAAATATAAAGGCTAAAGCGGGCAGAGCGCCCATTAAGCCGATAATATCTGCACCAACATCCCTTCGCTCAAGAGCGAGTGAAACAAGTGGTATGGAAAGGCTGAGGGAGAGCCCCATTGCCGTGACGGCGGCAATTATTATGATTATTGATTTTCTCGGGCTCATGCTTCATGACCTGTTTCTTAGCCCCTCGTAACCATTGCCTTGCCGTTTCGATAAGTGAAAAGTGGAGGGACGGCCGGTGGTCGCGACGGGTTTGCTAACCTGTTTTTTAGTTCAATAAGTACAAACTCGGTAACATCAACGAGTGGCATCGCCAAAGCGTCTTCAATGGGAAACCATTGTAAGTGTAGCAACTCACCTGAACCAGCTAAACTACCGGAACTGTGATCCGCATCAACCATTAAAAAACGCGTGTTGAAGCGGATCGGGTTGTGAGCGGGCGTTATGGCCCGTGCCAAATAGTCGAGGCCCGACAGATCCGGTTTTATGAACTGATCTTCGCTCTGCCCAATTGTCAGCCCGGTTTCCTCAAAAGTCTCGCGAACAGCGGCGCAACCAATCGCATGCGCCTTGTTCCCCGGCTGTGAAAGTTGGTGTGCAACTGACTCTTTAAGCGGTTTAAGTGCGGGCATCCTATGATCGCTCGCGTCAACGCGCCCACCGGGAAAGACGAAAACATTAGGAAGAAACCGATGTGCTTTTGCGCGCTTGCCCATCAGAACTCTGATTTGGCCTGCTTGCTTTCTGTATAATACAAGGCTTGCCGCGTCACGCGGACGTACGGCGGCTTTAACGGATAGTTTCATGCTCATTCGGTCGTAAATACCCGTTTGCCGTTGACCATCTTGAACAATTTGACAGGATGAAGTGCCGTTTTCTTTGGCGGGTTTCGTAAATACCCTTCTACTTCATTTAGAACAAATTCAGTGATGGCAGGAATTTCCAGATCACGTGCCTCTTCTAGGGTTACCCATTTCATATCCAGTAATTCGTCAGACCCACCAAGTTCGCCTTCAATTTCATTGCCATCATAGACAAAAAACCGGGTGTTAAATCGCTTTTTCCGCATGGGTGGAGTGACAGCACGAACAATATAGTCGAGTTCAGATAGATCCGGGCCGCAGGTAACTGTGCCAAACTCATTCCACACACTTACTTTCGATCGTCTTGGTTTGTCATAATTTGCGGCTATTCTCAGGCCAGTTTCTTCAAAAGTCTCCCGAATTGCTGCTATGGCCAGTGCTCTTGCTCGCGCTGGGCTGCATCCCCCGCGACATAAACGCTCCAAGACGTCGGGGCAAAGGTCTTTAGCGGGAATAATTCTTGAATCGCCTGCATCTACTCGGCCACCTGGAAAGACATATGTATTTGGCATGAAGCTGTGGCGGGCGCTTCTCTCGCCCATCAGGATTTCGGTGCGTGACCCAGAATTGCGGTATATTATGATCGTTGAAGCGTCTTTGGGCCTTGGGGCTTTTGAGCCATCTTTTCGGTTTTCGGCAATGACACGTTTTTTTGTTGTTTCCATAAGAGCTTTTCCTGTTTTTAGACAAGAATGCCCTTATTAACGCGTGAAGTCCAGTAGTTGGACGTCAAACGGATTAATCAGTCGATTTGTTGAGCAGTATAGCCATCTTTTTCCGGATTGAATCCGTGCATTTCCTTCGCCCATTGAATGCCAATCAATGCGCCTTTTATGGGCGGTAATAGTAAAAATGACATGAGTGTTGCAACTGGCATCCAGATCACAAGCTGTACCCAGTTTGCTGGGCTGTATAACTGCTCAACAGTCAAAATGCCGGATACAACGAAGTGCAGGACGATTAGCATGGTGAAGTAGGGCGGGGCATCGTCTGCACGTTGATGGTGCAGTTCAAGCCCACAGTGGTCACAGCTATGCCGGACTTTTATGTAACCTTTGAAAATCTTACCCTCGCCGCAGGCAGGGCATTTACATTTCAAACCATTTACGAAGGCTGTACCGAGAGGTCGTTCCTGTCTCATGAGTCTCCACCACATCTTGATTGGGGGACGAATATAGCAAATTTTAGTATGTTGTCGTATGAAATCAAACTCATGCGACACTGTGCCGCAAGCTCTTTTCTTAACCGTCTTTCGAGTTTTTCTTTTTCAGTAATGCCTTTTTACGCGCTTTAGGCATCGTTTTCTTTCGCGACTTTTTGGCTGTTTGTGGCGCTCTCGGTGATTTGGCTGATCGAGAGCCCCTCTGACTGCGTTTTTTGTTTATCCGTGACTTGTAGGCGGGGTTCTCATCACCGTCTTCGACGGTAACGATCATACTACCTGTTGTTATATCTACTTCCTGAAGTCGAACCATAATTCTGTCGGCCAATCGAAAGGTTACGCCGGTGCGCTCACCAAATAGCGTATGGCGGTCCTGATCATAAATAAAGAAATCATGGCCGAGCGTAGAGATAGGGGCCAATGCATCCGCACCAGTTGGTTCTAACGATACAAACAAACCCGCCCGGGTGACACCTGTGACTTTAGCTTCGAAAATTTTATCAACCTGATTGGCGTGAAACACAGCTGTAAAACGATCGAGTGTTTGGCGCTCCGCGACCATAGCGCGTCTTTCCAGATTTGAAATCTGCTCACCGATTTGATCAAATTGATCTGCCTGATCGTCAGAGAGGCCATCAGTTCCAAATCCGTGAGCAGAAATTAGACTGCGATGGACCAGCAGGTCGCATAACGCCGGATTGGGGATGTGAAATGCGCATAGTTCTTTAGGTTGAGCCCGAAGTGATGTCTGTTATCGGGGCTATACACTGCCTGAGACTGAGATCTGAGGACCAATGCGCTGACCAGTTCTTTATCAGTTTCCGTCTTTGCCTGGGCAAGGATATTATTGAAAGTAGAGGTTTTTAAGACTTGCCCTTTCGCAAAACTGATATCCATATCACCTAGAATCTCATGCAACCCTTCAAGTTTGTCCCTGTCAGGTTGTTCATGAACGCGGAACATGCAAGGGCTTTTCTTGGCAATCAGTGTTTCGGCTGCGCAGACATTTGCCTGAATCATGAATTCTTCAATCAGCATGTGAGCCGTAAATCGATGCTTCTTGCCGACTGATTTTATAAACCATCCTCGTTCAGTTCAATTTTCCTCTCTGGCAGATCAAGATCAAGAGGTTCACGTTTGTCTCTGGCTTTTTTAAGAACTGCGTAAGCTGCAAATAAGGGATCAATGACTGACTCTTTTAGGGGCTCGGTTTGCGTATCCGGGTGTCCGTCATGCGCTGATTGAGCCTGTTCATATGTAAGAGAGGCAACAGAATTAATCAAAGAGCGCATAAACTCGTGTCGCACCTTATTTCCATGCTTGTCAAAAGTCATTCTGACCGCCATGACGGGCCGGTCAACTTTCTCATGCAAGGAACACAAGTCACTGGAAAGTTCATGGGGAAGCATTGGAACAACCCGATCTGGAAAATAGACTGAATTGCCCCTTTCCAAAGCACTTCGATCAAGCGCAGAACCAGTGGTCACATAATGGGCCACATCTGCGATCGCGACGATAATCTGCCAACCATCAGGATTGTCCGTGCTCTTATCCGGTGCCGCCCAAACAGCGTCATCTCTGTCTCTTGCATCTGCTGGGTCAATGGTAACTATTGGTAAATGACGCAGGTCTGTGCGATTGCCAAGCGTGACTGGTTTTGCATTTAGGGCTTCACGGACCACATCGTCATTAAATTCATAAGGAATGCCGTGGGTGTGAATAGCGACCATGCTAATTGACCGCGAGTCGCCCATTGGACCCAGACGCTCGGTAATTTTTCCTTCCGGTAATCCAAACTGCCGCCCCGGAAGTAATTCACAAACAACAACTTCGCCGCTTTGCGCATTCATTGAATGCTCATCCAGAACAATGATCTCTTTTTTGTTTTTGCGATCTGTTGGCTGAATGCGACCATTGGCTCCTGTTTTGGTGTAAACGCCAAGGACAGGACCACTTGTCGCTTTCAAGTGCCGTATAACACGTCCATCATAGTTGCCATTTGGCTGACGATACGTTTTTAACAAAAGCCGATCACCTACAGCAGGTGCTTTGATCTTTGTCCGGCTTTTGCGATCAGTTTGCACATATATAATCGGGGCAGGAGCGTCACTATCCCATTTAACCGGTTTCGCTATTGCCTCACCATTATCATCAATGCGGGCGACATCAGCGATCAACACGGATGGAAGCGTTCCTGCCGGATTTACAGAGCGACGATGGCCTTTTTCCAGAGTTCCATCCTCGATCAATTCTTTGAGAATCTGTTTGAGATAAATTCTGTCGGAACCTTTAATACCAAAAGCTTTGGCAATTTCACGCTTGCCAACAGGACCTTCACTTTTTTCAATGAAGGTCCGAATTTCTTCTTTGGTTGGCAACTGGTTTGGCGCTGGTGTTTTGCGTTTCACAATACCTGTTTCTGCGGATATATCCGCGATAAATCAATCTTTAGCAGTGGACTTCTTGGATGCAGTTTTCTTCGCCGGGGCCTTTTTCTTTGCCGCTGGTTTCTTTTTGGCAGCAGCTTTGGCTTTTTTGGGCTTCTTACCAGTTTTTTCCGCTCGCTCAGCCAGCAATTTTACGGCTTCTTCGAGCGTAATGGTCATTGGGTCTGAGCCTTTGGGTATTGTCGCATTAATACCGCCATGTGTTACATATGGACCATAGCGTCCGTCTTTTACGTTTATATCTGCACCATCGTCAGGATGGGCGCCTACAACACGTAAGGGGGGCGCAGCCCGTCCGGCACCGCGTGTTTTGGATGCAGCCAGAAGCTCAACAGCCCGGTTCATCCCCACTGTGAGAACTTCCATTCCGCTGGAAAGTTTTCCATATTTTTTATCACATTCCACATATGGACCATAGCGACCAAGATTAGCCGTAATCATAGATCCAGTTTCCGGATGAGGGCCGATTTCGCGGGGGAGAGAAATTAACTGCAGGGCTATTTCCAAATCGACATCTTCAATCATAATGTCTTTTGGAATAGACACCCGCTTCGGTTTTTTCTTCGGTTCAGCCTCACCAAGTTGCAGGTAGGGACCGTATGGGCCTTTCCGCAGACTGATCTCAAGTCCGCTCTTTGGTTCAATACCGAGAATTCTGGGGCCATCATCCTGCGTGGCTTCCGCTTCTTCCTCTGTAGCGCCCAGTTGGCGAGTGTATCGACAATCGGGGTAATTGGAACAGCCAATAAACGCTCCGAAACGACCAGTTTTAAGACTGAGTCGACCGTCGTCACATTTCGGGCATCCCCTTGGATCTTTTCCATCTTCACGTGGTGGAAAAATATGGGGACCCAATACCTTGTTCAGCTCTTCCAGAACATCACTGACACGCAGTTCGGCTGTCCCTTCTACGGACAGGTTAAAGTCATTCCAGAAATCTCTTAAGACTTGTTTCCAGTCTACTTTCGCGTCAGAAATATCGTCCAGACGTTCTTCAAGCTGAGCCGTGAAATCATATTCGACATAGCGCGTGAAAAAAGAGGAAAGGAACGCTGTTACAAGCTGTCCTTTGTCTTCAGGGATAAAACGTTTCTGATCAAGCTTCACGTAGTCGCGATCCTGAAGAACCGAGATGATAGAGGCATAGGTCGATGGGCGGCCAATACCCAATTCTTCCAGCTTTTTGACCAAGCTGGCTTCAGTGTAGCGAGGGGCGGGTTCCGTGAAATGCTGATCTTCGCGGACTTCGGAAGTTGTCATCCGGTCTCCTTCTTCTACAGCCGGAAGTCTTTTTCCATCCTTTTCATCGTCGGAATCGTCTCGACCCTCTTCATACAGTTTGAGAAAACCCGCAAAGCGAACCACGCTGCCCGTAGCGCGCATGATTTGGCCAGCGCCATCGGCGAAATCGATTGTTGTGCGTTCAAGCTGAGCACTTTCCATCTGACTTGCGATGGTGCGTTTCCAGATCAACTCATAAAGTTTAAGATGTTCTGCATCCAGATATTGTGCCATCATTTTTGGGGTTCGGCGCATATCTGTCGGGCGGATTGCTTCGTGGGCTTCCTGAGCGTTCTTTGATTTGGTCTTATATTGACGGGGCGACTTGGGAACAAATTTCTCTCCATATTCGCTAGCGATTACTTCACGGCAAGCGTGAATAGCTTCACCGGCAAGAGTGACTCCATCGGTACGCATATAGGTAATCAGGCCAGTCGTCTCACCGCCAATATCAAATCCTTCGTAAAGTTTCTGTGCAGCCATCATGGTTCGCTTGGCGCCGAAGCCAAGTTTGCGTGATGCTTCCTGCTGGAGGGTAGAAGTTGTAAAAGGTGGAGAGGGGTTTCTTTTGGCAGGTTTCTTGGTAACTGACTGGACCGAGAAACTACCATTTCTAACCTTCTCACCAGCTGCTTTTGCTGTGTCTTCACTAGGCAGAGAAAATTTTTCAAGCTTCTCACCTGAAAGCTGGGTCAGACGGGCCGTAACCACGTCCCCATCAGATGTGTTGAAATCGGCATCAATTGTCCAGTATTCCTCGGGCACAAAGGATTCGATTTCCAATTCACGCTCACAGATAAGACGAAGCGCTACAGACTGCACCCGACCTGCGGATTTTGCGCCTGGTAATTTGCGCCAAAGAACGGGGGAGAGCGTAAATCCGACCAAATAATCAAGTGCCCTGCGTGCCTGTTGCGCGTTGACAAGGTTCATGTCCAGCTCACGTGGATTGGCAATCCCATCCAGCACAGCCTTCTTTGTAATTTCATTGAAAACGACGCGGCTGACTTTGGCGCTTTTCAGCTTCTTTTTTTCTTCCATTACCTTGAGCACATGCCAGGCAATGGCTTCACCTTCGCGGTCAGGGTCAGTAGCTAAATAAAGGTTTTCTGCATCCTTCAGGGCATCCGCAATTGCTTTGATGTGCTTTGCTGATTTCGCATCATTCTGGTAATCCATCGCGAAATCTTCGTCCGGCTTAACCGACCCGTCTTTTGAGGGAAGATCGCGAATATGACCATATGAGGCGAGAACCGTATAGTCCTTGCCCAGATATTTATTAATGGTTTTTGCTTTTGCCGGGGACTCAACAACGACTACATTCATTTAGGACACCGCAGGTTCGTTCTGGTTTATGCCCTCTCTTATCATAGGGCCATGGCCATATATAGAGAGGCTATTCGATCAAGGAAACTCTGTTTCCAAAATGGCGTTCTAGTCTGCCTGCAAGCTCCAGTTCAAGTAAAATCGTTAAAACTGATGTATAAGAGCAGTTTGTGTGGTGGACAATATCACTGATGGGACAGGGCGTTGGTCCCAATAGAGAAAAAATTTCATCTCTGCTGTTTTGGTCGATTGTTTCAGTGTTTGGCGCGTGCTGAAACAGGGGAAGGGCTGAATCGCCCTCCTCTCGCATAGGACTTTGAATGATCTGACGCAAGGCATCAACAATTTCTGATGCAGATTCAACAAGTTGCGCGCCGTTCCTGATTAAATTGTTGGTGCCTTTCGCTCTTGGATCCAGTGGGGATCCGGGAATTGCGAAAACGTCTCTCCCCTGTTCCAATGCCATGCGGGCGGTAATTAGTGACCCGGATCTTGGTGCCGCTTCCATGACCAAAACTCCAACGGATAGACCTGAAATAATTCGGTTTCTTCTTGGAAAGTGGCGAGCTTGTGGTTGAGTGCCAAGAGGTTGCTCTGCGATGACGCAACCCTGCTCATATATCATTTGTTGCAGTTTTTGATTCTCTTTTGGATAGGAGATATCGACACCGCCTCCGACAACAGCGATTGTACCGTTCACAAGAGCAGCTTGGTGAGCTGCGGCATCAATGCCGCGGGCCAATCCTGAAGAGATGACAAACCCTGCCTTTCCCAACTCTTCCGAAAATCGTTCTGTAAGGCGGAGAGCCACAGCAGAGGAGTTTCTTGATCCGACAATTGCAATACTGGGCTTCGCCAAGAGATGACTATGGCCGATTATGCTCAGAACCGGCGGCGGGTCGTGTATTTGACGTAGGGCAGCAGGATAAGCCGGCTCACAACTGCAGATCAATTGGCCGCCAAGTTTTTTTAGCTTTCTGTATTCATCTTCTGTCGCTTTTTTCGCAAATATTCTTGGTGCTCTTTTCGCTCCGCCCTTGGCTGCGAGTTCAGGAATTTGTTCAATAGCAGAAGCCGCTGAACCGAATTTTTCCAGCAATTGGTGAAAACTGATGGGGCCAATATTCTCCGACCTGATAAGTCGCAACCATTCAATTTTTTCTTGTTCTGTGAGCGCGCGCGTTTCTTTCATTCTTTGATTTTGAAGAAACGAAAATCCCGCGTCAATTGAAAATAAAAATATTATTTATTCTATAGGTAGAAAATTGTCGATTTATTTCTTACCAATTCTTGGCTCTTCGCCTTTCAACAGACGCCGAATGTTCTCATGATGCCGAATGAACACGAGGACAGCCATGAAAATTGACAATTCAATACGCTGCAGATCGCCATAAAAAATAGCATCGTCAAAAGGTGTTTGCGAAAGGATATACAGATAAACAGGTGATAGAGCGGCGGCAACCAATGCAGATAGGGACGAAATTCTAAGCAACAGCGCAACGGCAAGCCAGGTTAGGGCCGCGCCAAGTCCTGCAGGCCAGGAAATTGCGAGCATTACGCCCAGAAAAGTTGCAACACCCTTACCACCTTTAAATTTTAACCAGATTGGAAACAGGTGGCCTAAAAATGCACCGCCCCCAGCAAGAACAGCGTAATCCTGCGTCAAATAGGCGTTGGCGATTATAACCACCACAGCGCCTTTCCCCCCATCCAGTAGAAGGGTTGCCAAGGCAAGTGCCTTATTTCCGGTTCGAAGAACATTAGTTGCACCAATGTTGCCTGACCCAATTTTCCGAACATCTCCGAGTCCAGCTAGGCGTGTAAGGACAAGCCCAAAGGGTATTGAGCCAATAAGATAGCCAATGAGTGCCGCCGCAAAAAACGGCCAGGTAAAGCTGATATCCCCCAATGGATCTGGCATTTTTAATCCTTATATTCGAATACCGGATTTCCTTGAACCCAGGTTTTGAGAACTCTACCCTGCAATAGGTGCCCGTCAAAAGCAGTATTTTTTGATTTTGAAAGTAAATTGCTGCCGTCGACTTTCCACGGTTTGTTGAGGTCAAACAAACAAATATCTGCCGACTTGCCCGGCGCTAGCGAACCTGCGTCAAGTCCCAGTAGTTTTGCTGGAGCAACAGTCATACTGCGCAGGAGAGAGAGCAGTCCAATTTGTTCGTTATGGTACAGCCGCAAGCTGACGGGGAGCATAGTTTCCAGCCCAATGACGCCAGGTTTTGCCTGAGCAAATGGCAGCCGCTTGCTGTCTGCACTTTGCGGTAAGTGCTGAGAAGAAATTACATCAATTGTGCCATCGGCAATCGCTGCCACAACGGCCATCCGGTCTTCCTCGGTTCTAAGTGGGGGTGAGACACGGGCAAAGGTCCTGTATTCACCGACTTCAAGATCATTCAGAGCATGATAGTGAGGTGCAGTACCGGCTGTTACATTAATCTGCTGGTCTTTTGCGCGCCTGATAGAATTAAGCGCGTCTGCTGTGCTTAAATGGGCCGCATGCCACCTGGCACCTGTCATTGCAACAAGACGTATATCCCGCTCGACCAGTATGGCTTCGGCCGCTGCAGGGATGGATTTCAATCCCATGAAAGTGGCGGTCCGCCCGCCAGTCATCATTCCGCTGCCTGCAAGGTAGGGCTCTTCTGCATGCACAATAATTGGTTTTTCAAACATTGTGCTGTAGGCGAGGGCCCTTCGCATCAGGTTGATGTCATTTATTGCATATTGACCATCACTAAATGCGACTACACCTGCTTCTGAAAGCAGGCCAAGTTCCGCCATTTCAAGGCCTTGCAGCCCTTTTGTAAGGGCTCCTGTAATTGCGATATTAACCGGACAGCTAACTGCAGCGCGCCGCCTGACCATTTCAACTAAAGAGGGGTCATCAATGACGGGTTCTGTTGCTGGAAACGCATTGATGGTTGTAATTCCACCTGCCGCTGCCGCGAGGCCTGCTGTTTGCATGGTTTCGCGGTGTTCTTTTCCGGGCTCACAAAGGTAGGCGTGAGCATCAACCAGACCCGGGATTAGACAGTGGCCACCACCATCCTCAATCTCACAGCCTTCAGGCATTTCATCAGCCTTGATATGCTCTCCCCAGTCGAGAATTTTTCCAGCCTCGATGAGGACACCGCCCACAGTGTCTGTATCAGTTGCGGGATCAAGCAGGCGGACATTGACGATGGCATGTTTTTTATTGCTCATGACTGGTCCCCGCGAGAAAGTAAATCAAGGCAGGCCATACGAACTGCGACACCCATTTCCACTTGTTCGTTGATCAAGCTTATATTTAAGTCATCAGCAATTTCCGAATCAATTTCCACGCCTCTGTTCATTGGCCCCGGATGCATGATCATGACATCATCGCGAGCAACAGACAGCTTTTCTTTATCAAGGCCGAAATAGTGAAAATATTCGCGAATTGAGGGAACGAATGCTCCTTGCATGCGTTCGGTTTGCAGGCGCAGCATCATTACAATATCTGCGTCTTTCAGGCCTTCTTTCATTGAATGGTAGACCTCAACGCCAAGTGTTTTCGCATTCGAAGGAATGAGTGTTGTTGGGCCAACAATCCGAACACGTGCACCCATTATATTCAGAAGAGCAATGTTTGATCTGGCTACTCGGCTATGCAGAATGTCGCCGCAAATTGCAACGGTAAGGCCTGCAAGCTTGCCCTTATGGTTTCGAATGGTAAGTGCATCAAGTAAGGCTTGTGTTGGATGTTCGTGGCTGCCATCACCAGCATTAATAACCGCGCAGTCAACCTTTTGTGCCAAAAGGTGAGGGGCTCCTGAATCCGAATGGCGAATGACCAGTACATCCGGGTGCATCGCATTGAGCGTCATGGCCGTATCAATGAGGGTTTCCCCTTTTTTCACGGAACTGGAGCCCACAGACATATTGATAACGTCTGCGCCGAGCCTTTTTCCTGCCAACTCAAAGGATGTTCGGGTTCGAGTGGAATTTTCAAAGAAAAGGTTGATCTGGGTTCGCCCCCGTAACAGAGAATGTTTCTTATCACCGGCGCGGGATTTGCTCACATAACCTTCAGCGACATTCAAAAGCGTATCGATATCGGCAGCGCTAAGGCGTGCAATATCGAGTAAATGCCGATGGGCAAATCTTGTTTCATCAATATGTGTCATTAAAGGGGCATTATATACTGTCGTGTGAACAACAGGGCAAGCGTAACTTTATGAAATCCACTTGGCCTTAACCTTCGCCCAGCGAATCAAGTGCACCTTGCAGAATAAAGCTTGCGGCCATCTTATCCACGACTTCCGATCTCTTTTTACGAGAGGTATCAGCGTCAAGCAAAGTGCGAGTAACGGCTACAGTTGATAGCCGTTCATCCCAGAAACAGCAGGGTAAATCGAATTGCTCATCAAGGTTTCGTTGAAATTGTCTTGCAGAATGACAACGAGGGCCTTCACTGCCATCCATGTTCAGAGGCAGGCCAATGACAAATCCTCCTACATTATGTTCTTCAATAATCCGGCGGATTTCCGATGCGTCATCGCGAAACTTCTTGCGCTTTATGGTGACAAGAGGGGTCGCGACTTTTAGTCCTTTGTCAGACAGAGCGATACCGATGGTTTTGGTTCCCTGATCAAATCCCATGAGGCGTTGATCAAGTGCAATAAAATGTTTCAGGTGTGTGGGGTTGCCGAGGAGCATTGGTTGCGCTAATTTGCGGCCATGTCGGTTTGGCCTGTTTTCTTAAAATAACTTGGATACCCGGGCCGACCATCCGGAATACGCTTCTTAATATAGCAAAGGGTGACAAATGTCGCTTGATAAAGCCACTGTGGCAAAAGTAGCCAATTTGGCAAGGATACGGGTTGAAGAAAATGACCTGGAGCCTTTGGCCAACGAATTGAACGCAATCCTTGGCTGGGTTGAACAGTTATCTGAGGTCGACACTGAAAATGTGGCGCCCATGACGTCCGTAGCGGAGATGAGCCTTCGCTGGCGTGATGATGAAGTTACCGATGGAGGGTATCAGCAACAGGTCGTTGCTAATGCCCCTGCAGAGGAAGACGGCTTTTTCGCGGTTCCAAAGGTGATCGAATAATGAGCGATTTAACGAAACTGACAATTGCTGAAGCCCGTGACGGCCTAAAGGCAAAGAAATTTTCCGCGGTTGAGTTGGCAGCGGCTCATATCACTGCAATGGACAGCGCACGTGGCTTAAACGCCTTTATTACGGAAACACCTGAAAAGGCGATTGAAAATGCAACTGCTTCCGATGCCCGCCTTGCAAAAGGGGAAGAGGGTAAGCTGGAAGGCATTCCGTTAGCGATCAAGGATCTGTTTTGCACCAAGGGAACGCTAACGACTGCTGCATCACACATACTCGATGGATTTAAGCCCGAATATGAAAGTACTGTGACCAGTAATTTGTGGAACGCTGGCGCAGTGATGCTGGGTAAGGTCAATTTGGATGAATTTGCCATGGGGTCCTCCAATGAAACCAGTTATTATGGTAATGTGGTAAATCCTTGGCGCCGCCAAACTGATGATCAGCCGTTGGTTCCAGGAGGGTCATCTGGCGGATCAGCCAGTGCGGTTGCCGCAAATCTTGCCATGGGCGCTACAGGAACGGATACGGGTGGATCCATTCGTCAGCCAGCCGCCTTCACCGGAATTGTTGGTATGAAGCCTACTTACGGCCGCTGTTCACGTTGGGGCACCGTTGCATTCGCCTCCAGCCTTGATCAGGCAGGCCCCATGACGCGTACTGTTCGTGACGCCGCTATTATGTTGGAAGCAATGGCTGGCTTCGATCCAAAAGACAGCACAAGCGTTGATATGGAAGTGCCAAATTTTGAAGCGGCTCTTACCGGGGATGTGAAAGGCTTAAAAGTTGGTATTCCAAAAGAATATCGTCTTGATGGCATGTCTGCGGAGATTGAAGCGCTATGGAATCAGGGAATTGAGTGGTTGAAGGCTGCTGGAGCTGAAATCATTGATATTAGCCTGCCCCATACCAAATATGCTCTGCCAGCTTATTACATTGTCGCACCGGCCGAAGCTTCAAGCAATCTGGCGCGATATGATGGTGTTCGCTACGGACTCCGAGTTGAAGGTGAAGACCTTGCCGACATGTATTCGCGTACCCGCGCAGAAGGTTTTGGCGCAGAAGTTAAGCGTCGTATTCTTATTGGTACCTATGCGCTGTCTGCGGGTTACTATGACGCATATTATCTGAAAGCTCAGAAAGTGCGGACCCGTATTGCAGAAGACTTCCGCGAAGCGTTCAAAACTGTTGATACTATTTTAACGCCAACAGCGCCTAGTGCGGCATTTGCTTTTGGCGAAAAAGGCACTGATCCGCTCGAAATGTATCTGAATGATGTGTTTACTGTTCCCGCAAGTCTTGCAGGGCTTCCTGGTATTTCGGTTCCCTCCGGCCTCTCTTCAGATGGACTTCCACTAGGACTGCAGTTACTTGGGCGGCCGTTTGACGAAGAAACTGTTATTCGCACCGCTGGTGTTTTGGAAGAGGCTGCCGCTTTTGATGCCGCGCCAACTGCTTGGTGGAGAGGTTGATATGGGAATGATTATTCAAGGAGCCACAGGCGATTGGGAAGTTGTGATTGGACTGGAAGTCCATGCTCAGGTGACCTCTAAGGCGAAACTTTTCTCTGGATCCGCGACTGAATATGGAGCGGAACAGAATACTCAAGTGTCCTTTATTGATGCTGCAATGCCCGGTATGCTGCCAGTGATTAATCGTGCTGCAGTCGAACAGGCTGTGCGCACCGGTCTTGGACTGAAAGCTCAGATCAATAAATTTTCTGTTTTCGATCGAAAAAACTATTTTTATGCGGATCTGCCTCAGGGCTATCAGATCAGCCAGTTCCAACAACCTATTGTTGGCAAGGGTGTTTTGACTATCGATTTAAAAGATGGTGAAACTCGCGAGATTGGTATTACCCGCCTGCATCTGGAGCAGGACGCTGGTAAAAGTATCCATGATCAACATCCAAGCATGTCCTTGATTGATTTGAACAGATCAGGCGTTGCGCTTATGGAGATCGTATCTGAGCCCGATTTGAGGTCCCCTGAAGAAGCTGCTGCATATGTGAAAAAGTTGCGGAGCATTCTTCGGTACTTGGGAACATGCGATGGAAATATGGAAGAAGGTTCCATGCGTGCTGATGTGAACGTTTCCGTTCGCCGGCCGGGTGAAGGATTTGGTACACGCTGTGAAATGAAAAACATCAATTCAGTGCGCTTCATGCAGCAGGCTATCATATACGAAGCCAACCGGCAGGTTGACATAATTGAGGCCGGCGGCACGGTAGATCAGGAAACCAGATTGTATGATCCAGTAAAAGGCGAAACCAGATCCATGCGTTCGAAAGAGGAAGCGCATGATTATCGCTATTTCCCTGATCCTGATCTTCTGCCGCTTGAATTTGATGATGCTTTTGTTGAAAAGCTGAAATCAGAATTGCCTGAACTTCCAGATGAGAAGAAAAACCGGTTTATTACCGAATTGGGAATTAGCCCTTACGATGCTGGTGTACTCGTGGCTGAGAAGGAGGTTGCGGATTACTTCGAAGCCGTTGCCAAAGGGCGTGATGCCAAATTAGCAGCCAACTGGGTGACAGGAGAGTTGTTTGGTAATCTCAATCGGACAGGAAAATCTCTTTCTGAAAGTCCTGTTTCGGCTGATGCGCTTGGTGATCTGATAGGTTTGATCAAGGATGGAACCATTTCCAACAGGATCGCTAAAGAAGTCTTTGAAGAAATGTTTGAAACCGGTAAGGCCGCTGCGGATATCGTGGAGGAAAAAGGTCTCAAACAAGTCTCCGATACAGGCGCAATTGAAGCAGCTATTGACGAAGTGATTGCTGCTAATGAAGATAAAGTCGCTGAGTACAGAGCAGGTAAAGACAAGTTGCTGGGCTTCTTTATGGGGCAGGTTATGAAAGCAACTGGTGGTAAGGCAAATCCCGGTGTCGTAAACAAGCTTCTGAAGCCCAAACTGGATGGTTAATCAACCTATTGATTGAAAGAAAAGGCGCTCATTTGAGCGCCTTTTTTGTTGCTGCGATGCGAAATGGCATCTTGTGGTTAGTGACGTTATATTTGATAGGATGCAATTGCCCAAATTAGCATTGCAAGAGGGAATGCGAAAATTGCATAAATATCTTTGTTTAGAATTTTTCTGCAAAGCTTTGAAATATTTGTGATTTTTAGCGTAATCATAACTGAACTCTATGAAGTGAGGGCCGTTGGATTTGCGAAAGATAATGTTTTTTCGCGGTTGCAGCATTGATTTTGCGCAAATGCGACAATTTGTCTTTCTGGCTCACCAATGAATTCTCTTAACTCATTATAAATTAATGCACTTTATTGTCTTTTTCATTCGTATTCCCGGAGCAATAGCTTGGAAAAGAAAAATGATACTGCAAGAGAGGATGTAAGGGCCGGATTTATGGCTTCTATGCTGATTTTATTCGGCTGCGCTCTTCTCGGGTATCTTCAGATGAAACCGGATAAATCAACTCGTGATCTTGCTCTGGTTTTCTCACCATCCAAATCCCTCACCGAAATAGTAGTGGCCCTGTCTGACCTACCAGTAAAACTGGTTCGCACCGGTGTAACTGACTTTATTGTCATCGTCCGTACGCATAGTCCGGCAGCTTTTGAAGAATTATCTCAGAAAAATGACTTTCTGATGCTGGATGCAGTGACAGGGGGAGGGTGTGTATTCCTCGATCGGAAGATCGCTGATAAAAGGACGTCAAATGAACGCACTAGACCAACTTAGAGAAATAGTCACCAAGTACTTACTATTTATTCTGTGGGCTCATATTCCTTTGACTGCTATTGCAGCATTACTCACTGGAACGGATTGGTTGTACGCAACACTTGGATCTCTGGTCTTCGCAGTGGTTCCAACACTTATCGCCCTGAAAAACCGTATGTCTCTCCAGTATCGATATGCAGCAGCGGTTTCCTTTATGATTCAGATAGGTTTGCTTGTGTATGTTTTCAGTGGTCATCATTGGCAAATTGACGTGCATATGTACTTCTTTGCAGGCTTGGCTGTTGTCGGCATTTTATGCTGCTGGAGAACAATTATCGTCGCGACTGTCACGATTGCGTTGCATCATCTGGTATTGAACTACGTATTACCATCCGCTGTATTCCCAGATGGTACGGAATTTATGCGAGTAATGTTGCATGCGGTGATTGTAATTTGTGAAGCTGCTGCACTTACATATCTTTCATTTAATCTAGTGAATGCCTTTACAGATGCAGAACTGGCGATCTCGAAAGCTAGTGAGGCAACAAAACAGGCTGAGATCGAAAAAGCAAATGCAGAAACGGCAAGTAAAGAAGCAACTGAAGCCGCAGAGCGGGTAACAGCATTAAAAGCAGAGGCCGACCGGTTAAATGAAGAGAAACTTCGCTCAAGTGAGGAAGAGTCGGAGAGGCGGCGTGTAGAACGTCTCGAGATTGCGAGCCAATTTGAGGAAGCCGTAGGAACCATCCTGAAAAAAGTATCCAGCAACTCACACAACATGTCAGACCTCATCAAGAATTTGAAACAAATCTCAAGTGAGGTAACCGAAAAGGTTATGCAAACGACGGGTGTTGCTGAAACAATGACAAGCAGCGTGCAGGCAGTCAGTTCCGCAACCGAGGAATTGAGCTCCTCCATTCAGCAAATTTCCACTCAGGTCAGTCAGTCGAATAAAGTTGCGACAACTGCCTCTGAAAGAGCAAGTGCAACTGCCGGCACTATGGAGCAGCTGAAAGATGCTGCAAACCAGATCAGTGAAGTGGTCAGTCTGATTAACGACATCGCCGAGCAGACCAACCTCCTTGCACTGAACGCAACTATTGAAGCGGCACGCGCTGGTGAGGCAGGTAAAGGCTTTGCTGTTGTTGCATCTGAAGTTAAAAACCTTGCCACTCAAACAGCGAAGGCAACTGAGGATATCACAACTCAGATTTCCGGTATTCAGCAAGTCAGTGAACAGGCGGCGGCGGAAATTGAAGCGATCCTTGGTACAATTAATGAAATCAACTCAACGACCTCCTCAGTTGCTGCTGCTGTCGAAGAACAGTCAGTGGCAACTAATGAAATCTCCAGCAGTACCAAGAATGCCTATGACGGAACGGTGCGCTTGAAAGGCGATGTGGCAAATATCGAGCAATTTGCCAAACAGTCTTCCGAAAGTTCAGAGGCTGTCCTTGGTGCAGTCACAGAAATGGTGACAGACACGGATACGGTTCTGACAGAAGTACAAGAGTTCCTCAAAAAGTTTCGCGCTTAAACCTCGTCCTACACCGCTTGGAACTAAATGAGGATGAGTTCCATGCGATACGGGGCTTTTTCTGAAATCTGCACCAACTCCACATCACGTGTAGTTGGTGTGGATTTTCTGTATTTTATTCCCCATGCAGTTACAAGAATTCTGCATATCAGACCGCCGTATTTGATGCCGATTTCGTATCCCGAAGAAGGGCCACTGCATTCACATTTGAAATACTGGTACGGGTTTAAAACATCTGGGGGCGGTACGATCCAGTCGTGATTTCCACCCTTGTTCAGGTCTGCAAATTCCAACCCTTTTCCTTCGATCGTGTTGATCAATGAAATTTCAACGGCTAACGGCATTCATAATCCTCTCTTGTTGGAGGAATAGACGCACGCCTGCGCGTTGATGTGAGGAATGATTTGTGATTATAGTATGCCCGCATGCAAAGCCATACCGGCTTGCAGTTGGAGTAGCGATTTCATGCACTGGAGCGACGAGGGCATAATTCTGTCTGTACGCAAGCATGGTGAAAGTAGCGTTATTATTCATGCATTAACGCACGATCACGGCCGTCATGCCGGACTTGTAAGAGGAGGCAGCGGAAAGCGGCTTAGGGGAATTTTGCAACCCGGGAATCTGGTGGGATTAAACTGGAATGGTAGGCTTGCAGAGCATCTGGGCAATTTTACCGTCGAGGCGATATCATCAGGTTCCCTGATACTATTTGACAATCCTCTCGCTCTTTCAGCGCTAAGTGCAGCGCTTGGCCTGCTTGAGAAAGTACTTCCGGAACGTGAAGCCCATCCAAAGCTGTTTGATGCCACATGCGTATTGGTTGAAAATCTGGATCAGACGGTCGATCATTGGGGACCGCTATTTGTAAAGTGGGAGCTGGGACTCTTGCGCGAACTCGGATACGGTTTGGATCTTGAAAAATGTGTAGCAACAGGTCAACAGGATGATCTGGTTTATGTATCCCCCAGATCGGCGGGTGCTGTGAGCCGGGATGCGGGGCTGCCGTATCACGACAAGCTATTAAAATTACCTGCATTTTTGCAACCGTCCCCTCAGCCGGACGGTGTCAATGACGTGATGGGTGAAGTGCTCGATGGGCTGGAATTATCCGGATATTTTTTGCATAAAAATTTACTCGCGCATTATTCAACAGAAAGTTTACCAGCACGCGAAAGACTTTTAAATTCTCTTCATAAAAGACGGCAAAAAAATCCGCAAAATCTTTCCTGAAGTGATATTTAGATGTTCTTCTACTGATGCCAAATGATATACAGAAACCATGAGTGATCAGACGACAATTAAATCCGGCGAAGTGCTTCCCACTTCACTGAAGGACGCCATTAGCGAGCGCTATCTTGCTTATGCGATGTCAACCATTATGTCCCGTTCTTTGCCAGATGTGCGCGATGGCCTGAAACCTGTGCATAGGCGGCTTCTATACGCGATGCGGATGCTAAAGCTGGACCCCAATTCCGGTTATAAAAAATGTGCCCGTGTTGTTGGTGATGTAATCGGTAAATATCACCCTCATGGTGACCAGTCTGTTTATGACGCCCTTGTTCGACTTGCCCAGGATTTCGCGCAACGTTATCCACTTGTCGATGGTCAGGGGAACTTTGGGAATATTGATGGCGATAATGCTGCGGCCATGCGTTACACCGAATCTCGCATGACCATCTTTGCAGATTTGTTGCTGCGTGATCTTGATCAGGATACGGTTGATTTTCGACCAACATATGATGGTGAAGATAAAGAGCCTGTAGTGTTGCCAGCAGCGTTTCCCAACCTGCTTGCAAACGGGTCCGCAGGTATTGCTGTGGGGATGGCCACATCTATTCCTCCGCATAATGCGAGTGAGCTTTGTGACGGCCTGCTTTACCTTGTGAAATACTACACAGCAGAACCTGTTGAGCAGCCAAAATCGCGGCTGGACAAGCTGTTGCAGTATATTCCTGGGCCGGACTTTCCAACGGGCGGTGAACTTGTTGAAAAACCGGAAAATATTCGTGAAGCATACCTTACGGGACGCGGTGGTTTTCGTCAGCGTGCCAAATGGGAAGTGGAGCAGGGTGCCCGCGGCACTTATCAGGTGGTTGTTACAGAAATTCCCTATCAGGTTCAGAAGGGAAAATTGATCGAGCGCATTGCAGAACTCATTCAAAGTAAAAAGCTTCCTCTGCTTGCAGATGTAAGAGACGAATCTGCTGAAGACATTCGTTTGGTGCTGGAGCCGCGTAGCAAGAATGTTGAACCTGAAATGCTGATGCAGGGTCTGTTCAGACTTACAGATCTGGAAAGTCGCTTTTCACTGAATATGAATGTGTTGGATGCTAGCCAGACGCCGCGGGTAATGGGATTGCAAGAGGTTCTTGAATCCTTCTTGCGCCATCGTTTCGAAGTTCTTCAGCGCCGTTCTCGCAATCGGTTGGAGAAAATTAAAAACCGGCTTGAAGTACTTGAAGGTTATCTGATCGTTTTTCTCAACCTTGATGAAGTCATTCGCATCATACGCGAAGAGGATCATCCCAAACAAAGTCTGATTGACACCTTTAAACTGACCGAAGTTCAGGCTGAAGCCATTTTGAACATGCGGCTCAGGTCTTTGCGTAAGCTCGAAGAAATGGAGCTTCGCACTGAGCATGACAATCTGTCAGCTGAAAAAGCGGATTTGGAAGCTTTGCTTGAGAGTGAAGAGTTGCAAAAATCAGCTATTACACAAGAGTTGAAAGATCTTAAGAAGCTTCTAAAAGAACATCCGGAAGTGACAAATCGCCGTACTGTGATTGGCGAGGCACAGGAGTTGCCTGAAGTTCCGTTGGAAGCGATGATCGAAAAGGAACCGATCACTGTAATCTGCTCGGAAAAAGGCTGGGTCCGTGCACTGAAAGGCCATGTGACAGAAACAGGCGAGGAGAAATACAAGGACGGAGACAAAGGGAAGTTCTGGATACCTGCAGAAACCACGGATAAACTGATCCTGTTTGCTACGAACGGCCGTTTTTACACAATCGGCTGCGATAAGTTACCGCGCGGCCGCGGTCATGGCGAGCCATCAGACTGATGATTGATCTGGGTAATGATCAGGATATTGTGGCACTCTTTGTTCATAAACCGGGCCGGAAGCTGATCATCGCGTCGACTGACGGGCGTGTTCATAGTTGATGAAAACAGTGTGATTGCTCAGACCAGAAATGGTAAGCAGACTTTGAATGTTTCCGGTGATGTGGAGGCTGCATTCTGTGAAGAAATTAACGGCGACTCCGTTGCTGTAATTGGTGAAAACCGTAAGCTCAATTGCTTCGCGGTTGAGGAAATCTCAGAAATGAGTCGCGGGCGTGGCGTGACCTTGCAACGCTACAAGGACGGTGGCCTCTCCGATATTACGACCTTTAACAAGGACGAAGGCTTAAGCTGGAAATCTGGTGATCGTACTCGGACTGAGGCTGATCTGACAGGCTGGTATACGCGCCGCGGAAATGCGGGTCGTCTTGCACCCAGAGGCTTTAGCAGAAACAACAAGTTTAAATAGTCACAGGAAGGCTTCTATGGAAACCCTTTACGAAGCGTTTTTGAAAACTGCGGAAATCTATCCTGATAATGCCTTTTTGTGTGTACCTCCTTTGAAGGGCAGATCCTACTATGAGAAGGGTATGGAGATTACCTACTCACAAGCCGCAAGACAGATTGAAGACATAAGACAATATTATGTTGATGCGGGATATGGCTATGGGGCACGTGTCGGTTTCTTGCTGGAAAACAGACCGGAATATGTACTGCATCTGATAGCCCTGAATGCGATTGGTATATCTTGTGTGCCCATAAACCCCGATTATCGGCATGACGAAATGCTCTACCAGATGGATCATTCATCTGCCGACCTGGTTGTGACAATAGATGAACGTTACGACGATATCATTGCTGTCGCAAATGAGCGCGAAAAGCCCCTTGCGGTGGTTCGTCAATCAGAGTTTTTTGACAGTCTTCCTGCGTCGTTGGCCCCAAATGCGAAAGGTACGCCATGTTTGATGACAGAGGCTAGTCTGCTCTACACTTCGGGTACCACTGGAAGACCCAAGGGATGCATTCTAACCAATGACTATCATCTGACAGCTGGGCAATGGTACGCCGATATGAGAGGGTTGATCGAAATTCGCCCCGGTGAAGATCGCCTGTATAATCCGTTGCCGTTATTCCATATGAATGCTGCTGTTGTCTCGCTTGGTGCAATGTTACTGACGGGGGGATGCCTCATTATTCCTGATCGCTTCCACCCTTCCAGTTGGTGGCAGGAAGTTTGCGATAGTCGCGCGACCATTATTCACTATTTGGGTGTTGTGCCGCCGATGTTGCTGAACCAGCCAGTCAATGAATATGAACGAAAGCACAACGTCCGTCTGGGCGTGGGTGCAGGCGTTGAACCTGAATTGCATGGTATTTTCGAAGAACGTTATGGCTTTCCCTTGCAGGAAGTGTGGGGGATGACAGAAACCGGGAGAATATTTGGCGTGCTCGAAGAACCCCGGCAAATCCATACACGGGCATTCGGACGACCATTCGGTGGCTTTGAAGCCAAAGTTGCAGATGAAAACGGCAATGAGGTTCCGCGAGGCGAGCAGGGTGAGTTACTGGTCAGAGCTGCTGGCGATAATCCGCGTAAAGGGTTTTTTGCAGGATATTTGAATAACGAAAAAGCGACGGAAGAAGCTTGGAAAGGCGGGTGGTTTCATACCGGAGATACCGTCACACAAGATGAGAGCGGTATGCTCTACTTTGTTGATCGAAAGAAAAACATCATCCGTCGATCAGGGGAAAATATCGCTGCTGCGGAAGTGGAGGCAACACTTCAAAGTCACGAAGCGGTTGCTCAGGTCGCTGTCATTGCAGTTACGGATGAAATCCGCGAAGAAGAGGTGATGGCCTGTATCGTTCTGATGGATGGGGTTAGTCCCTCAGGCGAACTGGCGCGAGAATTGTTTGATTACACCTTTGAGCGGCTCGCCTATTTCAAGCCTCCGGGCTATGTCCTGTTTTTGGATAGCTTACCGACGACAGGGACACAGAAAATCCAGAAAACACAGATTTTTGGAAGTGAAACTGACCCACGGGAGGTGCCTGGGGTTCACGATTTTCGAAAACTGAAGAAAAAGAACAGATAGCTGAGACACTTGAGGTCACTTGCAAAAATAAAAGCCGCTGGAAATGCCAGCGGCTTTTATTATGAAGAAATACTGGGGAAGCGTTAAAATACGCCAGCCCAGTATCTATTTGTTAGTTGGCCGGCAATAACTCCGGCAGGAATGTTGTAATTTCCGGGAAGTGCCACAGCAGCAGCAATCCAATCACCTGAATTATGACGAATGGGATGACGCCCCGATAAATATCCATGGTTGTCACATCCTTTGGTGCCACGCCGCGCAAGTAGAAAAGCGCAAAACCAAACGGTGGCGTGATAAAGGATGTTTGCAAATTCACGGCAATCAGGATTGTGATCCAAGCTGGCGGCATTAATGTTGGGTCGGCTGCATAGATAACCGGTCCGACAATCGGAATCACAATGAAAATGATCTCGATAAAGTCCAATACAAAGCCAAGCAGGAACAGAACCACCATCACAATAATCAGCAATGTCCGTGGGTCTTCGAAGGATTGCAGAAATTCCTGAATATAGTGCTCACCACCAAAAGAGCGGATTGTGAGGCTTAAAAACAGGGATGCAATCAAGATCACAAACACCATCGATGTTACCTTGGTGGTTTCATTGATGATGGGTGACATTGTTTTTTCCCGGATCAGGATCCAGCAGGAATAAAGCAGACCAAACAGTGCAATATGATAAGCAATCAATGACACGAGAATAGCGATCTTGTCTTCGAAAGACGTATCTTCCATTGTCATGCGCAGATCAAAGTTGCCACGCATAAGCAGCATGACAATCACCGCAAGAGATGCCCAGATAATAGGTTTTGTGGATTGTCCGGAGTCTTTAAGTTTGCGGTTTGCAGCCAGCATCATGGCACCAGCGGCACCAAGTGATGCTGCCGCGGTTGGGTTTGTCACACCACCGAGGATGGAGCCCAATACGGCTACAATCAGAATAACCGGAGGTGAAACAACACGAAGTGTCTCAATTTCCAAAAGCCGCAATAGTGCGTGCTTCAGACCGTAAACGATAAGTATCGCCGGAATGATATAGAATTGAAACTTATCACCACCTGAAGCATCAGCAGGTACATATAACCAGTCTGCAATTAGCAGTAATGCGAGACCAGCGAGACCGGCGATGATTGGCTTCTTATCGTAACTAGGACGCAAAGCCAGTGCGAGCGTTATCAGGAAACCACACAGAACGAAGAGTGCGAATGTGCCACCGGAAAGTGGACCATGAGTAACCTCTTCCTCAATGACTGTAGTGCCAATGATGCCGGTTTGTGCCATCAGGATCCAGGCAAACACCATAGCAACCAGTGGGCCTACAGCCGCACCAACCATGAGCCAGGGATTGTTGTTGTAGTAGGACAGCAATCCGTAACTGTCGGGTTCGCCTAACTGTACTGGTGGTGCTTTGTCTTTGTTAAGAAGAGCATAACCCAGAGCATACGCAGCGTATAGAAGCGCTAGCATGATACCCGGAATAAACGCAGCCTTGAACAAAGTACCTGTTGAAAGAACCGCAGGTTCACCTAACATCTCAAGCACTGTTACCCCAAGCTCATTCGCCCGGTTTTCTTGCCCAATCGCATACATATCACCCACAATGGAACCCAACAGCACAATCACAATTGAGGGCGGGATGATTTGCCCCAACGTGCCGGATGTTGCAATTACACCTGTTGCAAGCGATTTGGAGTAACCGTTCTTCAGCATTGTCGGAAGTGCGATCAGGCCCATTGTCACAACTGTTGCACCAACCACACCAGTGGAAGCCGCCAACAATGTACCAACCAGCACAACAGCAATCGCCAGACCACCAGGCAAGGTACCAAACAGTTTTGCCATAGTTGTCAGAAGATCTTCTGCGATGTTGGAACGCTCAAGCGCAATTCCCATCAATACAAAAAGAGGGACCGCCAGCAATGTCTCTACATTGCCCCCAAACGCTCGCGAAAATACCCCTTGTGACCAGGTGGATAAGGTCGAGAGTATGGCTCTCTCCCATCCGCCTTCAAAGACAGGTATTTTTTGCACTGTTCCGTTGATTTCTTGCAAAGTATAAAGGAGGCCTGCCTCGTTAAGGCCGGCAATTACAACGAAACTCACAAAGGCTGAACCTGAGATCGCGTAAGCGACCGGGTAGCCTGACAGAATACCGCCAAATAGCGATATCCCCACAATTATCAGCGAAAGTTCAACGCCGGTAAAACCAAATAACATGGGTCAAAAACTCCGTGACAAATTATAGTGGGTGAGAGTGTGCGTCTGAACCCGCATCACCGGCTGAATCACCATCAAAAGAATAATGGGTTGGTATATTTCTATTGCGTTCGAGCAGCGCCAGAATGTTACGCAGCAAAAAGCCGACAGCGCAAATAAACATCAAACCCGCAAATACCAGAACCATGAATTTGAACGCCCATACCCACGAAAATTCCGCAGTTCCGGATGTTTCAAATCGAAAATCCCGCCAGCGGGTGGAGGTTGTTAGCGCGTTCATGGGTTTTTGCGCAAACATCGCGTTCATTGCGATTGGCCATGCGAACCACCACAACATGATCGTTGAAGGCAAAAAGAAGAACAACGTTCCAAAGAAATCGATCCATTGTTTTGTTCTGGTTTTGCACGAGGCGTAAATCAGGTCTACCCGCACATGACCGCCTTCAATGAAGGTATAGGCAGATGCAAAAACAATCAGAATTGTATTGTAAAATTTAAGTTGGCCGGAAAGCCACTGCAGTTCTTCCCCGATAAGATTTATACCGAGCGGAGAAAACACCAGTTCATTTCCCCGAAAAACCTGCCCCATGGCAATAATCATTACCTGCTGGATCATCATGATTAACGCAAACCAGGCAGCAAGCTGTCCGATTTTTCCGTTAAAAGTTTCCAGGCCATAGACAACTTTTTCCAGAAAAGTACGTCTATAAATGCCAACTGCAATGATAATTACCAGAAGTGCCAGTATGACAAATAAAAACTGTACTGACATGCCAGCCATAGTCAGCTGGTTCATTTGCAGCTTCAGCGTATCCAGTGTCAGCCACTGATAGATATGCCAGGGCAACATGAACAAGTTCACGAACCCCATCAAAAATTCTAGTAAAAGATTCCCAAGCGCTTCCATAGCGGTTCTTTCCGATCAGCACCGCAGGTTTAAATCGCTGTACAAATTCCTTCTGGCTCTGCCTCGGATGGCATTATTTGGGTACTAACACGCACACGCCCCGCCCGAATACGACCAATTCCCTGCGGTTTCGTTTAAAACTTCCGCAGTTATTATACTGAAGGCGGTTTGATGGCTAGCAAATTTTGCCGTCAAACCAGATTTGCTTTCGCTTAAACCTTCACGGACAATCTGTATTAAAAATATGAAACCGGGCCAAAGGGGCCCGGTTTCTGACTTACAACAAAAGCGATTGGCTTAACCCAGCACGCGTGTACGTTGACGTGCGTAGGCGCCTGATGAAAGTGCATCCCAAGCAGCAGATGCTTTCATGGACTTCATGACAGAATCATGAGTTTTCTTGAAGAATTCGTCGTCCATGAAACCGTCCAGAGTTTCTTTGGAAACTTTACCGAATGCATCCCAAACATCATCAGGGAATTCTAGGGTTTTTACGCCACCAGCTTGCAAGCGAACAAGCGCTTCTGAGTTGTTTGCAAGATACTGGTGCAGGTTCCAGAGGTTTGCTTCAGCAGAAGCAACTTCGATCATTTTCTGGTGAGCTTTGCTCAGACCATTAAAGCGATCTTTGTTTACACCCAGTGCAAGGCCAGCACCTGGCTCATGGAAGCCTGATGTGTAGTAAATTTTCGTGATTTCCTGGAAGCCGGCTTTCTCGTCAGCCCATGGGCCAATCCATTCAGTACCGTCAATCGCGCCAGAAGCAAGTGCTTGATACACTTCTGATCCAGGGAGGGTTTGAACAGACGCACCCAGTTTACCAAGAGCTTTACCACCCAGACCAGGCATACGGAATTTAAGACCATTAAAGTCTGCAGCTGATTTGATTTCTTTCTTGAACCAACCACCTGCCTGTGGACCTGTGTTACCAGCAAGGAAAGAATGCAGGCCGAATTCTTCACCCAGTTCCAGATGAAGTTTGTGGCCATCCTGATGGTAGTACCAGTTGTGCAATTCATTTGGTGTCATACCGAAAGGAACAGCGGTAAAGAATGCAAAGGCAGGGTGCTGACCTACATAGTAGTAGTCTGCAGCATGGTACATATCTGCCTGACCTGCAGTTACAGCATCAAACACTGGACCCAAGCCAGATACCAATTCACCTTGTGCTTTAACGTCGATTTCCAATGTGCCGTCTGACATTGCATTTACAGATTCAGCAAGATGAACTGCTGCATCAAAAACGCCAGCCAGACCACGGCCCCAAGCGGTTACCATTGTCAGCTTTTCACGGCCCTGTGCGATGGCTGGTGTACCAATCGCAACAGTGCTCGCAGCACCCACGAGACCTGCGGATTTAATAAATTTACGACGATCCATTAATATATTCTCCCTGTAAAATAGACAGGCATACCCTGTTAAAAATAACACCTGACTTTGAAGTGGATAACTATCTGAATTTCCACCTTTCGCGAACAGAGTATAAAAATAAATCGCATAAACGCAACTGGTTAGATATCTAAAGCACCTTTTAAATATTATTTAATTGCGTAAGGAGGGAGTTTTAGAACGGAAAATTTCTCTTGTTGCGAGATTGGCTAGGGTCTGAAGCTTTGCCAACCTTCACGCGTTAAGATTTCAGCCGGTGTAAACCTTGTTTTGTAAGACATTTTAGGGCTTTCTGATATCCAGTATCCAAGATACACATGCGGAAGCCCCATATTCTTGGCTTGTTGCAAATGCCAAAGCACAAGAAAACTACCAAGACTACGCTTTGCAAGTTCGGGTTCAAAAAAGCTGTAAACCAATGACAGACCATCGTCCATTTGATCCGTAAGGCAGACAGCCAGCAGTTTTTTGTTCTCGTCTCTAAACTCTGTGAGCTGTGTTCGAACGGGACTATCTTCGACCATTGCCTGATAGTCGTTAAAGCTCATATCAGCCATGCCTCCGTCGGAGTGACGGCTACGTAAGTATCTGTGAAATAAATCAAAATGCTCGGGCTCTGCTATTGCGGGCATCACACGGGCATTCAAGTCCTTGTTGGTATTAATGATCCGCCGAAAGGACTTTCCGGGTTGAAACTCTTCAGCAGAAACTCGGATTGGGATGCATGCATTACAATCGTCACAGGCCGGACGATAGGCCAAATCCTGACTACGTCTGAAGCCAGCAAGGCTGAGCGTATTGTGAAGGTTATCGGGATCTTTTCCCGCCAGCAAAGTCACAATCTTTTTTTCCAGCTTTCCCGCAAGGTAAGGGCACGGCGCCGGAGGCGTCGAAAAAAAGAATCTGGATGGGATCTCCACACGTTTCATTTGCTAGTCGTTATTCCGAGTTAGTTTTGGGCATATGATAGCCTATACATAAATATATGACCAAGTCTAAATTAGACTACAGCCCAAAATCCTAAAAAACTCATATTAAACCGTAATAAATCGGCGCCAGAACTGAAAAAACAAGCCAAATCAGGATTACAAGCGGAGCACCTGCTTTGAAAAAGTCCGCAAAACGGTAATGGCCGGGGCCCATCACCAGAAGATTCGTTTGATATCCCATCGGGGTCGCAAAAGAACAGTTGGCTGCAAAAATGACGGCAAAGACGAAAATCATGGGCTCAACCTGCAGCGTTTGCGCGATACCGATTCCTACAGGTGTAAACAGAACAGCCGTCGCATTATTGCTCAAGATGTTGGTGAAGAAAGCGACCAGCAGGAAAAAGAAAGACAAAATTACCGTAACATGAGCACCCTGTAACAAAGACACAACCTGTTCGGCCAGATACACCGCACCGCCAGTAGCCTGCATGGCAGATCCGAGCGCCAGGGCCGCCCAGATCAACAAGACTATTCGTCGGTCTATGGCACGGCTTGCCTGATGAATATTCAGGCAGCCGGTCGCAACCATTGCTGTTGCTCCGGCCACCGCTGCGACAACGATCGGTAATAGCCCAGTTGCCGCGCAAAGAACCACCGCCCCAAAGATAAAGCGGGCGCGACGGGCGAGAGATAGCGCAGGAAGCTCGCGGGTTGACCATTCCATCAACAGCACGTCAGGATTGTTACGCAGGCGCGTCACATCCGCTCGACTCCCCATGAGAAGAAGTACATCACCTGCTTCCAGTCGGATATCCGTCATCCGGCTGGTTCTGATCATTCTGGAACGCCGTTGAATGCCAAGCACGACACAATGTGTGCGGTACCGAAAATTAATCTGATGCAATGCTCTGCCAATCATCCGTGAAGCAGGGGCAATCACAACTTCGGCAACCATTTGATCCTTTTCAATCTGGTTTGTGCCCTGTTCAGCCCTGGGATCATCTTCAATATCCAGGAAGTCACTGATTATTTGAGGGTTGTCTGCAAACGCATCCGTTAGTGATTTGCGCGTGCCGGCAAAAACAACAGCATCGCCGGGCCTTAGCATTAGATCATCAAAGGGGGGCAGCAGCAATTTGTCGTCCCGCTGGATAAAGCGGATCGTGATGTTTCGAAGGCTTGGAAATTGGCCTGCAACAGCCTCTTCACCAACCAGTGGACTGTCAGCAGAAATTTCCAGCTGTACGATGAATTGTTTTCCCGAAAGCGAGGTGCCGTCCGTCACCGCTTCACGTTCTGGCAGTATTTTGGGGATAACCAGCAATGCATATAATAATCCAGCTCCGGCGAGAACCATACCGAGAACGGTAAAGTCAAAAAACTTGATTGCAGGCAAGCCAGCCTGAACAACTGCAGCAGATACCAGCAGATTGGTTGATGATCCGATCAATGTTGTCATTCCGCCTAATATTGACGCATAGCTGAGTGGAATCATGACACTGGAAGTTGGCTTGTGCAATCTTTCAGCGAGAGCTGTCATCAACGGGATGAAAATGACGACAACAGGGGTGTTGTTCATGAATGCGCTGATAATGAGGACCGTTGTCAGCACAAGTGTGATGGCAATGATTGGATGATGGCGGCGAATAGTCACAAGAAGCCGGATTGGCTTTTCCAACGCACCAGTTCTGACGATCCCCTGGCCAACTACGAGCAAGGATAAAACGGTAATCAAAGCCGGGTCAGCCAAGCCGGACATGAGAGATTGTGCGTTGAGGATCAAGTTGCCGCTTTCATCTTTAAGCGGATAGATATAAAAGAGCAAAAGCAGCCCTGTGATTACGGCAACAGACGAGATTTCAAGCTCTATTTTTTCGCTGGCAAAAGCATACATGGCAACGGCAATGAATGCGAATACCAGCCACATATGAAGTTGAGTTTCAATCATCAATTCTGTCCGTCCAGCCTGCCTGGTAAAGGATAAAAACCTGAACTATCTACTGTGTTTATTTTTACTTTTCATCATTTTACATCATGCGGATTGGCGTCAATCCTGCAAGTGTTACATTGAACAATTTGTTCATATCAGAAAGTCAAACCCTTGAAAAAAGAAAATAATTACTACCGGGCCACAGCGAATAAATCTATCGATTGCCCTTCGCTTGATGGGGATATCACCGCGGATGTTTGTATCATCGGTGCCGGATTCACAGGGCTTGGGACGGCACTTGAATTGTCAACTAAAGGGCTGTCTGTCGTTGTGCTTGAAGCCGGTGAAATTGCTGAGGGAGCCTCTGGACGGAGTGGGGGGCAGATTGCCTCGGGGTATTCCTGTGGTATGATGGAAACAGAAAACATTGTCGGACCTGACGATGCACGGCATCTATGGGCCTTTTCCGAAGAAGCAAAACAAATTTTACACGAGCGAATTTCCAGTTTCAAAATTGAATGCGACTATCAGGACGGTGAATTATACGCAGCGCCCAAAGAATCACATGCGAAATGGCTTCGAAAAGAGCAGGAGTTTGTCGAACGAAATTACGGATATAATGGGTATCGGTGGCTGGACACATCTGCCATGAGACAAACGATGGCGGGATCGAGATATGTCGGGGCCTTGCTTGATGTAGAAGGGGGGCACATTCATCCTCTCAATTACAGTTTGGGTATGGCTGACGCGGCCTTAAAACGTGGCGTTCAGATTTACACTAATACACGGGCGAAATCCTATACGGAACAAAACGGGGTAAAAGTAGTCACTGACACCGGTAGCGTTACCGCTAAATCGCTTGTTCTGGCAGGCAATGCCTATCTAAGAGGTGTTGCCCCGGCGCTGGAGTGGCGAATGGTACCCATCACCAGCAGTATCCTGGCAACCGAACCGCTTGGGCAGGAACGGCGTGACAGTTTAATGAGGTCGACGGCTTGTGTGGCAGATACAAATTTCGATCTGGATTACTTTAAATTTACGACGGATACGCGATTGGTTTACGGCGCGCAGGATTTATCTTTCGGCAGATCTACTCCTCAAAATAATGCCGTCTGTAACTGCATGCTGAAAACATTCCCTATGCTAGATGATGTGAAAGTCGACTATTTCTGGAACGGTCAGGTTTCTGTTACCCGCAAACGTTTGCCCGACTTGGGGCGGCTTGGAAAATATACTTACTATGCGCATGGTTATTCCGGTCAAGGTGTCCCTTTATCCGCAGTCGTGAGCAGAATTCTTGCAGAAGCGGTTGCAGGAGATATGGGGCGATTGGATGTATTTGAACGAATTCCCCACAGTTTCATCCCAAAATACAGGTTCGCGCAGCTTCCCATTTACTACACCATCCTGTTCTGGAACAGGTTAAAAGACTTGCTTTAATTTATGAGGATCGGACGCGACGGACACCACTATTGGTCAGATAGTCATGCAGCAGGCGACCTTTATCGTTAAACAAAGACACGAGCAGAATTAACGAAGACGTCAGTGCCAAAGAAGCATAAAACAGGCCCGAATGAATAAATGCGGTCAAGTAATCAGGTTTTTCTCCCGAATACAGATACACTTCGATCCCCATCACCCGCATCCCAATTGTTGCGTTCCATTCGCTGCCAATTGTAATTGTGTGATACGCAATCGGAACCAGCGCGAGTCCCACTGCCAGAATAGGTGAAAGCAATCCGAAGGTTACAATTCCCATCAAGGTCGCAATTATTGTTGCGATAAAACCTAAACAGGCAATGCAGACAACATCAATTGCATAGGCAACTAGCCGTTTGATACGAATGCCGTCAAAATCATCAGATGAGGTGGAAAAGGAATGATCCTTATCCGTACCATTTAAAGAAGTTAATTGGATAGATGAATTTTGATCTGACGACACAGCAGCGATCCCCCGACTATTCAAAAGGGCAGAAATTAAAATTCTGCGCTATCCCTTAGATGGGAATTATGAAAATATGTTCAAGTAAAAACATCATCATCATTCTCATTGAAGATTAACTGGTAATTGAGATTTTGGCTTCAACATATTGAATTTAAATGAATAATAATTTTTCAATTCCACCTGCCTTTACCGCTCTGATATGTCAGGTTTCGGGTTTCCTGACCTTGTTCTTGGGATTGCCAATTCTTCAGGCGGAATTCGATTTTGCGATCGGACTAGATGAAAAATTGCTCTTGCAGGGTGCAGTAGCTGCAGGGATTTCATTCGTCTTGCGCCAGTCTTACTGGTGGGGGCCAATCCATCTTATTTTTCCGATTTCGATTTATTATGGCTTGCTTCTTGATATCCCGATTTGGGTATATCCCGTTCTTTTGATTCTCATTCTTGCGGTCTTTTGGAATGTTGTTTTTAATAGGGTTCCTCTTTACCTGAGTAATCGGACAACCGCTCAGAAACTGGCGACCCTTATTCCGAATAATAAGAATGCCAAATTTGTCGATCTTGGGAGTGGTCTTGCAAATACGCTGCGGGATATTTCTACATTACGCCCAGATTGTCATTTATATGGGTATGAAACAGCACCAGTCCCTTTTTTAATTTCGAAATTGTTGAACATTTTTTACCGGAAACGGAACGTTCACATTGAAATGAAAAATATCTGGAATGTACCGCTGGACGGATTTGACGTGGTTTATTGTTTTTTATCACCTGTGCCTATGCCAAGGCTATATGAAAAGGCCCGTTCAGAAATGAAACCGGGAAGCCTTTTTATCAGCAACAGTTTCACGGTTCCTGATGTGAAACCTAACCGAACCATCACCCTAAAAGATGGCCGAAAAACCAAGCTTTTTATCTGGAAAATGTGAAATATTATTTCAGGTTCGGTGGAAGAACCGGAGTTTCCCTAAGCAATGTGAGGGTAATTCGCCTGTTCCCCGGATTGGATGGGTCATCGGCGATCATTGGTTCTGTGTCTGCCTTTCCTGAAACCCGCTCTATTCTGTCTGGATCAAGGCCTACCTCGATCAAGGCTCTTCGACTGGAGTTCGCCCGATCCGACGAGAGTTCCCAGTTGGTATAGCTGGGGTTAGAGCTTCCAGAACTGTCCGTATGGCCATCGACAGCAATGTTGTTTGGAAGGGGTTCGATTGCTTTTACGACTTTCGCCAGAAGTTTCTTGATTCCCGGTTTTATCTCAGTACTTCCGGGCTCAAACATACTCTCGTCATATTGATCGACAATTTGGATGCGCAGGCCCTCCGGTGTCATATCAATGATGATATTGTCTTCAAGTCCCGCCATTTCAGGGTCGGTTGCTATTGCAGCTTTGATTTGATCCCGAGATTCTTCAAAACTTGCTTCTTCCAGTGCCGCCAATCTTTCAAGGAATTCAGCCTCATCAATTTCGCTTTTCCCGTCAGATTCAGCGTCATCTTTGGAGCCTTCCTCCGGCGGAGAAATACTGGAGACAACTGAAGGCGTACCGGTGTTGGAGATCATCGCACCTTCTGTTTGCATACTGGTTCCGCCCAATACACCGCCAGAGCCAGATTCGCTGGAGCTTGCAACAGTTGGTGCGAAATAGTCGGAAATGCCTTGCTTTTGGACCGCGTCAGTCACGTTCAGCAACCACAGAAGCAAAAAGAAAGCCATCATTGCAGTCACAAAGTCAGCATAGGCCACCTTCCAGCTCCGCCATGATGTCCATGACCAGCCTTTTTGACTTTTTTAACAATTATCGGGGCGAGTTCTTCAGCCATTCGATCAACACTTCTTTAAGTCTGGCTTATACGGTCGGTGCGTTGTTGCAGGCTTCTTCAACCTCTGCGAATGTTGGTCGCTCGTGGCTGTAGAGAATTTTTCGGGCAAACTCGACCGAAACAGCCGGCGCATAGCCCTGCAAATGTGCTAGCATACCCACTTTCATGCATTCGTAATATTTGCCATCGGCTTCAAAATACTGCTGTAGGTTTGTTCCAATTGGGGAGAACATGCCATACGCAACAAAAATACCAAAAAATGTACCCACAAGCGCAGCCGCGATCAGGCCACCGAGTACTTCTGGTGGCTCCGCAATAGAGCCCATTGTCACAATCACACCCAGCACGGCCGCCACGATACCAAAAGCGGGCAGGGCCTCTCCCAGTGTTGTAACCGCCGCAGCAATTGCATGATGTTCATGATGGTGGGTTTCCAGATCCTGATCCATCAGGTTTTCCATTTCATGCGGGTTTTCAGTGCCCATAGTCATCAGGCGAAGATAGTCACACATAAAATCCATCGCGTGATGGTTTTTGGTAAAGGATGGAAAATTCTGGAACAAGGCACTGTCTTTTGGGTTTTCGATATGCGGCTCCAGAGCAATCATCCCTTTTGTTTTTGCAAGCTTGAAAACAGCGTACATAAGCGTAAGCAGCTCTGAATATGCCTTTTTATCATAGGGGCCCCTTTGATAAGAGCGCCCAGATTGGCCAGCACTCCTGTGATCACCCATTTGGGGTTACCCTGCAAAAATGCACCAATGCCCGCACCCAGAATGATCAGGTATTCCAGAGGCTGGAACAAAATCCCGGGTTCACCATGAGGCAGATAACCACCGGCGACAGATCCAAAAACAACGACAACACCCAGTATCCAAAACATTCGCGAAACAACCCTTGCAAAGTCTAGTATTTTTTTTAGCAATGGGATATTGCGGTGAATTTGGTTAATAAACAGTGTGCAATTTGATTAAGTTTGTAAACAATCTGGAAAAAGAGAGTATTTACAACACTGTATTTCCTTAACAGCTTTTTATAAGGCTAAAAAAATACGTGATTTTAAGTTCAAGCTGTGGGAAGGTTCCCCTTCAGATTCAAAGGAAGATATTAGTATCGAAATGACATTTGATGCCAGACAATTTCGGGACGCGTTGGGTTGTTTTGCAACTGGTGTAAGCGTTGTTACCTCGTTTAATCAGCAAAACGAACCTCTGGGAGTGACCGTAAACTCCTTTAGTTCAGTCTCTCTCGAGCCACCGCTAATTCTATTCAGTTTGGGGCACGCGGGCAATCACTGTCAGGAGTACCAGCAGTCAGGAAAATTTGCCGTCAATATACTAAGTGACAAGCAAATGCATTTGTGTGAGCGGTTTGCTTCACCTATTGAAGATCGTTTTTCCGGGGTCGATCACCAGATAGGCGAAAACGGTGCCCCAGTATTTGAAGACAGCCTGTCTATCCTTGAATGCGAGACTTTTGCATTGCAGGAAGCTGGCGATCATCTGGTTTTTATTTGTCGCGTGACCAATGTGATTGCGCATACGGATGAAGAGCCGCTCCTGTTTTATAAGGGAGCCTTTCCCCGCTTTCCTAAAGCCTAATTTTGCATCCAGTTTGGCTTCAATGAGAGGGTACCCATATTATCCTCCATGTAGTCTGCGGGCTTGGTCGACATCTTTCTGTATTTCATGTTTGACCAGTCAGTCGCCATATTTCGGTATAGGCTGGAGAAGAAAATACCTGATTGGCCAGTTGAATGAATATAGAGCGACTGATCCAGATCAGAAAAATCATATATTGCCCTAAGGGAAGCCGCATGAAGATTTGCGAACGGGAAATTTTCGTCCCGGATATTGTGTCGACCTACATTTACTGTAAACGTATCACCCATTGACGGTGTCTTTATGTCAAACAATAAATTCAATGGTTTAATATGAGTAAATGGTAAATGGTCACTATGGGCGAAATGGGCTTCTCCCCAATTCCACGCGCTCATATCCGCGCCATACCGTTCTGAAAGGTCATCGAGCGCCCACCCCAGTGACAGTTGGAGCATTTGATCGCATGTTTCTTGTTGTTCTGTGGTGGTTGTGTCATCACACCAGCGACCCATGCGGTTTTTGTCAGTTAAGACATTTAGCAAAAATAATGGGCGTTGCGTCCATGAGCGCGTGAAATCCTCTTTGAGGTCATCCGCATAGATGGCTTTATTCAATTGACGCATCCAACTGTTGAACAATAACGGTGCGATCTGTTGTTTGGACATTTTGCCATCCCAGATGGACAGTTCAGTAAGCGCTTTTCTCTCCCGTTCATTTCGTGGTTTTGTTGTTTGCAGGATAACCAGAAATTCCTCCGCCATTTTCGAAAATACATCAGACTGCAAATCAACAAATGTTTGAACACTGTGTTGTTCTTCTCTTTCCAGTCGTTCCGCAATGCGTGTCGCACGATAGGGGGTTGCCCAGTCATGGGTTAGGAAATGGGGGTAGTCTTTGTCGACTATCTTCTGATTTGCAGTGAGGTGCTGACCGGACTTGGGATTATAGACATGTGGTAATTCGTTAAAAGGTATGAAACCTTTCCAGTCATATTCTTCAAGCCAGCCCGGTACCGGTAATCGACCTTGAGCAAGGTTTTGCGGCCCGCGAACAGGAACAAGCGCTGGTGCATAATAGCCTATATTACCCTCAACATCTGCATAAACCATATTTTGCTGTGGACTGGTAAAGTTCTGGATGGCGCTGGTGAATTCTTCCCAGTTTCGAGCACGCATCATCGGCGCGGCACTATCTGGGGTAATGTCTTCCTCAAGTAGGGACGTCCATGCTAAAGCCAGAACATATCTCTCATTCAGACCATGTGTTGTGTTGGAGCCCAAAACATCTGAAATCACTGGGCCATGCCGGGTTTTGCGGACAGTGATGGTAACAGGGTCGCCGTCCTTCACATAAATGATTTCTTCGCGGGTTTCAAAATTGGCCCATCCGTCGGGTGTTAGATATTGGCCCGCGTCATCTGGGTTGATTTTCTCAATAAACAGATCCTGAACATCAGGGCCAGTGTTGGTAAATCCCCATGCGATCTGATCATTTCGTCCCAAGATAATACCTGGCACTCCGGGTAGAGTTGCTCCGATTACATTGATTGAAGGTGTTTTCAAATGCGCAAAGTACCAAAGGGAGGGAGCGGATAATCCCAAGTGTGGGTCGTTGGCCAGAAGTGGCGCTCCGGATTTCGTTCTCTCACCATTAATTACCCAGTTGTTTGAGCCAGCACCCTCAGGTAATGGCTCTGGCAGTGCCGCCAGAAGCTTGGGGATATCCAGTGCACTCATTTTATAGATATTTGTATAATCGGGGAGTGGCTGAGGATCCTCACCGGGGTAGGGGGGTAAAAACTCCGCTACTTGTTTCGGTGTCAAGGTTTGCAGCAGTCTCATGCGTTCGAGTTCGTTCCACATGTTCTTGCTAAGGTCCCATGACATCATTTTCATCCAAACAAGGGAGTCGGCAACACTCCACTTCTCTGGTTCATGCCCCAATATTATAAATTCAGGGGGGAGGGCTCCTTTATGTGTGTTTAAGAACGCATTCACACCGGAACTGTATGATTTCAACAAGTCTTTTGTTTCTGAGTTAAGTCGCTCGAAAGTTGATGCGGCGGCGTGATAGAACCCCACGGTTCGCAGAAACTTATCTTTTCCAATTGCGGAAGGACCCAGTACTTCGGCCAGACGTCCGGCACCAATTCGCCGGTTCATTTCCATTTGCCACAGCCGGTCCTGTGCATGTGCATATCCGAGGGCGAAAGTTGCATCCCTTAGTGATTTGGCTTCGATATGAGGGACGCCATCTTTATCCCGCGTAATACGGGTTTCATTAGATAGACCGATAACATGCACTGTACCGTCAACCAGGGGGAGGGCGCTTCGAAAATATAGAGCGGTCCCGATTAACAGGAGCGCGCTGCTTGCGATAATACCCAGACCAATTTTTGTTATCAGATGCATATCCCCTCCTCACGTAAATGCATTGTGGCATTTGTCGCAGCTTTTTCAACAGTTTCAATAGATTCTCGCATCATGGAATAATTGTGCGGATTTATCCCTTTCATGTTGATGCACTGTTCAGTACAACAGTTTAGGGTCAATCAAGGAGGTTCGTCACATGAATAAAAAAGCAGCATTTATTGGTCTTGGTGTCATGGGATACCCGATGGCAGGCTTTCTGCAAAAAGCCGGGTATGAAGTTACTGTTTACAATAGAACGACATCAAAGGCAGAAAAGTGGGCAGCTGAATATGGTGGTTCTTTCGCGACAACTCCCAAGCAAGCTGCTGATGGTGCTGCGCTGGTAATGGCCTGCGTTGGAAATGACGATGATCTTCGAAGTGTAGTCTTAGGAGATGATGGGGCATTTGCTGGTATGGAGAGTGGCTCTGTTTTCGTGGATCATACGACCGCTTCTTCTGAAGTTGCTGTTGAATTGGCGGGTGTCGCCAAAGAGCTGGGGATCGGGTTTGTTGATGCTCCGGTTTCTGGTGGGCAGGCAGGCGCGGAAAATGGTGTGCTGACCGTTATGTGCGGGGGGAGCCAAAAAGATTTTGATCTTGCTGTACCGGCCATCGATGCCTATTCGCAAGCCTGCAAGCTGATGGGTGATGTTGGTGCAGGCCAAACGACCAAAATGGTCAATCAGATCTGTATTGCAGGTGTTCTGCAGGGCTTGTCAGAAGGTATTCATTTTGCCCAAAAAGCGGGCCTTGATGCAGAGAAAGTGATTGAAGTGATTTCCAAAGGTGCAGCGCAAAGTTGGCAAATGGAAAATCGATACAAGACCATGATTGCAGATGAATTTGATTTCGGATTTGCTGTGGACTGGATGAGAAAAGATTTGGGAATTTGCTTGAGTACAGCCAAAAGGATCGGCGCAAGTATTCCAAACACCGCACTTGTTGATCAATATTATGCAGATGTTCAGAATATGGGCGGCGGGCGTCATGATACGTCGAGCTTAATCCGTCGATTACGCAAACTGTCCTAAGGGAGCCTCTGCCAAATTTTCAAATTTCAGTGGCGCTGCCAGTTTCAGGGTCCAATAGTGATTGTCACGCGATTTCATGACGGATTCAGGCGCCACTGCTATGCCCATATGGACAAAATCCGGGTTCAGAATATTTTGCCAGTGAGGGGGACTGTTCTTCCATATCTGATACACGCGCTTTGAAACGGGTGGGCAAAATGCGATGTTTTCTGCAGCATTCCGATAAAAATATCCTGCGTTACTGATGCGTTCCGCAAAGCTGCTCCGATTTTCTCCAATATGGGAAAACTGGCCACTTTGAAGCATATAGGATGAATGTTTTCTTGCAGCGCGGTTGAGCAGCAGGTTAAAACTAAGTGACGGGGCGCCGATAGCTGATCTGGCGGCATTAAAAAGTGTTAGTAATTCTTCAGCGCAAGGTGTCATCCGGCCCTCACTATGCAGGTCATGGTAAGTTTTGAAGTATTAAAAGTCTTTGTTTAAAGACGCAGGGGCTGTTCGCGCTGTGAACAGAGAAAAATGTGACGAAAAAGGATGTAACTCCGCAAACCTATACCGCTCAAGGCTTCGGTATGATGGATGGTAGCTTCAAGGGAGTGATACCGGGTATTTACCCGAGTACCACTTATGAGCGCGAGGTGGATGGAAGCTATCCAAGCGGTCGCGTATACACGCGTGATCAAAATCCTAATTATGATCAGCCCGAACAAGTTCTGAGCAAGCTTGAAAACGGGGTTGAAGCCATGCTGTTTTCATCGGGGATGGCTGCTGCCGTGACAGTGTTTCAAGGACTGAAGCCCGGTGATCATGTGATTGCGCCAAAGGTAATGTATTGGGCGTTGCGGAATTGGATGCTGACTTTTGGTGTGGATATGGGCTTGGAATTTTCGTTTGTTGAAAACGGAAATATTAGCTCTGTCAAACAAACGGTTGTCGCAGGGAAAACCAAATTACTTTGGATGGAAACACCTGCGAACCCCACTTGGGTCGCTGATGATATTGCAGCATGGTCTGAAATTGCGAAGAGTGTTGGGGCAATTTTGGCTGTTGACAATACTGTGGCGACACCGGTGCTGACGCGTCCCATTGAGTATGGGGCAGACATTGTCATGCATTCAGCCACCAAATATCTCAATGGGCATTCAGATGTGCTGGCGGGAGCTCTCGTAACGGCAAAAGATGACGATTTTTGGCAAAGGCTACGAAAGGTTCGTAATGCTGGAGGTGCTGTGCTGGGGCCGTTCGAAGCCTGGCTCCTGATGCGGGGGATGCGGACTTTGCATATCCGCGTCAAGCAGGCGTCCGAAAATGCACTGAAAATTGCATCTGCTTTGAAAGGCCACCCTGATCTGGAAGCCGTTCTCTATCCCGGATTACCGGACGATCCATCACATGAAGTGAGTGCGCGTCAGATGAGTGGCGGCTTTGGCGGAATGATGAGTATACGTGTAAAAGGCGGGGAGGACGCAGCGATGAAAGCGGCCGCTCGTCTGGAACTTTTCAAGCGTGCAACTTCGTTGGGAGGTGTTGAAAGCCTTGTGGAACATCGGGCCAGTATCGAAGGCGAGGGAACGCCGTGTCCTGATGATTTGTTGCGTTTGTCGATTGGGATTGAAAACGCGGATGATTTGATCGCTGATATTGAACAGGCTTTGAAGGGGTGATGCTGAATCACTTCTTGTCACTGGTGGAAGCCGGGGAATTGGGGCGGAGATAGCGCGACAGGCTGCAGATGCGGGTTATGCGGTGTGTCTGACTTATCACTCTAACGATGTTGCAGCCCAAAAGGTCGTCAGTGACATTATTGATGGTGGAGGAATTGCCAAGGCAGTGAAGGCTGATGTAGCTGTTGAGGCTGATATTCTCTCTGTCTTTGATATCATCAAACAGCAAATGCCTCCGTTGACTGCACTTGTAAATAATGCTGGCGTTCTGGAGCACCATATGAGCGTTATGCAAATGTCGTTTGATCGCCTGCAAAGAGTGTTCACGACAAACATAATTGGAAGTTTCATATGTGCTCGTGAAGCGGTCAAAGTGATGTCCGCAAAACAGGGTGGCAAAGGTGGGGGGATCGTGAATATCTCCTCAGTGGCGGCGCGGCTGGGCTCTCCTCATGAGTATGTGGATTACGCAGCCTCAAAGGGTGCTATCGACAGTTTTACGATTGGGCTGGCCAAAGAAGTCGCTGAAGAGAAAATTCGGGTCAATGCTGTACGGCCTGGCGTTATTTATACGGATATTCATGCATCGGGTGGGGAGCCTGATCGTGTGGATAGAGTGAAAGATGCGGTGCCGATGAAACGCGGAGGGACAGCCGTTGAAGTTGCCAATGCAGTCCTTTGGCTGCTATCCGATGAAGCCGGTTATATTACAGGCACCACTCTGGATGTTTCCGGCGGCCGATAGGCTATCTGTTCAAAAGTTTTGCCGCTTCAAGTGAGAAGTAGCTCAAAATGCCGTCGCAGCCAGCCCGTTTGAAGCAGAGCAGGGACTCCATCATGACCTGTTCGCGGTTTAACCAGCCGTTTAAAGACGCTGCACTGAGCATGGCATATTCCCCAGATACCTGATAGGCAAAGGTTGGTACGGCGAATTCGTCTTTTACTTTTCTGCAAATGTCAAGGTAGGGCATACCCGGCTTGACCATCACCATGTCAGCGCCTTCGGAAATATCCATGGCGACTTCATGCAGGGCCTCATTTATGTTGGCAGGGTTCATCTGATAAGTGCGTTTGTCGCCAGTTCCAAGATTGCTTGCAGATCCCACTGCATCGCGGAAGGGGCCATAAAACCCTGAAGCATATTTGGCTGAATAAGCCATGATCGCGGTTTCTGTATGGCCTTCTTTTTCAAGCGCAGATCTAATCGCACCAATACGACCATCCATCATGTCAGAAGGTGCGATAATATCGCATCCGGCTTCTACCTGATTAATTGTTTGGGCGACAAGCGCTTCTATTGTCCGGTCATTTGCGACATATCCATCTTCCAAAAGCCCATCCTGACCATGTGTTGTAAATGGATCGAGTGCAACATCGCATAAAACGCCCATTTCAGGTACAGCATCTTTCAAGGATTTGATTGCTTTGCAGATGATATTATCGGGATTGTAGGCTTCACGCCCGTCATCAGTTTTAAGAGAAGCATCTACCGCTGGAAACAGTGCAATGACCGGAATCCCAAGGCTTCTTGCTTCCTTTGCTGACTTTGCCAGCAAATCCGGGCTCAACCGCTGAACACCGGGCATGGATGGTATATCGATTGCCAGACCTTTCCCTTCGTGAACAAATACAGGCCAGATAAGGTCAGCAGGGGTCACGGCATTTTCAGCTACCAATCGACGTGACCAGTCAAATTTCCGGGTCCGACGCAAACGGGTGTCAGGAAATGAACGGTTTGGGATATTCATCGTAATTCTTTCGATTTGCTGAAAATTTTTGCCGATCATAATGAGCTTAGGTCAAATGAGCAAATCGAAATCAGAAATGAGAAGTGTGCTTGGAAATTTCAACCAAACCAAACGATCGTTAGGTGAGCGTTGACAGCTTGCTTTTAAAGCCGTATCACAGAACATTATGTTGAGGAGGATGCTTAAATGGATTTCAGCCTAAGTGAAGATCAGCTAGCGTTTCAGGAGATGGCGCGCGGGTTCGCCAGAGATGTCTTCGCACCAAATGCCGAAAAATGGGATGAAGATAAAATCTTTCCGGTGGATCAATTGCGAGAAGCCGCTGCACTTGGCTTTGCTGGAATTTATGTGGATGATAAATACGGCGGCTCGGCGCTCACACGTCTTGACGCCGCGATTATCTTCGAAGAGCTGGCCGCTGGTTGTACTTCCACTGCCGCCTATATTTCTATTCACAATATGGCGAGCTGGATGATCGATCGTTTTGGCTCTGACACTGTTCGCAGCAAGTTCCTTCCAAAGCTGACAACTATGGAACATTTTGCAAGCTATTGCCTGACAGAGCCGGGCTCAGGGTCCGATGCGGCTTCTCTTCGCACGCGGGCGGAGCGGGTAGGCGATGAATATGTGATCAACGGAGGTAAAGCTTTTATTTCGGGTGGTGGCCGTTCGGATGTTTATGTGACAATGGTCAGAACAGGTGAAGAAGGTGCAGGTGGTGTTAGCTGTATTGCCATTCCTAGAGATGCACCCGGGATCAGTTTCGGAGCGCAAGAGCGCAAAATGGGCTGGAATTCTCAACCCACTTCAACAGTTTTATTCGATGATTGCAGGGTTCCCGCTGAAAACTTGATTGGCGATGAAGGCCAAGGGTTTAAAATCGCTATGATGGGGCTGGATGGCGGACGCCTGAATATTGGTGCGTGTTCTATTGGAGCTGCACGAGCCTGTTTAGAAGCAGCATTGGATTATACTGCGGATCGAAAGCAATTTGGTAAAGCTGTTGGCGCTTTTCAGGGGGTTCAGTTTAATTTGGCGGATATGGCCACAGAACTTGAAGCTGCCCGCTTAATGATCCGTCAGGCAGCCGCCAAACTTGACGCCAAGGATCCAGAAGCAACTTTATATTGTGCGATGGCCAAAAGATTTGCCACAGACGTGGGGTTTAATGTCTGTAATCAGGCCCTGCAGCTTCATGGTGGCTATGGATACTTGAAAGATTTCCCTATAGAACGATTTGTAAGAGATGCCCGTGTCCATCAGATTTTGGAGGGCACAAATGAAATCATGCGCGTAGTGGTCTCGCGTAAATTGCAAGACGGACAAGGTCGGAATTAAAATGTCAGCGGATCAGGAAATTATTTTTGAGCAAAAAGGTCAATTGGGCGTTGTGACGCTTAATCGCCCCAAAGCTTTAAATGCTCTCACCCATGAGATGGCACTTGAGCTGGATTCTAAACTGGTCGAATGGGGTGCTGACAGTTCCATCGGTGCAGTGTTGATCAAAGGCTCCGGCGAGAAAGCATTTTGCGCTGGTGGTGATGTGGTCAAATTATATCAGGAAGGACGTGCAGGGGGTGATTATCCGCGCCGTTTTTATCATGATGAGTATATTTGCAATGCTCGAGTGAAGCATTTTCCGAAGCCATATATTGCGTTTATTGATGGCATTGTGATGGGCGGTGGCGTCGGAGTTTCCGTCCATGGTAGCCACAGAATTGCAACCGAACGGACACTATTTGCGATGCCAGAAACTGGTATAGGTCTGTTCCCGGATGTGGGAGGCACTTATTTTCTTCCTCGCTGTCCCGGGGAAATAGGGATGTATCTGGGACTAACAGGCGACAGATTGAAGGCGGCAGATACAATATATGCTGGAATTTCCAATTCATATGTAAAAAGTGCACGGCTTGATGAATTGGAAGCGGCACTTGCCAATGTGGATTTTTCAAAGGATCCCTACAACGATGTTGATCAGGTTTTGTCCATTTTTGAAGGCGATGCGGGAGATGCGGGGTTGCCGGACCTTCGTTTGATGATCGATCGGCATTTTTCCAACGATACGGTCGAGGAAATCCTCACAAATCTTGATCAGGAAGATGACGAATGGGCGGTGCGTGTTGTTAAAACACTCCGGCAAAAGTCTCCTACCAGTTTAAAGCTCACTCTTGCCCAGTTGAGGCGAGGAGCAAAGGCTGATTTCGATGAGTGTATGAAGCTGGAATGGCGCATGGTCAACCGCATTATCGACGGTGTTGACTTTTACGAGGGGGTTCGCGCTCTATTGATTGATAAGGACCAGAAACCCATCTGGTCCCCATCGCGTTTGGAAGAAATTAAAGACACCGATATAGAGGCCTATTTTGCGCCATTGAATAAAGGTGATTTAACAATCTAAATGTTTTTTATTCGGGAGTGTAGCCGTCCAGGATTATGAACTGGGCGGTTGCTGCGGTAGCTCGAGCATCTCTAGCCTTCGTATATTCCGGGCTGTTGTAGCAGGCGCGGGCACTGTCCATATCAGGAAAACTGAGGACCACTACTCGTAACGTTTCTTCATCGCCCTCCAGTGTTTCCATTGCACCGCCACGGGTTAAGTATTGTCCGCCAAATTTATTGACCGCGATGGGTGCAAGTGCCTTGTATTCTTCATATTGCTCCGGGTCAGTTACATTGATGCGAGCGATCATGTAGGCGGTCATAAAACTTATCCTTCTGTTCTTGAAAAATCACGGTTATGGTGAAGAAAAAGAACAATAGAGGGGAAAGTTATGGGCTACAAGTATGTATCTGTTTCCAAAGAAAACCGAATAGCAGTCGTCAGGTTTGATCAGGGACATCGAATGAACCCACTCTCGGTCGATTTGATGGAAGAGTTGACTGACGTGGCCCGCAGCTTTGAGACAGATACCGAAACAAATGCAGTTATTCTCACTGGAAATGGCGAAAATTTTTCGGCCGGATTTGATCTGAAAGGCGCAAGTCTAAAGCAGCGCATGGAGGCCGGTATTCTTGAACGCAGAGTATTGCAGGCGGTTGGTCCTCGTATGTGCCAGGCATGGGAAAATATTGAACCCATGACCATCGCAGCTGTGGATGGATATTGTATTGGTGGTGGTGTCGCTTTGGCAGTGTCGCTTGATTTCAGGGTTTCTGCATCTACAGCCAGTTATTATGTACCCGAAATCAAGAACGGTATGAACATGAGCTGGAACTCAATACCGCGAATGGTGAATTTGATTGGTCCAGCAAGAACGAAACAGTTGTCGATAATCGCCGATATAATTCCAGCGGAAGAAGCTCACCGTTGGGGGCTTGTTGAAGAGATCGCGGAGGGTGATTGTGCTTTTGACCTGGCCATGGAGTATGCACAAAAGATTGCAGCGCGTCCGCCAATTCCTGTGCGGATGATTAAAAAAGGAGCGAGCGCAGCGGCAAATGCGCTTAATCAGGCAACCAGTTTCATGGATATCGATCAATTTACATTAACGACCCTGACCGAAGACTATGCGGAGGGAATTCAGGCTTTTCTGGAGAAGCGTGATCCTGATTTTAAAGGTAAATAGAAAAAAGGCTCGCACAGCTTTTAGCGAGCCTTTTAAGCAATAAACTGGTTAAGGAAAATTAATTGGTTCCTAAGAACCGATCCCGCAATTTGCGCATACCCTTTAACCATCTGTCATAGTCAGCGGTCTTGCGTTGCATATATTCACGGACTTGTGGGTGTGGAAGAATTAGAAATTCTTCCTTATCCATTGTATCGACCACGCAATCGGCAAGTTCTTCTGGTTCTAGAGTGCCATCTACGGAGGCAACGGCGTCAAGGCGACCTTCTGTCATTCCGGTGCGAACTTGCTGAGGACATAAGACGGATACTCTAACGCCTTTATCGCCATATCGAATGGACATGGTTTCAGCAAAAGCTATGGCAGCATGTTTGGTGACGGCATAGGTTGCACTATCGATTTGGCTGAGTAGGCCGGCCGCAGAAGCCGTGTTCACAAGATAGCCCTCACCACGGGCAGCCATTTTTGGGGCTAGAACACGCGCGGCATATACGTGAGCCATTACATGGACATCCCAATTAAGCTGCCAGGTTTCGTTAGCAGTTTCCTCCCAACCGTAACGTGCCAAGCCTGCGTTGGATACAAAAATATCGATATCTCCGTAGGCTTGTTCAGCTTTGAAAATCAGGTTTTGGATATCAGCTTCACTGGCCACATTGCAAACAACTGCAAGCCCGTTTACGGATTTGGCAACTTCTTCCAGTGGTCCTTTACTTAGATCTGCGACCGTTATTGATTTAGCCCCTTCTGCATGAAATCTTTCGGCGAGTGCTTTTCCAATACCGCTAGCACCACCAGTTATGACTATATTTTTCCCCGCAATTTTCATTTTTATTTTTCCTTTGTTTTTTCTTCTTACTTGCTTCCATGTTAGCTGCTTGAGCGATGGAGACAATAAAAAAAGGCGCCACAATGGGCGCCTTTTCTGAACGGTTGGTAATTTCTTAGTTTGAGAAAGACTGAATGCCTGTCTGTGCCCGCCCCAAGATTAACGCATGAACATCATGTGTTCCCTCGTAGGTGTTTACCGCCTCAAGGTTCATGACGTGGCGAATGACATGGAATTCATCGCTGATGCCATTCCCGCCATGCATATCACGTGCTGTGCGGGCAATGTCGAGCGCTTTACCACATGAATTGCGCTTAATCAGTGAAATCATTTCTGGGGCAGCACGGCCTTCATCCCGCAGGCGACCTACTCGCAGGCAGGACTGTAAACCGATTGAAATTTCAGTTTGCATATCCGCTAGTTTTTTCTGGATCAGCTGGTTAGAAGCCAATGGGCGACCAAACTGTTTACGGTCCATTGTGTATTGCAATGCTGCCTGCCAGCAAAATTCTGCCGCACCCAAAGCGCCCCATGCAATGCCGAAACGAGCGCTGTTAAGGCAGCCAAATGGGCCGCCAAGGCCTTGAATATTTGGCATTAGGTTTTCTTCTGGAACAAAAACGTTGTCCATCACAATCTCACCGGTGATTGAAGCGCGCAGTGAGAATTTTCCTTCAATCTTTGGTGCAGATAATCCTTCCATTCCTTTTTCTAGAATGAAGCCACGGATAACATCGTCATCGGTTTTCGCCCAAACAACAAATACATCGGCAACAGGCGAGTTGGTAATCCACATTTTTGCGCCAGTCAGACGGTAACCGCCGTCTACAGATTTGGCCCGCGTCACCATGGATCCAGGATCTGAACCATGATCGGGTTCAGTTAGGCCGAAGCAGCCAATCCATTCACCTGTTGCCAGTTTGGGTAGATATTTTTCTCTCTGTGCTTCTGTGCCATATGTGTAGATTGGGTGCATCACGAGGCTGGATTGAACACTCATCATTGAGCGATATCCGCTATCTACTCTTTCGACCTCTCTGGCAATCAGACCGTAGGATACATATGACATACCTGCGCAACCGTAGCCATCGATTGTCGCGCCAAGAAGACCGAGTTCACCCATTTCACGAAAAATGCTAGTATCCATTTTTTCATGGCGGTTAGCTTCCAAGACACGAGGCATCAGTTTTTCCTGACAGTAATCCTGTGCCGTTTTTTGAACCATGCGTTCTTCTTCAGTCAATTGATCCAAGAGAAGAAACGGGTCAACCGGATCGAAAGACGGGCGATGATTTGCAGGTGTTTTGCTCATGGCAGGGCTCCAATATACATACAAATATTCTTGTTTTACTTATGATTTTGAATTCAGTGCTACGTGTCTATATAATTTTAAGCGCGAACTCAAGGAATGGCTGCAGGTTTTTGGCGAAATGGCATGAATGAACGGGAATTGATAATAGAATTTTTCCCTGTTGGAAACTCGGTAAAGGTATCAGTTATGGATCCGGTGACATTGACCGAGGTATCCATTGTTGGCCCAAGAGGAGCCTCTCAGCAGGAATTGCAGAAGACCGCAATTCAGAAATTGCGATACGTTATGGAAAAAGAGCAGTCTGAACGAGAAGAAGCACCGAATGGCGCTTCTTCAAAAGGCAGAGGTATAGTCGTTTAACGTTTCTTGGTGCTAATATCGGCAGTCAACGCGCCGCGCATCAGGATCTCGAAATCCCAATCTGTCACATGGACAAGATTTTCGTGATCGCCTGCTTCAAAGTAGATATCGGAGTTATCTTCCAGGGATTGGTCCATCAGAACATTGACCCCATAGGCATTGCCGATTGGGGGAACTGCACCCATTTTGCAATCGTCAAAAACCGGAGTAAACTCGCTTTCGCTGGAAAGTGCCAGTTCGCGATCTGTCAGTTCGTTTATTTTTTCAAGTGAAATTCGCTTCTCGCTGGGTACGACTGCAAGGACAAACCCTTTTTTGTCTTTCAGTACAACGGCTTTTGCAACACAGTTACTGCGAATATGTGCCTTGTGTGCTGCTTCGGAAATCGTGGCAGAGGGATCGTGATGCACCATATCATAATCAACACCCGCCCGTAGCATATATGTCTCAAGAGTTGTGGCCATTCCCATGGTCGTCTCCTTATTGAAATGAATTGAAAAAAACATGTAGAATCTGGTGCGAACTAAAATACGACTTACCCAAAATACGCAGCGGGTCCACATATATTAATAAACTCTAATTTATAATCAATTTTAGGGATTTAATCAAGGAAAATGACGGTATTCGCAGCGTATCCGTTTGGCGCTCAGGCGGACTTAACAACTCGTTTCAAATAATTGCCGAGTTAAGGCTAGGAACCGACGGCATGTTGTGCTATCCAACCCGCGCAGAAATGGCTGAATTTAGCGGTGAAACTTGTCCTTTTGGACAGTTTGCCAGTCGGTCAGGGAAGCGTTCAGCAGATGAGTTGTCAAAAATGGAGTATACCATATGACCAAACAGAGCCCAGATCAGATCAATTTCTTTAACGCCGATCTTGCAAAGTCTGACCCAGACGTATTTGGCGCAATGCAAAAAGAACTTGGTCGTCAGCGTGACCAGATCGAATTGATTGCGTCTGAGAATATTGTTAGTCCGGCTGTGATGGCGGCTCAAGGCTCTGTTCTGACAAACAAATATGCAGAAGGTTACCCCGGGCGTCGGTATTATGGTGGCTGTGAGTATGTAGATATTGTTGAAAATCTGGCGATCGAGCGGGCAAAGCAACTGTTCGGTTGTGAGTTTGCCAATGTGCAGCCTAACTCAGGTTCACAGGCAAATCAGGGTGCTTTTATGTCTCTGATCAAGCCGGGTGATACCATTTTGGGAATGTCTCTTGCTGCGGGCGGTCACTTAACTCATGGCGCAGCACCAAATCAGTCAGGCAAATGGTTTAATGCAGTTCAATACGGTGTTCGTCAAGACGATCATCTTGTGGATTTTGATGAAGTGCGTCAATTGGCGCATGAGCATAAACCCGCGCTTATCGTTGCTGGAGGGTCAGCCTATCCTCGTATCTTTGATTTTGCAAAATTCCGTGAAATTGCAGATGAGGTCGGTGCTTATCTGATGGTGGATATGGCTCATTTCGCCGGTCTAGTGGCGGCGGGTTTGCATCCAAGTCCATTCCCACATGCCCATATCGCGACGACAACAACACACAAAACGCTTCGCGGGCCTCGCGGCGGTATGATTCTAACCAACGACGAAGCGATCGCCAAAAAAGTGAACTCCGCTATTTTCCCGGGTCTGCAAGGTGGTCCGTTAATGCATGTTATCGCTGGTAAGGCTGTTGCATTTGGTGAAGCACTGACACCAGAGTTTCGCGCATACGCACAACAGGTTAAGGATAACGCAAATATATTGGCTGAAACGCTTGTCTCTCACGGTCTTGATATTGTCTCTGGCGGTACGGATACGCATTTGCTCTTGGTTGATCTCAGGCCCAAGAAATTGACAGGTAAACTTGCCGAGCATTCCCTTGAAAATGCCAATATCACCTGCAACAAAAATGGAATTCCGTTTGATCCGGAAAAACCGATGGTGACATCCGGTGTTCGCCTCGGATCACCTGCTGCGACGACACGTGGTTTTGGTACAGCAGAATTTGCGAAAGTTGGTGATCTGATTGCCGAAGTTCTTGACGGATTGGTTGCAAATCCGGAGGATAACAGCAAGGTAGAAGCGAAAGTAAGGGCAGACGTCAAGGAACTCTGTGACGCTTTCCCGATTTACGCCTCGCTTTAAGGCCTATAAAATCAGGGTGTTCGGGTAGAATACTGATAAACGCGGGGAGCTGGTAGATGCGTTGTCCATTTTGTAATAGTGAAGAAACTCAAGTTAAGGATAGTCGCCCGACCGGGGACAACACAGCCATCAGGCGGCGACGCGCCTGCACGGATTGTGGTGCGCGGTTCACAACTTTCGAACGTGTGCAAATTCGTGAGCTAACGGTTGTTAAGAAAAACGGGCAGCGCAGCCCTTTCGAGCGTGAAAAATTGGAACGTTCTGTTTCCATTGCAACCCGAAAAAGACAAGTTGATCCCGAGAAAATTGATCGCATGATTAACGGAATTGTGCGCCAGCTTGAAAGCAGCGGAGATCAAGAGGTTTCATCCGAAAAAATCGGCGAGTTGGTGATGGAAGGGCTTTCCCACATCGACAGTGTTGCATATGTTCGATTTGCTTCCGTTTATAAGGAATTCCGTGAAGCGAAGGATTTCGAAGAATTTATCGGCGATTTGCATAGTGAAGTCTCAAACTAGTCGGTCTGAAGCCGATATTCATTTCATGACGTTGGCACTGCGAGTTGCCAAGCGGGGGCTTGGCCGGGTTGCACCCAACCCGGCGGTGGGATGCATCATTGTCAACAACGGAAAAATTGTAGGGCGCGGCTGGACGCAGGATGGTGGTCGCCCACATGCAGAAGCGATGGCAATAGAGCAGGCCAGAGGTTTTGCTCATGAAGGAACCGCATATGTCACACTGGAGCCATGTTCGCATCATGGGAAAACGCCACCCTGTGCAGATGCTCTGATAAAGGCCGGTATTTCCCGTGTCGTTGTGGCGCTTACTGATCCGGATGAGCGGGTGAACGGTGATGGCGTACAAATGCTGCGGGATGCGGGCATCGAAGTTTCGACCGGTGTATGCGAAGCAGAGGCTTTGGCCGCCAATCTTGGCTTTATATTGAGCAAGACTATTAGTCGCCCTAAAGTTTCTTTGAAAATGGCAACTACTCTGGATGGGAAAATTGCCAGTCGAACCGGCAACAGCCAATGGATAACGGATACGCAAGCTCGGCGCTATGGCCATCTGTTACGTGCAAGATATGATGCGATCATGGTTGGAGTAGGAACCGCTCTTGCTGATGATCCAAGCTTGATTGCCGATTGGCTGGCTTGAAAGTTCACTCGCCCATTCGCATTGTGGCAGACAGTCATCTTCGCCTGCCGTTGACCAGTGAACTTGTCCGCTCAGCTTCAAAGGTGCCGCTTTGGATCGTAACGGCCCCTGACAATGATAGGGAACGCGTTGAAGCGTTTGAAGATTTGGGGGTTAAAATCATTGAAACTGACCTCAATGATGCCGGATATCCCGATATGCGATTGGCATTTGAGCAGTTTTGTGACCTGGGTATTACAAGATTACTTGTCGAAGGTGGTTCCCATCTGCAGGCAACATTGGTAAAAGAAGGATTAGTCGATCAAATTTACTGGTTCAGAGCGCCCAAGATTATCGGTGGTGATGGGATACCGGCCTTGCAATCCATTGGATTGAAAGAGGTATCACAAGCGCCATTTCTTGAATTGATTGGGCAGCGCCAACTGGGAATTGATCAGGTGGAAAAATATATCTTTCGGAACGATTAAACGATGTTTACCGGAATTATCACGGATGTAGGGACAGTTGCCTCCCTCGAAAAAAGCGGCGATACAAAAATAAGAATAACGACTGCATTTGATACATCGGATATCGAAATTGGGGCGTCCATCGCCTGCAGCGGCGTTTGTTTGACAGTCACTGACAAGGGGGGCGACTGGTTCGCAGCCGAGGCATCGGAGGAAACTCTGTCTGTGACCAATTTGCGCAACTGGGCCGTTGGCTCTCGTGTAAATCTGGAGCGAGCGCTGAAAATTGGTGATGAGCTTGGCGGTCACATTGTTACAGGACATGTAGATGCGGTCATTTCCGTAAAGGCGATGGAGACAATTGGCGATTCTACGAAAGTCACTTTTTCTCTGCCGACAAAATTTGCAGCTTTCGTTGCGCCAAAGGGTTCCGTCACACTTGATGGTGTGTCACTTACTGTGAATGAGGTGGGTGATGACTACTTCACGGTTAATATTATTTCCCATACGAAAGAGCGTACAGCTTTTGATGCTTTAGCAATTGAGCAGTTGATCAACATGGAAATAGATGTCTTGGCGCGCTACGTCGCCAGAATGAATGAGGTAAAAAAATAATGCCCCTCGAAAACGGCCTCTCCACAACTGAGGAAATTCTTGAAGACGCCCGCAATGGCAAGATGATTATACTTGTGGATGCGGAGGATCGGGAAAATGAAGGGGACCTGGTGATCCCGGCCCAAATGGCAACTCCTGATGTGATCAACTTCATGGCCAAATATGGTCGAGGTCTTATTTGTCTTTCTATGACGGAGGACCGGATCAACGAGCTTGAACTTCCGTTGATGGCGCAATCCAACGCATCTCGCCTGCATACCAATTTTACAGTTTCCATTGAAGCTCGTGAAGGTGTGACAACGGGTATTTCAGCAGCAGATCGCGCTCATACGATTGCTGTTGCAATTGATCCAACGAAAGGGGCACAAGACATTGTGAGCCCCGGCCATGTCTTTCCCCTTGTCGCCCGCGAAGGTGGCGTGTTGCGGCGAACTGGGCATACAGAAGCAGCCGTTGATATCGCACGTTTGGCGGGCCTGATGCCGGCCGGAGTTATTTGTGAAATCATGAATGACGATGGGACCATGGCACGGTTGCCAGATCTTTTGGAGTTTGCCAAAAAGCACGATTTGAAAGTTGGCACGATTGCCGATCTGATTGCATATCGCCGCCTGAACGACAGCCTTATAACGCGGGAAGTGGAAGCCGATATCTCCAGCATTTATGGGGGCGATTGGAAAATGATAGTATATTCCAATAAACCCGAATATGCAGAGCATGTTGCGTTGGTGAAGGGCGATATTTTCACATCAGAGCCGATAATGGTTCGAATGCACGCTATGAATCCCTTGGGTGATGTCCTGGGTGAGACCGACGAGAACCCGACTTTACTTCAGGATGCGATGGCCCAGATTGATGAAGAAGGTCGAGGCGTCGTAGTGTTGATCCGTGAGCCGCGTCCGATGGCATTATCAGACAAGGTCCGCCGTAAAGTTGGTGAGCCACCAAAAACTGAAAATGATTTGCGTGACTATGGCATTGGAGCACAAATCCTGCTTGACCTGGGGGTCAAAGATATGATCCTTCTGTCGAACACAAAAAGACATATTATTGGCCTGGATGGCTATGGCCTTTCTGTCGCTGAAACCAGAGCCATCAAGAGTAGAGGTTAGTCCAATGGATGACGTACATGTTTTGATCGTTGAAGCGGATTTTTATCGCGATATTTCAGATGCCCTTCTGGATGGTGCTAAAGCAGTTCTGGATGAGGCCGGCGTGACCTATGACATCGTACAGGTGCCAGGGTGTCTGGAAATTCCTGCTGCTGTTCGCTTTGCTATGAAAGCGATGGAGCATACTGGTGGACGTCGCCGTTATGATGCCTATGTGGCGCTGGGATGTGTGATCCGCGGTGAGACCAGTCACTATGACACAGTGTCAGAAGAAAGTGCACGGGGTCTTTTGGACTTGAGCAAGGATTTCTGTCTGGCCGTTGGAAATGGTATTATCACCTGCGAAAATGAGGAGCAGGCATGGGCCCGCGCGAAGCGCAGTGAAAAAGACAAGGGCGGAGGGGCTGCCAAGGCAGCGCTGGCCATGCTCTCACTTAAACAGAATTTTGGATTGTTTCCACGATGAGTACAAAATCAGAGAAGCGCGGTGACAAACATAGCCGCCGGACATTGGCCCGCTTCAGCGCTATTCAGGCTCTATACCAAATGGGTATGGAAGATAGTACAGCCGAAGAGGTGGTGGAGCAGTTCATGTCGCATCGATTGGGTGCTGAAATAGATGGTCATCAGTTTAAGGACAGTGATAAGCCGTTGTTTCGGGACCTGGTCATGGGGGCAACAGAGCGTCAGTCTGAAATTGACGAAGCTATTCAGTCAACACTCGATAAAGAACGCAAACTGGAAAAGCTTGATTTGGTTATGCAAGCTTGTTTGCGTGTTGCTGTGTATGAACTCATGGCGCGGATTGATACAAAGGCAGTTGTGTTAATTACTGAATATGTTGGTTTAGCGCGATCGTTCTTTACCGGGAATGAGCCATTATTTGTAAATGGTATTCTGGATCGGTTAGCCCGCAAATATCGCGCAGGCGAATTCACCGATTGAGATGTCATCCGGGACAGATAATGCTAGCGAATTTGATCTGATCCGTACTCTTTTTGCGCCTTTAGCTGTTGGATTTGAGGGGGCATTTGAGCTGGGAGATGACGCCGCGGTTTTTTCTTGTAGTCCCAGTAGCGAGCTTGTTGTGACCAAAGATGCCATGGTCGCTGGCGTTCATTTTCTAGAAGATGATTTTGCTGATAATATTGCCCGAAAATTGATCCGAACCAATTTGTCAGATATGGCAGCAATGGGGGCGACGCCAAGACATTACCTACTGGCGATTGCGTTGAACGAGCGTTGTAATGAGCAATGGTTAAAAACTTTTGCAAAGGCGCTTCATGACGATCAGTCAACGTTCGGTGTTCACCTGATCGGCGGGGATACGGTATCAACAAATGGTCCGCTTACATTAAGTTTGACAATGATGGGCGAAGTTCCAAGAGGAAAGGCGCTGCGCAGAAATGGTGCCTCAGCAGGCGATTTGCTGTGTGTTTCAGGAACCATTGGTGATGCTGCACTGGGTCTGGCTCTTGCGACTGGAAATATACCGACTGTCAGTGCAGATGATACTGAGTTTTTAACTTCAAGATATTTTTTGCCCGAACCTCGTGTTGAGCTGGGTGAAAAGCTTGTCGAAATGGCAACCGCCTGCCTTGATATATCGGATGGTCTGTTGGCAGATATCAATCATATTTGTGAACAATCGCATGTGGCAGCGGAGGTATTGAGTGATGCAATTCCTTTATCGAAATCTGCCCAAGCGCTTGTAAAGCGAGATGAAAAACTATGGCAGCTCATTTTCGGAGGAGGGGATGACTATGAGCTTGCTTTTACAATTCCCCCATCCTCCCGCGACCAGTTGGAGTGGCTTAGTACTGAAACCGGGGTTCCTTTAAGTGTGATAGGGACGGTAATAGCGGGTGAAGGGGTTAAGGTGTTTTCCAAGGATGGTTCGGAAGTTGCGGTAAAATCAATGGGATGGCAGCATAGATGACTGGTTTTCCGTACTGCTGTGATACCCTTTCGATTCCTGCATGAGTGCTATGCATTTCTGACTGTTGTCATTCTTTTGTCATTTTGAAACACTCCGCACCCTATCATTCGTTTGAATTGGGAGAACTTGATGCTGGCAATGCAATATTCAGTCAAACTACCGACAGAATATGATTTGAACAAAGTAAACGAAAGGGTAGCCCTGCGTGGCCCCAAATTTCAGGGCAGACCCGGCCTTACACATAAATTTTATTTGTATGAGCGTGAAGAGCATATTTATGCTCCGCTTTATATCTGGGAGAACAGTCAGGCTGCGCAAGATTTTTTGATGGATAGCCTGTTTGGTGATGTAATTCAGGACTTTGGCCGCCCTCGTGTGCGGAGTTGGCAAATTCTAGAGTTCAATTACGGCTCTTCTACCATTGAACCCGTTAAGATGACTGCAGAAGTGGATAAAGTCTGCAACGAAAAGTCATTAACAGATATCCGGAAAATTGAAGAAAAAGTTCATAAAGGGATGCTTAAGCAGGACGGCTTGTTTGCGCATATGGTTCTGCTGGATCCGGATCGCTGGGAAATTTCCAGATGTAGTCTGTGGTCATTCAAAGACAGACAAGTAACATCAGAGAGTGACTGTGTGTATGAGTATGACGTTGTGAGCGATAAGCTGCCGCTGTCCGGTGCAGCGTAAAATACTCACATTTGAAAAGTAACGTTTCTGAAAGGTGTTTTGGTTAACATTCACGCAGTGAATTTATTAAAAACTTGCGTGACCAGATGTTTAACTTACTGAAATATTTAATGATTGCCCTTTTCCTCGGGTTTTGTACTGTAGGGATATATTCTTCAGATGCTGTTGCAGCAGCATCCGAGGAAGAGGGTGAAGAAGTTATTGATGAAGGGCCGTTTTATCTGGAACTCAAGCCACTGAGTGTCCCTATCCGCAAAAAAAGCGGTGCCATCAGATACTATATGTTCATCTCCATGAGTATGGAATTCGATGATCAGGACAAAAAAGACTATTCGCGAAAAATGATCCCACGGTTAAGGGATGCATTTCTTCAGGATTTGAGTGGTCGGTCCGTGCTGCACAAAGATAAATCTCGCGGCGTGGATTTTGAGCAGGTCAAGCGAAGGCTCAATAAGCAGGCCAAAAAAGTGCTGGGTAAAAATGCCCCTAACGGGATGCATGTTGTAAAAGTGTTTAAAGGTAGTTAGCGGGGCCTTCGGTGCCCCTTGCACAGGGGAGTGCCGAAAGTGGCAACGAGTTCACGAGTTAAACTGAGTATTTTATTCATGGCCGGCGCGCAGGCCATGCTTAATAGCACAACTTCCATTCTAATCAGTTCAGCATCTTTGGTCGCACTATTACTGCTTGGTGAAGATAAATCTCTCGCTACAGTGCCGGTGACTGCGGTTGTGACAGGAACTGCTCTTGCAACAATCCCGGCCTCCTATTTCATGAAAAAACAAGGGCGTAAGCCGGGATTTCTTTTTGGGATCACCTTGGGAATATGTGGTGCTGCTCTTGCTGCTTATTCAATATATATTCATAATTTTATTGGGTTCACACTAGGGGCAATGTTAATCGGTACCAGCACTGCCTTTGGTAACTATTATCGTTTCGCGGCTGTTGATGTTGCTGGGCCTCAAAATAGAAGTAAGGCTGTATCCTACGTCATGGCCGGGGGCTTGATTGCTGGATTTATTGGGCCACAAATTGCGAGTCACAGTAAGGATCTTTTCATCCAATACCAATATCTGGGTCCTTACCTTGCAATCATCGGGCTGGGATTGTTGGCCATCTTCTTTATTTCCTTTGTCAAAATTCCCAATTTGAAAGAAGAAAGTCACGCTGAGCCTGCAAGACCCTTATTCGAAATAATAAAGCAACCCACCGCAATTGTTGCAATTGCCAGTGCTATGATTGGATATGCTGGTATGAGCTTTGTGATGACAGCAACACCCATTGCTATGATTGGGTGCGGTCTGACTGCCGCTGACAGTTTTAATGTCATTAGCTGGCATGTTGTAGCGATGTTCGGTCCAAGTTTTTTTACAGGTTCCCTTATTTCTCGTTTCGGTGAATTCCATATCATCTTTGTTGGGGCGTTACTTGGAATTTTATGCGTGGTAGTGGCTCTTTCAGGCCTGCTTATCTCTCACTTCTGGTTGGCGTTGGTGTTGCTTGGTGTGTCGTGGAACTTCATGTTTATTGGTGGAACAACATTGCTCACAACTACATACAAACCATCTGAAGCGTCAAAAGTACAAGGCTTTAATGATTTTCTGGTGTTTGGAACGGTTGCAACTGCATCCCTTTCGGCTGGTATATTACAGACACAGTTCGGCTGGGATGTTGTTAATCTGTCTGTGTTGCCGTTTTTCGCAGCCATCGCGGTTGTGACCCTATTCAAAGGAATGAAAAGAACACAGGCAATGCCGGGCTGACAAAATTGAATCTTCAACAAAAAAAAGCCGCTGATAATATCAGCGGCTTTTTTATTTATTATAGATGATTACTTATCCTACCAGTGCACCGGGCAGGAGCGCATTTTTAATCATCTCAGCAGCTTCGTCTGCATCACCCCAGCGAACGACCTTAACCCACTTGTTGGCTTCCAGGTCTTTATAATGCTCAAAGAAGTGGGCGATTTGATCGAGAAGTACACCACGTAGATCTTTGTAGTTATTCACGTTTGAATAATAAGGGTGCAGGTCATCAACAGGCACACCCAGAATTTTTTCATCCTGACCAGCTTCGTCTTCCATGATCAGTACACCTACGGGGCGAGCGCGAAGGACTGCGCCGGGGATGACTGGAATAGGGCCTGCAACCAGCATGTCTGTTGGGTCGCCATCGTCAGAACGAGTGTGGGGGATAAAACCATAATTGCACGGATAGAACATGGCTGTGTGCAAAAAGCGATCAACAAACATCGCTCCGGAGTCTTTGTCCACCTCGTATTTTACAGGAACACCACCAATTGGAATTTCAATGATGACGTTCACATCCCAAGGGACATCTTTACCCGCGGAAATCTTGGAAATATCCATCTTTAATCAAGCTCCTTATAAGCTTCCGGTTTTCTTTGGCGTTCGCTTAGCACGTTCGAAGCGCGGATACCATAGGGGAATCATAAATAACGTGAATTTTTTGTAATAATTACTGGCTTCAAAGAGTTGAGTAGATAAAAATCGAAGTTAAATGTTATTAAATTCTAAACAATGCAAATATAAAACAGAAAAAACTAAAGTTAAAAATTCATTTTAATTGTAATTAATGTATTCAGTTAACTAAGTATTAT
>NZ_BAMS01000006.1 GCF_000616095.1 Sneathiella glossodoripedis JCM 23214 | reverse complement strand
TCATCAACCAGGGAAATCCCCGAAAAAAACCACCCAGAGCAACTCCAAATCCCTAACCTCAAATCAGTCAGTTCTTCGTGCCCCCCAAGCGGCGTGGAGCGGTTTATAGGCCCATCACCCAATACCGTCAAACCCTTTTTTGATTTTTTTTTGAGAAAATTCAAAAGCCCTTGAAAACTGCGAAACTTACAAAAACCATCCGCCACAAATAGGACAAAGTCACTGACTAAAGACTGCCTTTCCAGTCCAAATTAAGCTGTTACTGCAAAATGGAGTTGAATCATAAGCAAGCGAACTGTCTTAGGGGACTGTTATTCACTAATGAGAATGCCTCGTAGATAATCATTTCATTAACCTTATTAGGTTATGCATAACTTGACAAAAACGCAGATGAAAAGCATTGTTTGCAACAAGTTTAATTAAGGTTAACGCAAAATTTAGTTTTCCAATTAGTACGGATTTATTGAGTGTTTAAAAATAATAAAGGGCAAAGGGGCAATTCAAATACAAGACGCAGGGCCGTAATTCCTGCCGCTGCTGTCATATGCGGTGGGATTCTCGGTGGTCTGGTAGCCTACACTTTTGTCCCCGGCAACACATACCCCCCTTCCGTTGAAGCGAAAGTCGCGCCGGATACGATTGAAATTTCAAAAGAAGATAAGAACGCACCTGTTACTTTAGAGTCTCAAACAGAGTCAACTGCCGCAGACACCAACTCCTTACAGACTGAGGAAATCACACGGACTAAAATGGTATCCGTCGGTAAAGGTGACACGCTCATGAAAGTACTGACGCGGGCAGGAGCGACACCACAGGAAAGTCACGCAGCCATTACTGCACTGTCCTCCGTTTTTGATCCGCGCCGCTTGAAAGTTGGACAGGATATTGAACTGCATTACACGGAAGCGGATGCATTCGAGTTACATCGTGTATCACTGAAGCAGGACGTAGATCGCCAGGTTGCAGCGGTGCGACTGGATGAAAATGCGTTCGAAGCCCGGGAAACTGTGATTGCCCTTGAAAAAAAGATGGTACGCGCAGGCGGTACCATTGAAAATTCCCTTTTTCTCTCCGCTGCGCAAGCGGGTATACCCAGCAAAGTCATCATCGATCTAATTCGAATTTTCAGTTACGATGTGGACTTTCAACGGGAAATCCAAGCAGGTGACAGTTTTGAAGTTTTCTTCGAACGATATGTAGATGAAAACGGACAGGCTCTAAAAGATGGCCACATCCAATGGGCATCAATGACCCTCAGTGGGACTAAAATTTCCCTCTATCGTCACAAGACTTCAGATGATGGGTTTACAGATTATTACAACGAAACAGGACAAAGTGTTCGCAAAACCCTGATGAGGACACCTATTGATGGCGCACGTCTAACGTCCCGTTTCGGCAAACGCAAACACCCCATCCTCGGTTATACCAAAATGCATCGCGGTGCAGATTTTGGCGCTCCGCGCGGAACACCGATTATGGCAGCCGGGAATGGCGTTGTAGAGGTCGCTGGCCGCAGTGGTGCATATGGAAATTATGTTCGCATTCGCCATACCAGCGAATATAAAACCGCCTACGCTCACATGAAGGGCTTCGCAAAGAATATTCGTAAAGGCGCACGGGTCAAACAAGGACAAATCATCGGTTATGTTGGGTCAACTGGTCGCTCCACGGGCCCTCATTTGCATTATGAAGTGCATAAAAACGGACGTCAGATAAATCCGTTATCCGTCAAGTTGCCTGCGGGACGCAAACTCGGCGGCAAAATGTTAGCTGAATTTCGAAAACGCACTGAACAAATAGATCAGGAAGTGGCCGCGTTGCCTCTGGCAACAAGAATTGCAAGCCTAGCAGATTAAAAAAAGGGTGGCAAAGGCCACCCTTTTTTATGTCGCTCTTATGAGTTCATGCTGCAATTGCGAGATGACCATTGATTAACAGACCATCTTCGCCGGCCCCAACAATGACAGTGTCACCGTCGGCAATTTCACCCTTGAGAATTTCATTCGCCAACGGGTTTTGCAAATATCGCTGAATGACACGCTTCAACGGCCTTGCCCCGTAAATTGAATCAAAGCCCCGCTCAGCCAACCAATCTTTGGCTGCCTGATCCAGCTCAATTCCAATCTGGCGATCCTCAAGAAGTTTCACAAGATGTGAAAGCTGTATTTCCACAATCGCATGCATGTCTTCTCGTTTAAGACGATGGAAGATAATTTGCTCATCCAGTCGGTTCAGAAACTCTGGCCTGAAAGCATCTCTAACAACTTCCAGTACTTTTGCCTGTACCAATGGGTCATCAGCGTCACCATCCCTAAGATGTTCGCTTCCAAGGTTTGACGTCAAAATGATCAAGGTGTTCTTGAAATCAACTGTCCGCCCCTGACCATCAGTCAGGCGACCATCATCAAGAACCTGAAGCAGAACGTTAAATACATCAGGATGAGCCTTTTCAACCTCATCGAATAGGATAACCTGATAAGGTCTGCGCCGAACCGCTTCAGTGATCACGCCTCCCTGATCATACCCCACATAACCCGGAGGAGCACCGATCAGTCGGGCAACGCTATGTTTCTCCATGAACTCTGACATATCAATGCGTAACATTGCCTGCTCATCATCAAACAGAAATGCTGCCAAAGATTTGGTCAATTCCGTCTTACCAACACCTGTCGGCCCAAGAAACAGAAACGAACCGATGGGGCGATTGGGATCCTGCAAACCCGCACGTGAACGGCGAACTGCATTTGAAACCGCTTCAAGAGCTTCTTCCTGACCGATCACACGTTCGCGAAGCCTGTTTTCCATATCCAGAAGTTTCTCTCGTTCACCCGACAGCATCTTGTCCACGGGAATTCCTGTCCACCGAGACACAACACCCGCAATATCATCTTCCTTGACACTTTCCTTAGCCAGCGACGAATTCTCCGCATCTTCGGATTCAGCAAGCTGTTTTTCCAAAGAGGGAATGACTCCATACGCTAACTCACCGGCTCGCTGCAAATCGCCGCTGCGCTGACAATTCGCCAGATCATTGCGTGCTTTTTCAAGCTGCTCCTTTACATGTTGTGCGGTATTGAGTTTTTCCTTCTCTTCGCTCCAGATCCGCGTCAACTCTTCCGATTTCTGCTCCAGAGCAATCAGGTCAGTCCGAAGTTTTTCAAGTCGATCGTTGGATGCCTTATCACTCTCTTTTTCAAGCGCGGAAGCTTCAATCTTCATTTGCAGGATCTTGCGATCGAGCTCATCCACTTCCTCGGGCTTGCTGTCGACTTCCATCCTACGACGACTTGCAGCTTCATCCATTAAGTCAATCGCCTTGTCAGGCAAAAACCGATCAGTGATATAGCGATTGGACAAAGTTGCCGCAGCAACAATGGCATTGTCTGCTATTTGGACCCCGTGATGCAGTTCATATTTTTCCTTCAAACCACGTAATATGGAAATGGTATCTTCCACCGTTGGCTCAGACACGTGAACAGACTGAAAACGCCGAGCAAGAGCCGCGTCTTTCTCAATATATTTTCGGTATTCATCCAGTGTGGTCGCACCTACGCAGTGAAGTTCTCCGCGTGCAAGAGCAGGCTTTAGCAGATTGGATGCGTCCATTGAGCCCTCAGCAGCCCCGGCGCCAACCAGTGTATGAAGCTCATCGATAAAAAGAACAACTTCCCCTTCCATCGCTGATACTTCTGACAACACTGATTTCAAACGTTCCTCGAATTCACCACGGAACTTTGCACCCGCAATCAACTGCCCAAGATCCAAAGACATGAGCTTCTTGTCCTTAAGACTTTCTGGGACATCTCCGTTGATGATCCGTAACGCCAGACCTTCAACAATTGCTGTCTTGCCCACACCCGGCTCACCAATCAGCACAGGGTTGTTTTTGGTTCTACGTGACAACACCTGAATTGTTCTGCGAATTTCTTCATCACGACCAATTACAGGATCAAGTTTACCTGCTCTGGCAGCTTCAGTCAGATCCCGAGCATATTTTTTTAGCGCGTCATATGTTCCCTCGGCGCCAGCACTATCGGCGTTTCGCCCTTTGCGAAGATCATTAATAGCTTCATTAAGGCTATTCGCGTTCACACCTGCCTGCTTCAGAATTTTCGCAGAAGGTGTCCCTTGCTCCAGCGTTAAAGCCAGAAGCAAACGCTCAACTGTGACAAAGCTGTCTCCAGCCTTTTCCGCCAACTTTTCAGCATTGGCAAATAACCTCACAATTTCCGGGGTTGCGCTGACCTGACCAGCCCCGCTACCCGTAACTTGTGGCAACTTACTCAGTTCCACATCAACCTGTTGAAGGGCGACAGAAGGCTCACCGCCAGCCTTGGAGATTAACCCGCTAGCCATGCCTTCTTTATCATCCAACAATACTTTCAGGAGATGCTCTGTTGTCAGCTTCTGATGATTTTCCCGAAGCGCTAGAGATTGGGCCGCTTGAATAAAACCGCGCGACCGATCGGTATATTTCTCAAAATCCATGCTCTACCTCGACACATAGACCGCCGTTCATATGCGCAACCTAAGCCAACCCCTGTACAAGGCGATCCGCTTAAGTCCGCCAGCGGTTTCCTATGAAATTATTTGGTAAAAGTCACTCGATTTACAAGTCATTTTTCAGTGTTTAGAAAATTTAAGATTATAAAAAAAGGGAGCCAAAGCTCCCTTTATCTTCATGCCGACTGAGGCTCATCACTCTCTTCATCCGAGGATTTCTTGCGAGATGTCCGCCTCCTCAAGCCGCGAGTACGACTAACGCGGCGTTTGGTCTTCGGCTTTACCTCTTCATCCCCTTCATTTTGTTCTTCACTCTCTGCAGAAGAGGCATTTTCATCTGTCTTTACTTCCTCTTCACTTTCCTGTCCGGCAAAATCGGATCTGTCTGGATCGCTCAAATCAATAATAATTGGAGTTTTTTCAGCGTTCGCGTCATCCGCTTCATTTTCCGATTTGGTTTTTTCCTCAACCTCAACTGCTGGATCAAGAGCCTCAGTCTTGGCTCCATCTTCAACCGTAGCAGTGTCTTCGGAAGTTGCTTCTTCCTGCTCAGTCTGCCGATCAAGCTTCACAAGGTTATTAGCAAGCATAATGCGATAATAATGCTCTGCATGCTGATAATAATTTTCTGCAGCAACGTGATCGCCTGAAGTCTGGGCATCGCGACCAAGGGAGACGTATTTGTCATACACCTGCGTTGCAGAACCGCGGATCTTGCCATCTGGCCCATTGCTATCGTAGCTACGATTACCGTTATTAGATCGGCGATTATTACCTGAATTACCCCGACCGCCTGAAGATCCAGAACGACCATTTCCAGAATTTGAACGCCCGCCCCTCGGACGACGATTACCGCTAACTCGCATAATAAAATTCAATCCATCTTTATTGAGTTCAAGGCGCACATTATGAACCTGACTTTGAAATCTCGGCACTTTGTCTCGTACAATTTCGAGACGCCAGATGTTATTCATCTATAGGGATTTCAGTCTAATTTTCTGTAAATAATGATCTCAGCCTATGTGGCTGCGACGCGTGCGCCAGATCTTTTTCTACCCTAGCGCCGGTTTTTCAATTTTCCAACTCTTTTTTTAACTTTTTTAGGTTTTCAAATAACCACTGATACACCGGACAATCGATGCAAGGTCTTTATGATACTCAATACCAGTTATTCCGGCCTTCATCATTTTCGAACGCAAGGTTGCGTGTTGCCCCATACCCATTTCAAAAATCACATAACATTCAGATGACGCATAATCTGTAATCTGGTCAAGAATTTCATCATAGCATCGAAAACCACTATCACCGCCGTCCAAGGCAAGTGATGGTTCATGAATACGCACCTCTGGTTCAAGTCCCTCGATATCCGCAGTCGGAATGTATGGCGGGTTGCTGAGAATAACATCGAACTTTCCCGACACGTTTGCAAACCAGGGGCCTTTAACAAACTCTATCCTATCAGAAAGCTCAAGGCTTCGCGCATTTTCTGCAGCCACTTCTAACGCATTCTCACTAATATCCACCGCGACAGCCTTTGCATTTTCTCTTTGTGCCAAGATAGAAAGTGAGAGGCAACCGCTACCTGTTCCAAGGTCCAGCAATCTAAAGGCCTCCTGTTGGGAAGCTTTTTCTTTAAGAACAGCATCAACAAGAGTTTCACTGTCAGCCCTTGGGTCAAGAACGTCGGATGTTACTCTGAATGGCAGACCATAAAACTCTCTGTGCTCAATCAAATGGGACACAGGTTCTCTGTTCTTGCGTCTCTGAATAAGTTGAAAAAACTTTGTTTCTTCATGCGGACTCAAAGTCCTCTCAGGCGATCGATAAAGAACCTCACGATCTTCGACGATATATCCCAATAGAATACGCGCATCTTGCCTCGGGTTTACGATCCCCGTTTGCGACAAATCCTCAGTCGCTTTTCGAACGGCTTCATCTACCCTCATATTAATGACAGCATAACTTAAACGCCGCCTTCAATCTCTGCCAGACGTTCTGCCTGATCCTCTGCAATCAATGCATCAATAATCTCACCAAGCGCTTCACCAGCGATTACTTTATCCAGTTTATATAGTGTGAGATTTATTCGATGATCAGTGACCCTGCCTTGCGGGAAATTATAGGTTCGAATTCGCTCTGACCGATCTCCGGAGCCGACCTGCCCTTTACGTTCCGCTGAACGCTCCGCCGCTTTCGCTGCACGCTCAGCTTCATAAATCCTGGATCGTAGAACCGACATGGCCTTGGCTTTGTTTTTATGCTGCGATTTCTCATCCTGCTGCTGCACAACAATACCCGTAGGCAGATGGGTTATCCGAACAGCACTATCTGTCGTATTGACGGACTGCCCCCCAGGTCCCGAAGCGCGAAAAATATCGACACGGATGTCTTTATCTTCAATTTTAACGTCTATTTCTTCGGCTTCTGGCAGAACGGCAACAGTCGCAGCCGATGTATGAATGCGGCCGCCTGTTTCAGTTTCTGGCACACGCTGTACTCTATGGACACCCGATTCAAACTTTAATTTGGCAAATACATTTCGGCCGTTAACTTTAACGACCGCTTCCTTGACACCACCAATATCGGATTCTGAAAGAGACATGGTTTCACATTTCCAACCCATACCCTCTGCAAACCGTTGATACATGCGCATCAAATCGCCTGCAAACAATGCCGCTTCGTCTCCACCTGTACCTGCCCGCAGCTCCAGAATGGCGTTTTTCTCATCAGCATCATCTTTTGGCAGTAATTCAATCTTGATCTGTTGTTCCAGATCCGGAATGCGCGACTGGAGCTCTTCAATTTCAAGCTCCGTCAATTCTTTCATTTCTGCGTCTAGATCATCAGCTTCGAGCATCTGCCTGAGATCTGATAATTCCTCCTGAGATTTACGAAACTCCTGAATCGACGCCACAACTCCTTTTAACTCGGAATACTCTCACTCATCTTGACGAAATCGTCCCCGTCAACATCTCCCATCTCACCAGACATCGCCGCTTCCAGTTCTTCAAAGCGGGCGACAATCATATTTAATTTATCTTCTGGCAGCATATCTTGACCTTAACCCAGTGCATCCAAGGCTTGCTTAACAGACTTCAAAGGAATTTCTGTTTGCGTTCCTTCGTCCAGATCCCGGAATGTACAGCAGTTGCGCTCCAGTTCGTCCTCACCGATTAAAATTGCCGCTCTCGAGTTCACCTTGTTTGCCCGTTTCATTCGCTTGCCGACGTTGCCTTTAAACGCCATTTCAATAGAAAAACCAGCTTGGCGAAGCTCATAGGCTAATTTGCTCGCCTCACTTTCCGCCACATCACCAACAGGTACAATTGCAATCGGACGTTTTCCATCAGGGAGATTGGACGCAAGCATTGCCAATCGTTCGATACCACCAGCCCAACCAATTCCTGGAGTTGGCTTCCCTCCCAAGGCTTCGATCAAGCCATCATACCTTCCCCCTGCAATGAGGGCGCCCTGCGCACCCAGCGCAGTTGTGACAAATTCAAAAGCAGTATGCGTATAATAATCCAATCCGCGGACAAGGCGCCGGTTAAGGTCATATTCGATGCCCAGCAAGTCTAGACCTTTTAGCACTTCATCAAAAAATTCCGCCGAATAACTGTTCAGATACTCAGAAAACAAAGGTGCCTCAGCAACCAAAGCCTGATCGCCTTTATCTTTACTATCCAATATGCGAAGCGGGTTACGGTCCAGGCGGTTCAAACTATCTTGTGACAAATTGTCTTTGTGATCGCTAAAATATTCTACCAGTGCGGTTCGATAAGACGTACGGCTTTCACTGTCACCCAGTGTATTGATTTGCAATCGGCAATGCTCCATCACCCCCAGTGACTTAAGTATCATTGCCGCTACCGAAATAACTTCGATATCCGCCTTGGCTTCCGCAGCACCAATACATTCCAGATCGATTTGATGAAACTGACGTTGCCGTCCTTTTTGAGGCCGCTCGTACCTAAACATGGGACCATTTGCGAATACCTTAACCGGAACATTTTGTTGCAGCCCGTTACTGATAAACGATCTGCAAATTCCTGCCGTGTATTCAGGTCGCAATGTGATGCTTTCGCCATTACGACTTTCAAAAGAATACATCTCTTTTGACACCACATCCGAGGTCTCCCCCATTGTTCTGGCAAATACCTCGGTAAACTCGAATATTGGCGTCGAGGTTTCATCATAACCGAAGCGTGCGGCAATAGTCCGCGCAGTTTCGATCACATGAGCATGGCGGCGAAAATCCTCTGGCAGCAAATCATGAGTTCCGCGTACAGGCTGTGGTAATGACACTTTTAATCTCCGGCTTTCAAGATAATTCGTTTTAATTTCGGCGAAGGGCTTTATTCACCCGCAGCTGCCAGTTTTTCAATTTCTTCGGCTTTGGCCTCGACAAGTTCAACAATATGATCAACCATGCCATCACTATCAATCTTGTGATCCGTCACGCCACTTAGGTAAACCATGTGATTTCCCTTGCCGCCGCCTGTAAGACCGATGTCGGTCTCCCGAGCTTCACCGGGTCCGTTCACAACACATCCAATAATAGACAGCGTCAGCGGTGTTGAAATATGCTCGAGCCGCTCTTCCAGTTTCTCGACCGTTTTGATCACAGGAAAGGCTTGCCGGGCACAAGAGGGGCAGGAAATAATTGTCACTCCTCTACGGCGCAGACCGAGGCTTTTGAGAATTTCATAGCCCACTTTAATTTCCTGAACAGGATCAGCAGACAAAGACACGCGAACGGTGTCACCGATACCTGACCATAAAAGCATCCCCAGCCCGATCGACGATTTGACCGTACCAGACATCAATGCTCCGGCCTCTGTGATGCCAAGATGCAATGGGTAATCACACGCATCGGCCAAACCCTGATAAGCGGCTACAGATAAAAATACATCAGAAGCTTTCACGCTGATTTTAAAGTTGGTAAAATCATTATCCTCAAGAATGCGCGCATGGTTTAGAGCAGACTCAACCATGGCTTCAGGACAAGGTTCACCATACTTTTCAAGCAACTCACGCTCGAGACTGCCGGCGTTCACGCCAATACGCATGGAACAATTATTATCAACTGCCGCTTTAACCACATCCCGAACACGGTCTGCAGATCCAATATTTCCGGGATTTATCCGAAGACACGAAGCGCCCGCCTCGGCAGCTTCTATCCCCCGTTTATAATGAAAATGAATGTCCGCAATAATAGGAACGTTAGTCTCTCGCACAATCTCTCTAAGTGCTTTCGTGCTCTCCTCATCGGGACACGAAACCCGCACCATATCAGCACCAGCCTCTTCCAATGCCAAAATCTGATTGATTGTCGCCTTGGCATCGGTGGTCAAAGTATTGGTCATGGATTGAATGCTGATCGGTGCATCTCCACCAACCTTTACATTTCCAACATTAATCTGCCTTGATTTACGGCGAATTATATCGCGATAGGGTCTTACACTCATGGGACTGAAGCTTCATGCTGATTTTCGACAGTCGATTATCGACTGAAATTGCTGCCTAAAATGGCCGCAATACACAAAAAATTCAACCTTTCATTCAAAGGCCGGTCTTATTTGCGCTACGCGCTTGAACCTACTGGGAAAAATTGCTGCGTAACTGCTGCGGATCAAGAGACAATTCCCGTACAATTTGCCCATAGCTGCCAAGCGATCCCAAAAGCGCGCCATCTAGCCTTAATTCCAAACCGGAAGCATTTGCTGTACTTAAGTGCAGATCTGTCCTGTTTGGCAACATAAATGTATCACCCGGGGCCATAACTCGATCCAGTATCGTCTCATTTTCCACTGTCTTAATTTGAACCCAGCTTTCCTGATTTGCGACCAGCACCAAACGAGCTTCTGCGTTTTCCACGCCCATAATAACGGGTTCATTCACTGAAGGTAGCGTTTCTTGTTCTCGCTTAGCTTCAGCCTCCAGCAAAGTAAGCTGCTGGAAACCACCAGTGTTAGAGCCTAAGCTTTCGCTATGTTCATCAGAATTTGATGGTAACGTTTCAGCTACCTGTGAAAGCGCATCCTCCGCAAGTCTGTCTGCTTGATTGTTGGGCTCATTCAGAGTGGATGCGGGCTGGGTTGTAATATTTCGGTCCCCCTGCTCACTATCCGCAGTTGTTGTGTCAGCAAGGATTGTTTCAGTGTCGCTTTGCTCTTCGGTATCGAGACTATTGGCTTGATCATCACCCTCGCCTGTTTCTTCAGAAACAGAATTGGCAGCGGCGGTTTGGGGCAACCCTTCGATAGCTACACCTGCCCCCTCACTTTCATTCGCAGCTTGTTGTTCTGGTTCACCGTCTTCACTGCTTTCCGCCACAACGTCGTTAGGCGAAAACACTGTAGAAGGACTTGACGGCTCCTTTTGCGAATTTTCCTGCTCAACATACAAAGTTTCAGAACTGGATTGCACCGGATCGTCACCCTCATCAACCAAATCTTCTTGACCCAAGTCTTCTGTGGATACTGCATCTGGTGAAATTCTGGCCATCAACCTTTCTGGTAATTCCTGAACAATTTCAAGCTCGAGAGTATTTTCTTGCAGGTAATAGTACCAACCAGCAAACAGCAAAAGCGCCACTGCGGCGCTCGCTATCATAAGACTTGCACCCGGCATACGACCCTCTGGCGTGGGCTCGGGAAAGGCCAGATCCGGTGCCCTATTGCCCGCACCGGTTTCACTCTTGTACAGATCAACAACGGCAACCGCATCAAGCCCCAATGTTGTTGCATATGATCGAATGAAGCCGACAACAAAGGTTTGCCCTGGCAGACTGTCATAGTCACCCTCCTCAAGGGCTTGCAGCTGTTTTGCTCTCAAACGCAGCCGTTCAGCAACATCATGCAGACTCAAGTTCTGGCGTTCGCGCTCCTTACGTAAATGAGCACCCACGTTTAAGGCTTCTTCCTCTAGCCGGTCAGAAGGTTCAACTTTTTCATCTGTATCGTCCGCGGCAGTTCGCGCGCCTTCATCCGCATCAATTGATAACTTGAGACGTGTCTTATCTTCATCGAGCGGGAGTTTTCGTTGTTCTGCCATCGTGATATTCCACCTGCTCCACCTGCAACCTCGCGACTTACTTAAATTGAAAATTCACGAGATTGCCTAATTGGATATGTCACCAATTATCAGCAAAAATGAATAAAGATCAATGCTTTATATAATAACGGAGTGATCCTTGGCGAAGGCACGAAGCTGCTCGCGAACTGTAGGCTCGCGCATATTGCACAGCTTATTTACAAAATCTGCAATTTTTGCAGTATCTGCGCTTCGCACCATTTCCTTGACGGGCCCTAACCCCTCAATAGACATGGACAGATTTCGATATCCCAGCCCCAAAAGCGCCATTGCTTCAAGAGGTCTGCCAGCCACATCGCCGCAAATAGATACTGGTACGTTGGCTTTGTTGCATTCTTGAGCGACAAATCTGAGAACTGACATAAAACCTGAACTCAGCATTTCATATCTATCAGTCACTCTCGAATTTCCACGATCAACGGCAAAGAAAAACTGCATTAAGTCATTTGAACCAACAGAAACAAAATCAACGACTTTCAACAACTGCGGTAGCTGCCAAACTATCGCAGGCACCTCAATCATTGTTCCCACAGCCACCGCTTCGGGTTTGATCCCGGTTCTGTTCGACTCGCGCTCAATTTCACGCATCAGGATCGCTTTTGCTTCCAGAAATTCGGAAACTTCCGCAATCATGGGAAACATGACTGTTAAATTTCGGCCCGCGGCGGCCCTAACCATCGCCCGTAGCTGCGATCGCAACAAAGCCGGGCGATCAAGGCCGATACGAATGGCGCGCCATCCAAGAGCGGGGTTTTCCTCTTCTTTCATTTCCAGATAAGGTAGCGCTTTATCGCCACCAACATCCAACGTTCTGAATATGACCGGACGCCCTTTGGCTTTATCCAATACCTTTGTGTAGAGCTCCGTTTGCTCATCAACTTTGGGCATCTGAGATCGAACCATAAATTGTAATTCTGTGCGAAACAGTCCAATTCCGTCGGCGCCTGCGTCCTGAAAATTATCCAGATCAATCAACAGACCCGCGTTCATATTCAGTTGCACCGGCTGTTTGTCCAGCGTAACCGCTTTTTTGTTTCGAAGGGCCGCGTATTTTGCCTGTCGTTCGGCACGGTGCCGCATGCTACGCTCAAATGTCTGAATGACATCATCACTGGGCCTTAAAAAAGCCTGTCCGTTCTCCCCGTCAACGAGAACAAGGTCCCCTTCTTCCACAGATTTGGAAATTTCTGCACATTGCCCCAGAACCGGTATGCCCAGAGCCCGTGCAACAATTGCGACATGACTGCTGCGGGTTCCTTCTACCAGCACAACTGCTTTCAGGCGCACCCGATCGTAATCCAACAGCTCAGCAGCACCCATATTGCGCGCTATGACGACCGTATCCTGATCAAGGTGCTGACGGTCAATCTCTATATTACCATCAAGGTGCAAAAACAGGCGATTTGCCAAATCGTCCAGATCGGACAATCTCTCACGGATGTACGGGTCAGTGATTTGGCTCATGCGGTTACGGGTGTCATCCTGAACCCGTTTAATCGCAGCCTCTGCCGTCAAACCCGAGTCAACCGCTGTGGTCATTTTTTTCAGCCAGCTCTTGTCATGGGCAAACATTTTGTAGGCTTCAAAAATGTCACGCGACTCATCAGTGAAGGCTTCATCACTGACAGATAACATGTCCTCGATACTGTCTTGCAAGCGTGCAACCGCCGAATTCAGGCGCTCTATCTCTTCTGCAATATTCTCGGCAATGGTTTTACGCACGACAATATGTGGTTCATGCAGAATGGCTGTTCCAATACCCAAGCCTTCAGCAAGTACTCGCCCTGTCAGTCGGTGGGGCTTTGTCGCGTTCCCCGCCGTATCCAGCAACTCCGTTGCGGCAATCATCTCCTCGGAACTAATCAGCTCCGCAACGACCATTGCAATCGTCTGCAACGCCTCCGATTCTTCTTCTGTGTAAACCCGCATCGTCTGGTTTTGAACAACCAGAACGCCAATAACACGTCCGCCACGCTTTATGGGCACGCCTAGCAATGAGTGGTAAATTTCCTCGCCCGTTTCAGGACGATAGGCAAACTGCGGATGTGATTGAGCATCAGAAAGATTTAATGGGCGGGCATGAGCCGCAATGTCACCGACAAGACCCTCACCTACACGCAGGCGTGTATTGTGAACCGCTTCCTGCTTCAGGCCTTGAGTAGCAAACAGCTCCAACAAATCACCGGCCCGCATCAAATAGCAGGAACACACCTCGGCGATCATGTTGGAAGCGATTAGCTGGACAATTTTTTGCAGTCGGCGTTCAGGATCCCCTTCGCCCGCCATCACCTCACGGATCTGGCGGAACAGTATTCTGGGGCCGCTCAACGCCGCACTGCTCATCTAGGCATCAACCTTCCTGCCAACTGACGCCTCGAGTGCACTTGCAGCCTGGGCAACAAGTTCTTCCAGGATTTCAGCAGTTGGCTGCTCCTTCTTGACCATCCCGACACTCTGACCCGCCATGACGGAACCATGTTCGACATCCCCATCAATAACAGCCCTTCTAAGAGCTCCTGCCCAGTAATGTTCAATTTCCAGCTGAGCGGTTTCCATATCGAGCTCTCCCGCCCGATATTTTGCAATCACCTCATGTTGTGTTTGCACGAATTTCTTGGCTCCTTCATTGCTCAAGGCACGCACCGGAATGACAGGAAATTGGGGATCAACCTGCACAGTCGTAACAGCGTCACGAGCGCTTGCACGAATAAATGCACGCTTGAAATCGGGATGAGCAATACATTCGGTGGCACAAACGAACCTTGTTCCCAATTGACACCCGGCGGCACCCATTTTCAAATAGTTGCTATCGCCTCACCGCGCCCGATACCACCCGCGACAAAAACAGGTACATCAGTAATGTTTGGTAGAATTTCCTGTGCCAATACACTGGTTGCTACGGGGCCAATGTGCCCTCCAGCTTCCATGCCCTCAATCACAAGAGCATCAACACCACTTCGTATGAGCTTTTTTCCAAGCGCAAGTGTTGGCGTGAAACATATGGATTTTGCTCCGCCCTCTTTTATGCTGGCAATTGTGTTTTTACCTGGCAGCCCGCCAGCAAGCACAACATGCCCAACTTTGTGCTGAATACAAATCTCAACCAATTTGTCCAGATCAGGATGCATCGTGATCAGATTCACGCCGAAAGGCTTTTTCGTCAGTTCCTTTGTCGCTTTAATTTCTTGATCAAGCAACTCCGGGGTCATTGCCCCACAAGCAATTACACCAAACCCACCTGCGTTAGATATAGCAGCTACAAGATTTCGTTCTGAAACCCATGACATGGCACCGCCCAAAATAGCGTATTCGGTGCCCAAAAATTCGCGTCCGCGAGCCCATGCAGAATTAAGGGCTTGCAGGCCCGAGTTGGAAATATCTTCAGTCATTTGTTACGCTGCGTCCAGATTGAAAGCACTATGCAATGTTCTCACTGCCAGTTCGGTATATTCTTCGGCAAGCAACACACTCACCTTAATTTCGGAAGTCGAAATCACCTGAATATTAATACCTTTTTCAGCAAGAGCTGCAAACATAGTCTGCGCAACTCCGGCATGACTGCGCATTCCCATGCCCACAATTGACACCTTCACAACATTCGGATCTGGAACCAACGCTTTACAGTTCACCTTGTCTTTCAGGCCTTCCAGCACTTTAAGAGCAGGCTGCAAATCATTTTTACCTACAGTAAAGGTTAAATCCGTTGCCTTACCGTTTTCCGACACATTCTGCACGATCATATCCACATTCACGTGAGCATCGGCGAGAGCTCCGAAAACCGTAGCCGCAATACCGGGAGTGTCGCTCACCTGCTGCAAAGTCACTTTTGCTTCATCCCGCGTATAGGTAACGCCGCTAACTACATGTTGTTCCACAATGTCTTCCTCATCAACAACCAAAGTTCCCGGCAACTCCTCAAAGCTGGAGAGAACCTGTAATTTCACCCGATGCTTCATTGCCATTTCGACAGATCGGGTTTGCAGAACTTTCGCACCAAGAGATGCCAGCTCCAACATTTCTTCATAAGTAATTCTATCAAGCTTGGAAGCTTTTGTCGCGATTCTTGGATCGGCCGTATAAATCCCGTCCACATCCGTGTAAATATCGCACCGATCCGCCTCCAATGCTGCCGCCAGCGCGACAGCAGAAGTATCGGACCCACCCCGACCAAGCGTGGTAATTCGGGCATCCGACCCAATACCCTGAAAGCCGGCACAAACAGCCACCTGACCATCTGCAAACCGCTTGACGATTTCCGAACAGTCAATTTCTTCAATTCGCGCGGATCCATGCACTGCACTGGTTTTTATCGGCACCTGCCATCCCAGCCAAGAACGAGCATTAATTCCAAGGTCCTGCAAAGCCATGGATAAAAGACCAACCGTCACCTGCTCACCACTGGAGACAACCACATCATATTCACGCGCATCGTGCAGAGATGCGACCTCTGACGTTAATTGAACAAGCCTGTTGGTTTCGCCTGACATCGCGGAGACGACCACAGCAACCTCGTGACCTGCTTCAACTTCTTTTTTTACGCGCTGGGCAACATTTTTGATCCGCTCTACAGAGCCGACCGACGTTCCCCCAAATTTCATTACCAGCCGTGCCATCTGCGCACAAACCTTTCAAAATCAAACCATTTTTTAAAGGTACACAGGCATTTTTCAATTCCTAGGGTACCTTTAAACCCAGAAGGAGCGTATACATATACTTAACAAGGGTTGCTGGGCAAGCTTTGCAGCCAATAAATTAGCATTTTTGAAAAAAAAAATTACGAGCCAAAATGACAGAAGCAGCAAACTCAAAATCTGTTGACCCTCAGGAAATCAAAAATTTCGCTTCAATGGCAGACGAGTGGTGGGACGAAAGTGGGAAATTTAAACCATTGCACAAGTTCAATCCATTACGGATCGCCTACATTCGAGATCAAGTGATAAAACATTTCCTCGATCTGGAACCCAACGCTCCACTTTCCCTCAAACCTCTAAAAGGCTTAAGGCTACTGGATATTGGTTGTGGCGGCGGACTATTATCAGAACCAATGGCTCGACTGGGCGCTGAGGTTGTTGCTGCAGATGCGTCCAGCACAAATATAAAAGTTGCTTCATTGCACGCGGAACAATCTGGATTACAAATCGATTATCGCCACACCACAGCGGAAGAGTTGGCAGCTACAGGGGAGAAATTTGATGTTATCCTCAACATGGAAGTCATCGAACATGTCGCAGATTTGGAAGGTTTTTCAAAATCCTGCTGCCAGATGCTGAAACCGGGTGGCCTAATGTTCGTGGCAACACTGAACAGAACCCTCAAAAGCTATGCACTCGCGATTGTCGGGGCAGAATATATTTTGCGCTGGCTTCCGGTGGGCACCCATAACTGGAAAAAGTTTCTTCGGCCATCCGAAGTTGTCAGTCTTCTGCGACAAAATGATCTGCAAATCAAAGAGATCAAAGGTGCGTCTTACAACCCAATTGACGCGACCTGGAGCCTGAGTAAGGATTTAAGTGTCAATTACATGCTATGCGCGACACGGCTCGCTAATACATTATAATTTTCAGTCGACAGCATTTGACCTGCACACCGGAATAAATTATCAGGTCAGCTTAACTCATTTATAGAGGCTTTGATTTATGGACAAGTCACCTTTGGCACCAGATCATTTTCCAGATCTGCCACCAGTTTCTGGAGTAACATTTGCAACTACCAATTCTGGCATGCGGTATAAAGGGCGTGACGATTTATTGCTGGCCTCTTTGCGAGAGGGGACAACCGTTGCAGGAGTATTTACGCGCAACAGCATGCCAGGCGCGCCAGTAGATTGGGGCCGCAAGATTCTACCCGGTGGATATGCCCGTGCGTTGGTGGTAAATGCTGGTATCGCAAATGTGTTTACAGGCAAGGCGGGAGCTCAAACTGTTGAGGAGACTGCAAATGCAACGGCAAAAAGTCTCGAATGCGCACCCCATGAAGTGTTTATAGCATCTACTGGTGTTATCGGGGAACAAATCCCGTTGGATAAACTGACAAATGCCATCCCTGTTCTTGCAGACCAGCTTAAAGACGACGTCCTTGCAGATGCGGCAAATGCTATTTTGACAACGGATACATTTGCCAAAGGCGCCAGTGCTACTTGTCAGCTAAAAGGGAAGAAGATCACAATCTGTGGCATTGCTAAAGGTTCCGGCATGATCGCCCCAGATATGGCAACCATGCTCGCATTTCTGTTTACCGATGCAGCTATTCCAAGCAATATTCTTCAGGTTCTTTTGAGTGAAGAAAACGAGCGCAGCTTCAATTGCGTGACCGTTGATAGCGACACTTCAACAAGTGACAGTGTTCTATTATTTGCGACGGGCGCAGCAGCGAACGAAGCGCCAAAGACTGCGGATGATGCAGATCTGGAAGGCTTCAGAACCGCTTTAAGAACTGTGATGCAAAACCTGGCCCAGCAAATTGCTCGCGATGGTGAAGGTGCCAGCAAATTTATAACTGTTTCAGTCTCGGGCGCAGAAAGTGACTCATCTGCAAAGACAATAGCACTCGCTATTGCAAATTCACCGCTCGTTAAAACAGCGATTGCAGGCGAAGATGCGAATTGGGGGCGAATTGTCATGGCCGTTGGCAAATCAGGCGAAAAAGCAGACCGTGACAAGCTTTCTATTTCTGTATGTGGCGTAGACATTGCCGCAAATGGAGAAAAACTCGTCACCTATGATGAAAATGACATTGTACCCCTTATGAAGGGACAGGACATTACTATCTCGGTTAATGTCGGCGTTGGTAACGGGCAAGCCTTTGCGTGGACATGCGATTTAACGCATGGCTATATCGACATAAATGCAGATTATCGTAGCTAGGACAGTGTTTTGACTTCTCTTTCGACAGTAGTTGTTGTCGCTGTTGCCCTTGTTGACGACGACAATCGTATTATGATTGCCCAACGCCCTAAGGGCAAATCGATGGCTGGACTTTGGGAATTTCCCGGCGGCAAAGTCGAAGATGGTGAAATCCCGGAAGACGCTTTAATTAGGGAGCTCAAAGAAGAGCTAAATATTGATGTAACTGCGGCATGCCTTGCTCCGTTCACATTTGCCAGCCATACCTATGAAAAATTCCATTTATTGATGCCGCTTTATGTGTGCCGACGATGGTCTGGAACTCCAGCCCCTCAAGAAGGGCAAACCCTAAAATGGGTACGAGCCAATCAGCTCAAGGATTTCGACATGCCCCCCGCGGATATTCCTCTTATCGCAATGCTCAGAGACCTTCTTTAATCGGACTTAGAGCCAAGCACTTCCTTTAGACTTGTCACGCCACTGCCTCGTGTCAAAGGTTTCTGCTGACTTTCATGGGGCGCCCAACCAGCAAGATAAACGATCTGGAACGTTGCGGGGACAAGACCATCCTGATCCTGATACTTTTCGTGATAAATTTCCGCAGCCCTCATAAAGAGCTTTCTACTGCTAAAAGTTTTGGGCCGTTCAACCAGAGCATTTGTCTCTCCCATTGCTCGCAGTTCATGCATCAGGGCAAACATATTCTGGTATTTCAGGGTTAATATTTCAGAATCCGTAACAGGCAAAGCAAAGCCGGCCCTTTGCAGTAGGGAGCCCGCATCTCTAACATCCACAAAAGGGGAAACCCTTGGGCTTACCCCTCCGGTTAATTCCAATTCTGCGGTCATCAAGCAGTCTTTTAGTTCAGTGAGTGTCTCTGCTCCGAACATCGCACCCAGAAACAACCCGTCCGCTTTCAAACATCTGAAAATCTGAACAAGCGATCCTGGCAAATCATTCACCCAATGTAATGACAGCACACTTCCGATTAAATCAAAACTGGTCGGCGCAAAAGGTAAATACTCCTCGTCAGCGAAAGCCAACGGATATCCTTGACTTTTATCCATCAGGTCATCGCTCAGATCAGCAGCAATTACACCCAAGGCTCTTCCCATAGTACTTATTTGGTGACCAAAAGCTCCGGTGTGACACCCCAAATCCAGCGCCTTGTCAAATGTACGATCAATATCCAGCAGCCTCTCTGCCAACCTGTTTGAAACCTCGTCAAACAAGAAACGACTGTGGGCCCAGTTTAGTGTTTTCACCCTTTTGCGCCTCAGGCGCAGCAATTCGCGGTCAAATAACAAAGGACTCTGATTTTGAAACGTGTTTTTTTCCATCACGAACTTATCGCATGCACCCCGAGCCCAAGCAACATGGGAATTAGCTTCAATAAGTTGTTTGCAGCAAGCCTTATATCAACTAATATTTGTTTATGACGCTTACCTCTTCGATTCATAATCTGAAAACCGGTCTGCAAGACAAGCTATTGGATCTCCTGTTCCCCTCGCAATGCCCCGGCTGCCGTGAAATAGTCGACAAACCAGGCTCATTTTGTGCTTCTTGCTGGTCTGAACTCACCTTCATCACAGACCCGAAATGCAGTCAATGCGGTTATCCATTCGATTATGAGGAAGAAGTTGACATGAAATGCGCAAGTTGCCTCACCTCTCCTCCAGCGTTCGATCATGCAGTCTCGGCGCTGAAATATGATGACGCAATAAGGGCATCCATATTGGCCTTTAAACACTCCGACAGAACAGATCTGGCCCCCTCCTTCGCTAGTTGGCTAACACGCATTGCGAAAGAAACCATTGATCCTGAAAGCGTTATATGTCCTGTGCCACTTCACACCAAAAGACTTCGACAACGCAAATACAATCAAGCCGGATTACTTGCCAAAACAATTTCAGATCAACTATCGCTCCCGTATATTCCAGACCTGCTGATACGGGTTAAAAACACGCCCTCACAAGGTACAAAAAGCGCAAAAGAACGCGTCAAGAATGTAAGAAATGCTTTTAAGGTAAATCCTGCTTGGGATTCTGAAAACCTACCCAAACATGTGCTACTTGTTGACGACGTATTTACAACTGGTGCAACATTGAACGCCTGCGCCACCTGCCTGAAAGAGGCCAACGTTGAGAAAGTTACGGCACTCACCCTTAGCCGGGTTGTGAGAGCCACCAAAATACCTATATAATCAGTTTTAAAACAAGGTAACGAGTAAAATGTCTTCAGTCGAAATTTACACAACAATGTTTTGTCCTTACTGTTCCCGTGCGAAATCACTACTGAAAAGTAAAGGGGTGCATTTTAAGGAAATTGATGTAACCAGCGATCTTAACGGCCGCAAAGAAATGAGCCGTTTATCTGGCGGCGCGACATCGGTACCGCAAATTTTCATCAACGGACAGCATATTGGTGATTGTGACTATATCCACAAACTGGATGCTGCTGGAAAACTGGACCCACTTCTTCAACCATAATTCAAAGGTCTATTATGACAAAGTTCAAGGCAGCCTGTATCCAACTGACATCGAGTAACGATCCGGAAGAAAACCTTGATACTGCTCTTTCTCTGATGTCGGGCGCGGTTAAAGACGGTGCTGATTTTATATCAACACCCGAAGTAACAAACATGATGGAGCCACATAAAGCTGCCGCACGAGAAAAAGCAGCTTTTGAAGAGGATGACATTACTCTGGCAGCCTTTCGTTCGTTTGCTGAGGAAAATAAAATCTGGGTACAAGCAGGATCGCTTGTCATCAAAAAACCGGACGAAGACCGCCTCGCCAACAGATGCTTTCTCATTTCCCCGGATGGTCAAATCGCAGCAAAATATGATAAAATTCATATGTTTGATGTGCAGCTTGACAATGGGGAAAGCCACAGGGAATCCAGCGCCTATGCTCCTGGCGACTTGGCGGTCAGCACCCCTCTACCGTGGGGACAACTTGGGATGACCATCTGCTATGACGTGAGGTTTTCTCATCTTTATCAAACACTGGCGTTCAAAGGCGGAGCAGAAATATTTACGGTGCCAGCGGCGTTCACTCATACAACAGGCCTCGCTCACTGGCATACCCTCCTACGGGCGAGAGCAATCGAAAATGGTGCGTTTGTCATTGCCGCCGCTCAATGCGGAAAACATTCCGAAAAGCGCAGAACATACGGTCACTCTCTAATCGTTGATCCATGGGGAGAGGTCCTGGCTGATGGCGGAGATACACCGGGATTTATTTCAGCAGAAATCAATATGGAACTGGTTCAGAAACGCCGCAATCAGGTTCCGAACCTGAAAAACATCCGCCCATTTGAACTTTCCATATCGCAAAGCTCAAATAAGGCGGCGGAGTAGAATAAAAAGCCTTAGTTCGTGTTGATAATCAAACCTTCAGGAACAATCGGTTTGGGCGTTGCACGTTTGGGTTTTACTTGTTTGATATCGCCAGGACCCTTTGGAGTTTCGCATTTCCAACTATAATAGCTTTCCTCCGTGATCATTTTTTTGGGCTCAACCAGCTCCACTCTCCAGGACCCGGTTTTCTTGGTCATAGGTTGCTGCGCAAACTGATTGATCGAGCCGTTATTCTGTTGAGGTGTGGCCAGTTTGGTATTATCAAATCCACCCTGTTTGGCTTCTTGTATAGATCTTGCGAAATCAAAAACTTTTACACCATTGTCATTTTTAGTGATGTTGATGGATTTAATCGGTCCCTTTGCACCCTGTTCACTCACCAACCTGAATTTTATATCGCCGCTCCCCTGAGCATTAAAGGCAACCCGAAACTTCAAGTCGACCGGACATTTTCCAACATAATCCTTGATGTGCGGCGTAACTGAAGCGGACGTAACCTGAAATGGAGCTGCCAACTGATTGGCGATATTGCCTCCTCCCATTCCGCCAAAAATCTTGGCATCACCTTTGTACATGATGGTTAGCGGTATACTAGCAGTAATGTACCCAGAACCATTTGTTGATTTACTGAACGTTTCTGCTTCCCGGCATGTTCCAGCAAGACTAATCGGCCTGTTGACGTTGATATATTGATCCTGCTTTAAAAACTCGATTTTACTACCGCCGCCGTTGATGTGAGCCTGCAGTTTTTCATTAAACAAGGCTAAGGGGTCAAATCGAATTGCCGGGTGCCCATTCTTCACCTTGTTCAACGGAACGACAAAGGGATCAGAATTCCCAGCTTCCGTCACCCAACCACCAAACACGCCGGTCCATTCGGCAAAGGAAGGGTGGTATGTTGCATCGTGCAGAACGCTAATCGGCTCAACATTTTTGCCAACGCGTTTGACCGTCCCGAAATACACTTGCGCTTTAGTGAACTCAATCTTCTTGCTTTTTTTACACTTTACATACCCCTTTAAGGGGATGTTGAACGTATTTTTCTCGGGCTGGATGTCTATATTATCGACATGTTTGTTCGCCGCCATATTCTTTAGCGTCACATGAAAATTAATCCCGACCTGCGACAGGGTGACATCTTCTACCTGTGAAGAGTTACTCCGCGGAGAATTGGCCGCAGCCGATCCAATACAAGCGACAAAAATACTGCTTATCGTTACGAAATTTTTGGCCGACAACCCTGTTTTTGACATCTCTATCTCCTCGTTCAAAAGATCACTTGAGTATCCAGGCAATAAATTGCCGTTGACATTAAGTCGGACCAGACTTCTTCAAGGTTCATAAATTACGAATGGAAACTTCAATAAGCACGACACACTGTATTGCATCGAAACTGAACGGAAGAGATGAAGCTAAACAACGCGCTTCGCTGCAATTGCCTGCTTTACTGCAGGTTTAGGAGTTTTTACCTCCCCATGATAATAATCCAAAACAGAGAAACCATCAAACTGCTTTGGCAATTCTCCGGGTTGCAACAGAAAATCGGGATTTTTTGGTCTGCCATATTTCTCGTTTCCACTCGCAAAAGTCTCGTACAGAACGACACCTTCTGTTTTCAGAGAAAACGCAATTTTTGGAAATAACGGACGCCAGAGATAATTTGTAACCACAATCGCATCAAAAACCTTTTCTGCAAATGGCCACAATCCGCCCTCCAGATCGGCCTGTATCAACAGTAAATTTTTGTGCCGCTGGAACTCTTGCAGTTTCAAAACATCAATATCAACGGCAAGTACCCTGAAACCTTTGCCCAATAAAAACACGGAATTTCGCCCTGCCCCGCAGGCAAGATCAAGCACTAAACCATTTGGGCAAATCTTTTCGTGGTGTTTTTCAATCCACTCTGAATGCTGCACCTGACGACCTCCTCGACCCTAAGCGAGAGAAAAATAACCAAATAGTATCATGACCAAATATCCAATGCTGATTTGGTCTGGATTGTAACCATGAACTGCAGATAAGTTTCAGCTAAAAGAGATTTTTCAAACAGAAACCTGTTTAGCTGGGTAGTGTATAAATCTTGAAATTAAGCGGCCTTGTGTTTAATTAAGTGGCAATACATCAGCTTTCAATTGTCATGTGACGTATCCTAAAATGATTAAATACAATCTTAAATGCGATAGAAACCATAATTTTGAAGCCTGGTTCAAAAATAGTTCAGCATTTGACGAGCAGGTCGAAAAAAATGTCGTAACCTGCGCGATCTGTGGCTCAAACAATGTTGAAAAAGCTCTGATGGCCCCGTCTGTCCCCAAAAAAGGATCCAGCAGGGATACAACAGCGGCTTCAGTTCAGACAAACGATGTTCAACAGTTTGAAACTGTCCTGAAAGCCCTGAAAGAACTTAAGAAAAATGTAGAGAGCAATTGCGATTATGTTGGAACAAATTTCGCTGAAGAAGCCAGAAAAATTCATTATGGCGAAACTGAAAAACGCGGAATTTATGGCGAAGCCAGTGAAAGCGAAAAAGCAGAGCTAATTGAAGAAGGAGTTGAAATAGCAACCATTCCTTGGCTCCCTAACTCTGACGCCTAATAAACAAAGCCCGCAATGAAGCGGGCTTTGTCGTTTACTTGATCTAACAAGCTATTCTTTATCTGCGCCTTCTTCCTTTGCGGGAGCTTCAGCAGAAGGTGCCCCTTCAACAATATTGACAACTGCTTTTTCTTTAAGGCTATCCAGTAGATCATTGACTGTCTGATTGGTCAGTGTCTGCTTGAGCGTTTCTTTCATATCGTCATAGGCTGGCGGCGATGTATCGCGGCTATCCTCAACATAAATGACATGCCAACCAAACTGTGTTTGCACAGGCTCTTTGGAAAAACTACCAACTTCCATAGCAAACGCAGCTTCTGCGAATTCCGGCACCATCCGCTCTTTTTCAAAATATCCCAAATCACCACCGTTTGGCCCGGAAGGACCAGTTGAGTGCTCTTTGGCCAATTCAATGAAATTTCCTCCGCCCTCTAGAAGCTCGATCACTTCTTTGGCTTTTTCTTCATTTTCCAGCAGAATGTGGCGAGCATGAACTTCTTTAGCGGGGACAAACTCAGATGTTGCTTTGTCATACTCCGCTTTCAAAGCATCCTCAGTGACAGCCGCATCAATTTTCTTTTGAATATAGTATTCTTGCAGTAACTGATCTTTTACATCAGCGACACGATCTGAAAACTCAGATTGCTTATCAAATTCCTGTTCTTTTGCTGCATTTTGAATAATCCGCATATTCACAAGCTGTTCAACAAGCTGCGTCTTGATCAATGCAAACGGAGCTTGTTTATACTGGGGCGGCAAACTGTCATAGACCCTGCGAACGTCAGATTCTCTTATTTCACTGCCATCAACTGTCGCGACAACTTTGTCATTGGCGTCAGTGGCTTTACTTTCAGGTGCCTCTGCACTTGTGCTCAGCAATGAGTCCCGCTCCATGCCAAAATAAAAGCCCGCTGCGCCTGATACTCCAGCAACCACAACAAGTGCGAGGAGATTTCCTAATTTCATAATTTCGTTCCCAGGTTTTCTTAAGAATCAGAAAGCGACCAACACATGGTCTATGTGTCAGCTCGTTTTCACCAATGTGCGAAATATAGGCCATTTAGCGTCATTCACAAGCATTGTTGAAAAAACTGATGCGAAAACAGCAATAATTCATAAATGCCATATGAATTCTATGCAGATACGCGCGATAGATTGACAGAACCCCACATCCCGCTTATCTGTCACCATATCTAATTTGTAATTTCCAGCTTGGTAAGTCATTCAATCGAACCGGCCAATACCAGCTTGAGTAGAAGCGTTATCGGAGTCAGGGCATCTATGTTTGGTACATTAGCCAGAAAAATTTTTGGATCTTCAAATGATCGGATTTTAAAACCTATCCAGGCGACGGTCGATAAAATCAACGCTCTTGAGGATAAATATACAGCGCTTTCTGACGACGAACTAAAAGCCAAAACACTTGAATTCAAAAAACTGCGTGAAGAAGGGCAAACACTGGATGCATTACTTCCAGATGCTTTCGCCGCAGTACGAGAGGCAGCCCGCAGAGGCTTGGGTGAGCGCCATTATGACGTTCAGTTAATGGGCGGCATTGTGCTACATCAAGGCAAAATCACCGAAATGAAAACCGGTGAAGGTAAAACGCTGGTATCGACTCTGGCGGCGTATCTGAATGCTCTTGATGGTAAAGGCGTCCATGTTGTCACCGTAAATGATTATCTCGCTCAACGAGATAGTGAATGGATGTCGAAAGTGTATCACAGACTCGGCATGACCGTCGGATGTATTGCCAGCGGTATTGAAGAGCAGGAACGTCGCGCGGCTTACGCATGTGACATTACCTACGGAACAAACAACGAGTTTGGGTTTGATTACCTTCGCGACAACATGAAATTTGAAGCGGAATCCATGGTTCAACGTGGCTTCAACTTTGCTGTGGTGGACGAAGTAGACAGCATCCTGATTGACGAAGCCCGAACCCCATTGATCATATCCGGGCCAGCTGAAGATAGCTCCGAGTTATACCGCGCAGTAAATGAAATCATCCCTAAACTGTCTGAAACTGATTACGAAGTCGATGAAAAAGCCAAGTCTGTCAGCTTCACCGAAGAGGGAACTGAAACCATTGAAAAACTGCTGGATGAAGCAGGATTATTAAAAGGTGACAATCTGTATGATGTTGAAAACGTGGCCGCAGTTCATCATGCCAATCAGGCTTTAAGAGCACATAAACTCTTCACACGCGACAAAGACTACATCGTCAAAGACAACAAGGTTGTTATTATTGATGAATTTACCGGCCGATGATGGACGGACGGCGTTATTCCGATGGCCTGCATCAGGCTCTGGAGGCAAAAGAAAATGTTGCCATCCAACCGGAAAACCAGACATTGGCCTCTATCACTTTTCAAAATTACTTCCGATTATACGACAAACTATCGGGTATGACCGGTACGGCTGCGACTGAAGCAGAAGAATTTGCAGAAATTTATGGACTGCAGGTTGTCGAAATTCCAACCAATGTTCCTGTCCAGCGGCAGGACGTTGATGATGAGATATATCGAACAGCAGAAGAAAAGTATGCTGCTATTGTTAAAACCATTGATGAATGCCAACAGAGGGGACAGCCGGTGCTGGTGGGAACAGTTTCGATTGAAAAATCGGAAATGTTATCTGAAATTCTGAAAAAGAAAAAAATCAAACACAGTGTCCTTAATGCCAGATATCATGAACAGGAAGCTGAAATCATCGCGCAAGCGGGCCGCATCGGAGCTGTGACGATCGCGACAAATATGGCAGGACGCGGAACTGACATCAAACTGGGCGGCAATACCGAAATGATGATTGCTGAACGAACTCGTGGGTTAACTGACGAAGCGGAGATTTCCCGCATTAATGCGGAAATCGAAGCGGATACAGCGGAGCAGAAGAAAAAAGTACTCGAAGCAGGCGGACTATTCGTCATCGGCACCGAGCGTCACGAGTCACGCCGCATCGATAACCAACTTCGCGGACGCTCTGGGCGTCAGGGCGATCCCGGCACCAGCCGTTTCTATCTGTCCTTGCAGGACGATCTGATGCGGATATTTGGTTCCGAACGAATGGATGGTATGCTACGTAAGCTTGGGCTGGAAGATGGTGAGGCAATTATTCACCCCTGGATCAACAAAGCGCTTGAAAAAGCCCAGCAAAAAGTGGAAGCCAGAAACTACGACATCCGCAAGAACTTGCTTAAGTTTGATGATGTAATGAATGACCAGCGCAAGGTCATCTATGAGCAACGTATTGATTTGATGAACCAGAGCGACGTTTCTGAAACCATCAAGGATATGCGCGCAGATGTGATTGACCAGATGGTTTCCCGCCATATCCCCGAAAAGGCCTACCCTGAACAATGGGATATCAACGGGCTGACTGAAGAGGTTAGAGAAGTTCTCGGGCTCGATCTTCCCATATCCGAATGGGCTGCGGAAGAAGGCATTGCAGACGAAGAAATTCGAGATCGTCTTAACGATAATATTAATCGCAAGATGGCTGAAAAAGCTGCCAAATATGGCCCTGACGTCATGCGCATGGTGGAAAAAAGCCTGCTCCTGCAAATTTTGGATCAGACCTGGAAAGAGCATTTGTTGCAACTGGACCATTTGCGACAATCGGTTTCTTTACGCGCTTATGCGCAAAAAGACCCTCTTAACGAATACAAAACTGAAGCGTTCAATATGTTCCAAGCCATGCTGGACCAACTTCATGTCAGCGTCACCAGCTACCTCAGTCATGTTGAATTACAAAACCCCGAAACGGTAATTCAACGAGAGGAGCCCAACGAAGAGGAGCTTCAGGCAACTCACATAGATCCTGTAACGGGTGAAAATGAAGTAGAGAGTGCACCTTCAGGGGAAAACTGGGGCAAGGTTCGCCGAAATGATCCCTGCCCTTGTGGATCTGGCAGAAAGTACAAGCACTGCCATGGCGCGCTTTAATCAAGCAAACACACGTAAATAAGGGTCACGCATGCTTGCTAAACTTAAAAAACTGCTCGGTGGAAACGAAGCCGCGATTGCTCCGACATCGTCTGAAGAAGAAACCCGGGTTGCGACAGCTGCTCTCATGTTAGAGGCAGCCTTGTCTGATGACACCTATTGCGAAGCCGAAAAGCAGATGATTTGCGACCTACTTGTTCGCCATTACGACATGAACGCACAAGAGGTTCAAACCGTGGTTTCACAGGCTGAAAAAGCCCATGAAAATTCAGACCAAATCTTGTATTTTACCCGTACAGTAAAAGAAAATGTCCCTTATGACGATAGGGTACATATAATTGAAATGCTCTGGGAAATGGCATATGCAGATGGCAGTGTCAGCGACTATGAGGCAAATCTTATCCGTCGGGTTTGCGGCCTAATCTACGTAGATGACGTTGAAAGTGGCAGAGTGCGAAAGCTTGTTGAACAACGTCAAAGCAGGTAAATCGCTTTTTTAGGGGATATCTTCACAAGAAAAAGGGTTGTATTTACGCAGCAATGAAGATAATCCGTATTTATCTGAGACTTGATATCCAAAGAGCTGGAGAAAAATAATGACCTACGTCGTTACCGAAAACTGCATCAAATGCAAGTTCATGGACTGCGTTGAGGTCTGCCCCGTGGACTGCTTTTACGAAGGTGAAAACATGCTGGTTATTCACCCCGATGAATGTATTGATTGCGGTGTGTGTGAACCTGAATGCCCTGCTGAAGCTATTTTACCTGACACAGAGGAAGTCGCAGAGAAATTCCTCGAAGTGAATCGTGAATATAGTGAAAAATGGCCAAACATTACCCAAAAAGGGGACGCACCTGCGGATGCGGATGACTGGAACGGGAAAGAAGGCAAATTCGAAGCCCATTTCAGCCCAAATCCAGGCGACAGCTAATCTCTGGTTTTGAAAGCCATGCGGGACGGGAATATCTGTCCCGCAACATTTGCTATGGTTTCCCATTAGCATTTTGCTCTAATTTATGATATAGTCCTTGTATGTTTAAGTTTCAGCGCGTTGATTTTGTTTTCTCAATTGCGCCCAAACTTTGGATTTTTAATCCGTAAACATATTCGATTGCGATCAAATCGCCTTGAAAAGTGGAACAACGTCAGCTGTAGCGTCCTGTGATATTCTGGTCGCTCTTTTTTTCGCTTCGACGTTGCCCATACTGAAGAGAAGGAATTGAATGTCTAAAGAGTTGGAATTCTCGCCGCTGGATCATGTTGTATATCCAACACATGGTGTCGGTCAGGTTGTTAGCATTGAAGAGCAAGAAATTTCAGGTATGAGCCTGACACTGTATGTTGTCGACTTTATGCACGAAAAAATGACTCTTCGTGTCCCGATTGCGAAAGCGAAAAGCGTAGGCATGCGGGCACTTTCCTCACCCAAAAAAATGAAAACTGCGCTAGACACCCTCAAAGGCAAAGCTCGCATCAAGCGAACCATGTGGAGCCGACGTGCGCAGGAATATGAAGCCAAAATTAATTCCGGCGACCCTATCCAGATAGCGGAAGTTGTTCGCGATCTGCATCGTAACGATGATCAGCCTGATCAATCCTATAGTGAACGTCAGATTTATGAAGCTGCACTTGAACGTCTCTCTCGTGAGCTGGCTGTTGTCGAAAAAATTGAAGACGATGCCGCAACTGAAAAGCTTCAGCAGGTGCTGAAAGCGGCTTAAAACCCCCTTCAGATTACGCAAATTTACGAAAGCCCGGCCTATGTCGGGCTTTTTTTTGTTAATTTTTCGTAAATTTTGAATGTAAGACTTGAAAAAGCGAATCAGACGATTCATTGTAGGTTTCGATGAAACCGAACGCACATAGTGAAAAATTTGGATGCATATCTGCCGCACAACGTGTTTGGGCTGTATCCTGCATTCATGGCGAAGCCGCTAAGCTCCGTGAACTCCACGAAGTAATGGAAAGACGGTGGCAATCGGGCGATCGACTGGTGTATCTAGGGAATTACATCGGCCACGGTTCTGATATCAAAGGCGTGTTTAACGAGCTCCTGCGATTTCGAACAGATCGTTTGAGCCAACCTGGCATGATCCCCGAAGATATCGTCTTCCTAAGGGGTGCGCAGGAAGAAATGTTGCGCAAACTCATGCAAATCCAACTCGCCAGCGATCCAAGTGGTGTCTTTGACTGGATGATTGAGCACGGGATTGAGGAAACTCTGCAAGCCTATGACTCCAGCGAACAGGAAGCACGCGGTTATCTACGCGAAGGAATCTTGGCAACGACCAGATGGACGGGACGGTTAAGAGATACAATACAAAGCCATCCGGGCCACAACGACATCCTGATTTCCTTGCGTAGGGCTGCTTATACGTCCAACGGTGAATTACTCTTTGTCCATGCAGGAATTGACCCCAGCCGCCCGGTCACTGAACAAACAGACACGTTCTGGTGGGGAAGTGGTTATTTTGATAAAATCGGCGAACCGTATTCAGGCTTTAAACGTGTTATCAGAGGGTTTGACCGATCACATGGTGGCGTTCTGGAAACGGCTCACACAATATCTCTCGATAGCGGATGCGGGTTTGACGGCCCCTTAAGCGCTGCCTGTATCACCCTTGATGGTGAGATTGACGACTTAATTGCGTCAAGCTAGCGCCCCTCTTGGGTTCCATACATCAAGGTTTTATATGTATCTCCGCGAGCCGGATCCCGCGTTTTGAATACGGGGTTTAACAATAAAAACAAATCTCGCGTATGAGAGGACTGCACCATTTCTCCAACCAGATCATCCAGACTCTCGTTATAATTCACTTTCTGTATAACGAGCTGCACTGATTTAATTTCTGCCGCCTCATCATAAGTCATTGGCCGAAAGCTCGAGTAACTTTCCTCATACCTAGCTTCCAATTCACTCGAACGAGCACGAGAATGATAGGCAAATCGAGCGACTTTGTCGTACCCAAAATTAATCACAACGGCTGTCACATAAATTTTTCGGCCATTCTGATTAACAACAAATCTGGTTTTCGCACCGACAGCACCCCCGACCTGAATGATTTCAGGGCGATTATGATTAACTTTTTTGAGCCAGACTGTACTCATATATTGGTCAATAGACATATCACGCAAGCCGCGTGGATCCAGATCAAACACCATCTGATTACCTCGGCCATCTTTTGCGTACACAGCCCGTGTTGAGTTTATAAGCTGAAATCCTTTTGGAGCTTTAAATGCCAGTCGAAGATCAGGGTGTAAAAACTCTCGCCCTCGGATAACACCTTCCTTGATATCATCACCGTATAGCATTCCATCAATAGCCAGCAGATACCTTTCAGTACCATAGCTACGATTCAGATCATCTTTCTGTAAACGTGCAAGTTGATTGGCTTTTTCAATTCTATCTTCCGTCTGAGGATGAGAGGCAAAGAAATCATACTGACCGGACTTGCCTTCTTTACCTGCGACCTTAGCCGCATATTCAGAATGATCCTCAAGCCGTTGCAGGAAATCTGCCATGGCTTCCCTTGGATAGCCAGCCAACCCAAGGTACTTCACTCCAAGCCTGTCAGCCTCATATTCCTGATCACGAGAATAGTCAGCTAGAAAGAGACCGCCAACTGTTTGCCCCAAACGAGCGACGTCAGCACTTTGGGTTAATATACCGGCAATAGCACCAAGCAAGCCCATTCCTGTCGCTCTCGACTGACGCTCTACTCCATGACGCGCGATTACGTGGCCCACTTCATGCGCTAATACTCCCGCCACTTCGGCTTCATTGTTAGCCATCGCCAACAAACCCCGAGTGACATAGACATATCCACCGGGCAACGCGAATGCATTTACCACTGGACTATTCAATATCGTGACCTGCCAAGCTCATTTCTTTTTTCGGTAACAGTTACAATTCGAAGTACGATATCAAGCACATACTCATTCAAACCATCATGCTTATATTCGCCGCCGTACTGAGCTACAATTTTCTTGTGCTGCTGTGCACCGATTTCTTTTTCATTTGAGGGCTCAAATATCGAAAACAGATCAGCTACATGGGTTTCGGTCTGCGCTCTGGCCGAAGAAACTGGAAAGGCCAAACAAATTGACGCAGTAAGTAACATTAGGCTGTTCAAAAACAATGTTCTCAGATCATCCAGCGACATAGCACGCATCACACGGTTACTCCTCACGTAGGGTATTGTTCTCATTCAGGATCTCTATTTGCTCCGGAAAATATACCTGCATAAATGGCCCGCCGTAATTTCTCAACCATCCTCTGATCCGAATGGTCGCTCCTTGCAGCTCTGCCAACTTCCAACCTTGCCCCTTAAATCTACTCGAAGCTGAAGGCGAAATTGCGGCAGTAAAATCTGTATCCCAGTTATCTCCGAAGTTTAAGTATGTACCACTCCTCCTTTTTGCAACAGTTTTTACCTGACCCTGTATGAGTGAAAAACCGGGCTCAACAGCTTGGCCTTCTAACGTCGCACTCTCGAATATGTCGAGAGTAGCCCAAACACCCTTTTTTAATGCCCGAGCCTTTTTCTCCTGCGAAAGCAGACTGTTTCGAATTTTTTCAGGATAAGGACCGAGCCCATTGTAAACAGCCATACCTTCGCTAATTAGAAACTCACGTAAATGCCCTTGGGATGAATGCAACACACGCTTAAAAGGCTCACCAAATCTGTTTTTAATGAGCCCGGATTCTTGAAATTTCAGCGAGCCATGAGTCGCGTCTTTTATTTCAAATGTGATGGAAGTCGCATATTGCATATAAATTTCAAGGTCATCAAACGCCAGTTTGGGCAGCTCCTGAGCCAAACGAAAGCGGTGTCTTGTATTACTATCTGCATATGTGGTCGTTACACTGACGAGAAACATCAGCCCCGCCCAACCACACAGATTACAAAGCTTTTTTAGCATGATGACGTTAAATGATCGCAACAAACCACCCCTTTTAAGTGTTTAACTTTAACATAATTTCCCTAGACTGTCTGACATTAAATAAAACACATAAAAAAAATGTATTTAATATAATTAAACATTTTTTTATTGATATTAAAAATAATAACAATAAATTTGGCGTATCAGTTAGATTGAAGGGTAATTCCATGCGTGCATCATCTATCGAAACATCTACAGAGGCCCTCGCCGCTAAGTTACGTGGTGAGTATGGGCATTTGGATAGTGCGGAACTGATTGAATCTTTGGTTCACAGCGAACTGGGCGGTAAAATTATGATGACGTCCTCCTTTGGCGCTGAAGCGGTTGTTCTTCTTGATCTAGTGGCCAAGGTTGACCCCACAATTCCTGTGATTTTTCTGGACACCCGCCGTCTTTTTGGTGAAACCCTAAGATATCAACGGCAGATAACCGAATATTTGGGCCTGGAAGATGTAAGGATTATCAAGCCAGACAGCGGGGATTTGGAAAACATTGATCCGGATGACATGCTCTTCACTCAAGATAGCGATAAATGCTGTGAAATCCGCAAAGTTCTACCCCTCCAAAAGGCATTAAAAACTCTAGAAAATGCAGGCTTCAAAGGATGGATTACTGGCAGAAAACGGTTCCAAAACGCCCATCGCGAAAGTTTGGAAGCTATTGAGGACGCCGACAGTTTTATCAAAATCAATCCGCTCCTACACTGGACTGACACTGACATTAAAACTGCATTTCTTGAAAAGAACTTACCTCCGCACCCTCTGGTAGCTGATGGCTTTAAATCAATCGGGTGTATGCCTTGCACTACACGCACGCAAGATGGCGAGGATGCGAGATCTGGTCGCTGGGCGGGTCAAGACAAAACCGAATGCGGAATTCATCTGCCTTCGGCCAGTTCAATTTCACATTTGAATTAATACACAATTTTTATGTGGTAAAAATTTAAACTACATATATATTGCGTAAATAAAAATATTTATGTATTGTAGCCATAGTTCTACATATTCTGAGTGCGATATTACAAAAAAGGAGAAAGTCGATGACACTTCAGGTTTACTCAGCGTCGCTGCTTAAAGAAGGCTTGGTTGCCTACCTGTGCATCGATGAAGATGGAATTTCCTGGTCAACTGATCTGAACAAAGCAACAGCTGTTGATGAAAACTCAATCGACAGCCTGAAAGCTGAGGCTGAGCGTTCAGAAAAAGAAAATATCGTGGTCGGCGCATATGCAGTTGAAGTTACACAGACTGCAAATGGCCTTGAGCCTGTTGAAAATCGCGAGCGAATTCGTGCTTACGGACCAACTATCTCCCTGCCACAATCTGGGTCTGGATTATCCGGTCAGCACGCCGCTTAAGCATATCTGAAATTACCGAGCTAGAAAATGTATCAATATTCCCAGGCGGACCACCAACTCTTGCAAGAAAGAGTGAGTCAGTTCCGTGATCAGGTCCAGCGTCGATTAAATGGCGATCTGTCTGAAGAAGAGTTTAAACATCAGCGACTTCGTAATGGCCTGTATCTGCAACTGCATGCCTACATGTTACGAGTAGCGGTACCTTATGGTCTGCTTTCATCAAATCAGATGCGGACACTGGCCCATATCGCACGCAAATACGACAGAGGTTACGGCCATTTCAGCACACGCCAAAACATTCAGTATAATTGGCCAAAGCTGGAAGACGTCCCGCAAATTCTCGATGATCTGGCGAAAGTTGAAATGCACGCCATTCAAACAAGCGGGAACTGCATTAGAAACACAACGTCAGACCCACTTGCTGGTGTTGCGCGGGATGAGATCGAAGATCCACGTCCATATTGCGAACTGATCCGGCAATGGTCGACATTCCACCCGGAATTCAACTTCCTGCCGCGCAAGTTCAAGATCGCAGTGAGCGGGGCCACACATGACCGCGCAGCTGTCGCCGTACATGATATTGGCGTCCGCCTCGTTAAAAACGATGCTGGTAAACTGGGACTTGAAATTTATGTAGGCGGTGGACTGGGTCGCACGCCGATGATCGGGAAACTTATCAATCCGTTTCTTGATCCACATGATATGCTGACTTATCTGGAAGCCATTTTGCGCGTGTATAACCGTTTGGGTCGGCGCGACAACATGTATAAGGCGCGAATCAAAATCACCGTCCATGAAACCGGTGAGGACAAGTTCCGTGAGCTTGTCGAAGAGGAATGGAGCCAAATAAAAGACAACGGACTGCGTCTGCGCGACGAAGACATTGAAAATATCAAAGCCCATTTCAAGGATCCAGAATACGAGACATTAAGCGACTTTGACGCTGATTATGACGCTGCGATATTATCTGACCCGGAATTTGCACATTGGGCAGACAAGAATGTCGAATTGCACAAAAAAGATGGTTACAGGGTCGTATACTTGTCCTTAAAATCGCGGAATCAACCCGCCGGAGACGTTACCGCCAATCAAATGGACGCAATTGCGGACTTGGCAGACAAATATTCACTCGGTGCTATTCGCTCCACACATCGTCAGAATTTGGTGTTATCAGATGTCAAACTGAAGGACCTGCATCGGCTTTGGAAAGAGCTTAAATCACTAGATTTGGCAACGCCGAACTATAATCATTTGACTGATCTTATTTCTTGCCCGGGCATGGATTACTGCGCACTGGCGACAGCCCGCTCTATCCCCATTGCGCAGGCTTTGACCGAACGCTTTGACAGCTATGATTATTTGAATGATCTCGGTGATATCAGCCTGAACATTTCAGGATGCATAAACGCATGCGGTCATCACCATGTCGCGAACATCGGTATACTGGGCGTGAACAAGAAAGGTGTTGAGGTCTATCAACTGACACTGGGCGGCAGCGCTCGTGAAGATGCATCCATTGGTAAAATTATTGGCCCAGCATTTACAGCGGACGAAATTGTAGATGCTGTCAGTAAAGTACTCGATGTCTATCTGGAAAACCGGGAAGATGAAACAGAAACTTTCCTCACCACATATAGACGTCTTGGTCAGGCCCCTTTCAAGGAGAGGCTCTATGGGTAAGTTTATTAAGGATAGAAAGCCGCAAGAAGATAGCTGGATGCCCTATACCGGGCTTGAAGATATTGATAGCCTACCAGGCGGCGATATCTACATCCCTATGGAAGAATGGCAGAACAAACGTGAAGAATTACTCCTTCGCAACGGAAAACTTGGCGTTATTCTGGAAAACACTGACGATGTTGCGGCTTTAAAAGATGATCTCGATAGATTGGATCTGATTGTTCTGCAATTCCCTAAAATGGCTGATGGCAGAGCCTTTACTCAAGCTCGCCTCCTGCGTGAGCGGTATGGCTATAAAGGCGAAATCCGCGCGGTTGGTGATGTCCTGCAAGATCAGGTTTTTTACATGCAACGGTGCGGCTTTAACTCTTTTGAGCTACGCGAAGATCAGGATATCCCAAGCGTCATTGCCGCTTTCGACGAAATGACCGTCACCTATCAACCTGCATGCGATGAAGAATTGCCAATTTGGCGGAGATAACGAAATCCCCTGAGTGAGATTCCCCCTTTTTTCAAATCTCACTTTCTATGGAACGCCTGGGCTACCCTGTCAGCTCAGGCGTTCTTTCTGTATATGCTATAGGCCTGAACGAATCTGAGGCCATTTTTGCTCCGCCGAAGCTATATACCCGGAAATATCTTTTGCCCAAGTTGACTGCACGCTTTTCGAATAATTTAAATAGAGTTTTCCATCGACAATCGTCCAAGCCAACGGATCTATGCCCGCTGTGTATCCTTGTGATACGGCGTATGCACAATAACCTCCATATTTCGGTGCATATGCAAGCGGATCCGCTGCAAACTGATCTCTATGCTCTGCAGATGAAAAATGCCAGGTCACATCTTGCCATTCATGAGAAAATTCGGACTTTCCCTCAACCGCTTTTCCAAGTGTAAAATAAGCAACAACATCATAACCTTCTGCAGCGGTCCCAAGAAAACTGCTTCTATATGGCCCCGCATGATCATTCGCGTTTGCCTGCACGTACGGTAAACAAATCAACAAGCCCAACATCACAAGTCTTGAAAATTCGCGCATTGGTCACCTCCTTCTTTTCCAAGCCAAAAAAGTAACCTAAAACGACCTCACATACTCATGACAGTATCGTGAACGGTTATTCAATCACGCACAGTTGGCTTAAACAGCACGGACAGACAGGCGCCTATGATAAAGCCAACCAAATGAGCGGCCCAGGATATGCTTGCATCTCCCCCTGTTAGCAAAGTCCCAAGTGGTGTTAGGCCTATGACCAGATTCAGCCCCATCATCACAGCTGCAAATCCGATAATTTTTTGCAATCCAAATCGCGGTAGCATCAGAAGCATGGTCGCCCCCATCATTCCAAACACAGCACCAGAGGCTCCATATAAAAATCCACCTGTGTCTGAAGAAACGAAGTACTCTCCCATTGCCCCCAGCCAACCACTGGCCAAGAACACTATGATAAAGGCATGCAGTCCATAATATCGTTCCACCATGGCACCAAAAGCCAGTAGCATAAACGCATTTAACAACAGATGCATGAAGTCATGGTGCAAAAACATGTGGCTGGTAAGCGTAAAAAAGAACTTGCCAAAACTACCCTCACCGGTCTGGAGTAGCAAAGCGGTATTATCGATACTGAAGGCAAGGGTCTGATAAACCCAATTCAGGGTTTCAGTGTCGGTCACCAGCAGCAAGATATGAACTAGTATCAACATGGCAACCAGATACTTGGTTACCGGAGGCGCGTTAAAAGCCTTTTCTTCACTATCACTCACAATCATTCACCCTGTATATCGCGTTCATATTCAATCGCCTTATGACACATATAAACTGTGGTTAGCTCACACAACAACAATGTAACCTGAATTTACCATCCCCAAACCACATAATATCCTTGACCGATTATTTTAGTTCATATACGAACTAAAATAGTTCGCATATGGATTAATTTAATGAGCAAAGCAAAACCACCCCGTATATTTCATCAACTACAAAAAGCTCATACCGCACTCTTTCGGGCGGCAGACGCCCGGACGAAAGCTGAGTTGGGGCTATCAACAACACAGCAAGCGGTTCTTTTTGTCCTTTCTCAAAAAGATGGTCAGGCAATTAGCGCGGTTGCAAAAACCCTCTCAATGGGAAAATCGAGCCTCACCGGACTTGTCGATCGAATGTGTGATCAAGGCCTGGTTCGGCGCTCCATGTCATCACCCGACGGCCGGGTCATCAATATTTTTATCGAAGATAAGGGGCGGGAAATCGTAAATCGCAGCCTGCCTTATGTGAAACACTTTAACGAACATCTGCTTGCCCCCTTTTCAGAAGCAGAACAGCGAACAATTCACCGTTTCCTTGAACATGTCGCCCAAAATGCAGATGCCATCGTGGCACTGGATCCTAAAAACAAATAAAAGCAAGGCAGATCCATTATGACTGATGTTACAAAAAAAACCGTATCCTTTCCCACAGAAGACAATTGGGAATTGAAAGGAGATATAATATCTTCACAGAATCCTACGCAAAAAATTCTTGTCTCGGCAGGAACTGGATTCCCGCGTCAATTTTACGCTGGCATCGCTGAATTTCTGGCTGAAAAAGGGGCGATGGTTCTCATATTTGACTACAGAGGCATTGGTGAATCAGCCCCAGAGAACATTGCCAAATCAAACATTCAGTTGATCGACTGGGCTAAAGATCAATCAGCAGCACTGGCATTTTTAAATGCTGAGGCTACCAATCTCCCACTCAATCATATAGCTCATAGTGTGGGAGGGCATTTTCTTGGATTTGTTGATAAACAGCATCTCATAAATAAAAACGCCTTTGTCAGTGTGGGAACGGGATATTTTGGCGGTCATCATAAATCCAATTTACCTGCTTCCATGTATTTCTGGTGGCTGCTCGGCAGCTTTAGCCTGGCCCGTTGGGGTTATATTAAACCAGTTGGCGGATGGAAAGGAGCCGCGTTGCCACCAGATGTGTTTAAAACCTGGCGGCGATGGAGCCATAAAAAACACTATTTTAGAAATGAACTGAACAAACGCTTACCTGCCGGACATTTTGAAGAAGTCCAAAGCCCGATCAGGTCCTGGATTTTTACGGACGACCCTATCGCCACCCCACGGTCATCCAAAGATGTACTGGTTACCTACCCCAACGCCCCAAAGGAAACCATATTCAAAAAACCAAGTGATTTTGGCGTTAAACGGATTGGACATGAGGCGCTTTTAGAAAAGGCCGGGAAAAACTTTGGCAGGAAATTTGGGACTGGCTGGAGAGATAAGTGAATATCTGCCAGCCCTGCTCTCAGGGCTGGCAACTCATCTTCGCCAATATTTGGCAAGCAGTTCTATTTGGTGAATTTTCTGAAATCCGGTTTTCGCTTTTCGTTAAATGCAGCGACTCCCTCTCGCGATTCATCTGTATCGTAATACAGACTTAAAGCCTGCATACCCATAGAGGAAATAGCCCGAATATTTTCTGAATCCAGATTAAAGGATTTCTTTGCGATGGAAATCGCTGTGGGGCTTTTCTCCATTATCTCAGAACACCAGCGCTCCACCTCGGCATCCAGCTCTTCATGCGACACAACTTTATTTACCAACCCCATACGCTCAGCTTCGCTCGCGCTATAGCGACGGCACAAATACCACATTTCCCGAGCTTTTTTCTCCCCCACTATTCGGGCTAGATAAGCAGTACCAAACCCTGGATCCACGGACCTACTTTTGGCCCTACTTGTCCAAACTGGGCTTTTTCAGAAGCAATCGTAAAATCACATAACGTTGCCAGCACATTTCCACCACCAATCGCAAACCCCTGCACGCGCGCAATAATAGGTTTGGGAACATCACGAATGAGACTTTGCAACTCATCAATAGGAAGACCGATAATACCACGGCCATCATATTGGCCATCATGCGCAGATTGATCGCCCCCCGTGCAAAAAGCTTTATCACCTGCACCGGCAAGAACAATTACACCAATTTCCTTATTCCATGCAGCCTCGTTCATTGCATGAATCATTTCTTCAACGGTCTGCCCTCGAAACGCATTGTAAACTTCTGGGCGGTTTATTGTTATCCATGCCGCCCCGTTTCTTTCTTCGTATAAAATATCTTCGTATGACATGTTATTTTCCTTTCTTATCCCGCCATTGTTAAACCACCAGAGACACTTATTACCTGCCTGTAATGTAATCTGCCTCGTCACTCGCCAAAAACGCGACGATGCCTCCAAAATCCTCGGGTTGACCAAGGCGCTTGAACGGGATCGCTCGTTTTAGACCTTCATATATTTTCTGCCCGACCTCTCCTTCACCAACAAAGTCATTTAAGATCGGTGTATCAGAGGGCCCCGGGCAAACAACATTCACATTGATATTCTTGCGTGCCAGTTCACGGGCAAGCGTTTTTGAAAAAGCAACCATTCCGCCCTTACATGCGGAATAGACCCCCTCGCCGCTTGAGCCGACGCGAGCAGCATCAGATGCAATTGTGATGATTTTGCCTTTTCCGCGCGCGGTCATACCTTGCGCAACCGTATGGGTGACATGCAGCGGTCCCCAAAGATTAATAGCGACAATTTTCTCCCACAGCGCTTTGTCTGTTTCCAGAAAATTTCCGACCTTGTCCCAACCTGCATTATTCACCAGAATATCTACTGGGCCGACTTTTTCCTCAAATTCTGCTACCGCTTTTTTGACTGCATCAAGATCGGATATATCGACTGTATGAGCGGAAGCCTTTTCCCCAATTGACCGAGCAGTTGATCGAGCCGCTTCTGCATTTAAATCGAAAATGCCAACAGAACATCCCGCTTCCGCCAGGCGTTGTGATATTGCAGTTCCAAGTCCGCCTCCAGCACCAGTCACGATTGCATTTTTGCCCTTGAGCCCTTTCATTGATACTCTCCCAACTTTTCTCTTGCGATTATCATTTTCATTATTTGCGCAGTTCCATCCCCGATTTGCAGACCGAGAACATCTCTCAATCTCTGTTCAAACGGGTAATCTCGCGCGTAGCCACCATGGCCATGTGTCAACAAACATTGATGGATAATTTCAAACGCCAGTTTGGGGGGCCACCATTTGCACATGGCAGCTTCTGCTGTATGTGGCTTCCCCTGATCCTTTAGCCAAAGTGTCTTGTAACAAAGTAATTTTGCAGCCTCTAACTGAGTTTGAGCTTCGGCAAGGGGAAAAACGACACCCTGATTGACACTTATTGGCTTGCCAAATGCTTCGCGTTCCTGACTATACTTCCAGGCTTCGCCCAAAGACTGTTCGGCAACTGCAAGGCACTGTAACCCGATAAGAGCCCGACTGAAATCAAAGCCCTCCATCACTTGGGAAAAAGCTCGATTTTCACTACCCAGCCGATTTTTCTCCGGCACAAAGACCTTATCAAAATAAATGGACCCTCTGCCAACACATCGCTGCCCCAGATCATCATATCGCGAAGTAGTAATGTTGGGGCTATCCATTTCGACCAGAAACGCACTCACTCCCCTTGCCCGGCTATCTTTGGCACCGGTACGTGCAAAGACAATCATTAAATCTGCCTGATCAGACATTGAAATAGATGCCTTTTCACCGACAAGGAGATAACCTCCTTCAGTTTTTTCTGCTCGAAGCTGTAGGTTTGCGGCATCCGAACCACCACCGGGCTCAGTAAGAGCAACACCTAAAATAATATTCCCACTGCAAATTTGAGGAATCCAATGTTTCGCGAGTTCCGGAACTGCATATCTTGCCAAGATTTGTGTATTCAGCGAAGCAAGCAACTGCACATAGGCCATGTTGAAATCCGCTGATGCGATCGCCTCCATCACCATACCACTGGTAAGATAGGATATCCCACTCCCCCCGAACTCAACGGATTGCTCTGGCGCGACAAAGCCCAATTCGCCCATCTGTTCTGTCAGGCGCCGATCAAATACCCCTTCACGATCTCTTTGCTGGTAGCCTGGCGCAAGTTTTTGATCTGCAAACTGCTTTGCAGCATCCACAATTAATTGCTGTTCTTCGTTCATTGCGAAATGCATAAACCCTCTCCCATACTTTTTTTCAGCATTTCGCAATTACGAATTTATGTCAATGTATTGATTGTTTATTTCGATTTATCCCTTATAATAAGCCATTATGATAGATGAATTAAGCAATAGGTTGTTTTTTCGACTTTACCAAACCGCCAACACCCTACAAAAAGTTGGTGCACAGGCACTTGAGTCGGAACAGATAACAACACAGCAATGGTCAATCCTTGGAGCTTTGTCCCGAACCAGCGTCCAAAAAGGTATGACCGTCTCAGAACTGTGCGAATATTTACGCTTGAGCCGGCAAAACCTGACCGGCGTACTCAAGCGGCTTGAGGAGCGCGGATTGATTTCCCGTACCGTCGATGATCAGGATCAGCGCAAGCGGTATATTTGTTTGAGTGAAAAAGGTCACGAACTCTGGGGCAATATCACCCCTTTAATTAACAAGTTTTATGACGAAGCGTTGCGAAATTTTTCCCCGGATGACCGAATTTCTTTCGCCCATTATCTCAACAAACTGGGAGAGAGCATGCATATGATGGACAAAAACAAACAGTAATTCTATTTTTTGCTCAGCAAAATATCTGTCGCACTCTTGATATCTGTGTCTTCAGCCAGAGCATCTAATAAATTTTGCCGAACGGACAGCAAACCATCCATTACAGCTTTAGCCTTTTCAGCTTCCATTCCTGAAAAAGCAACTTCATTTAAGGTGCGTCCACATTCCGCCATGATGCGTCCGATACTTTTTGCTTCTTCTTTCAGCAGAACTCTTTTCACCCGCCTGTCTTCTGAGTCAACTTTTCGTTCCACAAAACCACGAGCTTCCAGCCGCTCAATCAACCCGCCAATTGTCACCGCGCCAACATCCATGCGCCTGGCCAATTCGGTCTGCGGTAAATTGTCTTCGATAAACAAATGAGCCAAGACCCAAGCCTGAGAAGTAGTAAGTCCATGCGGCGCCAGTAGCCGATCAAACAGACGAACTCTGAACCGCGCAATATCCGCAAACACAAATCCGGCCCGATGATCAGTATAATCCATGTTCTATCTCTCACTTTTTAGCACACTATAGCGCCCCATAATTTCAGTGCAACGCATCCGTGCTTAAATATGTCGCATGTATATAATTAGCTTGCTTATTAATTACAAGAAAGTTAATTTAAACAGGCTATTTGGATGCAAACCTGAAAAAATAACAACCAAGAACCCAGGTCAATGAGTCCAGCAGGCACGGATACAAATCACAGGTCCGTGCCAACGATAAAAGTTACCGTTAAAGGAGGTAAATGTGGAAGTCGGAATTCTTGCTTATGGCGGATATATTCCCAAAAGCAGATTGCAGCGCGAAGAAATTTTCAAAGCGCACGCATGGTTTAACCCCGGGCTAAAAGGCTTAGCACGCGGTGAAAGGTCAATGGCAAATTGGGACGAAGATAGCGTAACTATGTCAGTAGAGGCGGCTCGTGGCTGTCTTCAGTCGATGGACAGAGACACCATTTCAGGTGTCTATATGGCATCAACAACCTTTCCCTTTCTGGATCGACAAAATGCGGCAATTGTGGCGGATGCCTTGAATTTGAGAAGCTCAGTTCAAACGCTTGATTTTTCTTCTTCCATGCGCGCTGGCACATCTGGCTTGAGTGTCGCCTTGCAGGCTGCAGGGGCAAACAATGGACCGATACTCCTCTGCGCTGCGGAAAAACGAAAAACGAAAGCTGGCAGCGCGCTCGAGATGACAACCGGTGATGGGGCCGCCGCATTTTTAATTGGTTCGGGGAACATAATTGCCCGCTTGATCGGCAGCCACACGGAAAGTGTCGATTTTGTGGACCATTTCCGCGGCGAAGAGGAACAGTACGACTACACTTGGGAAGAGCGCTGGATTCGCGATGAAGGCTACATGAAAATTGTGCCAACCGCGATCGAAGGCGCGCTTGCTAAAGCCAATCTGAAAGCAGAAGAAATCACAACTTTTTGCTTCCCAGTAGCCGCCAGAAATGTTGCAACAGGTCTTGCAAAAAAAGTTGGCATCTCCCCTGATGCAGTTGCCGACAACTACAATCGAACATGGGGGAAGCTGGCAGCGCACAGTCCTTAATCATGCTTGCCCATGCCCTTGAAACAGCCAAAGCAGGGGACAAAATTCTCGTCGCCAGTTTTGGGCAAGGCAGTGACGCACTTTTGTTCGAAGTGACAGAGGTAATTAATGAATTCAGCGGTCAAGCTGGTGTTAGCGCCTCCCTCGCTAAAGGTCGGAAAGTGACAAATTACAATCGTTTCCTTGCTTTTAATGAAGGCATTGAAATGGATCTGGGCATCCGCGCAGAAGTCGACAAAAATACTGGCCTTACAACCCATTATCGCAACAGATTTATGGCCCAGCGGATGGTCGGTGGTGAATGCAGCAACTGCGGCACAATACAGTTTCCAAAAAGCAACATTTGCGTGAATGAAAACTGCGGCGCAATTGACACCCAGAAAGATCACCCCTTCGCGGAAAAAACGGCAACTCTTAATTCCTATACCGCAGACCGCTTGACTTTCTCGCCAGATCCGCCAGCCTATTATGGCATGATCCAGTTCGAAGGTGGTGGGCGTCTAATGAATGATTTTACTGACATTTTCCCCGACGACGAACTCACTGTTGGCATGAAAATGCGCATGGTGTTCAGAGTTAAAGATTACGACAATAAACGCGGGTTTCGGCGCTACTTTTGGAAAGCTGTCCCTGTGGACACAAATGCAGGAGAATAAAAATGGCTACAGGAATTAAAGATAAAGTTGCAATTTTGGGGATGGGTTGCTCACGCTTTGGCGAGAGATGGAATGACAATGCTGAGGACTTGATTGTCGAAGCCTTCGTAGAAGCAATTGAAGATGCAGGAATAGATAAAAGTCAAATCGATGCAGCGTGGTTCGGCACTGGCATCGAAGAACAACATGTTGGAAAATCAGCCGTTCCTCTCTCGATGGCTCTGCGTCTGCCCAATATTCCAGTTACTCGCGTCGAAAACTACTGTGCCAGTGGATCAGAAGCACTGCGCGGAGCGGTCTATGCTGTCGCATCAGGTGCGGCTGACATTGCGATGGCAGTTGGCGTAGAAAAACTTAAAGACACAGGATATGGCGGGCTTCCACAGCGAAGTCGTGGTGCAGTAAATGATTTATTCTGGGCCAATGCATCGGCACCAGGTTCTTTTGCGCAACTTGCTTCTGCATATGCGGCCAAGCATAAAATCAACGCAAAAGACTTGAAACGTGCGATGGCACATGTATCGGTCAAAAGCCATGAAAACGGTTCAAAAAACCCTAAAGCCCATCTGCGTAACAAAATCGACGAAGACAAAGTTATGAATGCGCCGATGATTGCTGAACCTCTTGGGCTTTTTGACTGCTGCGGTGTAAGCGATGGTTCCGCTGTTGCAATTGTCACAACCCCCGAGATTGCTAAATCACTGGGTAAAAAAGACCTGGTGACGGTAAAAGCAATGCAACTATCCGCTTCAAATGGACGCGAAGCACAACATAATTCCTGGGATGGCAGTCACTTCGTAACGACACGCGCGGCAGCCAAACGCGCCTATCAGGAAGCAGGCATCACAAACCCACGCGAGCAAATCAGTATGTTTGAAGTGCATGATTGCTTCTCAATTACCGAACTGGTGACGATGGAGGATCTTTTCATTTCTTCGGAAGGACGTGCTGTAAACGATATTATGGACGGTTTCTATGATGCTGACGGCAAGATCCCCTGCCAAATTGATGGTGGATTGAAATGTTTTGGGCATCCAATCGGTGCATCAGGCATTCGTATGATCTATGAAATGTATCTTCAATTGAGCGGCCGAGCGGGTGAACGCCAACGGGAGGACGACCCAGTGTTTGGAATGACACATAATCTTGGCGGCTTCCCTCATCAAAATGTCTGCTCACTAACCATTGTTGGGCGTGAAGGCGCTTAGTCAGCAAATGTTGAAAAAAGAAAAGCCCGGATATTCCCCGGGCTTTTCAAAGTCAATGTAGTCAAACACTTAGAAAGTCAGTGCTGTACCTACGAAGAAGACCGTTGCGTTTTCGCCGCCATCACCTTCGAGATCGTCTTCACCTTCAAAGAACTGCACACCACCAAATGCAGTAATGCCTGGGCCCAGAACATACTGTCCACCGACTACGACCGCATCGAGATGACCATCGGCAGCGTCATCAAGATCGATACCTGCATACTGGACACCAACTTTCCACGGACCTTGGCCGTATGTCACACCAACATTGTAATCATGACGTTCTCTGTCATCAGTGCCATCATCATTATCCGTGAATTTATATCCAGCGCCAACGACAAATCCGCCAAACCCAACATTGAAACCACCGGTGATTTCATCTGTGTCGTCTGACGTGCTGCGAGTGATCAAGTCATATCCTAATGAAGCATTCAACGCAACGGAACCGATTTTACCGGAATAGTTTGCACCGATAGAGTACGCCTCATCTTCAGCACCTTCGTCTGCAATGATGGCGTAAGGAGAAGCTGTGCCTGTTTCCTCGTCTCCATCAGGAGTGTAGGATACACCAAGCTGGAATCCGCTGAAACGAGGCGTAAAGTAAGTAATTTTATCCGCATCGCTTACTTCTGTTGCAGATGTGGCAGGTGTTTCAAATCCACCAGCTTCCGCATTTGGATCGTTCAAGCTCCATGCCGGTACTGGTGATGGTGATGCATAATGCATCAAATAGGCAGCAGAGTTTTCTGAACCGACGTTGATACGACCAAATGCACCTTCTACATACATGTAGGTCTCATCAACCTGATCGTTATCCTGACGAGCTTCGAGCTGGATGTTGACACCAAATGTAAGTCCATTATCTAGTGTTGTTTCACCAGTGAAATGAACTTCACCTTCGTGACGAATATCTGTTGGCAGCTGATCACCATTGTCATAATCAGCAACAACAAAAGAGGTTTGTAAATAACCGCTCAAACCCAGTTTTATCTTCTCAGCTGCAACGGTGGGGGTCGCTGCTAGCGTTGAAGCTGCCACGATCGCGCTCGTGCCCAGAATCAATTTTTTCATTTAAATCTCCATTTTGCCGAATGGCAAAACTGTAAGTGAGTGAACCAAGATTAGTTGATTTTTTTCAACTGGTTAGGTTTTAGACGCATGCGCCCGTCCGGAGATAGTGACGAGCATCACAAAACAAAAAAGAGCCTATAAAGAAAAAGAAAAAACGTGCGCGCGATTACAAAATTTAACGCAACAACATACTGTTACGAAAAAGACACGATTTTAGAAATGAGTCTAATAATTACAAAGGTTTATAGGCCAACCTCAGTCCACCCCAATGCCTTCCTTTAACCACGATGGGCGCGCTTAAGTCTTTCATGGTTGCAAACACTCCGCCCCCCATATCACGCCGGTAGGTTTGCAGTAGAATCGGTTTTTGATTTTTAGCAGCGGCAATACCAGTACGATCATCAAAAATTCTACGGTTCCGGGAGTTACCCATATTCCAGTCAGGCTCTCCCGGACGCTGAGGCTGCGCAAATTTCAGGTTATGTGTCGGGAGATAACCGTTCCGATCCACCGCTGCGCAAAATACAACTGCCGGATCGAACTCCAACACTGGCTCCTGAATTGAAGGTAGGACTTCATCGGTAAACAGCGTAAATGTTGTTAAAACCTGAACAGGGTCGGTTCCTTCTATGGGCTTGTATTCTTCATCGAACAAATCCTCCATTGAAAGCTTTCCACTATCTACAGCCTGCTCGAAAATTTCAGATATACGGGCTGACTTTTCTTTCACTAATGCAATAAATCGACTGTCTTCAGTCTCATGATCACTATTCGCCAATAATTCGATTAATGTTTCGCTGACTTTCAACAATCCATTTGCGGCCTCATCAGCTACAGCCAAATTTTTCGACGTCTTTTCATTTCCCTCTATCAGGTCAGTCATGCGCGCAGCAACAGAGTCACATTGCTGCTGATTTTTCTCAGCCACAGACGCAATATTACCAACGTTCAAATCGATCTGGTCCAGATTTACCCGCAAAGCTTCGAATATCTCCGAAATGCTGGTGGTCCCCTCCTGCACACTTTCCGCCTTAGCAGTGTTGACCTCACTCTCGCTCTGCAGAGAAGTCACCTGACCTGTCAGTTCATTTACTGTATCTGTAATCTCAACTGTCGCTTTTCTTGTTTCATCAGCAAGACTTTTCACCTCACTTGCCACAACAGCAAACCCTTTACCTGCCTCTCCTGCGCGAGCAGCTTCGATTGTCGCATTGAGCGCGAGCAGGTTAGTTTGGCTCGCAATGCCTTCAATGCCTGCCGCCACTTTGGCAACACTTTCTAGTGCTGCGCTCAAACTGGTTAATTGCTGCTCCATACTCTGGACACCCTTTACAAGGGCAAAAATATTTTCAACAGCGTTTTGAATATTTTTCTGAGAGGATTGAACATCATTACTCGCAGAAGACGTCGCCTCTTTGGTTTTTAGAACTGTATCCTCAATACTGCTATTGGTGGAGACCATCTCCTGAACAGCAGAAATAAGATCAGTTATAATGGAGTTTTGTTGCTGACTTCTGCCATGAACTTCTGAAATCTGCCCTGCAATATCTGCAGCCGTAACTCCAAGCCCGCCAGTTCGAGATGCAATTTCCGCGACTATGTCTCTCTGTTCGCTTGACATTCTCTATTCTCACCCCCGATTAAATTTTCACATGCCCTGATAACAAGCCTCCAAAATGCATAAATTAGGTAAATCTTTAGTTAAATTAAAATTCTGTTCTTCAGTCTCAATCCGATCTGGGGAAGCTGTTATTATTCTATTGTCAATATCGCAATGATTGTTGTATCAGAAACAACACTGGCCCCGTAGCTCATCAGGATAGAGCACCAGATTCCTAATCTGGGGGTAGCAGGTTCGAGTCCTGCCGGGGTCACCATTAAAAAACCGGCTCAAGAGCCGGTTTTTTGTATTTAAATATGAACGAATTTATCATTACAATACGCAATGTTTCGCAAAATCTGCCGCCTCTTTGGCGGTTACATTCTCTGCGCCTTTTTCCTTGATATCCTCACACCATTCTTTACTGCCCACTTCAGGCGAACAGGCAGAAACAGCGAAAGAAAGCATCACAACTGAAAATCCGGTGCAAACAATTTTGGCTACTGATTTCATTCAGGTTCCTTTGAATAATTTGGGGAGCGGTTCTACCGCTCCCCAACCGATATTATTTACTTTCAATAGTAATTGTAGCGCGGCGGTTTTCCTGTTTCTTAACCCCATCGCCGGTCGGGACAGCAGTTCTATCCTCACCGTAGCTGCGCATAATTACGTTTTTTGGGTCAAGCCCCATATCCATTGCCATTAATGCAAGCGCTTCAGAACGTCTTTCAGAAAGTGCGGCATTATATTCTGCGGACCCGGAAGTGTCCGTATAGCCAGCAATTGTCACACGAGGACGCTTGAAATTACTCACGTAATCTACAGCTTCCTTAACCTTAGCTTTTGAGCCTGGTAACATACTGGTGCTGTCAAAATGGAATAGAACTTCCCATGTTTTGGCTTCTGCTACCATTTCCTTCTTCGCTGGCGCAGGCGCTGGTGCAGGAGCTGGCTTTGCCACCATAGTCATTTTATCGACATCCGCCATCGCAGCTACAAATGCGTCACGGCAGGCAGCAATATGATCAGGCTGGAAGTTTTCTTCCTGCTCCTGAACCCAACAATCAAAGCTGGTTTGTGCGCGAGCAAGTTGAACTGTCGCCTTGTCTTTTGCTGTACCGTTCAGGGCCGCTACCAAGCGGTTATACGCGCCGGTTAACACGGGCACACGATCTTCCGGAATTTTCCATTCACCAGGATTATAAGGCGCAACATCATTACCCCGTGCTGCAGACATTGCCTTAACGGCGAAACGGTCGGCGTCTGTATAGTCACCTTCACCATATTCACCGCGTGATAATGTGATATAATCATTGTAAAGCGCTTGAGAAAATGCTGACCCGGAAGCTGTCATCATTTCCGCCTCACCAAGTTTTCCACCGCAAGCTGCAAGCGTCACGGACGCTGCACCAAATACAGCAAAGGTAATTAACTTTTTCATATCTCTCCCCTAATAATTGAGTAAAAGCACTCAAAAAGAGCCTCAGCATTTTCTACCGGCATACCCCTTACGGAAATCACGGCAGACATAAATATAGAATATATTTCTAATACTCTAATAGTTATTCATCCCGAATACTTGGAGTCAATGTAATCCGGCTGGACTATATTTCAATGTTAAGTGACAAAAATGTAGCATTTTTTGACCGTCCAGACATCAATTCCTCGAAATGGGACACTTGAATCCACCGATAATCTCTAAACATAGCGCGATTGTGACAATTATTTACCAGTTCGGTTAATTGCTAATTTTTCCTCAAGGGTGAAAAGCTGGTCTGGTCGGATATGAATTACCTTCCGCAAGCCCCCAAGGACCAGATGAACGAAAAACCATCCATTTAAAAGGAGGGCGACTGGTCAGCCTGTACTCCACTTCTCCATTTCTGATAATGGTGACAGTCACCGGCAATACCGCATCTGACTTTTCAAAATTGCACCGCACCGCACTTGTTGGCAGCCAGAAACGGGTGGGGACTTTACTTTGTAGTCTTTGCCGCGCGAGTTGACCGTTACGTCGCAATAAATAGCAATCTCCAGAAATTTTTTCTGTTTTATCGCCGGTGACATCAATGAGGATAAATTTCTCCGCAGAAGCCGGATTTGAAATTGCCTCCGCAAATATCGTGAGTAAGGCAAGAGCTATAATTCTTAACAACGCAATCATAGCCTAAACAGTAGAGTGGATCGGTTAATAAAAACAAAAAAACCTGATTTGCGCGCAAATCAGGTTCAATACACTTTAGTTGGGTTGGAACTTAAGATGTTTCGGGCAAATCGATATCCAGTATCGTCATATGAAATGCGAAAGAAACTTCCCCCTCATCCTCGTCACGATAGACGACACCAATAAACTCATCGTCCAACATGACTTCCGCAGTCCCGTCAGATGGGCGTCTCTCTTTAACCACGAAGGAATCATTCGCAAACTTTTCACGGAGATAGCGCTGCACACGCAAGGTTTCAGTTCTTGTCATATCGTCTTCCTATCCCGTTTCACAGAAGTTCCAGGCTGTCAGCAATTGGGCCTTTGATACCCTGTCTTACGACACAGCGCACTTTCGCATCAACACCGAACTTCTCCATATCGACCTCTGATCTCTCCAGCATATTAACATGGAAGAAGATTTTTTTGCCGCCACCATCGGGAGAGATCAAACCGTAATTGTGTTCTTCTACAAATTCCGTCACGACGCCTTCAACTTCCACATCCTGACCAGCAGGTGCCGCCACTTCACCTTCTTCCGGCTCATAAATGGCCGACACCTGTGCTCCACGATCTCCCGCGCTTAGATCGACAACTATACGCATACCTTCAGCAAGTTCGGTGTATGACGTGTCCTGCAACACTGAAATATGAATAAAAGCATCTGGTGAGCCATCCGAGGGAGAGACAAAACCAAATCCTTTACTCTCATCAAAAAATTTTACTGTTGCTGCAATTTTTTTCTTAACAGCTTTAGCGGGCTTGCGATCAACCATCCAATAAGGACCTCTTTAGTAATTTCTCCCCCTGCAATACATAAAAAGGAAGAGAATCTCAATCAATTCCGTGTATTCTTTTCGAAATTCCCGACGCAGTGCCAAAATTGCAAGCGATGCGTTGCTGTATCAGGACTGGAATCCGTGCGCACGTCGACTTACACTATTTTGTACAAGTCTTACAATTTCACTACGCACACCAACAGGTCCCTGATAATAAACTTTTGTACGGTTATTATTTTCCGACCAAGTTTCGATCTCAGAAGGTACATCCTCAATCGCATGAGGCCCCTCTGCGGCGAATAAACCCAGGCATACTATGGCATCCACCGCTTCCGCCAATCTGGACAATTCCTGAGCAATCGAAGGTGATTGCTCTAAAAATGCAACCCCGAGGTTCTGGGTTTTTGCAATTTCGCCAAGCTGGTCACGCTGATAATATGCCGCTTCCGCCGATGCAGAGTTTTTCTCAGAGCCATGTGCGATCAGTAGAAAAGCAGTTTTACCAATACTCAATTCATTCTCGTACACACATTCCTTGGCCATTTGATTCAAGATTTCAGCAAGCTCAGGATCAACTCCTAAAGAATCACACTGATAAATTTGATGCGTTTCATCCAGATATTTGAAATCTTCCAGCGCAAAAAGTTGAGGTATTCGTTTTTTGACAAAATACCCTTCACTCATGAAAAACGGCAACAGAAAGCTCTCGCCAGCAGGAATGATCGGTTTAGCAGCCTCATCCATTAAATAATACGTTTGCACTTTTCCAAATCGAGGACTAAGACGTAGGGTTTCTGCATGCTCTTCAATAGCGATTTTGGCTCTTTCGCTTGTAGTAGAGCCATGACCGATCAATATCAACGTGGGCCTGGATGGTTGCATAAAACTCACCATAAAGAGTTACAAAAGATCGGTAAATGGGCTTCCTGAAAAATATTCCAAACTGCAACCTTCAGCAGCTCTCACCACCATATCTTGCGTGTATAAAACTCAACTATTATCCGTTACAAGAGAAATTATAGGCGAAATTATTTGAGATAGAGGAACAACTAGTTGAATTGAGGCTAAAACCATGCTTTAGTCTCAGGAAAAATAACAAGAAACACTAACAAATACAGGGAGTAGAAATATGCTTAAAAAGACTGTTTTGTCTATTGCTGCGGCTACGACTGTTGCTGGCTTCGCATTTGGCGCATCAGCAGCGGAAATGGTTGATGGACCATCAGTAAAATGGAATTTGTCTGTTTGGGGAAAGCAGCGGGCGTTTACAGCCGGCATTGAAGAAATTTCCAAATATGTGGACGAACGGACTGGCGGAAAATTCAAAATTAAGATTCACTACGGTGAAGCGCTGTCCAAATCCAGAGAGAATCTGGACGGTATTTCCTTGGGAGCATTCCAGATGGCAATGTTCTGCTCTGCATACCATCCAGACAAAAACCCAACTCTGAGCGGTCTTGACCTGCCATTCTTACCGTTCCCCAACCTTCGCACCCAAGCGAAAGTGCATGAAGCTTACTACGCACATCCTGCTGTAGAAAAAGATCTCGCTCGCTGGAATGCCAAACTCCTGATGAGCTCTTTGCTGCCACAGTATGAATTTACGGGTGTTGGTAAGCCACCACTGACACTGGATGACTGGAAAGGTATGCGTGTACGTGCCCTTGGCGGCATCGGTAAAGCGATGACAAAACTTGGCGCAATTCCAACGACTGTTACTGCCTCTGAAGTTTACACATCATTGGAGCGTGGCACTGTTGATGCAGCGTCATTCCCATTCACTTATGCGCATGTTGCCTATAAACTCACAGATATTGGTAAATGGCACACTTCAAACCTGAGCCCAGGAGCGAACAACTGTCCAGTTGTGGTAAACATTCCAGCCTACAATGAATTGCCTGACCAGTACAAAACCCTTCTGGAAGAAGCCAAAACACCTGCTTATGAGTCCCTGTTCGTGGCTTACGAAAAAGCAGATGCCAAAAACTTTCCTCTCATGAAGGAAAAAGGTCTTCAGTCGATCAAATACACTGACGCTGAACTGGACGAGTTTCGTAAAGTTGGCGCGAAACCCGTATGGGACGACTGGATCAAGGAAATGGCTGAAAAAGACATTAATGGTCAGGAGTTGCTTGACCTGATCCTGACAACTGCCAAACAGTAATAGGTGATGAATGTGGGGCCGGTATAGCTTTCACGCTACCGGCCCCTTTTTCGTGGAAATTCCAAATAAATCTAACCACTAAGAAGTTAGAAGAAATACAAACGGCTCCAACTGGAGCTTATTGGTTCCTCTTTCTAGAGAGATAGTCAATGATAACACACTCAGTTTCTCCTCAAGAGCCGCCGACAGGGCTACTTGGCAAATTTGATTTCTGGTTTTCTAAACTGGAAAACTTTCTTAACGGTTTCTCGGCTACGGCAATTTTTATCGTCATGATCCTCGGCGTGTCGCAAGTACTTGGCAGAAAATTACTGGATATGCCGATTTACGGCTATATCGACTTCATCGAACAAAGCATGGTGATTTTTGCCTTTTTTGGTATTGCCTATTGTCAACGCTTAGGTGGTCATGTCCGTATGGATCTGTTTATGGCAAAATTCAACGGTCGCACGCTGTACTTCTTTGAGTTTCTAGCAACGCTCGTTGGTCTTTTTGTCATAACCGTACTCATCCAGAAAAGCTGGCTTCACTTTGAAAGAGCTTATGATTTTGGCGACTCTACGATTGATATCGGCCTGCCTATCTGGCCCGCAAAGCTGATAATTCCGCTAGCCTTTGGTGTCTTATGGATCCGCTTTGCCATTCAGGCGGTTGGTTTCGGACGCATGTTCATTTATCCAAACGCCCCAATTGTCGCTATTCCCGTGATCGAAGATGTGGAGGAACAGGCTCGGCATGAGATTGCCGATGCATTGGGAGAAGAAGCCGCCAAAGAAGCAGAATTTGACAAATCGTACCGTAAATCCGGGGGGAAAAAATAATGGAACTCGATCCTCTAGTTACCGGCATTATCGGTATGGGCGCCCTGATGCTAATGGTTTTCCTGGGTGTCCGGGTTTATATCGCCGCCACAGTTGTAGGTATGATCGGCATAGTATCCATCATTGGATGGGATGCGGGTACCGGCATCGTTGGAACAATTCCACATTCCAAATCCACACTATATTCGCTAAGCGTTTTGCCAATGTTTATCCTGATCGGTTATTTGGCATTTCACGCAGGTATTACAACCGCCGCCTTTGATGCGGCAAAGAAATGGATTGGCTGGGTTCCCGGTGGCCTCGCTGTGGCATCGGTTTTTGCTGCTGCAGGTTTTGCAGCGGTCTCCGGTGCGAGTACTGCTACAGCAGCGGTATTCAGCCGCGTCGCCATCCCGGAAATGTTGCGCGCGGGTTATGATCGCAGGCTAGCTGCGGGTGTTGTTGCTGCTGGCGGTACGCTTGCGTCACTCATACCGCCTAGTGCTATTCTGGTTATTTACGCCATTATCGTTGAACAATCCGTGGGCGCATTATTGTTGGCAGGCTTCATTCCTGGCATCGTATCAGCGCTCATATACGCGTTCATTATTATGGGGCGTGCAACGGTTAATCCCAAGCTAGGACCACCAGTTCGCGGCTTTACAATGGCTGAACGGGTAAAATCCTTACCCGGAACATTACCTATCGTGGCTGTAATTGGCATTATCTTCAGCGCGATTTACGGTGGATGGGCAACTCCCACAGAAGCCGGTGCACTCGGAGCTTTTGTTGTTCTGATCCTTGCATTTGCTCACGGGATGAGAACCAAGCAATTAAAAGAAGCCTTATTTGAAACTGCCAAACTCAGTGTTATGATCTTCTCGATTATCTGGGGTGTTTTGGTATTCGTTCGTTTTCTCGGCTTCTCTGGCTTACCAGAAGCTTTTGCTGAATGGATCCTTGGGTTACCATTCCCGCCAACTGTAACCATTCTGCTCATTCTGTGCGGCTATGCCATTTTAGGTATGTTCATGGACGCAATTGGCATGCTGCTGCTAACTCTGCCAGTTGTGTATCCAGCAGTTATTGGCCTTGGCTATGATCCTATCTGGTTTGGAATTATCGTTGTGAAAATGGTTGAGATTTGCCTCATCACACCACCAATTGGATTGAACTGCTATGTCGTAAACGGTGTCCGGCCTGATATTCCGCTTGCGGATGTTTTCCGAGGGATCGGTCCGTTTTTTGTAGCAGATATTTTGACGGTGGCACTGTTTATAGCGTTCCCATCGCTCATTCTGTGGTTACCACAAACAATGCTGAACTAAGCCAAACTATCAAAAAAGAAAAGGCCCGCAGTAAAATGCGGGCCTTTTTTGTTCAGATATAAGAATTTAATCCGAAATATCGTCAATTTTCACTAGGAAAGCTTGATCGCTGAGCTGAGTTCGTGCAGTGTAGCTTCATAAAAATAAAAATAAAAAGGACCAAAAAATGGACTTTTCATTAACTGATGATCAGCTCTCAATTCGGGATAACGTGGCCGGACTTTGCGCACGTTTTAATGATGAATATTGGCACGACCATGATCGTACGGGTGAATTTCCGCACGAATTTCACAAAGCCATGGCTGATGCTGGCTGGCTCGGCATTACAATGCCTGAGGAGTTTGGTGGCGCCAATCTAGGTGTGACAGAGGCCGCTATAATGATGCATGAGGTTGCCAAGTCACCTGGTGGCATGTCTGCAGCCTCCGCAATTCATATAAATATTTTTGGTCCGCATCCTATTGTCGTATTTGGTAATCAGGAACAAAAAGAACGATGGTTACCTGATCTGATCCAAGGGAAGATCAAAACCTGTTTTGGTGTAACCGAACCTAATTCCGGCCTTAACACTTCTGCGATCCAGACAAAGGCTGTGTGGAATAAAGACCACTACATTGCCAACGGGCAAAAAATGTGGACAACAACTGGACAAGAAGCAGACAAAATAATGCTTCTTGCAAGGACAACACCAATCGAAGAGTGCAAGAAACCCACCGATGGATTGTCCATCTTCTATACCGACTTGAACCGCGAACATTGTGATGTCCGTGTCATCGAAAAAATGGGGCGAAAAGCTGTAGACTCAAACGAAGTCTTTATTAATGACCTGCCGATCCCAAAAGAAGATCTCGTTGGGGAAGAGGGTAAAGGGTTTTATTACCTGCTTCATAGCCTTAATCCAGAAAGAGTTCTTATCGGTGCCGAGGGTGCCGGCGTTGGCATGAACGCCCTGGCCAGAGCAACAAAATATGCCAAAGACCGTGAGGTATTCGGCAGGCCAATTGGGCAAAATCAGTCCATCCAGCATCCACTGGCTGAAAACTGGATGGAATTGGAAGCTGCCATGTTGATGGCAATGAAGGCTGCTTATCTTTACGATAGTGGACAAGAATGCGGAACATATGCGAATGCCGCCAAATATATGGGCGGCGAAGCAGGGTTTAAGGCCTGCCAGCAAGCTGTTCTCACTCACGGTGGCGTAGGTTATGCCAAAGAATTTACAGTGGAAAGATTAATGCGCGAAGTCATGATTTGCCGTATTGCCCCAATCAGCCCACAATTAATTCTGTGCTACATTGCGGAAAAGGCTCTCGGCCTGCCAAAATCATACTAATAGGCCAGCCATGAACACACATTCTCAAAGCGACGGCCCTTTAAGTGGGGTAAAAATCGCGGACTTAACTTCCGTCCTGCTCGGGCCTTTTGCGACACAAATTCTGGCAGATCACGGTGCTGACGTCATAAAAATAGAAGGCTTGGATGGTGATACAACGCGTGATATCGGGCCCCGTCATTCAGAAGGCATGGCCGCTGTATACATGCATGCAAACCGAAATAAACGAAGCCTGTCCATTGACCTGAAAAATAAAGACGGCAAAGCAGCTTTTGTCGAATTTCTGAAAACTGTAGACGTTTTTGTTCACAACATGCGCCCTTCCGCAGTTAATCGGCTAGGCCTCAGTTACGAAGAAGTTAAAAAAATAAATCCGGGTATCATTTATTGCGGTGCATTTGGGTTTTCACAGGATGGTCCTTATGCGAACAAGCCTGCTTATGACGATATGATTCAGGGCGTAAGTGGAATTGCCGCAACCCAAAGCGATCTGGTCGGACGGCCATCCTATATGCCTACTGTATTAGCCGACAAAGCAACCGGTCTGACTGTCGTTTATGCGATCACAATGGCGCTCTTTCACAAAGAGCGGACAGGCAGAGGACAAGAAGTCAAAGTCCCTATGTTCGAGACTATGGTCCAATTTCACATGCTGGAACATATTTATGGAGAACATTTTATTCCCCCGCAGGGAACAGCAGGATACCCACGAGCCACTTCTCCGACGCGCCATCCATACAAGACCAAGGATAACAAAATGATTGGCGTGTTGCCCTATGTCGACAAACAGTGGAAAGCGTTTTTTGATCTGGCCGAGCGACCCGAGCTCATGCAGGACCCCCGCTTTTGCAGCATTTCCAAAAGATTGGCAAACATTGATGAACTGTATTCTATTCTCTCTGACATAATCGAAACACGCACTGCTGAAGAGTGGCTATCAATGCTAGACGAAGCCGGAATTCCTGCAGTCCCGATTAATACTGCGAGTGATCTCATTTCCGATCCACATCTGGTCGCGACCAACTTCTGGCATGAAATGGAGCACCCTACTGAGGGAAGGCTGCGTTTCACCGGCATACCAACTCAGTTTTCGCAAACACCGGGCAGCATACGCCGTCACCCACCCCTGTTGGGTGAACATTCGAAAGAAGTACTTATTGAGTCTGGTGTTCCAGAAGATACAATCAATAACCTAATTAAGAGCAAAGCAATAAAAACTGCCTGATGCCACCCTGGCGTTGGAAAATGGGGGGAAGCGATGCATATAAGAGATTTTGCAAAATCTCAGCCAGATAAAGCTGCGGTAATAATGGCCAGCACAGGCGAGGTAATAACCTACCAACAGCTAGATGAGCGATCTAATCAGGTTGCCCAGTTTTTGCGTGCTCAGGGGCTGAAAATCGGCGACCACATCGCGTTCTTTCTTGAAAATAATAACCGCTTTCACGAACTCTGTTGGGGGGCACAAAGAGCAGGTTTGTATTACACCGCCATTTCTTCCAGACTCTCCGCGGAAGAAGCTGCGTATATCATTAATGATTGTGGTGCAGAGCTATTTATTACCTCAACATATCTTGAAAAAACAGCGACAGAGATCAAACCTCTCCTGAGAACAGTTCGCCAATGCCTGATGATGAATGGCACCACGGAAGGCTTTTCAAGTTATGAACAGGAAACGGAACGATATCCAATCACGCCTCTTGAGGACGAATGTGAAGGCGCGGACATGCTTTATTCATCGGGAACAACAGGGCGCCCCAAGGGCGTGAAACCGGTGGAAATTGGAAATCCGATTGGCTCTGAAGATAACTTGTACAATATCCTGAAAGCCCTCTACAGTTTTGACAATGATGTCGTGTATCTGTCTCCGGCTCCGCTCTATCACGCGGCACCACTTCGATATAACATGCGTGTCCAACGTTTTGGCGGCACATGCGTGATTATGGAGAAATTTGATCCTGAAACCTATCTGGAACTGGTTCAGAAGTATAAAATTACACACACTCAACTGGTTCCGACGATGTTTGTCCGCATGCTTAAGCTGCCTGAAGAAATTCGTAACCAGTATGATGTCAGTTCCCTTAAAGTTGCCATTCATGCAGCCGCCCCCTGCCCGGAAAAAATTAAACGGCAAATGCTCGAATGGTGGGGACCAATTATCTATGAATATTACGGTGGCACGGAAGGAAACGGATATTGTACAACCGGACCCCAGGAATGGCTGGAACACCCCGGTACAGTTGGTAAAGCCGTCATTGGCGTTATTCATATCGTCAATGATTTTGGACAAGAACTGCCACCCAATGAAACCGGTACAATCTACTTTTCCGATGGAAAGGATTTTGAGTACCACAACGATCCGGAAAAAACCGCTGAAAGCTATAATGAAAAGGGTTGGAGCACGCTTGGAGATATTGGTTATTTGGATGAAGACGGATATCTGTATCTCACGGATCGTAAAAGTTTTATGATCATTTCCGGTGGCGTCAACATATACCCCCAAGAAATAGAAGATCATCTCATCAATCACCCCGCTGTTTATGATGTCGCTGTCTTTGGCATCCCCAATGCGGATTTTGGTGAGGAGGTTAAAGCTGTCGTTCAACCTGTAAATATGTCAATCGCAAATGACCGATTGGCAGAAGAGCTCATCACTTACTGCCGTGATCATTTAAGTCCCATCAAATGTCCAAAGTCACTTAATTTTATGGAACAGCTTCCCCGCCATCCGACGGGAAAGCTGTATAAAAGGCTGCTACGTGATCGATACTGGAAAGACCACGAAAGCAAAATAATTTAAAATCACGAAGCCAGACGATCAGGCTGTTGAAGGGTAGCGAATGTATTCAAAGTTTGAATGGCAGCCTTTGCCGCTTCTTGCCCTTTCTGAACAAAGTGATTTGCAAAAAACTCCATATGTGCTGGCACCTCTTGGAAATTGTGCGGTGTTAGCACAACAGAGAGCACCGGAACTTCTGTATCCAGCTGCACTCTCATCATACCATCCAGCACTGTTCTGGAGACAAAATCATGACGGTAAATACCACCATCAACTATGAGACCGGTCGCCATAATCAAATCATGCGAATTACTCTTAGCAAGCTTTTGCGCCATTAAAGGAATTTCCAGACTTCCAGGGACATCAATCACATCAATTCTCTGTTCAGTCAAACCGGCTTTCACGAGATCCTGAATAAAGGATCCAGTGGCATTCGATACAATATCTATGTGCCAGTTCGCCTGAATAACAGCAATTTTACGAGTTGAGTTCTTGACCGCTGAATGAAGACTGTCGGAATTATTCTTTTCGTTCATTTTTTTGCCTCAGTTTCAAAAATCATCAAAAACTCAAGGCAAAACATTAATCCTCAACGAGACATCTCTGTCACGAGTGAGATTATCATGTTCTCTTTCATCCGGACTGTAACCGTCGGCTTTGGATTTACACCAAATCTGCTGACCTCAATCATTGAGCGCTCGCGGGCTTAAGCATTTGCTTTCACCGCCGGTAGGGACTTTCACCCTGCCCTGAGAACATTCCGCTCGCAGTCGAGCGCAATATTGCGATCATAATTTCACAGTGTTTTTTGAAAAGCAAGCCACTTGAGGGCGGCTCTACGACAAGGCTTCCCTTAAATCAGCCAGACTTATAGGTTGGTATAACTTTGGACTGAAGAAAGACCACGGGCGCTACCAATGGTTTTTGCAAAATCAACATAATTGGGATTGTAACCCGTAACCACCATAATCTTTGCGGAACACCCGACTTCAGCTAGCCAATTAACCAGCTCAATTCCTTCAACGCCCGGCATGACCATATCAAGTATAATAACGGTTGGATCAAAATTTTTGAAAGTTTCCTTGAAGGTATCGGCCTGGTCGGTTACCCGCACATCATATCCCATGCCTTCAGCTACCTGCTTCACAAAGTCAGCAAATAGTTTTTCGTCGTCGATTATTAATGCGCGCTTTTCACTCATTGCCTAAAATACAAATGTTTACATCTACTACTATATTGCTCGAATCATAAAGGTATCAAGCTTTGCACGAGGAAGATTTTACAGAAACCCTAAAAGCGGCGATCACATACAATCAGCTCGAACGTTACTTTACTCCTAAAGATAGTGACCTAGACAGGTTAACAAATCACTTCGAAATAGCACCCGATATAAAAGAGATTGAAAAAGATCGGGATTCAGCTGGCGGTTTAAAGTTATCCCATGCGCAAAGGCGCATGCTAATTCTGTTGGTTGCACTTTGGAACGGTAGAGAAGCTGATCGTATCTTTGCAGAAGGAATCGGCTCCTTCCCCAAACTGCTTCACTCAATGGACCGAAACAACAGAGAGCTTGTGGCTGATCTAATTATTACATATCCGGGGTGGGGAAATTAGGCAGTTAATATTTGTTTCTGTCTATATAAGTTCCTATTTTAAGATCCGATACAACGCACATATCAAATCAGACAACTCATCGAAAAGGAATATGGATAAATGATGGATTGGTACAAGCTGCTGTCAAGCAAACGATATGGCCAGCAGCTCAACGACCCAGTTTCCGCTTCCCGAAGCCCTTTTCACAAAGATCAGGACAGAATTGTCTTCTCCAGCGCTTTTCGCCGGCTGCAGGATAAAACTCAGGTCCATTCGATGTCCGAAAGCGATTATGTTAGAACGCGTCTTACCCATTCGATGGAAGTTGCTTCAGTTGGGCGATCCTTGGGCGCCAACGCAGGACAGGTTGTGATCGACCGACATCTTAAAAATAGTGATTACACGGCCGCTGAATTTGGACATATCGTATCTGCTGCCTGCCTGGCACATGATATAGGAAACCCGCCTTTTGGCCATTTTGGCGAGGATACAATTCGTCACTGGTTCAACGTCAAACCCAATGCGCAGGGGCAACTTGATGAACTCTCCCCTCCGCAAAAAATGGACTTCCTGAATTTTGAAGGAAATGCGCAAGGATTTCGTGTTTTAACCAAGTTGCAAAACTGGCGCCACGACGGTGGTCTTCGCCTCACTTACGCAACTCTTGGCACCTTTATGAAATACCCTAGAACTTCAATAATCAGCGGCCAAATTGAGGATGATCAGGCCGGTAAAAAATTTGGTATTATGCAGTCGGAAATACCCGAGTTTGAAGAAATAGCAGAAGAACTTGGCCTTATCCGTCGTGGAACTGAAACATATTGGTGCCGGCACCCTTTGACCTATCTGGTAGAAGCTGCCGATGATATTTGTTATTCGGTTGTAGATATCGAAGATGGCTACAAGCTTGGTCGACTGGAATTTGATGAAACAGAAGATCTAATGCTGCGCCTGTTGGCTGAAGCCCCTCACCGTTACGGCGAAATCACCGATAATTCTGAGAAAATTTCGTATCTCCGCGCTAAATGCATTGGGCATCTTATCGGTGAGGTTTCCTCAATTTTCGCAGATTTTGAAGGGGAAATTCTAGCCGGTACTTTCAAGAAAGATCTGCTCAGCTATTCCATGAACGCTTCAATCTTTAAAGAGGTCGAAAACCTCTGTAAAAGTCGCATTTTCAATCATCGTGAAAGGATTCAGGCGGAGTTAAGAGGATCAGAAATTCTCAATACAATGCTTGATGCCTTCTTCATCGCTAATTCCGAGTGGGAACAGTATTTGAGAAATGGGACCTCGCCTTCCCCGCGCTCAAAAGTGGTCATGAATTTATTTGGCAATCAGCGCCAGCAGTCCAAGCCCCTTTATGAATGGTTGCTTGATATTACTGATTTTGTTTCCGGTATGACAGACTCATTTGCCGTTCGGCAATTTAATGATTTACGCGGTTATACTTAACAGGTCTTGAGGTAACAGAAAAAAACCTATACTCGCATCACAGTTTGGGTTACCCTCATAAGGTGCATTACACCATATTATGTCATCGAATTTGGCGGTGCCAGCATTGGGGGATTTTAACATGCTTGTTATCGTGACAGATGCGCATGTTTTATTTAGAGATGGAATAGAATTCGCATTGAATGAAGCCTGCTCCGCCGATTGCGAAGTCCTTCACTGTGATACCTACGACCAACTTCAAAGCTCGCTTAAGAAGTCAGGCTATGATCTGGTTGTCGTTGGCAGCAACACCCTTCCCGACAAAAGCTCACAAACCTTGACGAAACTCCGCCGAATGAGCGGCGGCAGCCCAGTGATCATCAGCGTTGATGAGCCAGCAGATGTGGCTCAGATAAAAGAAAACGGGCTTGATGGTGTTATTGAAAAAACAGCACCTGTGAGTAGTCACGTTAAATTGTTCGAATTGATAACGTCTGCTTTCCGCAAACACAAAAACAGCACCAGCAACGAACCGATCGGCGGTTCTGACAAGATCAGAAACCTTACCCCCAAACAACGGCAAATCTGGCAATTAATCTCTGTAGGATTAAGTAATCGCGAAATTGCCGAAAAAATGGGATTGTCAGAAGGTACCGTGAAAGTACACGCGACATCTTTATATAAACGGCTGTCAGTTAAAAACAGAACACAAGCTACTCTGATGGCTCACGATTTGTTTAATCAATAAGCCCCAACTGCTGCGTGGACATCCACAAGAAAGCTTGCCAATATGGCTTAAAAAGCAAAAGGAAGCACCATGCTAAAAATTATTGACTATTATGCTGGCCTATCGTCCCCCTGGACCTATCTCGGCCACAGAAGACTTTGCGATATTGCCAGCCGGCACAATGCGCAAATTAACTTTAAACCTGTGGATTTTGGGTTGATTTTCCCCGCGACAGGTGGCCTTCCTCTTGCAAAACGCGCACCCGAAAGACAAAGGTATCGCTTTATGGAACTCAAGCGATGGAAGGCCGAACTCAATATTCCCTTAAACTTGGAGCCCAAATACTTTCCCGTAGATGCTGGCTTGGCTTCCTACATGTGTCTGGCAGCAGCGGAAAACAATCTTGACGCTTTGGGACTTGGTGAGAGGTTTCTGCAGGCAGTCTGGAAAGACGAGCAGGATATTTCAAATTCAGACACTCTTATTGAAATTGCGGACCAATACGGCTTCAAGGGTCAGGAATTACTTGATCAGGCTAAAGCTGAAAAATATTCGACCCTCTTCAAATCATATTCGCAAGAAGCGGTCGACAAAGGCGTATTTGGAGCCCCCAGCTATGTGATCGATGACGAAATATTCTGGGGTCAGGATCGCCTTGATTTTGTAGAGAAAAAACTCATTGGCGAGGCAAATTCATGACACTGGACCCGCAAGCAAAATGGGTATTGGATATCGCAATTGAGGCAAAAGTCCCTCCGCTTGAGGAAATGACAGCTCAAGAAGCGAAACGCACTTATGAAGAGCGTGCTCAGAAGCTTTGTTTAAAAGATATTCCAATCGGGAAGACAGAGGATCTGGAGATAGAGGGTCCTAATGGCACTATTCCTTTACGGATCTATTCCCCGGTTTCAGGTGATCAAAATATTCCGGTTATTGTTTTCTACCACGGGGGTGGGTGGGTTATTGGCAGTCGAAACAGCCATGACAGCCTGTGCAGACAGATCAGTAACGAAGGAAATTTTCTAGTTATCTCTGTTGACTACCGTATGGGGCCAGAAGCACCTTTTCCTGCTGCCCCACAGGACTCATTTTCGGCCTATAAATGGGCCAGAGCCAATGCTGGTAAATTTGGTGGTGGCCCATCCAAAGTAGCGGTCGCCGGTGACAGTGCTGGGGGAAACCTGAGTGCTGTCGTCTCACTGATGGCACTCGAAGACCAATTTACCTTGCCCGATTTTCAATGGCTTATCTATCCAGCAACGAACATGCATATGACGACACCATCCCATCAGGATTGCGGCGAAGGTTATTTTTTGACGACCAGTCTGATGAACTGGTTCCAAAACCACTATTTAAGGTCCCCATCGGATCGTGATGACTGGCGAGCTTCCCCATTGCTATACCCCGAATTGTCCAACATGCCGGGCAGTTTGATACAAACCGCGCAATACGATCCATTGAAAGACGAAGGGAAAGCTTTTGCCATGAAGCTTCAAGAAGCAGGCGCTTCCGTAACCTATACAGATTACGCTGGCATGATCCACGGGTTCATTAATCTGGGCGGCGCAATAGACAAAGCCAAAGCAGCAATTTCAGAAGGGGTCACCCACTTAAATAACGCACTCAGATAAAAAAACGGGCGCCATTGGCGCCCGTCTGATTATGATCTTGTGGTCTTGCTTAGCGCCAGCCAACACGGTCAAAAATCTTTACCGCATCTGCTTGCTTATCAGCAACTTTGTCAAGGCCAATAGCATCGAATTTTGGTTTACCCCAAGCAGCAACAGTTCCATCAATTTCAATACCTGGTTTTACCGGATATTCAAAATTTGAAGATGCATAGAATTGTTGTGCTTTGTCGCTTGAAAGGAACTCAATCAGCTTAATCGCATTTTCCTTATTTTTCGCGGCTTTAGTAACCGCGGCACCGGAAATATTGACATGAGCACCACGCCCATCCTGGTTTGGCCAGAATATCGCAACTTTCTCTGCTGCTGACTTCTGTTCTGCATCTTTAGAAGTCTGCATTTTACCGTAGTAATATGTGTTGCCGATTGCGATATCACATTCACCTGCGGCCGCAGCCTTAATTTGATCGCGATCGCCACCTTGCGGTTTACGCGCCATATTTGCAGCGATACCGGCCGCCCACTCTTCGGCCTGCTTCTCACCCAAATGCGCAACCATAGCGGCGAGCATTGACTGGTTATACACATTTGAGGAAGAACGAATACAAATCTTGCCTTTCCACTTTGGATCAGCCAGATCTTCATATGTAGTCAGGTCAGTTGCGTTCACTCGATCTTTCGCATAGTAAACAACCCGGCTGCGAACAGTGAGGCCATACCAGAAACCTTCAGGATCCCGATATTGCGCAGGAATGTTTGAATTTAACTCTTCGGAAGAAATTGCCTGCAATACGCCTGCCTCTTTATGTTCAGCAAGGCGGCTAATATCAACAGTCAGGATCGCATCAGCTGGGCTGTTCATGCCCTCTGACTTCAAGCGCTCCAGCATTCCTTTCTTAGCAAACACAACATTCACCTTAACGCCTGTGTCTTTTTCAAACTCATCCAAAATAGGACGAATTAACTTTTCCTGTCGGTAGGAATAGAGATTGACTTCGTCCGCTTTTGCAAATGACGGAGAGCTTAGGGCAGTTACAACAGCGGCAGCAGTAACCAGAATCTTAGCCAAACGCATAATTTATTCCTTCTGAGATTGCGAATGATTATTAAAACTAACTTGCTTATAATCATGATCACAAAAAATTGCAACTAAACATCACAATCAATCGCAAATAAGAATATTGTAATTTAATGAAGGATCTTGGCTGACGGCGTTATGCTTTTACTTTCCCACCAAACAAGTGTCTCGTTTAAAGTCGCTTCTGTTGCGGGCAAAATTGCTTTCACATATTCAATATCTTCAGCATTTGACTGAATTTCTGCAGCTAATGCAGCTAAGCGCGTTCCAAACAACAGCCCGGACGACCCTTTGATAGAATGAGCAACATTATGAATTGTGCCCGCATCTCCCGCTTCAACACACTGTTTGAGTTGAACCAGCTGGTCTTTATGGGTGCTGAGTGCGGTTTCCAGTATCATCATAAACTTATCTGACCCAAGTGTATGGCTCAAAGTATTAAGCTCATCCTCGTTACCGATGGGAATTGCCTCTATCTGTTCAAGAATATTTTGAGTCGATTTACTTGTTTCCGTTGGCTTTTGACTCTCTTGTGACGGCAGATGAATATCTCTTCCCATTACTTTATTGATTGCAGCGATTAAATCACTACGCTCGAACGGTTTAGTGACACAATCATTCATGCCAGCATCCAGATACCCTTGACGCTGGGAATTCATAGCATCTGCTGTCAATGCAATAATTGGGACATTTGCCCGTTCCTGATCTTCAAGCTTGCGAATGACACGGGTTGCATCCGGCCCACTCATTTCAGGCATACGAACATCCATCAAAATTAAATCGTACGGCTGTTCTTTCAATCTCCTGACTGCTTCCGCGCCGTTCGGAACCACATCGCAATAATGCCCAAATCCCTCTACGGTATTTGCTATGATCATCTGATTCACTTGATTGTCTTCAGCAATCAGAATTTTAAGTGATTGGCTCACTTCGTACTGTGGAGCTAACTCTTCAATGATCTCGTCATCATTTGCAGTACTTTCTTCGAAAGGTATTTCAAACCAGAAACGACTCCCCTCACCCAAGCGGCTACTCACACCGATTTCCCCACCGCATAATGCAACCAGCTTTTTACAAATAGCCAAACCAAGCCCTGTGCCTTGATATTTTCGCGAAATCGAGGCGTCAGCCTGACTAAATTCGGTGAAAATAGCGGACAGGGTTTCTTCATCCATGCCGATACCTTCATCCTCTACGAGGAACTTCAAATAAGAGCCACCACCTTTCGGTTGTTTTAAGCTCACATTGATTCGAACTTCTCCCTTGTCCGTAAACTTAACTGCGTTTCCAACAAGATTGACCAAAATTTGCCGCAACCTTGTCGGGTCACATTTAATTTTTTCTGGCAAGCGAGTGTCAATGCTGGTCACAATTGTCAGATCATCTGACTGAGCAATTTTTTCATCGAACAGAGAAACCACATTCTCGATCAGTTTGGGTAGCTTGAAGTCAATTCTTTCAAGCTCCATCTTGCCAGCATCCATTTTAGACATATCCAAAATGTCATTAATAATGCTGAGAAGTGATTTAGTCGCTTCTATGATCCGTTGAACTTTGGCCCTGCTTTTAGCAGGCATCTCATCTTCAAGCAGCATTTCAGCAAAACCTATGACACCGGTCATAGGTGTGCGAATTTCATGACTCATTGATGCTAAAAATTCACTTTTCGCTTGGCTTGCTTGTTCAGCCTTTTCTTTCGCTTCAAGCAACTCTCTGGTCCGCTGCTCTACAGTAGCTTCCAGCGACATGTTGGTTTCATGTAATTTTTGCAACGAACTATTCAGTTCTTTTTGCGTATTTCGTAAGTTGGTAACATCGAGGACGATACCAGCAACGGCTACCAACTCTCCGTCTTCGTTCAATTCTGGATCTATGTAGCATATTACCTGCCTAATATTTCCATTTTTATGAACAAGTCTGTATTCAGTAGAAAAAGGTCTCTTTTCTTCCAGGCCCGCTTTTTGTGATTTGAGAACGTATGGCAAATCCTCTTCATGTACACAGGCCTGAAATTGCTTAAAACTAGGCTTTACGTGACCTGACACCCCATAAATGCTTCTAAGATGAGGCGACCATTCTTCTTCACCTGTGATCCAATTTAACTTCCAATAACCTATGTTAGCGACCTTCTGAGCCCGCATTAAACTGTGCTTACTGTCTTCCAGTTTTTGCGTTAATTCTTTTCTCTCTTCAATTTCAGTCTTAAGGTCGTTTGAAGAACTTTCTACCTTTTCGAGCATGCGATTAAAACTGGCTGCAAGATCCTGAAACTCTTTTGCACCCACAAATTTAGCGCGCTCACTTAATTTGCCTTTTCGCCCGATAGCATCGGCAGTTGCACTCAGCGCCTTGAGCGGCCTACTCACTTTTCCGAGTAAAGTGACGCTACAAAGCAACATCACAACAATGAAAATGACAGTTGTGAGTATAAACACAAACTTCGCCTGCTCACTCATTGCATATGCGTTACTCGCAGTCTCTCCTGCAACAACACGCAAATTTTCATATCCTGGAACTACAATGGTTTCAAATATCCAGTCGCCATTAGCTTCGTTTGACTGGTTTAAACCTGACCCGTATATGCCCGGAATTGAAGAAAAGAGACTAGCTCCATCGCGACCGACAACAGCTTTAAACGTTGTAAGTGAGGGTAAATCCAGTATTTCATGGAGCCCACCTTGCGGATAATACACAACAACTGCCCCTTCAGGCAGGTCATTGTAAATAACTGGTACAGCTATCACCAGATGATATGGCTGCAAGTCAAAATACACTTCACCTGACATCACCTGTTGCAGCCAAATCTCGACGTTTGGAAGTGAATAAATGTCCTTTGATTTGCTTCCGGCAATTTCCCGGCCTTTGTAATCTGTTAGATAAATCGCACCGCTATGCGTCTCTGCAAGTCTCAAAGAATTAAAAAATGCCGGTAAGTACCCCTGACGGTTTTGCTCGTCAATGACACCATTTACAACCAAATCATTTTCTGCGATCGCTTGTACGGATTCCACTAACAAATTCAAACGCAAAGCCATAACATCAGCACTTTGCTTTACTTGACTGGTTAAACGTTCTTTTACGTCCGCCGTCATTTGCTTTTGAATAAACAAGGTGGCCATGACTGACACCGCCACCATTATAAAGACCGACGGTAAAATCACCCGAAAATTTAAATAACTTGCGAGTGATCGAGAGCGTTTTTGTATATCTTCGCCAGTGGCTTGCATCATCACTGATTGCTTTCAAGAGGTATTATAACACCAGCTTCATTGAAACGAGCCAATCTGAAATCCGAGCTGTCCAAGGCATCGTGCTGATCTTCGGTAAATGGCGGTTTATACTTGCGAACAAGTCCTGAATAAAATTCTATTCTTTCAAGCTCTTCACGCACGCGAGTTCTGTCTAGCGATCCTGACTGACGGATGGCAGTGGCAAGAATATGCACCAGATCGTATGCGTGGGCACTCCCAACGGGTGCTTTAATGTCAGTGACGGATTTGGTATCCGGAAATCTTTTAAAGTAATGCTTGACGAATTTGTCAGCTAAACGCTGATCGGTTGGCTCAAGAAACGAATATGTTTGAAGGAATACAAGATTGATTTTTGATATATCAGGTCCAGCAACTTTGACAAAGTCTGCGCCAGTAATACCCCAATGAGAAATTATCGGCAGTTGATCTGCAACTGGCAAAGAGGCTAGCGACTGAACCATATGCTTGCCTTCTCTGGAATTGCCAACAAACATAATGACGTCACAATTAGCAGAAACCAAATTCTTGAGAATATCCTGGAAGTCTGTTTGCCCCCAATTAAACCATTGGGTAGCAGGTATTGGCATGTTGATTGTACTAGCCGCATTATGAAAACCATTATTATTGGATCTCCCCCAGCCCGTATTTTCAAGCAGCAAGCACGGCCGTTTGTAACCCAGTTTTTTTGCTTCTGACAACAAAAACGAGCTCGCATATTCATCCCGAACAGATACCCTGAAAACAAAATTCGGAGAATGGTTATTCTGTATTATTTGGGTTCCAGCCGCCCAGGGGATCAGGTATGGCAGCCTTTTCTTATGAACAAGATCCAACTCAGCCAGCACAACAGGTGTATGCAATCCGCCCAAGACAGCAACAATATTCTCACGTTCCGACAATTCAAGAATGTTATCTTTACCTCTGGCGGGATTGCCACGATGGTCACGTGTGACAAGTTCAAGCTGTCGACCCAGTATACCTCCGCCTTCATTAATTTCATCAATTGCGATTTGGGCGCCTCTTTGGATTGCACGGCCCGCCAAAGCAGAACTTGATGACATGTCTGCGTTCAAACCAATTTCAATATTGGCCGCCACAACTTCTTTTGACAAAAACAAAGCTGAGATTAATAGAAGACAGACTGAAATTTTGGCAAAACTTTTCACTTACTACTTCCTTTGCACTTGGATTCACTCGAGCAACACCCTAAGTCCATTGGACAATAATCTAATACAAGCGTCATTAAATGGTTAATAAAAGTAGTTTTTTAGCTAAATATGAAATTCTCTGGAAAATGCAGCGAAATTGTTGCTCTTCGGCCCCTTCTGCCACATCAATAATGTCGGTATCTTTTTGAACTCACTAGGTGTTCCAAGTTCGCGAACAGGAAAGGCTTTCCGAAAAAGGTTTAATACTGAACGCGGTATTACGGCAAAGCCACTGCCCGCACTGACGCAGGAGATAATGGCAAGATAAGAATTCATAGACAAAATAGTACTGGGTTTAATGTGGTGAAGCTTCACCCAATCTTCCAGGTAACCCCGATAAGCACATCCCTTTTCAAAAGCTACAAGCGGGACATTTTCAAGGTCTTCATATTCCTTGATATGGCTCATCGTCTCAGGCGCTACCAGAACAAGTTCTTCGTGAAATACTGTTTTACTGGCAAAGCGAAAATCAGCCGCGGATTTCGCCGCAAAAACACATTCCACTCGCCCGTCCGCCAGACGTGAAATAAGCCCTGCGGCGGTATCTGTGACAAGATCAACATGCAAGTCGGGATATTTATGACTGAAAGTCTGTATTATCGAAGGAAGGCGTGCTGCTGCAGTGCTCTCCATCGCACCAACTCGTAATATGCCCTTTGGTGTGTCGTCACCCAATGCCAATGAAGCTTGTTCTCTAAGCTGTAACATCTGCTTGGCATACTCAAGAAGCAGTCCCCCTTCTGCAGTTAGTTGGAGCGAGCGAGCAGAGCGAACAAACAACTGCTTTCCGACCTCCGCTTCAAGTTGTTTTATGCGAGTGCTTACGTTTGATTGCACCCGATTTAGTTTTTTCGCAGCCTTGGAGATTTTTCCCTCTTCCACGACACACACGAAAATCTCCAACGATTTCAAATCCAGATTCATTTTAATATCTCAAAAAATGATATTTATTATCTTTATAATTCATTTTTAAAGATACAATAATTCCCCTAAACTTCCAAAATCAACGATTGGAATTACGAATATGGCTGAGCTCGACACACTTTATGGGACAAAAAACCCGATCTTTCAGGCAGGAATGGGAGGGATCGCTGGGCCGGAGCTGACGGCAGCCATAAGTAACGTTGGTGGCTTGGGTCACCTTGGTGCCATTCGCCTATCTGCCAAAGATTTAAAGAACTGGATTGCGCAAACCAAAGCTTTGACCGACAAGCCGTTCGCCGTCAATCTGGTTCCACCGGGCGGTGGGCCTGATGGGTTTGACGCACAGCTGGACGTCACAATTTCCGAAAAACCAAAGGCGGTTTCTTTATACTGGGGTGATTTTGGCTCAGTAATTCCCAAGCTAAAGGAAGCCGGAATTAGTGTGATGGTTCAGGTTGGCAGTCTGGCGGAAGCCCAAAAAGCGTTATCAGATGGCGCTGACACCATTATCGCTCAGGGCATTGAAGCAGGCGGACATGTCAAAAGTAAGATCGGCTTAATGAGTATACTGCCCGATGTTCTGAAAATTGCTGGCACTACACCGGTCCTCGCAGCGGGTGGCTTATCAAATCCATCAAAAATAAAGGCAGTGCTAGGTATGGGCGCAGCTGGTGTCTGGGTCGGAACCAGTTTCATTGTTGCTACCGAGTCAAATGCGCATGAAATTTATCGCGAACGTCTGATTGAAGCCACCGTGGATGATACCCATCACGGACATTTTTATTCCTATGGCTGGCCGATTGGAACTCCCTATCGGGTCATTAAACCAGGGAAAAACTACAGTTTACGTAATTTCAAAGCTGCAGGAGCCCGCCGTTCAGACAGCGAGGCTTTTGCAAGAACAGTGCAACTCTATGCAGGGCAAGGTGTGGGAGATGTAAAAGAAAAAAAGTCCGCCGCAGAGATATTAAATGATCTGTCGGCGGACCTTTATTGATTGACGCGCAATAATACGATCAGGCGGCTATCGCCTCAGTGGTGGAAATATACTCTTTGCCGAGGTCTCTTGCGACCGCAGCATTGGTAAGTTTTCCAGCGTGCACATTAAGACCTTCTCTCAAGTGCGGATCATCAGACAACGCCTGTTTAAAGCCTTTATTCGCTAGCGCTATCATAAATGGCATGGTGGCATTGTTCAGTGCGAATGTGGATGTCCGCGCAACCCCACCAGGCATATTGGCAACACAATAATGAACCACACCGTCAACAATATATGTCGGTTCAACATGCGTCGTTGCCTTCGATGTTTCAAAACAGCCGCCTTGGTCAATCGCCACATCAACAACCACGGCACCATTTTTCATATTTTTCAAGTGGTCTTTCTTGACCAGCTTGGGAGCAGCAGCGCCAGGTATCAAAACAGCACCAATGACCAGATCCGCGTTGCTTACATATTCATCAACGGTATCTTTGCTTGAATAAATGGTTTTCAGATTTGGACCATATAAAGCATCCAGCTCTGCCAAACGAGATAAGGACTTATCCAGAACAGTTACATTGGCACCCAGCCCCATGGCCATCCGCGCAGCATTTACACCAACGACACCGCCACCAAGCACAACAACATTAGCGGCTGGAACACCTGGCACACCACCGAGCAAAATACCTTCACCGCCCTGACGCATTTCAAGACAATGGGCACCAGCTTGAATTGACATGCGGCCAGCAACCTCACTCATGGGTGCAAGCAGCGGAAGGCCTCCGCGGGGACTTGTAACAGTCTCATACGCAATTGCCGTGCAACCAGAGTCCAGCAATCCCTGAGCCTGAACTGGATCCGGAGCCAGATGCAAATACGTGAAGAGCAGCTGGCCTTCGCGCAACATCTTGCATTCCTGCGGCTGCGGCTCTTTAACCTTCACAATCATATCTGCAGTGGCAAAAATTTCCTCTGCGGTATCCGCAATGGTCGCGCCAGCGGCCACATAGTCATCATTGGTCAGGCCGATCTTTAGACCACCGTTACTTTGCACAACAACCTTGTGACCATGAGCGACGGCTTCGCGTACAGCCCCGGGGGTCATGCCGATGCGAGATTCAAGGGTTTTAATCTCAGCAGGTACACCTATTAACATTTCAAATTTCCTTTAAAACACCAATTCAGGCGATTTCATTCAGTACAGTTCTAATTGTGTCAAAGATCTGATCCACATGCTCTTTTTCACAAATCAATGGCGGAGACAGAGCAATGATGTCGCCGGTCGTTCTGATCAAGACACCTTTCTCGTAACATTTCAGAAATGCTTCAAATGCACGGGCTGTCGGCTTTCCTTCAATGGGTTGCAACTCAATTGCGCCGATCAACCCCAAATTCCGCAGATCAATTACATTTGGGCAGTCTTTCAGAGAATGCAGCGCATCCTCCCAATAAGGAGCTAACGCATTTGCCCGTTCAAACAAGCCTTCTTCCTGATAAACATCAAGGGTTGCAAGTCCAGCGGCCGCTGCAACCGGATGTCCGGAATAAGTAAAGCCATGGAACAGCTCAATCATGTTTTCCGGACCCGTCATAAAGGCATCATAGATATCCTTCGAACAGACAACGCCACCCATTGGTATGGTCCCGCTGGTTAGCCCTTTCGCCATTGTGATCAGGTCTGGCTTCACATCAAAATAATCTGTGGCAAATGCTGTACCCAACCGGCCAAAGCCAGTTATCACCTCATCAAAAATCAATAAAATGCCGTGTTTGTCGCAGATCTTGCGAAGACGTTCCAAATAGCCTTTTGGTGGCAAGATCACACCTGTTGATCCCGCAACCGGCTCAACAATTACCGCCGCAATTGTTGAAGCATCATGTAACGTCACAATTCTCTCTAGCTCATCCGCCAGTTCTGTTCCATATTCGGGGATACCACGGGTAAACGCGTTTTTCTCCGGCAGATGCGTGTGCGGCATATGGTCAACGCCGGTCAGCAATGACCCGAAAGTCTTACGGTTGGCGACGATCCCACCAACAGAAATCCCGCCAAAACCAACACCATGATATCCGCGTTCACGCCCGATCAAACGGGTGCGTGTCCCCTCCCCTCTGGCCCGGTGATAGGCAAGGGCGATTTTAAGCGCTGTATCAACAGATTCTGAACCAGAATTGGTGAAGAAGACATGATCAAGACCGTTCGGCATCATGGCTGAAATACGTGCGGCCAGTTCAAAAACCTTTGGATGCCCCATCTGAAATGCAGGTGCGTAATCCATCTCGCCTATCTGGCTACTGACAGCCTCTACAATTTTTTCGCGGCCGTGACCTGCGTTACAACACCAAAGCCCCGCGGTCCCATCCAGAATTTTCTGCCTTCGGCGTTCATGTAATGCATGTCTTTTGCACTCACCAACATGCGAGGATTAGATTTAAATTGACGATTTGCCGTAAACGGCATCCAGAATGCATCAAGATTATTTGCTGCTGATGTAGACATCGATTAACTCCCGTTAGACTATTAATTCGCACGTTAGCGGGTTCATTAAATCCGACAAGTGAAAAATTGAATCCTTGTTTTCCGCGCTTTCGTGGTTTCAATTTTGATTTTTATGTTTAAAATTCTAAACAGTTCCGTCAGAATCAGGATTGAAAGAATGGAATTTGACATTGGTAAAAGGCTCCGGGCACTGCGTCTGGAACATGGATACTCCCAACGGGAACTCGCGGCCCGCGCCGGAGTTACAAATGGCACCATATCGATGATTGAACAAAACCGAACTAGCCCGTCTGTCGGTTCACTCAAAAAAGTGCTGGACGGATTTCCCATCGCCATGTCTGATTTCTTTGCGCATGATTTTTCATCGCGGCGCAAGATATTCTTTAGCGAAGACGAACTTGCCAGAATTTCCGAAGGTAAAATTGAATATAAACAGGTGGGACGTGACTTGACCGGAAAAGGTCTGCAGGTCCTTCATGAGACCTATAAACCTGGCGCTGATACAGGCCGCAACATGCTATCCATCAAGGGGAAGAAGCTGGCGTCATCGTTAAAGGCAAGCTTGAAGTCACTGTAGGTGCCGAGCGTAAAGTCTTGAAAGCTGGAGATGCCTTTTATTTCGAAAGCCACAAACCGCATCGTTTTAGATGTATCGGTGATGAGGAGGCAGTTGTCGTAAGCGCCTGTACACCACCCAGTTTTTAACTACCAGCGTCGACACCAACAGCTTCAGACACTGATTTATAGCCATCGGCCTTTAATAAGCCTGCAAGACCCAACGCTATTTTGTGCGCGAGAAATGGTCCGTGATAAACCATTGCTGAATAAAGCTGCACCAGTGATGCACCCGCTCTTATCCGAGAGTAGGCATCTTCCGCTGACGCAATGCCTCCAACGCCAATGATTGGTATCTCACCACCGGTTAGCTGATACATATCTTTGACCACTCTCTCCGACAATGCTTTAAGAGGTGCACCGCTCAACCCACCAGTCTCTCCTTTTTGGGTTGAGGTCAATGTATCTGGCCGTGTAATCGTCGTATTCGTGGCAATAAGCCCATCAAGCTTCATCGCCAGCGCGACTTCAGCAATGTCCTTTTTATCCTCGGCTGTAAGGTCCGGCGCGATTTTGAGCAAAATGGCTTTTCTTCTGTCATTTTCATCGGGCAACTGGCTGCGAGCCTGCATCAAACGTCCCAGCAACTCTTCCAATTCCCCCTTGCCTTGCAACGCGCGCAAGCCCGGAGTATTGGGTGAGGAAATATTCACAGTCACATAGCTGGCGTAAGGTGCCAAAGTTTTCAGGCCCAAAACATAATCCGCAATGCGATCGTCACTATCTTTGTTCGCACCAAGATTTGCACCAACCACTCCCGCTCTGCGGGGAGCTTTGAAATTGCTCGCAGCAACTTCCAGACCTTTATTGTTAAAGCCAAGACGATTTATGACCGCCTCATCTTCTGTCAGCCTGAAAATCCTGGGTCTGGGATTTCCCTCTTGTGGAAGTGGGGTAATACTGCCCGCTTCAACAAAGCCAAACCCCAACCCCAAAAGGGCATCCAAGACCGCACCGTTTTTATCATATCCGGCTGATAACCCTACCGGATTTGGAAAATCGAGATTAAAGACATTAGATTGAAGAACCGGATCAATTTCAGCGTCCTTTAAAGGCATGAAACCTGACTTTAATGCTGCCAGTGAAAAATTATGAGCTCGCTCAGGATCCAGACAAAATAATGCCTTGGAAAACGCACCATATAGTTTGCCCATCAAATCTCTCCAAGATCGGGGAATATATGACGGCCGTCATCTCCCAAGGGAAGTGGAACTACTTTTCGGACTTTTTCAGGGTCAAGATCTTCATAAAGATGAGGAAATAATATTCCTCCGCGTGCCGGCTCCCATACCAATTTTTCACCAAGTTCTTCAGCATCAATTACCAACAACAGCAGATTTGTGACACCTTTCCTATGCTTTGCGGCACTTTCCACGATGGTTTCAGCGGTGGACATGTGAATAAATCCATCTTCCTGATCCATGGGAGTACCCGGATAGCTTCCTCTGGAAACAGCTTCTGCCCAGGCATCTTTGTCAGCCATATGGAAAATTGTCGTCATTGATATTCCTCGGTTCCTAACGTAACGGCGCAACCTAGCTGATCTGGCGTCAAATGAACAGCCAACAGTCAAATTAGTCTCATTTGTAATTAACGTGACTTGCTAAGCAACAAGCATATCTGATAATGAAGATTATCAGGTTCCCCAAACAGAATTTCAGGAAGTAACTATGGCTGGTGTCTATTTTTATAACGGTGATTGGTATGATGAAAGTCCGCGGATCACAGGTCCGGGCGATCATGCCTTTTGGATGTCGTCATCCGTATTTGATGGCGCCCGCTCATTTCAGGGAATGGTACCCGATCTGGATTTGCATTGTGAGCGCCTCGGACGATCTGCAAAAGCGCTTGGCATGAACCCCTCGCTGGAAAGCGGGGAAATAATTGAACTTTGTAAAACCGCCATCAAAAAACTTCCCAAAGAATCTGAACTTTACATCCGCCCAATGTATTTTGCGCGTGGCGGATTTATCGACCCGGATCCAGACAGCGCCGAATTTGTGTTGGCTGTCTATGACAGCCCGATGCCCGAAGCGCATGGCTTCACGGCTCATTTTTCCCGCTTGCGCCGGCCTGCAAGTGACATGGCTCCAACGGATGCAAAAGCATCTTGCCTATATCCCAATTCCGGCCGTGCAATCGCAGAAGCAAGGGCGTTGGGCTTTGACAATGCCATAATGATGGATGCAAATAATAACGTGGCTGAATTTGCAACTTCGAATATCTGGACAGTCAAAGACGGTGTCGCATTTACGCCCGCACCAACTGGCTGTTTTCTGGCTGGCATAACGCGTGCACGCGTCAAAGCACTTGCAAAAGAGGCAGGTATCGAAGTCAGCGAAACATTCCTGAAAAAAGAAGACATCATGTCAGCGGACGAAGTCTTCAATAGCGGAAACTACGGAAAAGTTCTCCCCGTTACCAGAATTGAGGATAAGGAATTCCAACCAGGTCCAGTTGCCCGAAAATTACGGGACATGTATATGGAATTTTCCAAAGCCAGCCAGATATTTTAATCAGACTTCAGAAACTAAAAAGGCCGCGAATTTCGCGGCCTTTTTTTTTAAAATTAGACTGAGTTATTTTTCAGCACCCAAATCTTCACCCGCCAGAACGCGTTCGATCAGTGCGATGGTTTCTTCAACCCCATACAGGGAAATAAATGAACCCATTCGTGGTCCTTGTGATTGGCCCAAAAGCGTTTCGTACAATGCTTTAAACCAGTCTCTAAGATTTTCAAATCCTTGATCGTTACCAACCTGAAACACCATATTCTGAAGGTCACCCGCAGGAGTATCCTGATCAGCTTCACCCAGCAACGAAACCAGCTGTGACATGGCTGCTTTTTCCTGGTCATTTGGCAGGCGATATTTTTTCGCTGGTTTAACAAAGTCCCGATAGTAGGCAATGGCATATCCCACCAGTCGATCCAGTTCGGGATTATTTTCTGCAGTCGCACCATCTGCGTAGCGCGTAATAAAGCCCCAAAGAACTGATGCCTCGTCTGCGTTCACAACAGCAGCCAGATTCAATAGCATTCCAAACGAGATCGGCATATTTGCAGCTGGCGGATTTCCCGCATGCAGATGCCAGACCGGATTTCCAAACTGTTGCTTGGGCTCAAGCGTCGGAAATTTTTGCAAGAAGGTATAATATTCATCAACCGCTTTTGGGATCACATCGAAATGCAAGCGTTTCGCTTTCTTAGGATTTTGATACATATACAGCGCCAGACTTTCCGGCGATGCATAAGTCAACCACTCCTCAATCGTGATACCATTCCCTTTTGACTTGGAAATTTTCTTACCCTCAGCGTCAAGGAACAGCTCGTAATTGAAACCTTCCGGTGGCTTCTTCCCAAGAATACGAACAATTTTGCTCGACAGTGTCACACTATCGATCAAGTCCTTACCCGCCATTTCGTAATCGACCTCAAGCGCATGCCAGCGCATCGCCCAGTCCACTTTCCATTGCAATTTGCAATGCCCACCTGTGACCGGCACGGTAACTTCTTCATCTGTTTCGGGGTCAACATAGGTCACAGTAAAGTTTTCAATATCCCTTTTAATGATCGGAACCTGAAGAACTTTGCGAGTACGAGGGCAAATCGGCAGGAACGGTGAATAAGTAGCTCTACGCTCAGGGCCCAATGTTGGCAGAATAACATTGATCACCTGATCATATTTTTCCAAAACCAGCTTCAGAGTATCGTCAAATTCCCCCGACTTGTAGGCTTCTGTTGACGACTTGAATTCATAGTCAAAACCAAACTGATCCAGAAACGCAACAAGCCGCGCATTGTTATGCGCCCCAAAACTGTCATGCGTACCAAAGGGATCAGGAACTTCGGTCAGAGGTTTTTCCAGGTTCGCTGACAGTAATTCAGGATTAGGGACATTATCCGGGACTTTTCTCAGCCCATCCATATCATCAGAAAACGCAATCAACCGGGTTGGAATATCGCTCAGCAATGAAAAGGCATGACGAACCCAGGATGTTCTGGCGACTTCACCAAAAGTGCCAAGATGCGGCAAACCTGACGGACCATATCCGGTTTCAAACAGCACATATCCCTTTGACGGTGCTTCTTTCGCATAGCGATCCACAAGCTTCTTCGCCTCGGCAAACGCCCAGGAGTTACTTGACAATGCGATTTCTGCATCCGATGACATGTTTCATTCTCCATAATTTGTGGTCGGCGGAATTTAAGCGTACAAAGTGACGTCGTCAACGATAGGCACAGGATTTTAACTCTGCATATGTCAGAAAACCCGCTGGATCCAAAATTAACAGGTTCTGGAAGAGAAATTCGTCTCCCACAAGCGCCAGTACTAGTGCTTTCTGGTGGTAAAAGCGTATGGCTCACCGCTGATGGCGAAATCATGGAAGAATCGATTGATCAAGCCCGACTGAAAGTTGCGAAAACCCCACCGCTTTTAGCACATCGTCTTGCCTGCGCACGAAAACTGGACATTAACCCTTTTTCAGCCTTCGATATTTTAGAACTATTTGCGTTCACTTTTCCAGCAAGACAGTGCTTGCCTACCGTACGGGGAATTGCAAAAGCATTGGATTTGGAACCACCCACAGCACTGGAAGACCAGGCACTTTCCTTATTTGAAGCCGCGAGCAGATTGCTGGAAGCTCTAACTTATCTGAACGGGCCTGAGCTGAAATCCGCCAGTCAAATCGCCATGACAATGTCCAGAAGCGGTTGGAATTGGGGCCCTCGGTGCTTGCTGCACTGGGCATAACAGACACTGGTGGCCCCTTCGGCGGCATGGACATTTGGAAAGATTTGCAGGATTGGCCAGATTTTGCGCCCTCGCCACCTCCCGAAGATGAGGCTGTAACCGATCAGGAAGCGCGGCATAGATTGCGCGAACTACTCCATATCGATGCAGAAGAAAGACCTCAGCAATCTGATTTTGCCGCAGCCGCTGCAGGTGCATTCATTCCAAGGGATCAGGAAGATAAACCCAATATAATCCTCGCCGAAGCCGGAACCGGCACAGGAAAAACGTTGGGGTATATTGCTCCTGCCAGCCTTTGGGCACAGAAAAACGGAGCCGCTGTCTGGATTTCGACCTACACTAAAAATCTTCAACGGCAAATCGATGAAGAATTAAACAGCCTATACCCAAACCCCGCCGAGAAAGAAGCCAAAGCGGTGGTTCGAAAAGGGCGAGAGAACTACATTTGTCTGCTAAACTATGAAGAAGCTTTGCAAGGCGGTGCCGCTCGAGCAACGGATAAAATCATACTTGGAATTGTAGCACGCTGGATTAGCGCAACTCGAGATGGTGATCTGGGGGGTGATTTTCCAGGATGGCTGATGGAACTTGTCGGAGCGAACAGAATATTGCGGCTCGCAGACAGGCGCGGGGAATGTATTTATTCCGCTTGCAGTCATTATAAGAAATGTTTCATTGAAAAGACCACTCGAAAAGCAAGAAAGGCAGAGCTGGTCGTCGCAAACCACGCCTTGATGATGATAAATGCTGCATCACGCCCCGATGATCCCCACCTTCCAAAGCGACATGTGTTTGATGAGGGGCATCATCTCTTTGATGCGGCTGACAGTGCCTTCTCAGTCCATCTGACAGGACAGGAAGGAAGTGAACTCCGGCGTTGGATATCAGGGAGTGAAACAGCAAGATCTGGCCGCATGCGTGGTTTGGAGAAACGCATCTCCGACTTGATTGGAGACGACGAAGAAGGACAAAAAACACTACAAGAAGCACTTCATTGCAGCCGCGCTCTTGCCTCTGATGGTTGGTTGAAACGAATAGAGACTGGAACGCCCAAAGGGCCAATGGAACAGTTTCTGATGCTGGTCAGACAAACCGTAAAGGCAAGAAGCGGATCACCAGATAGCTCTTATTCCATCGAATGCTCAACACAGGACATCAATGAGGAGCTTCTGACCAGCGCTCACCTGCTGGAGAAAAAACTCTCCGAACTGGTTACCCCTCTTATGAAGCTCGCTAAAATTCTCGTAAAACGGCTCGAGGACGATACGGAAAATCTGGAAAGCTCTACAAGGCAGCGAATTGAAGCGGCTGTACAGGGCCTATCGCGCCGCACAACAATGATGCTGGCTCCGTGGCAATCAATTTTAAGAGGTTTGTCCGAGCCGACACCTGATATCTATGTCGACTGGCTCGGAATTGAAAAGCAAGCTGGCAGAGAAGTTGACCTTGGCTATTATCGCGCGTGGATCGACCCTAGCAAACCATTTTCAGAAGTCGTCTTAAAACCCTCACATGGCGCACTTATTACTTCGGCGACGTTAAGGGACCAATCGGATGCGGACGATGACTGGCAAAATGCAGATTTGCGAACAGGTGCAAGTCATTTAATCCTGCCGCCACGCCGGGCCTATCTATCGTCTCCATTTGATTTCAGGAGCCAGACCCGAATAGTCGTTGTGACAGATGTACGCCGCGATCACGTGCGAGAAGTTGCCAGCGCTTATCGGGAGCTGTTTCTGGCTTCAAAAGGCGGTGGATTGGGTCTTTTCACCGCAATCTGGCGCCTTCGCGAGGTGTATAAACATATCGTATCTCCCTTGGCGGAAAATGGTATCGACCTTTATGCACAACATCAAGATGCGATGGATACAGGCACCCTCGTCGACATCTTCAGAGAAGAAGAGAATTCTGTTCTCTTAGGTACCGATGCCGTAAGGGATGGCGTTGACGTGCCCGGGCGCTCTCTTCGGTTGTTGATCTTTGATCGTGTTCCCTGGCCACGCCCGGACCTTAAGCACAAGGCGCGTAAAAAAGTATTTGGGGGGAGCCGTTATGATGACATGCTGACCCGGCTCAAATTAAAACAGGCATTTGGTCGACTGCTCAGAAAAGAGAGCGATTATGGCGTATTTGTTATGCTTGACAGCATGTTACCAACACGATTGACGTCTGCCTTTCCGCCGGACGTTCCGATTGAACGGGTTGGAATTAAGGATGCAATTGCACTTACACGTAACTTCATTGCACAGAAAGAACAGGAAAGCGGAAAAAATTCATTGGATAATGGAACTTGATACACATATCCTGTAGAGAATTAAATAAACGGAGAACACCAGATATGTCACTTACTCTTCATACTGCACTGATTTCGACCATGGTTATGGTATCTGCATCAGATGGCAATATGACCGACAGTGAATTCAAAACGATCGGGGAAATTATCAAAACCCTCCCTATTTTTGATGACTACAATCAGGACCACCTAACCGGAGACGCCAACAACAGTATGGATTTGTTTGCTGGAAACTCCGAATTGAGTGCCATCATTTCCAAAATCAAGGCTGTTCTTCCACGAAAACTGTATGACACAGCGTATGCGCTCGCGTGTGATGTTGCAGTATGTGATGGTCAACTCAGTCAGGAAGAGCTGCGTATTCTGGAGCTCCTGCGTCACGGCCTCGGCGTAGATCGTCTGACCGCTGCAGCGATTGAGCGTGGCGCAGCAACACGTTATGCCCGCCTGTAACAGAACATCAAAAGCTTAATATTGAAATAGCTAATTCGTTTTCTTTATAATATCATCCTAATTAATATAAATCTAATTAGGGGGATGATATGGGAACACTTGAGGGAACCAATATCGGTTTTATTGGTTTGGGGCCGATGGGCAAACATATGGCGCTACGCATAAAAGAGGCTGGCGCCAATCTTTTTGCCTATCATGGCTCCCCATCAGTCAGATATGAGCTAGCCCGCGAAGGGATAAGCTTATGCGTATCCCCCAAAGAAATCGCCCACAAAACAAGCGGCGGCATCATTCTTCTCATGCTGGGCTCCACCAAGGACATGGAAGAAATTTTATTGGGTGAGGCAGGTTTGGTGGCAAATATCGGCCCTGACACGCTGGTCATTGATACAAGCCAAACTCCCCTCACCAGCACACGCCACTACGCAGATCTGGTAAGTCAGCAAAGCGCGCACTGGATTGATGCACCGGTTGTCGGTGATGAGCTTGCTGCAGGAAAGGGTGAGCTTATGATCTCAGCAGGTGGCACGGCAAATGATTATCAAAGGGCTCTTGCCGTTCTGCAATGTCTTGGTTCCGATATTTCTCACGCAGGGGACGTTGGGGCAGGACAATCACATATAATCGAGTTGGGCCATTAACTGATCGAGGTCACAAATTCCGAAACAGCAGCAACTGCAAGCTTCCAGTTCTCCTCTTCGGTCAACCCGGATGCTTTTCGGGGCTTAAAACTGTGATCACCGTCTTCGCACCAGTGGAATGAAATCTGATTGGACAGTTCATACAGTTCAACGTCAGATTTTTTACCCATACTGTCCCGCTTCCCCTGTACAATTAGCGAGGGAGTACTGAGTTGCGCGAGATGTTCTGTACGCGGTTTGTCAGATCGGCCCGGCGCGTAAAACGGATATCCAAGGCAAACCAGTCCTTTGACCTGCATTTCATCAGCAATCAGGGATGCCATGCGACCTCCCATTGATTTCCCGCCAATTATCAAATTCCTGTAGGAGCCAAAGTCAGCGATAACCTCTCTCCACCGCTCGAGCAATTTCGGTTGCCTGTCGGGAGGACGCTTTGTTCCCTCTTTGCGGCGGATTTGCATGTAAGGAAATTCAAAGCGGATTACATGCAGACTTTCCCCTCCCAGATTTTGCGCAAAATATTCCATAAACGGGCTATCCATGGGTGCCCCAGCCCCATGCGCAAGGATCAGCACACTGGATGCATTCGGATTTCCATTTTGCAGATAGTCGGTCATATAACTTCCATACCTTAACGAAGATTTGAATAAGTATTCAGCGAATTATCTGTAGAATACAGATGTTTTACAAAGAAGGGCAATATGATCGAATTTCTTATTCAGCACGAGCCGATCGTGAGAATGACTTTTTTCCTCGGCACATTAGTTGCGGTTGCTGCTTGGGAAATTCTATCCCCGCGCAGAAGCTTAAGAGTATCAAAATCCTTCAGATGGATCCACAATATGGGCGTCACCATCTTTAACTCATTCATCCTAAGGTTTCTGTTTCCCGTATTGGCCGTCGGATTTGCCGCTATCTGCGAATTAAACAACTGGGGTGTCCTTAATCTGGTGAACCTGCCGATTGCCTTTGAAATTCTGATCGCCCTTATAATTCAGGACCTGGTCATTTATTTTCAACATGTCCTGTTTCACTACGTCCCGCTCTTTTGGCGATTTCATAAAATGCACCATGCGGACCCTGACTACGATGTTACGACCGGGGCCCGTTTTCATCCGGTGGAAATTGCCTTCTCAATGGTCATTAAGATAGGCGTAGTGTTTCTTCTTGGTCCTCCGGTTATTGCTGTTATTCTCTTTGAAATCATTCTGAGCAGTATGGCAATGTTCAACCATGCGAATGCCACATTGCCAGCCAATATTGACAAGTCTGTTCGAAAACTGATCGTGACCCCTGATATGCACAGGGTACACCACTCCGTAAAACCATCGGAGCATCACCGGAATTTCGGCTTTAACCTTTCAATATGGGATCGGCTTTTTCGCACTTACAAAGAAACCCCGGATGACGGGCATATGGGAATGACGATTGGACTTAGTAATTATCAGGACAATTTGAAACAGTCTTTTTTCTGGCTCTTAAGCTTACCCTTCAAGCGCTAGGAAAATTTATCACGCGTCAACTCGAATGCATGAAAACGAGACCACAAATCTGAATATTCTTCCATTTTTTTATCTGTGACATCGCTGTAATAATCCAGCAGCTTGGTATTCATCTTTAAAAAAGGTTTCATGCGTTTGGGTGGAATGTCATGAAGTAATTTTTGCAGGATTTCTGCACCAACATGAATGTCATTTATGTCCCCAAGGCAGTCCTGCATCGGTACGATTACATTATAAGCCGCCTCAACAGTTTCTGGTGCAATTCTCGATGCGAAGAAACGAATATTGTAGCGGTATTGCTTAACGTTTTTCCGCATCTTGTGTAAATCTGAAACACTGTTCCAATCAAGCTTCTCGCCTCTCTCCAACAGTACCTCTCTCGACTGGGAAATAGCATCAAAAGCAAAATCGGGTAACGCGGGACAAGAGGGCAGTTTTTCCGGGTCAAAAGGCGCTCGCAACCACTCTTCAAACCGCTCCAGCAATCTTTTCAAACGGCGTCTTTGCAGCTTGTCACGTAATCTCTCAAACTCGCGATCCCGCATTAACTCCACTTGATCCCGCAGGGCCATATATTCTTCATCTATGCCATCAAGCGGGCATGAAGGCCCCAAAATTCCATGAAGCAACACATCCAGATCACGGGCCAACCCCATTTTTCGGCCAAAATGTTTAAATTCATCTTGAAGCAGTTTCCGACTCACGGGCCTTAAATAGGCTTCAAATGTCGTAATCGCCATTCTGATCCTGCGAGTTGCAATCCGCACTTGCATCAAAGCTTGCCCATTTTCCTCTTGTAGAAAGAGGCCCAAGTTCCTTTGGAGATGCAGGAGGTTTTCCTTGAAAATCAATTGCGCAGCTTCATGGGTTGACTCGACCGAACCCAGATCCAGATATGGTAACTTTTCTAACACCATTCAAATTTAAGCCGTCTTCCTGATTTGAGCAGCATTTGACGCACTGACATTTACGAAAATTATGATCTGCGGTATGCTTAAAACATTCCAAATTACAGGCTAGAGCAGAAATGAAAACAAGCAAGAATAATCTCAAAGACTGGGTTGGTAACAGTGAAACCCGAAACGAAGTCATTTTCCCCCAACCTTGCAGGGTTTTTCCGCATTAATGGACGAAGAAGGCCCGGTTAGTGAAATCCTGCCTGCCGGATGCCATTGGTTATATTTTCTACCAAAAGATCGGCAATCCAATCTTGCCGAAGATGGCCACAGCCGCAAAGGCTCGTTTCTGCCACCTGTAAAGCTCCCCCGTAGAATGTGGCTGGTGGGCGCCTCTCCTTCACCCGTCCAATTCGAACGGGTGATGCAATTGAAAAGACCTCAACCATACTCTCCGTTGAAGAAAAGGAGGGTCGTTCAGGCAAGCTTGTATTTGTCACGGTTGAACATCTTTTAAAAAAAGAAGGCGCACAATGCGTGCGCGAAGAACACGATATCGTTTTTCGTGAGGCCGCCAAAGAGGGTGACCCGACACCAGAGCCAACGGCGGCCCCTATCGATTTCGATTGGGAAAAAACGATTGTGCCGGATCCAGTAATGCTATTCAGATATTCCGCACTCACCTTTAACGGTCATCGCATCCATTATGATCGCGATTACGTCACTAATGTTGAAGGCTATCCGGGTCTTGTTGTCCATGGACCTCTTATCGGTACGCTACTGATGAAACTGGCCTCCGATAATATGGGCAGCAAAAGCCTCAAAACATTTGAGTTCCGAAACTCAAGTCCAATATACGATATCGCGCCCTTTCGGATCTGCGGGAAGAAAACCAGTGACTCCACTTGCGACGTTTGGGCTGTTGGCCCGCACGGTGAACTGGCTGTAAAGGCGACTGCAAAATTCTAGGAAACGCGCGGGATTACCCCGCGCGCTCTTGAAAATGCTGCAACTATCACTAGTCGTGCTTATGTTTTTTATGTTGCATGCTGTGAGATCCATGCTCGTGCTTCATGCCTTCCATGGCACCGGCCGCCATCACCGTCACAAGCGCCTCCACCTCGTCGGCATGCTTGAACTTCAAACGAATAGCAAAGGTGTCACCTTCCTTCAGCGGGTGTTTCAGACCCATCAGCATCACATGATAACTGCCGGGCTTTAAAACAAGCGATCCGCTCGCGGGCACAACAACACCCTCTTCCATTTCAATCATTTTCATCACGCCATCAACAGTTTTGGTGGTGTGAATTTCCACGCGCTTTGCAACATCAGATGATGCAGACAACAATATATCGTCGGAAGTGGATTTATTGTTCAATGTCATAAAGGCGCCGGCAACCTTAACTTTCGAGGCTCTGGCCCACGCGTTTTCAACGGAAATTACGGCGTGACTGCCTGCGGCTTTTACCGCAGCTACAGGGAAAGCGGCAAGGCTGGCACAAACGACCAATGCCATAGCCACCATTCGAGGAAACTTAATCATCTTGATATCTTTCATTACAGAAGTTTTTCAATATTCGCGACGATTTCCTCGGCTTTTGTTCCATAGGAGAACACAGTGATCATTTCACCATCTCGCCCCATCAGGTAAGTAAAAGAGGTATGATCCACCAGATAAAACTCAGGATCTTTTTCCTTTTCTACTGCCTGTCCATATGCCCGGTACTGCTTTTTCACATGCGTGATTTGCTCTGGCGTGCCCGTCAGCCCAATGATCGATGGATGAAAAGCGTCGGTATATTCCTTTATGACTTCCGCAGTATCCCGATCGGGATCAACTGTAATGAAGACAGGAACAACATTTTCCGCGTCCTCTCCCAAAGCTTCCATGACTTCAGAAAAGACATTTAGCTCTGTCGGGCAGACATCAGGGCAGAAAGTGTACCCAAAGAAGACGAGCATCAACTTACCTTTAAAGTCTTCTTCTGTAACTTGCTGACCATCTTCATTCACCAATGTAAATGGCCCTCCAATTTGCGGAGCACCAACTATCGTGCGAGATGTTCCCTGAATACGCTCACCAAACATTTCGTTTGCGATAATAAAGGCAGCAATAACCAATCCGACAACGACAAGCACCGAAACGGCGTAAGTGAAAAACCTGTTCATATTATTAACCTGTGAAACTGGAACCGAAAAAATCGGAAAATTAGCGGCATTCAACTTGATGCCACTGACTAGGATTCAAACTCGGTCACAGTTGGCGGCGCTCGGCTTTCCGGCCAAAGAAAAGACTCCAGCGATTCAAGCTGAACGTCTCCGCGGGTGAAGCGAAGAAATAATCCTGCTTCAAAATATTCGGTATTTCCCGCTTCGTTCAGATAAGGTTTCGCAGAACTGACTTGCCAGCATACAGGACATTCCGCACATAACGGACAGTCCTCCTCCGCTGGGAGTTGCTCGTTTAAGAGCTCATCTGCACTTACATATTCCACACCATTGCCAGTACAGATTTCCAGCATTGTGGCATCATGGGACGGCAATGCGACGCTATGTGTAAGGGGTGCAAACAGGTTCAGGAATATCGCCAGAACGGTCACGAAGATCGCAGCGCGTGCGCGCAATCCTTTCCTGGCCGACAAACTACGCGAGTTTAAGCCATTTATTTCCTGATTTCCGTTCATAGGCGGAAATTAGTCCACCGTCCCATCATCGGCAAGCGAAAAGGCGGGGTGAGACGCCAAATCATAACACTAGCGCTCTGCCGGTAATGTTGTGTAATATCCAGCGTATAAACGGTTATATTGTTGCTTTTATCTACGTGAGAATGATTGACTACAAACAATTGTCCGAATAGATTGGCAACAAAATGAGCAAATAAATTCCTTGGTCTGGGTAATATGGGGCAGTCTAACAGGATATGAGCGTATTTCTCGCAAAACGATTCATCACTTTGCTTGCGACCTTGATAGGTGCATCAATTGTGATCTTTACCGTTATGGAGATCCTTCCCGGTGATCCTGCATTAGTGATTCTGGGTGTAGATGCAACAGAAAGCTCAGTTGCGGCACTTACAAAGGAACTCGGATTGGATCGCCCGCCGCTTGAGCGATATTTCGATTGGATCGGCGGCCTGCTTCAAGGTGAACTGGGCAACAGTTACGCTTATAAAGTACCGGTGTCAGAATTGGTCCAGGGCGCACTGCAGATTACGGTCCCACTGGCAATTCTCTCCATGATTTTAAGCGTCACCATCGCTTTGGTAATCGGATTATATGCCGCGGCCAATCACAACAAGGCAAGCGATGTGACATTGATGGGCGTCAGCCAGCTCGGCATATCTGTTCCTAATTTCTGGCTTGCTGTCCTGCTTATTCTGTATTTTGCGGTGAACCTGAAATGGTTTCCCCCGGGAGGTTTCCCCGGATGGGATCAGGGTTTTTGGAAATGCATTAACGCCCTGATTTTGCCTGCAGTTGCCTTGGCAACAGTGCAAGGAGCAATCCTTGCCCGTATTACGCGCTCTTCAGTTTTGGAAGTATTTCGCGAAGATTTTGTCCGCACCGCCCGGGCGAAAGGGTTAAGCCAGCGAGCCACACTTTGGTTACACGTGCTTAGAAATGCGATGATCCCGGTAATCACGGTGATGGGACTGCAATTTGCAAACCTTCTGGCAGGTACCGTTGTTGTTGAAAATGTTTTCTATCTGCCGGGTTTAGGCTCAACAGTCCTCAAGGCCATTAATAACCGAGACACAATCGTAGTTGAGAATGTCGTGCTTATGCTCGCTGCTATGGTTGTGATCACAAATTTTGTGGTGGATATTTTATATGCCGTCATTGATCCACGCCTGAAAGCGCATGACATATGAGTAGTTCATCTTCCCAGTCATTTATTGGTCGTTGCCTCAACAGCCGAAGCTTTCTGGTCGGCGGCGTCATTACCCTGTTTCTTCTCACCTGTGCGGCGGTCTCACTTTTCTGGACACCGGGAACCATCGACATTTCCATTAAAACCCGCTTTCTGCCTCCATCGGCGGATCATTGGTTTGGAACGGACCAATTTGGCCGCGATGTTGTCTCAATGTTGATGACAGGAACGCAGAACTCCATAACTGTCGGCGTGGTTGCCGTCTCCATTGGCTTGTTTGCGGGTGTTGCTCTGGGTCTGCTGGCATCTGCCCAACGTGGGTGGACAGAAGAGCTGATCATGCGCATGAGTGATTTCTCATTTGCGTTTCCAGCAATCCTCTCTGCCATCATGATTACCGCCATTTTGGGGCCCGGTGGAGTCAATTCGATAATTGCAATTGGCATCTATAATGTCCCGGTATTCGCCCGCCTCACCCGTGGTTCGGCAAATGCTATTTGGGCACGCGAATATGTAATGGCTGCGCGTGCGTCAGGTAAAAACAAATTCAGGATCACTATTGAGCATGTGTTACCCAATATTCTGTCTATCCTGATTGTGCAGGCCACCATCCAGTTTGCCATCGCGATACTCGCTGAAGCGGCCCTTTCCTATCTGGGGCTTGGCACTCAACCCCCACATCCATCCTGGGGCCGCATGCTCAATGAAGCACAAACCCTGATGTTCCTGCAGCCTATGCAAGCAGTTTATCCGGGTGCGGCAATTGCTCTGGCTGTATTCGGCTTGAATTTGCTGGGTGACGGTCTTCGCGATGTCCTTGATCCTCGCCTGAGCAGGAAGCGCTAAAATGAGTTTGCTTAACGTAAATGACCTTACCGTCACCTTGAAAACCGCCAATGGTCCTGCCCGCGCAGTCCGAAATCTGAGCTTTGACCTGAACAAAGGTGAAACCTCGGGATTGTGGGTGAGAGTGGCTGCGGTAAATCCATGACTGCACTGGCCTTGATGGGATTGCTGCCGGAAAACGCTTCTACCACAGGTAGCGTAAATCTTGACGGTGAAAATCTTCTTCAAAAATCAGAAGCTGAAATGTGCCGTGTCCGCGGCAATAAAATGGCGATGATATTTCAGGAACCCATGACGTCCCTCAACCCTGTTCATACAGTTGGCCGGCAGATCATGGAACCGCTTAGGCTGCACAAAGGTCTGTCGAAATCCAGTGCGATGCAGGAAGCTATCAGATTGCTGGACAGGGTCGGTATTCCTAACCCGGCTGAACGGGTCAGCAATTACCCACACCAGCTTTCCGGCGGCCAGCGCCAACGCGTAATGATCGCACTGGCTCTCTCCTGCTCTCCTGATGTGTTGATTGCGGATGAGCCAACTACCGCGCTTGATGTTACCATTCAGGATCAGATCTTGGAGCTAATTCAAACGCTGGTGCAAGAAGAAGGCATGTCGCTTGTTCTCATTTCCCATGACTTGGGAGTGATTGCAGAAAACACGGACAATGTCATTGTAATGTATGGCGGAACCGTCGTTGAAAGTGGGAAAACTGATCATATTTTTGATCAACTGACGCATCCCTACACTCAAGGCCTTTTTGCAGCGATGCCAAAAGTCGGGATGGGGCGTGGGAAACGGCTTACGACAATTCCTGGCACCGTTCCAGACTTGATCAACCTGCCAAGTGGTTGCACATTCACTGACCGATGCCCACTTGCGAGCGATATCTGCGCGGGCAACATTCCTCCCGTAAATCAAATGGAAGGCTCTCATCTGGTGACCTGTCATCACCTGCAACAGGCTGTAAGTGCGAGAAGTAAGGGGCTGTATGAATGAGTAAAACCGTACTGAAAGTCACTGATCTGGTTCGGCATTACCCACTCCCCAAAGAAAGTCTTTTCGCCAAACCTCGATATGTCTATGCCCTTAATGGTGTCAGCTTCGAAATAAAAGAGGGGAAAAGCTTTGGCATCGTTGGTGAGAGTGGCTGCGGCAAATCTACACTTGCCAGAAATGTCATGGCGTTGGAGCCCACGGATTCTGGCTCTGTTATCATACAGGGAGAAGAAGTCGTCTGTAAAAGCTTTAGCGAACTTCGCCCGCTCCGCCAGCATTTTCAAATGGTGTTTCAAGACCCATACGGGTCCTTGGACCCCCACCATACAGTTGGAAGGATTGTCGCTGAACCCTTGGCGGCCCTTGGAAAAATCAGTACGGAAGAAAAAAACAACCGCGTCAAAGAAGTACTGCAGTCTGTCGGGCTAAAATCAACTGACACGGAAAAGTATCCACATGAATTTTCTGGCGGACAACGTCAACGCATCGCAATAGCACGTGCATTGATCACTCGCCCATCTCTTATTGTCGCTGATGAGCCAGTATCTGCACTGGATGTATCAGTTCAGGCACAAGTTCTGAATCTGCTAAAGGACCTGCAGGACAGCTTCGGTGTTACGTACATGTTTATCAGCCATGATCTGGCAGTGGTTGAGTATTTATGCGATGAAGTGGCTGTCATGTATTTGGGCTCTATCGTCGAAAAAGGGCGAACAGAAGACCTCTTTAAGTCTCCCGCACACCCTTACACGAAAGTCCTGCTGGACGCGGTTCCAAAACCCGCTTCGGGCCGGAAAAGAGAACGCATTCGCCTCAAAGGGACAGTAACCGGGCAAACTGAACAGAGAATTGGCTGCTCGTTTCAGGATCGCTGTCCCATGGCACAAGACCGCTGCCGGCGCGAAACACCTTCCCTTAAAAAGGTTGGGCCGGAACATTTGGCAGCCTGTCACTTTTCACAAGAGCTTATGAAAGAGGCAACCGCCTAATCGCTCTGTTTTTCCTCAAAATTCAGTGCCGCCGAGTTTAGACAATACCGAAGGCCTGTGGGGGCTGGCCCGTCTGGAAATACGTGGCCCAAATGGGCATCGCACTTGTTGCAAATGACTTCGGTCCGGCGCATGAAAAAAGAACGATCTTCCACTTCTCCAACCATTTCAGGGTTCAGCGGTTCATAGAAACTCGGCCATCCTGTCCCGGAGTCAAATTTTGCCTCTGATGAGAATAAAGGTTCGTCACAGCAGATACAGCGATAGACCCCGCTGCGTTTGTTGCCATCATAAGCACCCGTAAACGCTCTTTCCGTGCCTTTTTTACGTGTAATTTTATACTGCTCCGGCGTTAATAGGGCTTTCCATTCAGCATCCGACTTCACGATTTTTTCCACCTGCAATTTCTCCCATGATATGGACTGTTAACCATTACATATGGTGCAACTGTAAACTGTCAAAAATATTTCACAATACTTGACGGAACTACGTAATTAAACGAAGATTACACCATAGACTGGAAGGGTATATGAGCGACATTGTTCAATTAAGCGCGCATTTAAATACACAAACAGGCCGGAGCATTAATTCACCGGCGACACCCGCTCCAATTTTTTTCAACAGAACCGAATTAAGTCTGATCTTGCAGGTTTATGGCCAGATGGTTGCAAAATCTGAATGGCGTGACTATGCGATTGGGCAGACGAAACACAATTGCAGCTTTGCTGTCTTTCACAGAACAACTGAAAAACCCCTCTACCGTATCTACAAAGAACCTCGTCTTGCCAATAAACAGGGGGTCTATGCCATATTCGGGCAAAATGGCAGAATTTTAAAGCGCGGTCACGACCTGAAACAAGTGCTTCGGGTATTTGATAAAAAGCGGTTTCAGACTGTAGACTGAGCCGCAGCCAACCAGGATTTGTCCAGCGGAACAGTCTTTCTGAAATTCACGCGAGCTTGCAGAAGGCCGATTGCCTCCTGCGTCTGACCAGCTCGCAGCAAACTGGTAATCCAAATCTGCTCGAAGAGATCTCTTTGGGCGTGACTGCCGCCAACTTTCTGCAAATGCGCACGGGCAGGACCTAACAAGTCCACTACGCGATTATAATTCGCATTGGCAAAGGCCACGAACGCTTGTGCTGCCGGGTAGGCAACATCACGCCAAACAGTCCTTGTTAATTTGGGCGCCCGAACCTGCATTGCGTCCATTCCCTGCAATAAATGTTCAAGCTCTTCGTGTTTTTCGCCGCGCGCCAGTGCAAATGCATATTGCATATCCAGAAATGGCTGATCATTTATCAATGTCCGGGCGGACACAAATTCTGCCAGTTCCTGCCACCGGTTTCCAACATCCACTCCTGCTATTTCCAGTCGCCACAGTAATGAAATCGCGTTGATCTGATCTTCGCTATAGGTTTTGTCACGGGTCCAAACACGCTCGTCATATAGCTTCAAAGCGCTCTGGAAATCTTCTCCTTCAAGATAAAACAGCGCCAAATGCCACCAGTTATGAGTATACATGAAAGAGTTACACCCCTCCCACTCATCGCTATGCTCCATCATCCATGAAATGCCGTCATCCAACCGCCCTTGCGTTAGCATGACATGAGCAGCAGCGTGATGTGCCCATGGCTCCCTTCTTTTAAGGGATGTAGCATGCCGCGCGGCCTCTTCTGCTTCTTCCAGATATGACATCTGTTCAAGACCAAAAGCCCGCATACCATGCGCATAAGCTGTATCTTGATGCTCGCCAATAACCTGATCGGCGAGCCACAACATGCCTTCATCATCTCCCAGATTAAAACACAGTGTCTGACCGATTTTCACCGACAGTAAATCTCGTGGAAACTCAACCGCCAAACGCTTATGGCATTTAATTGCCTTTTCCAGATCCCCGCAATTGGACGCCCAGAGTGCCTCAATCAAAATCTGCTCGCGCGTGCTAGCCACCGGAGCGTTCTTCAATGCCCGTTGAAAATATCGCTCCGCAATCTCAAGCCTATCCGGCGTTTCCATAAACAGGCCCAACAAACCGGCCAAAGAGGCCGCCAGGGCACAGGATGGATCTTCATCCGAGGCTTCAAAAATCACACCGAAATCGGTGCCAAAGCCGATCAGACTCTCGGTGAACCGGTTTATTCCCTCTATAGTCTTTGGGTTCTGCGCTGTAACCAGGTTACCATACAGATCTTCCATCAGCTAAGCCTCGTTAATCAAATCAAGCGGATAAATCGGCCGGCGAACATTTTGATATTCCAGCAAATTGTTATCGGACGTAGTGACACCCTTCCCATCCAGAGTGAGCGTATGCTTTGCGAGCTTGGCAAATCCCGCCCGATAGTGAATTCGACTCTTAAGAACAATATACTTTTTGAACTCAGGCTGTATACCTACGGATGTAAATACTCCCTGATCCCAAGGTTCATGGTGGTTGGATACGACAACAATCTCCATTTTACCAGTATCAAGAACAGCCGTTGGCCCCATAAACACCTTAACTCCCGTGTACATAGGGCCGTGAACGGTCCACTCCCCATTGGTCAGAACTTTCACGGTTCCCGTAATTTCAAGGGGCTCACCTTTTTCTCCGATGGATGGCATATCCGTCTTGCCGCCAAGATTAATGGTGACGGTGCTACCAACTCCGGCTTTCTGCATTTGCGTAACAGCCTCTGGGTCCCAAACCGCACCGACAGCAACATCTTCAAGGCCCTGACGATGAATTTCGGCAATAACTGTCATAACATCCTGCGTCGCGCCGGACCCGCAGTTATCTGCATGATCAAGCAAAATCACTGGCCCTTCCGTCAAAGCCTTTGCCTCAGCTACTTTCTCCGCAAGCGGTGCGTGCTTGTATATGAAATCTTCGCGGCGCTCCCAAGCGGCAGCCAGAATTCGATCGCGAACAGCATCAGCCTTTGCCTGATCCCCATCTGCAACAACAATCACCGAATTACCGGCCTGCTTGATATCGGCAAGCGCAAACCCGCCAAATGCTGTTGCCGCGATAATCCCCTCTTCCGCTTCCGCCTCCCGGCAAAGCCGAACCAGTGTCGCCATGGCTCATCATCCGTTCCCTGACATAGGGTCTGGCTCAACAACGGTACATTTCCCCAGGACATCACCGGTTTGATTTTACCTTCCATACTATCAAGCAAGGCCTGACCAATTTGCATCCCAACTTCGTACATATCCACATGAGGGTATGTCTTGTAACCGATTAATGTTGTGCAATTCTGCATCATTTTATCGGTTAGGTTACAGTGCAAATCCAATGTCACAGCAATAGGTAGGTCGGGATCAATCTCGCGGATGCGCTCAAGTAAAGTGCCTTCTCCGTCCGGTGTGACCTCCGATACCATGGCCCCGTGCAAATCCAGCATTGCCGCATCTACACCACCACGAACTTCATCCAAAATTGCATTACACAGCACTTCATAGGCTTCCTTGGTCACTGGCCCTGAAGGCATAGCCTCTGCGGCAACCGGTGTCACGATTTCAGCATTAATGGACTTGGCGAGCTCAATATAGGCCCCCATTGGCATTGCTGTACCTTCGTAGGCTGCACGTGCATTGTCACCAAAATGAATTCCCCAATCCTCAAATCGTTTCAAATCCGCCGGTATCGGTGAAAATGTATTGGTTTCGTGTTTCATCATGGCGATTAGAATACGCATGGATACTAACTTCCCTGGCTAGAAATAATGTTTGCTTTCCAACTATTCTAACAGGATCCCGCGAACAGCCAAGTAAAAACAAATCGTCAGGAGCGCATAAAAAAACCCGGCACAAGGCCGGGTTTTCTTGAAGAATATAGTCGCGTTCTATTCGCGATTACCCAGCAGGCTTAACAGCATCATGAACAGGTTCAGGAAGTTAAGGTACAGGGATACAGCACCCATAATCGCACCTTTTTCCAGAATTTCACCATCATGACCATGGTAGTATTCTGATTTGATACGCTGGGTATCAAACGCTGTCAGTCCTGTGAAGATCAGCACGCCCAGAATTGACACAACAAAATGCAGCATGCTGGATCCAAGGAAAATGTTCACGACAGACGCGATAACAATTCCGATCAAGCCCATGAACAGGAATGAACCCATTGATGTTAGATCACGCTTTGTTGTGTACCCAAACAGGCTCGCTGCACCAAAGGTAGCCGCCGTGATGAAGAAGACCCTCACAACGCTTTCAGCAGTATAGACCTGAAAGATATAGGAAATGGAAACACCAAACGTTGTGACCATCACCCAGTAAAGAACTTTGGAAGTGCTTGCACTCGCTTTAGCCATAAAAAAGAGAATGGCGAGAGGAGCCAGCATCACAACCCATTGTAATGGTGTTCCAAACACAGCGTTGAAAAGCGTTTCGTTGGATGCTGTAAAAGCTGCCGCAGCACCACTTAACGCCAGACCTGACGCCATGTAGTTATAGACTTTCAGCATATGAGAGCGCAGGCCCTCATCCAAAGCGGCCTGGTCAACAGTCCGTGTTGTGGCTGAATTAAGCCGTGAAAAATCAGTAGCCATATTTCCCTTCCCAAATAAAGGCAATTAAACTTAACGAGTATATTGGAATGATTATACTGTTTTTCAAGAGAGACTACAACTATTCGGAACGCAAAACAGGTGCCGGTTTTTCACCCAGCGCTTTCCAGGATCCAAACAACCCGAAAAGTATCGTGATGCTGACACTAACCGCGATCGTCCCCAAGACAGTAAAAGGCAGGTTAATCCAGTTTGCCTCCAAAACATCCGTAATAACGATATAGGCAGCGAGCCACCCTGTTCCAGCCGCAATCAAGGACGTTACAAATCCCAACAGAGCATATTCCAGAATGAAAATTCTAAATATGTCCTTGCGGGTTGCTCCCAGAACTTTAAGCACAACACTGTCATAGACGCGTTTGCGGTGCCCTGCGGCAAATGCACCGGCCAACACAAGAATACCTGAAATCAGTGTAACGGACGCGGTTGCAGTCACGGCCGATGATAACTGTTCGAGTATTTTTGACACTGTTTGCAGTGCTTCTTTCATCCGAACAACTGAGATATTGGGAAAAGAACTTGTCACAGTTCTAAAAAGATCCCGCTCAGAGCTATCTTCTGCTTTTGCTGTGGCCAAATGACTGTGCGGGGCCGCAGCAAGTGTATGATGATCAAACACAATGACAAAATTTATGGCAAGCGTGCTCCAGTCAATTTTCCGAAGGCTGGCAATTGTCGCAGTAATTTCCCGGCCCATGACATTGATCGTCATTGTGTCACCAACACCAATGCCCATGCCCAGCGCAGCATCTTCAGATAAGCTGATCAACGGTGGTCCGGAATAATCCTCTGGCCACCATTGCCCATCCACTATTGTCGCATTTACGGGAATTTCACGTGAGTAAGTCAGCCCGCGATCTCCGCGAAGGACCCATTTCACATCACTGGAAATTTTAACTTCCGATGCGGGCACACCATTTACAGACACCACCCGCCCCCGCAAGTTGGAACATGATTAATATCGGAGACGCCATCAATTGACGACGTAACGCTCTTGAATTCTGCTAATTGGTCATTCTGAATATCAATAAAGAAAAAAGCCGGTGCATTTTCAGGCAATTGATCCTGCACTTGTTCCCTCAAATTGCCTTCAATCAGCGCGACCGTTACAAACAAGGTCAGTCCCAGCCCCATGGACAGCACCACACTGGCTGTCGCTGCGCCGGGTCGGTGTAAATTGGCGACCGCCAGCCTCAATATCGGCATGCGGCTTCGCGGTGCCCGTTTTGCTACCGCTTGCACAGCAACCCCAACAAGGTAAAGGACAGCAAAAACAACCAGCGCCGCCAGAACAAATGCAACAGCAAAGAATTTTTCGTTAAATGTCCCAATGGCCAATCCAATGAGCAGAATAAACGAAAGAGCTGTCATGAATTGAAAAAAAGGCTTTGGCCATTTCTTCTGTCCGGCAAAATCTCTGAACAGAGCAGCTGCAGAAGTCTCTCTTGCTCTGGCCAGCGGCCAGATTGCAAACAGGGTCGCAGTCAGCAGACCAAAAGCCACGGCCAGCAAAATCGGAGCCACCTGCAATGTCACCACCGCAGGAACCGGTAGCGCCTGAGCTAAAAATTGTGACGCGACATACGCGCCTCCAACCCCCAGAACAACACCAATTGTCGATCCGACCAACGCCAGTACGAGCACCTGAAAATAATGAATTCTAAAAATAAAGCCGCTACTGGCTCCTAGGCATTTAAGCGTCGCAATTGTTTCGGTTTTCCCATCCAGATAGGAACGCACTGCATTACCGACACCAACCCCTCCAACCACAAGGGCCGTTAGCCCTACCAGGGTCAAAAACATAGCCACCCGATCAACAAATCTCTTTATACGGTGCGCCATTATTTGAATCTGTAATACGCCATCCTGCATCAGTCTGTTCCGCCGCTGCCAGCTCACGAAAATCCTCAATCGACAGGTCTTCTTTCAGTTTAACTCGGTAATGATATTTCAAAAGGCTACCCGGTTGGATCAGGCCTGTATCCTTCATCGCCGCGTCTGATATGATAACCCTCGGCCCCAATGCCATTCCCTGACTGGCTTTGTCTGGCTCTCTTTCAATCACACCTGAAATATAAAAACGTTGATCACCAATGATCAGATCAGCACCAATATCCAAGCCAAGCCGATCAAGGAGCAACTGCTCAACCAATGCACCATGAGCAAGCTGATCATAGCGCAAAAACTCGTTTGGTGAGCCTATATGCACCCCTTCTGCAGACCGGATTGTCAGGTTTCCATACAGCGGATAAGCATCATCAACTGATTTGAGTTCACCCAACAAACGCATATCAACCGCAGGTGCGTGAACCATTGCCCTCATAACAATTAATGAACTCACCGTTCCCTGCTGCTCAAGCCAGTTCAGCTGCTCGTCCGTCGCTGGCCGTGCGGTCAACCGGACATCAATGTCAGCCCCCAGAATGACTTTACCATTAGCCCGCAAGCCCTCATTTATCGAGCTCGCAAGCGTTCCAACACCAGCAATGGCCGCAACTCCCAAAATCAGGCAGGCAACGAAAATACGAAACCCTTTCAGCCCACCGCGCAACTCACGAAAAGCGTATCTTGCCGATAGCCCTAAATTCTCTGCTGCTGGAGTTTTCAAGGGGTTACCTCTTCCAGATTACGCGTTTTGTTTGGAACGTTAATATCCACGATCTGACCATCTTCTATGCGCACAGTCCGATCGCACTTGCTCGCAAGGCTTTCATCATGCGTAATCAGCACCATTGTCGTATTATGACTATCGTGCAGCTCGAACATTTTCTGAATGATCACATCACCTGTCGAGCCATCCAGATTTCCGGTCGGCTCGTCAGCTAACAGAATTCGTGGCTCACTAATTACAGCCCGCGCAAGCGCAACGCGCTGCTGCTCACCACCAGATAACTGGGTTGGATAATGTCCCTCTCTTCCCGACAACCCAACCTCTGTCAATTTCTGGCGCGCGATGTCAAATGCGTCCTGATGGCCGGCAAGCTCCAGTGGAATAGCTACATTTTCAAGCGCCGTCATCGTAGGAACAAGGTGAAACGATTGAAAAACAATACCAATGTTATCCCTTCGAAACCGCGCAAGCTCATCTTCGTTAAGGGGATTAAAATCGGTTCCGCAAACATTCACAGTGCCCTCAGTGGGCGTTTCAAGCCCACCAATTATTGACATTAAAGTTGATTTCCCAGACCCTGAGGGACCGACTATACCAACCGTTTCACCTTCTTGAATTTGCAGGTTTATACCACGCAGGATATTGACAGGGCCTGCATCAGACATAAGTGTGAGATGGATATTTTTGAGGGAAATAATTTCGGGCGAGGTCACAGCGATCCTATGCATTTGATAAATCGTTTTATGGCATATGGCAAATCTGCCAGAAAATTCAACTTTTCTGTGAGTGTTTGCCTCATATTTTTTATAGTCACTTATCCAGCCTATGCCAATTCAGACACCAAAAGAATACTTGCATTCGGTGACAGCCTGACCGCGGGATACGGATTATCCCAACAGGACGCCTTCCCTGTGCAATTGCAGGCCGCACTTAACAAAAAGGGATTTGATGTCACAATCGAAAATGCTGGTGTTTCCGGTGACACCTCTACAGGGGGCCTTCAGCGGCTCGATTGGGCTTTGTCAGGTAATCCTCACGCGGTCATTCTGGAATTGGGTGCCAATGATGCCCTGCGCGGCATTGAACCTTCTGTGACCCGAAAAAATATGGAAGCCATCATCACAAAAATACAAGCGAAAAACATTCCCGTTTTTCTGACAGGCATGAAAGCTCCACCAAATATGGGAAATAAATATCAGGAGGAATTTGACTCCATTTTCCCGGATCTTGCTAACAAATATGATATTGCTCTCTATCCTTTCTTTTTGGAAGGGGTTGCAGCCGTTGAAGACCTCAATCAGGAAGACGCAATTCACCCGAACAAGGACGGGGTTGCGGTAATTGTGCAGAACATGCTTCCCAGCCTCATCAAATTTCTGCAACAGAACAAAATATAAAATACAGGGGCGCAAGCCTGTAACACATCAAGGAAAATATAAATGAAATACAGAAAACTGGGCAAAACTGACATAGATGTCAGTGTGATCTGCTTGGGTACCATGACATGGGGTGAGCAAAATACTGAAAAAGAAGCTCACCAACAGCTGGACTTTGCGCTTGATAGAGGTGTCAATTTTATCGACACAGCGGAGATGTATCCGGTTCCACCAAAGAAAGAAACCGCAGGACGTACAGAGCAATATATCGGATCATGGCTCAGCAATCGGCAAAACCGTGAAAAGGTTACTCTAGCCACAAAGGCCGTGGGCAAATCAGATAATGATTTCTATCGGGGCGGTGAAATTTCCCGCCTGCACGCTCGGCACCTGAAAGCCGCTGTTGATGACAGTCTGAAGCGCCTTCAAACCGACTATATTGACTTGTATCAACTTCATTGGCCGGAACGTTCAACAAATTACTTTGGCCGCCTTGGTTACGAACATGTGGAAGAAGAAGATGCGGTTGAGATCCTTGAAACATTGCAGGCCTTGGATGAGATCGTAAAAAGCGGCAAAATTCGACATGTGGGGCTGTCGAATGAAAGTGCATGGGGCACAATGCGTTTTCTCCACCTGTCCGAAATGCACAATCTTCCACGAATGGTATCAGTTCAAAACCCCTACAGCTTGCTAAACAGATCCTATGAAGTGGGCCTCGCAGAAGTCTCCATTAGAGAAGAATGTGGACTGCTTGCCTATTCTCCTTTGGCAATGGGCGTTCTGAGCGGAAAGTACCTTGGCGGACAAATGCCAGAAGGATCACGCCTTTCTCTTTTCACCCGATTTAAGAGATATTCCACAGACATTGCCATGGAATTGACGGGAAAATACGTTGCGCTCGCGCGTGAGCATGGCTTGGATCCCGCTCAAATGGCGCTCGCCTATGTCAACTCAAGACGGTTTGTAACCTCTAATATCATTGGTGCAACAAATCTGGCACAGTTGGAGACTAACATCGACAGTATTGACATTGAACTGTCAGAGGACATCCTTAAGTCTATAGATGAAATTCACAATTTGCACCCGTACCCCTGTCCGTAAGGAGTAAGTATCATGAGGCTATTTGTTGCGATCGATCTTCCCGAAGATTTCAAGCAGCAAATAGCTGCATTGCAATCTGGCATCCCTGATGCCTATTGGTCCAAACCGGAAAATGCTCACATAACTCTCAATTTTCTGGGGGAGATAAACCAGGCTGATATGCTGGATATCGGTCTCGCCCTGGGTAAAATTAAAGCACCCTCATTCTCGTTTTCTCTGGATAGTGTCGGGATCTTTGGAAATTCGAAGCGTCCTCGAATTCTCTGGGCTGGTATTCGCTCAACGCCTGAACTGGTGGCGTTACAGCAAAAAACGACCAATGTCTTAAGTCGGTGCGGGATCAAACTGGAAGAGCGACGCTTTCGCCCACATGTGACACTTGCGCGTATTCACAATTCTCCATACGAAAGGGTCAGGTCGTATTTGACCGACCATGCGCTTTTCAAAAGCCGATCTGTTCAGAGCACTTGCTTCACGCTTTATTCAAGTCGGCTTGGGCATGGCGGCCCTCATTATGAGGAAGAATTTACCTTTGACCTTGAAGCCACTCATGTGGCTGCCGACTTGCAGGAAAGCTAGAAGCCCAGATGTTCGCGCCACCAGGTGGGAAGCGCAAAAGAGGCTTTATGCAGTTCCGGATTATAATGACGCCCAATATGCGAGGATACAGGTTGAGAATAATCATGACCATCCTTGCTATAAAGGAAAAAGCCAAACTCCGCTGCTGGATATAATTGTACGATTGAACGATAGCCGGACACATGGGGAAGCAGCTTTTTACCTTGCATGATGCTGACGAGATTCTGGTCCTTATCACCACAAAGTTCCTGCAAAAAATAGGCCCTCTTCTTCCCTACAAAAATGCTGTCACTATCGAGAACGACGCCTCTGTCGGTCAGGCAGTTTGAAAAATCTTCGCAAAACTCATAGGTAAATACGGAAGAAGACGGCCCAACAGGCTCACTAAGATCCAGAATAATCAGATCAAATTTATCCCCGCGATTTCGGGCGTCCTTCATGAATTTGGCTGCATCAGTAATCAGAAGTTCAGCTCTGGGATCATTATAATCCCCGTTTATTTCCAGATATTCCTTGGACAGCTCAACCACTCGCTCGTCGATTTCCACCATTTTCACTTGAGTGACGAAATCATGCTTCAACACTTCGCGCAGAATACCGCCGTCACCCCCGCCGACGATCAGGACGGAGACATCCGTCCAGTTTCGCCCCAATAACGGCACATGCACAGCCATTTCATGATACATAAACTCGTCCGCTTGTGACGCCTGCACCAGATCATCCAGCGTGAGGACTTTTCCAAATGTCTCATGCTCGTAAATTTCAATTTTTTGAAATGGGCTTTGTTCACTATGCAGCAAACGCATATCCAGCGCATGTGTAAAGGCAACCCCTTCGGTTTCCTCGTGCCACCAATTACGGCTCGCCTCACTGACTTTCATTATGCTCTGTCCTGTTATATCTGGTGTGTCTTGCGAATATGATCCAGTAACCCTTTAGCCGCCGGCTGCAAGAGTTTGTATACATGGTGGTAATCTTCAATACCTCCATAATAAGGATCGGGCACTTCCTCGCCTTTTTTTCCGGCAAAATCAAGCATCATTGCAAGCGTCCCGTCATAATCTTCAGGCGCCATCTTTTTCAAATTTTCAAAATTGCTGATATCCATCGCAATCACATACTCAAATCGGTCAAAATCACTCAAAGTGACTTGCCGTGAGCGCTGATTTGAAAGGTTATACCCATATTCGCGCCCAACTAACTGGGCTCTATCATCCGGCGGATTGCCTGCATGCCATCCTGCAGTGCCCGCACTATCAATCTCAATTGCATGCCCCAGATGATTTTCTTCGACCAAATGCCTGAAGACAGCTTCCGCAGCGGGTGAGCGACATATATTTCCAAGACAAACAAATAAAACTGATGGCATCATATATTCCATACATCGCGAAACAGACTATATTTCGACATATACACTTTCATATCGCAAATGGATAGAACCAGTGACCAAATTACAAGATCAGGAAATCGCCGAGGGTATAGAAAAACTATACGGTTGGAAAAAATCGGAAGCAAAAAATGCGATTTTTAAAAGGTTCAAATTCAAGGATTTCAATCAGGCATTTGCTTCATGACGCGTGCCGCCCTGCAAGCTGAAAAGATGGATCATCATCCGGAATGGATGAATATCTACAACACTGTCGATATCACTTTGACAACACACGATGCGGGCGGTGTGACCCAAAAAGATATTAAACTGGCAACCTTCCTAAACGAGATTGCCAGCTAATCTTTTCCATGGAGCCTTATTTGGGTGCCATGCGAATTGCACCATCAAGGCGAATGACCTCTCCGTTCAGCATCTGGTTTTCGCAGATATGCCTTGCCAGCGCCGCATATTCAGACGGCTCTCCCAAACGGCTCGGGAATGGAACAGAAGCCCCCAGACTATCCTGAACTTCCTGTGGCAGCCCCATCAAGAGCGGCGTTTTAAACAAGCCGGGTGCAATCGTCATGACGCGGACACCAACACTTGCCAGATCCCGCGCGATTGGAAGCGTCATACCAACTATGCCGCCCTTAGAAGCCGCATAGGCTGCTTGCCCGATTTGACCATCATACGCAGCCACAGACGCAGTATTTATGCATACACCGCGCTCACCGCTGTCCATAGGCTCCAACTCCATCATTGCTTGCGAAGCGCGGCGGATACAATTGAAGGTACCGATTAAATTGACGTTGATTACCTGTTCAAATTTATCAAGTGGATGCATACCGCGGCTGGAAGCTGTCTTGGCTGCAGGACCAATGCCGGCGCAATTGACCAGAACTCTTGCAACGCCCTGTTTTTCAGTCGCTGCGGCAAATGCAGCCTCAACTGATGCATCATCTGCAACATTCACCGCAAAAGCGGCACCACCGATTTCTTCAGCAACCGACTGTGCCAGCTCTTCGTTCATATCAAAGATAGCAACTTTTGCACCCGCTGCAGCCAGCTCTCTTGCCGTCGCCGCCCCAAGACCTGACGCACCACCGGTAACAATGGCCGATTTTCCACTTAAATCCATAGAGACTCTCCAATTCAGTCTTTGTTCTTATACGTGTGTTTCCTTCTAAATACACACAGGCCCGACAAAAGAAAAGTATCGGAAGTTGCAAATCACTGAAAATGCCCTCATATAAATCAGATGACTAATGATGAAGATGATATTTCGGCATTTGATCCCGATAAAATGCAGCGTGATAAAAAGCTGGTAATGCGGGAATTTGCCCAAAAGCTGCGCAGCAACATCGGCAAAATACCGTTTGCTGAGGATGTCACTGCAGCTTTTTATTGCGCAATGGACACCAAAAGCCCCCTTTTTGTTAAAGCTGTCCTATTCAGCGCTCTCGCTTATTTTATCATGCCTGCCGATGTCATTCCCGACGTCATCGCAGGTTTGGGCTTCACTGACGATGCCAGCGTACTTATGGCTGCCATCTCCACCGTCAAAAAGCATGTCACCAAAGAACATACTGAAAAGGCTAAAAAATTCCTCAATCAGGAAATTAATAATCAATAACCTCGAACTTAACTTATTTCTAATTTTCGAGTTGTTCAGTATAGTCTGTAAAAATTACAAACCACTAACACAGGCAGGGAGAAAATCATGGACACGAAAGCTGCTGTAGCGTTCAAGGCCGGGGCCCCACTTCAAATTGAAACCGTGCAACTTGAAGGTCCAAAAGCTGGTGAAGTTCTTGTAGAAATCAAGGCTACTGGCATTTGTCACACTGATGAATTCACTAGATCCGGAGATGATCCGGAAGGCCTTTTTCCTGCTATTCTCGGCCACGAGGGAGCGGGTGTTGTTGTGGAGGTGGGTGCAGGGGTAACTTCTGTCAAAGCGGGAGAACATGTTATTCCTCTTTACACGCCGGAGTGCCGTCAATGCAGTTACTGCACGTCTGGCCGCACAAATCTTTGTCAGGCTATTCGAGAAACCCAGGGACAGGGCGTAATGCCAGATGGCAGTTCACGATTTTCCCTAAATGGGACACCCATATTCCATTACATGGGGTGCTCAACCTTTTCAAATTACACCGTATTGCCGGAAATTGCGGTTGCAAAAATTCGAAAAGACGCCCCATTTGACAAGGTTTGTTACATTGGCTGCGGCGTTACAACAGGTGTGGGTGCTGTCATTAATACTGCAAAGGTTCGCCCCGGGGATAACGTGATTGTTTTTGGCCTCGGCGGTATTGGCCTGAACGTTATCCAAGGTGCCCGTCTGGTCGGTGCCAATAAAATTGTTGGTGTTGATATAAATCCTGCGAGGAGAGAGCTGGCAACAAAATTTGGCATGACAGATTTTGTCAATCCGGCGGAACTGGATGGCGATCTGGTGCCCTATCTGGTCGACCTTACCGACGGAGGTGCTGATCATTCATTCGAATGTATCGGAAATACAACGACCATGCGTCAGGCCCTTGAATGTTGTCACAAAGGCTGGGGTGAAAGTACAATTATCGGTGTTGCAGGCGCCGGGCAGGAAATTTCCACCCGCCCGTTTCAACTTGTAACCGGCCGCGTATGGCGGGGCACAGCGTTTGGAGGAGCCAAAGGCAGGACAGATGTGCCCAAAATTGTAGACTGGTACATGGATGGGAAAATCAATATTGACGACCTGATCACACATACCATGCCGCTTGAAGACATCAACGAAGGTTTCGATCTTATGCATCAAGGCGAGAGCATTCGATCAGTTGTCCTCTTTGACTAACTTTCCGGTGAATAATGACTCTAGAAACGATCAGCGAACAGAAAGCGTTTGGCGGCCTGCAAGGTGTATATAAACATGCATCCAAGTCTACAGGTTGCCAAATGGAGTTTAGCCTTTTTATGCCAAGCAGGAGCAAAGCACACCCTGTTCCGGTTCTGTATTACCTATCTGGTCTTACCTGTACGCAAGAGAATGCAACGACGAAAGCAGGCTTTCAAAGAATTGCTGAGCAACTGAACATTGCAGTCGTCTGTCCTGATACCAGTCCCCGCGGCCTTGGATATGAAGGAGAAGACGATAGCTATGATTTCGGAACTGGTGCCGGATTTTATCTGGATGCAGTTCAGGAACCTTGGTCTTCAGGGTATCAGATGTACACTTATTGCACAGAAGAGTTACCTGCTGTAATTGACAGTCATTTCAACGTAGATATTGCGAACGCAGCCATTACAGGTCACTCAATGGGGGGACATGGCGCACTGACCATTGCTTTGAAAAACCCTGACAAATATAAGTCTGTGTCCGCTTTCGCCCCCATAGTTGCGCCAACACAGGTACCATGGGGCATAAATGCACTTGAAAAATATCTGGGTCCAGACACAGAAAACTGGCGCACCTATGATGCGACGGAACTGGTCAATAACGGACATAAGTTCAATGGTGAAATCCTCATTGACCAAGGCGATGCTGATCCGTTTTATCAGGAACAATTAAAGCCTGAATTATTTGTTCAAGCCTGCAAAGAACAGGGCCAGAAAATCAATCTTCGAATTCAGGAAGGTTATGATCACAGTTACTACCTGATGGCAACCTTCATTGAAGACCATCTACGTCACCATGCCAGTTACCTATACACGTAATCAACTCTCTACAGGTGCCTTTTCAGCCAACTTACGGGCCTTGATCCGAGCCTCCCTGTTCAGGATATAAAGGCTTGAAGACACAATAATCAAAGCCCCAACAACCATCATCAAGGTCGGGACCTCTGCAAATAGGAGATAAGCAAATATTCCTGAAAAAATGAGCCTCGTGTAATCAAAGGGCGTCACTGCCGTTGCTTCTCCAACCTTTAACGCCCGGATCATACAAAAATTTCCCCCTGCCCCCACAAGTGAAGCGCCAAGTAACACGAGTATGTCTTCCAAGGTGGGTTCAAGCCACACAAAACCAGCTGGCACAGCCGTTATCAATGTGCCGAACAAGCCAAAGTAAAACATGATGGTCACGGGGTCTTCTGTCGTTGTCAGCTTTTTAAGCAAGACAGATACGAGCGCAACCATAAATGCGCTAAACAAGCCCACAGCAGAGGCAAATCCAACTTCCGCATTTGCCTGCAACATTATAATAACCCCAACAAATCCGATGAAAGTCGCTGACCATCTGCGCCACCTGACAATTTCACCAAGGAACAAAACGGCAAGAATGATCAAAAACAGGGGTCTTGTAAAAGACAGGGCAACTGCATCTGCAAGAGGCATGTGCGTAATCGCATAATACGCTGATAGCATTGCGGTGACACCAACAAATGTACGCAGTAGATGCAGCTTCAATCGCGCTGTTCGGACGGTCAGAATTCCCTTGTACAAAACAAAGGGCAAGATCGCCACCAAGCCAAAAAAAGCACGGAAAAAGCCAATCTGAAAACTATCCAAATGGGCACCAACATATTTCACGCCCAATCCCATTATGGAAAATAACAGGCTTCCAATAAGCATCCAGATTGCCCCTCGAACATTTGCGGGCAATTCCGTAAGCTGCATCTGAAATCTGCTAATTCGAGCGCTGGCCGGTATGATCATGCCTCCATCCTGAATGTCGGGCTTTTAAGCTTTTATATCGGGAACGGGTTTTTGATCGCTGTTCTTTGCCTCTCGCATCGCAATGTATACGGAAGAGGCAAAAATCACCGCCGCACCTACCCAGACATAGATGTCAGGTTCCTGAGCAAAGAAGATAAAGCCGATGATGGCTGAAAAAATCAATCGGGAGAAATCGAATGGCATCACGTAGGTTGCATCTGCGATCGCATAAGCACGTGTGAAAAACAAATGCCCAAATGTTGCGCATAGCCCCATTGCAGCAACAACCACCAGCGCTTCCAGTGAAGGCATCTCCCAAACATACATTGCTGGTAAGAACGACATGGGCAAAATGATGATCTGCGCCCAAGCCACCATTGCAGGCGTACTTTCTGTGCGGGACAACATTTTCACACATGTAATTGAGCAGGCCATTGTAGCAGCAGCGAGCAGAGCAAGATACGTTCCCGTGCTTGGTTCAATCGCACCGGGGCGCAAAATGATCATGGCTCCTAAAAAACCGACAATGATTGCAACCCACCGCCGAAGGCGAACAACCTCACGCAATACAAATATTGCCAGAACGGTTCCGAAAATTGGCGCGGTAAAATTCAAGGCCACAGCTTCGGCAAGTGGAATTGTCGTAACGGCCCAAAACCATGCCAGCATGGAAATAAAACCAAACAACCCCCGAACAAAATACAAGCCCGGCCGCTGGGTTTTCATGGCACTGGTCCCATTTTTCAAGAACCACGGAATAAGGACAATCAGTCCGGCCAGATTTCTAAGGAACACAATTTCAAAAACATGCATTCCGCTATCGGCCAGATACTTGATCAATCCACCAAGACCGGCAAGAAACAGGCAGCCAATGACCATCAAAATTGCCGCCTGAAAGGCCGCCGGTGCATCGCTAAATAAGTTTGAAGATAATCGTAAGGAACTCATTCGATCATATTAATACGCAAGCTAACAATCTAAAAGAGATAAGTTTGCAACGCAGCCCTGCATTTCTGGTAACGCACGAAAAAAGGCCGCAAAAAGCGGCCTTTTCTGCATAAAATTTCTGAACCAATTATTCGACGATGGTTGCTTCGGTTTTTTGTTTTACTTCGTCCAGTGTTACTTCCGGCGCCAGTTCAACAACCTTTAGGCCGCCTTCAACCACATCAAACACACCAAGGTTTGAGATCACGCGATCGACAACCCCTTTACCAGTTAATGGCAAGCTGCACTCTTTCAACAACTTGGTCTCACCGGCTTTATTCGTATGATCCATAATAATCACAACCCGCTTAACGCCAGCGACAAGGTCCATAGCGCCGCCCATTCCTTTGACAAGCTTACCGGGAATCATCCAATTGGCGAGGTCACCAGTTTCAGACACCTCCATCGCACCCAATATAGATAAAGCAATGTGCCCGCCGCGGATCATCGCGAAGCTGTCAGCGGAATTAAAATAACTGGTCCGGTCCAATTCCGTAATTGTCTGCTTACCAGCATTAATCAAGTCAGCATCAATTTCATCTTCCGTTGGAAATGGGCCCATGCCAAGCATTCCATTTTCGGACTGCAATGTGACATCGACACCTTCTGGAATGTAATTCGAGACCAGTGTTGGAATACCGATCCCCAAATTCACATATGTTCCATCTTCAAGTTCCTGAGCTGCCCGAGCAGCCATCTGATTACGATCCCAAGGCATATCTCTTCTCCTCTCAGGCTGTGCGAATGGTGCGCTGTTCAATACGTTTTTCGTGCTGCCCTTTGAGCAGACGCTGAACATACACGCTCGGGGTATGAATGTTATCCGGATCGAGTGACCCAAGAGGGACAATTTCTTCGACTTCTGCGACGGTTACTTTGCCACATGTAGCAGCGAGAGGATTAAAATTACGGGAAGTTTTACGATAGACCAGATTGCCATGTTCATCCCCCTTCCAGGCTTTCACAATGGCAAGATCAGCAACAATGCCCCGCTCCATAATATAGGTTTCACCGTCGAAATCCTTGTGCTCTTTTCCTTCAGCAACAAGTGTACCGACGCCGGTTTTTGTATAAAACCCTGGAATTCCAGCACCACCGGCGCGCATTCTTTCCGCCAAGGTTCCTTGTGGATTAAACTCGAGCTCCAACTCTCCTGACAGGTATTGCCGCATAAATTCGGCATTTTCACCCACATAAGAAGAAACCATCTTCTTCACCTGCTTGGTCTGCAGAAGAAGCCCCAATCCAAAATCATCTACACCTGCGTTATTTGAATAGATTGTCAAATCTTTCACACCAGAATCCCTAATTGCCGAAATCAGGTTTTCCGGAATGCCACACAAGCCAAAACCACCAGCGGCAATTGTCATTCCATCGAATAACAATCCCTCCAGCGCGCTTGAGGCATCACTAAATCTCTTGTTTGCCATAAATGATTACTCCCTACCTTGCCTGTCTGAATGGGGTTTAACCGGTCTTTGTCATTCTTGTGATTGAATGCCTCAAAACCGGATTGCGCCCAAATTTCGCGCAGATCATAGCCAATAGATTACCCCAAGGGAAACCTCTTTTTTCGCACCTGCAAAAAAGCAATATAATACTAATCAGTCTGGCTGGAATTTAACCAAAGAATGTTCCATGAGTTAAGCAACTTGAAAAAAGGCGCAAAATACCCTCTAAAATTTTGCCAACTCATTCCCATTTCCTGTTGGATGTCTCGCAAGTTTCGCTGCCCATCAATCAAGCCCGCCATTTGTGCGCTTTTTTCTGGCAATTCAAAGGATATTTGTTCGCCGTCAAACGCAATTTCAAATGTTTTGCGACCTTTAAACGCCTTTGCCAAAGCGTCAGGTGGATTGCCTTCTTTTAATATTGGGATCATCTCAGGTGCGAGTTTGGCTACGGCCCTACCACTTCCCTGTCTGGACACATATGCCAAATGAATTTTCTGGGTCCCGCTGAGATTTTCGGCCAGCGCAGCCTGTTCCTCCAACGACAAATTTCTGGCTCGCTGAATAAGATCCCTGTCTTTTAAGTAGGTAGCCGGATCATATTTTACGGGCTCGATAAACTGGACCAACTCCAGATTTGCAGATCTCACAAAACTGATGAATTGGGGAACCGTGTAACTTCGGTCCCTTGGATGAAGCAGCAAGTCAAAAAATGCGGCATCCTCGCCAAGTTTATGGTCACCAACAAACGGATTTCGCACCAGCCAATTGGTAGACGGGAGCTGCGCCACCATTTTTTTCGCTAGCGCCACCTGTTTTTTGCGCGGCTCATTTCCGACAAGTAATTTCAGTGCATCCTGTACATGATAAACACCAGTTCGGCCGAGAGTTGCGTAAACCATCAACCCCATCCCGCCGTCCTGCTCAAGAACAGCTTCAAGTGCAGCCAGTCCTTCTTCTGGATCATCCAGGTGATGTAAAACTCCGCAGCAATCTATGTAATCGAATTTACCGAGCCCCATGTCAGGAAGGTCCAACAAAGAGGCCGTATGAAATTCGATATTTTCGAGCCCTCTGATTTTCGCTCGTTTCTCAGCAACTGCTCGGCTTGCTTTGGATAAATCGACATAAGTAACTGTGCCGCCATCTCCCGCATCACTGAGTTGCTGAGCGAGCATTATGGCAGCATCCCCGGTCCCTCCGCCAGCGACCAAAGCCCTGAAAGGTTTCGAGAAGTCTCTCTTACCTCCATAGAGGTAATGATTGATCTCTGGCAGATTGCTAGGACTGCCCGTAATCAGGCGATGCCGTTCATCCTCGGGATCGCGAGGGGGATAGGGATAGTCCTCATACTGTTCCTTAACAGCTTTATCGCGTCCCTCTCTCCCCTTCGCCACAGATCTACTCCTTAACGGTGATAATAACTTTACCCGTTGATTTTCTGGAGAGCAGCGCTTTCATGGCATCAGCGCCTTTCTCGAGTGGGAAATGCATGGACACATGCGGTTTAATTTCCCCTTTTTCAACCATGTCCAGCATCGCTTTGAAGTTTGCCCGATTTTTCTCAGGTGTCCGTCTGGCAAATTCGCCCCAGAACACACCGATCACGGAGCACCCTTTGAGCAACGCCAGATTAGTCGGCAGTTCAGCGATCCGCCCGGATGCAAAACCGATAACCAGCAAGCGCCCTTCCCAATTGATGCAGCGCATGGATTGATCAAATGCATCGCCGCCAACAGGGTCATAGATCACATCGGCGCCCTTACCGCCAGTCAGTTCTTTAACCCGGTCCTTGATACTTTCAGTCGAATAATTGATGACATGATCAGCACCATATTGACGCACAATATCCATTTTTTCATCGGAACCAACCGTGCCAATGACAGTTGCCCCGAGCGCCTTGCCAAGTTCAACCGCGTTCAGTCCAACGCCGCCAGCGGCACCATGCACCAGCAGAACCTCCCCTTTTTTCAGGTTCCCGCGGTCAACAAGTGCGTGATATGTGGTGCCATATGTAACCGGAAATCCTGCGGCCTGATCAAATGGCATATTGTCGGGAATGACATATGTTCCATCCTCAGGAGCCAGAACATATTCCGCAAAGCCGCCATGTCCGTGATTGGCCATAACACGATCGCCAACCTTGATGTTGGTGACCCCCTCGCCTATTTCGGTCACGATACCGGCGCTTTCCATGCCTGGAGAGAAGGGAAATGGTGGTTTGAACTGATATTTTCCGGCAATCATCAAGGTATCTGGAAAGTTCAGACCAACTGAATGCACCTGAATTTTAACCATCCCTTTTTGAATTTCAGGTTCGGCAATATCCTCCATTACCAGAATATCGGGTGTGCCAAATTCTTTACAAACAAGAGCTTTCATTTTTCCCATTCCTTATTATTCCCGTTCTTGGGGTTATTTTATTTTGCGCTGCACACAAATTAATGCCGAACAGGACGTCCGGTCAAACATGTTCTTAAGAAACTTGCGCGCCAATGCGAATTTTACCAACTTCATATTCATTCCAGTTCTTGAGAACAGGCAACACAAAGCTATCCATTTCTTCATGCATTCGGCTACTCATCAGTCCCAGTTTTTCAAGAATGAACCCAAGCGCGACCTCAGCGCCACGTGTTGTGCCATCGACCGTTTTAAGCGCCACTCCATAGCCCAATGTCGGCAAGGCTGCCAGATAGACACCTTCGGCACCGACTTTTGCGATCACAGCGCCGTCTGCTGATCTGTTTAATGCGGTGCATAAGCGATCCGAGCCAGCTATCATTTCCGGATGAGCTGCAATCGCACTTTGAATTCTTTTGCAAGCTGCTCCGCGCTCAGCTGGCATTTTTTGCGGATCCGCAAAGCGTGCAATCGCCAGAGCTGCATTCAGAAGTGGCACACCGATAGTTGGAATGGAACAGCCATCTCTTCCTTTTGGGGCCCGGGAGAGATCCAGATCTGTGAAATCTTCCAGCACTTTCAGCAAACGTTGCTGGACCGGATGATCAAGATGAATATAGCCTTTGTGATGCTCCTTCAAATGGACAGAGGTTGTCAAAAACCCGGCATGTTTACCAGAGCAGTTATTGTGAGCAGCCGTTGGCTCTTCCCCCTTTGCCGCCAGTGCTCTTTCTGCGGGTTTGTAGGTTGGCCAATGTGCCCCGCATTCAAGATCGTCTATTCCAAGCCCTATTCTCGCAAGCCATTTCTTTACGGTTTCAGCATGCAGCTCTTCTCCCGTATGAGACGCGCAGGCCAGAGACAATTCCGCAGCTGACAGATTGAAAGCATCCGCCGCCCCGGTTTCAACAAGCGGCAATGCCTGAATGGGCTTGATGGCCGAGCGCAAATAGACAGGGCTTTCAACATCTCCCCATTTTTCCACAATTGCGCCGCTGAAATCAGTAATTACTGCGTGAACTAAGTGCCGGCTTTCAATCATATCGCCTCGCCAAACATCAACAGATAGCGGAGCCGCAGTAGAATTTTTTGCCGATTGAGTTATCATGGGGATTGTCCTGATTGAAAATGTTACGTAAAGCTCGGTGCAACATATCTGATTTACAAGGGTGGAGTGAACCTTTTTTATGACTAGTCGTGGTTACTTTGGGATCGGCATCGAAGGCGTAAGCAAGCCGATGAATGCTGGTAATTTGTTTCGAACAGCCCATGCATTTGGCGCCAGCTTTGTTTTTACAATCGGCGCCGAATATTCTGTCAGAAAAGCGCGATCAGACACCAGCGTTGCACCAAAGAACATTCCCTGGTACGATTTCGATAGCGTTGACGACCTGCGTCTTCCAAATCTGTGCAAACTTGTGGGCGTGGAGCTATTGGATGAAGCCGTAGATCTGCCGAGCTTTTTTCATCCCGTAAGTGCGGCTTATGTTTTAGGACGCGAGCGCGGCTCCCTCTCCCCCGAACTGCAAGCGAAATGCGACTACTTCATTAAAATACCGACCAGCTTTTGCCTGAACGTCGCCACCGCAGGCGCGGTTGTCATGTATGACAGGATTGTCACCCATGGCCGGTTCGCAAAACGCCCAACAAGCGAGCTGGGCAAAGCAATCGCGCTGCCTGATCACGTTCAGGGACCACCTAAAAACAGAACACTGAAAAAATCAGCGGGATCATAAGATTTTCACATTCTCCGCTATAGTAGATCTGAAACACTAGTGAACGAAAGCAAATGAACTGAAATGATGACAAAAATGACTTTTAAATCTGCCTTGGGAATCACGCTATTCAGCTCAATGCTCACAATTTCCGGCGCAGTAAATGCAGCCGGGCCAGACCCACGCTCCTTGGGAACTTTTAAGGACTGGAATGCATATACATGGGTCGAGGGCGGTCAGAAAGTGTGCTACATGCTATCGCGCCCCACCAAATCTCTGCCAACGAATGTGAGACGCGGAGACATTTATATGATGGTCACCTATCGGCCAAAATCACGCTCGAAAGAAGAAGTGAGCCACATAACCGGGTACACCTACAAAAACAAATCTGTGGTTGATGTCACTATCGACAAGCGCAAATTCAAACTGGCAACAGATAATGACGTCGCCTGGGTCCCCGAAGGTGAAAGTGACGCAAAATTGATCAAAGCAATGCGCGGTGGCTCAAGGATGATTGTTAAAGGCACATCCTCTCGTGGGACACTTACAACAGATACATATTCATTGCAGGGCTTTACAGCAGCTCACAAGCAGATTAGAAAAAGCTGCAGTTAAGCGCTGCAGCTAATTCAGCGCATTATGTAAGACCGCCGGCAAGTGGCAGGCGGAGATTTAATAGAAGTATATTTGACCCATGGAACATTTGATTCCCGATGTTGAGGCTGTCAATCGCCAGCCCGAACTTCTGGCTATTCGCAAGAGCCTGATCGGTATGGACCGCGCAGACATTGCAGCGGCACTCATTGAGGCTGGAACCCCTGAAAAACAGGCAAAAATGCGAGCACGGCAACTCTTTCACTGGCTGTATTATCGAGGCGCCAGCGACTTTGCGGACATGACGTCAATTTCGAAAGAAATGCGCGCAACATTGCCTGAAAACTTCACGGTCGAGCGGCCCGAAATTACAAGTTTGCAAAAGTCTGTTGATGGCACTCGCAAATGGTTGGTCAAATTCCCCGATGGGCAGGAAGTCGAATCAGTCCATATTCCAGAAGAAGACAGAGGTGCTCTTTGCGTCTCCAGTCAGGTTGGCTGCACACTGACTTGCAGCTTTTGTCACACGGGAACAATGAAGCTTGTTCGCAACCTCACCGCAGGAGAAATTATTGCGCAAATGCTTGTCGCCCGTGACACTATCAACGAGTGGCCAAGCCCAAAGGGCAATCGAATGATCTCAAACATTGTCATGATGGGAATGGGAGAGCCGCTCCTTAACTATGACAATGTCTCAAAAGCGCTCAAGATTATCATGGATGGAGAGGGCATTTCCCTATCCAAACGCAGAATTACCCTGTCCACATCCGGTGTCGTCCCAAAAATCTATCAGTGCGGCGAAGAGTTAGGTGTTAATCTGGCGATCTCCCTGCATGCGGTAAGTGATGATGTTCGCGACATTCTGGTCCCGATCAATAAAAGATATCCGATCAAGGAATTGCTCCAAGCCTGCAGAGATTATCCCGCAAGCAATAACGCCCGTCGCATCACATTTGAATATGTAATGCTTGACGGGATAAATGACAGCCCTGCCGACGCCCGTGAACTTGTAAGGCTGCTGAAAAATATTCCGGCTAAAGTTAATTTGATACCCTTCAACCCCTGGCCGGGCAGCAATTACAAGTGCAGCAGTAATAATGCGATCCACAGATTTGCGAAAATAGTCAACGATGCGGGCTATTCTTCCCCGGTTCGCGTTCCACGCGGGCAGGATATCATGGCAGCATGCGGTCAGTTAAAAACGGCGAGCACAAAGGAGCGTGCTTCCGCAAAACGGGCTGTGGCCGGCTAATTGTAATCTTCCGATACAGCTTGCCTGATTTCAGTAAACAGGACCTTGCAGGCAAGCATCTTTTCCCGTATTTTCGCGCTTCGGCTCACAGGGCATTGTTTTTCACTAAAGGTAAATTGCCATGTCTAAAGACATTAAAAAAGTCGTCCTCGCCTATTCAGGTGGTCTGGACACATCTGTAATTCTTAAGTGGCTTCAAACCACATATAATTGTGAGGTTGTCACCTTCACTGCAGACCTTGGACAGGGTGAAGAACTGGAGCCCGCCCGCAAGAAAGCTGAAATGTTGGGCATCAAGGAAATATTCATTGATGATCTACGAGAAGAGTTTGTCCGCGACTTCGTCTTCCCAATGTTTCGGGCAAACGCAGTTTACGAAGGACAGTATCTGCTCGGCACATCAATAGCACGTCCGCTCATCTCCAAACGTCAAATTGAAATTGCACGTGAAGTCGGGGCAGATGCAGTTGCCCATGGCGCTACCGGTAAAGGAAATGATCAGGTTCGCTTCGAACTGGGTTATTACGCATTGGATCCGGACATAAAGGTTATCGCACCTTGGCGCGAATGGGATTTGAACTCCCGCACGAAGCTCATTGACTTTGCCGAGAAAAACCAGATCCCGATCCCCAAAGATAAAAGAGGCGAAGCGCCTTTCTCTGTGGATGCAAACCTGCTTCACATTTCTGCAGAAGGCAAAGCCCTTGAAGATCCGTGGGATGAAGCTGGTGAATATGTTTATTCCAGAACAGTTGCACCGGAAGACGCACCTGACACGCCTACATATATCGAAATCGAGTATGAAAAAGGCGATCCTGTCGCCCTTGATGGGAAACGTTTGAGCCCTGCTGAAATGCTCACTGCACTAAACAAGGTTGCCGGTGAGAACGGAATTGGCAGACTTGATCTGGTAGAGGGACGTTTCGTCGGCATGAAATCACGGGGTATATACGAAACACCCGGCGGTACAATTATGCTCGAAGCTCATCGGGGGATTGAACAGATTACCCTGGATCGGGGTGCCATGCACCTGAAAGATGAGATTATGCCTCGCTACGCAGAGCTGATTTACAATGGCCTGTGGTTTTCTCCGGAACGTGAAATGCTGCAGGCATTGATCGACAAAAGTCAGGAGAAAGTATCAGGCGTTGTAAGGCTTAAGCTTTACAAAGGGCGTGCAAGTGTAGTTGGGCGCAAGAGTAAATTCTCGCTATATTCCATGGAACATGTCACCTTCGAAGAAGATACGGTTTACGACCAGCGCGATGCAGAAGGCTTTATAAAGCTGAATGCCTTAAGGCTCAGACTTCTTCATCGCCAAAAGAGTTAATCAAACGCTCAGCAAATAAAAAACGCCGTATTCTGCAGATACGGCGTTTTTTATTTTTTTATTCTCTATCTGTATTCTGCGGATCTTCTTCAAAATCCTGCACATCCTCGACATAGGGGACATGTCGATCCTTTATAAACAACGCACCTGCAAAAGCGGCGCCCAGCAAGCCACCAATCACCATGATTGTTGATACTTGCGGGATCCAGCTTAAGTCCCAGTGCAATCCCAGCACACCAACCAGCAAAAGCAGTGCCGCGCCGGGAAGCGCCAGCAGGACCACACCAAAAACAACACCGGTAAGCGCCCCAACAATTACAGCTTTGGCAAATGCAGCATATGTACGCGTTGTGGCCTGCATCGGTAAAATCAAATATCCTCAGGCAGTTGAATATTATGTGCACGGCACGCAGCCGTCACCGTGTTTACCAATAGAAAGGCAATTGTCATTGGCCCAACTCCACCCGGAACCGGAGTTACCCCCTCAGCGATTGCAATGGCCTCTTCAAAATTGACATCGCCAACCAAACGCGTTTTACCGCCATCTACATTAACCCTGTTGATCCCAACATCGATCACAGTTGCGCCTGGCTTGATCCAATCACCGCGGATCATTTCCGGACGGCCAACAGCGGCCACAAGAATATCAGCCCTTTTACAGACTTCAGGCAAATCTTTTGTACGTGAGTGTGCAATTGTTACTGTACAGCTTTCTGCCAGAAGCAGGCTGGCCATCGGCTTGCCAACGATGTTTGACCTGCCAACAACTACTGCATTAAGGCCAGATAAATCGCCCAATCGCTCTTTGAGCAACGTAATGCAGCCAAGTGGTGTACAGGGCATCATGGCATCCAGTCCAACAGCCTGCCGGCCTGTATTTATGACATGAAAGCCATCCACATCCTTAGCCGGATCAATAGCGTTAATTACGGCTGTTTCATCAACTTGAGGAGGAAGAGGCAATTGCACCAGAATGCCGTGGATCGAACTGTCTTCATTTAATTTTCGAACGACTTCCAGCACCTCTTCCTGCGACGCGGACGCTTCCAGCCTGATTTCCTCAGACTTCATTCCGGCTTTCAAAGTTGCTGTATTCTTGTTGCGCACATAGACTTGGCTGGCCGGATCTTCTCCTACCAGCACCACGGCGAGCCCTGGTTTCAATTTATGCTCAGATTGTAAATAGTCGACTTGGCGTGCAACCCGCTCTCTAACGCTTTCAGCAAATTGCTTGCCGTCAATCTTTTGTCCAGCCATTCCAGTTATACCCTTAATGTATTTGCTGTACTTTCGTCGCAAATTAAAACTTCAATTGCGACGCAATTCCTAGATGAGATATTCCCACATCAAATTTCTGACAAAATACAAAAGCAGGATTAAAATGATTGGCGTCACGTCCAACCCGCCGATTGATGGGATTACCTGCCTTAACGGGCGCAACACTGGCTCTGTAATTTTATACAAAAACTGACTGACGGCAGAGACAAACTGATTGCTCATATTGACAACATTAAATGCGATCAGCCAGCTGAGAATTGCGCTGGCGATTAAGAGCCAGACATAAATTTCAATAACAGTGCTTAAGAGTGTGACAACAGAATGCATGCTTTTTCCCGCTCTGATTTCGATTGTCACTACATTTAGTCATGTCTGGCACAATGAGCAAGTTTATCCTTTACAGTGATGTTCTTAACGGATCATTGGGTAAGAAGTTGCCTCAAGAGATTGACGTGTCAGTTCGAACAGTATGTACCGAATTTCATCGATATCACTCAGTTCTTTATTCTGGTCTTCCGAAAAAGTCAGATTGGTTGGCGGAAACTCGGCAATACGTTCAAAATTTACTCCAATTTGTGCCGGCCCGATCAGCATTCGGCCTCGACCAATTTGTACATTGGAAAACTGAAACGCTTTCGTTTCTGCTTGATTTTTGGTTTCAATGAGTTCCTTAAGCTGCGTATTGAGAAGCTTTACTCGCCATCCGGACCCAATAATATTTACTTCGGCATCCCCCTCAGCAACAGCAAATTCCTTTATTTTTAGTGGCCCCCAATATGAACTGAAGGGTACGTATCTCAACTCCACATTTTCGAGATAAATGAGTGGCTTATAACTCTCATCCTGATCGCTGATCAATATACTCCCAATACTCCCGCCCCCTCCAAAAACGTCGAACTGAGCATTGATAAGTTCCACACGCATCCCAGCCGCAGCACGCCATTTTCCTTCAAATTTCCCCGCAATTTCTTTCATATGTAAGTAATGAAATATTACAGCGCTTACAATGACGACAAAAGCTGCAGACAATGCAATCAAACCTTTATGGGATTTGATAAATTCCTTCATGATTATGCTCCTGACTTGATACTAACAACGAAAACATAATCATAGATTGCTATAAATTATTTTATTGCAACTATAAATTGCTTTTAATTTTGTCTCCAACAACAAAGACAAAACAAGCAATTGCCACACCCGCAGTGTTTGCCAACATATCCAGATATTCAAACCCTCTACCGGTTAAGGGCTGTAAAAATTCAATCAGAACCCCAAAGAATATGGACACCATCACGAAAACCAAACCCTGCGAGATATTCTTGGCAGCGGATAATCCAAGGAATGCAATCACTGAATATGCACCCAAATGCAAAAGCTTGTCGTTTAACTGGGGTAAATCTGTGGGAATTTTGTCGATAGGGTAAAGCGATCCAATGCAGACAACGGACATGGAGATCACCCATAGGCAAAATGCTATTGGTCGGAAACTGTTCAGATTCATTTTAAACTCTTACCGCTTGGATGGCTTAGATTTTATTTCTTCTGTCTCACCTGAAATTTTAACAATTTTCATCTGTTTTGACGATAAACATATATAACTGTGTGAATAGTAAGTTTTCATTCACACAAAGATGCAATTAATATCGTCTAACGATATTACTCAATGGTTCGCTTTTGGGGGAAAGCCTAGGAAATGAGCAGCTCAAACGCAGCACAGCATGACACGCCTACATATAAAGGCCGCACCAGCTTCCCATTGTCGTCCTATGTCCTTTCAGGTCTGTTCAGTTTCATTGATACAATCCTGATCGCCATCGCAGGTCTTGTGGCCTATAGCTGCATTCTCGGAAATCCCTTTTACATTCGAGAGATATACCTCTTTGCGATCTTTTTCATCTTCAGCTCTTATTTCTTTGTAGGGCGTTACGCAGGCATTTACGAATTTTCTGCCATCATGACGCCATTGCAAACAATATCGCGAATTGGCGGAACCTGTGCGATTACTTTTCTTTTGTTACTCGCACTTGCATTTTCACTGAATATCTCTGGTGAATTTTCCCGCTTCTGGATATATAGCTTCTTTGGATTTTCATTTCTGTATCTGGCTCTGGCACGAATTGGCGGTTACTGGCTTTTAAGAATGCTGGCGGCAAAAGACATCATCTGTCGGCGCATTGTCATTGTCGGTGCGGGACCACAAGCCACACATTTGATTAAAGAGCTTAACGAAGGTCAAAAATATCCACTTAATCGCATACTCGGTGTATTTGATGACCGGGCTTCGCGCATTGAAATTGATTTAAGAGGCATACCCCTTCTTGGAAACATTGAAGCACTTAAAACATACTGCCGCAAACAGCAGGTTGATGACATAATCGTTGCCTTGCCATGGCACGCTGATGAAAGACAGGTTTCAATCGTCAGTCAATTGCGCGAGTTGCCCGCTCATGTTCATCTGGCTTCTGATCTGGTTGGATTTCGATATCCCAACAAACCTTCCCCGCGACATTTTGGTACTCTCCCCATGATTGAGGTCGTGGACTCCCCTTTGTCTGGTTGGGGCGTGCTTCTAAAGTGGCTTGAAGATAAAATTCTGAGCTTCCTTCTGCTGTTGATGTTCTCCCCCGTTTTTCTGTGTTTAGCCATCGCCATAAGGTTGGAGAGTAAGGGGCCTGTGCTTTTTAAACAAAAGCGCTTTGGTTACAACAATCAGGAATTTGAAATTTACAAATTCAGATCAATGTATCACGACAGCGTTCCGACAATAACGACAAAGCAAGCCACCAAGGATGATCCCAGAATAACAAAGGTGGGAAAATTCATACGCCGGACAAGCCTTGATGAGCTCCCCCAACTTCTAAATGTGTTTTTCGGATCTATGTCACTGGTGGGTCCCCGGCCACATGCGGTTGATCATAATGAAGAATATTCAGAATTGATTGAAGGATATTTTGGACGTCACCGGGTGAAGCCAGGCATTACAGGATGGGCACAGGTGAACGGGTTGCGAGGAGAAACAGACACGTTGAAAAAAATGGAGGCCAGAGTTCAACATGACATGTATTATTGTGAAAACTGGTCACTGCTATTTGATATGCAGATCCTAATAAAAACACTTTTTGTTGGTTTTATTAATAAAAACGCATATTAAGGCACTCAAAATGCACAGTTTATTTACGTTTCTATGGTTAAGTTTTGCAAAACTGAACACTCGAAAACGCCAAACTTCACTGTATTCACAGCTAACCGTCTTTGACTTAAACGAACCTGCCCCTTTTTGGGGCCATCACTAACACCTAACAATCGAATTATTGCGAATACAAAATGACAACTGATTATTACAACACTGAGGAAGAAGAAAATACCTTTGACCTGTCGCAGATTATTTCGATTGCAAAACGGCGGTTCCTTTTTTTTCTTATTCCAGCGGTCATAGGATCCATTATTTCCTTTTTCGTGGTCTATTCACTTCCTCAAAGGTACGAATCTTTGGGAACCGTTCTTGTTGAATCTCAACAGATCCCGGTCGAACTGGTTCAGTCAACAGTAACTTCCGATCCCAATCAACGGATCACAATTATCCAACAACGGGTCTTAACCCGTTCAAATCTACTCAAAGTCATAGATAAGTATGACGTTTTTCCTCAAGAGCGCAGATCTCTGTCTGTCTCCAAACTCATTGAGGAAATGCAAAAGCTGATAAAAATTGAAACAATTCAGTCTAATCAGAGAAGCCGGAACTCTGTAACAATTGCTTTCAAGGTCGGTTTCCAACACGAAAACCCGCAAATAGCTGCGAAAGTTGCAAATGAGCTGACAACACTTTTTTTAAATGAAAATGTAAAAACAAGAACCGAGCGTGCTTCTGAAACTACGCAATTTCTGGAACAGGAAGCAGAAAAACTACGCAAGGCGCTTGTCGCTGCCGAGAACGCCATTTCCGAATATAAAAGAGAAAATAACGAAAGCTTGCCGGAGCATCTGGATATACGCCTGGGTACACTTGAAAGGATTCAGTCAGAGATCAAGGCTTCCCAGCAACAACTGGATTCTCTGAGAGATGAAAGAAAATATCTGGAACTTGAACTGAGCGCCGCTAAAAGCGGAACATTGAACAAGTCGGGGAATATTGAAACAGTTGGAAATACAACCGAATTGGAACTCAAAAAAGCTGAAGACCAACTCACACAAGCATTAACCCAGCTCACTGAAAAGCACCCGACAATTAAAGCTCTTAAGCGTAAAGTTGCCGCGCTTGAAGAAAAGTTGGATGAGGAACTGGCCGCAAGTGCCGAAGATGGCATAGAAACAGAGAGCTCAAACCCTGCCAATCCTGCAATTGCTCAACTCGTAAAAAGAATCCAGATTAGGCTTGATTCAAATGCCAAAGCGACTCAGGACACGATCAACCAGCTTAATGAACTCAAACAGAAAGCCATCGATACCGAAGCGCTCATTTTAAAAACCCCTGAAGTCGAACGTGGCCTGTTGGTACTGGTTCGCACTCATCGGGAAATTCACGCAAAATACCAGGAACTGGAAGCCAAGCAAGGGAAAGCACGGCTGGCGCAAAATCTTGAAGAAGAGAAAAAAGCGGAACGGTTTTTGCTGATAGAACCGCCCATTGCACCCACAGAACCTGTGTGGCCAAACCGACCTAAATTCCTTGGGATTGGTGTATTTCTAGCATTCGCGACTGGAATTGGCACCGCTGTTCTGATGGAGTTGGTTGACAAACGCGTTCGCTCATCGCGCGAGCTGGAGGCCTTGCTCAAACATCCACCACTGGTCGCTATTCCGTTCATCAAAACCCAACGGGATATTCAAAAGAAACGCTACAAATTGGGTGCTTTTTTATTAGCCCCTACCTTTGTAGGTGCCATCGGTATCTTACTCATTCACATGTATTACAAACCATTGGACATCCTGTTTTACCGTGCTTGGGCAGCGTTAGAGCGCATGAACGCTCTGCCTTTTTAGGAGACACTAATGGAACGCATCAAAGACGCCATATCCAAAGCGCGACAATCTCAGACCCAATCAGGCCTGAACAAATCACTTTCACCCTCAAGGCCCCGTCGCCCCGCACCGGATGTGGAAAGTGAAAAAATCGCATATAGCGAAACGACGGTCACCGAACTGGATACCAAACAACTGTCAAGCAACCGCATCATAACCTTTGATAGCGAAGATCCGGATTCTGTAGCATTTGATGTTCTGAGAACCCAGGTTTTGGCAAAAATGGATGAGAATGGCTGGAATACTCTTGCGATTACAAGTCCTTCGCCCGAATGCGGGAAAACAGTAGTCGCGCTAAATCTCGCACTCAGCATCGCCAAACAAACGGACAAAACTGCCCTTGCTGTCGATTTTGATCTAAAGCGTCCAAGAATTGCTGACTATCTTGGGCTTAAGCCGAAAGCGAGCCTGTTTGATTATCTTGAACATGATCTGGAAGTCAAAGACATACTCATCAATCCAGGCTTTCCCCGGCTGGTCGTCCTTCCAAATACTGTACCAGTTAAAAATTCTGCGGAGACACTCACTTCTCGTCGAGTTAAATCTTTAGTGCATGACTTAAAGTCACGATATGAAAGCCGCATCGTCATATATGACCTGCCACCACTTATGGCGGGAGATGACGCAATCGCTTTTATGCCGCAAGTTGATTGTGTTCTTCTTGTTGTAGCAAGCGGAGAGACAAAACCAATTGAAGTGAAAGAGGCTAGACGGCAGATCCAATCCACAAATCTGCTGGGCGTCGTCCTAAATAAATCCTCAGAACGTCAGACACATTACTACTAACGTTCATTTTACTTCATAATGTTTTTAAAAGCTTATATTCTTGTAGATTGAATACCACAGGGCGTACCCGCGCATGAGGGGGAAATTTAAGTGACACAAATGACAAATCTATCAACATCAGGTTTGGAGTGGCCAAAGCTTCTGCTCCCACTTACTATTTTACTCGTCCTGGCATTCTACATGCCTGATGCGCATCTGCTGTGGGATGCCTGGATGGAACAAGAAGAGTTCAGTCATGGGCCATTGATGCTGGCTGTCTCAATATATCTGTTGTGGGCACGCCGTGAACTCTTGTCACGCCCGAGTGAAAATGGGCGGTATGCGGGCGTAGCACTTGCATTAATCTCCATTGCAGCATATGCGCTTGCGATCAAGTCAGGCGTTCAGAATTTAAGACATCTAAGCACTTTTTCCCTTATATTTGCCCTGTTCCTTACATTTGGTGGATGGACCTATGCCCGATATGTTTTCCCATCCATCATTCTACTACCCTTTGTTGTTCCTCCTCCCAGCTTCCTGAATTCCAACTTATCCTATGGGCTGCAGCTTTTCTCATCAGATGTAAGTGTGTTTTGGCTTCGCTCGATCGGAATTACAGTATTTCAGGATGGTAACATTATTGATCTTGGAAAAATGAAACTGGAAGTCGCAGAAGCCTGTAGTGGTCTTCGATACCTCTATCCAATGATCGGACTGGGTGCACTTTCGGGCATGTTATTCGATATCCATCTTTGGAAACGCGGCTTGTTCCTTGTACTGGCGGCGGCCGTTTCCATTATTATGAATAGCGTCCGCATATTCCTGACAGGAGCCTTCGTCGAATTTACCGATATGGGCGTATCTGAGGGCTTTTTCCATTTATTCGAAGGCTGGGTGTTCTTCCTCATTTCCTTTGCATTAACTTTAGGCGTCTGTTGGTTGACGCTGACGAAAGCTGAAAAGAAAACAATTGGTAACGGCGTCTTGAGAATAGAGGCGAGTGATAATTCTTCCGAGATGACGATCAACACACCGCCTGTAATTGCAGTTATTGCCTTGTGTATCGCACTTGGGCCTCTGTCATTCTTTCTTCGCTCAATTGATCCCGTCATTCCAGAGAGAGCAACGTTTGCAAGTTTTCCGCTTAAAATTAATGGCATGATCGCAGAAGAGGACCAGATTCCGGGAATTGAGCAAGAAATTTTGCAAATGAGCGATTATTTTCTTGGGCATTACAGGGAAGAAGATCTCGCTCCAATTTCACTATTTATCGGATATTACGAACAGCAATCTGCGGGACAGACACCCCATTCTCCGAGAGTCTGTATCCCGTCAGGTGGCTGGAAAATTACAGACCTGACAACCATCGAACTTAACAATCAGGGGACCCCCGTTCCTGTAAATAGAGTTATGATTGGCAAAGGTGAACAAAGACTACTGGTCTATTACTGGTTCCAGCAACGCGGTAAATATATAGCCAATGAATACATGGCAAAGTTCAACTTGCTTGTTGGAGGGCTCGTCTCAAATCGCACTGACGGCGCACTCGTCCGTTTGACAATGCCCGTCACAACCGAGATGTCAGAAGTTGTTGCTGATCAACGTTTGAGCGAATTTGCAACTGAGCTTTTTGAAGTGTTGCCGCGTTATGTTCCTTCCGAATAGGATCACTGTTCGGTCATTGCTTTTCTAAAGCTCGCGATTATCGGTTTCATGATATATTCCAGCGCCGTGCGCTCGCCTGTGGAAATCATGATATCCGCTTGCATTCCGGGCCGGAGCTGCTCTGAAGTAAGATTGGCACTTTTTAAATCTTCGATCTGCACTTGAGCTTGATAATAGGACTCGCCTGTCCTTTCATTGACAAGACTGTCCGCTGAAACATTTGTCACAATACCATCTGCAGGGGAGACTTCCCGTTGACTGAAAGCCGGAAATGTAATTCGAGCCTTGGCCCCGATTTTGACGACATCGATGTCACTTGGATTCACCTGCGCCTGAACGATTAATGACTGATCTACAGGTACAATCTCCAGCAAAGGCTCACCGCTGGCAATCACGGCTCCTACAGTATGAACCGCCAGGTTGACGACAACGCCATCAGTCGGCGCCACAATTTCGGTCCGATTTAAAATATCTTTTGAAGAACGTTCCTGTTCCTGTAGATCGAAAATCTGAGCCTGAACGATTTTCAAGTTTTCCACCACTTCATTGATGGTGCTGTTATTCAGTTCCGATATCTGTAATTCTATCTCACCTATAGCCTGACGCGATTGGGCGATCTTTGCGATATTTTGACTCTTTGCGCCAAGCAGTTCTGCAGCAGTTCTTTGAAGAGATCTTAAACGGGTCATTTTCGCCAGCTTTTTCTCAACGAGTGACTGAACATCCTTCAGTTCAAGGTTAATCAGTTTAATCTGCTGATCCAGAGACCTGATTTGACTTTGCAGCCCTTTGATTTCTTCATTCAACTGAGCAATTTTCTGATTCAGGATCGTGATCTGACCTAGCCTGGCAAGCTTACGGGCCTCAAAAATATTTCTCTGACCTTCCATTGCTTTACTTACGATCGGATCTTCTTGTCGCTCCGTCAGCCAATCTGAAAACTCTATCTGCTCTGCACCGGATTGTTCGGCTTCCAACCTGGCCTTTTCCGCAAGCGCAACGGCTTTACGACCAAAAATAAGCTGAAGTGACGCCTTTGCCTGTGTCTGATCGAGCAAGAACAAAGGCTGCCCCTGCTCCACCCGATCACCGTCTTTAACCAAAATTCTGGATACGATACCGCCTTCAAAATGCTGAACTGTTTTCCGGCTTCCCTCTACGCTTACAACGCCAGTAGCGATCGCGGCACTACCAAGTGGCGCATAAGCTGCCCACCCACCAAGACCGCCAAAAAATAACGCAATTATGATCAAACCAACCCAAACCGGTTTGGCGATTCCCATATTTGACATGCTTTCACTTGTTGAAGTCATGTTCTGCTCCAAAGGCATTCACTGATACATGCCTGCATCACCCAGTGCCTTTCAATTTTTCAAGCATGCTTTGCTTTTCCCCTGATTGATACAGCTTATAAATTTCCGATATTTCTGCTTCACTCAAGTCACGACCAGCTAATGACACTATTTCTGCTTTTATGTCACTGGTAATTGGTTTTATCGAAGAGCTCGAGCCCGGTATTTCTCCAGACGCGGCAATAACACCTGTAGCAGGAGGTTTACTTTGTACCGCCTCGGATTTTACGCGTGAGCGCCTAGCATTTCGCTGTTTAATTGCCTGCAAACGAGATAATCTGGCTGACATTTCATTTTCACCAGTTCTTCCTGCCTGTTCAGCAGTTTTCGGTTTCGCTCTATCAGGTTTGGAAAGTACCAATTCAGGTTCAGCTTGCGGTGCTTCAAATCCTTTGGGTCCTCCCAAAGCTAAATGTTTGGGGCCCTGCAGTTTTTCAAGAATGTCATCACGGAAGCCAAAGTCATCAACCATTCCATTACGCAGGACAACAATTTTATCAGCATAGCGCAAGACGTTGGGCCGATGGGCAACAATTATGATGGTCATGCCTTCATTCGAGAGGGAATCCATTGCCTTCATTAAGGCATTTTCTCCCTCGCTATCCAAATTGGCGTTTGGCTCATCCAGAACTAGCAAACAGGGATTTCCATATATAGCCCTTGCCAGTGCAATGCGTTGTCGCTGTCCACCGGACAAGGCAGCTCCGCCATCTCCGATCTGAGTTTCATATCCCTTTTCCATGCGAAGAATCATCTCATGGACGCCTGCTTTCTTCGCCGCTTCTATAACCAATTCTGAATCACCCTCAGCCATGCGGGAAATATTTTCCCGAATTGTTCCAGAAAACAATTCAACATCCTGTGGCAGGTACCCAATATACTGGCCGCGGTCCGCTGCTGGCCATTCCGACACATCCATATTATCCAGACGCGCATGCCCATTCCTTGGATCCACATTTCCAACAAGGATTCGAGCAAGTGTTGATTTGCCAGCAGCAGTCGGACCAATAAGACCAACAATTTCGCCAGCAAGAACTTTAAAGCTTACATTACGAAGGACAGGCTCGGAATGACCGGGGTGTGAATAGGTGACATTTTCAACACTTACATTTCCTTTTGGACGAGGTAGCGGCATGGATTTCGCCTCAATGTCCGTTTCAGCTATTTTTGCTTTAAGTCGGCCATAGGCTGCGCGTGCACCAATAAAACCTTTCCAGGTTCCAATTGCCTGCTCAACCGGTCCCAGCGCCCTCCCCATAATCATCGATCCGGCAATCATGGAGCCGGGCGTCATATCACCCTGTATGACAAGCCATGCACCAGCGCTTGAAACACCGATCTGCAACCCCATTCTGAAAAATTTGGAGAGTGAAGATACAATCCCACCCCGGTCACTGGCATTTGCCTGCATATCAAGCGCCTGATCATTGGCTTTCCCCCATTTTGCCAACAGATTGGGCATCATGCCCATCGCCTCTATGACATCCGCATTTCTCGCCGCTGCCTCTGCTTGGCTCATGGCGTTAAAGGCATGCTGACTGCTTTGCGCCAATGCCTTTCTGGTAACCACTTCGTTTAAAAGTGCCAACAAAAACAATATTCCCGCTCCGGCAAGGGCTATGCCGCCCAGCAAGGATGAAGCAGAAACATAATACCGAGAAATATGGGAGCAAAGGGGGCGTCCAAGATTGGAAACACACCTGCACCAGTTAAGAACGAGCGAAAGGTGTTCAGGTCCCTCAACCCTTGTATGTTGGGGTCTTCGCCTTTTTTTAACGTAGAATAAATACTGGCGGTCAGGGAAATGCCGCCGAGGCGTCGATCCAGCCAGGAGCTTAATCTTACCATTACATAGGTGCGCACACCCTCAAGCGCTGCCATCGTCACAAGCGCGATTGTCGCGACAAGCAAGAGCATTATCAGTGTATCTGTATTTCGGCTTGTAATGACCCGGTCAAACACCTGCATCATAAACAAAGGTGCCGTCAACATAAGCACATTAATGCACAAGCCAAACAGGGCAATAATGACAAAGACCCGGCGACATTTACTAAGGGTTTCTTTTAAGAGTGTATGTCCTTTTTGCTTCACAGCAGCACCCGACCTGCGTTTGTCATAAATATTATTATACGTTGCGCCTATAACACTACCGTCAATAAACCCAAAATAAACAAAAGCTTCGCTTTTACACGCGTTAAAAATGTAGTTATATTCCTGCGTTAGTGAATAATGCTTTAATGTGGCTAAAATTAGTTGGGTTGCTACCAGCGGGAGGCTTTTGTGAAAAACATCTTTTTGAAAACCGTCTTTCGATGCGCCTTCGCAGTAGGCGTGGCCATGTCGCTTGCGGCATGCACATCCTACCCTGAACTCTCTGAAGATGCACCAACGACCTTAACAAGTGCTCCTGAGTATGTAATCGGGGCACATGACGAATTGCAGGTATTCGTCTGGCAGAATCCTGATCTTTCTGTAACCGTTCCTGTCCGCCCCGACGGTAAAGTATCAACTCCATTAATTGGAGATATCCAAGCCGCCGAAAAAACGGCTGACCAACTGGCTAAGGACATCGCTGTCAGGCTTAAAGATTATATTGTAGATCCGGTTGTCACGGTATCGGTGACAAAGTTCGCGGGCCCGTACAGCCAACAGGTTCGGATCGTTGGACAGGCCGTTCAACCAATGGCAATTTCTTTCAATGATAAAATGACCGTTCTGGACGCAATGATTGCGGTTGGTGGCATTACCGAGTTTGCTGCGGGCAACCGATCAATCATAGTGCGTTATGAAAATGGCCAGAAAAAAACATATCGTGTTCGTCTGGACGACCTGCTTCTTGACGGAGACGTTTCTGCAAACGTACCGCTTCTGCCGGGTGACATCATCATCATTCCCGAAAGCTGGTTCTAGAGTTTAAGAAAACACTGGAAGCAATTAGCAGTCAGGACACAGGTACGTTGAGCTCACCGCACAAGCAGATAAAATTAACTTCGGCAATTGCAGCGCCATCTGGCACTGCAGTTGCTGTGCTTTTCGCAAGCGTCACCATGTATTCACACGCTGCCTCGGCGAATGACTGGACGTTTGAGCCGTTTGTGGCGGCAGAAGAGCAGTTTACGGATAACGTATTTGGCACAACCAATAATGAGAAAAGCGATTTTATCACAACGCTCGATCTTGGCTTCAACGTCACAGGCAATACCCGCCGCAGCGAAATAAATCTTAGTTACACGCTTTCGCAGGATTATTATGCCAAATATCATGAACTCGATGGGTACCGGCAAAATTTGATCGGAAATGCAACAGTTGAACTGATTGATGACCGATTTTTTGTTGATGGCCGAGTTACCTTTACAGAAGAAACTCTTGATACGGTGGGAGCTACAAGTGCGGGGAATAGAACCCAGTCCGGAGACAGAACACAGGTTTTTAATGGCTCCATTTCACCATATTACACACAGAACCTCGACGACTGGGCTATTTTAACTGCTAAATATGGATATTCCGAGACCCGGTTTTATGAGCCCAATGTTGGTGCGGATACGGCCAATCCTTCCAATCAGCAATCCAATGAATTCCAACTCAATCTGGGAAGCGGCATTCGATTTGAAAAACTGAAATGGTCTTTTGATAATCGAGCAGTATTTAACGAGTCCGATGTAGGAGATGAGTTTACTCACTATTCCAGCGTGGTGACGGGTGAAATCCCGGTTAGCCGGATGTTTTCCTTTCTGGGAACCATTGGTTATGATGAGTTTGATATAAATTCCATTTCTGATGAAGATGATCTTGGAGGTATTTTTGGCGGTACTGGCATTCGATTTCATCCTAACTCGCGAACTGATGCCAGTTTTCAGATAGGGCACCGTTTTGATGATCTGGTGTTTGACGTAAATGTTTCCTACTTGCCAACCAGCCAAGACAGCATTTCGGCAACCTATACCGTAAATATCAATGCTGCAGATTATTCGCTGGCAAACACAGATATTCTGGATGAGCAAGGCGAACTGGTCCAACCGGACTTTTCTGTCGCCAGATATATTGATGGTGTCAGCAAAACCAAAAGCCTGCAAGTTTCCTGGCAAGGGTCGCGAGGGCGAAACAGTTATGGCCTTTCTGGAAATTATATTGAACAGGAAATTCTTGAAGATAATAGCAGTGAACGAAATGTCGGTATTAGCGGTAATTTCTCCAGACAACTGACACCACGCGCAAATTTAAGATTGTCCGCTGGTCTTACAGAGGTAATTGACGGTCAAACTCCCAGTGCAGAAGAAACCGTATATAGTTTTGGCGCCAACTATATCTATGAGTTTGGAAACGGCTTGAGTGCAAGCGCAGGATATTCAAACCTGACACGTAAGAATGACAGCAGCGGCGACATTACAGAAAACTCTTTTACAGTTGGATTACGCAAAGCATTCTGAAACCCTGTTTCAGTTTGGCTGATATTCAACAGCCCCAACATCCGTTTTGCTGCCAGTAGGCCTTGGTTTCCCATAAAAATCATTTGCGACTCCAAGCCCATCCATCCCAGCGTCAATAGCTCTGCTACCGGCCTTTAATCGAAAGTCATTTTCATCCGGGTTCACAAAAAGCGCATAAGGGTTGCGTATAATCTGGTTTTGAAGCTGTAACACACCACCATCTGGAAAACTGAACGAATGCGCTAGATTATTTGCGACAAGATTCCCTGAAGAAGCTTTCCCGTTTTTATAATTTGTCACTCTAATCCACGCTGGTCCAGGCTTTTTACCAGTTGGATCAAATACCGTGTTATTCAGTATTTTAACATTCTCAGCACCAAGAACCGTTATTCCATGCCAATGATCGACAATTACAATGTTGTTTTCAATTACCCAATTTCGAAAATGCCCACCAAACATTCCAACACCTTGCATTTCGCAGGCTGGAGAATTATCTGGCCGGGCATTTCCAATAATTAAATTCTTTCTAAAAACAACATTTTGAACAACCCCAGCACCCAGCTTCCCGTCGTCACCGACACTCCAAGACTGAAACCCATCGTCGTGGTTATCGTTTACAGAATGACAATTTAAAACTGAGTTTTTTTCAAAGAGGGCGTTGTCTCCCAGTCCTCGCAAACCATCACCAGCAAAATCGCTTACCGTATTACCGACAACTTCGGAATAATCCCCCAACATTGAAATTCCAAAATTTATGTTCGTAACTTCATTATCCAATATCTTTATGTGTTCACCGCGGGAGAAAACGCCGGAAAGCAATCCCGAATTCCATCTGCTTTTTGTCCAGCCACTGGTATTGGCTGCGGACTGAATAAGTGAGTTCCGGATAACTATATGCTTGGCCCTTGCCTCAATATCTACCAAGTTGCGGGCGCTCGAAGGAGTGTTGTGATCCTTGTGTACTTTCACACTCTCAATTGTCCAATTATCAGAACCCCAGAGCGTAATTTTGGAAAATACTGCCTTATGTTTTTCTATGGAAATTAATCTGGTTTCTTTACTTTGGTCAAAGTTCCTGATGACCAAGTTTCCATAATTCCCGGGGTACAAATAAATAGTATCCCCCGAAACAACCTTATCAGAGGTCAAAAATTCGAGTAGACCGTTCACTTGTACTGGAACGGCCTTTTCAGGTGCGGAGCCTGCATTTCCAACCGCATACACATAGTGATCTTTTGCAGTTCCTGTCTTGTAACTATAAGTACAGAAAACAAATACAATTAGGACCCTTAGCAGCAGTTCCATGATTTTTGCCTTTTAACTCTGCAGTTTTTCCAGCAATAATTTCACTAATTCTTTGTCTCTGATGACTAGAGCAGGTTCGTCATCCTCGTCCTCGGCGGCGCTCCCTTTTTCATCCATATCGCTGGCAGGGTAAGCCTCTTCTTCACCAAGCTTAAATACCCCATGCTCTTTCTTGTCTGCGATCACCTCATCGACGACTTCGCTATCGATCTGTTCTGCCATTTGTGCGAAGCCATAGACGAGACAAGTATCACATAGAATATTTATAATTCTTGGAACGCCACGGCTCGCTTCAAAAATCCGTTCACAAGCGAGGTCTGTAAATAATCCACTCTCTCTTCCTGCAACTTCAAGGCGGTGAGTAATATATTCTTTCACATCCTCTTTGCCCAAAGAAACAAGATGAAAATCCGATGCAACTCGTTGCGCAAACTGGACCAGCTTCGGTGATTGAAGCAGGGTTTTGAGTTGCGGCTGCCCAACCAGAATTAATTGTAGTAATTGGTCATTATCCGCATTTATGTTGGACAACAAGCGCAACTGCTCCAAAAGTTTGTGACCTAAATTCTGAGCTTCATCAACAATTAAAATAGTCCTTCGCCCTGATGCATACTGCTCAATAAGGAATTTCTGCAACTGATCATGAAGCGCAACCTCGGATGGGTTGTCATAGGGTTGATCAAAAGCCGACAGAACCCATTCCAGCAAATTCCCCCCTTGAATGTTTGACACAAGGCCAACCGTATAGTCTTCTTCGAGCCGGTTTAAGAGGTGCCTGATGAGTGTGGTTTTCCCACAGCCAATTTCACCGGTAATAACAGTGAACCCAGCGTGATTCATTACGCCATATTCAAGCATGGCGTAGGCGAGTGAATGTGTACGGCCCCAATAAATAAATTCCGGGTCGGGTTGGATTGAAAACGGCTTATTCTTTAGCCCGTAAAACTCTTCATACATTCGCTAAAACCAAACATGGCAACTGCCTAAAAGAAAGGATTGCCCTTCGAAGGATACAGGCAATCCCTTAACAAATAACGACTCTTCGTAGCAACTTATGGCGTTTTCAACTTTTCAAGCTGCTCTTTGGCTTCATCCATTTCTGGATAAGGGTTGGAAGCACTTATTTCAACTGCTTTCTCAAGCTCTGTAAGAGCTTTATCAGTTCGGCTCTCTGCAAGGTAAGACATACCCAAGTGATATCGGAGCGTTCCAAATTCAGGCATTTTCTCGACTGCCTGTTCCAATAACTCCGTCGCCAACTCATATTCGCCCAACTTATAATGGATCCAGCCAAGTGTGTCCTGGAAATGAGCTATAGTCGAGCTTCTGAAACGTTTTGCGTAAGTATAGGCCTTTCGCAAATTTTCTTCATCATCATAAACTGTAGACATCAAACTTGCGAGATTATTAGCGACAACATCCGTATTCGGCCGCTCTTCAAGGATGTCTTCGTAAACAGAGATCGCTGCTTTATAGTCTTTCTGCAACTCATAAAGCCCGGCTTGCGACATCATCAATGTATAATTTGCGGGCAACTCTGCAAGCCCACGGTCAAGTGTCGCTTGCGCTGCACCAAAGTCCTGACGACGAACGTGGTGAGTAAATAGTGCATAATAAGCAGACTCGTATTTGGGCGCTGCCGTTATGACTTTTTCATACATTTTCAAGGCTTCTTCTTCATTCCCTGAACTACTTTGTAATTGAGCAATTAACAGGTTCGCAGCATGATTGTCGGGTCGCGCAGCAACTATTTCGTTCAAAAATGTCAAAGCTTCTTCTGTTTTACCTTGCGAAACATACAAGCGAACAACAGCAACCAGAGTGTTTACACCACCTGGAAGATTTTCATGAGCTGACTTAAAAGCCTCCATACTCTTTTCCAGATCATTTTGACCCGCGTAGGAGCGTCCCAGAATCTGGTCCGAAACAGGATTATCCTTATCGATTTGTTTTAGATAAGCAGCAATTTCCTCCGCAGCGGTCCAGTTCTGCTGAATGAGATGAACTTGGGCAAGCGAAGTCAATAGCGCCCGATTTTGCCGTGCACCTTTCAATGATTGCTCCAGCACCTTAGTCGCTCGGTCAAAATTGGTGCGACGAATTAAAAACTGTGCGTATTGTAAAGATGCGGTTGGCGCATTTCGCGAAAGTTTCACGGCTGCAGCAAATCGATCGTCTGCCAACTCTACGGCACCGTTCATTTCATGAGCACGCGCAAGCAACAATGTTGCCCGCACGTTATCGGGCTGATCTCTCAAAGCGGATCTCAGATCCGTAATCCCATCCTCAATTCGCCCCTCATCAAGCGCCAATGCAGCCCGCATGGTCAGCGCCTGAATATTACGGTTATCAGCAGCGATTGTTTCTTCAATCAGCTTGTTTACCTCTTCCAATTTGCTTTCACGCAAGAGCAGTTCGGCCAGCTTTATACGAGCGTTCAAGCCGTCCTCTTCCGTGCCTGCACCGGTTATAACCTTTTGCAAAATGGATTTTGCGCCTTCTATATCCCTCTCCAACAGATACATTTCAGCCAGTGCGAGTTGATAGATATATTCGTTTGGCTGGTCTTTTATTAGTTTCTGAAGCTCGGATTTTGCAACTTCAGTTCCAGAAACCGACTGCAGATAGCGAACGATATCAAGCTTTGCATTGGTATCTTCAGGATTTTCTTCTGCAATTGACCGAATTTCCTGTTCCGCTTTATCCTTATTCCCCTCAGCAAGATAAAAACGGGTCAGATTAGTACGGAACTGACGGTTTTCAGGGTCAACCTGAATAAGCTCACGAAAAGTCTCCTCAATACCTTGCTTATCTTTCTGCATTTCATGAACGCGCAATTTTGTAAGCAAAAGCGGTACATTTTCAGGATGAACTTCACGGCTCATCGCAATAATATCGAGGACTTTTTGATAGTCCTGCTTCCCAAGCGCCTCAACTGCAATTACGAGACTGGCCTCAACATGTCCCTTATCCAACGAAAGTGCTTTTTGCGCGGCTTCCAGTGCCTGCTCCTGCTGTTTATCCTGTAATAACACTGCAGCTCGCAAGGACCAAACATCTGGATTTTCTGGTGCAAGCCTCAGAACCAAATCTGATTTTTCACGGGCCTCCTCGGGTCGTCCAGAAAATAGCATGATTTTCGCCAAGCGAACCTGAGCGCCAACGTGATTTGGATCCAATTCAACAGTTTTAAGCAAATCACCTGCATACTGCCGCGCTTTGCCATTTTTCTCTTCTAACAGTGCCAGATGATACCATGCATCGGCTATATTTGGGTCAAGTTGCAACGCATTGCGAAATTCCAAATCCGCCTTTTCAAAATTCTCCTCTTCGAACAATTGCATAGCATTCTGATAATATGCTTGCGCTTTTTCTTCCGGAGAGTCACAGGCGGTAAGGTTCAACAAAAGCAAGAGCCCAATCACAGCAGTGATTATCTTTTTACCTGCAGTACTTGCAATATAATGATTTCGCATCTGTTTACGTCCCAAATCTTGCGTCAGTCGCGTTAAATATCTGACAAGGCCTATCATGTGCCCGTTTTCTTTATACCATTTATACAATATTGATTGTTAACTATAATTGAACCTCTAAAGAGTTTATTAAACTCTTGGAAGTTTTCATGTACCAACAATAACCAGTGGGGGCACTGTTACGTGAACAACATTTTAAGATGTAGCGCCTTATTCTCTTTGCAAACCCCATGTAGAGATTAGTATTAATGGCAAATAACGAATTGGATGAGCTGACGGTGATTATCGTTAGTTACAACACTAGAGATTTAACTTTAAAATGTCTTGAAACGCTTTTTCAGAACACGTCACGCACTAAATTCAAGGCTGTTTTGTTTGATAATGCGTCACACGACGGTTCAGCCGACGCCGTTGCAAGGCACTTCCCCCAAGTTGAGCTTATTCGTTCCGATGAAAATCTTGGATTTGCAAAAGCCAACAACATAGTTGCGGAAAAAGCCGAAACGGAATGGCTTTTACTGCTCAACCCCGATACAGAAGTTCACAAACATGCCATTGACAATTTACTGAAATTTTCCCGGCAGCATCCAGAGGCGGGTATTACTGGTGGAAGAACAGTCTTTCCTGATGGTTCATTAAATATTGCCTCATGCTGGCAAAAGATCACCCTATGGAGCATGTTCTGTCATGCGTTTGGGTTGACAACACTCTTTCCTCAGACCAACCTTTTCAACCCTGAAGCAATGGGTGGTTGGAAAAGAGACACTGTTCGACATGTGGACATTGTGAGCGGCTGTTTTTTTATGATACGTAAAAAACTATGGAGCGACCTTGGGGGCTTTAATCTGAAATATGTAATGTATGGAGAAGAAGCCGATCTGTGCTTGCGAGCTAAAAAACAAGGTTACTCTCCGATGATTACTCCTGATGCACAAATAATGCATCTGGTTGGCGCGTCCTCTGACCAACGGCTTGACAAAACGCTCCTGATCCTAAAAGCCAAAATCACATTGATTATCGACCATTGGCCAAGGCTTACCACTTCCATAGGGTTAAACCTGATGAAACTGTATGTTTTCATAAGATGTGCCCGTTCAAAATCCTTCAGCTCGGCCCAAGAAGAAACATATTGGCAGTCATTATGGCAACGTCGGAAAGAGTGGATGCAAGGGTATAACTAACCAGAATTTTTTAATGCGCCAAGCACAACATCTGCTTTGGCTGACCAGGTGTGATCCTGAACAAATGCGCGCTTTTCAAGTGGCTCTTCACTATTCGCTAAGCAGGATTTAATCATGTCCTGAAACTCATTAGCGTTGGAAGCCACATGAATATGTTCCCTGAAAAAATCCACTTCGGGGAAATATGTGCTGACAATGGGTTTTCCAACAGCGAGATACTCTTTCATCTTGACTGGATTGCAGGCTTTTATCCAATCACTTTGATTCCAGGGCATTATCAATACATCGCAGGCTGCCATATAAGAGGCAACTTCTTCATATGGTCTTTGCCCCAACAGGTAGACATTTTCATAAGGGCACCAATTATCAGGCAGCGAACAGGCACCGATCATGACAAAAGAGACGTCAGGAAGCCCGCTCACAACATTTACAAATAATTCTGGATCAAATGTGTGGGCATCTATCCCCCCAATAAAGCCAACCCGCGGATGAGGGATACCGGACAAATCTGGCGGCTCTTTGCCATTTTTTTCATACGCAATCCCGGCTTTTTCAAAATGCGAGAAATCAACACCATGATCAACAAACAGAGATCCTGAGTTTTGCTGTTTTTCAGCTTGGTATAGTTCCCGAGAGCAAAAGAGAACGATATCCGCAATCTTTTTAAGCTCTGTATCGAATTCTTTTATCCGCTTCGAATTAACGCCGGCAAAATCTTCGAACCTGTCGGTACGCTGATATATAACTGCTTGTGATTTCAGATGCGGAACTGCAACCAGGCCAGGGGGACATGCGACCCAGACCAGCGGTCGCCTGATTCCACATCGCCAGGCAGCAATTTTCACCTGCATTACCAGTGCAGTTTTTGCAACCCACGCAGAAAATGGTCCGTTACCACCGCCAGGTAAGGTCACAGGGCTAAACACCGAAAAATTATTGCGAACCTTAACAAGACCTCTGAACAGGCTTTTCAATTTTCTTTTAATTCGGGTGACAAACATTGCACCTTCACCAATTTTTGGAGGGCGCATGCCAATTGAATTAACATAAAGAACTGGATATTTCTGACTAAACTCACGCATCATCTGAAGGTCGTAATGCCCTCGATTATGGTACCACCAGTCAACACCACCAAAACATATGACACCGTCAAATTCAGTATTTTCCATACTTTTTTTAAGCACGAGCCTTATCCGTTTTCTTTTATAAAATGTCGTAATGCGTCCAACAATGCGGGCTCTGCGAACTCACTTGCAGACGGCCTATCTGCCGTATGGACAGCCTCTAATGCCACCTTAATTACATTTGGAAATACCGTTTCGTCATCCGCAACAAAAATTCCAGACTTGCCGCAAAATTTACGTGCTGTCGCAACTTGATGATCGTTTCTGGTTTCCTTAAGTTGCCCGCGTCTTGGCATTATCAGCAGAGGTTTACCTGTAGTCTGCGCTGTAATTATTGTTCCCATACCCGCGTGAGAAATTATCAGCTCCGCCTGATCAAATTTTTTCTGATATTCGGTTGGGCCCAAATAGTCCACATAATCAAAATTTTGAGGTCGATAACTTTCGGGTGTTAGTTCCGCGAGTTGTCCAAACACCTGCACGTCTTGACTTTGGCTCCAGATATCAACTGCACGGATCAAACGATCAAAGCCGAGCTCATGTCCAACTGTCACAAAAATCAAATCACAGCCCCCTTAAATAATGGGCCGCCTTGATCTGGGTTGGCCAGATGTTCCCACTGTGTCAGGTAAAGATCAGCATATTTCGAGACTTTCTGACCAGATAATGACAATTCTTCAGAATTCGCGATGCTATCCAGCCAAATGGTTTTAGCGCCGGTTAGCTTACCAATTCTTAATGCAAAATACCCTGATGCCGCGCCTGTTGATACGACAAAATCCGGGCGGTGTTTTACAATAATCCATAAGATCTGAATAAGCTGTATTAACAAACGAATTTTTTGCCACCGATTTGCCGCAACAAAAGTTTCAAACACAGGCTCAGTCTGATTGCGATTAGCTGAAGATTTTAAAATCTCTGCAAAATATTCACTTCTTGTTGTAGCGTATATTACTTTGCAGCCATCCCAAGCCGGTGAAATTCGTTGAAGTTGCACCCAATGCCCTCCAGCGGACGAAATTGCCAATACTTTTATGTTCGTCATGGCCACAACTTTCGGTTCAATAATTCCTCATGGGTCACCAACTTAATATTATTCTTGAAAGCCGCGTCCAATAACGCTCTGGTTAAGTCAATAACGTAGCTGTGGCGATCTGGATTTTCAGTTCGGTTATGGTCATGTAACAATACCACCCCGCCATTTGCATCAATCACTTTCTTCACTATGTCGTTTATCTTGCTAGGCGGAGCCCATGTATCTGTTGAATCAAGTGTCCACCAGCCCAGTTTCATTTTTAAGAACATCGCCTGCAACATGTTTCCAAACGTGACTTTTCCGCTGGGCGGACGAAACAATAAAGGCCTTAAACCATGTTCCCCCAAGCTCTGCACTCCCTTTTGGATATCGATGAGCACACTGATCGGGTTACTCTTCCAAGCATTCCGATGTTGATAAGAATGACATCCAACAGCGTGCCCTTTCTCAACTATTTGACTCAAAACTTCTTTATTCGACTGCAATTTATTTCCTAATACATAAAAAGTTGCCTTGACCTTATAAGAATCCAGCAATTCAACTATAGGTATAGTCACTTGATGTGATGGCCCATCATCATATGTCAAGCACAGCAAGCCATATTTAGCGCATTTGTTGCGTAATTTTTGAATTGAATAGCGTTTAATGCAGTAGGGAAAAACAACCCAAACCAAACAGATAAGCGCAACGCAAATCAAAAAAACCTGAACAACAAACATCATAATTCCTTATAAGTTTTGGTAAGCAATGTATTTTCAATAAATCAGGTTGTTAATTAATACTTATATTTACTGAGAAAATGATTAACTATTAAATAAGCGCCATCTATAAAAGCTTGCTACCTAATTTTTACTATTTTTGATATAATTAAATTCTGAATTTCCCGTTTGCTAATTTTCGATTTGTGGGAGAATAAAACAGTGACTTATGAGGTTAGTTATTTCAAGAGCACTGAAGAGGATAAATTCTACAACCTCATTGGTAAATTAAAAAACGAAACCCAAGAAAAATACACGCATGACAGCTTATGCTTTTGGGCCCCACAAAATTTACTTGGCGGATACGCAATATTTGCGCATACAGATGAAGAGATAGCTGCCACTTGTTTTTTAACGAGAAGAGACATCCAGGTTTCTGGCACAACATATAAATGCTATGAAATTGGCGGAACTAACACTTATCCCCAACACCAACGACAAGGCTTGTTCTCCAAATTGGTGAACACTGCAAAAGCCATTGCATTTGATGATCCTGAAATCCAACTCATTTATGGCACTCCAAATGACAGATCAGGTCCAGGGTACAAAAAGCTAGGCTACAGTTTTATAGACCAGACCAACAGCCAACTCATTATTCTTCCACGGCTAACATCAATATTCAGAAAAAAAATACTCAAAAAGGCACCAGACGTTAAATCTTCTGATTTGCCTATAAGACGCGAAGTAAAAAGTATAAACGGCAAAATAGAAAAACTGTCCATTGATGAATACATTGCCGCCACCAGAAATTTTCGTCGTCTCAATTGTGCTAGCGAAGATTATTTGAAATCCAGGTTAAATAGAGTGAATTTTCCGGGCGAAAATCTGGAGCGCGCATATTTTCGTGTATACAATAAAGAATGGTCCTTCTTTCTTGCTTTAAAGAAGCATAAGCTTGACTTTTTAAACCTAATTTTGGTTTCAGAATGTTTTCACGACAAGGATTCAATTTCCTTTTCCACCAAATTGAAGTTAATCAAACTGGCCAGCAAGCTAACCTATTCAGACTATGATGGCGTTTATCTGAAAGACCAGGTAAACGTTCAACAGTCTAACCTCTTAAGTTATCTTTTTAGTGGATATGTTAAACACAGAACGCTTCCTATTTGTTTCCTGGAAAGCCCGTCACGACCAAGTATCATCACAGAAGAAAGCTCGAGAGAGATTACCAGCTCATTCCAAATGACTGATTGTGACATCGGATAGCATAAAGGTTTTCAGTACCTCTGGACTAATTTTTGCCCCCGATTACATCCAGAAATAACTTTCCAAGCCCCTTGTATCGAAAAAGTGAATACAGAAATACCACCGCTGCAAGGCAGGCTGAGGCCAGAGATACGATGAAGAAGTAGGAATATTGGCTTGATGACAATGCTTCAATATCTGCGTTCCATCTCAACAGGGCTAGAAAGGGAAGGATACATAAAAAATAAATACCGTATCTATAGCCCACCGAAATTTTCGATATTTTCGCACATTTAAGAAACAGCCATTCACTCGCCAAAAATTCCATCAGCAGCGAAACAACAAAAATCGCATAAATTGATTGGGTAAATACGGCAGCCCACCAAGCAAGAATAACACCGCCACCTCGTATTAAATTAGCTTGTGCAATATATTTAGTATTGCCAAACGCGAGGAAAAGAACTGTAGGGGTAACTCTAATTATCCTGAAAGCGTAATGCGCTCCAAGCAAGCCCATCAGCAAAAAAGGGACCGCATATGCGTTACCAAACAACCAACTTAGCAAAATGGCACCACCAAGCGTCATAATTCCCGAGAACCCAACCGCGAGCGTACCAATAATTGTGGCCATTACTCGCTCTGGATCTTGATAATCAGTGCCTGAGTGCAGGCTCTTGGAAAAAAACGGCACCCCTATAGACTGGCAAAATCTACTAGCAATTGCAGCTGGTGTCCATGTCAGCATGAATGCTGCTGAGTATATACCGAGCCATTGAGGGCCAAACTCACGGCTCACGATTACGCGTTCTCCCTGGAGAACCCAAAACATTAACAGTCCGTCGAACCACAAAGGGAAACTATATCTCCACAGCTCAATAAACTGTTCTTTATTGATTTTCAGCGAATAAACGGTTCGAGTGACACAGTGAGATAACAAGGTATGGGTGGCGGCGGTTACTATCGACAAGACAAGCAATGCTCTAAAGTCCGGGAATAAATAAAGAACTGGAAATGTTAAGAGCAAACTGACGACTTGCGGTACAGCCTGACATATTACAAATGGCCTAAAATTCAGATTTCTTTGTTCCACCCAATGAGAATTATTAATAAACGCTCTGAGGGCGGGAACTATTGCCATCATTGCAAATGCCCAACTATATTCAGGCAGAGCCATAAATTCAGAGATCAATCCACTGAACAAAAGTAACATAGCTGCGGTCATCAACCCGCGAAACAGAGTAATGGTGTGCGTAATACTGAGCCAATTTGAGGACGCATCCTCATGCTTACGAGAGAGAAACCTGCCGACCTCCAGACCACCAAGGACCTCTATAAAAGTGACTGAAACAGCTATTGCAGAAGCAATACCAAAATCTTCTGGCTCAATCGCGCGAGCAACAATGATGTTACGCAAAAATCCAAAAAACTGAAATGCCAGTTCACCTGTTACAAGGTAAACGGCTCCGCTGCGAACACGATTGTTATTGGTCATAAATTGCTTCTATTTTCATTCGTCACAATTTTCAAAGAATACCTCAAATAATAAATTTGATAGCCATGATTGTGCACAATAGTATTTTTTTAATTATTGTTTCCAAGCTTTTTCCTCGCCACTTAGTTTAGGATTAAGATTTTATATGATAAGCATTTCGCCAACCTTACAGTAATTCGAATAACAAAGGCCCCAAAAATGGAATTGTATACAGGATTGATTGCTATTGGGCTAAGTGTGTTAGCTTTAATGTCACGTCCTGGAACTGCCGTTGGAATAGTCATATTTTCTACTCTCATTTGGCCGGAGTATTTGAGAGTGGGAATAGGACCGGCTGAAATGTCGGCGCCCCGCATAATAGCGCTCTTACTCGTTTGCAAATTTGTTTTAGCGCCACGCGTAAAGTTACCAAAAATCAGCGCTGTCGATCTACTCGTTCTGGCCTTGTGGTTATGGACAATTTTTGCTGCACTCTTGAGCGAAAACGGCCCGAAACCATCAAGAATGGTTGGTGCTGGATTGGACACTGTACTGATTTACGTACTGGCGAGGATCGCGCTTACAACAGAGAAAAGCGTAAGGGATTTGATCACTCCAGTAGCTTTGATTTCTATTACTATGTGTTTGTTTGGCGTCTTCGAAGCAGCAACTCATTACTCTCCCTATCATCAGTTGGAACAATATCGTAACTGGGTAAACCTTGGCGATGAAGCAGGCCAAAGACTTGGTTTTCTACGCGCGAGGACGAGTACATCAACACCAATCTTTTTTGGTCTCGCGATGGTTCTACTAGCAGCTATTCTCTGGGCGACAAAATCGCATGCAAGACATATCGCCTTGCATTGGGTTGCAATAGCCGCTGCTGTATTAGGTGCTTTAACCTCTTTATCAAGCGGGCCTTGGATTGGTTGCGCCATTTTATTTTTCTGCAATTTTTTCGAGAAAAAAACAAAATACATAAAGCCAATGATTGGCATCAGTTTACTTGGCATTCTATTTGTCGAAGTTGTTTCAAACAGGCACTTTTATCACCTCATCAGTTATCTGGGGCTAAGTGGAGGCACAGCGTGTACAGAACAAGACTAATTGAAGTAATGATAAGCCATCTGAACGAATACTGGCTGATTGGAATGGATGGCAAAAGCACCGACCATTGGATCCAGGAAATCGGAAGTCAGGCCAGCCTGGATATTGTAAATCACTTCTTACTACTGGCTTACCTGAGCGGTATCATGGCCCCTATTCTCTATATTGCCTCGCATTATTACGCCGTTAAACAAGCGATCAAGTCCTACACTCGCTCAACAGAAATCCCATACCGACATTTGGTATTCTGCATGGCGTCAGCAATAGTTGCCCTTAATATTACGAGCATGTCTGTTGGTATTTATGGCCCAGCTTGATCATCAGTAATATTATGTTAGGGGGCCTTGTCTCAATAAATCAAATTGCTCCTAAGTCGCGCATTCCGCTTGGCCGCACACAAGGAAAAGAGCTCAAAAATCCACAGTTCAACAAAGTTTAAAAGGGGCAGAACACATATCACTTCTGCAATTTTTTTGAGACGACTTCAGAAACTTGCGCTCCCCAATTAGACCAACTTAATTGATCATCAAACTTATTTCGTGCGGCCTTCGAAATTTGCTCTAACTTCTTCTTGTTTTTCCACAGTTCGGCAATTCTGTTTGCATATTCATCGACCGTAGCAGTTTCTGGCATAAGTATACCCGTAACATCGTCATCAATAATATCAGGTACACCACCTGTTTCAGGTCCTACCGCTATGCATCCATACGCGGCTGCCTCCGCATATACTAAGCCAAATGCTTCTGCTTGTGTCGGCAGGACGAAAAAAGATGCCTCCTCAAACAGCTGACAAAAAAGACTTAACCCTTGGACTGTGCTCTTATCGATACTACCATGAACTGTCACGCCCTCCTCAGGCTCAACCCTAGCCTGATCATTAACAATGATAATTTCAGCATCGACTTGCAACTGCCTTAGCTTTCTGAATACCTCCAAAGCAATTTCACCGCCTTTGCGCTGCCAGTCCTTGCCGACAAAAAGTAACTTACAGGTACCATGAAATTTCTGTTCAAGCATTGCATCAGATAAATCCGGCAGGTTCGGAACATTTGCCCCAAAGGGAATCGCAAAAGCTTTACTTGATGAAACACCATAATACTCAATCGCAGACTTACGTGCCCAGTTTGAAGAACAAATTACAGCTCTTGCTCGCGATAAAGTAAGTTTTTCGATCTTGTTACCCTCAGATTCGAGCAGTTTCCATACTTTCGAAAATTCAGGATAATAATTGATCATCGCTGCGAATGTCGCATCTGAAATATGAACAATCGGAATGTCAGTCTCAACATGGGCCAGTTCAATTGAAGCGGCAACCCCGATAATCACATCCGGTTTAGTGTCCTGCACATAAGCAGCAATTTCTTTACCAATGTTTTTTGAGTAGAAGCTGGTGCGTGTTAAATCAATCGAATGATTTCCGAAATATTGGAACAGTTTTTTAAAAGCTTTTGAAACCAGCCTAAACCATCGCAAAGATTTAGGGACTAAGACATCCACATCTTCGAATTGTCGACATAGCTCTTCATATATAAAATGCGGGGTTCCCGACCAACTGCTTATATTTTTGGGATCATGCCGAGAAACATATAAGGCATTTAAGTTTTTACAGCCAATTCTTCGCAAGACTACACCAATTTATAAATAAACAGTTTCACCAACTGCCACGCAAGCCAATAACATATTAAAGCATTAAAAGGATTCTTAAACAAAGTCCAATGGCAAAAATAATACCATACATATTACGATGCTATTTTTTCTAACTTGCTTTATGTAAACTAGTAGTAAAAATTAGAACTGCTCTTTCTGATTTGTAATTATTAACGTCAGGCGACTATGGATCAAAAAAATAATATATATTACGGTTATGTTCGCTCCGATGTGCTGCGTTACGTCCCTCACACAGCTAACAGCATTCTGTCGATTGGGTGCGGGTTTGGAAGGACAGAAAAGGTCTTGATTGAACAAGGCAAGAAAATTACCGGTATCGAACCATCAGAAGAAGCCGCTCCGATTGCGGAGTCAAATGGCTTAAGAGTGATCAGAAAAACTGCGCAGGAAGGGCTTGACGAACTAGCCAACGAAACATTTGATTGCGTTATGTTGTCAGATGTCCTGGAACATCTTACAGAGCCACAGCAGATATTGCTCAAATGCAGCGAGCTCCTGCCATCAGGTGCAAAAATCATAATCAGTGTACCAAATTTTCGCCACTACAGCGTATTTTTCCACCTATTTATAAAGGGTACCGTCCCAAATAGAACTGCAGGTATTTTCGACAACACCCACCTTCAGATCACAACGATGAAGAGGGTCAAGTCATGGATAAAAAATGTCGGAGCAACCACTGAAAAAACCGAGTATAAATTCAGCGGTCGCCTAGAAAAATGGTTGTCGAAAATTACATTAGGAGTTTTGGATGAATTTCTGGCTCCACAAGTCTTGCTATGTGCGAAGAAAAACTAGCCCTCAAGTGATGAAATCGGACGCGTCCAGATCAACCGCGCTCACACCCAGCAGCTGTATTTCCATATCCGCATTTTGATCCCCATCAATGTCGATTGACAAAACATCATCCTGCTCATTGAAGATCACTTCAGTGTTACCAGTACTCAGGTCGAGCTCCAGATACTCATCAAACTGGTCGACATGAAGCGTTCTGTCAAACAAGTCATTTATCTGTGACATATCTATTGCCTGATCCACAACACTCACATCAGCAACCCGTCCATCCAAGGCACCTCCCCATGGAGTTCCGCCTGCAGTTACATCCCAATATAAAGGGTCACCGATTTCAATATCATGACCATTGCTAGAATATAAATTCTCTCCATTCATCCAAATTTCCAGAGAATTACTTGTCCCATCCAACACCACTTGAACGTCTTGCCAGCCAGGGCTCGTGATTACGTTATCAAAGGACAGGGGAAGGATCGAGCCGGAAGATTGCCTTAAACCTACCTGCAAACTGTTGTCTACAACAGAAATAGAGTACTGCGTGTGATTATATAAAACTGTTTGAGAGCCACCTGCCAGACTATTCATCTCGAATGTTGCGCTAATTGTCATAGACTCAGAACCAAACAAAGAACTGTCTCGTCCGAGATTGACAACACCCGCACCAAACTCATCAGCCTTTTCTGCCAACACCACATTTTTCTCATTTTCATTGAATGACTGAGCGGTGAACTCAGATCCAGTAGAAAATTTGAAGTCACCAAACGCGATGGCGCTGATATCAATTTTATCTGTATTTCCTACAGCGTCAAAATCAGTAATGACATCTCTATCCGTGCCAAGACCTGAATCAAAATAATTTTTAAACACAAATGTGTCAGATCCAGATCCACCGGTTAGATGATCCGCTCCCCAACCACCAAAAAGGACATCGTCACCAGATCCACCAATTAATGTATCATCGCCAAGAAAGCCTGAGATTGATTGATCACCTTCTGTATATTCAATCAAATCATCTGAGTTTGTACCTGATGAATTACCCAAATTTGAAGCTAATATTGAATAAACATCCGCACCAGCCCCAACATCTCCCTGCAGTTCAAACAGCTCAACATTATTTGAGTTTTGCGTAATATGCCCTTGAAATAATTCTGAATATGTCGCTCCATTGAAACCCGCTTCGTCTGCAATGAGGTTATTTTCATAACTAATTCCAGAAGAATTCTGTTCAACAAATGCGGTCGATATATTATTTGCAACGGTTCCGTTCGTCACACTTTCCAGCATGATCCAGGTATCTCTCTGTTCACCAACAGAGGACAAAACCGTATTATTATTTAACTCAAGTCCATCTACCCCCATCACAGTGATTCCGTGATAAGCAGATTGATTTATGACATTGTTTTCGATACTAAAATTCGTATTTGCAAGTGTATCGGAACCTGTAATGAAAATCCCCTGTACTGGCAATCCAGCACCTTGTGCCATAAAATTATTTGAGATCTGAATATTTTCAGTTCCCTCATCAGAACCCACCAACCAAAATTGAATAAAGTCAGCGTGATCTCCTTCCACGGGATAAAAACTTTCAAAGTTATTACCGTCAATTACGACATTTTGAACGCCAGAGAAATCGAACCCATCCGATTGCAGATCATGAACATAGTTCCCCCTGATATCCAGATTATCAGATTCCGAAAACATTGCACCGCGCTCGGTATTTGTAAATTCACTTGAATGAACAGTTACTCCTGAGCTGTGGTTCACATATAAGCCGAAAAGGCCTTCATTCATCATACCGGGCCCACCTGCAAAAGTGCTCCCTTCAAAAGAAATTGCGGAGCTACCATCCACTCGAACGACATGCGTTCCCCAGAAAGCCTCAGAGCTATTGTCTGCTCTAAACTCAATATCTGCAAAACTGATATTTGAGGAACCAGAAATATTTACATCAGCAAATCGCGCAGGATCAGCTGGATCCAGCGAAGAAATTGAAATACCGCTAGCTGCGTCTAAGCCTACAAGGTCAATTCCAATGTAATCGCCGGGTGCCACCTTGATAGACACACCATCCGGATTAGACTGTATGACCGACATCAGTTGCTCTTTGCTGGAGACGGTCACATATTCAGCTTCAGTAACCGGATCTTCTTCCTCGGCAGGCGGCACAGAAGCGCTACATCATTCGCATCAGATCCACCAGTAGTCTCTTGCATTTCAACGTCTAGTGGTTTTGCGACATCATTTGCATCCATGTCATACATTCGTTGGTAGATAGACGCACTTTCATCAACCTCCACTGCACTTCTCACCACAGAAACATCAGCCAGCATTCCATCAAAGGAGTCACCCCACGGCGTCCCCCCCGCTGTGACATTCCAATACAATGGCTCTGTCAGTTCAAAATTTGTTGCGTCTTGACTGTGAACATTTGATCCATCTACAAATATTTCAAGCGTGTTTCCCGCTGCATTCCGAACAACCTGAACATCGTGCCAACCGGTATCCGAAAACACGTCCTTAATATTTATATAGTCCAGGTTTCCATCAGACCCTCTTAGCGCTACTTGGAGGTCATTGTCCTTTACTGTGATGCCATACTGCATATGGTTCCACAAAAGCGTTTGATTTCCTCCATTTAGGGAATTTAATGAAAAGGTTGCACTGAGTGTGAAATTGTCCATTCCAAACAAGTCGGCACTCCGTCCAAGGTCAACGACATCTGCACCCAATGCTTCGGCATTCTGAACAAGTAATTCTTCCTCGGTTGGTGGAGTGGTAGTTGTCGCCT
>NZ_BAMS01000007.1 GCF_000616095.1 Sneathiella glossodoripedis JCM 23214 | reverse complement strand
TTTTTTAATATTAATAACTAAAAATAATATCAAAAAATAAATTTAATTATTTAGAATTATATACGCTCATTACATTAATTTGTTATATGTAGATAATTAGTATTAAGTGAAATTTTGAATTATACCCGAGTTGGAAAAACGTTCCATTCTTCTTCCAGTTATTCTAATATAGAAAAATCAAGAATAATGGCATTTGGGGGAAATAATGCTTCAGAACACCTATCGGTTAGCAGCGTTCACATTCATTACGGCAGCTTGTCTGATTTTGGCGCCCATACATCAAGCATCCGCGGTCAGCTCCTACGAGCTTGAAAAAATTGAAACCGCTCTTGGAAATGAAAAACTGACCCCAAAACCAGATGTTTTTGATGGTAAAAATTTTGGACCAACAATCAATCGTGCGGCCGCGCAGCAGCATCTGAACACCTATATCCGATCCCTGAACTCAGCGATTGCGACTTTTAACAGCCTGAGTAACGATGCCAAAGGCTCAGCCCAAGGGCAAGAGCTTCTCAAAATCCTTCAGGATGGACAACTGACCAGCAAAAAAATGCGAAGCGCCCTTTCCCGCACTCCGGAACAGATAACCCCTTCTGCAAGCGATACCCAAACGGCGACCACTGGTGGATCGACCTCTTCGGGTATGAGTGATTATGAAAAGGAACAGCTTGCAAAAGATGCGGCCAGCAAAGCAGCAAAAGAAAAGGCTCGTGAAAAGCTCGCCGCCCAACGAGCGGAGCAGGCAGCGCGGCAACAAAAACAGCGCGAAGAAAAAGCCGCCAAAGCCGAACATGCCAAAATTTGCAATGAGTTTAAATCAGCAGCAATGACGCCGAAAAACCGCAATGCCATGCTGAACATGATGTTACAGGTGGAACAGGGTAATATTGCCCTCACCTCTCCCGAACAGATAGAAGAAACCCGCCTCGTAGCGGAAAATGTCCAGTCCGTCTGCGCGGGGACAGATATGCAGGCCCTCACCGCTCGTAAATGCTATTATACCGGATCCACATTTGAACAGGATCCCGTTAAATGGTGCGAGGCTGCTGAGCAGGGCCAAACTCTCGTCAAGGCTATGGCAATGAACGGGGCGAAAAGAATGGTAGGCTCTCTGGGATCATCCCTCATTCAATCCCCCAAGGAATTTCGTGATCGCAATGGCTTCCTTACCTTCGAAGGGCCCGTCACCTATCAGGGGAGTTTGACTTTCTCCGCTGATAAATTGTCCAATCAACGTGAAACAGTTGAAAAGCTTCTGGTAGCATCTGGAGAGCCGGATCCGGAAAAAGTCTGGGATGAGCAGAAAGTTCGGCTGGAAACCCTGAAAGCCGCAGTGGATGAAACAGCAGAAGACTGGAAATTGCCTCCCAATGTGGACAGTGATTATAGCAGCGATCTGGCGGCGAAACTGATTGAACGCATGCATGACGATGATGACGTGGAAATCATTGATGCGTGGCTCAGCCGAGGAAGCTGGAAAATTCATCGAAATGCACTTGGTGTTATCCTGCGCAGATCCCGCCCGGGTTATGTTTTATTTAAACTGGATGACGACCCCTACTGCCAGCTAAAAAGTTACACGCAAACCGAACAGTATGTGGGCGGCGGCAACTATCAGAAAACCGATACCATCCGCTTTGGTTATGTTCGCTTTCAATCCTGCGACACCTGACCAATAGCACCCTCCTAAACACAGCAAAAGCCGATCCGGACGGTTAAGTCCCGATCGGCTTTTGAGTTTTGGATAATGAAACACTTATTCCTGCGCGGCTTTATAGATGCTTTGCCGGGGTTTGGCGACCACGCGTCTTAGCATCGGCTCGAAGAAAGAAAGGGGCTCGGACTCATAATCGGGATCGAAAGCGTTCTGATCATATTTTTCACAGAATTCGGCGCAGGCGTCAAAATACGGGCTATCCCGAAACTGTTCGCGCAGATTGCGATCCAGACCAATATGATGGAAAAAATAATAGCCTTGGAAAATCCCGTGATGTTTTACGATCCAATGCAGTTCCTCATCCAGAAATGGCTGCAGGATGCTTGCGGCAATGTCGGCATGATTAAAGGTTCCAAGCGTGTCCCCAATATCATGCAAAAGAGCCATGATCACATAGTCTTCGCTTTTTCCGTCCCGATGCGCGCGAGTTGCGGATTGCAATGAATGTTGCAGTCGATCAATTGGAAATCCACCAAAATCACCATCGAGCAGTTTCAGGTGATCCAGCAACCGATCTGCCAGTCCCTTTGAAAAAGACCTGAAATGATCTGTAATAATCTCATAATCGGCTGCATCGGCATTTGTCATCGCTGTAAAGGATGCCCGCGCTTCCTGCACGTCACTCATAGCTCACTCCCTTTTCGGTTTTTATTTTGCTTAAGCCCGAGTGTGCCAATGGCCACAAACTTTGTCCAGAGATAAGAAAGCAATCAACCCTGATGATCCGGATCGCGCTTACCTGTCAATGCCAAGCTGCTTTTTAAGATGAGCCTCGTAATTGTCGTTGGCGGCCTGCTCGTTCATGGCAAATAGCTTGCCCGCCTCGCGAAGTGTGAAGTAACCAATGGGTGAGTAAGCCAGATTTCTGGGATTTATACCCAGTTCCTCGAAATTGATTTTATCCAGATGCTCGGCACGGATTTTACCCGTAATATCCATCGCTACAAATCGGGGCGCTCCCTTGTGGGCATCAAGCAATTCGATCATATACCCCTCCAAGACATTGATGCGAGCCTGCAATTCACGGGCATTCACATATCTTTCGTGAGCGCTTTGTCCGCGCATGGGAACAATTCCCCCCGGATCAAGGATCACCAGCCGCCAGACATCTTTTCCTTCAACCATGCGCTCAAAAGTGTAATTGTCGGTTTTGTTATCAAGCCAGGCATACCCCTTGCGGTTCAGCTCCCGCGTGCCCTGATCAAGGGCCAGCCGCTGCCCTTCTGTCAGCTTTCCATTTTGCTCTGGGCGTGCCATCAGGTCCGCGGCTGTTCCATCCTTCATATATTCAACAATTTCAATGGTCCGCACGCCATTTGCTTTAAAGAAATCTGTTTCGACCATTTCAAGCGTGATGGTTTTTTCCACCTTTACCCCGCGCACAAACTGCGTATCTACCTTGTCCCGCAATACGGTGCGCCCAAACTCATCCGACTGATGCGCCTGACGGGCACCACTGCGGACCAACCGATAGACCCAGTTCAAATTCATCACATGACGGTAAAGGTAACTGGTTGCCCCTTTATTGACATATTCCCCCAAAAGGTAGGAGCCTTTCACACCCTCAGTTGAGCTAAAGGAAATCTCTCTTTGGGCTCTAAGCGATGAGGCGTCTCCTTTACCTGCAGCAGCACTTTTCGCGGCGGAAACAGGCGGTGCTGATTTTTCGCCTCCGGTCTCTGGCGCAACTGCTTCACTTGCCGCTTTAACATCAACAGGTGCTTTTTCACCGGCAAAGGGTTGGTTATCATTTGCAGGCTCGGGCAGCTCCAGCTTCATTTTTTCGGCAACCGTCCTCTCAACCCCTTCAAGCTTATAGGTTTGATAAAGTTCTGAAGTCAGTTTGTTTGCGGCTTTTTGAATAGCTTGCAGATACGCATTGGCGGCCTGATCATGAATTGCCTGTACTTCCTCAGCACTGAGGCGGGATCCTTTTTGTTTTTCGGCCTGTTTGATGGCTTCCTCTGCCAGAATATCACGGACCTTGTCCAGATTTGCCCGGTTATCATTTAACTGAACCGTCATTTCGACCACCGGTTTCAGGCTTTGCAGTTTCAAACCGGCAATCTGCGCAGCATCCAGCGCCCGAACAAAATATTTAGCACCTTTGGAGGCAAGCTTGGCCGGATCGCCTTCATGTAAAATTTCTTTGAGCATATTGGCTACCTGCTCAAAATAGGATTGACGTCCCTGCTCTGCCGTCAATGGCTTTTTCAACTGCGGCCCCTGATCAGAGAGCAGACTTTCAATGGTAATTTTCCGGCCCGCTGCCTGAATGGACATCACCACATGCTCAATCGCACCTTGAGTGTGATAGGCTTCCTGTGCAAAATACAACGCACGGGACTGCGCATTGCGAAGCTTCAAACGGATGGCGTCTTTGGTCGCTCCTTCGGCGCTCTCAAAATGCTCCCGAAGTTCGATAATATCTTTGAGCGCTTCTTCATACAGGCGGTTTTCTGCCGTAATCTGTGCATCTTCAGGCTTGATCTTTGACTGCGGATCTTCCAGTAACTCTCTCTTTCGAGTTTCAATTCGTGCTTTAAAGACTTCATTAGCCGCCTCAACCCATCGCAACATGATTTCAACGGCAGGCCGATCAGCCTGCGGGGTATTTTCCAGTATGAGTTTTCGGTGGGCCTGCCAGACCTGATCCGCCATATATTTGCGCCCGGCGAGATGGGAGAAAGCATCCTGATAGGTGACATCTCCGCGTCCGGCTTTGATCAGGCTTTGAATAGTTTCGGTATAGGCGTTGGTATCAAGCACAGTTCCTGTTTCACGGCCCCCGATTTTAGAAGCCTGCCCCCAACCGGCGGCGAAGCGCGCGTTAAACAGGATCACCGCCAGTTGCGCTTTTGGTCCAACAAAACTGATATCATAATCACTGGTCAGATTTTCCGATCCAAAGGCCTCAACCTCGACCCCTAATTCACGGACAATTTCTGCCGCCAGACTATCGACTATTCGTCTGCGCAAATTCACCAGCAACCGCATTTCACCCGCGGAAAGCTCCCCACTCTGATAGGCTTTTCGGGCCTTATCCCAGTTCCCTTTAAATCGCTCCATCAGCAATTGTGTTGGCGCATCAATATTATCGATGATGTCGCGCGTATTCATGGCCTGGGTTTTCACCTCAAGCCGTTTCAAGCCATCTTTTGAGACAACCCGCAATGCCTGCCCATCATATAATCGACCCGTCAGTTCATTGGACAAAGTCTGAATATCTTTTAAAAACTGGTTTGCAGCCGCATCCTCGATGGCTGTTTTCTCAGCTTTGGTCAATTCAACGCCCTTGACCTCCTGGGCGGTCTTTATTTTTTCGGCAGCCAAAATTTCCCGCACCTTGGCAAGATCTGCCCGATTGGCATCCAGCGCCACGACCTGTTCAATCAGGCTTTTATATTCCGCCAGTTTCAGACCCGCGATTTGCGCAGCATCCAACGCACGGATAAAATATTTCGCCCCTTTTGAGGCCAGCTTCGCGCCATCGCCCTTATGTGAAATTTCTTTCATCATATTGGCAATCTGTTCGAAATAGGATTGGCGCGCCTGATCCGCCGTCAGATTTACCTTCAATTCCGGTGGGGTATCTGACGTAAGACTTTCAACTGTAATTTTCCGTTTTGCGGCTTGCAAGGACATCACAACATGCTCAATCGCGCCCTGCGTATGATAGGCTTCCTGTGCAAAATAAAGCGCTTTCGATTGGGCATTTCTCAGTTGCTGACGAAGAGCATCTTTTGCAACACCACTTGCACTTTCAAATTGTTCACGCAATTGAATGATTTCTCGAAGCGCTTCTTCGTACAAGCGGTTCTCTGCTGTGATCCGAAGATCACTTTCACGAACAGGGTTATTCTTATCCGCGCTCAACTCTGCCATTTTGAGCTCAATACGGGTTTTAAACTCCCTATGAGAGGCTTCTGCAAAATCGAGAATTTTTTGCACATCCGGACGTTTCGATGCCGGCGTATTTTCCAGAACCCACTGGCGATGTTCTGCCCAGTTTTTATCACTCAGATATTTACGGCTTGCCATGTGGGCAAATCCATCCTGAAAGACCACATCACCGCGCCCTCCTTCAAACAGGCTCTGTATCGTTTCAGTATAGGCATTCGTATCAAGAACAACGCCCGTCTCACGTCCTCCAAGGCCAGAGGCTTTTCCCCACCTGTTTGCAAATCGGGCATTGAACACGATCACCGCCAGTTGCGCTTTTGGACCCACAAAGCTGATGTCATAATCGCTGGTCAGATTTTCCGATCCGAAGGCTTGGACTTCAACACCCATTTCACGGACGATCTCTGCCGCCAGACTATCCACAATCTCACGGCGTAACCTGATCAGTGACTGCATGTCTGCAGCAGACAGCTCGCCAGCCTGATACGCTTTACGCGCTTTGTCCCAGTTGCCCCCGTATTTTTCAAGCAGCAGCTTCGTCGGTTTGTCGACCTCACGTAACCAGGTGTCATATTCAAACTCACGAATAAGAGAGTCGCGGATCTGACTAACCCGTGTGGTCGGCCCAGTACCCGGAACTGGCCCTTTGCCATATATTCGAGGATCTTGTTTATTCGCGCTTCCTGCAACTTGGTTGAGGCTGATTTCTCACCGCCTTCCAGAACCTTGTTCGTGCCTTTGAGCAATACAATAGTCAGCAGATTTCCAAGATAATCATCTTGAGTGATCTGGTTACTTTCCAGTAACCCGTTCAAGCCTGTTAGTAATCCAGCCTCTCCCATCAAGGCGACATATTCTACGGAACGGGCGTAAGAGCGCGCGGCATTTGCACTATCCGCAAACCCTTTGGCACGCTTGCCCAATTCCTGCGCGCCTTTTCCAAAGCCTTTAAGCGCTCCGATTATCATCAGGTTATGGGCATATTCTTTTACCAATGTTTCGCGCGACCAGAATTGATCCTGAAGTGCAATTGACGGGTCAATGCCAATTCGTGCGCCGCGGTTAAGCGCAGTAAAAGCACCAGCCTCCAGCGCAAGACCTGTTCCATAGGCAAGTGCCTTACCGCCAAAGGTTCTAATGCCACCTAATGCCAGCATTTCCATGGTGACTGCGCGGCCAAATTTACCGGCGATACCACCGGGAAGTGCCACCGTCGCGAACAGCTCAGCCGCCTGATGCGCGTTTAAAAACAGATCTACTGTTGCTAAACGCCCTTTTTTTGTAAGATCCACAAATTCCGAACCTACCTTTGTAGGATCAAGCTTGATTTGAGACGGGATTGTATATTTTCCATCTGTTAAAAATCCATGTCGGATCAAAATGCGCTGATCCGCCTCACTCAATTGTCCCGGAAGATTATGGCCTGCGCGAATTAGCGCTAACTGTACTTTCTGGCTTTCAGCTGTAATCTGTTCCAACGCTTCTTGCGTCGCATCCATACCTACCCACAGGTTATAGGCTCGCGCGGGTCCCGCTTTGGTCCAATCTTCGTGCAAATAATTGACAAATGCATTTATTTCACCCGCAAGCGAAGCTTCGCGTAATGGCACCAGTGCGCGGAACATCCTCTGGGCATCCTTATCTAGGAGTGCTGCCTGATATTCATTTAGCAACTGGTTTCGATCATTCAGGGCAACGCTTCTTTCAAGCTCTTTTGCGGCGCCTGTCATTAGCCGGCCGGTTTGTGCGATCTTTTCAAACATCTCAAGAAGTGGATTGGAACTTCCAACCAGATCCCGCAGATATTTGGCTTCGGCCTTGACAAAAAATTCATACAGCTTTGCTTTTTCAGGAATGGATCTTGTCGGATCTTCATTGATCAATTCCGCCCGGCGATCATCCTTGTAGGCCAGCTCTGCATCATCCAGTGCTTTCTCCAACCAGAAATTTTTATATTTGCTGGGGTTTGCTTCATATTCGTAGTCGCGGGGATCATTCTTTTGGTTGGCAAGTGTTTTTTCGCGCAGGCCACGACCTGCTGTCATGCTGTAATTTTTACGGGTATTCCAAATTTCAGTAGCAGAGCGGCCTTGTGCATAAACTCCCGCCAGATCTTTCTGAACTGCTTTCATCGCTGCCTCACGATGGGTGGAGGCTTTAAACGATCCATACCAAAGCTCTGTCCGGGTGTCCGGCCCTACATACTGGCCCGCATTCTCGAAATAATAATCATCCATACCATCCCGCTGGGCACGGAGCTGGTTCAGTTCCGCGATTGCACCGGCAAGACGCGCCTTGTCATAGTCCTTGTCCCGCAGCAACAAACCACGATCAGCAAATTCACTTCTGATCTGCGTCTCAAAAGCAGTTACCACTCGCGTGGCCGCCGACCTCAGTTCATTCATTTTGCGAAGTCTGTCTTTATCCTCAACAAGCATCAACCCCAGACGCAGTTTCAGTGCCGACAGTGCCCGCATCTCGTACCGATATTCTCCCGCGCGTTTATTTGGTTTTTTCATCGTTGCTGCGGTACGTGCCGCTTTTCCTGCGGTTTGAATACGCTCATGCAGATATTTATCAAGCGTGGCTTCAACCACACCGGTATGATCTTTCAGGAATTTTTGAAAATATGCTTTCTGTTCGGGGGTTACATCAACATTATTCATCCGCAACCGAATAGCATCCAGCATACGCGTGGCCTGCTGCAGTCCCCTTTGAATATCTTTGGGGCCCGCATCCTCAAGTAGTTTTTTCATCTGTGCTTTGAGCGCCGGGCCCGCAATATCATAGCGCCCAGTGCTCATCGACCCGCGAACAATTTCCTGCAATCCTTCCACCGTGACGGCTGGATCAGCAAGCGCCTTTTGCCATTTGAGTGCCTGTGTGATGCGTCCGGCTAATTCCTCTGCGACCTTTCCAAGCGCTTTTCGGTAATTTTCATCCATCCCCTCTGCCGCTTGAAGCTTTTTGCCAAAGCCTTGCACCAGTTTTAAAAGCGCCTCTTCATCCGCTCCTTGCCCCAATTTGCTTGCCCGCAAGGAAATATCTGCAAAATCAATCTGCAATGCAAAACCAGCCTGCTGTTCTTTGGGGATATCTTTCAAGGCTCGCAAATGTCCAAGCAACATCCCGGCGATCCTGTGCTCTCCCCTTTCCGTCAAGTCATTGAGCGCAATTAATCCCGCGGACAGTTTGGCTTCCTCAGGCAAAGAGGACAGCAATTTTGCCAGACTTTCTGGTGTTAGTTTTTTACCCGTCGCCAATAATTCCAGTTTGAACTTCGCCCCAATCAAAGCCTCATCATTTTTTTGTTTTGCGAGTGCCGTATCGATGGCTTGCAGCGCATCTTCATACTGACCATCTCTTGCCAGTCGTTCCGCATTACCCTGCAACAAAGTGGCAATCAGCTTTGGATTGGTGGAAGTTTCAAGCACGGTTGCAATGGCACCATCTCGCTGCTCAAGCAACTTGGACAATTCTCCCAAGCTGTCTCGCTGCTCTTTGCCCAGCATTGGATACACCCGCTCGAGATTGTTGAGCGTATCAATTAACGCAATTGCACGACCCAGCCGGATAGATGGATCGTTACCCACAACCCCTTTAATAAGATCAAGTGACGCTTTAAAATCTCCCAGACGCATAGCCTGTTGGGATTGGGCAAGCCGCGCATTCGCCGCACGCAACTGATCTGCACGGCTTCCCTTGGACGCCATATGTGTGTAAATGCGGGCTTCCTCTGCGTGCAGCCTTTTTAAAATATCTGCAATCTGTTTGGCGCTTTGTTGCAAATCTGTTGAGACGGGTAAGTTTTTTTGCAAGGAACTCAGTGCTTGTTTCAATTGAAGTAGCGCACCGTGACGATCCGCCGAAGACAATGTCGCTTCTTTATTTTCGACCCGTTCAACATGCCTGTTTATCTGATCAAGCAACGGTTTCAGATCTTTTTGTGTGATCCCGGGAAGGACCGCTACATCAACCAATGCCGCCAAAGCAGCCAATATCTCCGCAGGCTTATTCTCCAGCCCCTTGAGTTTTGCCTCTAGCTGTTTTGAAACTTTATCCCGCAACTCATTTGCTGACTGCGATAACAGGTCCCGCTCATCCTCTCCCAGCGCATGGGACTTGTCCAACAGAACAGTTTTCAGAAATTGAACCCGCGCCAGATCAGCGACCAGATTTTGTTCCGCAGTCTTTCGGACAGACGTTTCCGCTGCGGCGCGCTTTATCAATTCGTCGATAAAAAGAGCCCCACTCGGTTCAAGTCCCCGATCCTCCATGAAGTCAGCCGTTTCATCGATGATTTCATCCGCTGTGCTGGCTCCCAGTTCCTTGATCAGTCCCAGCAGGATGCCCGGTAACACATTCTGGGCAAGTGCATCTGTTTTCTCAAAAGCAGGCAGCAATCCTGTGTTAATCCAATCAACCAGTGAACGCGTCCTTTCAATTTCCACCTGCTGGGGGGAAGGCGTCAATTGAACCGGACCTTTACTTTCATTTCCCAGACTAGCTGTATAGGCCCGAACACCAGCGGGCCCCCTTGGTGTTTGCTTGATCTGCCCGAGATACGTTTCGCGGGCAATCTGAAGGGCCACTCTCTGGTTCGTAAACACCTGCGCAACGACGGCCTGCCCCCCATCGCGAAACGCTTTTTCGGTGAGACGGGCAGCCTCGATATTGTTGTTTAGAACTTTGACAATCTCTTTAATCTTGTCCTGTTCAATTATTGGATCCTTTCCTGATGTCGATGATGCCGAACTCAGCGTGCTCTTTTCTATCCCGGCATTCTTCGTATCCCGCTGCAATGACGCCAATTTCTTGGAAAGTTCAACGCGGCCGGTGAATAAGGCAGTTCGATGCGCATCCAGTGCAGGCAATAATCCGGGAATATTTGCCCCTTCCACCGAAGCCATGAGTGTTTCCACACCAGATATGGTATCATCCAATTCTGCGATCGCTTTCTTAATCTGCACACTCGCAACAATTGGCGTCTCATCGCTCACCGGTTTTTGATCCAGACGTGCAATTTCCTGCTCCACGGCTTTCTTCGCAGTCTGCAGCGCCAAACGCTGATGACTGAAAATCACCTGTTCAACAGATCCTTCTGTTGTATTCTCAAGCAATCGATCATACTGGCTGATATTTGCCTGCAGTGCTTCCGACGCTGCGGACAACTCAGATCGCTTGCCAGCTTTACCCGAAAGAATTGGGGGCACTGGCGCAGCCGCTACAACAATTCCGGAATTTTGTGCAGCTAAAGCAGCTCCACCTGCAATAGCGCTGCCTGCGCTGGATGCAAGCCGAATAGCAGCTTTATCCACCTGCCCCGCCATCTGCTCTGCTCGATCTCCTGAATTCGCTTCAGCACAACTCACCTTCGGCGCGGCGCTACCCGTACATTGTCCTCCCCCGCCGCTGGCTGGTGAACGATATTGCTCCGCCTGTTTTGCCTGTTCGGTGTTACTGGTATTTTTTGCGATCGCATTCGCAGCGGGACTGGCGACACCTGCTGCGGACGCCATCTGAGTTCCTGTTTTCTTTTCGGGATTTGCCAGTGCTGCCTTGCTGCCTTTTACATAAGCCGCACCCATAGCAGACGTCACCGAATTGATCTGACACTGGCCTGACGCATTAATATCACTTTTGAAACCCTGACTGGCCAATCCAGTCCTCAACTGATCGCGATATTTCCCGGCGGTCTCAATACGGCCATCCACTTCTTTTAGCCTCGCATCAATGGCCTTTTGGCTCATTCCGGCCTGCTGGGCCAAAGATTTCTCCCCCTCTTTTCCCGGCACCAGATTTGACCGCACTTCACTCAGTCGCCCGATTTCGCCGTTCAATTGCCCAAGGTCATTTAACTGTTTATCGATCTGCCCGACGACGCGATTTACCTTTCTGGGGTCAACCCGGCCGTCTGCCCCGAAAACATCTGGCAAGCCACGATTATAGTCGCTAACGATCTGCTGGCCTTTTGCACCGAGAGCCCGGTACCCTGCCAGTTCAGCTTTTTCTTCCGCAGCATCAATTTTTTCGCCAAATTTTTCATCGATTTTGCGGTTGTGAATGTTGAATTCCCGCTCATGACGCTGTTGCGCTTTTTCAAGACTTTCCAGCTTTTCCTTGGCCGATTGACGATCCTGCCAGCTACTTCGAGGATCATCTTCCAGTTTCGCCAGTTCTTTTTTGGCTGCGCTGATATCTTTTGACTTGTCCGGATATTGAACCGGCAGGCTATCTCTGTATTTATTGCGCTCCTCCGTTAATTTCTCGAGTTCTGAACGGGCTTTGTTATCCGCTTCTACCGCCTGTTCAATTGCTTTGACGTCCGGTTGCCCTTTAAAGTTCTGAACTCGATTTTCAGCCGCTTGCAGATTTTCGATACCCTGCTCTAGCGCAGCGAGTTTTCGATCCCTTGCGTCTGTATCAAGCATTCCACTGAAAGAGCTTAAGCTTTCCTGCATGTTGGGGATGCCTTCTTTCACCATTTTCTCTCGCAAGTCTCTGGCTTTGTATGCTGGCCCATTTTTCTTATCCTCCAGATGGGCTCCCAGTTTTTTCGAATTCCGTTTCAGTTGCTCAAGTTCGCGCGCCTCTCCTGAATTCAGGCCACGCCCCACTTTGTTCTGATAATCAACCTCATTGGTAAGGCTTGCATGATCCCTGATAAATTTATCGGCATCTTCGATAAAACCGCGCGCCTTCATGATTTTCTCGAAATTCGCAGAATCGCTCCCCGCGTGTTTATCAACATATTCCTGCGCGGCTTTCCGTTGCCGTTTTATATCGTCAATCTGACGATCCATTTGTTTGAGCTTCTCTTTATCAGCCTGCGCATCAGCACTCGCACCTTTCGCTTTTCGCTCCAGCTCCTTGATCCGCTTGTCCATTTCCATCTGTTGTTCGCGCAACGCCTGATCCTGTTTCTGAAGCATACGCTCCTTCCACTGGTCTTTTGTTTGCCCATATCCTCTGTCCAAAGCAGCTTCAAACTGATCAGCCTCTTTCTGGTATTCGCGCTCAGCCTTTTCAAACTGACGGACTTTCTTTTGAAATTCCTGTTCGCCCTTTTGGACTTCATTCAGTGATTTCCTGGCATCCGCCTGAGCTTGGCGATGCTGCCGACAGTTGGCACTTCTACAGTTGGGATCTGCCGGCGGTCCTTTACGAGCTTCATATTCTTTGCGCCGGGCCTCATCAAATTTGTCCTGCGCTTTCTCTTTTTTATCTTCAAGAGCGTCCCGCTCCTCGATCAGTTCCTGACGATCTTCTGCCAGCTCCTTATATTTGTCGTTCAGCTTTTTCTTCGCTTCCTTCACCTTTTTCCGGTTTTTGATCTTTTCATCAGCCTCTTTATCTTCGGCCAGTTTTTTCTTTTCTTTTTCAAGACGTTCGCGCGCTTTTCTAAGTGCTTCTTTCAACTCTTTTTTCTCTTTATCCAACTGCTCTTGAAGTTCTTTGGAAATCTCCGGCCCGGCGCACACTGGCTCATCCTTTTTGCCCGCATCGGGTGGTGTTGCTGCCAGCATCACACCTTCGCGAATAAACTGACCAATGGATGCAGACAGGGCATTCAACTCACCAAAATTGATGACCTGCCGAGGCCTATCACTTGCCGCGCTCAAATCTTCCTGCATACCGGCATTCATATGCATATCAGTATTTCCAAGCAAAGCTTTCGCCCGCTCTTTAGATCCCAGCCGCGCAGTCCCGGCTTTCTCCATTTTCGCCTTGCGAAGAGCTTCTTCTTCAGCCTTTTTGGCAGCTTTGTTATAATTTTTCGAAGCAGTGTCAGCGGGATAGTCCTGAGTTTCCGCCTTGGACGCGGCACTTGCAGCCGGCGCTTCCGAGCCCTCAGTCGATACTGTCTCCGCTTCAGCATTTTCCGATGCAGTAGCCGTATTACTTTCTGGCGACTTTTCTTCTGTCTTTATAGTCGCGCTTTCATTTTCAACGGTAAGGTCTGTATCCAGCTTCTCAACCGTGCCAGATGCCTTGCCCGTCTCCGTCAATATTTCGGGTGCTGCGGCATTCTTGGTATCTGCTTTCACAGTATCCGTACTGCCCCCAGCCACATTTGAAGGGTCGCCTGCCTCCTTGCTAATGGTTGTTGTTGTTTTATTTGTGGTGAATTCGGTTGTGTTCTCTCCTTTGGTGACAGTCGTTTCTGTGACGGTCGTTTTTGTTGTATTTGCAGAAGGATTTGTTGTTTGTGTTGTCGTCGTTGTGGTCGAATTCGTGCCCGCGTTGGTGGTGGTGGATGTCGTACCCCCCGCCCCCAATGGCAAGACTTGCGTGGGCGGCGCGATCACCGGGCCCGTTCCTGCAGAAGGCTGCTCACTTTTTTGCCCCTGCAGGGTAATGGTTTCATTTAATTCAGGGTTGGTATCACTGTGGATAACGATCTCACCTTGCAGAACCGCATCGGGATGAGGCTTGGGTGGGATCAGGTTATCGGGAATGACATAAGTCCCGCTTGTCCCCTTGCTGCTGTAATAATCAACCGTTGTACCACCGCTTCCACTGGTGCCTGACCCGGCAGGCGGTGGGTTCAATATAAAGTTTGGCGGATTTGTTGTCGTAATTGTGGTGCTGCCACTGGTTCCGGATTGCGGAAGGTTGCTGTAAGGACTTTTATAACCCTGAACCTGCTGTGCCTGCCCGGCCTGAGTTGCTTGCTTGGCTTGTCCTGCTTGCGTCGCATACCCCCCACCAGTGCCCCCCGTCTCCCCGCCCGTAATTGTAGAGGGGATGAATTTTGATAATAACTGGGGGTTTGCTGGGCGGCTGCGGATGGTATCTGCGCAATTGCCAACCCAATTGAAAGCCCAATAGAATAACTTATGCGGCGAAATTTCCCCCTGACAGGAGATGACATATACGCAAGCATACCATGCCTCCTTCCCCCCTATTGTTTTGCAGTCACGACAAGATCGCCCCTTTGGGGTGCATCGGTCGCCAGCGGAGCAAATTTACCGAGGGAGATCTTGGGCAACACTTCAGTCACCGTAACCAATCCCAGCTCTTTCTTGCGCAACAACAAAAGCTCGCCGGTTGCCGGGTCTGTCAATTTCTTGACAATGCGTTCAACCACAAATTTATCATTGGTCTTAAGGCCGGTCTCAGCACCTGCATTGATATAAACTTCCCCACCATCAAAATCGACCACATGACCGGTCCATGGCAAACTGTTGGTTTTGGCTGCAATTTGCTGAACCGCGCTCGTAATGCATTTTCGAACGGCTTCACCCAATGGGGTTTTCAGGAACTGATTGGTGCCAAGACTAACGCCCTCATACCCAACGTTGACATCCCATGCGGAATTGTCGATCTGCTCCGACACGGTATAAACTTCTTCCACCTGAGAGGTTGTAGCGTTCACCAGCCGGATATCCATTGCGACCTTACCGCTGGCAGTTTGGCGCGAAAGGCCAACACCCAGCATCTTACCAAGGCTTCCTCCGGAAAGACCCAGGCTCATTCCACCCCCTGAGTCAGCTGTTCCAAATTCTGTGACAGATCCATAGATCAGAAAATTCGTTCCTGTGACCTGCCCAAGCTCCGGACCTGTTGTGGCGCTGACAACTCCTTGGCCCTTCATCTGTTGTTCTGCCAACACCTGACCCATATTGGCTCGCTCAAGCACAATAAACCGGTTACTTTCAACCAAAGCGGTCGTCATCATGGATGAAATGCCGCCCCCCACGTCCCAATCACCATATTGCTGCTCAAAAGAACCAATTGCATCAAATTTGCCAACGGACACGACCCGCTTTGGCCCCTGAATTTCCTGAACCTCCCCTATAAGGATAGGAACCTTTTCCTCCTCAGCCTGTATGTTCGTAACACCAACAACCAAAAGCGCAATCCCACCAATAGCGGCTTTAAGAGCTGAAAATCCTGTAAATGCGTGTTCTCTGGTCATAGCAGGGCCTGTTCGTCGAAATTTAATCAAGGATCATTTACGGGTGTCCATATCCCCGTTTTTTTATCAATCTGATAGCGCTCCACCAAAGAGCCATCCAATGTAATGATATCAGCAGTTATCTGTGGGCCATTATCCGCAACATCCCCCAGCTTTAAGCGTTTGTTTCCGTTCTTCAAAAGCTGGTATTCGGCGATCAGGCTGACAGATTTAATGGTCGGCCCTTCGGGACCGTAGGAGGCACGCGTCAGGTTCGCACCTTCCGGCCGTCCAAGCCCTGTCGCAAGCGGTACCGATGGCGGCGGGCTTACCGTTGGTGTCGCGTCTCTCTTTGCCAATATGGCGATAATCTTGGAAAGTTCTGATATCTGCGCTGCAAGGGAAATATAGTCAACATGTCGATCCCGGGCATCGCGAAACACATAAGGATAGCCCAACTGACTTTCTGCACGTGCGCGCGCCGCTTCACGGTTGGCATCCGCCTGTTCAAATTTGGTTTCATCCCCATAGGAAATTTGCAGAAAAAACGGCATAAGCAAAGGTGCAATAAACAAGGGCTTTCCTGTTCGGATAGCCTTGTAGCCTTGCCTTAAAAAGGTTTTCAGCCAATTTGCAGGAATGACATGCTGCATCCTGCGCTCCCAATTTATTAAGATTAACTTAATATAATGAAAAATTGAACAAATAACAAGTAAACTGCCAGATTAGTTTAATTGCGCATCCCCAATCAGCCGTTTAGTCATCAAATCAATAAAACTTCGTACTTTAGCGGACGCCTGAATTCCCTCCCGGTGCAGAAGATGAATTGGCAAGGGCGGTAATTCATAAGGGATAAGAATAGCAGCCAAGGTCCCCGCGGAAATTTCATCGATTACTTGATAGGAGAGCGCTCTTGTAATTCCAAAACCCGAAACAGCAGCGTCAATAGCCGCCTGATTGGTATTCACCACCAGTTTTGGTGAAATACTCACCCCTTGCCTCTTTCCCTGATCTAGAAAATTCCAGTCATGGGTCAGGCTACTGCCAACTGAACTGATCAGACAATGCTGTTGCAGCTCATGCGGTGACTTCGGCACCCCATTTTTCCCAAGATATTCTGGTGACGCCACTAATACCTGCCGAACGGAACCTACCTTTTTGGCATGCAGTGTTGAATCCGGCAGATTTCCAATTCGAACACCGATATCAAATCCCTCATCCATTAAATTAACAACACGATCCAGAAGCGCGGCTGTAACGCGCATATTCGGATATTCTTCAAGATACTGAACTATTCCCGGCATTATGTATTTCTGCCCAAACAGAACTGGCGCCGTCACCATCAATTGACCCGAAGGATCCGAATGAACCCCGACAACAGCCTCATCTGCCTGTTCTACCTCTAACAGAATACGGCGGCAGTCTTCCAGATATCGCCCGCCAGCATCTGTTGTTCGTACATGCCGGGTTGTCCTCAGAAACAGCTTCACGCCAAGCCTGCCCTCAAGTGCCGCTATGGCTCGGCTCACTGCAGGGGCAGACATTTTCAGTAAACGGGCTGCCGCCACAAAACTGTTCTGTTCCGCAACACACACAAAAACCTTCATTTGATGAAGCTGATCCAAAACTCACCTATTATTGCAATAACTGAAATAATTAATTTCATTATGTAGATATTAAAAAACAAAGTTACAACAATAATATCTCTAGCAGGTGATTGAACCACACCAGATACATTAAACCTGAAAGAGAGACAAAAATGAGCAGATTAAACATTGTCACAAGTGACACCGCGACAGAAGAACAACAGGCCCTCTTTGATGCAATCCAGTCCCAATTGGGTATGGTGCCAAATTTCCTGAAAGTCTTCGCCAATTCACCCGCAGCATTGCGGGCTTTTCTTGGCTTGCATTCCATCGCTGGTGAAGGCGAGTTGGATGATCAAACGAAAGAACGAATTGCACTTGGCCTTGCCGAACAGAATGAATGCGCCTATTGCGTTTCAGCCCATACAGCAATTGGCCGCAAGGCGGGTCTAAACAGCGCTGAAATGGAACTCAACCGTGCTGGCACCAGCCAGGATGCAAAAGCTGCAGCAGCAGTGAAATTTGCACGCTCACTGGCCGATAATTTGGGTGAAGTGACAACTGCGGAATTATTGGAAATTCGCGATGCCGGCTACTCCGAAGCGGAAATTGTCGAAATAATTACGCATACGGGCCTAAACATTTTAACAAATATTCTGGGCAAAGCGAGCCGCGTGGACATCGATTTTCCGAAAGTAGAATTACAAAAAGCATCCTGATATCTGCCACCCTTCGCCGTCAGGGCTATCCCCTGACGGCAGTTCGAACATAAGGATTCACTGATGGCACACAAATACGCCGAAATAACCTTCACGCCGACAGTCAAGAAAATTCAAAGCGAGAAAAACAGCCGTAATTCATACGCCAAAATGGAAGACGGTCCTGATTTCAATCATCTGATCGGAGAGAGAGAACAGGCATTCATTGCAGAGCGAGACAGTTTCTACATGGCAAGCGTCAGTGAAACAAACTGGCCATATGTCCAGCATCGCGGTGGCCCCAAAGGGTTCCTGAAGACTCTTGGGCCACAAACGCTCGGTTTTGCAGATTACCGCGGCAACAAGCAATATATCAGCACTGGTAATTTTCGGCGAATGATCGCGTTTCATTATTTCTGATGGATTACGTAAATCGCGCAAGGCTTAAAATTCTGGGCCATATGGAGGAAATACCTGCAAGTGACGTCGAAACGCTGTCAAAACTCGAAGACAACACCTACCGCGCAACCATTGAACGCGGCTTTCTCATCCATGTCAGCGCATTCGACTGGAATTGCCCTCAACATATCACACCCCGCTATACGGAAGAGGATATTGAAAAAGCGATTTCACATATCACGGCTGAAAACGAGCAGCTGAAAAAGCAATTAGCAGACTTGAACAGTGAGGCGTAATTGAGCTTAATTTGGGCTTAAATAACCCGGGAAAGCTGAAATACTTTTTGCGGCTCATCCTCGTCTGTCGTTTCCAGATCGGCATTGACAAGATGTTCAATTTCTTCAATGGGAACTGGTTTTCCAAAGAAATAGCCCTGCGCTTCCAGACATCCATTTTGACGCAGGAAGGCCAGATCATCTTCATCTTCAACGCCCTCGGCGAGAGTTTTCATTTTCAAGCCTTCCGCCAAAACGATCGTTGCCCGGGCGATAGCGGATGATTGATCACTGTTCGACACACCACTGATAAAGGACCGATCGATCTTGATCTTGTCAAACGGGAAAGTCTGCAACATGGAAAGGGACGAATATCCGGTACCAAAATCGTCCATCGCAATGGAAATTCCAAGCTGCTTAAGCTGACGAACAATATTCAGGGTATGATGATGATCATCAATAATACTTGTTTCGGTGATTTCCAACTCAAGCCTTTTTGCTGACAATCCGGTCCGACCCAGAATGTCCAAAATGATCATCGGCAAATCACCTGTCGCCAGTTGAGCTGTTGCAACATTCACTGCAATTTTATAAGGATTTTTCCACTTGGAAGCTTCGACACAGGCAGTCCTGAGCACCCATTCCCCAATTGGAACAATTAGCCCGGTTTCTTCAGCGATAGGTATAAATTCATCGGGCGGTACCAAGCCACGTTCAGGATGGAACCAGCGCAAAAGAACCTCAAACCCGATCAGGTTACCCGATGCAACATCAATTTGTGGCTGATAAAACAGCTTTAACTCATCACGCTCGATGGCGCTTTTTAGTTCAATTGAAAGCGCGCTTCTTGAGCGATGGCATTCATCAATACTGGGATCATAAAAAACAACCCGCTGTGTTTTTGATTGCTCTGCACGTGTGAGGGCAAGCTCAGAATGTCCCAACAATTCACGTGGCTGGTTGTCTCCGCCGGGTGTAGCGCGATCCCGCAACGAAAGCCGAGTGTGAGCATCCGTTCATGATCCTGATAAGGAATATTAAACTCAGCTTCCACACGATTAACAAGGTTGTAGACCTGCTTGTGATTACGCACCATTGTCATGACGATAACCAGTGTATCACCACGCCACGGGCCAGATATTCACCTTTTGCAGTCACTTCAGCGATACGGCCTGCCAGAGTCTTGAACACACTGTCACTCACAGCCTGACCGTGAACATTGCGGATTTCCCGCATTCCTTCAATTTCCAGCTGGACTACGGCTACCTTCAACGCGTTATCTTCCGCCTCGGTGATCCAGTTACCGTATTTCTGAATTAATGTTTCAAAATGAGGAAGCCCGGTCAGCGCATCATGCTGTGACAAATGGTGGAAATACTCTTCGGTTTCAGCCTTGTTCTTGTTATCCAGAATATTGATGGAAAAGCTTGAGCCCAGAACAAGTGCCATAACCCCAACAACACCGATAACCAAAAAGGTATCCGACAATGTTGAAGGCGGAACATAAATCATCGGGTTGGGTTCAATGGTTAAGGCACCCATTGCCGTGAAATGCATGGAAGCAATCGCCAGAATAAGCGCCACGGGACCAAAGTACCGGCAAAAACGGGTTGCGGGCCGCGCAACTCGGTTAAATGCGGTTGCTCCAAAGAACATGGCTAATATGACTGACCAGACAACCAGATCTGTATCCCAGCTCATATGACCAGCCACAAGATAGGCCTGCATGCCCAGATAATGCATACAAACGATGCCTAGCCCGACAATGGCACCACCAAGTTCAATTAAAAATGATTTTCGGGTACTGCAGGCAATTGCAAAACCCAGCATCACAACCACTACGGCCAAAAACAGGGAAGCCGCTGTCATGATCGGCTCGTACCCATTATCAACAGGCGGGTTATAGCCAATCATTGCAACGAAATGAGTAGTCCAGATGGTACAGCCACCCGCGACACCTGAAATAAAGACCCAGTGCAGACGTTTTGAGCCTGTATTATTCCGCGTACGTCCAAACAGGCGCATTGTAATTGTCGATCCGACAGCACAAATCACTACCGCTAATGCTAGCAGAAAATAGTCATGCTCGAACGCTATACATGATAATATTTCAATCATAAGATACTCATACTCATGCTATTGGCACAGTCTCGCAGTTTTAGAATTTACGACTTGTGCTTCGCCTCAACCTGACTTCACACTTTACACATTACCCATTAAAATATTTCCTAAACGAAAATCCCAAAGAGTTCGTAAATAAATAGATTCAATTTTATGTAAGTTGCAAATTTAGTTTTAAATCAAACAATATATTCAAAGAGCGCGCACCATATCTAAAACGAAAAACAATGCAACATCAAAGAATATCGCCAATTATGGTGTCTCATTATGTAATCTGTTTATGTGCGCGAAAACCAAGTCACGGGTACCTGAATGAAAAAGCGAAATATCATTGGTGGAATTGCACTGGCAATGTTAATTGGATGCACTTCAATTGCTGACAAGAACATCTTCGATCCGAACTCTCCCCTTGCCCATCACACTGCTACTGGTTTTCGGAACCTGTATATTGATGATAGCCAAAAAGCTGGCTTTTTTAGTTTCATCTTCAATGTACGATTTAAAGAAGACTGGCCTGATGAAGAAAAACTGCGTTTAAATCCACCGACACCAACCGTACCAGTGAACCTGCCGAAAATTGAGCGGCCCCCATCACATAAAATTCAGACAACCTGGTTGGGTCATTCCACTGTGTTAATTCAGCATCAGGGAATTAATATTCTAACAGACCCCATGTTTTCTGACAGAGCCTCTCCAGTTAGTTTTGCAGGCCCTAGAAGATATACAGATCCCGCTCTTCACATTGAAGATCTTCCAAAAATTGACGCTGTTGTAATAAGCCATGATCATTATGATCATATGGATGAAGCCACGATCAACGCGCTTGGAAATTCTGTTCACTGGTATGTCCCCCTTGGGAATAAAGCCTTGCTTGGCGACAATGGTATAACCAATGTGACTGAGCTGGACTGGTGGCAATCGGCCCAAATGGATGACGTGAAGTTTACCCTTACCCCCACCCAGCATTGGTCTGGACGTGGACTTTTTGATCGCTATCAGACTTTATGGGGAGCATGGGCAATTGAATTTACGGCAACAGATCAGCGGATCTGGTTCGGTGGCGATACGGGCTACAATGAAATTCAGTTCCGGGAAATTGGCGATAGACTGGGCCCCTTTGACCTGTCTTTCATCCCGGTTGGCGCCTACGAACCCAGATGGTTTATGAAAAACTATCACGTCAATCCCGAAGAAGCCGTGAAAATTCATCAGGATGTCAAATCTGAAAAATCGATTGGAATTCACTGGGGAACTTTTGTTCTGACGAGCGAGCCGGTAACTCTGCCGCCGATTGAGCTTAAAAAAGCGGCCAAAGAAAATGGGTTATCGGCAGCTGACTTCATTACTCTTCCTATTGGGGGGACCTTCGTGAAATCATCCGATAAGCAGTATCCTGATCACTCTTTGCAATAAGCCTCCAACCTTATGAAGGCCTGTGAAAGATGAACTCTTTGCAAGCTGGCAATCGCGTCGATATCCCCCGTTTTCATCAGCTCGCAGGTATCATAAATTTCTTTGGTAAACTGAGCCGCCTCTTTAATGATTTCCTCCTCAGTTGTGAGCGCGGGCCACATGCGAGCCGTTCTGTAAAACAGTAGCTCCAGTATTTCTTTCAAAGCTGAATTATCGATCAGCTGCATTAATGCCAGGAAGAACTTGATGTTAACCTTGGCAAAAGCTTGCTTTGGATTGTCTGAATCATAAATATCCGAGCATTCATCGACTAACTGATCAACAGTTGAAATCAACTCTTCCGTTGGGGGAATGGGCGACAGCATGGCGATGAGAGGAGCCAACTCGCGGCGCAATGCGTAAACTTCCCGCAGCTTTTCCATGTCGATTACGGTCACAAAGGTCCCGACCCCATGCCGACTTTCCACCAACCCTTCCGACTCCAACCTGTTCAGTGCAGCCCTGAGCGGTGTACGGCTAACTCCAAATTCTTCGGCTAATAATGCTTCCGACAGCCTTTCGCCCGGAAGATAATCCAGCAAGGCAATTCTTTCTCTCAAGGCGGAGTATATGGCGTGAAACCTGTCCTGCGAGCGACTGCGTTCGCTGTCATCAACCGGTGTTTGTTTTTTGCTTGTTTTCATAGTGGATGCCTTGTTTATAGCTGTCCTGTTCTTAACACGGGCCTCCGTCTTTACAAAATCGGTCTGCTCCCCCTCCATAAAAAACCGGCGAACTGTTGCAACCGTGCTCCGTATATCACCGCGAAATGATAGAAAACCAAAGAGATACACAACACCGCTATTTTTTAATTGATATTTTAATATTTTTATCTGAAATTCGCATAATTAATGAAAGGTTGTACACAACGAAAAAAGAGTGTTGTGTACAACATAATTGGGTCCGCCTAAAATGCTGTCGTCTTGCAGGCCAGCGTTTTTTTAGCTTTCTGAAGGATTACCAAACATGAGCAAACGCATACGCTTTACAGCAGAAGAATTCCTCCAGCGCAGAGAGAAAACGCTGAATTCAATGGCTGAACATGGCATGGATGTATTGATTGTTTCGGACCCTTCCAACATGGGATGGCTCACCGGATATGATGGCTGGTCCTTTTACGTGCACCAATGTGTCATTTTAACTGAAAATGGTGATTTATACTGGTTTGGCCGGGGAATTGACGCCGCGGGCGCCCGCCTGACCACAAGCTTGACTGCAGAAAATATCATCGCCTATCCAGATTTTTACGTGCAAAACCCCAAAGCTCATCCAATGGATTATCTATCCGGAGTACTGATAGAAAAAGGGTTTGGCGCGGCACGTATTGGCATTGAAATCGACAACTATTATTTCAGCGCTAAAGCTATGCAGTCGCTCACAAAACACTTGCCGAACGCCACTTTTGAAGAGGCGACGGGCCTTGTAAACTGGCAACGGGCCATAAAGTCAGAAACAGAAATCGAATATATGCGCCGCGCCGCGCGCGTGATCGAAAAAACCTATGAACGTATTCTGGATGTGGCAGAGCCGGGTATGCGCAAAAACGATCTGGTCGCAGAAATCTATCATGCTTCCATCAAAGGAACCGAGGAATTTTATGGGGATTACACGGCAATCGTGCCTCTGATCGGTAGTGGCCCTGAAGCAGCGGCCAGCCACATGACCTGGGATGACGGCCTTCTTGAAGCGGACAGCGGCATGTTCATGGAAATCGCGGGCGCCTATCACCGCTATCATTGCCCGGTATCGCGTACCCTCTATTTTGGGAAACCGACGGAGCAATACCGCCGTGTTGAAGGAACCATTCAGGATTGCATTGAAAAAACACTGGTCACCTTCAGGCCCGGAATGACCTGCGGTGAAGTAGCGACCACTTTTTTTGATACCCTCAAAAAGCACGGGTATGAAAAAGACAATCGGTGCGGCTATCCCATCGGCCTCAGCTATCCGCCGGACTGGGGGGAGAGAACAATGAGTTTGCGCGCAGAGGACGACACCCCCCTTCAGGAAGGCATGACCTTTCATTTCATGCCCGGCCTCTGGTTCGATGACTGGGGATTTGAAATGACCGAGAGCATTATCGTCACCGAAAATGGCGGTGAATGTCTTGCCAATGTTCCAAGGGAGCTTTTCGTCAAGTAAGTGAATGGTGCAGTGACGAATGCGGCGATATGTCGCCGCACCGTCTATTGCCGAGCAGTCCGCAGATTTCTATATCTGTTCACAGGTTTATCGGATGGATGGAAAGGTAATCTGATGGAATTTGCAGTCGCGCTGTTGCGCCATATCCCCGTTTTAGGTTGGCTCATTAAAGATGCTCAAACGGGTTCGGACATTAGCAAGATTCTATTTTTTGCAAATATTTTAATGGCTTGGATACTGGCGATTTACGCATTTGGCTATCCCGCCTTCATCCTCACCGCACTGGCATTGGTCCCCATTGTGTTCTTTGCCTTGATCAGCGTAACTGCGCAGGACGGATTTTAATAGACCCGTCACGAACCATAGGGAAGCTCCCCTGCGATAACCTTCTCGAACATCTGCATATCCACGTTGCAGCCGGAGACGACAAAGGCAACATTCTTGCCAAGTCTGGGCGATAGCTGCTCCGTAATCACAGGTACCGCAACAGCCGCGGCCCCTTCTGTCACAAGCCCCTCATTGTGGTACATATGCTGCATCCCGGAAGCAATCTGCTTTTCATCCAGCAGGATCACATCGTCAACCAATTCCTGCGCTAGCTGGAATGTCAATTCATTGTGAAGACCTATACCGCCACCTAGCGAGTCAGCCAAGGATGGCTGCTCTTCGACCTCAATCGGGCGACCTCTCTTTAAACTTTCGGCCATCGCAGCGCCGCGCTTCATACTGACCCCAATAACCTTGATATCAAAGGACACTGATTTAGCCGCCAACGCAATGCCTCCCACAAGACCGCCACCGGACAAGGGCACAATAATAGTATCTACTTCCGGCCAGTCTTCCACAATCTCGAGCCCAATTGTTCCCTGCCCCGCGATCACATCCTCATGGTCGAAAGGGGGTATTTCACTCATCCCTTTTTCCTGAACCAGCCTGTTCACTTCCCGTTGCGCATCGTCCTGACTGCGGCCTACAATAACAACATCTGCACCAATTTCCCGAATGGCATCTACTTTATTTTGCGGCACAAGTTCTGACATACAGATTGTTGCTTTTGCCCCCAGTTGCTGTGCGGCAAAGGCAATTGCGCGTCCATGGTTCCCGGTTGACGCGCACACCACTCCGGCCTGTCGCTCTGCATCTGACAGATTTGAGATCGCGTTCATTGCCCCGCGAATTTTAAATGAACCCGTCGGCTGTATGGTCTCCAGCTTCAGGCGTACCTCGCGATCAGCGCCTGACAGCGATCGTGACAGCGCCAAGGGAGTTTTAACTGCAACCTTTGAAACAGTTGGTCGAGCTTGCAGAATTTTCTGCAGTGATAACATTTACGGCCTTTCCTTTAGTTGTGTACAATTAGATGTGTACAACGAATTCGAAAAATCGGGATTGACCCGCTTTAAATTCCGGAATATTGGGTAATATGGCTATATTTGTATACATCACTGCATATTGGCAAAATCATGACCGAAACAAAACCCCCCAGTAAAATTAGATGTACGATTGATCTTTCCGCTTCGGGTGCACATCACGGTCATCTGATAATCCCTCACTCACGCGATGAGTCACCTTGGGGATCCCTCATGGTGCCAATTTCCAGCTTTAAGGCAGCAGATGGGCCAGTAGCACTTTTAACTGGCGGTAATCATGGGGACGAATATGAAGGCATCCTCTCCCTTGTGAAGCTGATACAGGAACTCGACCCGACTACAATTAATGGTCAGATCATTATCCTTCCCGCCCTAAACTATCCCGCGGTCAAGGCTGGCAAGCGGCTCTCCCCTTTGGATGGGGGTAATATGAACCGATCCTTCCCCGGTGATCCTAATGGATCCATCACCCAGATGATCGCCGACTTTGTGTACCGTTTTCTACTCCCCATGGCAAATATCGTCATCGATGTGCATTCTGGTGGCAGCTTAATGAGCTTCCTGCCCACAAGTGTGATCCACCAACTGGATGATCCAAAGCAGATGCAAAAAACAATCGCTGCTGCAAAAGCCTTTGCTGCCCCCAATTGCCTTGTTCTTGAAGAGCTCGATAGTGTGGGACTGCTTGATACCGCTGTAGAGGCGCTTGGAAAAATATTCATCTCCACCGAGTTGGGCGGCGGGGGCTTTTCAACCCCGGAAACACAGTTAATTGCAGATGAAGGAATTCGCAGCTGCCTCGCTCATATGGGAATTTTAAACGCCAGTTTTAAGAAAAAGTCGCAAACCCGTTTTTTAACAACACCATCGAACGCCTATGTGGTTGCAGAGCAGGATGGCCTGTTTGAGTTTGCATGCGAGCTTGGCGCCAAGTTGAAAAAAGGAGAGGAACTGGCCTTCATCTATGACATCGATGCGCCAACAGAAGCGCCAAAAGTCTACACAGCACCCTGCGATGGAATAGTGATCCACCGTCATCTGTCTGGTCTTATCAAACGCGGAGATTGTCTGGCCGTCATGGGAGCGGAGACAACTCTTTTTTCCTGAAACAGCGGAGAGATAATTGGAAAAAACGGTAACGATTTTAACGGAAAGCGAACTGCGACAGATAGTGCCTCTTGATCCTGCAGTGATTGAGGTCATCGAAAAAGCATTTGTCTCACTCTTCCGGCAAGAGGTTACCATGCCTCCGGTTCTTTCCATGGCGATGCCAGAAAACAACGCTGAGATTGATATTAAAACAGCTTACATCAAAGGGTTTGAAGGTATTGCAATCAAAGTAAGCCCCGGTTTCTTTAATAATCCGATGATTGGACTGAACAGCCTTAATGGCCTAATGACAGTTCTCGATGCGCGTACTGGGCTCGCCAAAGCCGTGTTATTGGATAATGGATATCTTACAAATATAAGAACTGGCGCCGCAGGTGGCATTGCGGCCAAATATCTGGCCCCTACCAATACAACAACGGCAACCATATTCGGTGCAGGCACACAAGCCATGATGCAGCTTCGCGCCGCCCATTCGGTTACCAACCTGGACACAGCCTTTATTTGTGCAAGAGATAGGAGCAAAGCTGCAAAGCTTGCGGTCCAACTGTCGAGAGAACTTAAAATCAATGTAACAGCAAGCGGTAATCCAGCGACATCAGTGGCACAAAGTCAATTGGTCATCACAACAACCCCTGCAGAGCACCCCATATTCAAAGCCGAGTGGATACATCCTGGTTTGCATATCACAGCGATGGGATCGGATCAGGCAGGCAAACATGAGTTGGAGACTGATGCGCTGATGCAAAGCGACCTGTATGTTGTGGATAGCAAGTCTCAATGTGAACTTTTGGGCGAGCTGCAGTGGGTTGATCCGGCTCAAATGAGCTCAGATTTAAACATAAAAGATTTGGGCAATATTATTTGCTCACCCCATGAAGGCCGCACCGATGACAATCAGATTACCATCTGCGATTTGACCGGGACAGGAGCACAGGATACCGCGATCGCTTCCTATGCGCTAAGTGTGGCTGAAGACAACAGACTGGGCACTGTCATTAACACAGCAGGAGATAAACTTGATCAAGCTTGACGATCGCGATTTAAAAATTCTTTCCATCCTGCAAAAGGAAGGGCGAATTACGAAGGCTGCACTCGCCGAGAAAATTGCGTTATCGCCAACCCCGTGCTGGGAAAGGCTGAAACGACTAGAGGCAGAAGGCATTATTGAAGCATATGAAGCGAAAATTTCCCTGCACAGTTTCGGCCCCATTGAAATTATTCTTATGCAAGCGGAGTTGGAAAGCCATCGAAGCGAAGACTTTGAAACCTTTGAAAAAGCCGTTCAGGATATTCCAGAAATCGTCGAATGCTGGGCCGTTGGCGGGGGTGTTGACTATTTCCTGAAATTCATGACCAAGGATGTCGATACTTACCAGCGACTGGTTGACAGAATGCTAAATGACAGGATCGGACTTAGACGTTATTACAGTTACGTTGTCACCAAAGCCGTAAAAGACACCCCCTCTCCCCCAGTACCGGATCAATTGGACATTTAACGGCGATTAGAAGTTTCCTCTGTCCAAATGGTAAATTAGAAAATTTTCTTCTGTAAACGGACAGGAGTTCAAACACACCCTCTCCAGCAGAGTTACTAAACTGTCTCAAGTTTCAGTGCTTTGGAGGTCCGTATGCAACAGCCTAAATTTCACGATGCACCCCAAACGGAAGCAGTAACGCTTTCTGCCCCGTCCCTGTTTAAGCAGTTTTCCTATATAAACGGGGAATGGCGGAATTCCGACAACGGGCAAGTCATTGAGGTTTTCAACCCGGCGAACAAAGGTCTCATTGGATATATTGCAGCGCTTGGCCGTGCAGAAAGCCTTGAAAGTATTGCGGCCGCCCAATCTGCTTTTGATGACTGGGCATCCTTGTTGCCGCAGGAAAGATCAGTTTTTTTAAGGCGTTGGAACGATCTTATCCAAGAGCACAAAGAAGACCTGGCGCAAATTATGTCATTTGAGCAGGGAAAACCGCTTTCGGAATGCCGCGGAGAAATTGATTATGGGGCAGACTTTATTGAGTTTTACGGTGAAGAAGCCAAAAGACCCAACATTGAAAGTGTGACTTCCCACCTGAAAGGGGCTGAAATTGAACTTTGGAGAGAGCCTGCCGGAGTGGCCGCACTCGTCACCCCTTGGAATTTTCCTTCCGCGATGATAACGAGAAAAGCGGCGGCAGCGCTCGCGGCTGGATGTACTGTCGTTGTTCATCCATCACAGGAGACACCTTATTCGGCTATTGCCTTGGCAGAATTAGCTGATAGAGCCGGATTTCCAAAAGGGGTTTTCAATGTGGTTACAGGACATGCGCCAGACATAGTTGGTCCATGGACAGAAGACACACGGGTCCGTGTTTTATCCTTTACAGGATCAACTGAAATCGGAAGGCTTTTATACAGTCAATGCGCGCCCAGCATTAAGCGGCTGGTGATGGAACTTGGAGGGCACGCACCCTTTATTGTGTTTGATGATGCAAATTTAAAAACTGCAGTAGATTGCGCAATCTCCGCCAAGTTCGCGACATCCGGTCAGGATTGTCTTGCCGCCAATAGGTTTTACATTGCCCGGCCCATATATGAAGAATTCTGCAACCTATTTATTGAAGCAACATCGAAATTGCGTGTCGGCGCCGGGCCCGATGACCCAGATATAGGTCCGTTAATCCATGAACGGGCAGTGCAAAAGCAGGAGGCGCAAATTGAGGACGCCGTATCCAAAGGTGCCAGATTGGCGTTGGGCGGAAAACGCCTGGCACCTGGCTCTCTGTTTTTTGAACCAACGGTACTTCTGGAGGTACCGGATGACGCTGCGATACTCCATGAAGAAACCTTTGGCCCAATCGCGGCAATAACACCATTTGACCATGAAGAAGACGTTACGCAGCGGGCGAACGCGACTGAATATGGCCTAATTGCTTATGTTCACACGAAAAATCCCCGCCGAATTTACAGAACATCACGGGCGCTTCAGTTTGGCATGGTGGCAATCAATAGAACCAAAGTTACAGGCGCCCCCATCCCGTTTGGAGGTGTCAAACAATCCGGACTTGGCCGTGAAGGCGCCAGACAGGGATTGGAAGAGTTTACAGAAATAAAATATGTGTGCCGCGACTACGAAGTGGCTTAACCCAAATAGAGAATACAAGGATTTAAAATGCTGACAAATGATCAACTGGATAAATGGGACAGGGAGAATTTTTTCCATCCATCTACACATCTTGGGCAATTTGCGCGCGGGGACCTTGCCAATCGCATTGTGACAGGTGGTAAAGGAGTTTATATCCGCGATCGCGATGACACAGAGCTTCTGGATGCATTTGCGGGGCTTTATTGTGTGAATGTCGGTTATGGCCGAAGTGAAATTTCAGACGCCATTGCAGAGCAAGCCAAGGAGCTTGCATACTATCATTCCTATGTCGGGCATGGAACCGAAGCATCCATCACGCTTGCAAAAATGATTTTGGACAGAGCTCCCAACCATATGAGCAAAGTGTATTTTGGTCTTTCCGGATCAGACGCGAATGAAACCAACATCAAGCTGGTTTGGTATTACAACAACATACTCGGGCGGCCGAACAAGAAAAAAATCATATCCCGTTGGCGCGGATATCATGGTTCTGGACTGATGACCGGGTCACTTACCGGTTTGGAGCTGTTTCACAAAAAATTTGATCTGCCTTTGGAACAGGTTATTCACACGCAGGCCCCCTATTATTTACGTCGCGCGGATGAGAGCATGAGTGAGGAAGAGTTTTCCGCAGATTGCGCGGAAAAACTTGAAGCGCTTATTCTGAAAGAAGGGCCGGATACGATTGCCGCTTTTATTGGTGAACCAGCACTTGGAACAGGTGGATTGGTTCCACCGCCAGCAGGATACTGGTCCGCCATACAGGACGTTCTGAACAAATATGATATCCTGTTGATTGCTGATGAAGTCGTCACCGGATTTGGGCGGTTAGGCAGCATGATGGGAAGCGATCACTATGGTCTGAAACCTGACCTGATAACAATTGCCAAAGGTTTAACGTCTGCCTATGCACCGCTTTCAGGTTCCATTGTCAGCGACAGGATGTGGGACGTTTTAATGCGCGGAACCGATGAGAACGGACCTATTGGGCATGGCTGGACTTATTCAGCTCATCCTATCGGAGCCGCGGCAGGGGTTGCAAATCTGAAACTGGTTGATGAGTTGAATCTTGTGGAAAACGCTCAGAAAACCGGGCGCTTCATGAAGGCTCTGATGAGTGAAGCGCTTGGCGCCCATAAAAATGTGGCGGAGGTTAGAGGCGAAGGATTACTCATCGCGGTCGAATTTGCAGAAGATCCGGCAAATCGAAAATTCTTCGACCCCTCACTTGGCACTGGCGCCAAACTGGCCGCTGCCCTGCTAAAGAGAGGTGTCATTTCCCGCGCAATGCCACAGGGTGACATTTTGGGATTTGCTCCGCCGCTTTGCATCACCAAAGACGAAGCAAAGATCGTAGTAGAAGCCACTGCTGATGCGGTAAATGAAGTCTTGGGTGCGTAAGCGCAGAGTAAATGTCCCGGAGAATTACACTCCGGGACAGCATATTTTTACAATCTGTCTGCGATTATTTCGGCTGTCGCCATATTACAGGCAATGGGTATGTCGTAGAGTGTAGACATGCGAATAAGCGCCTTTACATCCACGTCATGCGGCTGGGAAGTCATTACATCCTGGAAAAAAACCAGCATATCGAGTTTTCCATCACATATCATAGCGCCCAACTGCTGATCGCCCCCCAAGGGACCTGATTTCAGGGCAGTAATTTTTAAACCCGGCACCGATTTCATCAACACAGATGACGTTGTACCTGTTCCAAACAGATTATGACGTTCGAGCTTGTCTGCATGAGCTTTTGCCCAATCTGCCAATTTTTCCTTCATGGCGTCATGTGCAACCAGACCAATATTCAGTTGTTTTTTCACTTTTAATCTCTTTTTGCGGGATCGATATTTGCCAGTGTATCTCAATTTTCAAAATGGGTAATCAATTGAGACACATTTATATGCCCGGCCCTTATGCCAACTGCTTTGGTGAGGCAAAATGCGACAGCCTCCCCTTACCCAAATTAACCGCCGACCAACTGTCACCTTCGAACTGCATACTTGTGATGGCGCCAGTAGAAAATTTCCGCAGGATTTTTTGTCGTGTCTCCTCCTGATCATCTGTCCAAGAGATCAGAGCCAGCGACAGCTCCTGCATTGCGGGGTTATGTCCCAAGATCATGATATGCTGCAACTCATCAGACATATTATGCAGCAGCGGAATTAACCCATGGCCCATTCCGGCTGAATAAACCATCTTGTCGTACTTTACAGGCAATGGGTCTGGAAAAGCTGTCTGAAGGCGAGAGAGGGTTTCACGTGTTCGTTGAGCCGGCGAACAAATAACCAGATCCGGTGACAAAGAATTTTCATATAAATACTGTCCCATTTTGGGAGCCGCTTTCTTGCCACGAGGTGCAAGTGGTCGATCCAGATCGCTTTGAGAATAGTCTTCCCAACTGGATTTGGCGTGGCGCATCAGCGTCAATATTTTGGTCATCTTGCCCTTCATCAGTGAAATTGCCTGTTGATCTAGCAAGTTAAGAATGAAGCATTACAATTTCCAGACCAACAGATGATAATTTTCTTGCAGCCGTCACTTGCTTGCCCAATTTGAATGCCATAAAGATAGTTGAGTGTCGCGACGCAGGAGCAACAATGTCCATTAAAGCGCTATTTTCACCCTTAGTGATCATTTTCATTCTATTTTCCAGTTCACTTGCGCAGTCTCATCCGCATGCATGGGTAGACCTTAAATCAGCCCCACTCTTTGATGATCAGGGGCGGCTGACAGGATTACGGCTTCATTGGCTTTTCGGTGACTTCTATTCAGCGTTTGTGCTGTCCGAAATTCCAAAAAATGATGATGGCACCCCGCGCGAGGACGCTCTGCAATTACTGGCGACAGGGAACCTTAAAAACCTGAGTGAATTCGATTATTTCACTAAGGTCAGGATAAGCGATAAGAAGGCGCCACTAAAACCCGTTGACCAATTTACGACCGGTGTGGTTGAAAACCGCCTGTGGATGGAATTTGATGTTATGCTGGAAAAGCCGGTGAACCCATCGGGCAAGGCCATTTCCTATGCGGTAAATGATCCCACATATTACATCGAAATTTTACACCACAATAAGGAACCAGCGATTTCGCTCGCTCATGCGCCTAGTGACAAATGCACTGCGGAGCTCATTCCCCCCTCTCCACCGGAGGATATGAGCGTGCTGGCGGCCAATATGGACAAGGGTGAAAATGTCGACTTCAGCCTGGGTGACTATTTTGCTGAGTGGGTCCATATTACATGCGATTAAACCTAATTTTATTGAGCGGTATATTTCTAACCCTCTTTATGCTTGCCGCTTTTGTAAGCACTTCAGGATTACTGGATCAGTTTGCCATCTATGTTCAATCTCAACAGAGCCTGTATCACCGAGAACTGGCGCAGGTGCTTAGAAATGTGAAAAATGAAGGTCTGATCGCGATGGGGGGAATGATTACCCTCAGCTTTCTTTACGGGGTTTTTCACGCAGCGGGTCCGGGACACGGAAAAGCGGTTATCAGCACTTACCTCTTGAGCAATGAGGCTGATCTTCCAAAAGGGATTGCGCTATCGTTTCTGTCAGCGTTTATGCAAGGGATCACAGCGATTATTTTGATACTGGGTGCAGTATATGTGCTGGGCTGGACCCGCCGACAAGCGAGCGATGCGGTTCCCTCACTCGAGATGGCAAGCTATCTGCTGGTTATGGCAGTTGGCGTCTTGCTAATTACACGAGGTGTGCGGTCAATTGTTTCCTCATCAAGGGTGCAGGATAAGAGTGCCCAGGAGTCTCCTCAGCACGACTGCGGACATACTCATGGTCATCACCATGCTCACACTCATCACCACACGGGGCATGAGGAATGCGCTGATTGCGGTCACAGTCATGCACCGGATCCCAAGTTGCTCTCTTCAACCGCTAACTGGAAAGAGAGCCTTTCAATTATTCTCTCAATCGGTATCCGCCCCTGCACTGGCTCACTGCTGGTGCTGATTTTTGCCGAAGCATGGGGACTCCGCTGGAGCGGCGTCCTCTCGGTTCTGGCCATATCTCTTGGGACTGCAATTACTGTCTCCCTTCTGGCCTGTGTCGCAGTATATTTTCGTAAATACGCCGCAAAGCTCGCCCACGGAGGAGAGAGCCCCTACCTTAAATATGCATCTTATGGAGTCACCATTTTAGGCGGTCTTATCATAGCGGTTTTTGGGCTGACACTTTTTCTGGGTGCCAGCACACAAAATCATCCACTGCTTTAACTAACGACTTTAAGATCTTGTTTCAACAATACCTTTATCAATCAAGCCTTTAATCTGATCATCGGTATAGTCAAGCATGGTCAGTACTTCACGAGAGTTTTCCCCAAGAGAGGGAGGGCGATTTACGGCTTCAACGCCAGACTTGGAAAGACGCAAGGGACTTCCTATCAAGGAGACATCACCGGCATGTGGATGCGCCACAGTGTGAACCATTGAACGGCTAGCCGCTTCAGCTGATCGAAGCGCTTCCAGTACAGTGCGAACCTCCCCGCCTGGAAGTTTATGCTGGACAAGGGCCTCACATAACTGCGCCCGCGTCAGTTTATCCAAGTAGGGTTGCATAAGTTCATGCAGGGCATCTTTGTTTTTCGCACGTAGCTGATTGGTCTTAAACCGGTCGTCTTCGTTCAGCTCGCCCGCTCCGAGGACATCTGCCGCCAGACGTCTGAACTGTCCATCATTGGCAATTGCCAGAATGACATACCCATCAGACACCTTGAACAAACCATAAGGCGCAACATACGGGTTTGAATTGCCAAGCCTTGGTGGCTCCTGATCCAGCCAAAGGGAATTATTCGCATGATAGGCCAGCAACGCAAGACCACTATCAAAGAGGCATATGTCAATTGCCTGTCCTTCGCCGGTGCGCTCACGTGCAAAGAGGGCTGCAAGACAGGCCTGCGCAGCGTGATGCCCCGTCACCAGATCGACAATCGCAATTCCAAAACGCAGGGGCTCCTGAGTGGCATCACCATTGGCAAACATCAGGCCTGCCTCCCCCTGAATGACAAGGTCATAACCCAGACGGTGATTGAAATCCCCTTCCCTGCCATAGCCAGAGATCGAGCAATAAATCAGTTTCTCATTGCGTTTTTTCAAACTTTCATAATCGAGGCCGAACTTTGCCGCACCGCCAAGTTTGAAATTTTCAATGACAACATCACATTCAGCCGCCAGATCAGCGGCAATTTTCTGCCCTTCTTCTGTCGTTAAATCCAGTGCAATACTTTTCTTGTTGCGATTTACCGAATTAAAAAAACTGGTGTCGTTTCCATGAACTGCAGCACCCATTGTGCGCGTATCATCACCCCCACCAACATTTTCGATTTTAATCACCTCAGCTCCCAAATCGCCAAGGGTCTGTGCACATAGGGGGCCCGCAAGGACACGGGAAAGGTCAAGGACGCGAATACCTGCTAATGCTCTCATTATTATTATCCTTATTCTTTTTTTGCGGCAGCTTAACGGTGTGGGCTTGATGAGTAAATGAGAAAAAGCCCGATGCTGTTCACGGGCTTTATTCCATTAGTAAATTTTCGCTGGCAGCCACACGGCAATCTCAGGCCAGAACCAGATCAGAATAACGCCAACAATCTGCAACGCAATGAAGGGGATGACGCCCAGATAGATATGCCCTGTTGTCACTTCTTTGGGGGCTGCCCCGCGCAAGTAGAACAATGAGAACCCGAAGGGTGGCGTCAGGAAGGAGGTTTGCAGATTGATCGCAATCAAAACAGCGAGCCACATTGGATCATGCCCCATCAGAATAAGAGCGGGCGCAATCAAGGGCAGCAGGATGACAGTGATCTCCACGAAATCCAGAAAAAAGCCCAGAATAAAGATGATCAGCATGCAAAAGATCAAGGCGCCGGTTGCACCGCCTGGCATGGATTGCAGGATATCAGCGAGCCGATCTTCACCGCCGAGGCCAACAAATACCAGCGAAAAGACAGAGGCAGTTAAAATTGTCGCGAAAATCATTGCAGTGACAGTCATCGTTGATGTCAAAGCAGCTTTCAAAATATCAGCTTTGAATATTTGCCGCAAAGATACTGCGATTGAAATTGTACCCACGACGGACAGCAGAATGTAAAAGCCTGCCATTGCAATTTCAAATCCGCCAATATCCGACCGTTGCAAGCGAATAGGTAAGAGACCCGACAGGATGGCGAGAGCGATCAGGGACAGTCCACCAAGCAATACAAGTGGAACAGAGGCACCTTTTCGAATACCCGCCATCAGGACGGCCCCAATTGCACCAACCGAAGCCGCTTCGCTGGGTGTTGCGACCCCACCAAGAATTGAGCCCAATACCGCTAGTATCAACACCACTGGCGGCAAAATTGCGCTTCCAATTTCGAGCAGGCTTGGCTTGACCACTTCTTCACGCATGGCCGGTGCGTCACTGGGAATAAGCCAAGCCCTGACCAACAGGTAGACAATATAAATACCGACCAAAACCAGACCGGGCATTAATGCCGCCGCAAAAATCTGGCCAACAGAAATTGTCTCGATCGTGAATTTGCCTTGCTCGAACTGAGCTTGCTGATAAGCATTGGACATCACGTCTGACAGAATAATCAGCAGTGTGGAAGGAGGAATAATCTGACCTAAGGTTCCCGAAGTACACACAATGCCTGAGGCCAGCTTGGGGCTATATCCGTTTCGAAGCATGGTGGGAAGCGCGATCATGCCCATGGCAACAACCGTTGCCCCGACAATTCCCGTAGACGCTGCCAGCAGCGCACCAACCAGCACAACGGACACACCAAGGCCACCGCGGATCGAACCAAAGAGACGCCCCATTGTCTCGAGCAGTTCCTCTGCGATGCGGCTGCGTTCCAGTATCACGCCCATGAACACAAATAAAGGAATTGCAATCAGGACATCATTGGTAAGCAACCCAAAGATCCTCTGTCCCAACGCCCCCATAAGGGAAATGTCAAACGCACCAAGCCCCCAGCCCAGCAACGCAAACAGGGTTGCCACACCAGCGATAGAAAAGGAGACTGGATATCCCAGCAAAATACCGCCAATTAACGCGGCAAACATCAGTAAATCTAGTGGAAGAGGCATTATCTCGCCTCCTTCGTCACAAGCATGTCTTTAACAATAGCTGATACACCCTGCACTAAAATCAGGATGCAAAATCCGGGGATCAATGATTTGAGCAAAAAAGATGCGGGTATTCCGCCAACGGAAATGGGTCCCTCCCAAATCGCCCAGGATGTTTGCACTGTCGGCCAGGTCCAGTACAAAAGAATGAGCATCGCCGGCAGCAGAAATACAAGGTGACCGAAGATATCAATTTTGGCTTTTCTGGCCTTGGATAATTTCGCGTAGAAAATATCGACGCGGACATGTCCGTCCACAAGAAACGTATAGCCGGCCCCGAGCATGAACAGAGTGCTGTGCAAATACAGAACGCCTTCATTGAGGAAAATGAAGCTTACGCCAAAAACGTAACGCAACAATACAATCGCAAACTGTAGCAACACCATCAACAGCGCTGTCCAACGAATTACGTTGCCTACGCTTTGATTTATTCGATCAAGAAAAGACGAAACCAGCATCATAAGACTGTCCAGCCATAAAAAAAGCGGGCTCTTACCTGAGCCCGCCACACATCAAATACTATTTAATACTTATAGTCCATCGCCCGTGCGTTCATTTGTCCATTATCAGCATATGTCATATAGCTGGAAATAGATGAGCGATAGGCGAGGAAGCTTTCCACAATTCTGCGAACCAGTTCGTCTTCATCTTCGCGCAGTTCCGCGATCACTTCACCAGCGGCATTGCCCATGGCAACAATCACATCGTCAGGCAGTTTCTTAACCTGTACACCCTGCTCCTCAACCAGTTTGGTAAGCGCAAGCGCGTGCTTCGTTGTGTATTCTGTCCAAACCGGATTATAAAGGCTTTCACAAGCGTAGGACACAGCCTGTTTCAGATCGTCAGGAAGTTCGTTATAGACCTTCGCATTAACGGCGCATTCTTCTGCGGAGGAAGCTCGCCAACACCCGGCCAATAATAGTTCTTGGCAACCTGATAAAAACCAAGCGCGCTATCTGTCCATGGACCAATAAATTCACCAGCGTCAAGAGCGCCTGATTGCAGCGCCTGAAACATTGCCCGGCCGCCCATTGCCTGAACCGCCATTCCAAGTTTGGAGCACATTTCAGAGGCCAAACCAGTTGTCCGGAAACGCAACCCTTTCAAGTCGTCAACAGAATTAATTTCGTTTTTAAACCAGCCTTGCCACTGCGGTCCTGAGTTACCACACAAAAACGGCTTCAGACCAAAGCGACCATAAATTTCGTCATAGAGCGCCTGCCCGCCACCATGGGTGAGCCAACCCACCTGCTCATCTGCACGCAAACCAAAAGGTTGCGAGCCAAACATAAGAATGCCTTTGGATTTGGATCCCCAATATGCGGGAACAGCATGATAAAGCTCGGCAGTCCCCTGACTGACAGCATCAAACACACCGCGCCCCGGCACCAGTTCGCCGGCGGCAAATAACTTCACTTCAATACGGCCACCTGAAAGTGCTGTAATACGATCCGCCAGTTTCTGAGCGGCAACGCCCGGTCCGGGAAGGTTTTTCGGCCAGGCTGTAACCATTTTCCATTGCATTTTACCTTGGGCAATGGCTGGAGCTGCGATTGTGGACGCGACTGCACCGGCAGCAGCAGTTTTCATAAATTCCCGTCTTTGCATTTTTTTCTCCTTAAGTGCCCGCACCCGGGCCTGTCGTTCAGACTCTCGGTAAAAGAGCGCATTCCCCCAAGGCAAGTGCCCTTATTTCCTTTACGGATTTCGCTTTATGAATATGGTTTATGTTTATATGTGTGTACATAAAAGTCAACCAGATTTCATTTAGGCACTTAAGATCAGCTTATCGGTCGTGAAAAATCGCTAATTACAGGCGTTTTTGAAGTTCTTCTTGTGTAAGGAGACCGGTTTGCGCATCCACATAGCCGGCGACAGACGCCGCGTTGGTCACGGCCCACCTCATGGCTTCGTCAAACGCTTTACCGGCAACCAAAGCAAATGCAAGAGTTGAATTAAATGCGTCACCTGCCCCAATCGTGCTTTCCAGTTTGGCAGGAATTGTCGGACAAAAATGGATTTCACCATTTTCCGTCAGATACGCCCCCTCAGCCCCATTTGTTACGACCAGAAAACGACTGCCACGTTCTGCTACAAGCCGGGAAAGGTCAGCAAGTTTAATAAAGGCACCTTTTTCGCCCAGCCCCTCATTAATCAGGTCTGGTCGTGACGGATCCAGCGCTGGTGGATTATTGCAAAGAGTGACCGTGCCTTGAGCTAACGCGCTTGCTTCATCACGATTAATCGCGATCATATCGACCCATTGCAAGGCGTCCAATACCTGGTCTTTGCGCTGGCGGATTTGGCGAATACCTGGATTGCAAACAACAAACGCGCCAGCTTCTTTCGCCATGCGGACTATTTGCGGAAATGCATCTGCGGATTGAGCACTCAAAGTTGAGACATATACCAGATCGGACCCTTCAAACATTTCCATTGTCAGATCATCGCCGGACAAACAGCTATTGGACCCACGGTTGACAAAAACTCCGGCGTTGCGATCATGTGAGCAAATGATGACGGACTTACCCGTCGGTTCGGTTGGATGCCTCATCACGTAGGACGTATCCACATTTTCAGATTTCAACCGATCCAGTACATGCTCAGCATCCCTGTCATTTCCAAGCATCAAGACAGTTCTAACGTCACCGCCAAGGCGAGCCATTGAAACAGAAGCGTTTGTGGCTCCCCCTCCCATTTGTGTGTCAATGTGAGTTGCTTCAACTTTGGCGCCCTGCTCCATCAACAGATAGGAGTTTGCAGCGTTACGCATGGTCACACTTTCGATGTCACTTGGATCAATCGTCGCAATAACATCAATCGTAGCACCACCAACAACCGTAATTTTCATGAAAACAAACTTTCCTGATAAAGAGAGAAGACTACATTTAACGAATTTCAATTGGCCGGTAAATTCACAAGTTCAATAATGGTATATTATGAGCAGTCCAGCTCCGTATATATCCCTGACTGAAACATCGGTAGCCTGTCAAATAAGGGGGAGGCATTCAAAATTAAACAGAAAATCAAGGCAATAGTAATCTAGCCGTCAGCTTTCGATTTTTCTGACCACCAATGAAATGTTTCTTCCGCGGTTTTTTCAAATATAGGGAAAACGGCCGAGATATCATCCAGTTCACCGGCGTTATTCTCAAATAATGACGCCTGTTCCACCAGTCGTTCTGCACACATTGAACTCGCCACCCCAACTATTGTGTGAGCTGCGCGTTTAACAATCGCCATATCCCCATCTTCTAGGCCCTGTTTCATAACGTTCAATTCTGATTTAACAGCATCCGGCGTTTTCTCAATCAAAGGGCCTGCCATATCTACGCCTAGCTGCTCAACAAATTCCGCCATCTTTTCATCGCTGCCGATTGGCAATGATTGCGTAACTTCCAGCATTCCAAGATCAGGGGCATCACTGTCATTTCTTTTGAGCGGCACCTTGACCTGTTCTTCACTTGGAGAAGCCTCATCCAGATCTAACGGTTCTTTCGTGAAGTATTTTGAAATCGCCTTTTTCAATTGTGGCTTTGTAAATGGTTTGGTGATGACATCGTTAATCCCAATTTCTTTCATATAGGCGTGACGATCAGCAAAGGCTTCCGCCGTAACACCCAGAATTGGCAGGATTTTCGAGCTCTGCTTTAGTCTGATTTTTTTTGTCGCTTCAATGCCATCCATTACCGGCATGTGAATATCCATCAAAACCAGATCAAACCGTCTGTTGGCGACCGCTTCAACGGCAAGCTCCCCATTTTCAACAACTTCCGCTGTATGTCCCAAGGTTTTCAAGAAGGAAGACGTAATCATCGCATTAATGTGGTTGTCTTCAGCAACCAACACTTTCAAGCCTGTAGTATCTTCAAAATCTGCACCTTTCAGGCGGCTGGCTTCCTCTTCCACTTCCGCTTTGGGGGCGATCTGCAGCGGCATTAGAACTGTAAAAGTAGTGCCTTCTCCTTCTGTACTTTTGAGAGAAATTTCACCGCCCATGATTTCAACCAATTTGCGGACAATGGACAGTCCAAGACCGGTCCCGCCGAAGCGCCGGTTGATGGTGTTGTCAGCTTGAGAGAACGCCTCAAATATTGTGGAAAGGCGATCTTCTGCGATCCCAACACCTGTATCGCAGACATCTATCTGAACGAGCTGCCCGCGAGCATCTGTTTCATTGGATAATGTTGCCCTTACATGAATGCTGCCACTTTCCGTAAATTTCATAGCATTGCCGAGCAAGTTCATCAGAATTTGCCGCAGCCGCGTTGGATCGGAAACGATATGCGGATTGATTTCCTCTGATATTGTGAAGCCAAGCTCAATACCTTTGCCCCCTGCCTGCGCTTCAAACGGAGCACAGACCGAGCCAATTATCTCGTTTAAATCACAATAAATACTCTCGATTTCCAAACTACCAGATTCGATTTTGTTCATATCCAGTACGTCATTAATAATCGAAAGCAATGTATTGCCCGAATGCAGGATCGTATCCAGCATTTCACGCTGTTTCGGATCGAGGACCGTCTCTTCCAGCATATGCGCAACGCCAATGACACCATTTAACGGTGTTCTGATTTCGTGGCTGATGGTGGAGAGAAAGTTGGTTTTTGCTGAATTGGCTTCATTGGCCTGCCTGAGCAAGGCTTCCTGCTTTTCTTCGTTTTTCAGCCGTGACGTAATATCAAGATAGGTAGAGACGAACCCACCATCGGGCATCATGCGACTGGTAATTTCAATATATCTGTCGACTTCTTTGATATGTACAAAGCGCGGAGATTTAAAATCGGTAACGATTTTCACCATTTCGTCATGCACGCGATCTGGAGGAAATTTACCAAAATCTCCTCGCTCGAACATGAAAATCACGATTTCTTTAAACTTGACCCCAAGGGTTACCAGCTCATCTGGAAGCAGAAGTAGATCCTTCACGTGCTTGTTTATGACTTTAAGTCTTGCTGTTTTGCCAAAGACAGTGATGCCCGCGGGTACATTTTCTTTTGTAACTTCCAGAATCTGCCGGCTTTGAAGAATTTCGTCTTCCGCAGCTTTGCGCTCTGTGATGTCGCGAATAATACCAATATATGACAGATTTCCATCCAGGATCATTTCCCGGATTTCAAGCTCCATCGGAAACAGCGAGCCATTTTTTCGGCGCCCCTGAAGATTATAATTTTGATCCGGTAGGAAAGCTTTTTCCGAACCTAGCAGGATTTCAAGATACCCTTCCCATCCGCCTCGGCCGAGGTCGGGCATCAATTCCTTGAATTCCATTCCTTCGAGTTCACCCTGCTCATACCCGAAGATGTGAGTGGCGGCACCGTTGACTGTTTCAATTCTGCCCCGTGCATCAATTGTTACAATACCGTCAGCCAATGCTTCGAGCAGTGTGTTGAGCCGTGAGGTTTGGGAGACCAGAAACTTTCCATCCTGTTCCAGTCTGGACAAACTGAATTGCTGCTGGACTGCACCGGCAAAATTCCAAAGCACTTCATATTCGTCGAATTGGAGCGTTCTGGGCTTCGTATCCATCACACAGATCGTTGCGACATTGAAGCCCCCATACACCTTCAAGGGCACACCGGCATAAAATCGGACCGGTTCACCGTTAATGGTCTGGTTTATGTCACTGTATCGTGCATCAGCGTGAATATCTGACACACAAAAGATATCATCCTCAAGGATCGTGTGTGCACAAAGACTCTCTTCACGTTTTATCTGACGCGGCAACTCACCGTGGGATGACTTGGCCCAGACATACCCATCGCCCACCAAATTGATCTGAACGGCAGGTGCTGCAAAGAATTTGCTAATAAGGCGCGTAATTCGATCAAAGCTTCATCGTCCGCGCTTTTCCACAGGCGGAGCTTGCGCAAGGCTTCCAGTCTTTGCTCTTCATAATCAGGTATTGCTGCCTCGAGCACTCGAAGACTCCCAAAGTTGGCCAAGTATCGCCACACACAACTTTTGCGACACTAACTATAGAATAAACTAGACTGTTTTTCTTACTTTTAGCTTAAAAAAAGTCGTTCTCAAGCGCAATCGGCATCCTGCTGTCGCATTTGCAAAAGCATTTGTGGTAAGTGATTATATTGACGTGGGTCGAATTCAATTGAACAGGTTCAGAGTATGAAATTTGATTATGTGATTGTTGGCGCGGGATCCGCCGGATGTGTTCTGGCAAATCGCTTGAGCGAAAACCCGGAAGTAACTGTTTGTCTTGTTGAATTTGGCGGTAGTGACAAAAATATTTTCATAAAGATGCCAACAGCCCTATCAATTCCAATGAATATGGACAAGTTCAACTGGGGCTATGAGAGCCTTCCAGAACCAGCGCTTGGCGGCAGACGGCTGGATTGTCCGCGAGGGAAAGTGATCGGCGGCTCCTCTTCAATCAATGGAATGGTATATGTCCGTGGTCACGCCTGCGACTTTGAAGAATGGGAAAGCGAAGGCGCTACAGGGTGGGGATACGCGGATGTTCTGCCATATTTCAAGCGGGCGGAGAGCTGGATTGGTGGCTCCGATGAATATCGCGGCGATGACGGGCCACTGCATGTAAACAATGGCAACAACATGCAGCTAAATGCGCTGTATTCCGCCTTCATTAAGGCGGGTGAAGAAGCGGGTTATCCCGTCACGTCTGACTATAACGGGTATCAGCAAGAGGGTTTCGGCCCCATGCATATGACGGTAAAAAATGGTGTTCGCGCATCCACCGCCTATTGTTACCTCGATCCCGTGCGGTACCGTAAGAATTTAACGATCCTGACCGGTGAACTGGTTGACAAGGTCGAATTTGAGGGAAAACGCGCAACCGGGATTTCACTTGTAAAAGACGGTGGATCACAACGAATAGAAGCAGCACGTGAAGTCATTGTAAGTGCAGGTTCGATCGGTAGCCCCACTCTTCTGCAAAGATCTGGCGTTGGCCCTGCGAGCGAGCTTGCAAAACGAAATATTACGCCAATTCATGACCTTCCCGGAGTGGGTGCCAACCTGCAGGATCATCTGGAAGTCTATTTCCAGTTTCGATGCAAAGAACCAATTACGCTCAACAACCGATTGGGATTACTCAGCAAAGGTCTGATCGGTGCACAATGGATTTTGTTTAAAAACGGCTTAGGAGCTACCAATCATTTCGAAAGCTGCGCCTTTATCCGATCCCGACCCGGTTTAAAATGGCCAGACATTCAGTATCATTTTCTACCTGCAGCCATGCGATATGATGGGCGCACGGCTTTTGATGGACATGGTTTTCAGGTTCACGTTGGCCCCAATAAACCCAAAAGCCGGGGACATGTGATGATTTCCTCAGCGGACCCTAAGGACAAGCCGGAAATTCTGTTCAACTACCTACAGGCCGAAGAGGACGTCAAAGACTGGCGGCAGGTTATTCGCCTCACCCGTGAAATTATTCATCAACCTGCATTCGACAGATACCGCGGAGAGGAAATTCAACCCGGTGCTCAAATCCAGTCTGATGAAGAGATAGATCAATGGGTGAAAGACAATGTGGAAAGCGCCTATCACCCATCCTGCACTTGCAAGATCGGATCTGCGTCTGACCCCATGGCTGTGCTCGATGAAAGCTGCCGGGTACGGGGCTTAGAGAGTTTGCGGGTCGTTGATAGCTCCATTTTTCCAACAATTACAAACGGCAACCTGAATGCGCCAACCATAATGGTCGCAGAAAAAGCGGCTGATATGATCCTGGAAAAACCCCCGCTTGAAAAAAGCAACGCCCCCTATTGGTACAGCCAGATTGGGAGCATAAACAGCGTATCGGCACCGCACTGCGTGAAATTACGTAAGAAGAGTAATGGTATCAGGCATTGCGTGAATAACTCGCCAGCTTTAGTCCAAAACCGATAAACACAACACCGGTTAAAGCCTTGAGCCATTTTTGAAAACGCACAGTTTTAGCGACCTGACCAAGGCGCGAAAGGACAAGTACCATCGCGCCAAACCACAGGAGGTTAATTACTGAATGTAGAAAAACCAGAATGAATGCGGAGACTGCGGATTGAGCATCGCTGGAAATAAACTGCGGGAAGGCAGCTAGATAGAACATTGAAACCTTTGGATTAAGTGCATTCGTGAGCAACCCCTCGCTGTATGCCTTGAGCAAGGTTCTTTTTCTCCTAACCGGTTTCACATTTGCAACCTTCACATTCGCCGAAAAAGCATCAATCAACGCCTTGATACCAATCCAGCACAAATAAATTGCCCCTAATATTTTAACCAGAGTGAATGCTGTAGCAGACTGGACCAGTATGATTGAAATTCCCAACACAGATAACGCGCCATGCAAATAAAACCCGGTCATAAACCCGGCAATATTTGCAAAGCCCGCGACTTTGCCGGATGTGGGTACGGTCTTTGCGATCAGAACACCATTGGGCCCGGGCGACATAACCAGCAGGGATGCGACAAATACAAATGTTAGAATTTCCGATACCAGCATCTCTTACCCCTCGCATATCTGCATGTGAAATCTATTAATAACGGTTCATGGGAACACCACCAACAAATAAGTAAAATAAAAATCGATTTTATGGGTTGAGATGCGATAGAGTTGACAAAATGCCGATGTCGCAGGGAATGTAGAGGCAACCCAACAAACTTTAAAAATCAAGAAGAAGAGCTGATGCGAGAATTTGTTTTTAACACGACTCCCCGTTTGATTTGTAAGCCCGGTGTGATGGAAGAGCTTGGGGATATTGTCCATCAATTTGGAACCCGGGCTCTGCTGGTCACAGATCCGGGGATCGTCAAACTTGATCTACACAGAAGTGCGATTACAGCACTGGAGAAAGCTGGCGTAAAACTGGCTATTTTTGACACTGTTGAAGCAGATCCCCGAGAGGCAATCGTGCTGGAGGCGAGTGAATCTGCCATCGAGCATAACGCAGAAGTCATCATTGGATTTGGCGGCGGCTCTTCCATGGATGTTGCAAAGCTGGTTGCGTTGCTCGCGCTCGAGCAGGAAAGTCTTGATGAGATTTACGGCATCGAAATGATCAAAGGAAACCGGTTGCCACTTATCCAAATTCCAACAACTGCCGGTACAGGTTCAGAGGTTACACCTATTTCCATTATTACCGTTGGTGCGGAGACTAAAAAAGGTGTGGTTTCTGCCAAACTATTACCAGACATAGCCATTCTTGACGCTCACCTCACATTGGGACTGCCGCCACATGTAACAGCGGCTACCGGCATCGACGCAATGGTGCATGCAATAGAGGCATATACATCAAAAGGAGCCAATAATAACCCCATGTCCGCAACACTGGGCAAGGAAGCGCTCCGGCTGTTGGGTGCTAATATTACAACCGCAGTGGAGGACGGTGCAAATGTTGAAGCCCGCTCCAACATGCTGCTTGGAGCATGTCTGGCGGGTCAGGCATTTGCTAATTCACCAGTCGCTGCCGTCCATGCGCTTGCGTATCCGATCGGTGGGATATTCCACGTTCCACACGGGTTATCCAATGCATTGTTCTGGCAGAGGTGATGCGATTTAACGCCGTGGTGTGTGCAGATCAATATGCCGAACTGGCACCGCTGGTCTTCACTGATATCGACACTTCACAAGGGTCGCAGGCAACCTGTCAGGAATTCATCAATCGACTTGAAAAACTGGGGGCCGACCTTGGACTGGAAACAAGGCTACGCGAAGTTGGTGTAAGCGAAAACGATCTGGATAAGCTGGCAGACGCGGCAATGGAGCAAACCAGACTTCTTGTTAACAACCCACGCGAAGTGACCCGTGAGGATGCGTATTTAATCTATAAGAAAGTCCTCTAACCCATGGGAAACACAAAACAAATGAGCCTTAGAAGTGACTATCGCCACTTTCAGGCTATCCCAACACGCTGGATGGATAATGACGCCTACGGTCATGTAAACAACGTACAGTATTACAGCTACTTCGATACCACAGTGAACCAGTTCTTGGTCCATCAGGGAATTTTAGACATTCAGAACAGCCCGGTTGTTGGGCTGGTTGTGGAAACAAGTTGCCGATATGCCAAGAGCATCGTTTTTCCGGACCTGGTCCATGCCGGATTGAAAGTTGCGAAAATGGGGAACTCCTCAGTGCGCTATGAGCTTGGCCTGTTCAAGGGAGAGGATGAACAGGCCTGCGCGGAGGGATATTTCATTCATGTTTATGTAGACCGGACGACCAATCGTCCCGTCCCGATACCTCAACATATGCGGGAAGTTCTGCAAAATATTATGTAGTTACAAGCCCGCCAAGAGTTGCGCGGTCATCAAATTTTGGAAAAATCGCCACCTCGACCAAGCCCTGATGAAAATCTTCCAGCTCCGTTTCGAGCTTCTTCATATAAGGGCTTGGCACCTTCGCGTGCCTCATGACGCAATGCTTGCATAACGTCCATTCCCCATTGCTGATAAGAGGTCATTCGATCAACTTTCATACAGGTCTGAGGAAATTCGGCGATTTGTTTGGCAAGCTTCAAGGCTTCCTCATATGCCTGACCTTGCGCAACAACCCGGTTTGCCAGTCCAAATTCGTAAGCTTCCTGTGCGCTTACCTCCCGTCCTGTCAAAATCATATCCAAGGCCCGACTATGGCCAATCAGACGAGGAAGACGCACACATCCCCCGTCAATCAAAGGCACTCCCCATCGTCTGCAAAACACACCAAAAGCGGCAGTTTCGGCAGCGACACGCAAGTCACACCACAATGCGAGCTCCAAGCCCCCGGCAACAGCATATCCCTCCACAGCGGCGATAACAGGTTTGCTTAGCAGCTTGCGGCTGGGCCCCATAATTCCCTCCGCCTCAGGATCATAGGAGAGCTCACTTTGACCGGATAAAGATTTCAAATCAAAACCAGCGCAAAAATAATCTCCGGCACCACGCAAAATTGCGACAGATTGACTGTCATCTTCTTCGAAGCGATTAAACGCATCCAGAAGAAGCTCACCCGTTTCATAGTCAACTGCGTTTCGGCAATGGGGCCGATTAATGGTCACTGTTGTTATGTTTTCTTCTGTATGTATCAGTACTTTGTTCGTTTCGGTCGGCATTTTAAAACTCCCAGTTCATTTTTTTGTATTCACAATAGAGGCTACCCGTTTGCGCAGCTCAGGAATGACCTCTTCCTCAAACCAGGGATTGCGCTTCAGCCACAAGTTATTTCTTGGTGACGGATGTGGTAGAATAAGAGTGGAAGGCCAGTATTTGCGCCAATCAAGCACAGTTTCCGTCAACGTTTTTTTGCGCGTCGGGCCGATGTGCCAATCGATGGCATATTGACCAATGACAAGAAGCAGCTCTGTATTTTCAAACTGCGCCAATAACCGCGCTCGCCAAAGTTCGGCGCATTCAGGACGCGGGGGTAGATCACCCGATTTTCCCGTTCCCGGATAACAAAATCCCATGGGAACGATATTCAGTAGCGACGAGTCATAAAATACTTCACGGCTTATGCCCATCCAGTCCCTTAGTCTGTCGCCGCTTGGATCATTAAAAGGAATACCCGTCGCATGTACTTTTCGTCCCGGAGCTTGCCCAACAACCAGAATTTTTGCATGGCTTGAGGCTTGCAGGACAGGGCGACATCCGTCCAACAGAAACTCTTCACAATGTCGGCATTGCCGGATTTCCTTTAGAAGAGTTTCCAACTGTGGGGTGTTCATTGTTCAGGCCGCAAAATCAGGATCAGCCTCGACAACCCCTTTCCCATCACATATGGCCTTCATTTTCGGATAGAGAACGGCCAAATCCTTGACAATATCTTCCATAGGCGGATCCTCGAACATACCGCGATCCTTTACATATTCCATATGCTGCCGTTTATGAGCGTCATATTCATGAAACAAAGCATCAGAGTGTCCATCAAATTCAATTGCCTGTACCCCAAATCGTTCACACAAATCGCGATTAAAAGTTGGCGTAACCTTAAAACACTGCCCGTCAATTTTCAGAGCAACATAGCCGTGATAGGCAAATAAATCAGTTTGCATCAGATCCTGCAGTTTGGGGGAATTCAGATGGTTCTTTACATCGGCAAATCCAACTGCACTGGCAATACCTGCATAGCGCAACGAAGCGGTAAGCAAAATGGCTTTAGGGACGCAAAAAGCGGCATCCAAGGTCGCAACATTGCTGGCCTTATAGTCATCAGCATTAAATGTAATCTGATAGGGATTATAGCGTATATCGTCCCTGACAGCCTCAAACAGGCGAATGGCAATATCCCTCGCCTTCGCATTTGAGGGCAAGGATGCCAAAGCATTTTTGGCAAATGCTTTAACATTTTTGGAATCACAATCGATAAATTTTGTGGGCTTCACCCAAGCGTCTGATAATCCTTCCGCCGGGCTCCCTGTTATATCACTCATATTCATTTTTTGGACCATTTCGTGATAACACAGATTACGCGAAATCGTATTTCCCACCCTTTTCAAGGGCAATCTTGTAAGCATCGCGTGCCTGAAAACGGGCGACATATTCCTGCAGGTTAGAGAAATCTTTCAAACCACCGGCGCGATTTGCAGCTTCCAGCGGGAAAGACATCATGACATCTGCTGCTGACAATTCATTTCCCAACAAATAATCATCTTTAAGAGACTTACTTACATAGGAAAAATGGTTTTTAAACTCACTGCTAATTCGTGGGTGCAAGGGTGCGCCTGCATCCCCCAGACGAGATACATACAAACGCAGAAGCAAGGGGAGCATTGCCGACCCTTCAGCGTAATGCAGCCATTCTGAATAGCGCGTATAAAGTATTGAACTTCGATCCGTTGGGGCCAATGAACCATCGTCATATTTATTGACAAGAAATTCAACGATTGCCCCTGTTTCATGGATTATCAGTCCATCATCTTCCAAAACCGGTGATTTTCCGAGGGGGTGGATTTTTTCAAGCTCAGGGGGTGCCAGACTTGTAACAGCATCCCGCTGATATTTTACGATTTCGTAATCCTGTCCAAGCTCTTCAAGTAACCATAAAATTCGCTGGGATCTGGAATTGTTTAGATGATGGACCTTAATCATGAGCGGGCTTCTTTCTTCTTGATTTATTAAGTGCGTCTGGCTTGCTTGAAACCACTGTTTCAAACTCAGCCAGACCTGTCAAGAAGCCCAATAGCCTTTACTGAGCTGTCCAGCCACCATCCATAACCAGCGACGTTCCGGTCATATTTGACGCTGCCGGACTACACAAAAAAGCGGCCCCTTCGGCAAGCTCTTGCGGTGTTGTGAAACGCAAAGAAGGTTCTTTTGCTGCGAGAAGCCTGCGCGCAGCCTCTTCCAAGTCCACACCTTCTTTTTCTGCCAAAGCCTTGATTTGTACTTCAACCAATGGTGTGCGCACCCAACCAGGGCAAATCGCATTTACTGTAATATTCCGCTCAGCATTTTCCAAAGCGGTTACTTTGGTCAATCCGATAATCCCGTGTTTAGCCGCAACATAAGCAGATTTTTCAACTGAACCAACCAACCCATGCACAGAAGCAATATTTATAATTCTACCGTAATCACGTTTTTGCATGCCCGGCAGCACAGCCTGTGAAGTATGAAATGCACTCGATAAATTAATACCGATTATCGCGTCCCACTTTTCTTTGGGGAACGCATCTACGCTGCAGGTATGTTGAATACCAGCGTTATTTACCAGAATATCCACAGAACCAAATGAAGTTTCCGCCTGCTCCACCATCGCAGAAATCGCGTCCGGGTCCAGCATATTCGCGGCGTTATAAATCACATCACCACTGCCTGCGTCCTGAACAGCTGACTTGGCTGCTTCTATCGCATCCTGATCGCCAAGACCATTAATGACGACTTTGGCCCCCAATTTCGCGAAATTTATTGCCATCGCAAGACCAATACCACTTGTGGACCCCGTCACAAGTGCGACTTTTCCTTGTAAATTCATAAAAGTATCCTTCTCCCCGCACGGGGTTATCCGCACAGCATTTAAATTCCGCAACAGCTTATGGACAGGATACAGATCGTCAAGCGCCAATTATCGTTTCTATATCGGACAGGACTCTGTCTTTTATTTCCGACAGTGAAACTGGTTTAAATTTTACTTTCAGGTCGTCATCCAAAGTAGCAATCCATTCCCGCAAGGCTTCATTTTCCTGAACATAATACCCACCATGCATGGCCGTTCGCGCGAGCAACGTATTAATTTTGGCAATGCGCTTTGTGCCCAAAATAGGAACATCCATGAAAATCACGAGAGAACTTAACGTAAAACATAACCCGTATTTTTGAATGCGAGCACCCGTTTCCTGAATAATACCGACTTCAACTGAGGCATCCCAAAGCGCGGCATCAACTGCCTTGTCAGCCTGCCCCACATGGACTGGAGGTGCTTGTCCGATCTTTACACCCCGTGAATGAGCATGTGATACAAGTTTACCTTTCTTTGTAAGGGTACTCGCCAAATCAAAACCGAGACTTTCATCGCTTCCCACCAGCACGATGATCGGTAATTCAGTCCGCTCCTCTGGTGGAAAGCTAAGCTCAAAAGTTGCACGGCATAATCTTTCCTGCACGATCGGATCGCCTAATTGCATCACGTCAATCGCGGGTCTGGCGTTGACCTCACAAATTGCCCCGCCACTCTCATAATACGGTTTCGAAATATCATCCGTCAGATAATCGATACCGCCGAGCTTCAAGCCAAATTGCAGCGCGGCCCGTTCCGCCATCTCAATATTGGCGGGATGAACATCCCGGTCATCAATTGCTTCGAGCATCCCCCCCTGACTTGCATTTGGTACGATATGCATGGACACGATCGCACCTTTGGCAGGAATGCTATCCCAATCGTACCCCTGCTTTTTAAGGACTTCATCAATCACCGGAATTTTCTTGATCTGATATTTTGGATTTCCCGGTATTCGATTTCGAAAATCCTGCTTATTCATTTCGGCGACCAGTTCCGTAATCGACCTTTTGCCATCACCAATTATTTTCGAGATTGACCGTTTCACGCAGCCGGCATATTTACCACCGATCACTAACATTCGATGGTCATCGCCCTTTACATGCCGTTCCACAATCACATGTGAATGATGTTTTGTCGCCGCCTCATAAGCGATTTCAAGCTCATGTTCGGTTTTGATGTCAGGTGTTACGCCATACCCTTGCATCCCCATCAAAGGCTTCAAGACAACAGGATACCCCAGCTCATTCGCTGCGGCCTTTGCCTCCTGCAGGTCGGTTGCACGAATATTTACAGTTCCGGGCAGACCGACTTCATTTAAAATTTTAGCGGTGAGGTTTTTATCGTTGGTCAGTGCAAATGTATTATGACCTTCAATATCGATTATATTTTCAAGGAAAACCCTCTTCTTGCGACCATATCCAAATTCCAAAAATTTGGTTCGCTCATCGTTGAACCGCCAAGGAATTTTGCGTGCTGTCGCAACTTTAAGAAACTGGCGTGTTTCCATTCTGGGTGCCCAGGCCTGATACATCTGGGTAATTGCCGCCAGCTGCTCTTCGACAATTTCGTTATAACTTGCTTTGTTGTCCTGCAAATTCTCATCATTGGTGATGAGTTTTACGAAATTAACTGCGGAGCTTAGTGCAGCGCGACCCATGGATTCAAACTCATGGGCGACAAAAAGGTCGCAATGACCATGACTCGTCCGCTCAAAACTCCGATACAGCGAAGCTTCATTCCCATTCATCCGCTGAATAAGGATTGAAATTACACCTATCCAATCAATAACCTGCGAATTGAAAGTCCCTTTGATTTCGGGAATTTTAAGCTTCTTGATGGAAGAGGGCTTATCATAGATCTTATGAGCGGTTTCGCGTAACAGATCCAGCACAAGAGACTGATCCGCAACCACGCTGTCATTTAACACAAACCGAACCGTTACGCCCGGATAAGGGCATACAAGATTAGGTCCCTTGAGCGCAGTAGCCCCTTTTACGCGAAGATATGTCAACGTTCCCTCCCCCTGCAATCTTTGGCATATTTATAACCAATAGATTGCTGAGGGTGAGAGTTTTATCTGTGAGCCCACAAAACAGAACCACCTTATGTTGCAAATCTGCTTTCGTAGGGCTGTTCTTTTACAGGTAGATGAATGATTGCGGAAAATGCGCCCACGCCAATTCCGACCCACCAAACAATATCATAGGTTCCAAACTGGTCATAAAGTTCGCCGCCCATCCAGACCCCAAGGAATGAGCCAATTGATGAGAGAAGAAGACGATACCGTACAAAGTGCCCATATATTTGAGGCCGTAAATCTGACCGACAAGGCCGGATGTCGGCGGCACGGTGGCAAGCCACAAGCCACCCATGACCAGTGAAAACAGGATCACAGTTGTTGGGGTCATGGGGAACATAATGAACAGAATGCAGGCAATGGTTCGCCCGACATAAATCAGAGACAGAAGATATTTCTTGCTGTATTTGGCGCCAAGGGCACCAGCACCGATCGATCCGGCAATATTTGTGATGCCGATCAGGGCAATGGACAACGCCCCAAGTGCAGTTGTCGTGCTGACCCCCATTGAGCGTAAAACGCTATTCGTCGGGATTGCCGCACAGGCTTCAGCAATAAAGGCAGGAAAATGAGCCGTAACAAAGCCAAGCTGAAAGCCGCAGGAAAAGAAGCCCAGAAAAATCATGATATAGGTTGGATCAAAAAAGGCTTTTTTGAGCACCTCTCCCATGGACTCATCCAGTCCCGCACTTCCAGCCGGTGCTGGTTGTGCACGCATCATGGGAAGAACAACCAGAACCGCCATAATAATGCCCGCAAAAACCAGAAACACACTGGACCAGTTCATATATTGCAGTAACAGGTTTGCAAATGGCGGCCCAACAATTTGACCCGCGGAGCCCGCCGCGGTCGCAATACCCAAAGACAATGAGCGGTTTTCATCTGAAGCGGCGCGACCGACGACGGCCAGAATGACACCAAAACCCGTCCCGGCAATACCAAAACCAACGAGGATTTCATAAAACTGGTGTTCTAGTGGCGTGGTTGAAAAAGCGCTAAACACCAGACCAAGCGCGTAAGTCGCCGCACCCAGAATAATGGCTTTTCGCTCCCCGATTTTTTCGGCCAAAGCCGCAAATAAAGGCTGGCCTATTCCCCATGCCAAATTCTGAATGGCAATGGCCAAAGAGAATTCCGAGCGAAGCCAGTTAAATTCCTCGGCGATCGGAATCTGAAAAATACCAAAGCTGGCGCGAATGGCGAAGCCTGTCATCAAAATGATACAACCCGCGATCAGGATCGGGTTGATAAGGGGGGTACGGGTTGTTGTCATTTGTAATTTCTTTTTGGAACGTTTGGTTAGAATGTTTTAGCCATCACCTGCCCAGTTCGCAAGTGAGTAATATTACAATTACCCACCTTTGGTATCGGCTGCCCTGTTTAAATGAATTGCTGCCAGAAGCGCGAAAAAACCGACCATGAGGAGCAGGATCAAAACTTTAAGCACCAGATCATATCCGCCTAGCGCCCACAATAAAGAGCCAATTAGCGCAGCGAATGCATTACCAGTGAAAAAAGGAACGGCCTGTGCACCCGATTTAAGACCAAAATTCTCACCCCCCAGAATTTCACGAGATAACACGGGTTTCATTATGCTGCTGACCCCAATACCACTCCCTTGCAGAATGATAAAGATTGCCAGCATGGCGGGAAGCTTTTCTGCGAGCATCAGGGCCCCAACAGCGGAAATTGAGAAAATATAACAAAGGGCCGTGAGCATTCCGTTTGAAAAATATCGCTCGACCAGCGTTGCCAAGAGCCGGCCAAATACCTGCATGGGCCCCATGAATGACGCTGCCAGTACGGCGGTATCTGCACTGATCTGGCGATCTTTAAGCAGGAGCAACAAGTGATTGATCAAAGTCGCATGCACCATTGAAAGCAACATCAACGCCAACGCAATTAACCAGAATTTGGGCCAAAGCAAAAATCCATATCGCCCACGCCCTTGAATTTGCGCTGTCTCCTCAATTGATTTGAGTGCACTTTCGTGTGGGGTAAGGTTTTTGGCCCCAAAATACATCAGGGGAGCACCAACGAAACTGACCATACATACAAAGGCAATTAACGATATGCGCCAACCAAATTCATCGGAAAGAACATGAGCAACAGGAAAAGAGACTGTGCTGGCAAAGCCGGCAACCAATGTGATCAGCGTAATGAAACGCTTCGCATCCAGCCCTTTTGTGCGAATTACAAAGGCAAAACAAGGCTCATAAAGAGCGAATGCCATGCAAACCCCAAGCCCGGCCCAAATGGCATAGAACCCCGCTAAACTCTCAACAAAAAACAGAGCGGCAACCAGCCAGCCCCCGACAAAAGCACCAAGCGTTAAGGTCAGTGCGCCAAGGCCCTTGTCAATCAGTCTGCCCGAAACAGGAGAGAGTATTGCTGATGTTAAAATCGCAATGGTCAATGCTCCGGTAATCTCGGATCGGGACCAGCCAAGCTCCGCCTCCCATCTGACAATAAGAGCGGGAAATATATAATAGGTACCCGCCCAGACCAGAGTTTGACCAAATGCCAAAAACCAGATGGCGGTGCGATCACTGACAGACACGAAAGAATGCTCCGAAGAGAAAAGGAAAGCCTTACTGTCTTATTGAGCCAGATAGCCACCGTCAACAGGTATCGACGTACCTGTCATGAATTTCGCCCTGTCAGAGGCTGCAAACAAAATCGCATGAGCAATATCGTCAGGCTCACCAAAATGCCCCAGCGGATGCATTTTTTTCAGTTTCTGCGCCAACCTTTCTGCGTCTTTATTGATGTGGAGGACATCGGTTACCATCGGTGTTTCTATATAACCTGGCTGAATGGCGTTGACGCGAATATCATATTTATACTGGGCGCAATATAACGCCGCTGCCTTGGTAAGAGATTTTACAGCGCCTTTGGTGGCGCAATACCCCACTGCGGCAAAGATACCGACATCTGATGCGATGGATGCGATATTCACAATTGCTCCTTTGCGCTCTTTCATTTCGCGAATGGCGTATTTAACCCCCAAAAAAGTACCGTCCACATTTACAGCCTGTTGTTGCCGCCAGCGCTCGAGCGTCATGTCCTCAAGTGGGTCAGAAAAGGAAACACCGGCGCAATTAACCAATATGTCCATTGAGCCGCAAATGGATTTCATTTTTGCGATAGCCTGTTGCCAACTCTTTTCATCAGCCACATCATGCGGTGCAAAAAACAGGTTTTCGTGATTATTGGCGATTTCAGTGCCCGCTTTCTCGTTAAGGTCAGTGATCAGAACAGTAGCGCCCTGTTCAATAAATTTTAAAGCTGTTGCATGGCCAATTCCAGACGCTCCGCCTGTAACAAACACATTCTTCCCACTGAATTCCCCCATCTTATTGTCCTTTTTCGTTTTTATTTAATTCATTTCAAAACAACAGTTTGAGATTAACCACAGGAACTTTTTATATCAACAAAATGTAAATTCCCTTTTCGCAAACTTTCCGCTAATCTTTAAATTAAGAAAGAAAACAATAACCAAAAACCAAATGACCATTGCCACACTCAAACATATAAAAGATCACGAACTTAAAGAGGCCCTCAAGGAGGCTAACTACCCAACTCTATTGCTAACGCTATGCCAGTTAAGTGGCGACCTGGCGTTTCTGGAAGGTCCTCATCTGCCTTCCAAAAGTCTGGACGGGCTGCGACATATGCCACCAGAATTTCAGTCTGAGCTTCGTGAACGCGCTTTCGAACTGATATGCGATATTCGCGATGGAAAGCAGGAGCTGGCTCCCTTACCCGACCCTGAAACACTTCAACGAATGCTATCGATTTATGTGGGTGAACCGGTTGGCGAGGAGTATGTCCCCATGTTCCTTGAGGATATGGGATTTGAGAACACACTCGACAAACATATCAAATGGACTGCAAAACCAGATGCACGTTCACTGGCGGAAAATCATGTAGTCATAATCGGTGCCGGGTTGTCTGGAATTTGCGCTGCCATTCATCTGCAAAAAGCAGGTATTCCTTTCACGATCTATGAAAAGAATGACAGCCTTGGCGGAACTTGGTTTGAAAATACCTACCCCGCCTGCGGTGTGGATACCCCCAATCATTTTTATTCATTTTCATTCGCACCCAATTACGACTGGTCCGCCTATTATTCCAAAAGGAACGAGATCCATTCCTATATCAAAAAAGTGGCACAAGAGTTTGATATCATAAAACATATTCGTTTTTCGCATAGCTTGAAAACAGCCCGCTATAACTGTGCAAACAAGACCTGGGATTTGATACTTACCGACGAAAATGGAACTAGCCAACCTCTGACTTGCAGATATCTGGTGAGCGCAACAGGACAGTTGAACCAGCCGAAAATTCCAGATTTTAAAGGTACAGACAAATTTGAGGGGCCGTCTTTTCATTCCGCCAGATGGCGCCATGATGTTTCACTGAAAGATAAAAATGTTCTGGTGATTGGAACCGGTGCGTCGGCAATGCAATTCTGTCCGGAAATCGCCAAAACAGTAAAGTCCTTAAAAATTCTGCAACGAACTCCCCATTGGATCAGAATTCTGCCTGATTATCATCGCACGGTCGGCGACGGAAAAAAATGGCTGCTTCGCAATATACCATTTTATCAGAACTGGTATCGGTTTCGACTTTTCTGGAGCTATGGTGATGGAATATGGGAGTCACTGCACAAGGACCCTGACTGGCCCGATGCCGAAATATCCCTAAATGCTGAAAATCACCGGCACCGCAATCTGTATATCGAAAACCTGAGATCGGCTTTGAACAATCGCGAGGACCTGCTTGAAAAAGTTATTCCTGCCTACCCTCCTTTCGCCAAGCGTATGTTGATCGATAACCACTGGTGCGAAATGCTGCAAAAACCCAATGTATCCTTGCATACAGCGGGGGTAAAAGCGATTACTGAAACAGGCGTGATGGACACAAATGACGAGCAGCATGAAGCGGACGTAATTATTTACGCGACAGGCTTTCAAGCAGGTAATCTGCTTGGGTCTTTTCAGATATTTGGCAAAAAAGGTCAGGCATTACAGGATTGCTGGAATGATGATCCGCGGGCATATCTTGGGATGGTCGCGCCAGATTTTCCCAATTTCTTTATGTTTTACGGTCCCAACACAAACCTCGCTCATGGTGGCAGTATGATTTTTCATATCGAATGTCAGGCGAGATATATAACAAGTTGCTTGATACAGATGATGGAAAAGGGGCTAACGGAAATCGAAGTGAAGCAGGAAGCCCATGATCACTATAATGAAAAAGTCGATCAGGAACATGAGCAAATGGTGTGGACACATAGCGGAGTGACCAACTGGTACCAAAATTCCAGCGGCCGAATTGTATCTGTATCCCCCTGGCGACTGGTGGATTACTGGCGGATGACAAAAACCGTCCAGTGCGATGATTACCGAATGGCTTAATCCCTACTCCGTGTCAATCCGGTATCTAATATCTTCTTTTTTCTGATCCAGTGATGCCCAGCGATCAAAAATCTGATTGCCCAGATATGTGCCTATAAAAAATAAAAAGAACGGGAAGACAAGTGCCCAGAAGCTGCCAACTCTAAGCCAAATGGCTAATCCTACGACAACGCTAAGGGCTGGCAATATCAGCCTGACCCAAGGCGCCGCCTTCTGTTTAAGTCTGGTTGTTTGGGTAGGCATCTGTTTATCTCCAAACTGCTTTACCCCTTAGTCTATATCAGATTTTGACTTTGCTGGCATTTTTCCGATCTGGAAAATTGATGGCCGCGACGCCAACAATCGCGGCGAATAGACCAATTGCAACCATGGGCGAAATTTGTTCACCCAGAAAAATCACCCCCAACATGACACCAAATCCAGCACGTAAATATGCCTGACTTGCAGTTCCAAGGGAGCCAAGAGTTTTCACCAGTCGAAAATATATTAACAGAGCGACGCCCGTACACAGGATGGACAATGCTGTTGCCGCTGCAACCGCCTTAAATGAAGGCGTCAAAGTCCATGGCTGTTCAAGCAACAGGCTTGCTGGAACGAGTACGATAACAGACCAAATCATGGTCCCGGTCGCCGTCACACCTGCACTCAGATGAGTAAAACGTTTACCATAGATTGCAGCCCCACCGTAAAGGGCTGCAGCGACAAGGGCTGCCAATTGCCCTGCTACTTCCTCGCCAAGGCCTGAGAGGGCTTCAACCCCCACAATCATTATGACGCCAGCTAAACCTATGATCGCCCCGGTAATCTTCAACAACCCTACTTTTTCATGACGTGTTAAAAATACTGTAATTAAAAATACGAATATGGGTGACGTGGAATTCAGAACACTTGTAAGAGCGCTATCTACAAATTGTTGCCCCCACGCGAGGAGCACCCAAGCGCCGAAGCTATTCAAGAAGCCCTGAATAAGCAGCATCTTCCAACTTTTAGTATCGCGTGGGAGCGTTTCGCGCCGGATAGAAATCACCAGAAAAAGGAAAACGGCAGCACCGCTCACCCGATAGGCAATTAAAGTGATAGGAGGAATTTCTGTAACAGCGACTTTGAGGAAAAGATAGGAAGACCCCCATAAAAGCGCCAATACACAAAGAAGCAGTAATTCTATCCATAGGACAGGCCTAGATTGAGGTTCCATTATGTATGCGCTTTCTTATTATCGTTTTTTGATGTGACCAACCACATCTGCACTTCTTCTATAAAGATCATAATAGCAGACTTTTCTCCATCTTGTTTCGATTTGGATCGAAGCGTCAATAACTTGCGGCGTCATGTCACAGTGAAATTCCAGAAGAATTACCTATCTTTGGTTTAAGCGTATTATCGGTAAGATTGGAGCACATTATGAATTCAGCCTCAAAACCGAATATAGAATTGCATGTTCCCCCAAGAGATCTCAGCGACCGCTTTGCATATTCTTTCGTGAAGCTACTCCGGTTTTTCGCTGATCTGTTTTTCCGCAAACGCTATGGTCACAGGGCTGTTGTGCTTGAAACCGTTGCAGCGGTTCCTGGTATGGTGGGCGGACTATTGCAACATCTGAAATCTCTGCGACATATTCAGGATGATAAAGGTTGGATTAAAACGTTATTGGATGAAGCCGAAAACGAAAGGATGCATCTAATGACTTTTGTAGAAATTTCCAAACCCACCCCGTTTGAGCGATTTCTGATCATGATTGTCCAGGCCATATTTTATAACTGTTTCTTCTTCCTATATCTTCTGTCACCGAAAACAGCGCATCGGGTGGTAGGCTATTTTGAAGAGGAAGCTGTAATCAGTTACACGGCTTACCTGCAGGAATTGGATGCAGGACGTCATGAAAATGTAGAAGCGCCACAGATTGCGATCGATTACTGGAACCTGCCAAAAGAAGCCCGTTTACGCGATGTTATTTTGGCCGTCCGCGAGGATGAAGCAGGACACCGCGACGTCAATCATGCGTTTGCAGATGAGCTGAACTAGACACTTATCAAAAATGAATTTTGCTATCCCAGCAGATCACGGCAACGGGTTTCTTCAAGAATAGCTGAAACCCGTTTTTGATCCTGCTCAGACAAGCTTTCAAATTTTTCCCTGATCCATTGCAGGCATTTCCCTTGATAAGGGAACGGATCCTGCACCCATGCTTTTCCTTCAACTTCAGCTTCAACGGTCTTTTGCCCCGCCAAAAGCGCTTTGGCATTTGCCAGCATAACCGGAACATATCCACGGCCAACTTCCTTCAAAATTTCAAGAAGCGTTGGAGGGACTTCATTACCACTCAGCCAATCATCCTCAGACACTGTCAAGCCGGATAAATCGTCGACCATATCGACCCATGCATATACGCGCGGAGCCATTTTTTCCGTTAATTTGGCGGGTGTCGGATCAAATTTCGCCAACTGAGTGAGCTGACCATAAGCTGCAAAATCTGCAGCCGCCGGGCGCCTTCCGAATAAAAAGGCAAAATTCTGCAAATGGGCATTCAGGGCTTTAATATATCGTTTATAGCTCCCCTCAATAACCGGCGCAGTTACCTCATTAGATCCAACAACATAAAGTCGCGATATCTGACGATTGGAAAATTCCTGTTTCAATTGCAAGAGCTGGTCATCATCAGCGGGCTTTATATTCCGCCAGCGAGGTAACACATTCCCTGCTTTTTCTATATCATCGGAGTAATACCAACGATAATGAAACATTGCTTTCGTAAGCCACTCATCAGCAAAGTCTTCGAGCAGAAAATCAAGAAACTCAATCACTGGATCGTTCGGGATCACGGATTTCCCGGTGATGCTTTTCTCAAACCGCCTAATCAGAGGAGTGCTATCGACCGCAGCATCCAGTTTCCCATTTTCATCTTCAAAATAAAAAGTTGGAAGCAAGGGAACTTTCGGTTTGGGCAGTGTTTGAAGCTCATCCGCCTCCGTCAGCAGCAACCTGTAAGGAATATGCCGATATCTTAACAAGGCCGTCATTTTACGCGTATATGGAGAGGCTGGAGAGCCTTTTAGAAGTTGCATTCCCTGCATCGACATGTGGTTTTTCCCGTTCTTGTTTTTCTTTTAGATGATACTAAAACCACTTACCGCTGCAGAGCAAGTATCCCTTCAGACAAAAAGTGAAATCTCATTTACCAGGAGCAAAGAGACGCTAGCCAAACATATCTGCCAGTTTTTCCCGATAGGGTGCTGTAATTAACCCTTTTTCCGTAATCAAACCACTAACAAGGTTATTAGGTGTTACGTCAAATGCCGGGTTCCTGACCTGAATTCCTTCTGGCGCGGTTGACACCCCGGCAAATGTTGTCACTTCACCCGCCTCACGTTCTTCAATTGGAATATCCTCACCCGTAGCCGAGTTCAGATCGATTGTGGAAGATGGGCAGGCAACATAAAATGGAATACTGAAATGTTTGGCCAAAATAGCAACGCCAAGCGTACCAATTTTATTTGCTACATCACCATTTGCGGCAACACGATCAGTACCTGTGATCACCATATCGACGAGGCCTTGGCTCATTAGGTGAGCTGCCATGTTATCGGTGATCAAGGTGACATCAATACCCGCCTGCTGTAATTCCCAAGAGGTCAGGCGTGCACCCTGAAGCAAGGGCCGCGTCTCATCGGCATAGACTTTAAAAGGTATCCCGTTCTGATGAGCCAGATACATTGGCGCTGTTGCTGTTCCAAGTTCTGAGGTTGCCAGTGAACCAGCATTGCAATGGGTCAATATTCCCATTCCGGGTTTAATCAGAGGCAAACCATTGCGAGCCATACCAAGACAAAGCACAATATCTTCCGCATGTATTTTTTCCGCTTCCTGAATTAACTGTTGATGTAGCTGGGAAGTATCAGCCAAATCAGTTTGGACAACCATCTCCTTCAAGCGGTCCATTGCCCACCTCAAGTTTACAGCGGTCGGTCGTGCATCACCTAGATAATCCGCAAATGCGAGAGATTTTGATTTATAATCGGATATATCCGCGTCTTTAAAAGGCTCCAACGCAACACAAAGGCCATATGCCGCCGCAATCCCAATTGCAGGAGCACCGCGGACTTTTAACTGTCGAATGGATTGCCAGACCTGCTTTTCATCTTTCTGCTGCTCAAACACAACTTCAGCAGGAAGGCGCGTCTGATCCAGAAGGTACAGCTTGTTATCCTCCCACCGGATGGCTTTGGGCAGCGATTTGGGAAGCAATTGTACCTTGTTCATTTTTCTCACCAATTTTGAGATTTGGATCACTCACGACATCGGTTTATTATTTTAGCGGAAAATTGAACCGTGCCAGAATTTAAATCTCGTCCAAAGAACCTGTCCCGCGCCAACAGTAATGCAGGGACAGATTAATTAGCGAAATTCAAGCCGCGATATCTTCGCAAATCCTGCGTTATTTTTGAGTCCATTTGCCACTTTCAGACAACACCCACGTCCCATCAGGCGCCTTTTTTATAATTTCTGCGGCATAAACACGCCCTACCTGCTCTACGCTAACCCCTTCTTTTTGAGCTCGTTTAGCGTAAATTTCCCGGCGCTTGGCGTTCACAGTAGCCACAAAATCTTTGGCTGAGTCAGATCTGGCTCTGGCATAACCGTCAAATGCCTCTCCGACCGTACCGGCGCTGCGAAGTTGATCCAGATCATCAGCTAATGCCGGTGATATTATCATTAGTGAAGCCGCCAGAAAAAAGCTTCCGAAAACAGTTCTTACGAAATTTCTGCGTGTCATGGGCTGCCTTTTGGATAAGTAGGTCATGTTAGAAAATTCCCGGATTAGCTTGAATATCTTCTTTTGCTTTCTCTTCGATTTTCAACCGAACTTCTGCGTCAAGTTTGATATTAAGGTTAATTGTTATTGGCTCTGCAGGAGCTTCAACTTTTACCGTTGGCGAACAGGCTGTTGCAGTCATTAACGCAGAAATAGCGAGCAACGCTGCAAAAGATAAATCCGGTTTCTTCAAATCGCATCCCCTGACCATTATTTTCTACCCTTCAAAGTAGCACGTAGCGCCTGTTCGGACAAGCGATAGCCATCCAGAATTGTCCCAAAGATACGATCCAAATTTGTCGAAAGATTGACATTGAGGATAACCGGACGACTATTTTCAACTTCCGGGTTTGACCCTTTGGTATGTAATGTGACGACATCCTCACCGCTTGCCGGTTTTCGTATGATGAGTGAGAGTTCAGAATAGTTGAAATTTTCAAGGATATCGAAAAAGAGCTTTGTCTGAGAGCCGCCAGACAATAACGCCTGACGCGCAGCTTCTGATTTAACGCTTAAACGTCCAGGCCCCTCACTTTCAAGAAGGGCATCGGGTATAATCAGTTTTTCACCATCAAATTGCAGGGGAATAACTCCTTTTAAACTGCCGGAAGCGACAACATCCTGTAAATCACCCAGAGCAACGAGCTGCTCAACTGAAAGATTGGTTAGATAGACTTTCAAGCTATTCACTTTGGCTGAGGGATCAATTACTTCGTTATTTATCTCTGCAGCCCCGCCGAATAGATTCATGATCATCCGATCAATTTTCAAAACGGGCCCTTTATCTGTCTGTTCGATCGCAAAGGTGAGTTTAGGCTCCTGTAGTGGGATCCCCGCCGTTATCTGGCGCGCCTCTACATATTGTGCCGGTGCAGTTTTTAACGGAATAAGGCCTGCAAAATCTATTGTTCCGTTTAAGCCTGATATTTTAGATCCCTCTTGCTCGATGGAAAGATCATCGATGACAAGCTCACCCTGACCATCAGTTATCCCGTTTTTAACCGAAAGCACAATATTTGCCCCGACGCCACCCTCAATAGTCATGTTTTCAGGTGGTTCTTTCAAAATACTGGAAAGTTTCAAACCATTGGGCCCGAACTGAACTGTAGGGAGTTGGGCATGAATTTCGCCGGTAGCATTATCAAAATCATATCGGCCTTCCGCTGTTAAGAAATCCCCGATCAAATCTGACCTGAAAACGGAATTCAGTTGGAGTACTTTGAAATCGGTTTTTGAACTGGTGCTGAGATAGACGACTGGCTTTAAGGGATTTTCCTGCAAAGGGTGCAGCTTTGCATTTTCGAACTCAATACCCATTCCAGTAAAATCTTTGCCAACCTCTAACACCATTTCGGAAAGTGTGACGTCAAAGAAATTATCGTTGGCTCCGATGCGGGAGATAAAATTAGACACCGTTAATTCTGATTTTTGATCCAATCTGAATTTTGGCGCAGATACAGCAAAGGACGTTGCTGAAAAAACGATATTTTTATCCTGATAGGAGCCTTCACTCAGATTTGCAGATAGTTCAAATTCCGGGGAAAAATGGCGATCCCATTCAGCTTTCCCTTTCGCCGCAACCTGGGCAGAGAGTTTGCCATCCAGAAACGCCAATAATGAGTTTATCTGAGAGGGGCTGGCGCCACCTTGCCCAATTGTCATAAGTGGCAGTTGAAAATTTGCTGAACCAGTTTGCGTTTGCAAATTCTGCCTCGCATCAAAAACAATCCCAAACCCTTTATTAATTGATTTAACAGTTCCGATTAAACCAATAATATTATTGGATAAATTTATTTTTGCATCCACTTTCGAAGCTGGAAAAACAGGAACCTCTACCGGGTTTTCGAGCACTCCTGTGACTGCTATCTGCACTTGATTTTTCGTGCTATTTGCAATCTTGGCGGTAAAGTTCTTTGCCAAGATTTTTTCTCCTCCTGCATGGATTGCAACAGTAGGAACACTCACTGATCCATCAATGATGTTGAATTCGCCTGTGGTCACAATCTGCAGCCGGGAGTTCTGGGCCAGAAGAGGAGCCGAAATTTCACTCTTTCCCAAGGAAACGCTAATCCTTTTAAGAGAATTCTGCATGTCAATTTCAAACTGATCTGCCGTTAGTTCTCCCTGCCCTGTACCGCTGAGGACCGCTGAAATTTTTGGCAAAGCTGAAAGTTCCGGGAATAAATGAAAGGGTTGCAATCCATTTTCACTGAACACCAAATCATCAATGACATAGGATATCTCACCGCTCAGATTTGCAGGATCAAGTTCTCCACTCAGTTCAATAAGTTTGGTTTGATCCTGGGTCGCAAGCTGCATATTCAAAGAAGCATGCGTGCTTGAGACGGCAGCTTCGCCGTCCAACTGCATCGGTGTAAATAGTGGATTTTCGCCTCGCTGCCCAATTTTGAATTGAGCAAGTTTTACCGCAAACTCCTGACTTGTCGCTGAACCTGAAACGGACAGTTTTCCGTCAGACAAGGCAATTACATTATCACTAGCCTGCAGATGACCGGAAGCCAGTGCATTCACATCAATATTTCCATCTCTACCAAGCGAAGCCGATCCTGTTAAATCGATAGATCTGGCGTCGGTATCCTCAAAAATATGAAAATTACCAATCTGAATTTGAGGAACCAGCACTTGTTGGGGCGACGAGATGTTCTGCTCAGTACTGGCCAGAGACATCAGTTTTTCAAATGCCGGATGTTGTAAATCAGATATATTTATCGACAGGTTGCTAACGGTGATTTTGCGAACCACACCCTCAACAAGGTCTGCGGGTGAAAACTCCACAGTCACATCGCTTGCCTGAATGACATCTGACAGGTTTGCGGTTTTGATCTGAAGTTTTGTAAAATTCAGATCAACAATCTGCAACTCGGCCTCTTCAATTCCTAGAATATCAAAAGCAACGGTTGAGAAAAATTGAGCAATTGAAATGCGGGCAAACCAAATGCTGCCCAGCACCAGTACAATAAAGGCAAACACCGCTGCAATTTTTTGCAGCGAAGTTATTTTAAGCGGAATTGGAGATCTCTGTTTGGGCATTTTATGAAGCGTAACGGATCGCTTCAAATGTCCAAAGCAGTTTTTCGTTAAATGGATGCAGCGGCCCGGGCCGCTTGATCATACAAACCGGAAACCCCCCGAAGCACAGTTGCGGATTTACTGATTTCTGCAAAGTTCCGATCAGTGGAACTGGCTGTTTCCACAAGGCAGAGCTCACGAATTTTACGATATTCCTGACAGACTTTCTGGCCCTTGGCAGTGGTCTTGTAAAACATCTCCTTGCCCCGCTTGGTGCCTTCAATCAATTCGGCTTTCACAAGTTTTTTCATGGAGTAATTAATTGTATGGCTATCTTCCACATTCAGCATAAACCCAACATCCACCAACCGCTTTTCTCTGGAACGATGATTGACGTTATGGAGCACCAGAATATCCAGCCCATTAAAATCGCTATAGCCCACCGCGGTCATACAGCGAACCATCCAACGGTTAAAGCGTTATATGCCATGACCAAACCATACTCGAGCTCGCTCATCTGCCATCCCTTTTCAGAGGCCAGATGTTCTGAGGATACGATATGAGGTGTGTGCTCTTCAGTCATTTTTGTCTCCTTGTTTTTGAGCCAGCCTACATATTATTTGGCAGATAAGTCACCAGATCAGGCCAAACGACTATCGCACCGAGCGCAATAAACATAAGCAGGAAAAACGGCAGCGCTGATTTGGCGACATTTAAAATATTGCGCCCTGTAAGTGATTGCAGAACGAACAGGTTAAAGCCGACAGGGGGTGTGATTTGCGACATTTCGACGACAATGACGATGTAAATTCCGAACCATAAAGGATCAATTCCGGCCTGTTCAACCATGGGCATAATGACGGAAGTTGTCAAAACCACCACCGAAATTCCATCCAGAAAGCAGCCCAGTATCACAAAGAAAATAGTGAGCGCGAACAAAAGCTCATACGGGGAGAGGTTCATCGTCCCAATCCAGGTCGCCAGCATCTTTGGTATCCCGGTGAACCCCATCGCAACCGTCAGAAACGCGGCCCCTGCGAGGATAAAGGCAATCATGCAGGAGGTCTTGGTCGCCCCCATCAGCCCTTGAAAGAACGTATCCCGGTTAAGGGACCCCGTTGACCAAGACAAGACCAGCGCCAGCAAAACTCCCACCGCTGCGGCATCTGTTGGAGATGCAATGCCAGCATAAATGGAGCCCATGACCCCAACAATTAACAGGATGACAGGAATGAGCCTGCGCGAGGCGTACATTTTTTCCGCTAGTGTATAGCGCGTTGTTTCCGGAGGAAGTTTCCCGCGGTTTAACAGGGCCCAAATCATGACAAACCCGACGAACAATAACACCAGTAATATGCCTGGGATGACCCCTGCAATAAACAGGCGTGCAATTGATTGCTCTGTCGCCACACCGTAAACAATCAGAATAATGGAGGGTGGAATGAGCAAGCCCAGAGTTGCCGACCCAGCCAAAGTTCCAATAACCAGATTTTCAGGGTAATTCCGTTTTGAAAGCTCCGGTATGGAAAGTTTTCCGACCGTTGCCGCAGTTGCCGCTGATGACCCGGATACCGCTGCAAAGATGCCACAACCGATGATATTGACATGCAATAATTTACCCGGCATGCGCCCCATCCATGGCGACAGGCCGGTAAACATGTCTTCAGAAAGGCGGGATCTGAAGAGGATTTCGCCCATCCAGATGAATAGTGGCAAAGCGGCAAGCGCCCAGCTGTTACTATGCCCCCAAATTGTCGTTGCCAGCACATCACCCAAGGGGGCGCCACTGAACAAGGCCATTCCCAGCATTCCGACGGCCATCAGGGAAAAGGCAACCCATATTCCCGAACTCAGCAGAAGTAAAAGGACAATCAGCAATAAGGCTGTGAGTGTGATTTCGTTCATTAAAGCCCCTCCTCTTCCAGCTTTTCGAGGAGATTTTCGCCTTTACCCTCATAACTTGCCGCACCGCCACGCAGCACAGTTATCAACTCATCAATCAAAGCAATGGACAGAATGGCCAGACCCAATAGAACAGAAGACTGGGGGATCCAGATCGGGACAGCGACCATACCTGAGGACATATCCTCATAAACCCAGGATTCATGTACGAGAAAGCCGGTATAGATGGTTGCAAAAATTGTAATGGCAGACACAAACACCAGACACCAAATTTCGGCCAGATGCTGAATTTTTTCAGGTAACTGCTGCAATACCAGAGTGACCCGAATATGCCCTCCTTCACGCAGGGTGTATGCGAGGGCCAAAAAAGAAGATGCCGCCAGAAAGAAGCCTGTGAAATCGGAATATGACGGTATCGTCAAACCAATCGCATCTTCGAACACCAAACCGGCCACTCGATCAATCATGTTCAGGAATACTTGCGCAACTACGAGCACTGCGATTAGCAATATGAAAAAAGCGCCCAGCAACCCACCGCCTTTATACAGGCTGTTTAAGACTAGCCTCATCCCAACTCCCCAGTCGTAAAAAAACATAAGGCGGCCGAAGCCGCCTTAGTAACGCTAACTTATTTATATGCTTTCAGGATGGCTTCGCCGTCACTACCTGCAGACTGCTTCCAGTCTTCGAGCATTTGCGTGCCAATTTTTTTCAAGCCGTCCATCAATTCAGCGGAAGGTGTAACCACCGTCATGCCGTTTTCTTTCAGAATTTTCACTTTGGCTTCAGTTTCCGCCATGCTCATTTCCCAACCGCGTTTTTCAGCAGCAGCTGCTGCTTTCAACACTGCATCCTGGACATCTTTGTCCAGTTTACGAAATGCCCGCTTGTTCACAACAACGATATTTTTTGGAACCCAAGCCTGAATGTCTGTGTAATGTGACAGGAAGTCCCAAGCTTTTGAGTTGGCACCAGTTGAAGGCGACGTAATCATTGCTTCAACACGACCTGTTGAGAAAGCCTGAGGAATGTCAGGAACTGCGACCTGTGTAGGCGCAGCACCGGCTGCTTGAGCAAATTTTTCAAGTGTTGAATTATAGGTTCTGAACTTAAGTCCCTTTAAGTCTTCAACTGTTTTGATTTCTTTCTTTGTGTACAGCCCCTGTGGTGGCCACGGTACAGAGAAAAGTGGCATCATGCCCTGTTTATCCAACAATTTTTCGACAACAGGCTTCTGAGCCGCCCAAAGTTTCTTGGCGTCATCATAGTTGGTTGCCAGAAATGGCTGGGTATCTACACCAAAAGCAGGGTTTTCGTTGGTCAGCAGACCCAGAAAAAATTCGCCGATTGGAACTTGGCCGCCGCGAACCGCTTTACTAATTTCACCATGCTTGAATAGTGATGCTGCGGTGTGAAGCTTGATGTCAAGTTTGCCATCGGTAGCAACGGCTACGTCTTTTGCAAACTCACTGATATTGACCGTATGGAAGGTTTTATCCGGATATGGGGTTGGCATATCCCAGCTTTCAGCGCTAGCAGTTCCCGCAACAGCAATTCCCGCCGCGAAGCTGCGCCCGCGGCAATCATTTTAATCGTTTTCATGGTCCGACTCCCTGTCGTTTCTGTAATTAACGGAAAAACGATATAAAAACGTTGACGTTTTGTCAATGTTATTTTAGCGTCTGTGAATCAACGCCAAAAGGGAGATATAAAATGTGGCAGTTCTGGGTAGATCGCGGTGGCACCTTTACGGATATTGTGGCGAAAAAGCCGGATGGATCGCTGTTGTCTCACAAACTCCTCTCTGAGAACCCGGAGCAATACAAGGACGCAGCAGTACAAGGCATTCGTGACCTGTTGGGCCTTAAGCCTGGCGATCCCATCCCCGAAAACACCGTGCGCTATGTCAAGATGGGCACGACTGTCGCGACAAACGCGCTGCTCGAACGCGCAGGCGATCGTACGGTTTATGTAACGACAAAGGGATTTGGCGACGCATTGCGCATCGGATATCAGAACCGACCAAATCTGTTTGCCCGTCATATCGTTTTACCAGAACTTCTTTATGAGAGAGTTATCGAAGCAGATGAGCGCATTGATGCGGATGGAAACGTTATCCAGCCTCTCAACATAGAAAAAACACGCAAAAATCTTCAGGCTGCCTATGACGATGGCATTCGGGCTGTCGCTATTGCCTTTCTACATGGATACCGCTACCACGACCATGAAAATCGGGTCGCTGAACTGGCAAAGGAAATTGGCTTTACACAAATTTCCGTGAGCCACAAAACCAGCCCCCTCATGAAACTGGTCAGCCGCGGCGACACTACAGTTGTCGATGCGTATCTTTCACCCATTTTGAGTCGCTACGTCAATCAGGTAGCCGAAGAGCTTGGCACAAACACCAAGAGTGTTACACGGCTCATGTTTATGCAATCCAACGGCGGTCTGACGGACGCCAATCTTTTCCAAGGCAAAGACGCCATCCTATCTGGACCTGCAGGCGGCGTAGTCGGAATGACGAGAACGGCCGCAATGAGCGGCTTTGACAAGCTGATCGGCTTTGATATGGGCGGAACGTCCACGGATGTGACTCATTTCGACGGCGAATATGAAAGAAGCTTTGAAACCGTTGTCGCAGGGGTGCGTATGCGTGCACCAATGATGCATATCCATACTGTGGCTGCTGGCGGAGGCTCTCTATTAACCTTTGATGGAGCACGGTTCAGAGTTGGTCCGGAAAGCGCTGGCGCCAATCCCGGACCTGCAAGCTATAGACGCGGCGGACCACTTGCCGTTACAGATTGCAATGTCATGCTGGGAAAAATTCAACCTGACTATTTCCCCCATGTCTTTGGTCCCAATGCAAATGAAGCACTGGATCGCGATATCGTTTTAGAAAAATTCACCGCCCTTGCTGAAGAAATCGCAGCAACAACTGGTGCACAAAAACAATCCGCAGAAGAAGTCGCGGAAGGTTTCCTTAGAATAGCAGTTGAAAACATGGCAAATGCCATTAAGGAAATTTCTGTCCAGCGCGGTTACGACGTCACAAGTTATACGCTGAACTGTTTCGGTGGCGCCGGTGGACAGCATGCCTGTCTGGTGGCCGACGCACTGGGCATGACAAAAGTCTTCTTACATCCTTTTTCTGGCGTTTTATCTGCCTATGGCATGGGTCTGGCGGACATTCGTTCCATGCGCGAAACACAGGTTGAGCGCAAATTTAACAGTGACGCTCAGGCCTTATGCGAAGAATTGAGTCTACCCTTGAAAGAAGACGCAAAGAATGAAGTTGTCAAACAAGGAATAGAAGCCGATCACATCACATACAGTGTGAAAGTCCATTTGAAATACGATGGCACAGATTCCGCGATGCTCGTGGATCTGGCAACATCTGAAGAGATGAAAGATGCTTTCGAGCAAACTCACTTGCAGCGTTTTGGCTTCATTGCAAAAGACAGAAACCTGATTATCGAGGCGATTTCAGTCGAAGCAATTGGAACAACAGACACCGTTGAGGACCCTGAACATCCATTAGCCGCGGATATACAAGAGCCCGTTGCTATCGATAACGTCAAACTTTACAGCAATAGCGAATGGCGCACCGTACCGCTTTTTGATCGGGATCGATTACTGCCGGGTCAAAAGATAGCAGGACCTGCCATTATCATTGAAAAAACAGGCACCATCGTGGTTGAAGATGGCTGGCAGGCGTATCTGAATCCAAGACTGCACCTGATTTTGGATAGAGTTGTTGCTAGACCTAAAACCGAGGCTATTGGCACCAAAGCTGACCCGGTAATGCTGGAGGTTTTCAACAATCTTTTCATGTCAATCGCCGAGCAAATGGGCGCCACTCTGTCGAATACTTCGCAGTCTGTGAATATCAAGGAACGGCTTGATTTCTCCTGCGCCATATTCGATACCGAGGGTAATCTTGTTGCCAACGCCCCGCATATGCCTGTTCATTTGGGCTCTATGGGCGAAAGTATCAAAGCTGTAATTCGCGAGAATACAGGAAGCATGAAACCGGGCGACTTCTACGCCCTCAATGCCCCCTATAATGGAGGGACACATTTACCAGACGTAACAGTTATCTCGCCCGTTTTTGATGACGACGGAGAAAATATAATCTTCTATGTGGGCTCACGCGGGCATCACGCAGACATAGGCGGAAGGACCCCGGGCTCTTCTCCTCCGGATAGTACCCATATTGAAGAAGAAGGCGTCCTGATTGATAACTTCCTGCTTGTATCCGAAGGCCATTTCAGGGAAGCAGAAACACGTAAAATGCTGTCCAGTGGCAAATATCCATGCCGCAACGTGGATCAGAATATTGCCGATCTGGTGGCTCAAATAGCAGCCAACGAGACAGGTATTCGTGAACTGCGTAAAATGATCAATCATTTTGGAATTGATGTCGTACAAGCATATATGGGGCATGTTCAGGAAAACGCCGAAGAGACAGTCAGACGTGTACTTGACGTCCTTAAAGATGGCAGTTTTGAATACCACCTGGATACAGGTGCCGTCATTAAGGTTTCAATCAAGGTCGACAAACAAAGTCGAACTGCGACCGTTGATTTTACAGGCACCTCACCACAGGATAAAGGCAACTACAATGCGCCAAAAGCAATTAGTAAAGCAGCCGTCCTGTATGTATTCAGAACGCTTGTGGATGATCAAATCCCGTTAAATGAAGGGTGCCTGAAGCCAATTAACATTATTGTACCCGAAGGAAGCATGCTCGATCCAAAATACCCGGCAGCTGTTATCGCGGGTAATACAGAAGTCTCTCAATGTGTAACGGATTGCCTGTATGGGGCGTTGGGCGTTCTTGCATCCGCCAAGGTACCATGAACAACTTCCTCTATGGCAATGATCGATTGCAGAACTACGAAACCATTTGCGGTGGCACGGGCGCCGGCCCTGATCATCCGGGCACAAGCGCAGTGCATAGTCACATGACGAATACTCGCATGACAGATCCTGAAGTACTGGAATGGCGCTTCCCAGTCCGGGTAGAGGAATTTTCTATTCGGCGCGGCTCCGGTGGCTTGGGCAAATTCAACGGTGGCGATGGTGCAATTCGTCGCATGCGTTTTCTTGAGCCAATGACCATCACCTTTCTGTCGCTTCACAGGAATACGGATCCATACGGTTTAATGGGCGGCGGTGCCGGTGCCAGAGGTGAAAACTCTGTTATCCGTAAAGACGGAAAAGTTGAAATCTTAAAGGGCAATGATGAAACGGAAGTCGCCGCTGGTGACACTATTCTCATCAAAACCCCGGGCGGTGGCGGGTTTGGATCAGCATGACCTGAAGCAACTAAAGATTGCACATATAAATGAAAGAATTTTTATATTCAATCTTTTATATTAAAGAATATTAGCATACTCTCCACGCACTCAATTTGGGGGCGTGGAAAATATGTTCAAAACCAATGAAAGCACGGCAGACCGGATATTCAGAATAATACTCGGTCTGGTCCTTCTATCTCTCGTTTTTTTTGGCCCAAAAACAAATTGGGGTTATATTGGAATAGTTCCATTGCTTGTGGGAGTTGTTGGGATTTGTCCAGTCTATCGGTTGCTGGGTATCAACAACGCCCACAAACGAGAATTATGTGATTAGCTATGGCGCTATTTTACAGCACCACTTGCCAATAAAGCTTCGATTTCAGTTGAGGATAGACCAATGCTTTGCAGAACTTCTGCAGAGTTTTCGCCAACATGTGGGCTATAAGCCCCTTTACTTCCCTCTTCAAACCCATCGAAGCCTGGAATGCGAGGCAACGGAATTTGTCCGACACCATCCTGTTGTACCCATTGATAGCTACTTACAGCCTTAGCCTGTTCATCCTGCAGATAATCACTGTAGCTATGAATTGGGCTATGGATAATACCGGCTTCGTTTAAAAGTGCTGACCATTCTGCAGTTGTTTTTTTCAAAAACACTTCACGCAGTTCAATCATTAGCGGAGCTTCATTTTTCAGCCGCTTCTCGCGACTGTTATAATCCTCATGATCAATGAGATCAGGCCGACCAAGCACGTTGCAAAGAGACGCGTAATGGGCTTCACGCATCACAGCGATACCAATATAGCCGTCACTTGTTTCCATCGTTGCTGCCGGTACATAAAGCTTGCTTGGCTCGCCCCCTTCCAGATGGTGCTCAACAATTTTCGCACTCTGGAACGCGGCGGCGGCTTGCATCAGGCTGCAATCAATATAGGTGCCTTTTCCCTTCACACTCCGAGAAATGATTGCTTTGAGAATACTTTGATAAGCGAACATACCTGTCAGAAAGTCGATCACAACCATGCCGCATTTCATTGGCAGACCATTATCATCACGGGTAATTGACATCCAGCCTGAGTAGCCCTGAATAGCGCTATCGGTTACAGGGCGGTCACTATAGGGGCCTTCTTGGCCAAAGCCGGTAACAGACAGATAAATGACTTTTTCATTTTCTTTTTTAACGCTGTCGTAATCCAGCCCGAATTTTTTCATCACACCGGGACGAAAAGATTCCAGCACAATATCGGCCTCACTCGCCATTTTTTTGGCCAGCTTCAAGCCATCTTCGCTTTTCAAATCAATCGCGATTGATTTTTTCCCAAGATTAACGACAACGGAATGCGCGCAGTGATCCCCATAGGCCGTTCCAAGTGTGCGGGCCCAATCTCCATCATGGGGTTCAATCTTATTCACAGTCGCGCCCGCCTGCGCAAGCATCATTCCGGAATAGGGTCCGGCAACACCCTGGCTGAAATCAGCGACGACAAGACCCTCTAAGGCTTTATTATCATTCATTATTGTTTCCTCTTAAGCGGGAGTTTATGGCGTTTTTTGGCGCATTATGATCTCAACAACCGCATATGTCAGCAAAAAAATTCTTTTGTGCATGTTTGTTGGCGGATGATACGATTTTGGTAAGGATACAACCACAACTTCGGCCCACTACAAGTGATATTGATTAATCGTGATCCTTTCTCTACTGTGAGTTATCATTAATCAGAGGCTAAAAAAAATGTTCAGAAAGATAACTGTTTCCCTCGCCTGCCTGACTTTTTCCATTGTTCAGCCCCACATTGCTGCTGCTTCAGGGTTTGACAGCAAAAATCGACCATCGGAAATAATTAACCTTCTGCAAGACAGCCCCATAAAAGAAAAACTGAAAGCCTGCCTAGGACAACCGTTAAACAAAACTGATTTCTCAATCGGGCATAGAGGCGCAGCCAGAGGGTATCCTGAACATACGCTGGCATCCTATATTGCTGCTGCCGAGCAAGGAGCCGGTATCATTGAATGCGATGTCACCTTTACCAAAGACAAAAAACTGGTTTGCCGTCATTCGCAAGATGATTTGCATTATACAACCAACATTCTTGCGACCCCCCTGGCAAGCAAATGCAGCAAACCTTTTGAAAGCGCCAGCTCAACCGGGAAAGCAACAGCAGAATGCCAGACAACAGATGTCACATTGGCAGAGTTCAAAAGTCTCAGAGGCAAAATGGAAGGGGCAAACAAGCAAGCACAAACAGTTTCGGATTATTTGGATGGAATGCCGTCCTGGAGACAGAATTTAGGGGCGCCGGAAGGTGAAGAGGTGTTAAGCCACCGAGAAAGTATCGAGCTTTTCAAAAACCTAGATGTAAAATTCACGCCTGAGCTTAAGAAGCCAGCAGTTTCCATGCCATATGACGGATTTAGTCAACAAGACTATGCGCAGAAACTTATAGACGAATATAAGGAAGCTGGAGTTGATCCTGCAAACGTGTGGCCGCAATCCTTTCAATTGGAAGATATTTTATATTGGATAAAGGCAGAGCCTGAGTTCGGAAAACAAGCCGTTTATCTTGATGGCAGATACCGCAGCGGTATAAATCCTAATGATCCCGCGAGTTTCTCTCCTACCATGAGTGAACTCAAGGAGATGGGTGTTAATTATATCGCACCGCCCCTTTGGATGCTTGTTACTACCAAAAATGGCAAGATAGTCCCCTCCGCCTATGCAGAGGAAGCAAAGAAAGCAGACCTTAAGCTTATTGCTTGGACAATCGAGCGTTCCGGCAATATGGTGAATGGAGGCGGATGGTATTACAAAAGCATAAAATCTGTTGTCCAGAGTGACGCTGCAATTTATGACCTGCTCCATGTCCTTGCCAAGGATGTGGGCGTGAGCGGCGTGTTCTCTGACTGGCCTGCGACAACGACTTTCTATGCAAATTGTATGGGCTATTAGGAGCAGCTAAGGGTTTATGCAAAGCCTTGAAAACAGAATAAGCCCGCCAAAATCGAGCGGGCTTATTAAACATTTCAGAGAATTTATTTTACGCTTCTTTTGCTGATACGACACCACGTTTGAGCTGATCTCGTTCAATACTTTCGAACAATGCCTTGAAGTTACCTTCGCCAAACCCTTCTTCGCGCTTGCGCTGAATAAATTCAAAGAAGACGGGTCCAACCAATGTTTCAGAAAAAATCTGCAAAAGCAGCCGCGGATCGCCTTCAGTGGTGGATCCATCCAACAAAATGCCGCGCGATTGCAATGCTTCAACATCTTCACCATGATCGGGAAGCCGTTCCTCAAGCATTTCATAATATGTATCAGGAGGCGGTGTCATAAAAGGCACCCCTTTTTCTTTTAGCAAGTCCCATCCAGCTATCAGATCGTCACATGATAGTGCTACGTGCTGAATGCCTTCGCCATTATAAGCCATTAGAAATTCTTCAATCTGGCCAACGCCTGAGAGGCTTCTTCGTTTAGCGGAATTCTGATTTTACCGCATGGGGACGTCATAGCTTTTGAAGTCAGACCTGTATATTCGCCTTTAATATCGAAATACCGGATTTCCCGAAACCCGAATATCTTCTCATAAAAGCTGGCCCAATAATCCATCCGACCGCGATATACATTATGCGTCAAATGATCAATGACCTTAAATCCACAACCTTTGGGATGACGATCCACGCCATCCAGATAGACAAAATCTATGTCATAGATGGAACTCTCATCGCCATATCTGTCTATGAGATATAACGGGGCACCGCCAATTCCTTTCACAGCAGGCAGGCGAAGCTCCATCGGCCCGGTTGGAATGTCAATTGGCTGAGCCCCCTTTTCCAGTGCAAGTGCATAGGCCTTGTGAGCATCTTTAACCCGAAATGCCAGGCCGCAAGCGGAAGGCCCGTGTTCCTCGGCAAAATAGTAGGCTTGGCTGCCTTTTTCGTTGTTAATAATAAAATTGATTTCGCCCTGACGATACAGGCTTACGTCTTTGGATCGATGGACAGCGATTTTGGTAAAGCCCATCTTTTTAAACAGGGGTTCCAGAACGTTAGGGGTTGGAGAGGCCCATTCAACGAATTCAAAACCGTCAAGGCCAAGTGAATTTTCAAATAGATCAGTCATGCGTGACTCCGTCAAAAAACAAGTAAAGAATTGCAGCTAACGACAATTCATTGGCGGTGCACCTGATAGCCCCCTCACTGTTTTTCCCAGTCGCTCACCAACGGTAAGCGGTTGATGTCCAATTAACCTCATTGACGCGCCCTATACCTTCACTGTTGTTGATATATGGCGTTTCCGTTTATTTTCAAAACTGATCAACATTCGCTGATTTCCTTGCAAGTGTCAGTGCTTCTGTAATAACTGCACGGTCACCGATGTGATTTGCCAAAATCAGCACCAGTTTTGCATTTACCAATGTGCTCTCTTCTTCGGATAACCCCTCATGAAGCCTGAGCAGTTCTTCGTAAAAACCGTCGGGATCATTCAAGTTTGGAAATGTGTTCAGAGTTCCCATTGTCAGTTACCTCGCCCACTATATCGAGTGATGCGTTTAATTTCCTGAATTACCGCCTGCTCATCAAATTCAAGCCAGCGTGCCATAATATGCTGATCGGGTCGTAACAGATAAACGGCTGATTTTGCGTTCCCCAAATACCGTTGGCGAACGATATCTGTGGCTTCAATAATGAGGGATTTGATGCAGATTTCATTGACTTGCAACATGTCAGGTACTTTCGTGTTGATCGCCAACAGTTGAAAGTCATTTCCAACAAGATCGATCAGCCACTTTTTATCAACTGGGGCATCAATAGCAGGCGCCCCCGGACGAGTGATTGCCGGCATATCCGGGTGATCCTTCCCGGTCAAACTGCACTTATCATAAACGCTTGGAACAGACAGGCGGCCTGAATTTACCAATGGACGGGCAAATTCTGACTGTTCTGCCAATTCAAGTACCGCATTTCGGAAAATACCACTCATTTTCGATTTGGGTGTTATGAAATCCGTGCTGCGTGTCGAGTTGAGAATATTCTCACGCGCTGCCAAAACACGTTCTTCTACGTAGCTATCAAGCAACTCTTCAGGGGCAAGTTGATCCAGAACCAGTTTGAGTTTCCAGGCAAGATTATCCGCATCGGCAATACCGCTATTAGCTCCCCTCGCCCCAAATGGAGACACCTGATGAGCCGAGTCTCCCGCAAAAATCACCCTGTTGTGGCGGAAATTTTCCATTGCCCTGCATTGGAACGTATATATGGAGACCCACTCGAGATCGAATTTAACGTCATCACCTAGCATCTTCTGAACACGTGCTTTGACTTTTTCCGGTTTCAGCTCCGCCTCTTTATCAATGTCCCATCCCAATTGCAGATCAATGCGCCACACATTGTCAGGCTGTTTATGCAGCAAGGCAGACTGTCCGCGATTGAAGGGCGGATCAAACCAAAACCATCTTTCCGTTGGAAATTTGGCATCCATGACAACGTCGGCGATTAGGAAGTTATCTTCAAATACACGTCCCTGAAATTCCAGCGCAAGCATGGAGCGAACAGACGAAGCAGCACCGTCACAAGCAACTACCCATTGCGCTTGCATGGCATAGGCCCCTTCAGGCGTGTCTATCTGCAATATGACAAACTCATCTTTTTGATCGATTGACGTAACTTTATTTTTGCCCCTGATTTCAACAGGTTTTCCATCCGCTTTAAGCTTTTCCAATCGCTGCACAAGAAATGTTTCCAGATAGTATTGTTGAAGGTTAATAAAGGCAGGTCGCTTGTGATCAGGATCGGGAAGAAGGTCAAAATCATATACCTGACGTTCATCGAAAAAGACCTTACCCTTACTCCAGGTCACTCCTTTTTCAATGCATTGCTCCCCAACACCCAGTCGGTCCAGAATCTCTAGTGGTCGCTTGGCAAAACATATGGCACGTGATCCGAAACTGACTTTTTCATTGTCGTCCAGAACAACAACCTGGATATCTTTAAGCGCGAGGTCAATCGCAAGAGTGAGCCCGACCGGACCCGCGCCAATAATTATTACGGGTTTTTGAACTGGCGGATTTTCGTCCTGATCAACGGATCGCAAATAAGGGTATAGCGGCTCTTCAAAAATTTTTTTCACGTTTGCCAGCACCGGTTTAAGTCATTTTCAGCATTACACAGGTTAGTTACATTTGAAACCAAGTCAACTGTAAATTCCGGGCTGGAAATTTTAATCTCAGTAGGTCTCACGCTTTTAACGGTAGCTGTTTTCCACGATGATTAAGCGCTTCAAAAGCTCACTTGAAAATAGTATCAAACGTAATTAAAATCTTCAGCATCTCAAACTTCAAGGTTCGCCCATTGACCGACCAAACACAGCAGTCATCAAAAGACTTCAATCTGACCTCTTTTTTCCCTTACCTGGTAAGAATTTACTATAAAGCAGTCAGCAGTTCTGTTTCGGATCTATATGGCTCATTATTTGGTTTATCAGTATCTGAATGGCGAACGATGGCCGTATTGGGACCTCACGGGATCCTTTCCGCGAGTGAAATTGTTGAACGCTCCAGCATGGACAAAGTCAATGTGAGCCGGGCGATCAAGAAACTGCAAAAGACGGGATATCTTAAAAGAGACGTCGACGGTGATGATAAGAGAAAAGCCGTTCTTCGACTAACAGAAGAAGGGGAGAAGGTTTATCTCGCACTTATTCCAATGGTAATGGAACTGGAACAGGACCTGCTGGATGGATTGAGTGAAAAAGAAGTTGAGCAACTCAAATCCCTGATGGAGAAAGTGCGCCTGAACGCTGAAGCCTTAGGCAACATATCGCGGTAGGAAAATTTCAAAGCGGGTCCCCGCTCCCACTTTGCTCCGAACAGCGATATGACCGCCGGACTGGCGGACAAACCCAAAAACCATGCTAAGCCCAAGCCCACTCCCCTTACCCACTTCCTTGGTGGTGAAAAAGGGTTCGAAAACCTGTTTTAGATGGCTCTCCTGTATTCCGGACCCACTGTCAGCAACCGTCAGTTTCACGTAATCTCCAGACACCACTTCATTTTCATGGGGGAAATATTTCTCCCTTAAATGAATATTCTTGGTCCACATACAGAAACGACCAGCACCCGACATTGCATCGCGCGCATTAATGCATAGGTTAAGCAGACTATTATCCAATTGCCCCTGATCGATCAAACACTCCCAAAGCTCCGGGTCCTGAGTAAACTCAAGCTTGACACTCTCACCCATTGTGCTGCGTAAAAGCATGCTCATATTGTCAATGACGGCGTTCAAATTTGTGACAACCGGGCGAAGCTCCAATTTGCGTGAAAAAGAGAGCAACTGTTGGGTAAGCTCAGCGCCTCTGTTTGCAGCACGGTTTATGGCATTCAATCGCGGGCGGCACTGCTCGGCAGCTTCTTTATTCAACTCTTCGATAATGTCGATGTTACCCATGATTACCGAGAGAATATTGTTAAAATCGTGTGCAACCCCGCCAGTTAATTGCCCAACCGCTTCCATTTTTTGAGCTTGGCGCAGTTTTTCTTCCTGCAACCTCTGATCTGTTACGTCAATGCGTATTGTTGCCACATATCCGGATGGCATGACCTTGTTAATGACATGCAACCAGCGATCACCGTATTTTTGATACTGCTGATCAGATTGCTCTTCTTTCCAAAGCGACTCATATCGTTCGTTGACAAAGCCTTCGATGTCAGTTGGCATCGGATCGACAAGACCATATTTGACAAAATTGCGAACCAGATCTTTAAAATGCCCGCCTATTTCGGGCATTAAATCATAAAATTCCGGATACCAGTCTTTCCAGATAGAGTTTCCTAGAACACGTCTTCCCTCCTGATCCCAAAGGCTGAATGCAAAGGGCAGCGAGTCCACAATCTCTCTCAAGCGCCGTTCGCTCTCTCTGACTTCCTGTTCTGCCTGAACCCGTTCTGTTATGTCCATGTAAGTGGAAATAAATCCAACACCGGGCACATAATGACCTTCGACTTCAACAACTGTCCCGTCTGGACGAACCCTGTCAAAACGATGAGATTTAAACTCTTTTGCGAGCTCAACCCGCTCTCTTACCAATTCTTCAACATCACCCGGCCCATATTCACCGCGCTCAGCGTTATAGCGCATAAAATCTTCAAATGGCGTGCCTGCCTTACCCATGTCTTTTGGCAGGTCTAGCAAATCAAGACAGCGGTTATTGCTTAGAATAAGCACTAGATCCTCGTCATACAAGGACACCCCATGATGCATGGATTCGAGTGTAGCGCGCAAAATTCCGTTGCTTTTCTGCAGCTCAAGTTCCGATGTGATGTCTGTAGAAATGACCATTAAGCGAGGCCCTTCTTCAAACTCAATTAACGTTGGAATACTGAGTAACTGCCTTAAGCAGCCATCACCTTTTATGATTTCAACTCGCTTTGGTTCAATTTTTTTACCATGAAGCAGGGCTTCAGATGTATCTTTATAAACATTTGTTTTCACCCGGTCTGACATACCAAGCGATTGCTGCGCGATGAACTGTGATTTGGGTTTTTCGTGGAAATCACAAAAAGCCGGATTCACGTCCTCATAAATCTTGTCTGAAATATTGGTGATAGAAATAAGCGAAGGGCTTGCCTCAAACAATGTCTGAAAGCGATCTTCGGCCAGTTGGTGTCGATGCTCCGATCGGACCAATTCCCGAATATCGCGAAAACATCCTTGGAAACCAACGCAGACCTTACCATCATAAACTGGAGCAAAAGTCGCTTCGACGGGAATAAGGCCTCTTGTCCCGGTGAGGTAAATTCTCAGAGCGTCTGCTTTTTCCAGATTTTCAAACGCCTCCAGAAACCTGTCCCAATCGCGAGAGGACTCATCGCGGCAGGAAACGAATGCGGTGATTATTTCCCCTGCTTTAATCGCTGGATTGAATTTCTCAGAATTAACGACTGTTTGAATTTGTCCGGCCCTGTCTGCCTTCCAAAACAAATCTTCTGAAAACTGTAGTAGCGATAAAAAATCAGCTTCGATTACTGGCACTTAATACTTCCGTTACACTATTAATACTTTCTAATGCCGAATACATTAGAGAGTGAAAATTAACAAATTCATACCGAAACGTTATTGACGTTCGCGAGCAAGAATTTCTTCAACCATTTCCTGAACGGATAAAGCGGCCCTGAGCGGGGGCAACTGGTTTGGTTTGCCCGTGCATAGATTTGAGAAGGCATCCAGCATTCGAACATAACCATCTTCGCGCCGGTCTGGAATATGTTGAAGCTCCTCCTGCCACTGCTCCCCCGTCGTTGACTGAACATTTACCCAGTCATACAGACGCATGGAACTCTTGCTTCCCCATATTGTGAATTCAACCCTGTCCGGACCAACACCGCCGGAGCCTCCAACCAAGGATACTGGTATATCTTCTGCTACTTTCAGGTTTGCAGTAAAATGAGTTTCACACAAAATCGGATCATCCTGATACTTAACGGATGCATCCAATAGCGAGGCTTTACCAAAAAGCTTTTCGATCAAATAAACGTAGTGAGAGCCAACTTCACGTACATATCCACCTTCGGCCCGCTGTGAAAGCCAAGAGGCAGAGTGTTGCCAACCGCGTGGCCACCGCGCGAAATGAAGTCTCAGATCAACACTTTTTACATCCCCAATTGATCCGTTGGTTAATCTGGATTCAATCAGGTTAATAGCCGCGGAATCCGCGAAAGGAAAATTAACAGCATTCGGAACGCCATATTTTTCAACCTCTTCCACGAGACTACGACTATCGGCGATATCGACCCCTAATGGCTTTTCGCAAAACACGACCTTACCCGCTTTTGCTGCAGCGATTGCGTATGTGCGATGGGAAACCGGTGGGCTGGCGATGTAAATCACATCCACGTCATCACGTTCAATAGCTGCCATCGCTGATGTTTCTATCTCGATCGGCGCATATTCAGATGCCGTTTTCGCACAGGCTGTCTGATCAGGATCCCAGGCAACTTTTAGAGTAAAATCCGGATGCTTTGCCATATTTGTCAACATGCGCTGCCCCATTACACCCAACCCGATTATTGCCACAGACAAACCCATACTCTTAACCTCTCAGCAGGAAACACGTAAACCGTTCGGCATAATCCCGTTGCAACCCGCAAACTGCAAGAAAATAAAAACCCACAGTTCAATCATTTCGAATTGTGGAATTTTGCTTAGTTCGATGTTGAAACTAGCTTTTGTTCGAAATTACCTCCAATATGCGCACATAGGGTGAGTAATAAGAGGAGCAAACAAAATGTCCAATGAAGGATATCATGAGCCAGTTTCCGAACTTTCAAACGAAACCAGAGACATGCATCGGGCGATCATTTCTTTAATGGAAGAGCTTGAAGCGGTTGACTGGTACAATCAACGCGTTGATGCCTGTAAGGATCCAGAATTGAAAAATATTCTCGAGCATAATCGCGACGAAGAAAAAGAACATGCCGCAATGACGCTGGAATGGATCCGCCGCAGGGATCCAGTATTCGACAAGGAATTAAGAGAGTATCTGTTTACCGACAAACCTCTGGACCATGATTAAATGATAGTTTGATTTAAACATGCAGCCCCTACCCGTTCAAAACCCCTATTACTGCTCTAGCATGAAGTCTGAATAGGCGGTTTTGAACCCCAAAATATCTCGGCGCATTACTCAAACACAAAAGCGTTCCGGATAAATGGATATTAAAACCATTTGAGCTTCTTGAATAACAGAATTTGCGCAATAACCAGCGCTATCAATATTGCGCAGAAAATCCAGAATGAGGCTGTATTTTCAGCGCCTGGGATCCCGCCAACGTTAATACCCAACAAACCTGTTAAAAAACCAAGCGGTAGGAAAATTGCTGCAATTACCGATAATACATACAGATTGTGATTGAGTTTATTTGCCAAGATATTGGCAAGCTCATCCTTTACAACCTGCGCTCGCTCACGAATTGCGTCCAAGTCTTCCAGATATCTCGTAACATGGTTAAGTGCTTCCTGCAGGTGGCGCTTGTTCTGAGCATCTACCCACGACAAATCGGCAATTACGAGCTGACTGATGGCATCCCGCTGTGGGGCCATATAACGACGAAAAATGATTGCTTTTCGGCGAACATCGATAATCTGAGATCTCAAGCTCTGATCCGCGGTTTCCAGAATATGCTCTTCGATATTGTCCGTTATTTCGTCAAGTTCAGTTAAAACAGGCTGCATGCGTTCAAATAACCGAGACGCTAGCTGTGCGATAAAATCTCCACAGTTTTTTGGTCCCCGCCCCTCATCTATTCGCTCGGCCAGATCCCACACCGCTTTCAGACGACGTTTGCGGACGCTGATTATTCTGTGATTATCAGCATAAAGCCGTATTGAAACCATATCTTCAGGACTTGCATTTTCGTTCAGATTTACACCCCGCAGAATTAGCAGCACACCATCGCCTATTTGCGTCATTCTGGGGCGGGTTTCTTCTGCCAGCAGCGCTTCGGTCACAAATGGGTCCAGATAGGAAAGTTCTTTTTCAAGCCAAGAACGAGTATCCGGATGGTTGGCCTCCAGATGTACCCACGCCAGCTGGTCATCTTTCAACTGTTGAGCAATCTCTTCGCCAGCAATCTTACGACCACCGCCTTTACCATCGAACGCGTATGAGAGTAGCACTTGGTCCATGACCTAGACATCCTTGCTTTTAATATGAACGTCCCGCTGCGGGAATGGAATTTCAATATTGTGTTCCTTGAATTTCCGCCAGATCGCCCTCATTACATCACTTTGCGGCTCAAACCGGCCTTCCGTTACGTCATCCACCCAAAAATATAACAGGAAATTTACTGAACTATCGGCAAATTCTCTAAGGTAACATTGCGGTGCGGGATCTTTGCTGCATCTTTCATTTTCTGTTGCAGCCTGTAATATCAATTCTCTAGCAAATTCAATATCGGAATTGTATGAAACCCCAATCAGGATTTCCACACGTCCTTTGGGATTTGTAAAAGTCCAGTTAGTTACTCGGTTGGTGATAAAATCCTCATTAGGGATCATCTCTTCCTTCCCATCGAAGCTTTCGATCAGAGTATATCTGGCTCCCGTCTGGCGAACGAAACCGTATGTGCCCCCGCTAAGTTCAACGAGGTCTCCCTCCTCCACTGATTTTTCAAACAGCAGAATAATACCGCTAATAAAGTTTGAGGTGATTTTTTGAAGGCCAAATCCAATACCAATACCAACAGCACCACTGAAAATGGCAAGGGCTGTAAGATCGATACCCAGAACATCAAGGATAAATATAAAAGCGACAAAATAAACGGCAATCTGAAAAATTTTAACGATGAGGCTTTGTTGCTCGCGCGGATGCCGGAGATCGACTTAATTCGTGTTTCTCCAAACTCGGAGATAATCCCTGTCAGCCAAAATAGGATAACTGTTGCGATAAGCCCTTTGACGATTAAATAGGCTGAAACTTTTGTATCCCCAAATTCAAACGTCAACAGCGCGGATTCAAGAAATTTTTTAACGGGCCGCAATTCGTCTACCTGATCCAATGAAAAGAAAGCGATCACAAAGATAACCAGTAGCAATTTTGCTATCCAGCCACTCGGCTTTAAGACAACTGCCCAGAATTTCGTAGCTGCGCTCACAATATCCCCCAAATTTATTTACCAGCATCTTATCGCATCCGCTTGATATTGCGAATATTTTTAAAGAGGAAATGCGATGGTTTCTAACGCTAAGGCCTACAACGCCCCACGAATTAAATGCAGATGATACATAAATTATCTGGAGTATCTGTATATTAATTATTTTCTAATATTTAAATGATCTAAATACGTAATACTAAAGTATGAATCGCAATTAGGAACAGAACAGCAGTTGCCCCTCATCCCATTTTATATGTCTGCAATCGCTGCTTGGGTATTTATTACGATCTTTAAATGAGGTGTTTGCGTGTCAAATATAGATCTGAAACCAGTATCAAATAACTCCCATTATCTGGAAGCGGAACTGCAGGAACGCGTCAAATCAGAACCTGTCATTTTCGATTTTATTGAACACGCGGTGCTGGATGGCTTGTGGTATTGGGATTTGGAAAACCCTGAACATGAATGGATGAACGGCGAGTTCTGGAAACTGCTTGGGTTTGATCCAAACACAAAAAAGCATCTCGCCAGTGAGTGGCAGGAACTCATTTTTAAAGAAGATTTAGAGCTTGCTATCCAAAATCTGGAAAAACATAAGGCGGATCCCTCTCACCCTTATGATCAAATAGTTCGATATCGGCATGCTGATGGCTCTACTGTTTGGGTCCGTTGCCGGGGAATGGTAATCAGGGATAATACTGGCAAACCCATTCGCGTGCTCGGCGCCCATACAGATATCACAGAGCTTATGAAAGCTCAGGAAGCTCTACATGAATCCAAACAGGATTTGGAAAGTCAGTTATCGGAGCACTTGAAAGAGCTTGAATTTCAAAAATCAGCATTGGATGAACATGCCATTGTCAGTATCGCGGACGTTAAAGGTAATATCACCTATGTGAACGACAAATTCTGCGAAATCAGTGGTTATGAACGACGTGAGCTTATTGGCCAGAACCACAGAATTTTGAAATCCGGTGAACATTCCGCGGAAATGTACAAAGAACTGTGGAAAACCATTGCCAATGGCGGCACCTGGAACGGGAAAATTAAAAACTTAAAAAAAGGAGGCGGGCATTATTGGGTTTGGGCCACCATTATACCTGTTTTGGATGCAACGGGTAAACCCACACGCTATGTATCCATTCGCACGGATCTCACCGATCAAATCATCGCAGAAGAGCGCTTGAAAGCCGCCAAACAGGAAGCGGAGGATGCGAACAAGGCGAAATCCGATTTTCTGGCAAATATGAGTCATGAACTGCGAACCCCTTTGAATGCTGTGATCGGATTTGCGGAATTTGTGGATATGGGTCTTTCCTCGCAACAGATGGATCCAGAAAAAATCGCACATTATGCCAAGAACATCGGGGCTGCTGGGCGTGACTTACTTAGACTTATCAATGACCTGTTGGATTTTGCCAAGATAGAATCCAATCAGTTTGACCTTTCAGAAAGCCCATTTTTACTGAGTGATGAATTCAGCAATATAATTTCTACCTTCGAAGTCCGGGCGCGGAGAATAACGTATCCCTGCTCGCAGAACATGACAATTTGAACTACACGGTTTTTGGCGATTCCATGAGGATGCGTCAGGTGATCTTCAACCTTTTGGACAATGCGATTAAATTTTCCAAAGGCGGTACGGTTACTTTGAACACCGTAACCAGCGTACTGCCCGACGAGCAAGTGGCCATTGAAATTCTTGTTAAGGACAATGGTATTGGTATCGAACCTGACCGAATTGATCATATTTTCGACCCCTTTGCCCAATCTGACAGTTCCATTGCACGAAACTTTGGGGGCACAGGCTTGGGACTTCCTATAGCACGGCAGCTCACAAAACTTATGGGCGGCGATGTCAATGTAACGAGCACCTATGGCGTTGGCAGTATTTTTTCAGCACGATTTGTTTTCAAAGACCTCACGAAACTTCATAAAAGCCTCTCCAGACTGGACAGAGAAGATGGGTCACTTTTCGATTCACACCTTGGCCTAAACGTGCTCGCGGTGGATGATGTGGAGACAAATCTCGATGTGTTAGAAACAATGCTGACTGATATGGACTGTCAAATTCACAAAGTCCGAAATGGTCAGGAAGCCATAGACTGGACCCGAGAAAACACGCCAGATGTTATTCTCATGGATTTGCACATGCCGATTCTGGATGGAATTTCAGCGGCCAAAGCTATTAAAACACTTCCCGGCGGAAAAGAAGGCATACCCATCTATGCATGGACAGCAGATGTAACAAGCAAGCGGGCGTTAAAGGCGTCCAAGGTGGAGTGGGCCGGCACCATCATGAAGCCGACCACACGAAATTCACTTATGCTTGCTCTGAAGAATGCACAGGAGTTACACTCCTAGAGTCGAGCTATCAAAGGAAATCTACTAGTCAAATCACGAATTGCCTGCCCGACACGGTATATTTATTATTACCGTCTAACATCATTAAGTTACCGGTGAGGATAAACGCAAATTCAGTTAATCTTGGAACATCAAGATCAACGTTTGGATTTTCTGAAACCTGGCTACTGGAGTTTGCTGTATTTCCATCCTTCGCCATTTTATTGAGCAATTTACCAAGCTCGACCCTTTTTTTCTCGTCGTGAATTCTCAGTTCATCCCATTTCAAGTCAAGAGTTTTCCATGAATCGCGAGAGTTCATTTGCCAGTGCTCGTTAATTCTCCCATCCACAACTAAAGGAACAAGTTGTTTATTTGAATTTCTAAATTTAGAATTTTCGACAATATTCGCTAATTGCCTCAAGTCAATGCGGATTGATTGAGAATATGCATGCAATTCCTCGGCAACAAACCGACCATTTACAAGCCTGTCATACAAAACGCGGCCCGTCCGGCTTTTTACCAGTTCCACATATGAGGGGTAGATTGCACGATAAAACCGGTCACTTCCCAACGGCACCTCTTCTGCTGGGTCACCTCTTTCAACCGTTGAAAGATCAGCAAAAAACAAACTTGGCCATGCTGGTGTTTCCATTGCGGACCTGAATTTTTTCAATCTATTATGCATGATGTTTGTCCACACCTTGCGGGATATTTCCCGATAACAGTCCTTGTTGCTTTCTATTATGCGCATATATTTCTCAGCTGACTTTGCAGCAGCACATTTATCCGTGTGAATTGTAATAAAGAAATCCTCGACTGGACATTGCGTTAAGCGTGAAGCTTTTATCAACAAAGCAGCAACAATTTTATCTGTGAATCTAGGTTTAATCTCTGTCGGCCCTGCATTTCGACCTGGATCAATAACGCCATCCGGCGAACTCTGCAGAAAAGTATAATTTAATTGCAAGGTCGGTGCAGGCAACTGACAGGTTTTCCACGTTCCATCCTCAATCTGGGTAAAGAAATTTCGGGCAAACACGATGCCGTTATAAACTCCAAAAGGCTTGCCATCACGAGTATCATATATAAATGCTGAAATCGTTTTATCCGCAGGATTATAGCGATCGGGTTGATAGGCATGCCCGTCAATCAATCGCCGAACCGTTTCTGCCCCGTAACGCCCCCGCTTACCGTAAGCATCCAAATCCGCTTGTTGATAGATTACGCTGCACAATACCATCAAGAGTGACTGATTAAATTCCATCCAATCATTAGTATCATGTTGAGGATGTTTCACATTGTTCATGTTACAGGCATCATTCCAAACAAATAAACCAGCGTTCTCGCCCAGATTAATTCGGTTGCAATCCTTGCCGTTAAACGAATTGAAACCATTTTCTAAAAAATCTGCTTTTTCACGGCACTCATACCGCTGCAATACCAGGGTCAGTAAGATATTTAATTCTTTTTTACTTTTTGGAAGTGGCACCTGAATTCTGATGGCTCCGCCAATCTCCAAAAACGGGTGAATCGGACTCACTCCGTTCATAATTTCATCGAATTCGCAATTATATTTTCCCAACAATTCCGAGTAAGGCAATCCGGAATTAATCATCTTTGCGGCGGCTTCGTTTAGCGCTTTAACATATGGCTCTTCCCCGCCAAAACGCTCCAGAACCTGTAGACCAAAATCGCACAAACGCATATCAAGCTGTCTCACCGCTTTTTGTATTGCATGAGTATCTTCAACAAACATATCCTAAACCTCTTAATTAAACCTAAGGTTGTGGATATGGTTTCAAACTCATAATTATTCAACCATAAATTGTTTTGAAGTTTATAATTTCTATTTAACTAATGAAATTGATGCTCATTGACATAGCAAGTGGAGAAAAGCGTCAGACTCTATATTGTGCAATTTCGAAGGGAAAAACCTGATTGGCCGTTACTCTGAAAACGGCCAATCAAGCAAGCAAAAATAGAATAACTGATCAACCAAACTGAATTGATGACATCACTCAGGCATTCAGCACCCTGCCTCTTATTGCTGCCAAGTTTAATTGCCCTCGAAGAATTTTCTGCAACTCGCCAAGAGAGCCGGTGAGCTGGGGATTCGGTTGAACTTGAGAATTTTCAGCAGAGGAAAGCTTGACTTCACCGGTCAAAATATAAGCAAACTCCGTCAGTCGTGGAACATCAAGGTCAACATTTGGCACTTCCCCTGCCCATGAGTGACTATTGGCAGTGTTACCTGTCTTGGCCATTGTATTTAACAACATGCCCAATTCCTGCGCCATTTCTTCTGGAGATGCCATCACTTTTGGTTCTTTTTTGTGCATCCGCGCAAGGTCATCCACAAACGCCTCACCCGAATGGCGATTATTCATAAGCCAGAAGATCGAAATACGGCCATCATCGACAAAATTGAATTCTACTTTTTTTCCGTCGGGGTTTGTTCTTTCCACCTGTTTAGTGTGCAACAATTCCATCAATCTTTCGAACGGCAACCCATGCTTTTCGCAGAATTCTCCAATTTGTTTCTCATCAATTACCCCATTCAATAACTGTTTACTAATTTCTTGCCCCGTTCTTTTTTTAATCAATCTACAATATTCAGGGTAGATCGCGTGATAGAATCTATCACAGCCAAACGGCACCTCTTCCCCGGGATCCCCCTCCTCAACAGTAGACCTATCTACGAAGAACAGCATTTTCCAATCTTTGTGAGTACATTCCATTTCCGCGCGAAAACTTTGCAATCTGTTGTGGATTACATTTGTCCACACTTTTCTGGAAATGGCTTTGTATATGTCGCACTTATCATCAAGTGCTTGCATATATTTTTGAAACCCCTTAGCGGCGGCGCATTTGTCTGTATGTATGGTTAGATAGAACTTATCTGGTGCCACATTTTCTAACTGTGAGGCTTTCAGCAACAAACCCGCGACAATAAACTCCGTATGCTTGAATTTCCCACGATTCTTTTCTTGAAGTTCTCGAGGCATGATCTCGGTAAAAGTATAATTCAACTGTAAGGTGGGTTTTTCCGCATCGCATGTCAGCCACGCGCCCTGCTCATCCTGATAGTTAAATTGAGAGGGAATGACAACCCCGCTAAAAGCCGCGAAAGGCATTCCGTCAATGTCCGGGAACTCTTTTTCACCGTTACGAATGTAGTAAGTAAAAGTAGTGATAGTCTTGTTCGGAGGGCTTAGCTCCGTCGGAGATGAAGCATGACCATCAATTAATCGCCTAAGCGTTTCCGGCCCGTACCTACCGCGCTTGCCATAGTAAGAAAGATCCGCACGTTGATAAATGACGCTAATCAGCAAAATAGACAATGATTGAAAAAAATCCCCGTCATCAATATCTGCTGCAAATTTTTTGTTATTTCTGTGCATGGATGCTGCATCATTCCACACCAAAAGCCCAATATTGTGCGATATTTTTACATTGAACCCATCACGAGGCCGAAAATCTCTCAAGCCAGATTTAGCGAAATCTTCAAGATATTCAGAACCATAATCATGCAACACCACCTTTAGCAGCATTCCAAGTTCGCTCATGGTCTTCGGCAAGGGAACCTGGGTCCGGAGTGCCCCACCGACTTCCAAAAAAGGGTGGACGATACTAAGCCCGCTCTGAAACCCGTTATTGCTACAGTGATAATGCGACAGCAACTCAAGGTTACTAACTTTTTCTGGAAAACCCCCTCCTATAATTCTCTCGGCTGTCAACTCCAGTGCTTTAAAGTATTTTGTAGACTTTTCCGCATCGGTAAGGATCTCCAAATTAAATGTAGTTCCGGGTTTTAGTGCAAGAGACGGAACAAGTTTTTGCTCCATATGGATATCTTCGACAAACATAGTACACACCTTTCAAATTAACTTAAGGTTGTGTACATGGGTGTTGAAGGCGTTATTTTCAACTTATGGTAGTTTTAAACAAATTTGCAATCTATCTTTTAATTCCACATCACCTTTGGCAACCAAAGGGAAAGCGAGGGGATTGCGACAATTAATAAAAGGGCGATTATATCCATCACGAGAAACCAGGTCACACCGCGGAAAATGTTTTGCAGGGAAACACGGCTTCCAAGCGCCCCTTTTATGACATAGACGTTCAAACCAATGGGTGGCGTGATTAGTCCAATTTCCAACAGTTTGATGATAATGATTCCAAACCAGATCAGGTTCATGTCCGCGCCAGCTACCAACGGTAGAATTATCGGAAGAGTGAGGAGCATCAAACCGATCGACTCAACAAACATCCCAAGAATAACGTAAATGACGGCTACACCGAGGATAATAAGATATGGATTACCATCCGTCAGGGATAGAACCATTTGCGCAAGATCAGTCGGCAAGCCACTTAAAACCAAAAACCGGGTAAAGAATAAAGTTCCTATTAAAATGGCGAAAATACTGCTGCTGCCGACTACGGCAAGCTTCACCGCCTCTTTGAAATTTTGCCAGTTCAACTGACGGCGCAATGCCGCAATCATGGTTGCCACTAACGCACCGACCGCGCCGGCTTCTGTTGGGGAAAATAGGCCGGTAAAAATACCACCAAGGACCGCGCCGATCAAAATTGGAAGCGGCCAGACATCAGACAATGCAGACAGCTTTTCTGCTATTCCAGTTGAAGGTTGCGAGTGACCATTTCCCGCCAGCTCTGGATTGAAATGAGCGCGTAATATGATCATTCCCACATACAAACCGGCTGAGATAAGGCCTGGCAGGAAACCCGCGATAAATAATGCTCCGATGGAAACTTCGGCATAAATTCCATACAGAACCATTAAAATGCTGGGAGGAATTAACGATCCCAAAGTGCCGGAAGCCGCGATTACCCCACTCGCAAATCCGGGCTCATACTTGTGTTTTAACATTTCCGGGACAGCAATTCTCGCCATGGCGGAGGCAGTGGCAACGCTTGGGCCTGATGCAGAAGCGAATAAAGCACTGGCTGCAACTCCAGTTACCGCCAATCCCCCCGGCAATTTTGCAGGAAGATACGCATAGCATTAAACAGACCATTGGTCATACCTGTTGTCGTGCAAATGAATCCCATCAACAGGAACATTGGAACCGCTGTCAACGCCCAGTTTCCAATAAAATTGAACGGAACGGATGATATAATTCCGAGGCCCGCCCGCAAATCCAGCATCCAGATAATGCCAATAATGGAAACACTACCCAGTGCAACAGCGATAGGAACACGCAATCCCATCAATAGAAGAGTTGCAATGACCCCATATATACCAATGGCTCCGGTACTCATATCACTGCCTCTGTAGGGTCGGACTGTTCGGTGACGGGAAGGCTTAAAGACAAACAGGTTTTCACCGCATTCAACACCAACATCAATACCAGTGCAGAACTGCCGATTGGCAACGCCCACCGACTGGGCCAAACATAAAATAGGAAATTTGCCATCACCGTTTCCAACTGTTCTGTCGCTTTAAGAGCATCAAGAAAAGTCGTATAGGCAAACAAACCGTAATAGGCTGCCGCTAATAATGTACCTGTCACATAAACGAATATTTTTAGATTTGGCGGAAATTTCTGGAAAAACAAATCAACTGATACATGCTCCCCGCGCAGTTCCACATAAGGCAAAGCAAGGAAGACCAGACTAACCATGTAGTAATAAGAAACGGTTTCAAGCGTTCCTGTAAGCGGTGAATTCAGGATCAGTTTCGCAGCGATATCTGCCCCAACATGGACCATCATTAAGACCAGAAACAGGCAACATAAGGCCATCATGCTTCGGACAATATAAAGGATCAGTTTTTCTGTTTTGAATTTTGATAACTTTACATCGTCCATTTCGTCCCCATTGCGACTATCCGGCTGGATCTTCATCCAACTGATTATGTAAAATCTGTTTCCAGCAATTTCTGATGCTTTCAAAATAAGCATCATCGGAGCGGATGACCGTCTGAATTCCCATACCCCTCATCAGGCAAAGTGTTGTATTTAAAAGGGTTTGCACCTTTTCTGGAGAAGAGTTTTTATAATGAAAAAACTGCGACCAAATCTCGTTCAGGCTTTCATGGAAATTCAAACTCACGGGAATAACAGCATCGCGCAGTTTTTCATCTGTACGCGCACTTGAAAGAAAATCTATCGTAATCATGAACAGGCGGCTGGAAAAACGACCCCACAGGAAATCCACAAAATCATCGATGGTTTTTTCGTGTCGGGCATAGGCGCCGGCCTCCTCACGAATGAACTCAATCTCGTCGGCCAATAATTTTTCAATCGCCGCTGCAATCAACATTTCTTTACTTGGAAAGTGATGCAACATGGCCCCTCTGGAGACCCCGGCTCGCTTGACAATCTCGGTCGTGGACGCATTCTGAAAACCGTCTTCGTAAATACTGTCCAGTGTTGCCAGAAGCAACCTTTCCTGCATTCTTAAAGATCTGACAGCCTGCTTGCCGGGTTTTTCAATTTTGTTCATCGTGACCTGCTTATGGATTAACTAATGATAAAATAATATTATCAATAATTTCCCCCACTCCACAATCGAGGAGCGGTTATTTCCAATTTTTTAGTTCACACCGAAACTTTTTACATCCAGCCTGCTATACAAATTATCCCAAATAATTCTTTCAATTTCAGTTGCATCCTGTCGATCAACAGTCGCGAATAGTTTTTCCCATTTTTTGACCTTGCTATCGAATTCACCCAATATTTTTTCAGAATCCTGCAGGCCATATTTCTCTCGACCTTTTGAATAGACCTCATTCAGATTGGTCTTTGCAAATTCGGAAATCGAATTCAAAATATCTTCACCCGGCTCATAGATTGTAACTCCGTGAGAGGCTGCCTCATCAAGCGCTTCCTTGACCGAAGCGGCATAGCTACATACAAGTTCGCCATCGAACGTGCGTTCGCCCTAAAGAATATTTCTCTTTTTCTGGGAGTTAAATCATTCCAGTATGACTGATTGAAAGCCCACATGGGACCAGACCAATAAAGCCCAAGCGGGGCCATGGTTGTATGCTTGGCCACATCCCACAAACTTCTGGATTTAAGGTCATTCGCCACATTAACAGCGCAATCAAGTGTTCCTTTTTCAACACCTTGATACATTTCACTGGAGGGAATATTTACAGGAACAGCCCCAATCTCTTCCGCCCAACGGGACATAGCAGCACCAGCGGTCCGCAACCGTTTGCCTTTTAGATCTGCCAGCGTTTTTACAGGTTCACGGCACATTAAATTATAGGGAGGCGTGCTATAGCCACCAGTGTAGACGACCCCAGCCTTTCGCCATTGCTCCTGCGCTCGTTCGTTGTTCGTGTTAAAATCCGTCGCCGCAGCAATCATCACCAGCGGGTCACTATAATTGAACCCCATTTCCTGAATTGCGTTGGTAATAGGCAGTTCCGCTGGTGTGTAAGTTGCTGCATGGTATCCCACATTTACGATACCATCGCGAACACCCGCCATCCCTGAACGTGGAGGTAAAATTACTGTTCCAGTGAAGACTTTCGCATCCAGTTCGCCGTCTGAAAGCTCTCGAACTGTTTCCGCCCATTGTACATACCCAAATTTTGCCAATGGATGCTGAGCAGGGAAAAATATATTTGCCTTTAAGTTGTCAGCGGCGACCGACCCTATGCCAGTCATTCCAATTACAAAGCTGCAGACCAACGCGGTGACGCCTGTTTTGATCTGTGTTTTCATGAACTCCTCCCAAGTTATAGAGTTAAAGAGCGGATTTAAAAATCTCTCCCTGTTTGATAACGGCTTTCAAATATCTGTCTGGAGCCTGCAGTACGCCAATATCTGTCAGCGGATTACCATCCAGCACGATCAGATCGGCAAACGCCCCTTCGATAATTTCGCCAATTTGCCCCTCCATCTGAAATAACTCCGCAGCGGTTACTGTCGCGGATCGGATCAACTCTGCAGGACTTTGAAACGCACTTCTAATTTCGAACTCAGTCAGTTGATGTTCGTGCATTGCTCCCAATAGGTCGGTGCCAAACACCATTTTCACGCCTCGGTCACTCGCGCGGGAATGCGTTCTGTGACCAGCCTCCACCACCTCATGAACTTTTTTGTACATATCTTCAGACAGCCCGTTCTTGAGACCTTCTCTTCTCAAGGCTTCATGAGTTGACATTGTTGGGACAAGGAAAGCCTCTTTTTCGAGGAGCAGATCAATCGTGCTGTCGTCGATCAGGTTACCGTGCTCCAGCGAACGCACCCCACATTCCAACGCTCTGTTTGCCGCTCTTGCTGTATAAACATGGGCGGCGACATATGTTTCAGCCGCTTCTGCCTCTTCGACTGCAGCCCTGATTTCATCCATGGAGAATTGTGTATTTCCAATTCGGTCTGTCGGAGATGACACCCCACCGGATGCCATGATTTTGATAAAATGCGCACCTTTTCGCAGTTCATCGCGACAGCCACGCCTAACCTCTGGTACGCCATCAACCACCCTGCCAAGCCCAGCACAGCAGGTGCATTCTTCCCAATTTTCCCCCGGTCCGCGCATATCCCCATGTCCACCGGTTTGTGAAATGGCGTGACCGCAGAAAAGGAGCCTGGGTCCAATGAGGTAACCTTCTTCTACTGACTTGGCGAGCCCGTAATCCGCCCCGCCACAATCACGTACAGTTGTAAATCCCCGCATCAGCATTCCACTTAAAATCTGCCTGATCGAGCGGCAACATAACTGGGAGACCAGGTTATCAGATCGGGAAAACTGGCAGTTGCGGCGACCACATGAACATGGGCATCGCAAAGTCCCGGCATTACAACCTTGCCGTCAACATCCAGTGTTTCGTCGGCAGGTTTCGTTGAACCCGCTGAAATTTCCGATATGATACCATCTTCAATGCGAATATTGCGCTTACCGACAATATTTCCTGCACGGGTATCCAGAAGGTTGGCATTCTTGAGTATCAAACTAGTTGGTTTCACTTTATTCCCTCGCGCAATCGTAAAATTTGACTTTTTTCTCTGCTGCCAGCACAGGCCCGAGTAGCTCTGCAACCCGTTCAGCTTTATGGACGCTCCTGCTGTTATAGAAACCTTCTACATCCAACATGTTCAGCATCGCGTGGACCTGGCCTGCATATTTAATGGGAATGTTGACCGCAGATCCCAGCCCCATATTCAGGAGCAATGTGTGATCTGGAAAAATTCTCCGCAGATCGCCTTTATTCTTTGCAATCAGAACTTCTCCCTTTTGAAGTACGATTGCTCCCCATTCCGTTGAGCCAAGTGCCTTGAAACCACCAACAGGAAAATTAACTGGATCGGAGCTATAAAGTCGCGACACCATTCTCCGGGAGTTCTGAAAACCCAATATAGTAAAGAGCTTGTAGCCGACTTGATCGCGTAATATTTCGGAAACACAGTCAAAAATGAGCTGCTGATCAGAGTCTTGATTAACAAGCTCAATCAATTGATCATTGAAATTAGTCATCATGCTCCCCCTTTGAGTGCGGAAGGCAACCAAAGCGCAATATTCGGAAAAGCTGTTAGCAAAATTACGCCCAGACATAAGAGTAAGAAAAAGGGTAATGATGCCCGAGCGACACGGCTTATGGGCATATTTGTCAATCCTTGTAGAACAAAAAGGTTGAAGCCCACTGGCGGCGTAATCGTCGCCAGCTCCACCATCAAAATGAGGAATACACCAAACCACAACGGATCGAATCCCGCTTGAACAATAAGAGGAAGCGTGATCGGAAGGCTCATGACCGTGATCGAAATTCCTTCCAGAAAAAGCCCAAGCAAAACGTAAAATAGCGCGAGAATGGCGACAAGCGCATAGGGCGATAATTCCAGACCCGCAATCAAAGAGGCAACCGACTGCGGCAAATGCAAATACCCCATTGTGTAGAAAGCAATGCCGCAGCGATCACCAAGGAGATAACCATCGCTGACATTTTCACTGCATTGATCAATGACTCGCCAATCACCGCGAATGTCAGTTGTCCCGTAAACACCGCAATCAACAGCGCCGCCAGCACCCCAATTGCAGCAGCCTCAGAGGGCGTGGCCAACCCGGAATAGATCGCCCCCAACACGATTACGATTAACAGAACAATAGGTACCAGATTCAGGAAATCTCCAAGTCGAACCGGTAATTTTTCCTGTGCAGCCAGTTGCGCCGATATCACAGGGTCGAGGCTTGCCCGGCAAGCAATATAAGTGGAATACAAGGCCGCAACCATGAGCCCCGGCAATACGCCTGCGGCGAATAAAGAAACGATTGAAACCTCTGCCAATATTCCATAAACGATCATCACTATGGACGGCGGGATTAATAGACCCAGACTGCCTGCACCAGCCAGAGATCCAACGGCAAGAAGCGGATCATACTGGCGTTTAGTCAGCTCATCCAAAGAGATCCGGCCGACGGTCGCTGTGGTTGCTGTGCTGGAGCCACTCACTGCGGCAAACAGGGTGCACCCAACAATATTGACGTGAAGTAACCGGCCAGGAATTCTGGCGACAAGCGGCGCGAGACCGTTGAATAATCTTTGTGAAATATCCGTTCGGAAAATTATATCTCCCATCCAGATAAACATGGGGATTGCTGCGAGTTCCCACGAACTTGCGCTGCGCATCATAATTTTGGTGGCAATTGACCCTATGCGCGCCAATGAGAAATCCAGAAGGAAAAACTGGACGGTGACGGATACAAGAATAAGACCGATAAAGACCCAAATTCCGCTGCCAAGGAATAGGAAAATAAGAAGTAATACGATGAGTGCGGCGCCGATATCAGTCATGACCTGAAGCCCCTTTCGCGCCTTCCATCCCCGCATAGTCAGCACCTAATGCAACTGATATCGCCTGGGCAACGAACTGCAACACGAGCAACACCAGTCCCGCAAGGATAAAACTTTGCGGTATCCAAAGTGGGATTTCGGCGATTGAGTTACTAACGACCCCCCTGTCAAAATTTCGGTAAATCAGCTTTGCTACATACCAGGTAAGTCCGCTGAACAAAGCTGTACCTACCAATAGGGAAAGAACTTCAACAGCTCTTCTGGGTTGTGGTGACAAATGAGCCAGGATCATTTCAACACGAATGAAGACCCCATCACGCAATGTCGCAGCGAAAGCGAGAAATGTCATAGCCGCAACGCCATATCCTACGAATTCATCCAATACATAAGTGGATGAGTTAAAGAAACTGCGCAGGGTAATTTCCAGAAGTATAAAACTGACAATCATAACCAGGATAACGCAGGACAGGACAGCCGCACATTGGCTAAGTCGATCCACAAATTGCCGATACATATCCAGTTCCTTTCCAAAAAAAAGCCGGGCAGTGTCACCTGCCCGGCAAGACAGGTACAGGGTGAGGAAAAGAGTTATTGAGATTTCCGAGCGCGGTAAGCGTCGATAATCCTCTGACCGCGATCACCGGTTTTTTTCAACCAGTCATTTAAAGCAAGGTTTCCTGCTTCAGCCAGCCCATCAAGAAGTTTGTCAGTTCCCGTTAGAATTAACGTGCCACCATCTTTTTCGACCTGCTCGTAATTTCTCTCTGTGCGACTGACAACTTCGGACCAGTTGCGGTCGGAGGCAATCTTGGCGGCTGCAATTACGGCGTCCTGCAACTCTGCAGGCAGGTTATCAAACGTGTCCTTGTTCATATGAACAAAATTTAACGGAAGCGCATAGTTTATCTCAGTGAAGTAAGGAGTATGCTCAACAAATTTTTGGGAAACGCCCCCTTCAGCAGATGTCAATACTGAAGTTATGCCGCCTGTAGCAAGCTGCGGGACAACATCGCCCCAAGCCAGTTGAATTGGTGCAGCGCCAATGGCTTTGAACGTGTTGGTTCCACCCGGATCATAGGTTCTGATCTTCAACTCTTTAAGATTTGCCAGTTCTTTTACAGGTTGCTTCGACCAAATCCCGGATGCCGGCCATGGAGAGGTATATAATAGTTTCTGTCCATTCTCTTCAAAAAACTTTTCATACTCATTAAACGCAACTTCCATAAGGATTTTTGCATCATCGACAGTTTTTACGAGAAAAGGCACAGATGACAAAAGTGCGATGGCGTCTACTCCACCCATAAATCCCGCCGGGGTATCGGCGATTTCAACTGCACCATCACTAACAGCATCAAAGTGATCCGCGGATTTATAGCCGAGGGCACCGCCTGGATGTACTGTCACTTTAATTTTGCCTTGGGAAAGTTTTTCCAATTCGTTGGCAAAAACCATATCTCCTTCAGCATGAATACTGGTAGCCCCATAGGCATTGGCAAGATCCCACTTATATTCAGCAGCATACGCAGTTGATGTAAAAGCAGTACCTGTTAAGACAATTGCTGCTGACATAGCAGCCCCTAATGCGAACTTTGCAAGTCCAAAATTTTCCAGTCTAGCTAACGTTTTCATCCGATCCTCCCAGTGTTTCAGGATGATCGTCAATACGCTCATATAAAAAAACAGTCAAGACTGTTTGTTTTAATATTACTATTCTATTTTTGTCATAAAAGTTTCAAAGATCTTTTTTGCGCACACTAAAATGGATAGCGAAAGACCCAGAATTTCCCTTGCAATTATAGTTGGTGCTGAAAATCAGACTTATTTTATAAGCCTTTATCCGCCCCTCGAAATTTCACTGCCCTTCGTCAGAAAAACAACAGAGCAGGTTTAAATCTATCTTGATCCACAAACAGGCGAACAACCAGCCTATCGACCCAAAAGAAGATTTGTCATCCAGAAAGCCAAAAAACAAATTTCAGTTTTATCTAATGATTCGACAAGCGGTAAATCTAGCCTAAAGAAATCTCATCAGTTTTGCCGTAAAGCAGGTAAACCGACCCCTGTACTTTCAAATCCACCATCAACCGAGACTATTTGCCCGGTAACATAGGAAGCTTTATCTGAACATAAAAAGACAATCACTTCGGCAATTTCCTGTTCCGTTCCATATCGGTTTAATGGAATGGCGTCGTGGTATGCATCTATGATGTCTTGGGAATGAACCGCCATCGCCAGTTTCGTTCTAACCGGGCCCGGACAAACGCAATTTGCCCTCACCCCGAATTCACCGAGTTCCGCTGCCTGCTGTTTTGTGAGATGAATAACAGCCGCCTTTGAGGTCCCATAAGCGACCCTGAGCGTTGAAGCCCGCAACCCAGAAATAGAAGCGATATTGACAATTGAGCCATTGGTTTCTTTTAAGAGCGGGATGAATGTCTGGGACATCAGGAATACGCCATCAAGGTTAGTCTGCATAACATTGCGCCATCTTGAAAAATCGGTCTCCTCCATGGGGCCAAAATCAGCTACTCCCGCATTATTGACCAGCGCATTTACATTTTGCGCTTCAAGTTTAATTTCCTCAAACGCGCTTTGTACCTCTTTAGGCTCTGAAACATCGCATATTATTGGTGAGGTGTTTTGAAGGTCCTTTGAAGCTGCGATCAACTCTGGACCATCGCGGTCTAACATGACGACTTGCCAGCCGCTGCCCAAAAACAATTTGGAGGTCGCCAACCCGATGCCACGTGCTGCACCTGTTACTATCGCTGTTTTTGACATAATCCCCCCAAATTAAATTTTAATATTTGTCAATCATCCAATGCGTTACGTATAGCGGATGCCAATTCGGATCGAGTATAAGGTTTTTTCAGAATGGTTTCAGTATTTCCCGTATTTCCCTCTGCTGATCGCTGGTTATAGCCACTCGTCAACAATATTTTAAGATCCGAACTCATCTGCCGTGCGAGTTCCGCCAAACCAAATCCATCCATATCTTCTGCCAGGATGACGTCACTGAATAGAAGCTCTATCTCAGGGTTACTTGATAATAAATCCAGCGCCTGTTTCGAATTTTGCGCAGCCACGACTGAATATCCATTTGTCTCCAGCACCTTGCGGGTTATTTCCAGCAATTCATGTTCATCATCAACAATCAAGATCAATTCACCGCGCCCAGTTGGCCCTTGATCCGCCTTTTCTTCTTTAGCAGCATATGCATCTGCATTTTCATCTGCAGGCAGGTAAAGGCTGAACTTTGTTCCCATTCCCGGCTCTGACTGTAACTCAATAAAACCACCACTACGTTTCACGAAACCAAAAACCATACTCAAGCCAAGACCTGTGCCCTTGCCGACATCCTTTGTCGTGAAAAAGGGCTCAAAAACTCGTTCACGAATATCTTTCGACATTCCTGTACCCGTGTCTTTCACTGTTACAACGACATAATTTCCTGGGCTGGATTCAGGGAAATCCTGTAGCTGCGAACTATTCAACTCCTTATTCTCTGTAGATATCACCAGAGTACCACCGCTTGGCATCGCGTCACGGGCGTTTAAGGATAAATTGAGCAAAGAGTCTTCGAAGTCACCAATATTAATTGCTACATCGTACAAATCCTCATGAAGGTCGAGCTCAACCGTTATGGAGCTCGTCAGAGACTTGGATATTAGATTGCTCATATTCCGGACGAGTTCATTAATATCCGCATGATCAATCGACCCGTGATGGTGGCGTGAAAAGCCCAGGAGTTTGTGCGTAAGCTCCGCTGCCCTTGCTGCTCCCTTCAATGCATTTTCTGCAAATTGCTTTTGTGGTGACGGATCTTCCAAACCTTCAGCGAGAAGTTCCAGATTACCAAATATGATCCCCAGTATGTTGTTAAAATCATGAGCAATGCCGCCACTTAACTGGCCGACAGCTTCCATTTTTTGCGAGCGACGCAACGCTTCTTCCGTTCGCGTCAGCTCCGTGATATCCCGTCCAACGCCACGGTAACCTCTAAATTCACCAGAAGGCGAATAAATCGGTTTACCGCTTGTAATGATGTATCGGGTCTCCCCGTCTGGACGCACGATGGTAACTGGTGGGCTCACAAATTCGATTTCATCTTCTACGCTATCCAGATAACTATTCCAGGTACCTTGTGCCGTTACCTCGGAATACCCATGCACTTCGTGACGGCTTTTGCCCAACATTTCTTCTGCAGACAAACCCAGAACTTCATCAATCTTGCCATTTACGTAACTAAATGTAAGGGTTTCATCCATCTCCCAGAACCAATCGGCAGCATCGGTTGCAAAATCCCTGAAACGTTCCTCATTTTTTTCCAGCTCTATTTGAGCTTCCCTCAAATCAGTAATATCCGATGCCAGGGATAGCAACGAGCCGTCCGGCAAGCGATGCTCATGTATTTGCAACCAGGTCCCGAACTTTGTTTTTTCAACAATTGTATTTGAACCATAATATTTGAGATGCTTTTTGCGATTGGCGATATATTCTTCTCGCCCAACCGTGATGTCCGGATAAACACCCAGTTTTAGATTATAATCCAAAAATTCTTCATACTTCATCCCAACCCTGACAAAGCGGGCACCTTCTGGATTAACTTCACGGTATCTTTTATTGGCAAATACGAAGCGATCATTTTCATCGAACAGGATGATACTGGTATCGGATGCATCAATCGCAGCATGAAGGCGGTCGGCAAGTTTTCTCTGTTCGGAGAGCGCTGCTCCCTGATATTCAATTTGCCTTTCAATCGCCTGATTTTCAGCTTCAAGCTCTCTTTGACTGGACTTTAATTCGGTGACATCGGAAATTGTCGTAACGATACCTTCATCCACCAATTTTCGGGAAATTCTCAATATTCTGCCCGAATTAATCTCCCTTTCGACAACGAAGTCACCTTTCTTGAACAACTCACCAATAAACTCATCGACAGTTGTATCCTCCTCAGGATCGCCGAGGTTTCCGGTACTGGATAAAAACTTATAAATTTCCCTGACAGGAAGCCCTTCCCTGTTCATTTCAACCGGCAAGCCCATAAGCTCAAATAACTGATCATTGGCCATTTTGACGATCAGATCGCGACCAACCAACGAAACGCCATCACTGATATTATTCAAAATTGTATCGAGTATATGATTTTGTCTTTCGAGGCGCGTACTTACTTTCTCAATTGCCACCTTCTGAGACTGTGTAATCTCAGTAAGAGATGTATTCTCCGTCCGCAGGTGATCCTCTTCACGCGCGCGATTAGTCACATCTGTAAAAGTTACGACAAGCCAACCATCGTCATTAAATATTCCATGCCGCCAAATTACTCTGCCATTGGGCCGTGCGATTTGATAGTCGAAAGGTTTCCCTTTTTGAAGCGGAGCCATTCGGATGCGAACAAGGTCCTCTACGTCCCCTGCTCCATATTCTCCGCGCTCGGCGTTAAATCTAAAATGGTCTTCGATGTGAACGCCCGGTAACATCAGTTCTTCTGGAAGACCCATCATCTGCGCACCGATACTATTGTGCGACACCAGTTTCAGATCCTGATCAAAAACAAACACACCGTGTGGGAAAGTTTCAAGGAGGTCTAAATTTTTTAAACTCCGCTCCATTCCTCTCTCTTTTTGATTATAGGTATTGTTGTTTTTATACATGGCACATTCACTGAATACTGACTGACTAAATACTAGAACACAATCCATAATAGAGTGTTATCATCACTCAAATGTCCTAAGAGTTCTTTTACATCCAACTTTTAATTCTCCAGCATACAAATTTGATCTATAAATTCTTGTCCCATTGCACTTTTTCGGTGAAAAGATGAAACTCGAACAGATCATCAATCATAGAGATTATCCTATCAGCGACCCTCAGTTCATCGATCGCCAGAAACAGGCGCTGGACAAAAATGGCATTATTGTCCTTGAAAACTTTATCTCCCCTCGCGCTGTAGAGACAATCCGAACAGAAGGTTTGTCGAATGAGGACCTGGTGTATGCCAAAACGGAAAGACACACTGTCTATCTCTCACCAACGGATAAAACTTTCCCCGACCAACATATAAGAAATCAGCTAGTAATCTCTTCAAAAGGTTGCCTGACCGACGACCAGATAGGAGAGAGCTCACCACTTAAAATTCTTTACAGGTCCACAGACTTCAAGAACTTTCTATGTTCGGTTCTGAGAGAAGAAAACCTGTACCCTTATGCGGATCCACTGTCATCCGTGAATTTGCATTTTGCAAAAACCGGTCAGGAACTAGGTTGGCATTACGATAACTCTTCCTTTGCCATTACACTCATGATTCAACCCGCTGATCAAGGCGGAGAGTTCGAATTCGTCAAGAATACGCGCAGTGCTGAAAACAACGACATGGGCTACGAGACAACCGAAAAAGTACTCAACGGCGACTTATCTACGGAAAAACTAAGTTTAGGCGCTGGCACGCTGGTCTTGTTTAGAGGGCGCAACTCCCTGCACCGGGTTAGACCAAACTTAGGGGAGCGAACCAGAATGTTGGCTGTCCTCGCCTATAACTCCGAGCCGGGTATTTCCTTATCGGAGGAAGCCCGAAAGACTTTTTACGGTCGCATAAACTAACCACAAGCCGGGCCGCATGCCTGTTCTAACCATTTCCTCCCAATCCATCGGCAGGTTTCAATACAGTTCACATGATAATCACTTTACTTATACGCCATAAGTATTAAATACAGTTGCAAGTGTAACATGTCCGTACCGAGTGAATGTCTGGCTAGAACAATCAATGAGAGAAATTGCCAAATGTTTAGGGCATATTTGGAATGCAAAGTTCAAACAGAACTTTATGACTATTGGCGTAGCAAGTTTGAAAATGGCAAACCACCACAAAGAAAGCATGTCAAGCCTGAGGAAATAGTGCCCTTGCTACCGCATGTCGGCCTGATCAATGTAGACGGTGCGAATAAATTCTCCTACCGGCTGATCGGAACAGCGATGGTTACATTATTTGGTCGTGATTTCACTGGACTGGATGTTGCCACATCTAAATCCGGTGCCTATGGTCGCTTCCTGCTAGATCTCTATGCGGAAGTCGTATCTTTTAAAAACCCTATATATTCTCGTTCGAAATTCCTTTATGCAGGCAAAAAAGGATTAACAACACGACGCTTGCTTCTACCTCTTTTTGATGACTGTCAAAGAGTGAATATGCTCCTTTTCTCAACCATTCCAGACTATGAGCATTACGAGGACGTCCGTGATCTGAAAATTATCGATGATAGCATTGGCTTTAAGGAACTCTTTAAAGTGGAAGATGTGAAGGAACTGGCTTAAACTCCAGCAGATATCCAAACCCGTCCACTTGATAGAAGGAGTTGGAATGAACCTCGCCATCAACAGATCTGTGGTCCGGCTCGCAATTTTCCTGCTTTTTTGTTTGTCCTTCACTTCATCAGTTACGGCCGAGAATTTTAACAGTCGTCCTCCTAACGCAACAGGTCAAATACCCGCTTTCGCAGAGCAAACAAGAGCACCGAAACTTGACGACAAGCTAACCCTGTCAGAGGCAATAATCGCAAATGGCCTGAGACATCCTTGGGGTATGGCTCAATTGCCTGACGGTGGATGGTTGGTTACTGAGCGTCCGGGCAATCTAAGGCTGGTTAAAGCTACGGGTGAAATATCCAAACCAATCATCGGATTACCGGACGTTGATGCCAGAGGGCAAGGTGGCTTGCTTGATATTGCCATCAAAGAAGATTTTAAAAATACACATCGAATCTGGTGGAGTTACGCTGAGCCACGTTCAAACGGACGCAACGCTACAGCGGTCGCTACAGGGACTTTATCGGAAGATATGTCCAAAATAGCCGAAGTCAGGGTTATTTTCCGCCAAAACCCACCTTGGCAGTCCACGCTTCATTTCGGCTCGAGGTTGGTATTTGATAAACAGGGTGCCCTGTTTGTTACAACGGGTGAGCGCTCTTACAAGGATGCTCGAAAACTTGCGCAGGACACGCGCACACATATTGGGAAAATCCTTCGCATTCATCCGGATGGAGGACCTGCACACGACAATCCTCAAAAAGCAAAAATCCTGCCGGAAATCTGGTCTTACGGACACCGTAACATTCAATCAGCCGCCCTTGACCAAACTGGACGATTATGGACGGTTGAACATGGTCCGCGCGGTGGGGATGAGCTTAATAAACCCGAAGCACACAAAAACTATGGATGGCCTGTGATCACTTACGGTGAGGAATATAGCGGCGAAGCCGTCGGAGACGGTATTACGCAAAAGGAGGGTATGGAACAGCCAATCTATTACTGGGATCCCGTCATTGCACCAAGTGGAATGACATTCTATGAGGGGGACCTGTTTCCAAAAAGCTGGAACGGCAATATTCTGATTGGTGGATTGGCAGCCAAGTCACTTGTGCGCCTGTCACTCAAAGATGACAAGGTTGTCGGCGAGGCCAGATATCTGCAGGGGCGATACAGAATTCGCGATGTAGAAGTCGGCCTGGATGGGGCAATCTATGTTTTGACAGATAGCACCAACGGCGCATTACTACGGCTTGCCCCCGGCAACTGACATCCTCCATTCAGCTGTCTGCTTAACAGCCGACTTAGCCGGTGTCATCCCTCTTAGTTTTTCTGAGCGCCTGCGCAATAGTTCCAGCGTTGTCAGCATTAATATGGACAGCGCGACCAAAATTGTTGCGACAGCCAGAATTGTTGGACTGATTTGCTCTCGAAGTCCCGTAAACATTTGCCACGGCAAGGTTTTCTGTCCAGCAGATCCAACGAAAAGCACCACAACGACCTCATCAAATGAGGTGATAAACGCAAACAGGCCGCCAGATACAACTCCTGGAAGGATAAGAGGCATTTGAACCCTGAAGAAGGTCGTGATCGGATTTGCTCCAAGGCTTGCTGCCGCTCTCGTAAGGCTTCTATCAAAGCCTATCAAAGTGGCTGTCACTGTAATAATGACGAATGGAATACCGAGTGCAGCATGGGCCAGAACGACCCCCAAATATGTACCTTGCAAGCCGACCCGACTATAAAAGAAATACATTCCAGCCGCTGAGATTATAAGGGGCATGATCATTGGGGAGATCAATATTGCCATGATCGCTCGTCTAAAAGGAACGAATGGTTGGCTCAACCCGATAGCAGCAAGCGTTCCCAGAGACACAGAAATCAGAGTCGCAACAGGTGCGATCAAGAAACTGTTTTTTAAGGCGCTTTGCCAATCTGAATTGGTTAGAAAGTCCTGATAATGCTTTAGAGAGTATCCCGCCGGATCAAAATTCAACATCTCTGGTGTAAATGTAAAAAAGTTCTCTGCATTAAAACTGAGAGGCATCACGACTATGATCGGCGTGATCAAAAACAGGAAAATTGCCCAGCACAAAACAACAAAGCTGTGATGCCAGATCACCTGCCAGGGCGTCGCATATGATGGCAACCGTCTACGATATTCACCAGTTGCGACCCAGTACACAAACCACATAAATGTCCATCCAAACACCGCACCAACGATAGCGCCGGTAACTTGCGATTGAACATATCCAAGCAAGCCTCCCAAAATTACTGACATCAACTGGGCCAGCCGTTTCGTTGGAATATATTTGCTCGCCAGAAAGGCAACAATCGCGCCGGCGACAATCCCGCCGGCGATACCAATCAGTGGCATTTCCTGTGTCATCCCGAACAGGAAGCCGAAAAGCCCGGCGAAAAATGCACCACTACCTGCAATCTGCTGTTGGGATGCGACAATCGGTTTTTGTTTACTTTTAGACATATCCTTACCCTCCCAACTTCACGTTATCGATCCCGACAATTCTGTCGTAAACCCAATACAGAAGAAGAACCACAAGAAGCAGGATTGATCCCAATGCAGCAGCCAACCCCCAGTTGAGGGAACTGGATATGTGATACGCAATTCGGTTTGAAATAAAGGTACCTGATGTTCCGCCCACAATTTCAGGAGTAATATAATAGCCAATGGACAGGATGAATACGAGGATTGAACCAGCGCCGATACCCGGCACCGATAATGGAAAATAGACCCGCCAAAAAGCCGTCCAGTTTGTCGCCCCCAATGACTTCGCAGCACGTGTGTAACTGACTGGAATTGTTCGCATAACGGAATAAAGAGGCAACACCATGAATGGCAGAAGAATATGCGTCATGGCGACTATGGTGCCAAACTGATTATTTATCAAAACCAGCCGTCCCGCCTCATCAATGATATTGAGCCAAACAAGTGTATCGTTAATCACCCCCTGTTGCTGCAACATAACCTTCCATGCTGATGTTCTCACAAGTAGTGACGTCCAAAATGGGAGCAGAACCATGATCATGAGCAAATTTGCTTCTCGCATCGGCCTGTTGGACATCAGCCAGGCAATTGGGTAGCCCAATAATATTGCACAGCCGGTGATGATAAGTGACATGAACAGGGTGCGCATAAACAGCGTTCCGTAAATCCGTTCATTCTCTGGCCGCACTGAGTAACCTTCAAATTCTTTTTGCAGATCAACCGCGTTCAGGAAGTACCCTTCTGTATAGGGCGGAGAGTATACTCGCAGAGTTTTCCAGACGTCTTCATTGTGCCAATCTTTATCAAATTTAGCGAATGCAGATTTAAAATCTACTGTTTCAAAACCACCCACTGCCGAAGCGGTTTTATTGATAAGATCACGGCTGACAGCCTTATCGCTGACTGCAGACAGATCATTGTACAAGGCAACAAATATATAATCTTCAAGCTTTTCTTCTTCCGGCTTATCACCGTCTTCAATCACGTCATCCAGCCAAGCGGAAAAAGCCCACATTGTTTGTGGCAGCGCTTTATGAACCTTGGCATCTTCCATAAGGGTCAACCAGGTTGTCACCTCACCCCATGCTGGATCGACATCAAGAAACTGATTTTTATAAATTTCAACATCCAGACGCCTTACTCTACGCCCGGATTTGCGAAACAGGGATGACACCCCGGTTTGCTCGTAATTAAGACGGCTCCCCAAACGGGTATGTTCTTTATTTTTCACCGCCACATATAAATCAACATACAGAGCAGAGAATGTCTCATTCCCTGGCACAATGGGAGCTGACGGACCATCAGCATCAAGTAATTTAACCGTTTGAGGCAAAGTTTCGCTGACAATCTCGTTTTCAACCGAGCGAAAGAGCATATCGGCGATGGGCGCAATAAATGTTATCAGAATAAAGGCCAGCAATGGGGCGATCAATAAAAGCGCCCTCAGCTTTTGCAATCGTAAAGACCGCTGCAAACTTCTCTTTAAGGGAGTTCCGTCAGCTGCCAGTACCGGACCTGAACCAATAGTTTCACTCATGCTTCTGCCGCCAGTTTTCTAATTGCCATCGTAATCAAATTATAACTTGAATGGGAAAAGGGAGCGGGCCGAGCCCACTCCCAGTTTGCTTACTTGGCGAGCCAAGCTTGGAATTTCGCGTCAATATCATCGCGATAATCTGCCCAGAATTCATAGTTGTACAAAAATGTATTCTTGGCGTTATTCGGATCTGTTGGCATATGTGGTGCCATATCAATTCCTAGATCAGCATGCTTGCCAACCAATGGTGCTGAAGACTTTCGAGCCGGACCATAAGAGATGTACTTCGCCTGATCCGCCAAGCGTTGCGTATCGGTCGCGAATTTCAGATAGTCCATCACACGTGCTTTACGCTCAGGGCTCAAGCCGGCAGGAACAATCCAACCGTCCAGATCAAACACCTGTGCGTCCCACAACATTGCGACAGGCTGTTTCTGCTCTTCGATCACAGAAAACAGGCGTCCGTTATATGTGGAGCCCATGACAATTTCACCGTCAGCAAGAAGCTGTGGTGTATCGGCACCGGCTGACCACCAAATCACATCATCTTTGATCGTATCCAGCTTTTTGAGCGCACGTTCCTGCCCTTCTGGTGTTGCCAATACATCGTAAACTTCATCTTTGGCTACGCCATCACATATCAAAGCCCATTCCATGTTGTTGATAGGGCGCTTTTCGAGTGACCGTTTGCCAGGCCATGTTTTGGTGTCAAAGACAGCGCAAACACTTGTTGGCTTTTTGTCGCCGACCAGATCAGTGCGATATCCAAATGTCGTTGAATACACAATCTGCGGGATAAAACATTGAGAGACGATCAAGTCACCAAAATCCTTACTTGCCGGCGTCCCGTCCGGAGCCTTTGCCAGAACTTCATCATGATCAATTTCCATAGCCAGACCTTCGTCACAAAGACGAATGGCATCAGCCGCGACGACGTCGACCAGATCCCAGGTTACATTTCCGGCTTCATCCATAGCGCGCAGTTTCGCAACTGCTTCAGCGGAGCTTTCATCATTGATGACTTTAATGCCGGTCTTTTCCATATATGGCTCATGATACGCTTCATCTGAGATGTAGAATATGCTCCACCCCAGGATACAATCGTCATTTCATTGGCCATATCCGCTGCAGTAGCTGCAGTCGTCCCAACCGCAGCCAAAACCATCGCAGCCGACAGTTTCGTAATAAATTTCATACCAATCTCCTCTGTTTTCCCAGTAACAAATTATTTTCGCTGCCAGACACTGGATAACCTTTCCTACAATGCTGTCTTAAGAGCACCGCCGCAGCAAACCAACAGTCAAAACTACGCATCAAGTGCGCGGCAATCTTCTGGCAGCCAACCAATTTCAATTTGCTGCCCCGGCTCAAGCCGTGTCTGATTAACCGCGTTACGCGTTTTGACGATAAAATCTTCATTTCCAGCGACCCGCAGTCGGGTTCTGAAAATATCTCCCATGTAAATGAATTCGAGCACTTCGGCTTTAAGCGTATGCGCCTCTGAACCCAAACGCTCTTTATCAAACTCGACCCTTTCAGGTCTTATTGATACTTTTGTCCTCTCTCCCACCTCACTGACATTCACAGGGGTGGTGTCAATCACCTCGCCGTTATCGAGCCTGACGAGAGCAAGCCCGTCTCTAATTTCCTGAACGACGCCTTCGAGAGTATTATTCTCGCCGATGAACTGCGCTACAAAGCTGTTTTCTGGTTCTTCATAAAGCTGATCAGGCGGCGCCAGCTGCTGAATACGACCATCATCAAACACGGCAACCCTGTCAGACATCGTCAAAGCTTCCGTCTGATCATGCGTCACATATACAACCGTAATGTCCAAATCATCTGCAATCCGCTTGATTTCAAACTGCATATGTTCTCTAAGCTGTTTATCCAGCGCCCCCAGAGGCTCGTCCATCAGCACAAGCGAAGGATCAAATACCAGCGCACGTGCCAGTGCTATCCGCTGCTGTTGCCCGCCAGAGAGTTGAGCAATACGACGTGCGCCAAACTCCCCCATCTGGACCATCTCCAAAGCCCGTCTTACTTTCGCTTCCCGATCCGCTTTACCAAGCTTCCTGATTTCAAGAGGAAAAGCGAGATTCTCATTAACGGTCATGTGGGGAAAAAGTGCATAGTTTTGAAAAACCATACCAATTCCCCTTTTGTGTGGAGGGATGTTATTGATTTCTTTGCCATCAAGGCGAATGTCACCATGTGTTGCGGTTTCAAAACCTGCAAGCATCATCAGGCAGGTCGTCTTTCCAGACCCTGATGGCCCCAGCATGGTTAGGAATTCCCCTTTGGGCATTGAAAGGTTCAAGTCTTTAACAACAAGAGTTTCACCATCATAACTCTTCTGCACACGCTCAAACTCAACAAACGCGCGCTCCTCTGCTGTATTAGCCAAGCTGGCCCCCTGTATCTCTCATCCAAATATTAACTTGAGCCTTAGACGGCTCATCTCCCAATCGCGGCGATTAAAACAAAAATCACAGAATAAAACAACAGTGATATGGAAATTTTCTCAAAACAATCAAATATATATATAATCAAATTAGGTATTATGCGTAATTTGATTTTAAGTATTTTATTAAAAAATTGGAGAATTAAATAAGTTGTTCTAAAATAATGCCAAGAACAACCGAAATAATACTAATAATAATCAAAAAACCACATTAATATAAAATATTTATCATATTCAAATATTTAATTTTTATTAAAACCAAGTCGTTGTATACAAATATTTAAATTCGTTTTTTTCCAGTTTATTTAGAATGTAAAAACGCAGATAATTTATCAACTCATCCATGTTTTCGAATGTTTTTACCCGCCAACACTACCTTTCTTGTCATTTACAGGTAAGTTGTACACCTCTATCTAATCCACCCTGCGTATCTTCTTGCAAAGTAGATCGATCTAAAAAACTGAACCTCAACTTAAAAAAATTGAATTTTACGGAACAACCCATCCTTCTTATGTTCATCAAAGGAACGAAATACCCGGATTTTGGGTCTTACTAATTTTTGCTCGAATTACTGGAGTTTCGCATTAGCTTAAATTCATACACCAACTTAAAGGAGCCAGTTATGAGCCAGGGAAAATGCCCCGTAATGCACGGTGCTAACACATCAACAAGTAAATCCAACACAAACTGGTGGCCTCAAACCTTAAATCTCGACATCCTCCATCAGCACGACACCAAAACCAACCCATTGGGAAATGACTTTGATTATCGTAACGAAGTTCAGAAGCTCGATTTTGAAGCCGTAAAAAAAGATCTGCACGCGCTAATGACCGATAGCCAGGATTGGTGGCCAGCAGACTGGGGGAATTACGCAGGGTTGATGATCCGAATGGCTTGGCATTCCGCGGGCTCCTATAGAATTGCAGATGGCCGCGGCGGCAGCGCAACCGGAAATCAGCGGTTTGCCCCTCTCAACTCCTGGCCGGACAACGTCAGCCTCGATAAAGCTCGCAGGCTTTTATGGCCAATCAAGAAAAAATATGGCAATCGTCTTTCATGGGCTGATCTGATGATTTTAGCCGGCACCATAGCTTATGAAGCAGCCGGACTTAAAACTTACGGATTTGCGTTTGGCCGCGAAGATATTTGGCATCCTGAAAAAGACATTTACTGGGGATCGGAAAAAGAATGGCTGGGACGTGGACGTTATGAAAATGACGAGGACCCTAAATCTCTCGAAAACCCGTTGGCCGCTATACAGATGGGCCTTATATACGTCAACCCTGAAGGTGTCGGCGGCAAGCCTGACCCATTAAAAACCGCTCAGGAAATACGCGAGACCTTTGCCCGGATGGCAATGGACGACGAAGAAACTGTCGCGTTGACAGCAGGTGGCCATACAATTGGCAAAGCGCATGGGAATGGAGACGCGTCCCTCCTCGGAGAAGATCCTGAGGCAGCAGATGTCGAACAACAGGGATTTGGATGGCACAACCCCACCGGCAGCGGCCATGGGCGCCACACGATCACCAGCGGCATTGAAGGCGCATGGACTACCCACAACAAAATGGGACAATGGTTATTTTGAAATGCTTTTCAATCACGAATGGGAACTCAAGAAAAGCCCGGCCGGTGCGTGGCAATGGGAGCCTGTTTCCATTAGTGACGAAGATAAGCCTGTTGACGTGGAGGACCCTGCTATCCGGCAGAACCCGATTATGACAGATGCAGATATGGCTATGATCAAGGATCCGGTCTATCGCAAAATATCCGAACGCTTCCACAAGGATCAGGAATATTTTTCAGAAACCTTCGCCCGGGCTTGGTTCAAACTGACCCATAGGGATTTAGGACCAAAATCATTCTATATCGGTCCGGATGTCCCAAACGAAGACCTTGATTGGCAGGATCCTATCCCAGAAGGCCCCTCGGACTATAATGTAGATGAAGCAAAAGCCAAAATTGCTGCAAGCGGGCTGTCTATCAGCGAAATGGTCAGCACGGCTTGGGACAGCGCTCGCACGTTCCGTGGTTCTGACAGGCGAGGTGGCGCAAATGGTGCCCGTATTCGACTTGCCCCTCAAAATAGCTGGGAAGGAAACGAGCCTGAACGACTTAAACGAGTTCTGGCGGTGCTGCGACCCATCGCTGAGGAAGTTGGGGCAAGCTTGGCTGATATGATCGTTCTCGCTGGGAATGTCGGGATTGAGCAGGCCGCAGAGGCAGCTGGACACAAGGTAACGGTTCCCTTCCGAAGCGGACGCGGAGATGCCTCCCCTGAACAGACAGACACAGAGTCTTTCGAGCCGCTAGAGCCCATTGCGGATGGGTTTCGGAACTGGTTGAAGAAGGATTATGCAGTCTCCCCTGAAGAACTTCTGTTGGACCGAGCCCAACTGATGGGCTTAACGGCACCACAAATGACTGTTTTGATCGGCGGAATGCGAGTATTGGACACCAACCATTCAATGACTTCACATGGCGTTTTCACTGATCGCAAAGGCTGCCTGACAAACGATTTCTTCGTCAATCTGACCGACATGAAATACACTTGGAAACCAGCGGGTAACAACTTGTATGAAATTAGGGACCGTAAAAGCGGTGAAGTCAAATGGACTGCAACTCGAATTGATCTGGTTTTCGGATCGAACTCAATCCTGAGATCCTATGCGGAAATTTATGCACAGGACGATGCAGAGGATAAATTCGTAACTGACTTCATCACCGCATGGAGCCAAGTCATGACAGCTGACCTCCCCCCAGTCCAATAATACTCGTTAGTGACAGAAAAAACCGCCGGTGGTCCCGGCGGTTTTTTTTAATGTTTGTTGCGAGCTTGAGCATGGTGTTTGCGTCTATTTGGTCATTAGTCACATCAGCCTTAACACCCTCCCATACCAGTCCAAGTGATATCAAAACTTTTCACTTCATTCCGTTGATTTTTAGGGAGAAAACTAGTGACATCGAAATTAAAGGTTTTCCAGGTTTTAGCATTATTAGCCCAAACAGCCATTGGATCCGAACTACCCACTTTTGTAGACGAATTTCTATTAATTGAGTTATAAAAATTCACTGTAATGTAGTTTCCTTTACTTTTACCAATGCAACATTCTTTTGCTAGAGTACCTGTTTCCGTTTTTAGCCAAACGCCTTCTTCCTTAATCGATAAAGCACTCGCTTGCACTGCACAACGTTCTCCACCATCCTGATATCGCTGCGTATTGCTGATGTTTCGGGCCTCTACATTAGAAGTCGCAGTTTGCAAGCAAAGTTTTTTAATGGTTTCAGCTGTCATTCCGTCCATGGCTGCAAGACGCTCTAGCGTTTCACTACTGCACTCGGCATGTGCAGAACGCTCTGACCAAATAACAGACACTAAAATGAAAATGATGAGATAAAAACAACGGGACATAACAATACCTCCCTATTTTTATTAGAGTATTCTAATTATAAATTATCTACCCTTAATTGTAAACCCTTAAATAGAGTACAATCAAATTCAATGCAATCTCCACTTTACGAACAACTACCAAACGCCTCTAATCCGCCGGTGGTCTCGGCGGTTTTTTTAATGCTTATTGGTGCTGTGCCGACAGAGTTAAGCCGTAAGGTTTCAAATATTACCCAGTCTTTTATCAGTTTTACCCGGAAGACCACGATGAAAGGGCCCTAAATGAAACCCTTCACTCCATCGAGAGGGTTACAACAACCAACCTCAACAGCCGTCACTTTAACAGCGAAAAAACGGGCTCACTTATCTTTATTTTAAAATCCGCAACTTACGAGTAGGCCCCTGATCCATAGTGCAATTCATAGCTGTGGCTATAAATTTCGAGAATATTTCCAAACGGATCTTCCATATATATCATTCGATATGGCTTTTCACCCGGATAGTAGTAACGTGGTTTTTCCATACGCTTTTTTCCTCCGGCAGCGACAATTCTTTGCGCTAATTCTTCCACATTTGGGTCTTGAACACAGAAATGAAAAATGCCTGTTTTCCAATATTCAAAATTATCTTCCGGGTTTTCTTGATTTTTAAATTCAAACAATTCAACACCGATGCGATCCCCAGTAGAAAGATGAGCAATTCTAAAATGGTCCCACCCAGCACCAAAAACATCTGTGCACATTTCTCCAATTGCTGAATTATCTTCTTTAATTTGAGTTGGCTCCATTATCAGATACCAACCCAGAACCTCGGTATAAAATTTGACTGCAGCCTCCAAATCAGGGACTGAAATTCCAATGTGTGAAAAAGCTCTAGGATAGGCTGTATTATTCATTTTGATCTCCTGAATAACTTAAACTCTGAAATCAAATTGCCACACCGATAACATCATGTATAATTATTAGATATACTCATTTTGATAAATTTTCGTTATGATAAATCCTCACCATCTGAGAACATTTCTTGAGCTTTGCAACACCCGTCATTTCACGAAAACGGCGGAAAACTTAAATATGACCCAACCCGGTGTATCCCAACATATTAAGTCCCTAGAAAAAGAACTAAACACGGTATTGCTTCTTCGGAATGGGAAAAAAGTGAATTTGTCGTTATCGGGTGAGCGCTTGCGCCTTTATGCAGAAGAGCAGTTCAGGGCTGAAAGAAATTTTCGGGAAAATCTGCACAAAGACACATTGGATGCAGGTGAAATCAAAATCTCTTGCTCGGGCTCAATGGCGATCCTTCTTTACCCAGAGCTACTTGACCTTCAATCAAAATTTCCAAAACTGCGGGTTTGCCTTGAAGCTGCTCCGAATTCAAAGTCGATACAACAGATCAAACAAGATGAAAGTGATATCGCTCTTATCACAAGTCATATTGATGACCCGGATCTGGCATTAAAAAAAATCGGTTCTGAACAACTCTGTATTTTATTGCCGAAAGGCCACACGAGCAGTTGGGCAAACTTGCTTGAGTTAGGCTATATCAACCACCCCAATGGTGCTCATTATGCATCTCAGCTATTTGAGTTGAACTACCCGGACCGATTCAACGGATTCAATAATTTTCCCATTTCAGGTTATGTTAACCAAATTAATCAAATCCTGCTTCCTGTATCAAAAGGGCTTGGCTTTACGGTTCTTCCAGAAAGTACACTAAAGCAGTATCCAGATCGCAACTTGATTGAGACTGGCAAGATAGACAAAGCTTGCGAAGAAACTGTTTATTTAGTCACTAAAAAATACAAGACTTTACCGAAACGATATAATCAGGTGCTCGAAATATTACAGAATTTATGGAGTCATTAAGTTCCTGTTCAAAAATTAATCGGCCGACAAATTCCCAAATTCAGAATTTAACCAGTTGGTAAAAGCCAGAACATTTTTATTGCGTCGATTGCGTGGGGGTACGACAAGATAATATGTCAGACCTGCAATTTCGTTCGGCAATTCATTCCTGGTAAAAGGCACCAACCAGCTTTCCGTTAATGCGTTCATGACGAGCAAGGAGCTTACAAGGGCTATCCCCTGCCCTGCCAATGCCGCCTGAATTACATGCTGCTCCTGATTGTAGCGCCTAATCTGATAGCTCACCCCTTCCTTGCACCAATCTTGGCTTAAGAGTGTCTCCCAACTGATAGACGGCAGGGATGTATTCACCCACTCTGTTTCCAGCAGCTGAACCTCATCCAGTTTCTCATATTTCTCAAGATAGGCAGATGTCGCATACAGTCCAAATTTCTCGGTAATCAATTTTGAAGAATGAGGCATCGCACCCTCAAATTGTCCATAGCTTATTGCTAGATCAATTCGACGATCCGCCATAATGTCAGCCTTCTGCTCCGCCGTATGAATGGATATTCCGATACTGGGGTTTTCTTTGTAAAATTTCACCAGATTTGATACCAGCCACAGTGATGCAAAAGAGGAAGTTGTACTGATCGTCAGTACCTGTTCTGAACCAACAATAAAATTAATGGTATCGCTCAGCCGACGAAACACGTCAAATGTGGTCTCTGACAGCAACTCTCCGTCTCTGGTTAGCTGAACGGCACGAGTGTGTCGCTCAAACAGCCGCGTCCCGAGACTTTCCTCCAACGTTTTGATCTGATGGGAGACGGCCGTTGGCGTCACATGCAACTCTTCTGCAGCCTTCTTGAAGCTCTTTAGCCTTGCAGCAGCGTCAAACACCTTGAGAACATTTAGTGATGGCAATTTCGAAAGCATTCATTCTCTCATTTTAGATGAATTTAATTCATCTATAGTAAAGAAACGATCAGTCGTCAAACACCCTCTCAAGTGCCATATATCTTCAAACAATTCAGTGCTCACATGAAAGAGGAACAGATGAAAACCATACTTCACATAGACGCGAGTGCGCGAAAAACAGACAATCCCGTTGCAGAGTACAACTCAATTTCCAAATCCATTGCATCGACATTTATAAAAAACTGGCAAGCGCTGAATAACGAAGATAATATCATCTATAGAGATGTGGGAGCTAACCCGCCGGATTTCATAAGTCAGGACTGGATTGCCGCAGTTTTCACACCAGACGCAAGCCAAACCGACACTCAAAAATCATTACTTTCCTTATCTGACACATTGATCAAAGAGCTGGAACAGGCAGACATTATTGCCATGTCCACATCAATGTATAATTACGGCATGCCGGCTTCGTTAAAGGCATGGTTTGATCAGGTAATCCGGGTCCACAAAACCTTTAGCTTTGATTTGGCGCGCGGGGATTTTCCTCTCGAGCCAACTTTGTCAGGCAAGACACTGGTGCTGATTACATCTTGTGGTGAATTTGGTTTTGCGAAGGGCGGCATTCGCGAAAAAATGAACCATCTAACCCCCCATATCAAAACGTTAAGCCGTTACCTGGGCGTTGAAACAGTCCACGAGATAACCGCCGAATATCAGGAATTTAATGACGGACGGCACAAACTTTCCGTCCAAAACGCGCATATAGCGGCGGAAAATCTGGCACAGGAACTATCAATTCGCAACCAATAACGCGGCGGATTTGGGCGATTGAAGTTCAAATCTCCCGTTTCTTTTTTGGAATAATTTGCTTTATTAGTTTTTTAAATTACAAATTCAGCTTGCTATTATTCCTGAAGTGTGAGCATGTCTCGATCTGCGCTGGGCGTAGTTGATTACCGTACATCACTAACAGTGCAGACTTCTCGCAATTAGTCGTATTGATAGAGTTGCCTGAAAGATCCTTGTGGATCGGATTTAACTCGGCAGCTAATCTACGCGAGCTTCCATAAAAACAGACCTTCATGCGGCACGGATGATTTGTGCTGATCTGCTGGTCTTTGAAAGTGACAACTTGATCAAGTTTACAGATCTCGCTCTTGACGAGACTTTACTTCGTGCAATAGATGCCGAAGGCTACTCAACCCCTACTCCAATTCAAGCCGATGTTATTCCCGCCATGTTGGCAGGAAGCGATGTTTTAGGTATTGCTCAGACAGGAACCGGAAAAACGGCTTCTTTCGTATTGCCTCTGCTGCAGAGGATATTGCAAAATGGAAAACGGGCTCAGCCCAAAGCAAGCCATGCATTGATAATGGCTCCCACTCGCGAACTGGCCGCCCAAATTGCCGAAAATATTGCTAACTATGCAAAATTTACGAAAATCTCCGTAGCGGTTGTCGTTGGCGGTGTAAAGCCCAAGCCTCAAATCCGAGCCCTCGCCCCGGGTGTTGATATCATTGTCGCTACCCCAGGGAGGTTACTTGATCATATGACGGCTGGTGTTGTTTCTCTAAAGCAGACGAACACAATCGTCTTGGACGAAGCAGATCAGATGCTGGATCTGGGATTTATGCCAACCATTCGAAAAATCATGGGACAGCTCCCGCGGCAGAGACAATCAGTCATGATGTCAGCAACCATGCCACCGGCAATTCGTAAACTGGCAAATGATTTTCAGAACAATCCAGTCGAAATTGCAGTTGCTGTTGTCTCGAAACCGATTGACCGAATTGAGCAATCCGTTCAGCACGTTCCTGCTGCCGAAAAACGTGCTGCATTGACAAAAATATTAAGCGAAAGCCCACGCTCCATTGTATTCACGCGCACAAAGCGGGGAGCTGACAAGGTAAGTCGACACCTGGAGGGAGCAGGAATTTCTGCAGCCGCTATTCATGGCAACAAGAGCCAGTCACAAAGAGAGCGGGCACTAGCCGCCTTTCGTACCAACGATATATCCGTTCTTGTTGCGACGGATATCGCTGCTCGCGGTATCGATGTGGATGATGTTTCACTTGTCGTCAATTATGAGCTACCAAACGTCCCCGAGTCCTACGTTCACAGAATAGGACGTACTGCGCGGGCCGGCAGATCAGGTCAGGCCATCTCGTTATGTGATATGGCAGAACAGGACCTTCTAAGGAGCATAGAAAAACTGATTGGGGCCCGCCTCGAGAGTGTTAACCAGCCTTTGGCAGAAGCGATAAAAGTCACAGAGCGGCCGAAAAAATCAAAGCCGACCAATCAAAAATTTAAAAGCTCACAGAGTCAGGACGGCATAAAAAGCCGCCGCCGAAAGTTTAAATCTAAACCAAAGAAAAACTCTCAAAGCAGTGACGGGACCCCAAGTCCTAAAGACACAGTAGCGGGGCTAAATCGCATGCTCGCAAATGCGGGCTCAACAAAACGAAATAATCCGCATCATCGCGGTAAATAATAAGTCAATCAAGACTTGTAACGATCAGACGAAAAGGAACGATCAAAATGGCTAATGGTACAGTAAAATGGTTCAATGGAACCAAAGGTTTTGGCTTTATTGCTCCAACAGACGGCGGCTCGGATGTGTTTGTGCATATCAGCGCTGTTGAGCGGGCAGGACTGAACGGCTTGAACGAGGGTGACAACGTAAGTTACGAAGTTGAAGTTGATAAAGCTCGCAATAAATCTTCTGCGGTCAACCTGCAGGTAAAATAACCAAGCTTGGGCCTTCCGGCTCACTCTTGCGGTTTAAGAAGGCGTGTTCCTGATAGATGATGGAACGCGCCTTCTTTTTTTGAGCCTACATGGTTGAGATCACCATTAAACGAAAACCTGCCTACTTACATCATTGTTTGCGTTGTCCGGTATTAATCGGTAGTTATCACGGGGTAAGAAAAACCAAAAAGAACGAAATCTTTCAAGGGCTAACAATGAATTTTGATGAAGTGATCCTTAATCGCCGCAGTATTCGCGGCTATAAACCCGACCCTGTGCCAAGAGAATTGATTGAAGAAATCATAACCCTCGCAATGCGCGCGCCCTCCTCAATGAACACCCAGCCTTGGAGTTTCTATGTCATCACGGGTGAGCCGCTTGCCCGGATCCGGGCTGGGAACACGGAGCGGAACCTGGCGGGCGTCCCCCACTCGCGCGAATTTCGCATCGGAGAACCTTTCACCGGTAAGCATCGTGAGAGACAGGTGGGCGTTGCAAAGCAACTTTTTTCGGCAATGGGTATCGCCCGTGAAGACAAAGAAAAACGGCAGGACTGGGTGCTGAGGGGCTTTCGCCAATTTGATGCCCCGGTTAGCATAATTGTGACCTATGACCGCGAATTGGCCGACAGTGACGATACAGCTTTCGACTGCGGTGCGGTTGCCACGGCGCTCGTGAATGCGGCATGGTCGCGGGGGCTTGGAACAGTCATCAACAGTCAGGGAATTATGCAATCTCCCGTGGTGCGTGAACATGCAGGCATCGCCGAGGATCAAGTCATCATGAAGAGTATTGCCCTCGGCTGGCCCGATGAAACCTTTCCCGCAAACGCCGTGGTCTCAACACGTAAAAGCGTGGAAGAAGCGACAGTGTTCGTCGGCTTCGAGGATTAGAGTAGCTTCTTATTGCGAAGATTCACGATCACTTGGCAGGGTGTGTTTCTTGGATGTGATTGATATAGTTACTGTATTATTTCCAACGGTTGCGCGTAGATACTGGGATGCTTGGGAAAAAAGCCTATTGTCTACCCGCAATACCAAAGTACATTATGGAAGACGTCGTCCCGTCAATGTAAGCATTTTTAAGACTTGGAAATGCAGATGCCGTGCAAATAAAATCGTTGAAGGGAAAAAGATATAATCAAAGCGTCCACCCTCAGCCAGAGGCGCTACTTAAACAAAATCTAAGGAAAAAGTCGTGCGAGACAAATTAAGATATCTGCTCAATCGAATGGGTGAACTCCTTTGGATCAGACCTCTGATTATCTGCCTGCTGTCTATCAGCATGGCATTTCTTGCCAGACTGGTGGATAATTCAGGAATAGATCACCTCCTCCCCAATGTGACCGTCGAATCGTTGAACACGCTATTATCCATTATCTCGGCAAGTATGCTGGTAATTGCCACATTTGCTGTTGGAGCAATGATTTCTGCCTACTCCAACGCGAGCAGAACTGCAACTCCACGCTCATTCACTCTCGTGGTTGCCGATGATGTTTCTCAAAATGCGCTTTCGGCGTTTGTAGGCTCATTCATATTCAGTATCGTTGCGCTGATCGCCTTGCAAAATGGTTTGTATGGAAATGCTGGCCGCTTCGTATTATTTTCGCTGACACTTTTCGTTTTTATCGTTGTTATCGTGACATTCATCAGGTGGGTTGATCGGGTTGCCCGCCTTGGACGGCTTGAGGAGACGATCGACAAGGTGGAGAACGCTACTCTAGAAGCTTTAGAGAGGCGACGCTTCATCCCACGATGGGGGCAAGTTCGATCACGCCGCGGACGAAAATATCTAAACCCATATTCACGGACCGGGTTGGTTATATTCAGCAATTGGATTTACAGTTGATGCAAACCGAAGCCAAAAGACAGAAAGTGCGGTTTGAGGTCACGGCATTACCAGGCACTTTTGCCGCTCCAGGCCGGGTTCTCGGCTATATTAAACCCGAAGAAGAAACTGAATCCATAAACAGCGATAAATTTGAAGCAGCCTTTCGAATTGGTAAAAAGCGGACATTTGACGACGATCCACGCTTCGGCCTTATCGTATTGTCCGAAATCGCCTGTCGTGCTCTTTCACCGGGTATAAATGACCCTGGCACCGCAATCAGCGTGATTGGCACCCTCGTTCGTATATTTTCCAGATGGCTTACCCCGCCTGAGGAAAAGCCGGAGGCATGTCTCTACGATCTTGTCGAAGTCCCGGCACTGCAACTTGAGGACATGTACGATGATGCATTTTCCCTTATAGCACGGGATGGTGCGGGTTCTATCGAACTCGTTACCCGCTTGGCAAAAGCTTACGAAGCCCTGATCTGGATTTCCGATCCTGACGTGAGCCGGGTTACTGAGGAACATGCAAGGACCTCACTCCAAAGGGCGCAGGATGCACTGGCACCAGCAGAACTTGAAAAACTGAATGCCCTCTTCGAGCGCCTTGGGATGCAGTCTTAAAAGATTTGGTTCGGCACCAGAACCGAACAAATTCTCGGGAATTGATCTAATCTGCTCTATAGGGTGTTCGAGCAGTGACGACGACCATTTCTCTATTATGGAAAACCTTTCATCCAAATTCTGAAGAACAATAAACTTACCTAACAAGCTGTACAAATCACGCGAATTGGCATCCAATACAAACAACAGGTAATGCGTAAGCGTTTATCTTCTCACAATTGAGGAGCCGAGAGATGTGGCCGAGCAACAGAATTTTGGACTTATTTGACATACAGCATCCCATAATCCTGTCCCCTATGGCAGGATCAGGCGATCATGCTCTGGCCGCGGCTGTTAGCAATGCTGGCGGACTTGGCTCGCTTCCCTGCGCAGGCCTTTCAGTTGAGAAAATAAAGCAGGAAGTTTCCCTAATCCGCGAAACCACGCGCAACCCGATAAATCTGAATTTCTTTTGCCACAGTTATAATGAATATACGGAAAAAGCTGAACGTTCCTGGCTCGAAAAATTCACCCCATACCTATCGGAACTGGGGATCGAACCCGCTCTTGGCGCTGCCGGGTCAAATAAAAATCCCTTCTCGGACGAGCATTGCGCGCTCGTTGAAGAGCTTCGCCCCAAAGTTGTCAGCTTTCACTTTGGTCTACCTGAAACCACTCTTCTTCAAAGGGTAAAAGCAGCTGGCTGTAAGGTTATTTCCTCCGCAAATACGGTAGAGGAAGCGCTCTGGCTGGAAAGAGCGGGCTGCGACGCAGTCATTGCGCAAGGCACAGAAGCAGGAGGGCATCGCGGGATGTTCCTATCTAAGTCAGTTGCGGAACAGGCAGGCACTTTTGCCCTCCTCCCGCAGGTCGTTGACGCCGTGAATATACCTGTGATCGCAGCCGGAGGAGTTGCTGATGGTCGCGCGATTGCTGCAGCTTTCGCGCTTGGTGCATCGGCAGTGCAGATTGGAACTGCCTATCTATTTACCGATGAATCTCTCGCAAATGATATGTATCGATCAAAGCTTAAGGGCGCGACAGATAATAATACGGTCATAACCAACGTTTTTTCGGGAAAACCGGCCCGAGGGTTCGCTACCCGTTTAACCCGTGATCTTGGGCCAATTACGGACACGCCTATGGATTTTCCGATGGGTTATGGTGTTCTTGCACAGTTCAAGGCGAAAGCAGAAGCCGAAGGCTCAACGGAATTTTCCTCCTATCTAGCAGGTCAAGCCGCAGCACTGGGCCGCCGTGAAAGCGCAAGTGAACTCACAAATCGCCTGATTAATGAGGCTGAAGAGGTATTTTCGAAATTATCGAGTGGGTGAAGTTTCTTTTAAGGCGATTAGAAGAGTTATACCAGCGTAGCTCATTTGAGATACTCCCCATTGTTGATCCTCTCCAGCATGCCATCCGAAAAACGAAGCAAACTATCGCCTGTACCCCGTTCAAATTTCCCGTCACCTGGCAAAATGTAAAAAACTTTTTTAATGACGTTTAAAACGTCATCCAACTCTTTCTGACTTCTGAACCGATACTCCCTAGCGTGAGGTGGGCGAAGCGACCCATTGTCTACATAAACTCCAATATCAGCGATAATCCGGATCTTCCTTCCATCGCTAGCCGTTTCTGGAAAATATTCCGTCCCATCCCGATCCAAAGTTGTCAGGCCTATTTTCTTATACCCATACCCAAGGACCCAGACATATCCCTGCTCTGGACGAAATCCAAATTCTTTCAAGCTAATTGAGGGGTCCTCAAGCAGATAAATTGTACTCTTTGCACGATCATACGTGAATTTTTTCTTGTCACTATTTTCCAATTTAATTCCCCCGGTATTTAGCTTATCAGGCTTTACGACTGTAAGCTTAATTGGAGTAAAGAACAATTTGCCAAGAAAAGAATTTCCTCCTCGGCTAAGTGACACCCTATCGAAGAATTGGATTAGGTGGATCAAAAACTGGTTTTTAGTCTTTCAAACTCTGTAAGAGTACCACTCGGTCACCCTTTGGAAATACACTAAAAATACAAATATTATGCTCAAAAGACGTAACTACTACTTAAAGTCGGCACAAACTCCGGATATCGTTTTCAATTACTTCCAAGACGCGCCTTGAACTCACAACGCTTAGATCTATAAGGGCACCCTCTATAAGTCATTAATATTGTTTGAATTAATTTTTTTAAACGGCAAGCAAAGGCAACCTATAAAAATATCAAATACATTGGTTAACTAAATTACTATTCACTTCTCTTCTCTACACTTACCCACAAATATATTTGCTGTATCAATTTAGCTATAACTGATCCATTGCATACCTTCATCTATCAATAAAAACCGGCATGCATAATTCTGAAGGGAAACGTTTTAACAAAGACCATCAATGCAATATTTTAACGGTCAGCTAGAGGACTAAATCAAGGTTGAATGCTTGCTCTTGAACCATAGGTGAAAATTTTCGATATCTCTTAAACTCCATGGCACTTGTTTAAAATAAATGCCGTAAATTCCACAAAACCATTCATTTTATGATAGAATTAATACACTTACGAAAGAAGCCATTCTTGTTTTTAAGAGAAATCTACATTCCTACGTGCTTGATGAATGTGCCCTGCATTTGGTTCACAAGTAATAGATTGAGTGTTTCATGTATATGATCAAATATCTGTTATTGTATTTAACTTTGTTTTTTACCGCTGGCGCTTCTGCGACAGAGATTACGGAAGGCTATTCACGCGTAGCTTGGACACACTATCTGGCCGGTGAGTATAAAATTGTCGAAGATATACTGAACAAAAAGTCAACAGACCCAAGCGGCAGTGATTTATACCTAAAGTATCTAATTAGTGAGGCACATTTTAGGAATATACAAGTTCCCATATCATATGACAGAGGCATTACTTATTTAAAAAAAGCCGTTGCTAAGAGTTATGCCCCCGCATTTCAGGAACTTGCTTTCCTAACCTGGATTGGTATCAGTGGTTTTGGGACGCCATCACCAGGAAAATTTCAGGAAATGCTAGAGTTGTTGCTATCATGGAAAAATTATGAAGATAGTAGATATATCGAATATGTCGCTCGAATGCTGGAGCGTGAGTTCAAGTTTGGCGTTCATTTCTATAGCGATCAGATTTTCAAGGCATTCCCCCAATTTCAGGGGATGAGCACCTCACAGATTTATGAACAGAATTTCCGTACCCTAAATGATCCCCGATCAGCTATATTTTTGGCACGATCTCTTACTATGGATATCTGGGCAGAACAATATACAGATATAGAAACCGAGTCTTTTGACGCCTTAGTTAAACATCTGAATTTCGGCGTATACGAAATCTACCCCCTGTTTGCCCAAATGTATAAAAAAGGTTTCCAGATAAAAGCAAACGCTGGCAAAGCCTATGAATACTACCTGATTACTGCTAAAATGAGACCTTTCAACCTAAAAAATGCGCTCACAGAATTGGATCAAGTTCTTTCAGACGCCGAAAAGTCAGCGGCCCAAACCAGAGCAGATAGCAAATTTGAAAAACTTAGGGCTGGTTCAAATTTTTACTCTAAGTCCGTAAACTGGTGTTATTTCAAACTCAATGGTAAAAGCGCTAAACTACGTCAATGCAAAATTATGGCTTGGGCAGACCACTTGATCTGTAATAAACCTATCCCGATTAGCAAAAACGACTACCATAATTCAATCGCTTATAGTGACTGCCGATTTGATTTACGCTTTTTGGACTAGTCAATTTACAACTAAAGCCATTCTTAAAAGACGAAAGAAAACTGAAACGCAATAGATTTAACGAAGAACCAATTATTCAAATTTTTAAGGAATAAGAATTTAGTAGTTCTATTGACGCCCTTCCCCAAGAGTTTCAGTTTGCAGCGTCCCAAAGCCTACCAATACGAATGTCTGTGTCAGTTTAAGGCAATAATAATTACCATTGGCTCTTTAATAGCTCTATTTCATGACAAATTGCCTGCGTCATACGTTTCCGTATCGCTTCCAGAATTTAATACGTGCACAATTTCCGTTAATATTGAAATCCACCTAAGCGATAGACATATGAGTTTTAATTAGTTTGCGTCCCTTTGCTTGGTGGCGTCTGGGGCGCTTCGCTGTGGCTGGGAACCTTGGGAAGGCTTGAGGGTTTTCCTTGAGGTATCAATTTCACCGACTGAGCAGTCAACAAAAAAGGCCATCCTAGGCGGATGAGCTTTTTTTCATTTGGTTGCGGGGGCACGCAACAACCTCAAACATACATTCAAATTTAGTGCCTAAATTGACTAAATGATAGTTATGGAGACTCCTAATTTAAGACTAGTGAAAATCCATTACTACTAATCTGAGTATCAGCAAAAGGCATACCCAGCAAAACAAAAAGGTACTTTTCTTCTTACAAAAAATGAAGTCCCACGCAAGACTTGTTTTCATAAACCAATAAATCTACTCTCAAAAAATACCGATCCGGTACTGAAATATCTAAATTCAGACTGTTTATGAAGAAGGAGACTGAGTGTTAAAACGATACTCTAAAATGAGAATAGCATTATGCCTACTTCTTTTGGCAGGGCTAACTTATGCAAGCTATCCAGTTTACAAATGGGCTACATATAAAGAAGACTGGCACCTATATTATATTCAAAATCAATTTATCTACTTCCCCCCAGGGTCACTATATTGGTTTTTTCATCTAGAAAATGGAGCTACTGACAATGTTTCAGTTGTTGGCCGGTATCCAGGTATAGACAAATGGAAAACCATTAAAGAGCGTCAAATATATGGTAATGTAGACATATTTATTGATGGCAGGAAGGACGCTGGAGAAGTAATTCTAATGAATAACGAGCGTGTCAGAACTGAAGAAAAAAATGTCATCTACTTCAGTGAATGGTCACAATCCGAAGAAAAACTTTTGAAAGAATATAGAGACGCCAGTCTTGTTCCAAGCATTGATGTCGAACAACCTATTTATATGTCTTGTACTATGTCCCTCAATAGATGCACAATAATGTTCAGTTTGGATTCGCTTCTAGTGACACTTCGATTTAATCCACACTGGATACATGAGTGGAAACAAATTTTTAAAGAGTCCAGAAATTTTATTTATGAAGCATTGGCACATGGAAAACTGAAAGCCAAAGAACGCAACTATGAAATACCAGAGAGAACAATATTACCTTTTGGGGGTAGGTACATTTACAAAGATGTATATTAAGCAAGTTACTACTTCGTAAATGGATCACCCAAACACCCACTTCAAGGCACTGCAGGCACAAAAAAGCCCGCGAACCTTGAAGTGTACGGGCTTCTAGCATTACTCCTAGCCATCTCAACTGGCGAAGCTCCCCAATTTATGGGAGCG
>NZ_BAMS01000008.1 GCF_000616095.1 Sneathiella glossodoripedis JCM 23214 | reverse complement strand
TTAACAACCGCCCGAATTTCCGGACAAAAAAAACGCTGCCGGACTGCCTGAAACACCAGAACCATTCGACCGCGTCGTTGCCAAGCTTATATAATCAGGCCGGCAACATAGTCAACAGGAAAAATTAAAAAAATGCGGAACGCTCAATATAACTTTAATGAAATATGAACACAACAAAAAAGCAATTTTCTGCCGCATAATTTTTCCTTGCCCCACCGAAGCGGGAGGCGCAAAATCTAAAAAAATCACCCATAAGTCAAGCGCATTTTTCGTTTTTTTTATTTTTTATTTACGCGTCCTCAAATAAGATCAAAAAAATCAACGGGAAAGCAGGATAGAAAGATCAAAAACAATGCCAGCTCCTAAAATAGGAATTGCCCTTGGAAGTGGGGTCGCGAGAGGTTGGGCCCATATCGGCGTTCTGCGTCGCCTTGAAAAAGAGGGAATCAAGCCGGACCTCATTTGTGGGACATCAATAGGGGCAGTTGTGGGAGGTATCTATCTCGCAGGAGAGTTGGACGCCCTCGAAGATTGGGCCCGCAATCTTGGTAAAATCAATTTATTCCGCTTTCTGGACCTTCGCCTGAGTGGCGGCAGCCTAATTTCGGGCCGTAAATTATTTCGAATAATTGATGATGCAATTGGCGACATACAGATCGAAGATCTTCCGATTCCCTTTGCCGCGATCACGACCGAGCTTGGAACAGGCCATGAAATCTGGGTCCGTCATGGACATTTGGGAAATGCCATTAACGCCTCATATGCACTTCCTGGTCTATTTGCGCCCAAGGAAATTGACAACAGATGGTTGATCGACGGAGCGCTGACCAACCCTGTTCCCGTTTCTGTTTGTCGCGCGTTAGGCGCACGATTGGTCATTGCAGTCAATCTCAATGCAGATGTTTTTGGAATGACGAATGTCGGAGAAGATGAGGAAACGCTCCAGGAAAATGCGCCACCTATGGATCACAGCATTCTAACCCCAATGTCCCCGCTAAACCTGATGAAGCACAAGTTTTTCGACAAAGCTGGCTCGGAGCCCAGCATGTTTGGCGTCATGATGTCTTCATTGAATATAGTTCAGGATAGATTAAGCCGCTCCCGTCTGGCTGGAGATCCCCCAGATGTCACGATCGCCCCAAGGTTAGCCCATAGAGGCCTTTTAGAATTCGATAAGGCTGCTGAAATGATTCAAGAAGGTGAAAATGCGGTTGAGCGATCCCTGCCTTTTCTGCAGCATGCGTTAAAAGTATTGTCCTAAATCACGCAGACCCAAGAATCAGCCTGTTGCGATATAATCTCTCATAGCTGCGGCTTCACGCTCAACCTCATCGATCCTGTTCTTCACAACGTCGCCGATGGATATGAACCCGCACAGCTTTCCCCCTTTCATAACAGGGAGATGCCGGATTCTTTTCGTTGTCATCAAAGACATGACGTCATCGATCGTATCAGAAGGTGCACACGTGATAACGTTAGTTGTCATTAAAGCTGACGCTTTCATATCAAGGCAACCACCACCACTGCGCGCGAGTTCACGAACTATGTCACGCTCCGACACAACTCCCAGAACTTCATTTGCATCGTTAGTCACAAGAATGGCCCCGATACCATGCTCATTCAGCTGAGCCGCGACAGCAGCAATACTGTCATCCGCATCGGCAGTGATAATATTTTCCCCTTTGCCCTTCAGAATACTTGCGACATTCATCTCTAACCTCCAGCATAACAAACGATTGAAACGCAACCCTTGCGCTAAATGATACCATCAAATTAGAGAACACTCAAATATTTGGTTAATTTAATATTAAGGAAAAGGAAGATTTTGATCCGCATCATCCTCTACTATTTCAGCATCCTGTATCGGTGGTCCAATAACAATCGTAACTTCACCTTTGAGTTTCTTGCCGTCAAATTGAGAAATTACATCCACCAATTGCCCACGATAGATCTTCTCGAACTTCTTTGTCAGCTCTACACAGACTGCAACCTGCCTATCTCCCAGAACTTCTGCGGCAATTTTCAAGATTTTGGCAACTCGAAATGGCGATTCAAAAAAAGCAATTGCGCCGGGTGTTTCAGCAAATGTTTTCAAGATCTTACGCTGACGGCCCGGCCGTCGGGGCAAAAACCCGAGGAAGCTAAAAGTTGGAATAGGCAACCCTGAAACCATAAGCGCAGTAATCACTGCACTGGGCCCTGGTAAAGCCTCGACCCGATACCCTGCTTCTATTGCTGCGGTCGCTGCCCGTTGTCCCGGGTCACTAATGCCGGGTGCACCCGCATCAGACGTTAAACCGACATTCATTCCATCCCGTAGAAGTGAAAGAATTCGTCCTACTGACCTGTCTTCATTATGTGCATGGCAAGAAAATATAATTTGCGGACTTTTTAAATCGTGCCGCTCAAAAATTTTACGCGTGTGCCGCGTATCCTCACACGCCAGAGCGTCTACAGACTGCAATGTCCGGACAGTGCGATACGAGATATCTTCCAAATTTCCAATGGGAGTTGGGATCAGGAATAGGGTCGGCTCTTGAGTAAATTCAGTTTCATCCATAATTTTCAAAGAACATATTCCGACAAAGATGGCAATCAAAACCAAAGCACTATTTCCACCAGTCCGCAGTTTCTTGTATATTGAAGAAATGAAAGTCCACGACAACCATCCAGCAAAAGACCCACAGGTGCTATCCCTACACCGATTATGCTTTCCCACTGATAGCGAAGCACGTCTGGTTGAACAATTGCATCTGGACGGAGATGCCAGCCTTTCTTTAGCTGCAACTGTATCTGAGACACTCATCGGCCATGTCCTTTTCTCTCAGATGAAAGCTCCCTTTAGAGCACTTGCTCTGGCACCAGTCGCGGTCACACCCGAATACCGCTGCCGGGGTATAGCCGCAAAGCTCATTGAAACTGGTATCCATAAGGCAACAAAAGAGGCTGGCAGGGAGTTTTCGTCCTAGGTGATCCGAACTATTATGGAAGATTTGGCTTTAAAAGGGAGCTTGCCCGCGGCTTCAAATGCCGTTTTCAAAGTGATTACCTGATGGCACTGGCACTTGGAAGTGATACTCTGCCTGTGTCTGACGGAAACATTGAATACGCATCTGCTTTCTCACTTTTTTAAAGAAAAGCAAATCTCAGGAAATGATTTCAACAGTCACATCGCTCAATAACTCACGCACCCAGCGATGGAACGCCACCCGATCAGATGTTGCATGCCAATAAAGTTGCAGATCCAAAGATGGCGCCTTAAATGGCAGCGGGAAGACTTTGCATGAATATAATGCCGCCAGCCGAGAGGGTGCAGAGAGAATCAAATCACTGTCTTCGAGCATGGCAAATGCCGCCTGATGATGCTGTAATCTGACAACATGATTTCGGCGTTTCCCGATTTGCCCAAGTCCCAAATCCGCAACCCCTCCACCACGCCGCCTGTAGGAAACATGGATATGTCCTGCGTTTAAATAGTCTTCAAGAGTCATCTCAGCCTTTTGAGCAAGTGGGTTTTTTGGGGATACGGCGCAGACCTGCTGATCAGATAAAAGTCGGGCCTGCTCAACATCACCATCAAGAGCCATGGGAATATCAACCGCAAAGTCCACCTCATTCGACAGAATTTTTGCTGATAGTTCGCGGCGGTGTATCTGGAACACCTGTACTGAAATATTGGGCGCTTCCCCTCTTAGTCGACGAATGAATTGAGGCAATACAACCGTTTCAGCTATATCCCCAGCGCTGATCCTTATCGCGCCAGTCGCTTGGGCAGGATCAAAGGGGGCTTGCGTATTCACTGTTCCATGGATTTGTTCCAAAGCCAATTTGATCGGCCCGATCAATTCTTCCGCTCTGGCTGTTGGGTTCATCCGATTTCCCGAATGCACAAAAAGTGGATCCCCCAGCAATCCACGCATTCTCGCCAATGCGTTACTCACAGCAGGTTGCGTTTTATTCAGCTTTTTAGCAGCACGCGTTAGATTCCCTGTTTCGTAAATTATCACGAAAACCGGGAACAAGTTCAGGTCGAGATTTTGAAGAGCGACGTCATTCATCATCTTTATGACTAATCATAACAAATATAAATTTTGTTTATTCTACGCATCATTTTAAGTTCGGTCCATATCAACTTTTAAAGAGGGCGACTAATGTCTGAGAAAGCAGAAGATTTAAAGCGGCGTGTGGAAGCATTTATGAATGAATATGTCTACGCTGCAGAGGCTGAATACCACGATCACATCGAAAACTCCGGCAATCGCTGGAGCATTCCGCCAATCATGGAAGAATTGAAGAAAAAAGCCAAAGAGCAAGGGCTTTGGAATCTCTTTCTCGCAGAATTTGACGAATATGGATCAGGCCTAACCAATCTCGAATATGCGCCACTTGCAGAGATAATGGGGCGCTCACTTATCGGAGCTGAACCTTTTAACTGTAGCGCGCCAGATACCGGCAACATGGAAGTTTTGGCACGGTATGGTACAGAGGAGCAAAAACAGAAATGGCTGATCCCATTGTTAAATGGAGAAATCCGGTCCGCCTTTGCTATGACGGAACCCGCCGTTGCCTCCTCTGATGCGACAAATATTCAGTGCTCTATCAAAAGAGAGGGGGACGAATATGTAATAAACGGTCGAAAATGGTGGATAAGTGGTGCGCCCGACCCAAGATGTAAAATCTTTATTTTAATGGGTAAAACAAACCCGGACGCACCTCGTCATCAACAGCAAAGCCAGATTTTGGTGCCCCGAGATACACCTGGCGTTACTATAATCCGGCCGATGAAAGTCTTTGGTTCTGACGACGCACCCCATGGACATGCAGAAATAGAATTTAAAAATGTACGTGTCCCAGTCAGTAACCTTATTGGCGAAGAAGGTGGTGGTTTTGCAATAGCGCAAGGGCGCCTGGGACCCGGCAGAATTCACCATTGTATGCGACTTATCGGATGCGCACAGCGGCACTGGAGTTGATGTGTCAACGCGTGGAAAACAGAGTTGCGTTTGGAAAAAAACTAAGCGAGCAGGGCTCCATCCGTGAAGACATTGCAAAATCAGTTTGCGAAATTGAACAGGCTCGTCTGCTAACAATGTCAGCAGCCAAAAAGATGGATGAAGGTACTTATAAAGATGCCAAAGACATAATTGCGATGATTAAGATTGTTGCCCCGACCATGGCGCAAACGGTTATAGATCGCGCAATTCAGGCTCATGGCGCAATGGGTTTGAGCAAGATACGTTTCTTGCTGAAGCTTTTGCCTATGCGCGTACTGTTCGTTTTGCAGATGGCCCCGACCAAGTTCACATGAACTCACTGGGCAAACAGATTGTAAGGCGATACGCAGGGTGATTTTTCAATAAAACGCTAACTGCATTTATGGCCCTTCGGGGCCATATTTTTTGTCTGCTCTCAAAGAAAAACCCTTGTCCGCCGGACAAGGGTTCCCAGATAGTCAGGCCATTTTATTTTTATTTCTGCCTTGGCCCTGGCATCTTTTATATCCTAAATCCGATATGCAAAGATGGTTTCGAACCCCTACATTCAGATCTCATCCCGGAAGGAAGCACCGGACTTAATGCTTTCACCCCAAAAATGGAGCGCCTTCCTTCTCACTGACAGTTTCCTCAACCTAGAGAAATAGGAGACAGTTCAGACCAATCCTGGATCTTTTTGTCCAGTTCTCTGATCTTTAAGAATACTAGCACGGCTTTTCTCAAATGACAAATTGTCATTTTTGACATTTATTCATTTTTTAGATCCTCACGCATTATAATTTTAAAAAATTCAATTTTTTCATACCTTTAGTTACAAAAAATAACCAAAAAAAATTCATTTACTAAAAATCCGCTTAAATTTTCTACTTTTGGATTTTCCCCTTAAAGGGGCATTTGCAAGAACTAATCACCTCAAAAGAGTATCTATTTTGTGAAAAACGTTGAAATTGTTAGGCTTTTCTGTGATTCTATCATTCGTGAATGTTTTTAACGTCTACTCACAAAATGATGGGTTCATATAATGCGCTTCTGGCCATGCCAAATAGCAGCAATCATTGTCATGGTAACGCTGCTTAGTGAAGCACCGGTACAAGCAGAGGCGGCTAAGGACGCATATCTGAACGGCGATCATGCAAAAGCTTTTACCCTATGGCAAAGAGCCGCTCACGCTGGTGAAGCCGAAGCCCAATTTAATCTGGCGTATATGTATGAGAATGCGCAAGGCACCAAGCGGGATCTTTTTGCCGCAGCAAAATGGTATGAACTTGCCGCTGGGCAAAATTATCCTATGTCTCAACAAATGCTGTCAAACGTTCTCAGAAAAATTGACCGCGAGAGTCAAAAAGCTCTGCTAAAGTGGCTACCCAAAGCAGAAGCTGGAGATCCAAACGCTCAACTGGCTGTTTCTCAAGTGTTAGTGAGCAAAGAGCTAACATCAAGGGACGATGTTGAAGCACTGAAATGGTTGTTGCTTGCTGAAGCAGGAACAAAAAACTCCACAACATACAAACGCATCATCCGATTAAAGGAAAAACTTATTAGCATGCTTGATACTCAGCAGGTTTCAGATGCGAAGGATAGAGTTGAAAACTGGAAAAAACTACGAGAAACGATCCGGTGACCTAGACGCAGCAGAAAAATTGGCACGGTAACTGCATTACGTTTCACGAGTAAAATTCTATCTTAATGTTGGAGGTTGCCGTGCTTCACACACCACACCTAAATCAGTCCGTCCCCAATCGATTTGAACAAAGAGATTCTTTTCGAATTTCAAACCCTGCTCTTCAGGTTGAAATAGATGGCACCTATTTTTTAACTGAAAATTGGTCGCTCAATGGATTGCTGATTAAAGGACTGAAAGAAGATATCGAACTGGACCAGCAAATTCAGGGCACATTTGGACCTGATAAGTCCGCCGAATTATGCAAATTCAGCGGACGCATTGTCCGAATTGACCTGAAAAACAAGCAGTTTGCTATCGAACTGGATGGAACCAGCAAAGAAGTAGCAGCGTTACTGCCTTTTTGGGTTCTTAAATACGGCACCAGATAGAAGTCTTCGCACGATTTAAACGGAGCGGTTTTTATCCATCAACTGCTCCGCATGCTCGGTAATCGTATCAAGTGCATTTTTCCAACTTCCTTTAGCGAGTTGTTGCGCCACTTTGGTTGCGTTTGATTTCAACCTGGATTCATTGATAACTTTCTTTAGCAGTTTCACAAGTGGTTCCAGTTCAATCTGATTTGATACGGGCACAGCACAGCCATGCTCCTTCATCAGCTTGCTGTTAAGCCCGGTTTCGGAATGGGTAGGGAATGTGATTTGAGGCCTTCCAGTCATTAAGCATGCGGTTGAAGTTCCCCCGCCGCCGGAATGGATCACAAGAGAAGCCTTTGGAATAATTTCACTGAAATCCGCAGGCTGCGTCAGCATTTCAATATTCCCCTGATTAAATGCCTTTATCGTATTATTGTGAGCATCCCTTACGAAAGCAGTGGTTTTAACGCCTACTTCCTGTAAAGCTTTCAAGATGATGTTGTCCGGCCCAGCTTCATAAGCCATATACAAGAACACATGGTTTTCAGCTGGCACAGGTGCAAATTCAAGCTGTCTTCGATAGGCCCGATCTGCTGTTCCTTTCGATAACTTGCATAAGGATCCAATTGCGGAACCGTACAGACATACTGCCCTTCAGTGTCAAATATCTGTGGCAAAAATTCCAACGGCATGGCACCAATACCCGATAGGGCTTCGTTAAAGATGTCGAGCAGCTTAGACTGTGGAGCCAAAGGCTTTCCCGTCGCAATAACTGGCGGATATTCCTCTAAATGCGAGGGAGGGAGCGTAAAGCCATTTCCAAAATTAATCATCGGGTACCGGCGCCGAATAGCTGCACTCAAACCCGGACTATGATCTGCGATCACGACATCTGGCTTTACAAGTTCAGTTAAATCAGCCCAAGCCCCAAAAAATCCACTGAGATTTTCCTTAAAACCAAAGCCCTGCCGCGTCATTACATCTGCATAACTTGGCGTAGGCATGCGATTGATATCCTTACCCGGCAAATTCAGCCAAAAAGGAGCCTGTACAAGTTTGTAGTCTGTGCCTTTGAAGGCGCGCTTGGTCTGGATCAAGTTGCGTACAGCAAACACAATTTCATGCCCATTGGCATGTAATCTATCCGCGATACGTTTCATCGGGTAAATATGCCCCAAATTGGCACCAAATTCAGACCCGAACAGAACCCTGCCCATATCCCCTCCTCTCAACGTGAACCCTTTACCAAATGAATACAATCATCAATGATGGTAAAGAACAAGTTACACAAACACAGATCACTTGATGCGAAAGCCTGTTTTGATGACCAATATTTCGGCCTTGATGACCCCAGCACTCATACTCGACCCTGTCCGCATGGAATCAAATATTGCAAAAATGGCTCGAAAATTATCCACCCACAACGTCCAGATAAGACCCCACCTGAAAACCAGTAAGTCGTCTGAGATCGCAAATAAAATCGTTTCACCAAATCCCGATGCCAAAATCACAGTTTCTACGTTGTTGGAGGCCGAGTATTTCTTCAATTCAGGTTATCGCGATATTCTCTATGCCGTGTCGATTACTCCGGAAAAACTGACGCCGGTTTACGATTTAAATCAGGCTGGAGCCAAAGTGACCATATTGCTGGACAGCCCGGAAATGGCAAATACAGTGGCCGAAGAAGGGGGCAGACTAAACACAACCTTTTCTTGCCTGATTGAAATTGACTGTGATGGCAAACGAGCTGGATTAAAAGCATCTGATCCAGAAATTCTGACAATTGCGTCCATGCTTGAAAAGGCAAAGGGGGCAGAATTTGCTGGCGTCATGACACATGCGGGCGGGTCCTACTACTGCCAAACAGTTGAGGAAATTGAAGCATTTGCCGAAAAAGAACGTTTAGCGGTCTGTGACGCAGCGAGCCGTCTTCGCGAAGCTGGCTTTGAATGCAAAACAGTCAGTGTTGGCTCCACACCAACGGCAACATATGCGCACTCTTTCGAAGGGGTTACAGAAGTTCGCGCAGGAGTTTATGTCTTTCACGATATGGTCATGCAATCCCTTGGAGTGTGTGAGCATTCAGACATTGCACTCTCTGTGCTGGCGAGTGTGATCAGCCACAACAAGCCCAATAACCGAATTTTGATTGACGCTGGCAGCCTCGCCCTTTCCGCCGATCCAGGTAAGCCTAACAAAAATGGGCAACATCACTTTGGTCAGGTTTGCACCGCAAAGACATGTGAATTGTTGCCAGACCTCTTTGTAAACAGTTGCAATCAGGAACACGGACTGATCAGCCTGTCAGACACTCAATACAGTTTTGACGACTTTCCCATTGGATCCAAAGTGCGTATCCTACCAAATCATGCCTGTATAACCAGCGCAGCCTATAGCGGATACCATGTAACCGATCCTTCAGGAAAGGTTTTGGATTTTTGGCGTCGCTGCAACGGATGGTCGTCGCAAATCTGATAGTTCTTGACTGATACGAAGCAGACCCCTAGCCTGAGTTTGAAAATATTATTACTCCTGAATATTCCTGTTGGGAGAGATTGACTCATGTCAGCGCCGAAGGAGCAACCGCCCCGGAAACTCTCAGGCAAAAGTACCGACAGGAAGTGACGGCTCTGGAGAGCGAGTTTAATTGACTCCACCGAAGAGGTACCCGGGCAACCCGGTAATCTTTCAGGTTCATGGACAGAGGGGGCACTGAACAATTGCCAGCGCATCGCGCAGTGCATTAGGGAGTGCCAAGATGACAAAAACTGACAAACCGGGTTTAGGTAATGTGAGGCCAGTTGTGGCCAGTATAGTACGCGACCCTGCGCCGGTTCCAACGTCACAGCTTGATGTCAATATCAGTGTTACTGACCTATATACTATAGGGATTGGCCCTTCTTCATCGCACACAGTTGGACCAATGCGCGCCGCCCGACGATTTTGCGATCTGCTTGCTTCCAATGAACTACTGCGCCGCTGCAAGCGGGTTATTGTCGAGTTGTATGGCTCCCTTGCCCTTACGGGTCATGGCCACGCTACCGATATAGCCATTTTGATGGGACTGTCGGGAGAGTCTCCATCCAAAATCGATCCGGATACCATTGACCAAAAAGTAGAAGATATTCGCACGAATAATAGGCTTAACCTGGCAGGAAAACATAGGATCATCTTCTATGAGGACGATCATCTGCTGTTTTTAAAAGATAAAATCCTCGAAGAGCATTCAAATGGAATGCGTTTTTTTGCCTACTCTGAAGACGGAGAATTACTGGCAGAGAAGGACTATTTCTCTGTTGGTGGCGGATATGTGGTTTCACATGATGAAGGTGATCGTGCTGAAAGCAGAGGTCACAATATTCAACTTCCCTATCCATTTACATCGGCCGCAGAACTTCTGAAGATCGGCAAAGAAACCGGCCTTACAATTGCCGAAATAATGCGTGCGAATGAAAGCGCCTGGCGAGACAACCAAGAGACGGATACATTTCTTGATCAAGTCTCGAACGCTATGATTGAGTGCATTCAACGTGGCTGCGAGACGCAAGGAGTGCTTCCCGGTGGTTTAGACGTAAAAAGACGGGCTTCATCGCTATACAAAGAACTTATGGCAAACCCCGAACGGGCATCTCGTGATCCTTTGACTGTATTGGATTGGGTTAATTTATATGCTCTTGCAGTGAATGAAGAGAATGCAGCAGGTGGGCGGGTGGTCACAGCCCCAACAAATGGAGCAGCTGGGGTGATACCTGCTGTATTAAAATACTATCAGCGTTTTTGCCCCGGGGTTACAACCGAGGGGACAAGAAACTTTTTGCTTACGGCGGCTGCCATTGGTTCAATTTATAAAAAGAGGGCGTCAATTTCTGCAGCAGAGGTTGGTTGTCAAGGTGAAGTTGGCGTCGCCTGCTCAATGGCCGCAGGAGCCTTGACCGCTGTTTTGGGAGGCTCAAACGAGCAAGTGGAAAATGCCGCGGAAATCGGAATGGAACATAATTTGGGACTGACCTGCGATCCTATAGGCGGCCTTGTCCAAATCCCCTGCATCGAGCGGAACACCATGGGAGCTATGAAAGCAATCAATGCAGCGCGACTTGCACTTGCCGGAGATGGGACACATGTCGTGTCCCTTGATGAAGTCATTGAAACCATGCGCCAAACGGGAATGGATATGCTCAGCAAATACAAAGAGACATCACAAGGCGGGTTGGCAGTAAATGTTGTGGAATGTTAAGGGTCAGACTTCCTCAGTAAGGATTTTCTGGACGAAATAAGGTAATGCAAACGCAGCCTTGTGAACTTCAGGATTGTAATAGTCCGTAGAAATCCCGGATGACAGATATCTTTCGGCCAAGAGCCCCAGATCCTGACTGCGAAGGGATTTATTATCGGTTGCCCACCCAAAAGCAAGAGAGCCGCCAACGTAACTGGGAATTGCCGCCATGTAGAAAGACACATCCGTAAATAATGAGCCTAACCGATCAAAGCTATTACGTAATTCTTCAGGTTGCACAAACGGGACACCATTTTGTGTCACGATTATCCCCCCTCATTCAAACAGGATTTGCAGTCTGTGTAAAATTCCTGACTATATAACACTTCCCCAGGGCCATACGGATCAGTTGAGTCAATTATAATCACATCCCATTTCTTACCTGTCGCTTTCACAAAACTGCAGCCGTCTGCCACTACAATTTCGAGCCGAGGGTCCTCAAACGCACCTCCGCTGACGGTTGGCATATATTTCGCTGAAAGATCAATAACAGTGCGGTCTATATCTACCAATGTGGCCGAAATGCCTGCATGCTTCAACACCTGCCGGGCGGCACCACCGTCACCACCACCAATAATTAAAACGGATTGAACATTGCCATGCGCGAGGATCGGTACATGAGCAAACATTTCATGATAAATGAATTCGTCTTTTTCAGTGGTTTGGACAGCCCCATCCAATGACATAACCCTGCCAAAGCGGTTATTTTCGAAGATCATCAGATCTTGGTGTTCGGTTTTATCACGGTAGAGTATTTCACCAACTTCCAGTGCCAGATTAACTCCCGCATGTAAGCCTTCATCGAATACTTCAATCATGCGATCACACCTCTTTTGATGTCATTGACCTGTATGGTTTGTGGTTTAAAGGCTTCCTTTAAAATCGGAATACATTTGTGCGGCTCTGCTTTACCACACATAAAAATATCCAGCGCCATGTAATTCTGATCTGGCCAACTGTGAAATGTAATATGACTCTCAGCCAGTACAACAACACCGGAAAGGCCGTTAGGCTCAAAAGCGTGAATATGAAAATGAAGCAGTGTCGCTCCTGCCGCCTGAACACATTGCCTTAATGACTTCTCAATAAGGTCAGCGTCATTCAGATTGCTGGCGTCCCAAAGATCAATAATTAAATGAGTTCCGGCAAAGACCAGCCCATCCCGTTCGACAAAATAATCAGGTTTGGCGGTTTCATTTAGAATTTTTCCACCGTCCATATCCGTAATTTTCGACACTTTGGCCATAATTCATGCCTTCATCTATAGATGGATGTAATTTTGATGGCGCGTTATCGCGAAAATCCGGCGGGAATACAAGGAAAAACTCTCTCACTTCCAACCAAGGCGCACATCAAATATTCCTTTGAACACTTGACCAATTTCACACCTCACCTCACATTAAGGTATCGGGCGCGCAACAAGAAAGTGAGATATATGATCAAAGGCCTCCATCACAACGCTTATCGTTGCAGAAACTCTGAAGAAACGCGGGCATTTTATGAAGACTTTCTTGGGCTACCGCTCGTTCGGGCCTTTGGCATCGAAGAAAGCAAAACCGGCCGTGAGACTGAGGCACTCCATACATTTTATCAGCTTGATGATGGTTCCGCCCTCGCGTTCTTTGAAGTCCCTGATATGCCTTTCGAATTCAAAACCCAGCACGACTATGATTTGCATATCGCCTTGGAAGTCACGATGGATGATTTGCTGGCAATGTTCGAAAAAGGAAAACAGTCCTGCATTGAGACACGAGGGATAGCTGATCACGGATTTATTAAATCCATTTATTTCAGAGATCCGAATGGATACGTTATCGAGCTTACAGCCCCTGTAGAAGAAAGTGATAGCATAAATCCGAAAAAATCGGCACATGACGTATTGAAGAAGTGGTCTGATAAACACGGGTGATTAACACCTTATATCCAGCGGCTTGATCTGATAGATATAGTCATCACCCCTTTGCTGGATAAAAAACTATGTATCTAAAACTGTTTCAAATTATTTCACTATTCATGCTGTTCAGTGGAATTTCATCACTGGCCCATGCGACGCTAAACGATAGATACATTGGTTATTATTATCCAGCTCCAAACCAGACTGAGCTGTATTGCTCACGCGTTCCCAACCTTAAAGATGCTAATAAAAGACGCCGTGTCGGTTTTATCATTGGCATCAAAGAAGGTATGAACAAACAACCTTATGAAAGCCCATATGCAGTATTTGCTAAAGGTAACGAGAGCACGAAATTAATTATTATTTCAAAGCAGGATGGTTATTTGGGAACCGTATATCGAGCTAGAGCATTACTCGCTGATCTGTCGACAAGTGCGCGAACCACGCCCATTTTTGCGCAATCTAACGCGCCGGAAGAGCTCACTTTTCTCGACCTTATAGGCTTGCTCGGTTTTAAGTCGGTAACCCTCAGTGACGGCGATGCATTTGCACATCAGATACTAATTCTACCCAATCAGCACCCAAAATGCCCGGGAAATTCTACAAACTAATCGCAGAACAGAAGCTCAGCTCTGCGCGGTAATATTTCTGTTAAAAGGACAATTAAGTGCAAGACTAAAGTTTCTGCTTATCTGTGCGGGTTCTATCCAATGTTGCGAATGAGCGGGCATCCAGCGCCTCGGCCACCTCTGTCGCCATTTTCAATGTACGGATAATTGTTGGGAGTAATACAGCAATTATATTCCGGTCCATGCCACGAACCTTTTGGGCGTCCCTGACCTCGTGAACAATCTCCCCAAGCACTGGTATAAATCGAATAGCCAAGGTTATTGCGAGGCTGACCTTTTCAATTGCAACCCACTTGGCAAGTGGTCTTAACCCCGCCTCAATTGCCTCCACCATCTCAGACACGCGTGTGGTGACAGTTACCAGCCCAGCGGCCAAGATCAAAATCGAAAACCGAACAACAACAAATACGGCAATCTCAAACCCGACCATGAAATACTGGGCAATAAAAATTAAAAGTAAAAGAAACAGGGCCGGTTTTAATTGTCGATACGCCACCCGCAGCGGGATTTGAGCAATGCAAAAAAATGCTACAAGGAACACGCCACAGAAACCGAGCCCTGCCAAATCCTCAACTGTGAATATTAAGGTGCCAAAAATAATAAGCGCTGCAAGTTTGACACCTGCAGACAAACGATGAACAATCGACCCTGATGGATAATAAAAGTTGGTCATTTTTGACACAAATTGCGATATGCAGATATCACTTCTTTCGGATTTCCATCCGCATATACCTTGCCATTATGGATACAAATAACTCTATCAAAATGTGTTATCTGCTCTAGGTCATGGGTTGCCATAATGACTCTTTGAGATAGTTCATTGATATGCTCCATTAACACACGTTTTTTGCGTAAATCGAGTAAAGTCGTTGGCTCATCCATAACAACATAATTGGGTCGCATAATCAGTACGCCCAGCAATGCAACCATCTGTTTTTCACCACCGCTCAGCTGATGAGTGAGACGATCCCCTAAATACTCCAGATCATATTCAAGCAGAGTCTCTTCAATCTTCTGCTCTATCTCAGTCTTTGAGTAGCCAATATTTTTAAGGCCAAAAGCCAGATCCTCGCGCACATTTGGGTACACTATTTGATTGTCAGGGTTTTGAAAAACAAACCCTACCCTTGCCCGCACTTTTCGTCCATCAGCCTTAGTATCATAATTATCAACAACTACTGTGCCGGATGATGGCAGTTGCAACCCATTCAGCAGTCGCGCAAATGTACTTTTTCCTGAACCATTTTGCCCGATAATTCCAATTCTATTCTCCTCCAAATTCAATGAAATTGAGGACAGAATGCTACGACTGTCGAGCGTAACACTCACGTTGTCTATTGAAATCATTTAAAGGCTTCACCCTATTTCGTGATTATCGGTTAATAAGCGGGTATGATTTTTTCACCTGAATTACGACAAATGCCGAAACAACGGCTTTAATGATGTCACCAGGAACAAATGCCATTGACGCCGTGAACGCTTTGAGAAATGGCATTTGTGCAGCAATTGCGAGCCAAGGAATTCCGATGAGGTACACAATAAAAATTCCGCCTACAATTGTCGCTGCCATGGCCCAAACAAAATTCAGCCTTTCCCAATTCTGCTCAACAATTAATCCTACTATATAGGCCCCAATCACCCAGCTAAAAAGAAAACCAGCACTGACACCCGCAAATACACCCATGCCGCCACGGCCACCCGATAACAACGGCAATCCAACCGCTACCAACACAAGGAACAATACAACTGAAAGTGCACCTCGCTTAGCACCGAGAATACCACCGGCCAACATAACACCCATTGTCTGGGCAGTTATGGGCACACCAATATTGGGAAGCGTTAGAGGGGGCACGGCCCCTAAACCCGCCAGTAAAGCAGCGAAGAGGGCAATATAGACGACGTCTTTCGTATTCATGGAACTTCCCTTACTTTCCGAACCGCTGGATTGCCCCCCCTCAAGACGTTCCGAGCGATCACTTAATCAATATGCTCTGCAGAGAGTTTTAGCCCTCGCTCTCAAGCGATGTCCAGTATTATCTGCCTCGTTATATACACATACTTATGAGATTCATAAGCAGGACCCTACGTGATTAACCAAAACGTAGGGAACCATTGGTTACAGAAAATCCTTGAGCAGTAATTCCTTTTAAGGAGACTAAGACTTTCCCCGTATACTTGTGAGTGTCAAAGCTGGAGTGCTTGCCTCAGGATCGGTCTTAATATGGATGAGAGCTGTTTTTTCACTCTCAACAGCACGCTCATATGCCGCATCAAATTCTGACGTCTCATTTACTGTCTCTGCATGCGCCCCATACGCGCGAGCAATTGCAGCGAAATCAGGATTTCTCAAAGCTGTCCCACTAATTCGATCTGGATAATCCCGTTCCTGATGCATGCGAATAGTTCCGTAAACTCCGTTATCAATTAGCAAAACAATTATTTTCGCCCCTGCCTGCACTGCGGTTCCAAACTCCTGCATGGTCATCTGAAAACAGCCATCACCTGCAAAGCAAATAACTTCCTTTTCAGGACACCTGAGTTTCCCTGCTATTGCTGCAGGCAAGCCATACCCCATCGAGCCAGAAGTCGGTGCGAGCTGACTACCGAACTCCCGAAAACGCCAAAAACGATGCACCCAAATTGCATAATTTCCAGCGCCATTTGCAACAATGGCGTTTGGCGCACCCTCGGAGTGTGCTGACAATCGGCCCCATTTGAGCTTGGCCGGGTGTTTCAGGCAAGTCATCTGACCAGTTCAAATAGTCGATATGCGCATTTTCAAAATCAATGAATTTTTTCGACACCGGTAATTCCAGTGCGGCAGAAACAAAATTTTCAGGTGTTGCAACAATGGGCAAATCCGGAACATAAATACGCCCAAGTTCCTCGGCACCGACATGAACATGCACAAGCCTTTGCTTCGGATTCGGAATGTCGAATAGGCTAAACCCCTGACTGGGGTTTTCCGAGAACCTTGCACCCAGCAAAATCACGAGATCGCTATTCTCGATGCGTTGCTTGAGTTTTGGGTTAATACCAAGTCCGACATCTCCCGCATAATTTTGATGAAGGTGGTCAAACAAGTGCTGTCTGCGAAAAGAACACCCAACCGGTAGCCCCCAATTTTCAGCGAACTGATGGACCGCCTTCATTGCGCTTTCGTTCCAACGGCTCCCGCCAAGTAATAGAAATGGCTTCTCAGCAGATTTTAAAAGATACTCAAATTGCCGCATCGCGTCTTTATCTGGCGCGGGAGCTGCAACCTCTACTCGTGGTCCACAAACCTTGTCACAGGTTTCTCGCAACATATCTTCGGGTAACGCTAGAACGACTGGACCGGGACGGCCGCTCATCGCAACATGATAAGCGTGCGATATCACTTCCGGAATACGATCAACATGGTCGATTTCCTCCACCCATTTGGCGAGGTCGCCGAAGGTCTGCCTATAATCTACTTCCTGAAAAGCCTCACGGCCTCTCATGCGACGGCCGATCTGCCCCACGAACATGATCATGGGAGTGCTGTCTTGTTTTGCAACATGAATACCAGAAGCAGCGTTGGTTGCTCCGGGTCCACGGGTGACCATGCAAATACCCGGCCGGCCTGTCAGTTTTCCATCGGCTTCGGCCATCATGCTGCGCCGCCTTCCTGCCGGGCAACAACGGTTTCAATTGGACTGTCATATAACGCGTCGAGTACCGCTAGGTAACTCTCTCCCGGCACACAAAAAACCCGATCTACGCCTTGTGCTTCTAAACATTCTACGATTAACTGTCCGCCGGTTTTCATTATATTCGTCCTTGTTTTGAGCAATGCTAATCACGCCATTCTGTGGTTTATATCATGCCTTTCGCTTCAGAAAAGTTCGTAATACAGGACAATTCAGAATTATCTGCTTCGAAGTTACCTCGCTACCAACCATTAGTTCATTTTATCAGATTGCACGCTGTCAAAAATTTGTAATATAGCCGCTTTATGTAGTCGATATAATCAGTAGAGGCAGGAGTGATCAAATGACGATCAAAGTAGGAATTAACGGGTTCGGTCGTATGGGCCGCCTTACGTTACGCGCCGCGTGGGATAATCCGGAGCTTTCGATCGTACATGTTAACGACCCCGCAGGTGAAGCATTCACATTCGCGCACTTACTGGAGTTTGATTCCGTCCATGGCCGCTGGCCCAAACAGATCGTAACTGACAAAAATTCTATCTTCATCGATGAGCAGAAAGTCAGTTTCACCCAAAATACAGAAATATCGGAAACTGACTGGAGCAACTGCGATATCGTTATCGAAGCGTCAGGTAAATTTAAAACCAAAGCGGCACTACAGGACTATCTTGACATTGGGGTCAAACGCATAGTTGTTACAGCTCCTGTCAAGGATGAGGGGATCTTAAACATCGTAAGAGGCGTCAACGAACATTTATTCGATCCTGGAAAACATCCAATTGTCACTGCCGCATCCTGCACCACAAATTGTCTGGCACCCGTTGTAAAAGTCATTCATGAGACGCTTGGAATAGAACATGGTCCATAACAACCATTCACGACTTAACCAATACGCAATCCATAATGGACACAGCCCACAAGGACTTGCGAAGAGCCCGCTCTTCTCACATGAGCCTCATACCAACCACCACGGGCTCAGCAACCGCAATCACTCAAATCTTCCCGGAGCTGAAAGGCCGTCTGAATGGGCATGCAATTCGTGTCCCCCTTACAAACGCTTCACTTACCGACTGCGTATTTGAGGTGAAGCAGAAAACAACGGTAAGTGAAGTTAATGCGCTGCTCAAATCAGCGAGCGAAACAAAGCTTGCCGGAATTTTGGGCTACGAGGAAAGACCTCTTGTCTCTGTCGATTATCAAACCGACCCACGCTCCAGTGTTGTAGATGCACTTTCCACCATGGTAGTCAATGAAACGCAGGTCAAAATCTACGCCTGGTATGATAATGAATGGGGTTATTCGAACAGAGTAGCCGAGATCGCCAAACTAACTAGTGAAGCCTTATAAGATCGACATGCCATCTGTCTCGCTAAATAGTGCCGTCGGGCAATATACAATCATAACTGCCAATTACTGGGCCTTTACCCTGACGGATGGCGCCTTGCGTATGTTGATCATCCTGTATTTCCACCAACTTGGATACACAGCCTTGGAACTGGCGCTGTTATTTGTTTTCTACGAAGTTTTTGGCGTGGTTACAAACCTACTCGGTGGTTGGTTAGGCGCCAGGCTCGGGCTTAACAAAACAATGAATTTTGGGCTTCTCCTTCAGATTGGCGCGCTAGCCATGTTGTTGGTTCCAAATGAATTCCTGACTGTAATGTGGGTGATGGCAGCACAAGCGATTTCAGGAATCGCAAAAGATCTCAATAAAATGAGCGCCAAAAGTGCGATTAAATCACTGGTTCCGAACAACACAGACAGTACCCTGTTCAAATGGGTTGCCTTACTCACTGGATCAAAGAATGCGCTAAAAGGTGTCGGTTTTTTTATGGGCGGCATTTTACTCGCAACCATCGATTTTCAAGGAGCCATATTCAGTATGGCTGTAGCGTTAAGTGCGATTTTTCTTATCAGCATTTTGTTACTCCGCGGTGATCTTGGCAAAGCCAGAAACAAACCGAAATTTACAGAGATATTTTCAAAAAGCATTCCGGTAAATATTCTATCCGCAGCTCGCCTTTTTTTGTTTGGAGCGCGTGATATCTGGTTTGTTATTGCACTACCAGTGTATTTTACCAGCCAACTGGGTTGGTCGCACAGTTCAATTGGCAGTTTTTTTGCCATTTGGATCATCGGCTATGGGATCATTCAATCGAGCGCGCCTGCTCTTGTTACGCAGGGGAATGCCACAAAACCTGACGGCCACACAGCCTTTAAACTTGTAGTACCGTTAGCAGCTCTCCCAATATCTCTTGCGGCATTAATATACTATCAGTTGCAGATAGAACTCGTACTCGTCATCGGATTATTACTCTTTGGTGTTATCTTTGCTCTCAATTCCGCGGTGCACAGTTTCTTGATTGTTGATTACGCAAAAGAGGATGGCGTATCCATGGATGTGGGGTTTTATTACATGGCCAACGCGATTGGCCGTTTAACTGGCACGGTCCTTTCAGGCCTTCTGTTTCAAGTTTACGGTCTTGAAGTGTGCCTGATTGGCTCCAGCGTTTTTCTAATTTTAGCGGCGGCAATTTCTTTAAAACTGCCGCGCCTGGAAACGCAAAATTCGTAGCTTTGACTACCCTTGCCTTACCTCCACTCAGGCTCCCAATTCCAATCCAGACCTGCAGGCGCACCACCTGAGACAGGATCATTAAACTCTGCTTCGCGCTTTTCCAAAAAGGATTGAACACCTTCCTTGCCATCCCGCATACTGGAATGAAGCATGGTCCTGCTTTCGGCTTGATGAGCTATCATTGGATGAGAAGCCCCCATCATTCGCCAGAGGAGCTGACGGTTTATGGCAACGGACATGGGGCTCGTATCAGTAATCATTTCAGTGGCTAATTCTTCAGCTCTCTCAATTAACGCCTCGGCGGGTACAATTTCACTTACCAACCCACCGTCCAGCGCTTCATTAGCACCAAAAACCTTGCCGGATATCGACCACTGTAAAGCTTTAGGCAACCCTACCAATCTTGGCAAAAACCAACTCGCACAACTTTCAAGCGAGACCCCTCGTTTGGAAAATACGAAACCAAATCTGGCGCGATCAGATGCGATGCGAACATCCATAGGTAACTGCATGGTTGTGCCGACACCAACCGACGCCCCATTTATCGCACCAACCAACGGCTTTTTCATGCGAAACATACGAAGCGTTAGAATGCCACCAACATCCCTGTTGCGTTCCATTTCAGAAGAGTCCGGGTCAATGGTTTCGTCCAGACCAAAAACGTTTCCATCCGAAGACAAATCCATTCCCGCGCAGAAAGCCTTACCATTTCCAGTAAAAATAATTGCCCGAATGCTATCATCATTATCTGCATTATCCAGCGCTTCAATAAGTTCATGGGCCATCTGAACAGTAAAGGCATTCATTTGATCCGGCCGGTTAAGGCGGATGAGGAGAAGATTATTTTTTTGTTCCAACTGTATATGTTTTTCAGCCATTTTATACTCCATTTACCAATACGATACTGCGCGTCCGTTACTAGGTAAAGGCGCATAAAAAAAGCATGCCCCGTTAAGGGCATGCTCCTGCTTCGAGAAAGTGTCCCGATTAGCTGTACCGATATGGCCGCCCAGCTTTTTCCATAGCCGCGTTGTAATCTTTAAAGATTTGAACGACTTTTGCCTTAGTTTCAGATTCAGCAGCAATTTCATCCCAGAATTTGACTGCGGCTTTTTCAACCTGTGCCCATTCTTCATCAGGAATGGAAGTCAGTTCCATCTTTGTGCCTTGTGTCCGCAGATGAGCTTCACCACCCCAATACCACCATTGACGATAATAGTGAGAGCTGTCCATTGTCAGCTTCAACAACTCTTTAAGATGGTCTGGCAACTCCTGATACCGGTCCATGTTAGCGAAGAATGATCCAGCCCATGCACCTGAAATGTTATTTGTCAGGAAGTAGTTGGTCACGTCTGCCCAACCCACAGTATAGTCTTCGGTAATGCCGGACCACGCAATTCCATCAAGCTCACCCGTCTGTACCGCCACTTCAATATCTTCCCAAGGCAGTGTTACAGGCACGACACCAAACTGGCTTAAGAAACGTCCCGCAGTTGGGAATGTGAATACGCGTTTACCCTTAAGATCTTCTAATGAGCGTATTGGATCTTTCGTTGCAAAATGGCAAGGATCCCAAGCACCCGCGGACAAGTGCTTAACACCAACTTTTGAATATTCCTGATCCCAGATCTCACCAAGTCCGTATTGATTAAACAGAACTGGCACATCCAATGAATATCTACTTGCAAATGGGAAATACCCACCGAAAACTGTTACCTCGGTTGGCGATGCCATTGAATCATCGTCAGATTGAACGGCATCAATTGTTCCCTTCTGCATCGCACGGAACAACTCGCCTGTTGGGACCAACTGATCTGCGAAAAACAGCTGGATTTCCATTTCGTCACCAGCAACCTTGTTAAAACTGTCAATTGCTGGTTTGACAACATGCTCTGCAAGCGCTGGACCTGCATAAGTCTGCATCCGCCAAACAATCTTCTTGTTAGCGTGTACAGCTGGCGCCGCAAAACTTGAGGCACTGACAACACCCGCTGCACCGACCCCCGTTAGAAACTTACGTCTATTAGTCATGACTATCTCTCCTTCTGTTAGACTCTCTACCCTGTTAGAAAAGCTTCATTTTCATGAAACCCCATACATTTTACTTTTTATTTCGAATATACATAATCTGGCAGCCATAGCGCGATTTGCGGAAACAGCATGACAATTGCCAATGCAAATACCATAACAAAAACAAATGGCAGAATTGATCCATAAATATCTTTAAGGCCAATTTCCGGAGGAGCCATTGCTCTCATTAAGAATAGGTTATAACCGAAAGGTGGCGTCATATAGGCTATTTGCGTTGTGATCGTATATAAAACGCCATACCAGATCAGATCGAAACCTAGCGCGGCGACCAAGGGAACGTAAAGCGGTGCGACGATCACAAGCATAGCCGTATCGTCCAAAAAAGTTCCCATAACGATGAAGGACAGCTGCATCAAAATCAGAATTGTCCAAGGCGACAACCCTAACTGTTCGGTAAATAAGCCTTCGATGGCTCTCACAGCGCCCAAACCATCAAAAACAGCACCAAAACCAAGAGCCGCCAAAATGATCCACATGAACATACAGGAAATGCCCAGCGTATTTCGCACTGAATTTTCAAAAACTTCGCGGGTCATTCGCCCTTTAAGAATGGCTGCGACAAATGCGGTAAGAGCACCAATGGCTGAGCTTTCGACAAGACTTGTCCACCCATTCACAAAAGGAACCATCATCGCTGCGAAAATGAAAATCGGCAGCAGACCTGCTTTCAATAACGCCAGTTTTTCAGCTAGCGGAATATTTCTGTCTTCTTTGGGTAAAACTGGTCCCAGCTCAGGTTGAACCCGGCATCGAATAACCACATACAGGATAAACAACGCCGCCATCATTAGACCCGGAAGAACACCGGCCAGCCAAAGCTGTCCTACAGGTTGACGGGCAATCATGGCATAAAGGACCAATACGACTGAAGGCGGCACCAAAATTCCAAGCGAAGACCCTGCCTGTACGACCCCGGTAACCATTCGTTTGTCATATCCGCGACGCAGCAACTCAGGTAATGCTATGGTTGCACCGATTGCCATCCCCGCAACAGACAGACCATTCATGGCGGAAACAAGTACCATCAGCAAGATTGTTCCAATCGCCAAGCCCCCTCTTACCGGCCCCATCCAGACATGGAACATTTTATACAGGTCATCAGCGATTTTGGATTCCGAAAGCACATACCCCATAAAAATAAACATCGGCAGGGTCAAAAGCGGATACCACTTCATCAATTTCATTGCGGCAGAAAACCCAAGGTCTGATCCCCCGGTTCCCCACAATAACAATGCCGCAGCAACCCCAACAAAACCGATCGCACCGAACACCCGTTGCCCCGTCATCAACATGAGCATCATGGTCGAGAACATTAATATGGCAATCAACTCGTAGGACATTACAACTCTACTCCGCGGATACGTGCAATATCCTTAAAAAACTCTGCAATTGATTGCAGGATCATCATTAAAATCCCGAAGCACATAACAACCTTAATCGGCCACATATAAGGCCGCCAAGCGGAATAACTTCTTTCACCATACTCAATGGCATAGGATGTACTGGATATTCCTCCGTATAACAGCACGCCAAGGAAGAAGATCAGAAATAAAACAGTGAAGGCATCCATCCAGGCTTTGGTTTTGTCGGACCAGCCACCATAAAATAGATCCATACGTACATTTGAACCCATTTGTATCGAATATGGTCCACCGAGAATATAATAGGCGACCATAGCAAACTGAGCCATTTCCAACGTCCATAGGGAGGGCAGGAAGAAAGTTTTCGAAATGGAAGACCACAACAGGATACCCGCCATTACGAAAATAAAATACATTATGAAGCGACCAAGACGCCTATTGAAACCATCAACTATCTTTACATACTGCCTTATGAGTTCAGGCATCTTACATTCCCCTCGCCACTCGCACATTTACTGCGGTCAATGCGTCTTTGCTCCACTGCGTTAATTGGCAGGCAACAGTTTCGACCGTCGCAGCATTGTTGATCAAACTATTCTTGATTTCAATCATCACGGAATGCAAATCGCGTTTCGTTCCATATTCCTTTAGCGAGTGCGTGACGCCATCGTGAGAACTGTAAGGTTCATTTAGCCGAACTTCCAGGTCCGTATGGCACACAGCTGCGTTCAAAAACGCATTCGCTAACGTCGTATCCTCGTCATGCAGCAACCCAATATCCACGCTCCGCTTTTTTCCATTATATACAGGCGTGAAACTGTGGATCGTGACAATCGCCTGAATATCAGGCTTCTGATCTAAATAACCCTTCACGAACTCAGTAAACGGATTATAAATCCTGTTTATTCGTTCTTGTCGCTGCTCATAATTTAAATCAGCGTTTCCGGGTATTTCATAGATTTCACTTTTTTCCGGGATCGCATCGCGGGCATGAGGAGGGCGGTTACAGTCATATAACAATCGAGACACACTGGCAGATATAAGCGGTGCATCCAACTTTTGTGCCATTTGGCAGGCAACATCCAACGCACCGGGATCCCAGGCTACATGACTTTCCAATACATCTCGCGTTAACCCCAAATCCGAAAATTCGTCAGGAATGTAATTGGTTGCATGTTCGCAGATTAGCAACACTGGTGCACTCCCACCCGCATTAATTAGTTGCGGCAAGTACGTAGGCTCAGTGGCAGTTTTCTGTTCTGTACTAACTGACATATTACTTCTCTGCATCAAAAACTGTACAAATCATTACAAATGCTTTGCCACTGTCAAGTTTTATTCTGAAATATTTACTTCACCAGCAGCAGTACTGTTGTTATCTTTACAAAAACTGAGGGACGGATGGCCAAAGTACAAAAAACCATAGCCGAGCGCTTGCAAGACATCCAAAATGAACTGACGAGAGCAGAGCGACAACTTGCATCCTCACTTCTTGCCAACTATCCAATGTCGGGGCTCAGCAGCATAACTGCTGTTGCCGAACATGCTGAGGTTTCCACACCGACCGTTATTCGGATGGTGCGAAAGCTGGGATTTGAAGGATACCCGCAGTTTCAGGCGGAACTTCGAAAAGAACTGGAAGCGACAATTACAACCCCGATTACCAGACATGAAAAATGGGCGGGAAATGCACCAGATACACATATCCTCAACGAATTCACTGGTGTCGTCGTCGACAATATTCAGCAGTCTCTTTCGCAAATTGATCCAACCGTTTTTGATCAGGCATGCCAGCTTCTATCCGATCAGAAACGATCCATTTATATTACGGGAGGTCGCATCACCCGCGCACTTGCGGATTATTTCTTTATGCACTTACAGATGATCCGAAAGCATGTTCATAATATGGAAAGCCGTTCATCCTCTTGGCCGCACTATATTTTGGACATGAACGCTGGCGATGTATTGGTAATGTTCGATGTCCGCCGCTATGAAAACAGCTCAATTAAACTTGCCGAGCTTGCAAAAAACCAAAAACTGAAAATTATTCTATTCACGGATCAATGGCGTTCACCAGTTTCCAAGCTCGCAGATCTTACATTATGTTCACGAATTTCTGTTCCGTCAGCATGGGATTCATCTGTTGTTACCCTATTACTTTTGGAAGCGATTGTTGCCAAAACCCAGAAAAGCACTTGGGACTCAACCAAAAACCGGGTTGAGGAACTGGAAAATTTGTTCGATCAGACAAAATTTTTCAGAAAATTTTGAAACCAGTTTCTTTAAAGAAAGCGCAAATCAAATACGAATAATATTGTTTTTTAAGGCATTCAAAAATTTTACCTAAAATTCAATAGACATAGTGTGTTAAGGTCGTGAAAATTTCTACGGAAGCTATATCGTCAAGTTGTGGGGGCAACCAGTTGAGATCGATTGCGAGATCTAAAAATCTAAAGAAATCCTTGCTTGGGGGGATTTCAGTCATAGCCTTTGTTGTTGCTATTGGAAATCTTCAGTTTGCTCACGCAGCCGTAAACGACGCCGACGCATCTACAGACACAAATAATGGTGCCACAGTTACATCCACAGACACCAATGGCCTCTTAAACGATGATGCCATTGATCATATTATTACGATCGACAGTGCTGCAGGTGCTATCACCTTAGGCGTTACGGCGACAACAGATGCTATCACATTTAATTCTCAAGCAGGTGTCCAGACTGCAACTTACAACGTTACGACCTCCGGCACAAATAATAGCGTAACCTTTGCGGGCGATGTGCATGTAAAGGGTAATGAAAACATTGAAATAAACGTTACAAACACTACGACAATCTTTCAAGGTGACGTTCAAGTCTCAACAGGAAGCACAACCATTACTATCGGTAACGGTTCCTCCAACCTCACAACTACATTTGATACAGCAACGGCTGGATCCAATTCAATTGATGCAACAATCAACGCGAATGCAGCTGGCGACATAGTTATGTTGCAAATCTCAAATACTGATGGCACAGCAACGAATGAAATTGTTTTTGAACAAAATGTAGGAGGTGTCACCTCAACCACAACAATTGATAATATCCAGATAGCTACAGGTGCAAACGCAACATTTAATGGCACTGTGCTGGCCGGAACCATTTCCCATCAAAGCACGGGCGAGACAACTTTCAACGATACAGTAACAGGAAATATAAACATTACTGCTGATGGGACCATTACACTTGAGGATACAGCAGCCGTTACAGGTAATATCGATAATACCTCCGGAACCGACGGCGTTGGAACACTTAGCGTTGAAGATCAGGTAACAGGAGCAATCACAGCTGTTAGCGGCAACATTGGTGCAACAAATTCACTTAAAGAAGTGAATGTGAACAGTACCTCCAATGCGGTTACTTTCGGGGGCACCGTAAATGCTGCTACGATTAACTTAACCGGTGCTGCCGATACCGATGAAACAATTTTCCAAGACGATGTAACCGGTGCGATCGTCATAAATACTACAGGACTGGCAACATTTGAAGCCGACAAAAAACTTGTAGGCAGCATAACAACCAACACAGACGGGCAAGGTCTCGTTGAGTTTGAGACGGCGACCACTGACACCACTCTTGTAAGTGGCGCAGTTGGCACCAGCGGAGGAAATGCCCTCAAAGAAGTGATCGTTAATTCCGGCGTTGGTGTAACTTCCACATTCGGTAGCACAGTAGACGCTAATGCAGTGACAATAAACGGTACAGGCGTGGTCGCGTTTACAGATGATGTCACCGCCTCGACCGGCGTCAGTTTTGGCGGCGATGCCTCAGTTACGTTCACTGCCAACAAAAAAGTTATTGGCAATGTTGACGCGACTGCGAACCAAGGAACTCTTATTTTTTCACCAACCACTGAAGCAACGGTACTGGTAAGCGGTGATGTTGGCGGAACCAATGCGTTGAGCGAGGTCAGAACATCCGTTGCGACCGGTATTACAGCGACTTTAGCAGGCGATGTAAATGCTGACACCGTTAGAAATAACGGACTTGGCACATTGGGATTAAGTGGTGATGTCACAGGTGATCTCGAACTTTCGGCAGGCGGTATAATGGCGCTGGCTGCAACCAAGACACTAACCGGCAATATTGACAACACATCCGGATCTGATGGATCCGGAACGTTTACTGCTGGTGCAATCGGTGGAAATTTGACCGTTGTTAGTGGAACTATTGGCGCAACCAACAGCCTTGCTCAGGTAACGGTTGATACAACCGGAGGGGCGGCAACTTTCTCGGGTGCTGTGAACGCAACAAATATTACGGCGACTGGCACAGGAACCACTGTTCTTGGTAATGGTGGTAACATTGAAAATATTACAGCGAGTGGTGATTTTTCATCTGGTGCAAGCGTTTTAAATATTGGCGGCGATGTCACAATTACCGGCGGATCATTGTTGGCGGGTGCTGGTGGATTGGATTTTGACGGCACTGCGGCCCAAACCATTTCTGGTGAAGTTGACGGAACGAACGCACTAACCATTTCAAACGCTCACGCATCAGGAGTTACCTTTGAAGATGCTGCTGGTTCAACCACTGCTCTTGGAGCAATCACCATCGGATCTGGCTCGCTAGGTAACTTTGAAAGCACGGTCAGTGCCGCGTCAATTGATCTTGATGGTGAAATTGAAGTTAATGACACTGTAACGTTATCTGGGAACATTGATATTAATAATGCCACAATAACGCTCGGTACAGATATTGGGAATTCAGATACAGCATTTGTGGTTGCAGACGTAACTTCAAGTGGAACCTCTACTATTCGTGTTTCACGTTCATTTACTAGTGGAACAATAGTTGTGTTTGATAGTGCAGCAGACGCATCAAGCGATCTCGCTAATCTTACTGTTCAAGACACCGCCCTAGTTGACTATTCGTTGAGCGCCAATGGTAATGACATAGAATTGAGTGCTGTTGCAAAATCACTAACCTCTACCGCAGCTGAACTTGGTATTTCTATGCAAGAAGCTAGATCGCTGGTAAATGCAGAGTTAGCAATTGCATCTGGAAATGACGCGCTGCTAACAAATTTCTCTGCAGCATTAAATGCAGGTGGTGCCGCAGCTAAAAAAGCTGCTCAAAGCGCAGGCACACAACCAGATACGTTAGGAGCTTCGACGAATATTACCATAAGTCTTGGAAATCGAGCTATTGGGATCTCATCCGAACGGCTCTCTTCGCAAAGAGACAGTGGGCCTGTTCAAAGTGAAATGGCACGTGGTTTTTCCGCGGGTTCAAATCCAGCCAATAAAAACGCTTGGATCAAGACTTTTGGTAGTTATGGTGAACAGGATGATGAAAGCTCTGTAGATGGATATGACGCGACAACTTATGGCGTCTCATTCGGATACGACAAACGGATTGCCGACGAATATCGCTTAGGAGCCTCATTTACATATTCAGCCACTGACGTAGATGGTAACGGAGCAGGTGAATCCAAAAACGATATTTCCAGCTATCAAGGTACAATTTACGGCGACTTTACCAGTAAAAACTATTACGCAGAAGCAGCGATTGGATTTGCTTATAACTCTCACGAAGCGTCCCGCGTAATTGATTTTCTTGGCACGGATACAACGGCTAGTGCCGATTATGATAGCTATCAATTTACTGCAAGTATGCAAACAGGCTTTCCCATCAAACTGAATAGCGTTGCTTACTTTACACCAACGGCAGGTCTTGCATGGACGTATCTGAGCACAGATAGTTATACTGAGACAGGTGCAGGTGGCTTGAACCAAAGAGTTGATATTGATGACATGCATGTTCTCTTGGGAACATTGGGAGGCAGATTCCATACCCACATTAAAACGGCACGCGGCTTTCTGGTTCCAGAAATCCGCGGCGGTGTAAGCTATGACTTTATTGGTGATAGCGCAGTTGCGACAGCCACCTACACAGGTGGCGGATCAGCCTATAAAGTGGAAAGTCAGGACCCCGATCAATTTGGCGCCAATATCGGATTAGGGCTAACATATGATAGCGGTAGCTGGTTATTGGGTGGTAGTTATGATGCTGACATCAAGAGCAGTTATCTATCACACTCTGCCAAGTTAAAAGCAACTTTGAGATTCTAGAATGCTATCCACCACCAAAACATGCCCTTTGCAGTACTGCGGAGGGCTTCTTTTGGCTACCTGTTTAAGCTTACTACTTACTTCCTGCGCCAGCTTTTCGGTTTCTAAACGGGTTGAAAACGCGAATAGAATTGCAGCAAGTCACGATTTACAACGTCATATATTTATGCCCCCAGACCTTTCCATTGTGTCTTTTCTACGTATCAACAAACCCGATCAAATAGCGACTATATACATAGAAGGTGATGGCTACTCCTGGATCAATAGAACAACGCTCTCCTCCAACCCCACTCCCATTGACCCAATCGGGTTAAAGTTGGCTGCGATCGATAAATCACGGAACATCATATACCTTGCAAGGCCCTGCCAGTATGTTGACATTAAAACCCAGCCAAAATGCACCCCAGATCTCTGGTCCAGTCACCGCTACTCCAACCTCGTCCTCAGCAACTATCATTTGATTCTAAATAAAATTCGGCGCACATACAAAATCAACAAGTTTCACCTTGTCGGCTTCTCAGGAGGAGCTGCAATCACCGCGCTGCTTACAGCAAGCCGTGATGATATAGCTTCCCTTAGAACAGTAGCTGGAAATCTCAATCATACAGAACTTAACAAACGCGAGAATGTCTCGGCATTACATGGATCACTGGATGCAATCAAATATGCACAGCAAACCAGATCAATACCCCAAGCACATTATTACGGAGCGAAAGACACTGTCATTCCGGGCTGGGTTTCCGATACATACGTAAGACAGTTAGGGAAGCGAAATTGCTCTACAAGGATTGAAGTACCTAAAGCAAGTCATCTGGAAGGTTGGATGAAATATTGGAAAACTGAGTGGGAAAACATTCCCTCTTGTGGGTAGTTTTTGATTTTAATCCAACCACGAAAAAGCGCGGGTAAATCCCATCAGATCCACATTTACCACCATTGTTCTCTCAACACCATGAGGGCGGAAGCCAACTTTTAATGTTGTCCCTTTTTTCAGCTGATCTAACAGCTCCCTTGTCATTAAGGAGCGAACTTCACAGCCATCATTGGTACATTTGGCAAACGGGGCTTTCAGCTCTGCCGATTTATCGATCTGCAATGCCATCCCTGCCTGTAAATCGACACCAAGAGGAAGCTGGAAAATGATAAAGGGCTTACGCTCGTCCTTACCAGTGTAGAACACACTGATATTTAAAAGCCGTCCCACCTGTTTCTGTTCACCATCAACTTTTTTATTCAGGAAAATGCGTTGTTCAATATGGCAAGACCGTGGGTCATCGTCTTTTTTACAAACGAGCTTCCAATTGTCATTACTTGCCGCTTCCAGCAATTTAAGCGGGCCAAGAACCAGCGCAATAATCAAAACCAGTAATAATGAAGTTATTTTCATAGGCAACTATAATAGGAGACGGAAGCAAATCCAATTAAAGGTTTGTTAGAGACCGTTTAGAGTTAGGCTGCTCCGTCAATGAGCTGTCGTAGTACCACACCACTTATTTTCCAGTCTCCAGAACTTTGGCGCTCAAATTGATACAGCGCAACCCAAATCTGCCCAGCCTCATCCTGAATGAGTATGGATTGTGTGGGAACCTCATTATGCATCCTGAAACGATCAAACTTGTACCACGCTTGTCTGTATATAGGAGCGTATTGGTGCTTAACCATCAGCATAAAATTTTCAGGTTCCCTAAAGATCAATTGAATATTTTTCGAGGCGAATGAAAACGCTTTTGAAGCATCATTGTCCTGAAAAGCTTTTATCTGGGATGCGATAATGTCTTCGTAAATTGAACTGCTTTGCGCTTTCGCAGTGGCGACAGATGCTCCCCAGCTGATTAACGACGCAAATATCAAATAAAATATGAAACGAAATTTAAGTCTGGCACTCATCGTGACCTCCCAACACCCCTCCCCCCAACAAAGCACCTGCCACAAGTTCTTGGGGGGACGTGCAGGCACCCTCTGCCACCCTTCAATGGAAGACGGGTGGCAGTGGAATAATTAGCGAAGTGAGCGCATGATATTCCTGACCTTTATACGCCATCATTTAAGCTTCAGATCAGTAATTTTTAATCCGACTTTAAGTTGGAGCCGTATGTTAGGATAAGGATATTTAAACGCGGTAATTACGAGAGCTAAACTCAAATGACTAGATCCATTCAAAAATTGGGTAATGAAACAATATGGATTATTGGTGCAAGCTCCGGCATTGGTGAAGAGCTTTCAGCTCAATATGCATTGGCAGGCTACAAAGTAGTCGCAAGTGCCCGAAGAGAAACTCGTCTGAACGAACTGGTCAGTCGCTATAACGAAAATATTGCTCCGCTTGTTCTGGACATAAACGACAATGTATCTGTGCAGCGCGCTGTCGAGCAACTCGTTTCCAAAAACAACCTCCCCCACACAATTGTGATCAACGCGGGCATCTACACACCTCAATCTGTGGACAAATACCTTTTCCAGAATTCATTCGATACAATGAATACAAACTATTTAGGTGTGTGCAGAATACTTGACCAACTCCTTCCTCATTTGCTGAGAAGAAAAAAAGGAAAAATAGTAATTGTTGCGTCTGTGGCCGGCTATCAGGGCCTGCCAAAATCATTATCTTACGGGCCAAGCAAAGCCGCTTTGATAAATTTAGCAGAAGGGTTGCATATGGAGCTTAAAGACAAAGGCATTCATGTGCAGGTGGTTAATCCGGGTTTCGTAAAAACACCTTTGACCCAACAAAATAGGTTTCCGATGCCCTTTCTCCTGGATGTGGAAAAAGCAGCTTCACTCATCCGCAAAGGGATACAGTCCGATCGGTTTGAAATCGCGTTTCCACTTCCATTCGTCTTGATCCTCAAAACAATCAGGTTACTTCCCTATCGCCTGTCGCTTTCTCTCATCAGAAGGATGACAACAAAATGAATGAAACACTCGCAATCGAAACCGCTATTGAAAACTATTCAGCTTTCTATGAGAACCTGTCTCCTGCCAATTTGGATGAGTTGGATACCCTTTGTGCAGAGGACGTATTTTTCAAAGATCCGTTCAATGAACTCAGGTCTCGAAAACTGTTAAAACGCGTTTTTCTGGATATGTTTGAAAAATGCGAAAATTACAGTTTCGATGTTCACTCAATCTATTACAACGCCAATCCAGATAGCTTTATATTAAAATGGACCTTTAAAGCGACCCTCCCCAAATTAGGGGACCTTGACTTCGATGGCCTGTCCGAAGTGTCAATAAATGAAGAAGGAAAAGTAATCTCACACGTTGATTACTGGGATTCTGGAAGTTATTTCTATCCTAAAATTCCAGTTCTCAAGCAGCTCATCAGGTTTGTAAGAAGCAAATTACAGATAAAATAGGCCCTCTATTTTTTACTGAGCTCAAAAATGACAACATCCAACGCTTTTTGGCGAAACCCAGCTTCACAATACTGGAGATAAAATTCCCACATTTTCTTAAAGCGAGCATCAAAGCCTAACGCTAACAATGGCCGCCAGTTTTGCTGAAACGCCATATTCCACTCACTTAACGTTCTTGCGTAATCTTGCCCAAACTCCTTGCGTATTTCTGCTTGAAACCCGTTTTCTTCAGCTGAGTTAATGAACGCGGTTTTTGACGGCAGAAATCCACCCGGGAAGATGTATTTTTGAATAAAATCTGGAAATTTCTGATACCGCTCAAAACGATCTTCTGCAATCGTAATAACCTGTATCGCAGCTTTGCCGCCGGGTTTGAGATTTCGGCTTATCGCCCTGAAGTAACTGCCCCAGTTTTTCATGCCAACCGCTTCAAACATTTCAATGGAAACGATGGCATCATAATTCCCAGAATGCTCCCGATAATCTTCGAGCCTTAAATCCACTCGGGTATGCATATCCTCTTGCGGTAAACGATTACTTGCGTAATCGAGCTGTTCTTTCGACAAGGTCAACGCTGTAATGGATGTGTTTTTTTTCTCAAGAATATGCTCAGCAAATCCTCCCCAGCCGCAACCAATTTCCAGAATTGATGATCCTTCCTTAACATTGGCAACATTTGACACGAATTCGTATTTTCTTGCTTGCGCATCTAATAGCGTCTCATCCGCACTTTCAAAAATAGCAGATGAATACGTCATGCTTCTATCCAACCACGTCTTATAGAATTCGTTGCCAAGGTCATAATGATGAGAGATATTTCGGCGACTGCCTCTTTTTGTATTCGCATTAAGCAGACATTTGAGAAAATCGACGGTTCTTGCAATCCATTTTCCTGCAATAACTTGCTTGAGTGCGCTTTCGTTGAGAAGTGCCAGTTCGATTAGGACTGTTAAATTTTCACAGCTCCAGTAGCCTTTCATATAACTCTCACCAAGACCAACATCACTGTTTTTAAAAATCATACGAAACATTCGCAGATCTTTGACATACAAAATCGTTCGCTTCTCCAGGCAGCGTTCCCCAGCAAAAGTCAGTTTTTCACCATTAGGTAATTGCACAACCAGATGTCCCGCTGACATTTTATTCAACAACCTGAACAAGATGTGCATCCAGACGTCTTTATAACCGGACACTCTAGGGTCTCCTTCTATATAAAAGTCTGTCTCTAGTTCAAATTCTGCTGCGCTCGCGCTACTCATAAATGTCTCCCAAGGTTTCAGTTTGACCCTTTGCTTGCGCTTCAAACTGAACTTTCGTTATTCTTTTCACCAGCGGCACACGTTTCATCCAAAGTTTCAGCGCTTCATAATGAATTCCGACGACAACTAAAAAACTGTTTATCGGAAAAAGAATAAGTTGCTGCAACACGGAGAGCTGAGAAATCGCTTTTCTACGCCCCACAAAAGAAGCATTCAGTACCGGCTGATTATTTTCCAACTGTTGGATTGAAAGTATCGCTTTTTCAGATGGTGAGGCGATTTTGAAGTCGTATCTGCAATCCATCCCAATGAATGGAGAAACATACATCTTCTTACGACAACTCTGTTCTATAACGTTTTTTTTCACATCAGCCGCGTGAGCTTTCAGCACATAATGGATTTTCTCTCCAAAGGTGTTTCTCACCTCATACACAGTGGCAAGTAAGCAGTCTTGTTTGTCATAACAAAAGAATGTCGATATCGGATTAAAGGCGAAGCCAAAGTGTCTTGGAATGCAGAGCAATCGTACCGCATGAATATTTTCGATACCCAACTCATCATCAACCAATTGACAGATATACCCTTTTAAACCGTTTCTGGTTTCATCCCCGAAATCTGCTTCACTGAAAGATAATAGGTTCAAACCACCAATTGTTAGGAAAATGGATTTTTTGTTGACCAGATCGCATTCGTCCAGATCAAGCAATAAATAAAAAATGCTATATTTCAACAAATGCGCTTTGGGTCGAAGCCTTCGGTGGGTAACAATACCCTTGTAAAATGCTGATCTCATATTTTCACGCTACATTAGAATATCGAAGCTTCACAGTATTATCTGGTAAGCAAATTCTTGACCGCTTGAAATCAAACTCCCATGGCCTCTTCAAATCCCCAAGTAATTCGGCCACAGCCAAACCTGATTGAATACCATCTTCGTGAAACCCGTATCCGAAATAACTGCCACAGAACCACATATTTTCCTGCCCCTGCAACTTCCACAGATCTTGTTGCGCGGCAATGGCATCCCGATCGAACAAAGGGTGCTCGTATGGAAAGCTTCTGACGACACTCCCCTCTGCCGGAGGAGATGCTGGATTGAGCGTTACAAAATAATCTTTACTCGCATCAAGCCTGTGCAAACGGTTCATCCAATAAGTCAAGCTTAAAGCTTTTTGCTGATGACCTGTTGTTCCGTCCGCCAAATAATTCCAACTGGCCCACGCCCTCTTCCGCTTTGGCATAAATGAGCTATCAGTGTGCAAGACCGCCAGATTTTTTGAATATCTAAACTTCCCCAATAGCTGGCTTTGCAAGTTTGTTGGATGGGCCAATAACCGCAAAGCCTGGTCGGCATGGGTCGCAAAAACAACTTCATCAAAACGTTCTACGCGTCCGTCACGGCACTCCACTGAGATGCCGTCCTGCCCTCTGACGACAGAACGCACCGCTGCATTAAACAAGATCCGGCCAGAAAAAGCTTGCTCGACTTTCCGAACGTAGCTAAGGCTCCCACCTGTAATTGTCCTCCATTGCGGACGATCCTTTAGTTGAAGTAATCCGTGATTTTCACAAAAGCGAACGAATGCCCTCAAAGGATAGTCCATCATTTCACTAGCAGGAGTTGACCAAATCGCGGCGCCCATTGGAATCAAATGATCTTCAATAAACTCAGCCCCATAATCAGTTTTGGCGAGATATTCTCCCAACGTAAGCTCACTGGTATCAGGGCTCCGCAGAGCGTTTGGTGCCTCTTTGTAAAAACGCAGGATATCTCGAACCATCTGCCAATAACGCGGCTTAAATAAGTTTCGCTTCTGGACGAACATTTTGGACGGGCTTTCACCGCTATATTCAAGTCGGCCATCATCTTTCGAGACACTGAACGACATATCAGTGTCTTGGGTTGACACTTTCAGGTGTTCCAGAAAGGCAATAAAATTCGGATAACTTGCAATGTTGTAGACAATAAAACCAGTGTCGATGAAATGACCATCGACGGAGCAGGTGTTGCTATGCCCTCCAAGTCGGTCATCTTTTTCGAAAATTGTGACGTTATGCTTTTGAGATAAAAGCCACGCAGCCGAAAGGCCGGAAATTCCACTCCCAATCACAGCAATATTTTTCATCCGTGTCCCCGACTGATTTAACTTATTCACTATTACGCTGCACCCCAGACTTTGGATCATCAGTTTTTATATGTGATCCACACTTATATTCTCACCGTATATCTGTATCATGAACTCTGCAGAAGGTAGTTCTAATTGAAAGCGGTCTTGAAAATGGCGTCATCCAATGGTTTTGAAAACCATCACGGCTGTCCGAGTAACTTGAGGAGTGAACTGGACAAGGACCTGTTCGCTGTTGGCTCGTCCGCTGATAAGGAAGCTTTTAAGCGGATTTATTTGGAAATGGGTCCAAAGTTGAAAGCATATCTGGTGAAAACAGGCCAGAGTCAAAGCGAAGCGGATGAAATTTTGCAAGAGACTTTAATTAAAGTCTGGAGAAAAGCTTCTTTATTCAACCCGGCAAAGTCATCAGCGAATACCTGGATATATTCTGTTGCGAAAAACGCCAGAATTGACCGTATTAGAAAAGAAACGCGCCCGAAACCAGACCCAGAAGATCCCAGTTTCGTCCCGGATCCTCCAGAGACAGGAGAGGACTCAGTAAATCGTATACAGGATGAGCGGCTCATCCGGGCAGCAATGCAAGTATTATCAAGTGATCAGGCTCAGATTATTAAGATGTCATTTTTTGAAGATAAATCCCACGCTGAAATTTCAGCTGAACTGGATTTGCCACTCGGTACTGTAAAGTCGCGTATTCGACTGGCATTTGGTAAAATTCGTAACGAAGTGGAGAAGCTGTCATGACAATTCGCCACCACCTAAGTGATGACACCCTACTTGCTTATGCAAACGGAACCCTTGCAAGTACTCTTTCCGTTGTCGCAGCTACTCATCTCGCGATTTGTCCGAAATGCCGAAACCAGTTGGAGTTTATTTTCGCCGCAGGTGCCGCGGAACTAGAGGTCTTAGAGCCAGATTTCGGTTCCGGCTTAGACCTCTCGATTATTGACGAAATTACTCAACTTCCGCAAGAGGCCTCGTCTATAAAGCCGGAAAATCTTACCCTGCAAACAACCGATGAAAAGCAGGTACCAAAGCCACTTAGAAACATTCTTCCATGCGAGCTTGACGACATCCCTTGGAAAAGATTGGTACCTGGCATAAGCCATTATCCTTTGAAAGGTTTTGCCAATCCAGATGGTAAAGGAGCCTTGAGACTACTCAAAATTTCACCGGGTATGGTAATGGTGGAACATAGCCACTCTGGGCAAGAGCTTACGTTAATTTTGCGCGGCTCCTACATAGATGAGGTAGGACGCTTTGCGCAAGGCGACTTGGCAGACCTTGATGACAACCTTCATCATCAACCCGTTGCAGACACAGATCAGGATTGCATTTGCTTGATAGCCACAGATTCTCCGCTGAAATTTAAAGGCTTTTTCAGTCGTTTGCTTCAGCCGTTGATCGGGATATAATAATCGTTTATTTGATCAATTCTTGATGAGCCAGTTTTTCGAGCCCCGTTAAAATGGTCTGTAAAACTGGCCTTATTTTCTTCGCTTTATCTTCCATATATGTCCATGGTTCCTGCTCGAGCATGTAGGTAGCTTGTGACAGTTCCATCTGGATAACATGAATATTTTGCTCGGGCCGAGCATAATGCCGTGTTGTCCAACCTCCCTTAAAGCGTCCGTTCACCACATGTGTAAACCCACTTGCCTGACCACAAACGTCAACGACATGCTCCTCCAATATAGAAGCACATGTCACTCCTTGATTAGTGCCAATGTTAAAATCTGGAAGATTTCCGTCGAACAGATAAGGAATTTGTGATCGTATCGAATGACAATCGTACAGAATTACGCATCCAAACTGATTGTATACTCGTTCAATCTGCGCCTTCACTCCCTCATGATATTTTTGATGGAAATTAACTCTGCGTTCTTCAATTTCTACATTCGTAGGCTCACATCCATCTCTCCAGATTTTTGCCCCCTCAAAATCAGTGGTTGGACACAATTCAGTTGTATTTTGCCCTGGATACAAACTAGCGCCATCTGGCGCTCTATTCGCATCTACAACATATCTGTGGAAGTTTGCCACCACAGATGTAGCGCTCGGTAGCAAGCCGTCATACAGTTTATCGACATGCCAGTCAGTATCTGCCAGTCTTTTCCCCACTTCGTTCAGCCGACCAAAAATCTCAGCAGGGACATGCAATCCTACATGAGGGAAAGCGAGAATAACGGGTGAATTGCCTTCTTTTATGGAAACTGCCTGCATAATTTACTCTCCTCACGCCTCTGCTCTCACCAAAGCGGTATTGCCTCAATCTGGAAACTCAATTATGTATGTACATATTAGACGCATTTTTCAAGAAGCTACTGCCAAATGACCAACTTTTTCACAAAATCTGCACTTCTACCCGAAGGCTGGTCGCAAAATGTCCGTATCCAGGTCTCCGAAACCGGCGTCATAGAAAATGTTACTTCTGATACCAAAGCGGCCAAGTCGGATATAAACCTGGGTAACGTGTCCTTACTGTCTGCCCCTGCCAATCTACATACCATGGCTTTCAAAGAGCACTGGCAGGATTGACCGAATTTCGAAGCGGACAGGGAAACGACAGCTTCTGGACATGGCGAAAATTGATGTATGCCTTTTTGGAACATCTGACGCCAGAGCACATGTATGCGATTAACTGCTTTGTGCAAATGGAAATGATGGAAGCAGGTTACGCCAGTCTTGGTGAGTTTCACTATATTCACCATCAGACCGATGGATCCCATTATTCCAACGTTGCCGAGATGGCCAACACTGTTACTGACGCAGCCTGCCAATCTGGAATAGGCCTGACGCTCCTTCCAGTATTTTATGAACAAGGTGGCGTGGATGGACGTCCGCTGACGGATGGTCAATTAAGGTTTGGAAATACTACGGATACCTATGACAAACTATGGGAACAGGCCCGCAATTATGGTGACTCTGCAATTAGCGACTTCCACCTGGGTATTGCGCCACATTCTTTGCGTGCGACCTCATTAAGCAGCCTCGGTCACTTGGTAAAAAACTACACAAACGTTCCGGTTCACATTCATATAGCCGAGCAGATCGCAGAGATAGAAGAAATTGAAAACGCTTTCGGTGCCAGACCGGTCGAATGGCTCATGGAACAAACCGATGTGGACTCTAGATGGTGCCTCGTCCACGCAACACACCTGAGTGAGTTCGAGGTTGATGCCTTAGCACAAAGCGGGGCCATTGCAGGTTTATGCCCAGTTACTGAAGCCAATCTGGGAGATGGGATTTTTCCCTGTGTCGATTTTCTATCCAAAGGTGGCGCTATTGGGGTTGGTACGGATTCCAATATTTCCGTCAGTTTTGTTCATGAATTAAGAATGCTCGAATATTCACAGCGACTACATCATAGACAACGTGCAATGCTAAGCACCAACAACCAATCGACTGGGCGAACACTCTTTGATGCTGCAATAACAGGGGGTGCCCAAGCCGTGGGGCGAAAAACAGGAAAGATTGCCACAGGCTATTTGGCTGATTTTATTTCTCTGGATAACGCCCACATCGACCTGCTGTCCCTTGAGAATGATTACATTCTTGATAGTTGGATATTTGCGTCAAAGGATGAACTAATAAAAGATGTGATTTCCGCAGGACGCCATATGGTTAAAGACGGACAGCATGTAAAACGGAATGATTTTCGCCAATTGTTCCACAAAACCATCCGCGAACTGAGGAATTTGATTTAATTTCCGACAACAGTTTTTCAAAAAAAGAGGCTGCTTTTGTGTAAATGCAGCCTCTTGAACCGATTATGACCGATATCAGGATTCAGGCAATAAAACTGTGTCAATTACGTGAATAACACCGTTGGATTGCTTCACATCTTTAATTGTGACGTTTGCAATATTTCCCTGACCATCTTTGAGCATGATTTTGTCACCGCTATACATTGCCGTGAATTCACATCCACCGACTGTTTTGACCGGTAGTGCCCCTTTATCCTGATCAATCATCTTTTTAATTGGTTCTGAAAGGGCTTTTGCAGCGATAACGTGACAGGTCAGAATCTTTTGTAAAGTTGCTTTATTTTCCGGCTTCAACAATGTCTCGACTGTACCACTTGGCAATTTGTCAAAAGCAGCATTGGTGGGGGCAAACACGGTAAACGGACCGTCACTCTGCAGAGTATCTACCAATCCGGCCGCCTTTACAGCTGCGACCAACGTCGTATGATCATTGGAATTGAGCGCATTTTCTACAATGGTTTTATCTTCATACATTGGTGCGCCGCCAACTTCAGGATTATCTGATACTGCAGCGCAGGCAGTTGTTAGCAGGGCTGTGGCAGAAATTGCCACAATCAGTGATTTATGCATTTTCATTGAGTGCTCTCCGTTAAGTTTACCCACTCCCATTTGGTGGATTGCACTTCAATACGCTGATATTATCAATATAGATTTGTTATTTAATAATTTATTTACAAATATATTTTGACAATAAACAAGACAAGAGGCCCGCATACTACGCCTCAAGCAAGCCGGTCTTTTTGAGTACGTATCGTTACTTGAAACTGATCACTTTTCAGAAGATATCATGCTTATTCTATTAAAGAGGCGCGGTGCCGATGCCGCGCCTCTTTAATTTGGGGCGTTCTAAATCCGCTTGAAAATAGCAGCCAATCCCTGACCACCGCCAATGCACATAGTTTCCAACCCATAATCAACTTCACGTCTATTCATCTCACGCAGCAAGCTCGCCAAAATACGGCCTCCCGTTGCTCCAACCGGATGCCCTAGAGAAATTCCAGACCCGTTAACATTCAAACGGTCATAATCCGAATTTGACAAATTCCAGTCCTTGGTAACGGCAAGTGCTTGAGCTGCAAACGCTTCATTCAGTTCAATCAGATCAATGTCACTCAATGACAGCTCAGCTCTCGCCAACGCCTTTTCTGTCGCAGGTACAGGGCCAATTCCCATGACTTCCGGCCCGACCCCTGCGACAGCCCAACTTACCATAGTCGCAAAAGCGTTCAGTCCTAGTTCATCGGCAACTTTTCGAGTGGTCACGATACAGGCTGAAGCTCCGTCATTTTGCCCGCTTGCGTTACCGGCTGTCACTGTAGCATCAGGATCTTCTCTTCCACGGATTGGACGTAGTTTTCCCATAGCCTCCATCGAAACATCAGCACGCGGATGTTCATCCTTTGAGTAAACGGTATCCCCCTTACGACCCGAAACCGTCACTGGTATGATTTCTTCATCAAAACGACCGGAGTTTTGAGCCGCTACAGCCCGGCGATGGGACTCTACCGAAAAACGATCTTGCTCTTCACGTGAGATAGCATGGCTTTTACGAAGATTTTCAGCGGTTTCCAACATACCCCCTGGCACCGGGAAATTAATACCACCCGCTGTAACGCGCCCACGGGCTAGTGCGTCATGGAATGTCATAGCCGTTCCCTTCACCCCCCATCTCCCCGCAGTCGAATAAAAGGGGGCGTTGGACATGGATTCCGCGCCGCCTGCAATCACCAACGTTGACCCACCTGTCGCGACCTGCATAACAGCGTTAATTACAGCTTGCAGACCTGACCCGCAACGTCGATCAATCTGATAGCCGCCTGTCGTAATCGGAAGCCCCGCGTCAAGGGCAACGACCCGCCCTACTGCTGGCGCATCCATAGACGGATAACATTGCGCAAAAATCACATCATCAACCTGATCTGCAATACCTTCGCATCTCTCAAGCAGCCCTTTAACAACGGTTTTACCCAGCTCATGCGCCTGCAAATCTTTAAACTGTCCCCCAAATCGCCCGACCGGAGTCCGAACGGGTTCGCAAATCACAACATCTTCCAGCATCTTCTTTTCCTTTTTATTGCCTGTATTGTCGAAACCAAGTTCATACCACCGGATACAGAAAATGAACAGGAAAGACACACTATCTGGCTCTTCAATAGCATTACCCGCTTACTCGTATGATAAAATACAGAGAAACAAAGGATCTTTTGTCCTGCTTTTCACAAGACTACTTCAATGTACGCGAACTCACTAAAACACAGAGTGGTCAAACTATTGACTAAGCAAACCAATCTGCACGAGGTACCCTAACTATATCTTGCGCATCTGTTATCACCTGTTTCCGTTTCATTGGTCGAGTGGACACACCTTCCACCTGGAACCAACGGGCTACTAGACTGTTTGTACCTACTTCAAGAATGAAACAGATGTGGATAGATAATAGCACCAACATAAATCGAACAGCTTATCCAAAGAAACGAATAGTACATTTTTAACGAAACACCGAAAACTCTAGCGTGTATTAATGGGTTCTATTTAGACCTTTAAAGGCACTTCAATGAGCGTAAATAAATAATTAATTTGCGCTTTAAATGAAGCTATTTCCTGATATGTTCAAATTGATTTTATAATTAACAAACAGCGCACGATATAAATGAAAGCCGCCGTATTATTTGAAACAGGTCAACCCTTAAAAGTTGTTGATGACGTTGAATTGCCTGCTCTGCAAAAAGGCCAAGTTGAAGTCGAAATTGCTTATAGCGGCGTCTGCCATAGCCAACTTATGGAAGTCCGTGGTAAACGAGGTGAAGATCGCTTTCTGCCTCATTTGCTTGGGCATGAGGCAACTGCTATCGTGAGAAAATGCGGAGCTGGCGTTACTAAAGTTGCACCCGGTGACAAAGTAATACTTGGTTGGATCAGAGGTGAAGGGTTAGAAGCACCTGGCGCTATCTACAGTTGGAATTCAAAACCCCTCAACTCAGGAGGCGTGACAACCTTCAGTCAAAAGTCAATCGTTTCGGAGAACAGAGTTACCCCACTACCTAAAGGCCTATCGATGAAACTGGGGGTTTTGTATGGATGCGCTATTCCTACCGGAGCAGGGCTTGCAATAAACGAAGTCAACATTAAACCTGGGGATACTGTAATTGTAATCGGAATTGGAGGGATAGGTGCATTATCTCTAATGTATGCAAGTTGTCAGAGTCCTGGCAAATTAATCGCGATTGACACTCTACAGGACAAACTTGACTTTGCCAAAACCATAGGGGCAACACATACGATATTGGCATCAGGCAGTACTCCCTTAGATGAAATTCAATCAATAACAGAAGGGCAGCTTGCTGACATTGCAATAGATGCAGCAGGAAAAAGCAATACGATTGAACTTGCCTTCAATGCAGTAAAAAGAAAAGGTGGTTTATGTGTTTTTGCATCACATCCTGAAATTGGAGAACAGATTTCTCTAGACCCTTTTGAACTTATTAACGGCAAACAAATTAGAGGTAGCTGGGGAGGCGCGACGAAACCGGACTCACATATTCCACTGTTTCATCAAATGTCATTAAAGCATGACTTGCCATTAAACAAAATGGTTTCAAAGGAATATACGCTTGAAAACGTTAATTCGGCCCTTGATGACCTGGAAATGGGAAGGGTAATGCGCCCGATTTTATCTATTAACCCTGAACTAGAAAACAATGACCAATAACTCTCTTCAAGCGCATCTAGACATTGTAAAATCTTTAAGCGAACAACATGGTAAAGAAACCAAAATTGCGCTTGTGTCCGGCAATTTTAACGTAGTTCATCCAGGGCATCTTCGCTTATTAAAATTTGCCGCAGACTGCAGTGACATTCTCGTGGTAGCTGTACTCGCAGATGGCAACCCAGGTGTTCTTATTCCAGCGGAGCTGCGATTAGATAATGTAAAAGATATTAGTTTTGTCTCCCACGCATTTATCGTAGAGCAAGACATACCCACTGTCATTGAAACACTCAAACCAAACCTTGTGGTCAAAGGAAAAGAACACCAAACACTTCATAATATTGAAGCTGAACCACTTGAGAAAATTGGCGGAAAACTACTTTTCAGTTCTGGCGACGCCGTCTTTTCTTCAATAGACCTCATTCGTGAAGAAAGCCGACCATCAATTTCCAAGTTTGACCTTAACTTTTCACATAAATATCTCAATAGACATGGAATTTACAAAGAACGTCTCGTAGAGCTGGTCACACAAATTAGCAAACTTAATGTACTCGTGATTGGAGATTTAATAATTGATGAGTATGTGACCTGTGACGTTCTCGGAGTTTCTCGGGAAGACCCAACTGTTGTTGTTACCCCTGTACACGAACAAAAATTCATTGGCGGTGCTGGTATTGTTGCCAGCCACGCGAGAGGATTGGGTGCGAACACATCATATTTGACCGTGGCTGGAGATGACCAGGAAGCAAAACATGCAATAAAAAAAATCAGTGATTACGGTGTAGATATTTTCCTGGTAACTGATCAAAGTCGCCCTACAACCTTAAAACAACGTTTCAGGTCATCTGGAAAGACACTATTGCGTGTTTCAAAGCTTAAACAGCATGCAATTGATGCAGCCATTCAAGATCAATTGTTTGATCGATTTATTGCGCTGCACGAAAGCTTGGATCTACTGGTTTTTTCAGACTTCAACTATGGTGCTCTGCCGCAAAGTCTTGTAGATCGAATAATCAATGTTTGCAAATCTAAAAATATACCTATGGTTGCGGACAGTCAGTCTTCGTCTCAAATTGGCAACATTGCTCGCTTTCATAACATGCAGCTGATAAAACCAACTGAAATTGAAGCAAGACTTGCTGTTCAAGACCATGATAGTGGACTCGTCGGCATTGCGGACGCACTAGCTAAAAAATCCGAACCAGATCATATTTTGCTAACGCTTGGACCAGAAGGCGTTTTGATCCAGTCTCGGCACCCCGAATTGTCTAAATGGATAACTGATAGATTGCCAGCCTTTTGTAACTCTCCAAGAGACCCGGCGGGAGCAGGAGATGCAATGCTGGTGTCCGCTTCACTCGCGCTCGCCTGTGGTGCTTCAATTTGGGAAGCCGCATATATTGGCTCCATTGCGTCTGGGTGCCAAGTAGCAACTGTTGGCAATACACCGCTCACAGCTGAAGATCTAATACAAGAAATCAACACTATATAAAGGCTTTTCAGTGGAAGCATTACTACTCTCGGCGGGTCTTGGAACCAGACTGCGCCCTTTAACAGACAAATTACCGAAATGCCTGATGCCGATATGGGGACGGCCAATAATTGGCATTTGGCTAGAAATGTTGAGACGCACAACCGTCAAAACAGTCTTCATCAATCTACACCATCTTGCACCTATGGTACGTGAATACATAGAAAGTAGTCCTTACAAAGATATGGTTTATTTTTTAGATGAACCTCTATTGTTGGGAACCGCAGGTACCATTTCTCGCTTTAGATCTGCATTTAATAGCGAGGATCTTCTTGTCGCTCATGCGGATAATTTATCAATCTTCTCTCTGGAAAATTTTCAAAACACCTATTTAAAGCGAGCAAAAGATGTTGACATCACAATGATGACTTTTACGACCGAAACGCCGGAAAGCTGTGGCATCATTGAACGTGACTCTTCTGGCAGAGTTATAAAATTTATCGAAAAACCTAAACAGTTTATAGGCAACCTAGCGAATGGTGCTGTATATATAATGCACTTGCCCACCATATTGGAATTCTTAGACCAGCGCCCTACGGCATCTGATTTAAGTACTGAAGTTCTTCCTCATTTTGTCAATAGAATGAATTGTTTCCATAATAGTGTTTATCATCAAGACATTGGAAATATTTCGGCGTTAGCAAATGCCCAAATTGATATTGAGGCTGTCCTAGAAGCTCGTAGTATTATAAAACGGACTCCCGTTTACTGGACAGCAGATCAAAGTCGACAATCGACACTTGAATCGATCGAATATTTGTTGTCAGTACTGGAAGTGGAACCTTCGCAAAAGTCTAAAATAACTCTGCGCGATTAGCGACTTTTGATATATTGCGCTCAATATGCATCACACCTAAATCAAAAAGGGAATGAAATACTCATGGCAATGAAATTTGCGGTACTCGGAAGCAATTCTTTTTCAGGTGCCAGCTTCTGCGCTCATTTAATTGAAACTGGAATCGATGTAATAGGTATTAGCAGATCAGTTGAACCCCATGATGCATTTCTTCCCTACAAATGGGTACAAAGCCGGGGTAGTTTCAGTTTTCATCAACTTGATCTCAACAATGATCTAGACAAGATTATTGATATAATAAAATCTGAAAAGATTGAGTTTATAGTCAATTTTGCTTCGCAAAGTATGGTTGGAGAAAGCTGGCAAAACCCTGGGGACTGGTTTAGAACAAATACTCTGTCAACAGTGTTACTTCACGATGAATTACGTAAACTGGATTTTCTAAAGCGCTATGTCCATATTTCAACACCAGAAGTTTACGGCAACACATCTGGTTCTGTGAATGAACAGCACGCTTTTAATCCCAGCACTCCTTACGCTGTCTCGCGCGCCGCTGGGGATATGAATCTCATCAGTTTTTACAAAGCCTATAAGTTTCCATTTGTTATGACGCGAGCCGCAAATGTTTATGGGCCTGGCCAACAATTATATCGAATTATCCCACGGACTATTCTTTTTGCCCTTACTGGACAAAAGCTTCAGTTGCATGGCGGAGGCAGTTCTGAACGTTCTTTTATTCACATTAATGACGTTTCTAATGCAACACTTAAGATTGCGCTGGAAGGGGAAGTGGGAGAATGTTATCACATTTCAACTAATTCTTTAATCAGCATCCGAAATTTAGTTGAAAAGATTTGCCAGACCCTGTCAATTAATCCAGAAGATATGATTGAAGTTGTAGGTGAAAGACAAGGCAAAGACCAAACCTATAGTCTAAACGACACAAAGCTTAGAAAAACTCTTTCATGGAATGATGAAATCGACTTGGATACAGGAATTCATCAAACAGTCAATTGGGTGAAAGACAATCTGAAAGAATTGATAAAACAACCACAATCATATATCCACAAACCGTAAGACGTAAAAATCACTGAAGGCTATCCTATGGGAAGAGAAGTAGATCTCTTGGTTAACTATCCAAAGACTAAGAGGGATCCAAAACAACGCGGGGAAGAGAAAACTCCTGAAGATAGAGCTATTGCGCGAAAATTTGGAAAAGAATTTTTTGATGGTGAACGGCGCCATGGATATGGTGGTTTTTCATATATGCCGCGTTTCTGGCAACCCGTAGTACCAACCTTACAGAAACATTTTGACCTCAAAGCTGGTACAAAATTACTAGATGTCGGATCTGCAAAAGGCTTCATGCTTCACGACCTTAATGAACTGATACCGGGAATGGTATTACGTGGTGTCGATATCTCTGAATATGCGATCGAAAACACAATCGAAAGCATGCGTGAAAATGTTTCAGTAGCCAATGCAATGGATTTACCTTTTGACGACAGCAGTTTTGATGTCGTGATATCGATCAATACAATTCATAACCTTGAACGAGATGATTGCGGTAAAGCACTTCAAGAGATAGAAAGAGTGTCGAAAGGGAAGTCCTTCATCACTGTGGATGCATATCGGTCGAGCGAAGAAGCTGAACGTATGAGGGACTGGAACCTAACAGCTAAGACAATTATGCATGTCGATGAATGGAAATCTTTTTTTGACGAAGTTGGCTACACTGGCGACTACTACTGGTTCATCCCATGAACAAACTGCTTGCTCAAAAGTTAAGTCATTCTATGCGTCGAATACGCACTGTAGAAGAGACGATCGCAGAACGTTACTCAGAGCAACAGATGCGTTGCCCAACGCATTTATCAACTGGACAGGAAGCCGTTTCCGCTGCAGTAGGTGAGATACTTCGTAAAACAGACCTAGCTGTAAGCGGCCACCGAGCCCACGCGCATTATCTAGCGAAAGGTGGCAATTTGAACGCAATGATCGCTGAGATATATGGGCGGGTTACCGGCTGCGCACGAGGCAAAGGTGGCTCAATGCATCTCATTGATGAAAGCGTTGGGTTCATGGGATCTACAGCAATTGTCGGAGGGACAGTCCCTGTGGGTGTCGGTCTTGGATATGGCCTTAAGCTAAAAGGCGAACAAAATATTGCAGTTATTTTTCTTGGCGATGCGGTGGTTGAAACCGGCGTTTTTTATGAATCCATAAATTTCGCTCTGCTTAAAAACCTGCCAGTTCTGTTTGTTTGCGAAAACAATCAGTTTTCAGTTTATACCCCTTTAGAGCAGAGGCAATCCACAACTCTTGACATATATGAGCGTGTCGCTGGACTGGGTGTAATGACTGAATATGGAAACGGTAATGATGTAGTGGAGGTCTACAACAAAACCAAAAACATGACCGAGAAAATACGCTCTGGTGGCGGGCCAGCATTTTTACAATTTGATACTTTTCGTTGGCGAGAACATTGTGGCCCTAATTACGATGATGACTTGAATTATCGTGAAACCTCTTTCATTGAAAAATGGCGCTCCGATGAACCCATTGCTCGATTTGAAAAATACGCGATCGATACAGGTCTTCTTAAAGAAACGGAAATACAAACTAATCAAATAGAGATTGAAGCCGAAGTGAACGCCGCTTTCGAATTTGCAGTCAACTCACCCTTCCCACATGCGGACGAAGCGTCCAAGCACGTGTTTGCTGAACAGCATATTAAGGGATAGAGCATGAGTGAAAAAACAACATTCGCCCAAGAAGTACGCGACGCACTTCACCATGCACTTTCGTCTGATCCCAGTGTACTGGTATTTGGCCTAGGTGTTCCAGACCCCAAGGGGGTATTTGGTACCACAACAGATTTACAGACAATACACGGCGAAGACCGCGTATTTGATATGCCTACATCAGAGAATGCGATGACAGGAATTGCAATTGGCGCTGCACTAGGGGGCTTTAAGCCAATTTTAACGCATCAGCGCTTGGACTTCGCATTACTTTCCATGGATCAGTTGGTAAATAACGCTGCAAAGTGGCATTTTATGTTCGGCGGCAAGAGGAATGTACCTGTTACAATTCGGATGATCTTGGGACGGGGCTGGGGACAAGGCCCAACTCATTCACAAAATCTCCAATCATGGTTTGCCCATATTCCTGGACTAAAGGTAGTAATGCCAGCACTGGCCTCCGACGTAAAGAGTTTGTTACTAGCGAGTATCTTTGACCCAAACCCTGTTATCTTCCTTGAGCATCGCTGGTTACATAATATGCAAACAGATGTTTCAACTGTTATGGCGCCCGCTAAGCTTGGTGAAGCAAAACTTCTCAGCCGCGGAGATGCGGTTACAATTGTTTCAATGTCCTACATGACAATTGAGGCGTTACATGCTGTCTCGTGCCTAAAAGAACAAGGCGTAGAGATCGACCTCATTGACCTTCGGACTGTTAGCCCGATTGACTGGACAAAGATTGAGAAGTCAGTTGAAAAAACTGGTCGATTACTTGTTCTGGATACTGGCTTTAAACAAGTGAGTATCGCAGGTGAAATCATTACCCATATCATCGAGACCTCATGGCAGCACCTAAAAAGCCAACCGGTAAGACTAACTGCCCCTAACTATTCAGAATCAACGAGTCCCGCACTCACCCAAAACTATCACGTGCGAGCTGATGACATTGTTACCAAAGTTGGTGAAATAATTGACAAAGAACTCAATTGTCAGCAACTGATTGATCAACGTTCTTCCTTACATGATGTTCCTGGAGATTGGTTTACAGGCCCCTTTTAAGAGAGACGTTCATGCCATCTCAGTCAATTGCAAATCGCAGGATCATAACTTTGCTGAAATTCGCCATCGGAATTACAGCAATCGCACTCCTGGCTCATTTCAACCTTATCGACTTGGCACTCTTTGAAAAAGCCTCCAAACACCCCAGCTTAGTAGCTTTATCATTTGTATTGTTGATTAGTACTGTTTTTATTGGCGCATACCGCTGGAAACTTCTCCTGCGCTCACTTCGCGTTCGACTGAGTTTCATACAGGCGTTTAACTACACATTTATCGGTCAGTTCTTTAACGTGTTTCTACCTGGAGCATATGGAGGAGATTTTATACGTGGTGGGCTAGCGTATCGCCAAGACAAAACCAAGCTTACCCAAATAGCTGTAAGTAGCCTTGTTGATCGATTGACTGGTTTGTTAGGGTTAATCCTGATTTCACTGGTCGTTGTGCTTTTCTTACCAACTCAGTTTCAACAAGGCGTAGCAGTTGTGGCGGGTACTGGAATTGTTATATTTTCACTTTCATTTTTTATTCTTATAAGATTTCAGAATCTATTCCGCCAGATCATTAACTGTTTCCCAAATGCAATCTCTGGCATCCTGATGCGCATATTTAATGCAGTAGTGGTGAATTTAGAGCATTTTGTTGACCATAAAAGATCTCTGATTTTCGCGGTATTTTTATCCATTATTCAATATGTAATAATCCTGCAAGCATTGTTCCTAATAGGTCAAGCGATGGATATCGATAGTCTAACCTGGACTGGTTTCGCCGTATCTGGTGTCGCAGGTCTATTTGCAAATGCTATCCCCGTTTCCCCCGGAGGACTAGGATTAGGTGAGGCAGCATTCGGACAAATCGCCCGTTTTTTTGAAACTCATACTAATGAAATCGCTTATAGCTCAGTCTTTCTTTTCCTGAGATCGCTTACGCTATGTGTAGCCGTCATTGGTTTGGTTCCCTTTATTATTATGCGGGATGAAGTAAAAGTATTAACAGAAAAAAATGAAATGGAAGCTGCGGAGCAGAAAAATTAATGTACTTTCATTTATTCCTACTCTTGGCAATTACTATTGTTCTTGGTGTTATCCTACACATAATTGTTTCGAGGTTTGTGACCACGAAAACTCTACACCTAAACGTATTTATAATTTTTAATTTGCTCTTGTTTGCTTGTATTTTTATCGCAATTGCATTTAAAGGAACGAACTTCAGTTTAGACAACATTGGTATCGCAATAATTTTTACTAATAGTTTCTGTTTGTTGTACTGTTTTATATTAGTAGGTGTAGTGAGCGACTCTCCTACCCTTGCGATTGTAAAAGCCATCCTCATCAGAGAAGAAAAAGGTCTTGATAAAACGGGTATACAGCAATTAATCGATTCACATCCATTTGTAGGATCCAGGATTGATGCATTAGTGGAAACGGGAGACGTTATCAGACAAGACGATACATTCATTCTATCCAAGAGAATTCATGTACTCCTCAAACTTCTGAATTTATATCGTTCTATTATCAAGATAGAAAGAGAGACTGGTTAGCATGTTGCAGTTTCTCCTAACTTGGGCGTTGACCATGGTACTCATAACGAGTGTCGATGTGTTGGTGGCTCGTATCACGCAGAACCGTGTCACTGGTTTCAAAGCGAGCCTTTGTTTGACCCCTCTAATTTCCGCCGGCTTAACTCTTTGGCTATCTGAAGACGCTGACCTCTATTATTTCCTCATTACACTCGGAATAGCGTTGATGTGGTGGTTTATTTACTTAAACATCGCACAGTCTCTCGAATCCTCTTTACGCATTAAAATTCTTTTCGAAATTTTCGAGCGTGGCGGCCGTATGAAAGTTAATGAATTAAAGGAAATATATAATGACACGCGCTTGATAAATATCAGAATTGATAGATTGAAAAAGCATAAAGCCATCCATAGTTTTGATGGAAAATTATTTTTATCCTCTACAAAATTAAAAATTGCTGCCAGCTTTTTTCTGTTTCTAAAACAAGCGATACTACGACAAAGCTCGCAGTTCGATAACTAATACTTTTTACCACGCATCGCCAACTTACAAGACGCGAACAAGCTACCTTCCTTGTAGGAGGTTGGTACATCTTCCAGCTTTTTCACTTGCCTCCAGCCTAGTTTTTGTGAAAACATGTTTACACCTACGCTGGAAAAATACCTAAAGAGATCATTGGCATTCTCAGATGTCCCAACCTCTAGAACCACATCTAAGTTTTCCCAGAAATTTCTCGGGATCGACTTAATAATTGCAACTTCATGGCCTTCAGCATCAATTTTCGCAAAATCAACGTTTTCAAAGACATCCGCAGCGGCGACCACTTTTACAGTGTATCTCGTTAATTCCCCATACGGATTACTTTTAGCCCCAGCAAGATGACTACCAGTGGTGTTTCCTTCCACACGCACAAACTCACTTTCGCCATTTTCGTTGGAAACTGCTGCTTTGACAACCTTTACTGACGACTGAACACCATTGAGTTGAATTCTCTCCTTCAACAAATCACAATGTAAGTTATCAGGCTCATATGCAGTAACAAAAAAACCTGCACGAGCTAATAATATTGAATGCAAACCGAGATTTGCTCCTATATCGACAACATTTTTATATCGATTTCTATTAGCTAAATAGAAACTAAACAAGACCAACTCATCTAGGCCGAATAGATCTAACGAATTAATCGCACCCATTTGATGGAGAGGCATAAACAAATCCCCAAACGGCCCAAAGGACTCCGGTTTAGCTACTTCACTAGAAAAATTTGAACCTGAAAGTTCCTGTAAACATACTGCTTCCATAAACTTATAAAAATCTGTGCTGCGTGCGTGTTGATCTGGAAGAGACTTGAGCACCTCAAACAGGCCGTTATCAATTATATTCATCAGACATATTTCCTAGTTTGGATAGCTCAAATTATTTTTCTGTGGGCAAGAAAGGTTCGACAATCATATTTTCGTTGATAACTTCTGTAGAGAGTGCTGGCAATTGATTTTCCAGCGCAGCACCAAATTTCAAAACAGGAAACAACCTTTGGTCCGGATTTATTTCTACGTTAACGAAAATGGGACCATCGCTCAGATATACTTTTTCCAACTCTGCCGATAAATCAGAGGACCCGTCTATTGTAACAGCGTCCAAACCCATCGCCTTAGCAACGGCAAAAAAGTCTGTAAACGCTAGACCGGAAGGCTCATGAACTCCGACATAATTTGATTCGAGCCAAGTTTCCAAGGTTTGTTTTTGTATGCCATGGCCATGATTATTAAAAAGGAAAACTTTTATATTAAAATTGTGCTTAACAACAGTTGCCAACTCAGCCAAGCAAATCATCAATCCACCATCACCTATGATGCAGGACACTGACTTCTCTGGTGCCGCCGCCGCCGCGCCGATGGCTGCAGGCAAGGCATAGCCCATAGGCGTGTTATTCCAAGCAGAATACAGCCTCTGGCCAGATTTAAACTTGAAACCATTACACGTCCATGTGAGGTTGCCTCCGGTATCCACAAAAATATTTTCGTTTTCGGGAACCACATTCGACAGTGCGTCGACAAAAGCGTATGCGTTGACATAACTTTCAGACGGCTCTGGATCATAATTCTCCGAGCTAAAATTCGAAACCCACTGACTAATTTTTGACTTCCAAGAATTTTCAGGTGCCGTGCCCATCGGTTGTACTAACCTAACCAATTCTGGTACAGCTCTATCCAGGCGACAATTAATTCGATGGGCGATCTCTATTCCCTTACCATCGAATTTGTTCATCTCACCAATACTTGCGTCTATCATTGCAATAGTTGCTTGACGAGCAAATGAGGCAAGAATTCCACCTGTTAAATTTTGCGAAAGGCGAGTCCCTAGACAAAGAATGAAATCCGCATTCTGAATAATATAGTTACCTACTCGTCTTCCATACACTCCAAAACTACCATAATTTAACGAATGGTCATGAGGGAGCAAATCCACACCTGCCCAACTCGTCACAACTGGTATATCTAGCAATTCTACCAGTTCTGCTACTTCCAAGCCTATATCCGGTGTTTTGAGCCCACCACCCAACACGAGAACAGGTCTTTTTGCCTCAGCCAATGCACCCAACATAGCTTCCAATTTGCCGTTGATCTGCACAGGCTCCTCAGTTACGGGCTCAAAACCAATCAAATCATTTGGGTTGATCTCCGCACGCTGAAAATCGTCCGGAATGTCAATCAGAACGGAACCAGGGCGCCCTTCAAACGCCATATGGTATGCTTTTTCAAGGCAATACCGGATATGTTCAGGGCGTTCCAACTGTATTGCATACTTGGTAACTGTCCCAAATATCGAAACAACATCCGTTTCCTGAAATCCAAGCTGACGAATATCACGATCCCCCTTCAGGCGGTGGGACGCAACTTGACCGGTTAGCATTAAGGTTGGTACAGAATCATAGTATGAACAACAAGTTCCTGTCAGAAGGTTAGTTGCTCCGGGGCCACTTGTCGTGATCGCAACCCCCAATTTTCCCGTGGTTCTTGCATATCCATCTGCAGAAATCGCCGCACTTTGTTCATGTTGAGAGCAAATGAAATCAATTCCATCTTCCTTAGAGACAGAGTCTAGAAGATGTACAGCAGCTCCTCCTGACATACCGAAAACATGAGACACACCACGCTCAACTAGAAATCGGATTACATAACTTGAGAGTTTCATTAATTTTCTTTCTCATTACCTTCAGAAAGACTTTTGTGCTGATTCCCATGTCTTCGCAAACGAAACATATCCTGGTCCAATCTAAGTGAGTTCAGTAGGTCAAGCCCACCATTTCTCCAGTCATCATGTACGACAGAAAAATTTCTTCCCGCAGTTTCAGTTCTCAAAACACCAATCAATGATCTCAAAAATGTCAATGATTGGTGTACCTTGCTGCTCGGTTTGCATAAATTCTTTCGTCACACCAAAATTTTCTCCCGCATTCTCACCAGCTTCTATCGTTTGCTGATGAATTTTGCTTGCGACCCACCCAGTTCCAATAGCAACACAATGAAAATCCGGATTTTCATCACTAAATAACTCACAAAATTTCACCAGCATAACCTTGCCAAGTGAATATGCGGAATAGTTTGCAAATGCTCTATTGATAGCGCCACCAACGAGAAAAGCAGCCCTCCCGATTTCCCCCTGTTTCTTATAAGGGCAAATCTGGTGAAACAGTTCTAATTGTTGAAGGGAGTTCACAGAAACAGAATGCACCCAATCACCAATTGATATTTCAGAAAACTTACCAATAGGACTCAACAACCCAACAGCCGAAATAAAGATGTCCCACTCTAACTGATGCTTCTCTAGATAGCCTCCTACTGCGGCGATGTCCGCAGCACTGTTCAAATCACATTCAATTAGGTGAATATAGTCTTTTCCAACGAGGGGTTTTACATGCTCTAAGTTGCGAAAAGTGCCGACAACTTGATATCCTTTATCACTATAAATTTCAGCCAATTGGCGCCCAATATCACTTGAAATTGCAGCGATAAAAACAGTCTTCGCGCGAAACACTAAATCCCCCAGAACCCGCAGTGACTACTAAGCTTTCCGTTAGAAGTCGACAACATCAATATTCAAATTGCGTTTTATAATCACCTGCACTTGTGTTACACAGTTTGCGATTATAAAACAAGGTGGTTCAGCTTAGTTCCACAATGAAACAGAAGATAAATCTTCTTCGGTGAAATAAGGATATACAATGCGAATACTTGTAACTGGCGCTTGCGGATATAAAGGCTCAGTAATTGTCCCTAAACTGCTGGAAAATGGCCACCAAGTATTAGCGCTCGATATTCAATGGTTTGGACAATTTTTACCTGAAAATGAAAACCTTAAAATCATTCAAGGAGATGTCAGAGAATTTGATGCTAATCTGCTAAACGAAATTGACGCTGTTATTCACCTTGCTTCTGTTGCCAATGATCCTTGCGGCGATTTAGACCCTAAATTGACTTGGGAAATCAGCGCATTAGCCACAATGCAACTCGCCGACCTATGTGCTCGAAAAGGTATTAAGAGATTTATTTACGCATCTTCCGGTAGTGTCTATGGAGTAAAGGAAGAGGAGCAGGTAACTGAAGATCTAACGCTATTACCAATTTCCGAATACAATAAAACTAAAATGGTCGCAGAAAGAGTATTGTTGAGTTATGCCGACCAAATGACCGTCCAAATTGTTAGACCTGCTACTGTTTGTGGTATATCTCCAAGAATGCGGCTGGACGTATCGGTCAACATGTTGACAATGCAGGCGTTGAAAAACGGGAAAATCACTGTCTTTGGAGGTGAGCAAGTCCGCCCGAATATCCACATCGATGACATTGCGCGCCTTTATATGTTTCTTTTGGACAATCCCCAAGTAACCGGTGTGTATAATGCTGGCTTTGAAAACCTCAAAATCATAGAGATTGCTAATCGTATAGCCAGTAAAATCCCTTGTGAAATTGAAATTACTCCATCCAATGATCCACGCTCTTATCGGATAAACTCGGACAAAATTTTATCTGCGGGTTTTTCACCGATGAAATCTGTTGATGACGCGATCACAGAAATCATTGCTTCTTACCAACGACGTGATCTAATGGACGAAGATCGATGGTATAACCTACGCTGGATGGAGCGTAACATGCAAAAGGCGGGTGAGCTCGAGGGATCAAGCTAATGTCTGATCAGTCATTCGCTGAATACGCACAAAGGTTATTTGAGACTTCCACCAAAACAGATTTGGCAAATATCGATAGATTATACGATCGTCTGCTTAAGGTTTGGAGAGATGGAGACCAGCTTTTCTTATGTGGAAATGGCGGTAGCGCGGGAAATGCCTCTCATCTTGCCAATGATTTTATCTATGGGATAGATAGAAAAACTGGCAAAGGCTTAAAAGCGCATGCATTAACTGGAAACGTATCGATCGTTACTTGTCTTGCAAATGACGAAGGCTATGATCAAATATTTGCAAAACAACTTGGCGTGTACGCAAACCCCAGTGATGTGTTACTCGTATTATCCGGTAGCGGAAACTCTCCCAACGTAATCAAAGCGCTTGAATATGCTAACAATATTGGTATGGATAGCTTCGCCATATTAGGATTTGGCGGAGGTGCTGCTTTGGAACTTGCCAAACACCCCATCCATTTTAAAGTTAATGACATGCAAATATCTGAAGACCTGCAATTGATGGTGATGCATCACATTATGCAAAAGTTGTGTCACGACACACCCTCCTCCAAATCTAAAAACAAAATTACTCAACACGGATCAGCTTAAAATATGATTACCTTTATCGTCCCTGCTTTCAATGAGGGTGAAGCAATTTTGGACACCATCAAGACAATTGAGGAAGTTACGAAAAATCACAAAGTCACGGATTTCGAAATTATCCCAATTGATGATGGTAGTTCGGATAATTCAAAGGAAATAATTCAAGAGCTTGAAGCAAAACACGATTATATACGGCCCGTCTATCATGAAACAAACATGGGCCTAGGTAGATCCATTATCGATGGCATTCAAAAAGCCTCAAAAGAAAGATTCCTCATTGTTCCGGGCGACAACGATGTTAGCCCAACATCCTTGGGGATTATTTTAAAATACAGACATTCCGCTGAAATGATCATGACTTTGCCAATTAACAAAGAGGCTCGTTCAAAAATGCGTCAGTTAATTTCAGCAATTTATCAAATAATATTTGTGATCGTTTTTGGGACATCGGTGGGTTATCTCAATGGACCAGGAATATGGCCAACAAAGAAAACACAATCACTCAATCTGCGCTCAAATCGTTTTTCCATAATCTCTGAAATGAACATCAAACTTTTGACCTCAGGCACTAAATTTGCAGAAGTTCCCATATATCTTCAAGCGGGGGAACCTACGAGGTCCACCGTGAACTTGCAGAATATGTTGGAAGTCATAAAAATTTTCATGATGCTAGTTGTTGACTTGAAACTAAAGCGAAACCGCCCTGAGAGCGCACCACTCAATCGGATAAAAATAGATTTCGCGAACCCAAGCACATAATTCGGCTAAATGGTAATTGCAATTCGAAAATACATAAAATCCTACGAAAGCTCCACATTATATATGGGCTTAATACAGCCCATATTTCATGGCTTTGATGCTGCAATTCGGCCATATGATGCCTATCGCATCCAGCTAATGCATAATTTGCTACTATTAGCTGCTTTACTCTCTTTTGCGGTCTCTCTGCTAACACCTGATTACAACAACTACACAACCGAACACTCTCAACTATATTCCCTTGCAAACACACAATTTCAACGTCTATTAAACGTTTCCTACATTTTCGCCTTGTTTGCCGCATTTTTCTATATCGGATATTTTGAAAAACGGCCCAAATTATTAAGCATCTCTTCAACTTCTGGAAGCAAACGACTAATTTTAGAAACCATCTCCGCTTTAATAATATTCTATTTCACTGCGGAAGTATTCTTTAAGGTTTTAAAATCTATTTTTGACGATTTTGTTTTTATATTTGCAATTTTTACTCTAGTTACTGCTTTTATTTTTACGAGATCTAAGTCACAAAAAACCATTACAACGATTTTTTGCATCTTTACTATTTGGGCGATATGGTACCTTTACATTAATCCCCTAAATTTCACTTTAATTTTACCAAACTCCACGCTTTGGTCGCTCGATCACCATTGGTCCGGTATTATCGGTCACGGATACATCACCCCTCTAGATCTAAGCCATAAACAAATCTCACCGCCCGAATATGGTTCATTGTTAAATATTGCATTCGGTTGGTTAATGTCTTTATTCAAATATTCCAATATTGGTGAGGCAGTAAAAATAATTCAATTCATCCATATTGCATTTAGCCTTTTGCTATTCGTTATATTTTTTCAACGCCTTGGCCAAAACAATATCAATAAAATCTTATTTTTATATTTACTCACGCTTTTTATATTTGCCCCATTTATCGGCGGATTTGCGTCTTCAATCGTAACCCCCAATCAATCTCCGATTAGATTCATTTTTCTGCCAGTGATCATTATTTTAGCTCCGCTTATTATTCAGAAGAATATTTATTATTCTTGGGGAATTGCAGCCCTGATAAACGCTTTTGCCATGCTTTATAATTTGGAAACTGGCTTGGTCTGTACTTTGGGGCTTGGCTTCGCATTATTCATTCAGCATACGAAATCTAGTCTAGTCAAATCCATGGCAGGGGGATTACTGTCTATAACGTTACTAATTTGTACTCTTTATTTACTCACCTTAAATATTGATACTCTTAAACCATTCGGTTATCCGAATATTAAAGAAACTCCACCAAACGACTCTAGCCTAATTGCACTCTTTGCAAATGGATATGGCGGTCGGCCTATATTCTTACATTTCTCATACTTTGCAATAATGCTGCATGTTTTATATTTATTCTGTGGATATTTGCAGAATATTAAAACTTCGAACAAGCTTGAACCTCTGGAATTTCAATCTGTCGTCATAATTGGACTGGTCGTGGGATTCACACCTTATGTGGCGAACCGGTTCGACCCGTTAAATATGTGGATTCCATTTTTACTCTACATACTGCTAATCGCTGGAAACTTCAGAAATAAGCACCCCAAACAGTTTCTCGGTATTTTGGCCTTGGTTCTATTTTTAGTACTTCCAAACCAGATAGATGATGCCATGGATCATCTGGCAAATCTGAATACAAGATGGTCCGTCCACAAACCCGATTGCTCATTAGAGGTCAGGTTACCCGAAAACTTCTGTCAACATATCGACTTAAAGGCAAATGAGCTAAGAGTCGTGAGTGAGAAAAAACAGGCTTTATGGTTAAGCGCTTTACCTCTAAGTATGATCACTTTAGGGCATGTTTCACCCTCGCTCTCACACTTGGATTCATTTGCCTACAGCAGAACTCCCTCTGCATTCGCCTCGATTGTCAAAGAAATTAAAAGCAAATCACCCAGTGTAATTCTCGTTGACCAAATTGAGGGATTACACAACCCAAAATTACCTGCTCCACTTATTCGCTGGCAGGAGAGAATACTGTTAGAAGCAGATTATCAAATCATGAAATCATCACCTTATTGGCGATATGCATACAAAAAGTCAGCAAATAATTAGTTGGAAAAATCAAGAGACTCCAAGATCGACAATCCTGCTCCGAAAACTTCAGCAATCCCCATCCCACCGTCAACAACCAAAACTTGCCCAGTAATAAACGAAGCCTCTTGTGAACTTAAAAAAGATACGGCTTCACCTATATCCGATGCTGTCGCCACTCTATTGAGAGGCACAACATGACTTATCACCTGCTGATTTGATTTAAAATCGGTAAGCTTTACCCCTTCACTGCGATCTACTAACCCAGGTGCAACCGCATTAACCCGAATGTTGCTCTGTCCAAGCTTTACCGCAAGGTAACGTGTGAGTTGTTCCAGACCGGCTTTGGAAACGTGATAAGGCCAACTCGCTTGATTTTGCGCAATTTTAGTGGCAGTCACTGAAGAGACATTTACAATAGCTGGACATTTTGACCTTTGTAGGTACGGAAGCGCTATTTCGCTCAGGTTGGTTACCGCTTCGATAGTCAATTTACTCTGATCTGCCCAATCGGAATCCGAAAGTTTGCCAATGTAATCCTTATTTCTTGCAAGTGCAGCATTATTAACCAAAATATCAACTGCTCCAAACCTATCAATTACTTGCTGTAGTGCATATTCACAACCAGGTTTATCGGATATGTCAGCCTCTATAACAGTAATGGCCCCATCATCACCAGAGATATCACAGGAAAGTTTAAGCGCTTTATCTCTTTGCCGATCTATAATCGCAACTTTGGCACCATTTTTATGGAGTACTTCAACAATACCGGCACCAATACCTTGCGCCCCTCCCGTGACAACTGCAATATGCCCTTGATGCCGCATGTTAGATCTTTCTAATTTGTTTTGTCCTTGGCCGAATTTCCACCCAATTAATGTTAGCTCGCTTATGGGAAGCAAGAGTGTCAGAAATCACCTTTGCAACGTCATCGGGTTGGATCTGCCATTCCTGTTTTTCTACATCCGCAAAATTAGTAGCTACAGTGCCAGGGGCGATCAATGTAACACCTACACTATACGGCTCCAAATCTAGGAACAAAGCCTCTGTAAAGCCTTGCATAGCAGACTTGGTGGCGCAATATGCCGTTCCCCCGGCAAACGCGTAGCGACCAGCTCTACTACCCAGATTAACGATCTGAGCGTTTTCCGAATTAATTAAATAAGGTATTGCAGCTTTACAGCAATAAAATACGCCCGATACATTTGTTCGTATCATATTTTGCCATTCTGCAATGGTGATATCTTCTATTGAAGCAATCTTGCCCACACCTGCGTTATTGATAAGTACATCAATGCCCCCTAGGAACTCTGCTGCCGAATTTATCATAAGCTGAGCTTGCTCCGGGTCACCAATGTCGCATTGCATACCACTAACTAGTCCAGAGCTACCAACACACTCCTCAAGTTTTGTGAGAGCCCTTTTCAAGTTTCCTAAATTGCGGGCACACAGGAAAATTTTATGTCCATCTCTCAATAACCGTTTGGCCGTTGCATATCCTATTCCAGCTGACCCACCCGTAATAACAATATTATATGCTGTGCTATTCGAACTACGCATTCTTGTGTTTACGCTGCCAAAACCGGTTTTCTAAACAACCTATGGATATGAGGATATCGCATCAACATTTTACCCAACCCATCAAAGCTGCCTCCAAATTCTTCAGAATAAGCAGATAGCAATTTTATTTGCTTCGTATCATAAACCAAATGGTACTTTTGTACCGATTGTGTTTTAAGTTCTCTGGGTAAAATCTTAAATGAATGTTGCTCTGCCCTTGTCATATCAAATGAATATGATTCATTTTCACTCGTTTCCATACTTAAAAGTTTGCGTTTTCTCATCAAGCTGAACTGCTTCAATTCAACCAGATAATCCTTTGTAATCGGATCCAGCTTTCCCAACTTTGCCAACCAGTTTTCCATCAGAGAAAACAATGCGTCATTGATTTGCTGAAATAAGACAAAAAAGGCTGTAGCCTTACCGGTTGACATTTCATTGGTACCGCGCTCGTCCTTAAGCATATTTTCAATATCTTTACCAACAACCTCAGCTAATTCCTCAGCGCTGTCCCAAAGCCGATCAGAGGTACCTGTACGGAAATCATCATACATTTTTGTAATATCTGGAGATAAATTCCTACGCTGTTCAAAGAAAAGCATGATGAAGTCAAACCAAGACAAATTCATCGCCTTACAAAGTCCTTGGATTTCCGCAAAAACTTTACCATTATGCAATATTTCAACAGTTAAATCCATTTCCCGGCAAACTATGTAATCTTCAAACGGCAATGTTGAATTGGAAATTAGAATCTCTTCTGACTCAACCGACACGAACTCTTCACCAGCAACTCGATACCTCCCAAAAGACCTTGGCATGATACGATGCTTTGTTTTCATATTATATTTCAATCGATTGTCGGGTGTATTCAAAACGGTCTGTGGCAGCATAATCAGCTGATACATACGGATGTTGTCAAAATCCATTTCTACTGTGTCACGCAAAGACTGTTTATGTGCAGCAATTGAGTCACCCGGTAAGCCCAAGATTAACTCTGAATAGGTACCTGTATCGTTAGTATTCGCTATTTGACCTGCTTCAGACAGCTTATCCACAGAGATATTAGATCGTGCAACATTCGCTAGCACATCAGGGTCTGTTGACTGCAACGAAGCCGCCATGCTTACAGCCCCATTTAACTTCTTTACAATATCGACTACGCGTTCTTTCTGATTTTTTCCGGTCGAAACATGTACATATTTCGGGTAGTCATATTTTTCCTGACATTCTGCAATTATTCTCGCCTTTTCGTAGTCTTGCTTGAACATCCCAAAATTAGCGTCAGAAATGAACAGGTCACGTGGCCCCTTAACCCGCTGGGAAATGTAATGCATTTCCTTCTCCAACTGACTTTCTCTCTGGCTCACAATATTGTAATATTTGCTTCCTTCAGTACAAAATGCGCAAGAGAATGGGCACCCCCTTGTCGTATGTATCATTGGACCAAGGTTTTCATCAAAAAATTTATCCATCAAACCCATCAAATACGGAGATGGAATATCCTCCAATTTTAACCTCGGTAACGCGTCTCCTTTAATAATCTCTTCGCCCACGCTATAGTGTACGTTCCCTATCTTCATTCGAGTGGATTTCAAGCGCCCAACGTCAAACTCTACCTCACGCAGGCGTTCGAGCAAGGTTAAAAAGGCCTCTTCCCCTTCTTGAACTACATGAAAATCAATATTCGGATTACACTGCCAAAATTGCTCAATTTCCTGCTCAGTGAGGCCATAATTCGGACCACCAAAGACAACAATTGTACCTGGCCAAAGTTTTTTGATGATCTTTGCATATTGTCTGGAAATATCATAGTTCCATGAATAGTTCGCGAAACCAACAACTTGTGGAACATTTTGCTCAAGCGCGTTGCTCAAGTCTTCAGGGTATTTAAATAAATCAACTTCATATAACTCTGGTTTCTTCTCTAGTAAATAAGCCCCGACGAGACCTATGGAAAGAGGGAATACATTTGACGACAAAATTAAGCCATTATGCGTCAAATCTGCTAAGTAGATGCTCTTCTTATCCATCTTATCCAACTAGTTATGTCTTATACAAAGTCACTCTATTATTAGTTCTGATTGTTATACCGTGCTCCTTATGAATTGACAACAACGGCATACTGCTGGCAAATCTGTTAGCGTGTAACCCACGTAATTTAATGAGTACATGGGTTATTAGTTCATTTTAAGATTTAGCGTCCCTTTGCTTGGTGGCGTCTGGGGCGCTTCGCTGTGGCTGGGAACCTTGGGAAGGCTTGAGGGTTTTCCTTGAGGTATCAATTTCACCGACTGAGCAGTCAACAAAAAAGGCCATCCTAGGCGGATGAGCTTTTTTTCA
>NZ_BAMS01000009.1 GCF_000616095.1 Sneathiella glossodoripedis JCM 23214 | reverse complement strand
AATACTCCGTTATATCCGGCTGTCTCAGCTCAGGTTTATGCCAATTTCGCCAGCACTTCGTCTGAGACGTGTTGCGGCACAGGTTCATAGTGATCAAATACCATTGTGAATGTTGCACGACCCTGTGTCTGGGAGCGCAGGTTATTCACATAACCAAACATGTTGGCCAGTGGAACCATAGCATTCACAACTTGCGCGATACCGCGCTGTTCAGTTCCGGTAACTTGACCGCGGCGACTGTTCAAGTCACCCATCACGTCACCGATATACTCATCAGGAGTAACAATCTCGACCTTCATCATTGGCTCAAGAAGTCTCAGTCCTGCTTTACGCGCCAACTCGCGCATTGCAGCACGACCGGCAATCTCAAACGCCATTACAGAAGAGTCAACATCATGGTACGCACCATCAACCAACGTCACACCGACATCGATCAGAGGGAAGCCTGCGAGAACACCAGTCTCGACGACGTCACGCACACCTTTTTCAACACCCGGGATGTACTCTTTTGGAACAGCACCACCTGTAATAGTATCGCTGAATACCAAGCCAGCACCAGGCTCACCTGGTTTCGCAATCAATTTGATGCGGGCAAACTGACCAGAACCACCGGACTGCTTCTTATGAGTGTAGTCAAGCTCAGCTTCCTGAGTAATAGATTCACGGTAAGCAACCTGCGGCGCACCGACATTTGCTTCAACCTTGAATTCACGCTTCATACGATCAACAATAATGTCCAGGTGAAGCTCACCCATTCCCTTAATGATCGTCTGACCGCTCTCGTGATCAGTGCTGACGCGGAATGACGGATCTTCCTGAGCCAAGCGGTTCAGGGCCAGACCCATTTTCTCCTGATCGCCTTTTGTTTTAGGCTCAACAGCGATTTCAATCACTGGTTCAGGGAATTCCATCCGCTCCAAAATTACAGGCTTCAGTGGATCACACAATGTGTCACCAGTTGTCGTGTTTTTCAGACCAGCAATCGCAACGATGTCTCCTGCACGGGCCTCTTTCACATCTTCACGAGAGTTTGCGTGCATCTGCAACATACGACCAACACGCTCACGGTTATCCTTAACAGAGTTCAGCGTTGACGTACCTGTTTCCAGAACACCGGAGTAGATACGCACAAATGTCAAAGAACCAACAAATGGGTCAGTCATAACCTTAAACGCAAGACCGGAAAATGGTTCGTTATCGTCAGGATTACGCTTAATTTCCGCTTCGGTCTTAACATCAATACCGTCTGTTCCACCAACGTCAGTTGGTGACGGCATGAAGTCAACAAAAGCATCAAGCAAAGGTTGAACACCTTTGTTTTTAAACGCTGTACCAGTCAGAACAGGAACAAATGTGCTATTCAATGTCCCCTTACGAATGCAAGCACGCAGCGTATCTTCAGATGGCTCCTCACCTTCAAGGTAAGCTTCCATCGCATCGTCATCAGCTTCAAGCGCAGTTTCGACCATCTGCTCACGGTATTCAGCCGCTTTTTCAGCCAGCTCTGGACGAATATCACGATATTCGTAAGCCGCGCCCATCTCATCACCGATCCAGACAATTTCCTGCATCTTAATAAGATCGACTACTCCCTCGAACTCAGCCTCTGACCCGATTGGCAATTGAATAACCAACGGCGTGGAGCCCAAACGATCCACGATCATATCTAGCAGCGATAGAAATCTGCGCCTGTACGGTCCATTTTGTTAACAAAGCACATACGCGGAACGTGGTACTTGTCAGCCTGACGCCACACAGTCTCAGACTGAGGCTCAACGCCAGCAACACCATCAAAAACAGCAACAGCACCATCAAGCACGCGCAAAGAGCGCTCTACTTCAATAGTAAAGTCAACGTGACCTGGCGTATCAATGATATTGATGCGGTGATCTTTCCAGAAGCAAGTTGTTGCAGCGGATGTAATTGTAATACCGCGCTCCTGCTCCTGCTCCATCCAGTCCATTGTGGCTGCGCCGTCATGAACTTCACCAATTTTGTGAGAAACACCTGTATAATACAGAATGCGCTCGGTTGTTGTTGTCTTACCAGCATCAATGTGGGCCATAATGCCGATATTGCGATATCTTTCGATGGGCGTTGTACGTGCCATGACTGAGATCCTAATCGTTAGCTATCTAGCTATTACCAGCGATAATGTGCAAAAGCGCGGTTCGCTTCAGCCATTTTGTGGGTGTCTTCGCGCTTCTTCACAGCGCCACCACGGTCATTGGAAGCATCCAAAAGCTCACCAGACAGACGCTCCATCATGGTCATTTCAGAACGACCACGCGCGCTGTTGATAAGCCAGCGAATTGCCAGTGCCTGAGCACGATCCGCACGAACTTCAACAGGCACCTGATAGGTCGCACCACCAACCCGGCGAGAGCGAACCTCAAGATCAGGCTTAACCTTATCCAGAGCTTCATGGAAAACTTCAAGCGGATTATTTCCGCTTTTCTGCTCAACGATGTTGAAAGCACCATAAACGATGCCTTCCGCAACAGATTTCTTACCGGAAATCATCAGTGAGTTCATGAACTTTGCCAGAACTACATCACCGAATTTTGCATCAGGAAGAACTTCGCGTTTTTCTGCAGCGTGACGACGTGACATTCAATCTGTTCCTTACTTAGGCTTCTTAGCGCCGTATTTCGAACGACGTTGACGACGCGTTGCGATACCTTGCGTATCCAACACACCGCGAATGATATGGTAACGGACACCTGGCAAGTCTTTCACACGACCACCGCGAATCAACACGACGGAGTGTTCCTGCAGGTTATGCCCCTCACCAGGAATATAACTTGTAACCTCGAAACCATTTGTCAGACGAACACGAGCAACTTTACGAAGCGCGGAGTTAGGTTTCTTTGGTGTAGTTGTGTACACACGCGTACAAACGCCTCGTTTCTGCGGGCATGCTTCCATAGCAGGCACTTTATTACGCGAAATCGGCGCTTTACGTGGCTTTCTAATCAGCTGATTAATAGTAGGCATTCTTGTTCCTATTCTATTCTCGCCGCAAATAGCACAGCCGCGGGTGGCTGCGGCTCCACTCGCGGTCGGGTTTTTTGCGTCCACCCGAATAGACATAACACACACGTCGTTCTTCAAACACCTGACCACGTGTGGGAAAAAATGATGTATTCATCAGTGTCAGGAGCGCGCAATATATGAGTGAGCCCTGCTCCCGTCAAGTACAAAAGATTTCTATTTTATGAAAAGGCTCAAAGCGTTCCTGAACAGGATTTTTTTCTAACGAAACTGCCGTTTTTCCACAAGATTTGTAATAATATTGCAAATAACTTCACTCGCTGGCTCTACAAACAAAATGCGGCGCTCCCGTAAGAGCGCCGCACCAATGTTTATAAAGCAAAGTGACGAAAAGAGATTCCCGTCAACCACTACTGATTCAAGCGAACTACTCCGCCGCTGGAGGCGTCGTATCCTCTGCAGGAATCATATCAACCGCAACAGCTGACTGTTCTTGCAGTTCTCGATCACGCCGCGCAGCGATCCGCTTCATCTCGTTCATTTGGGCACCCGTACCTGCCGGGATCAAACGACCCACGATGACGTTCTCCTTCAATCCGACAAGAGTATCTTTCTTGCCAGCCACTGAAGCTTCGGTCAGTACGCGTGTTGTCTCCTGGAAGGACGCTGCTGAGATAAAGGAGTTTGTCTGCAAGCTTGCTTTCGTAATACCCAACAGAATTGGGCTTCCCTGAGCAGGTTCACGACCTTTAGCCACCAATTTCTCGTTCTCGGCTTCGAATTCTTCGCGATCCACGTGCTCACCAAGCAAGAATGTGGATTCGCCAGTTTTCTCAATTTCGATCTTCTGCAGCATTTGGCGACAGATAACTTCAATATGCTTGTCGTTAATCTTCACACCCTGCAGTCGATAAACATCCTGAATTTCATTGATCAGGAAGTTCGCCAGAGCTTCAACACCAAGAACTTTCAAAATATCGTGTGGTGCCGGGTTGCCATCCAACAGATAGTCACCGACGCGAACATAATCACCCTCGTTGACAGCGAGATGCTTACCCTTTGGAATGAGATATTCAACAGGTTCAATATCCGCATTTTCCGGGCGAATTGTAACACGACGCTTGTTCTTGTAATCCTTGCCAAATTCAACATAGCCGTCGACTTCGGCAATAATCGCATGGTCTTTCGGACGACGGGCTTCGAAAAGTTCAGCCACACGCGGTAGACCACCGGTGATGTCTTTTGTTTTCGATCCTTCGCGAGGAATACGCGCCAACACGTCACCAGCCTGAACTTTTGCACCATCCTCTACGGACAGGATCGCATCAACAGGCAAGAAGTAACGAGCTTCATGCCCGCTTGCCAATGTAAGCAGCTCTCCCGCTTCATCGCGAAGTGTAATCCGTGGACGCAGGTCACTACCCTTCGGCTGAGCTTTCCAATCAACAACAACCTTACGGGTAATACCAGTAGCCTCATCAGCTTGTTCGGCGATTGAAACGCCGCTGACCAAATCTTTATACCCGACGACACCTTCCAGTTCGGTAATCACTGGTGTGGTGAACGGATCCCATTGCGCAAGCTTGTCACCCTTAGCAACTTTTTGCCCATCATCGACCAGCAAAGTTGTACCATAAGACAAACGATGACGTGCACGTTCACGGTTATTCTCGTCAACCAGAACCAGTTCGGAATTCCGGCCCATAATCACCAGAAGCCCTTTACTGTTGGTCACCACATTACGATTTTCAATCTTGATAGTCGCATCATGAGACGCTTCAATCGATGAAACCTCAGCCACGCTTGCTGTACCACCAATATGGAATGTCCGCATGGTCAACTGTGTACCAGGCTCACCAATTGATTGAGCCGCGATAACACCAACAGCTTCACCCATATTTACAGGCGTTCCGCGTGCCAGATCACGACCGTAACATTTACCGCAAATGCCGCCTTTTGTTTCACACGTCAAAACAGAGCGGATCTGAACCTGCTCAACGCCACATTCTTCGGCAGCAATGGAAGTTGCTTCATCAAACATTTCGCCAGCAGCAACCAGAACCTCACCTGTTTGCGGATTAACAACATCGAAAGATGCAGTCCGACCCAGAAGACGTTCACTCAGCGGTGAAATCACATCACTGCCTTCAACAACTTCGCGAACGGTAACGCCACGCTCAGTGCCGCAGTCTTGTTCGACAACAACGCAATCTTGCGCAACATCCACCAGACGACGGGTCAGGTAACCAGAGTTAGCAGTTTTAAGCGCAGTGTCAGCCAGACCTTTACGCGCACCATGCGTAGAGTTGAAGTACTCAAGAACGCTCAACCCCTCTTTAAAGTTCGAAATGATCGGCGTTTCAATAATCTCACCAGACGGCTTGGCCATCAGGCCACGCATACCGGCAAGCTGTTTCATCTGTGCTGCGGAACCACGGGCACCGGAGTGAGCCATCATATAGATGGAATTAATGCCTTCCTGACGACCAGTTTCACTATCCACCTTAACAGCTTCAATCACCTTCATCATTTCATCAGCCACTTTGTCAGTACATTGTGACCAAGCATCAATAACCTTATTGTATTTCTCACCCTGGGTGATCAAACCGTCATAATACTGACGCTCATACTCTTCAGCGAGAAGACGGGTTTCCTCAACCAGTTTGTCTTTGGATTCAGGAATCTGCATGTCATCCTTACCAAAGGAAATACCTGCACGACAAGCGTGTGAGAAACCAAGGCCCATCAAACGGTCAGCAAAGATCACTGTTTCTTTCTGTCCGCAATGACGATAAACCTCGTCGATAACTGCAGTGATTTCTTTTTTGGTCAACAAGCGGTTGATCAGGTCAAAATTCACTTTGGAATTGCGGGGAAGGATTTCCTCAATCAGCATACGCCCTGGTGTTGTTTCAACAAGACGGTTCTCTTCTTCACCATTCTCGTTCACAAAGCGGATTTTTGTCTTGATCTTGCTGTGCAGAGTTAAAACACCATGATCCATTGCATGCTGCGCTTCAGCAACATCGGAGATCAGCATCCCCTCGCCCGGCTCATTATCCTTGTTCATTGTCAGATAATAAATACCCAGAACAATATCCTGCGATGGAACGATAATCGGCTTACCACTGGCGGGGCTGAGGATGTTATTGGTAGACATCATCAAGACACGCGCTTCCAATTGGGCTTCCAATGACAGAGGCACATGAACAGCCATTTGGTCACCATCAAAGTCAGCATTAAACGCCGTACAAACCAAAGGATGAAGCTGGATAGCCTTACCCTCGATCAGCACGGGTTCAAACGCCTGGATACCAAGGCGGTGAAGTGTTGGCGCACGGTTTAGCAGAACTGGGTGTTCCCGGATGACCTCATCCAGGATATCCCATACTTCAGGGCGTTCTTTCTCTACGAGCTTTTTCGCCATCTTGACGGTGGCGGCCATTCCTTTGAGCTCAAGCTTCGCGTAAATGAAAGGCTTGAACAGCTCAAGTGCCATCTTCTTAGGCAGACCACATTGATGTAGCTTCAGCTCCGGTCCCACCACGATCACAGAACGACCGGAATAGTCCACGCGCTTTCCAAGCAGGTTCTGGCGGAAACGGCCTTGTTTACCCTTCAGCATGTCAGACAATGATTTCAGCGGCCGCTTGTTGGCACCAGTAATCACCCTGCCACGACGGCCATTGTCGAAGAGTGCATCCACAGATTCCTGCAGCATACGTTTTTCGTTTCGAACAATGATGTCTGGCGCACGCAATTCGATCAGGCGTTTCAGACGATTATTCCGGTTGATCACGCGGCGATATAGATCGTTCAGATCAGATGTCGCGAAACGACCGCCATCAAGTGGAACCAGTGGGCGCAGTTCCGGTGGAATTACCGGAATAACCTGCAAAATCATCCATTCTGGACGGTTTCCAGAATCAATAAACGCTTCGATGAGCTTAAGGCGTTTCGCAAGTTTCTTCGGTTTAGCTTCGGAAGTCGTAGTCCGCATTTCCTCGCGAATTTCTTCGCTGATCGCTTCCAGATCCAGTGAAGACAGGATATCGCGAATTGCTTCTGCACCGATACCAGCAGTGAAAGCATCTTCACCATATTCGTCCTGCGCATCCAGAAACTCTTCTTCAGATAAGAGCTGAAACTGCTTGAGTGGCGACAGGCCTGGTTCAATGACAATGTAATTCTCAAAATACAGGACCCGCTCCAAATCCTTCAAGGTCATATCCAGAAGCAGACCAATGCGGGATGGAAGTGATTTTAGGAACCAGATATGTGCAACGGGAGATGCCAGCTCAATATGCGCCATACGTTCACGGCGTACCTTTGACAGAGTCACCTCAACACCACATTTTTCACATGTGATGCCGCGATATTTCATACGCTTGTATTTGCCGCACAGACATTCATAGTCCTTGATCGGGCCAAAAATACGAGCACAGAACAAACCATCTTTTTCTGGTTTGAATGTCCGATAGTTGATCGTTTCTGGTTTCTTGATCTCGCCGTAAGACCATGAACGGATACGCTCTGGTGAGGCGATAGAAATCTTAATCTCGTCAAATGCCTGAGTGCCCTGCGGCTGACCGAACAAGTTCATCAAGTCATTCATGGATCAATTCTCCTTTTAAAACCGGTAATTCCGGGCGGCGCTTCATCAGCTGCCAAAAAATAAGTTCTCGACTGATACTTTGATGGCCCCGGACCTGAATCCGGGGCGCACCGCCTAATAACCGATTTGTGACAATTCTACGTTCAGACACAGAGACCGCATTTCCTTAACAAGAACGTTAAAGCTCTCGGGGATACCGGCTTCAAAAGTGTCATCGCCGCGAACAATAGCTTCATACACCTTTGTTCGACCCGCAACGTCATCCGATTTCACTGTCAGCATTTCCTGCAGAGTATAGGCTGCACCATATGCCTGCAATGCCCACACTTCCATTTCACCGAAGCGCTGACCACCAAACTGCGCCTTACCACCCAGTGGTTGCTGAGTAACAAGACTGTATGGGCCAATAGAACGAGCATGGATTTTGTCGTCAACGAGATGGTGAAGTTTCAGCATATAGATGTAACCCACTGTCACGGGACGATCAAATGCTTCACCTGTCCGGCCGTCAATCAGAGTAACCTGTCCGGAAGTATCCAATCCAGCGACTTCAAGCAGGCGATTGATATCAGCCTCTTTGGCGCCGTCAAATACTGGCGTCGCCATTGGCACACCATTTACAAGGTTACTGCCCAGTTCAATAAACTGCTCATCAGACATTCCGGAAATCTTGGCTTCATATTCTTCATCACCATAGACTTCCTTGAGTTTGCCTTTAAGCGGTTCAAGATCGGTTGCACCGCGGTTGATACGGCTCATGATTTCGTTAATCTGAACACCGATTCCATGGCTTGCCCAGCCCAGATGCGTTTCAAGAATCTGACCTACGTTCATTCGTGAAGGCACACCGAGTGGGTTGAGAACTATGTCAACAGGCTTGCCATCTTCCAGATACGGCATGTCCTCTTCAGGCATGATGCGTGAAATGACACCCTTGTTACCATGACGGCCAGCCATCTTATCACCAGGCTGGAGCTTGCGTTTTACCGCAACAAACACCTTGACCATTTTCATGACCCCAGGTGGCAACTCATCACCGCGCTGAAGTTTGTCCACTTTATTTTCAAAGCGAGCCCGCAGACGACCGATTGCTTCGTCATACTGCTTTTTCAGGCTTCGATATTGGCCATAACAGCATCGTCTTCGACACTAATTTGCCACCAGACACCTGGATGAATTTCCAACAATGCCTCAGACGTAATTTTGTCACCAGCAGAGAATTCACGTGGACCAGATGTCACTACTTGATCAACAAGAAGGCCTTTGAGACGGTCATAAATTGTCCGCTCCAAAATAGCTTTCTCGTCGTCGCGGTCTTTAGCAAGATGTTCAATTTCATCACGCTCAATTGCCAGGGCACGTTCGTCTTTTTCAACACCATGGCGGTTGAAAACACGAACCTCGACAACCGTACCGGCAACCCCTGGCGGCAGACGCAAGGATGTATCGCGTACATCAGATGCCTTTTCACCAAAAATTGCCCGAAGCAGTTTTTCTTCCGGTGTCATTGGGCTTTCGCCCTTGGGTGTGATCTTTCCGACCAGAATATCACCTGGCTGAATTTCCGCACCAACATACACGATACCAGCTTCATCAAGGCTCTTAAGACCTTCTTCACCGACATTCGGAATATCACGAGTGATTTCTTCAGGGCCCAATTTTGTATCACGGGCAGCAACTTCAAACTCTTCGATATGAATGGACGTAAAGACATCGTCTTTCACAATCCGTTCAGAGATGAGGATTGAATCCTCGAAGTTGTAGCCATTCCACGGCATAAAGGCTACCAGAACGTTCCGACCTAGTGCCAATTCACCCAGATCGGTGGACGGACCATCACAGATAATATCTCCGGCTTCAACACGATCACCAACCTTCACAAGTGGGCGTTGGTTAATGCAAGTGTTCTGGTTAGAGCGCTGGAATTTGAGCAGGTTGTATATATCCACACCAGATTTGCTGAGGTCTTCCTCATCTGCGCGAATAACGATACGTGTAGCATCTACCTGATCGACAATACCGCCGCGTTTGGCAACCGTAGCAACGCCGGAATCACGAGCAACCCGTTCTTCCATACCTGTACCTACAAATGGAGCCTCTGCTTTCAGCAAAGGAACGGCCTGACGCTGCATGTTTGAACCCATCAAAGCACGGTTCGCATCGTCATTTTCCAAAAATGGAATGAGTGACGCGCCAACGGACACCAATTGCTTAGGAGACACGTCGATATACGTAACGTCCTCAGGTTTCGCGACCACATATTCACCTTGTGCGCGGCAGCGAACAAAATCTTCCGTGAACTGACCATTGTCATCAAGCGCTGCATTTGCTTGAGAAATAGTGTGTTTGCTCTCTTCCATGGCAGACAGGTATTTGACTTCACCTGTCAGTTTTCCATTCTCTACACGCTGATAAGGGCTTTCAATAAAGCCGTATTTATTCACACGCGCAAACGTCGCCAAAGAGTTAATCAAACCAATATTCGGGCCCTCAGGCGTTTCAATTGGACAAATACGACCATAATGGGTTGGATGAACGTCTCGAACCTCAAAGCCCGCTCGTTCGCGTGTCAAACCACCTGGACCAAGCGCCGACAACCGACGTTTGTGAGTAATTTCGGAAAGCGGGTTGGTCTGGTCCATAAACTGGCTAAGCTGACTTGATCCGAAAAACTCCCTTACAGCCGCAGCTGCTGGCTTCGCATTAATCAGGTCATGGGGCATGACCGTATCGATTTCAACGGAGCTCATCCGTTCACGAATTGCGCGCTCCATACGTAGCAAGCCAATGCGATACTGGTTCTCCATCAATTCGCCAACTGAGCGAACGCGACGGTTACCAAGATTATCGATATCGTCAGTTTCACCGTGTCCGTCTTTCAGGCGAACAAGCGTCTTTACGACTTCCAGAATATCTTCTTTACGCAGAACGCGGACTGTATCTTCAACATCCAGATCCAGTCGCATATTCATTTTCACACGACCAACAGCTGACAAATCATAGCGCTCAGGATCAAAGAAAAGTCCATTAAAGAGTGCTTCTGCTGTTTCCTCGGTTGGTGGCTCTCCCGGACGCATAACCCGATAAATATCGATTAACGCTTGTTCACGAGTTGAACTTTTATCGAGGGCCAGTGTGTTGCGGATATAAGGGCCGACATTCACATTGTCGATGTCGAGTGTAGAAATTTCATCATATCCGGCAGCCTCCAGCTGATCAATCAGCTGCTCGGTCAGCTCATCACCAGCTTCGACGAAAACTTCACCAGTTTCCGGATTAATAATATCTTCAGCCACAAAACGGCCGACAAGATCAAGATGGCTTACCAAAATGTCTTTTAGACCGCCTTCAACAAGCTTGTTAGCTTGGCGAGGAGTAATTTTCGTACCTGCTTCAGCAACAACCTGTTCTGTATCTGCATTGACCAAATTGCGTAGCAGACGGCTTCCACGCACTCTCTCAACGACAAACGGTGTCCGCCAGCCTTTTTTGCTCAGCTTGAAATCGACACGATCATAGAAATAATTCAGGATATCCTCATGAGTCATATCGAGGGCCTGAAGCAATGTCGTTACCGGCAATTTCCGGCGACGGTCGATACGCACATGGACAATGTCTTTCGCATCAAATTCAAAGTCCAACCATGAACCACGATATGGGATCACACGTGCAGCAAACAACAATTTACCGCTTGCATGTGTTTTACCTTTATCGTGATCAAAAAACACACCAGGACTGCGATGCATCTGTGAAACAATTACACGCTCGGTACCATTGATAATAAAAGTACCTTTGTCTGTCATGAGTGGCATATCACCCATGTAAACGCTCTGTTCCTTGATATCGAGAACTGATTTTGCTTCTGTATCGGGGTCTACCTCAAATACAATCAGACGCAATGTAGCCTTCAGAGGTGCAGCGTAAGTCATACTCCGCTGCTGACATTCTTCCTCATCATATTTTGGAGGCTCAAATTCGTATGAGACAAACTCCAGACTTGCTGTATCTGCAAAGTCCTTGATTGGGAATACTGATTTGAAAACACCTTGAAGGCCTTCGTCGCCACGCTCCTCGGTTGATACGTCCTGCATCAGGAAAGCGTCGTAGGAAGTCTTCTGAACCTCAATCAGGTTCGGCATTGTCGTCGCGGCTTCAATGCGACCAAAATCTTTACGAACGCGTTTACGACCGGTGAACGACTGCAAAATGCCCATGCGAAATCCCCGTAATTCTGTTTCAAAAGATACCAAAGCCATGTATGTGGCCTTGAAAACGGCTCTGGCCTCAACACCCCGCACGCATAATGACGGGAAATGGAGTCCAAATCCAACAAATTTCGTGTCGATACGGAACCATCGACCAAATTGTACGTGTTTCAAATCCCGCCGGATTTCACCGCCCGTTCCGAAAGCGGCTGCGGGGAAGGCAGCATAATGCCACCCTCCCCGGCTTGATTTCGCGATCTATAAAGACCGCGGTGCCTATAAAACTTACTTAAGTTCTACAGTTGCACCAGCAGCTTCGAGCTGCTCTTTAAGTTTTTCAGCTTCGTCTTTAGGTGCGCCTTCTTTAACAGGTTTAGGTGCGCCTTCAACCAGCTCTTTCGCTTCTTTCAGGCCAAGACCTGTGATCGCGCGAACTTCTTTAATGACGTTGATTTTCTTATCACCAGCAGCAGCCAGGATAACATCAAATTCGTCTTTCTCAGCAGCAGCACCGGCGTCGCCACCAGCAGCACCTGGAGCAGCAGCAACAGCAACTGGTGCAGCAGCGGATACGCCCCATTTTTCTTCAAGAACTTTAGCAAGTTCAGCAGCTTCCAAAACTGTAAGAGCAGACAGCTCTTCGGCAATCTTTTCGAGATCAGCCATTTTCTTTTCTCCTCAGGTAAACCTTGCGGTTTGTAATAAACTAAAATAGTGGCTTCGACATCTAACCCTGTTCGCTTTCGCCGACAGTACACGGGCCAACTGACCAGCAGGTGCCTGCACAACTCCAGCAACTTTTGTTGCAGGTGCCTGTAGCAGACCAACCAGTTTTCCACGAAGTTCGTCCAGTGAAGGCAGGCTCGCCAGAGATTTGACGCCATCAACGTCAAGTTCTGTAGTGCCCATAGCTCCACCAATAACGACAAACTTCTCATTTGCTTTCGCAAATTCAGACGCAACTTTCGGGGCCGCAACTGGATCGCTTGAGTAAGCGATACCAACTGGACCTTTCAGCTTGTCTGAAAGGGAACCGTAGTCCGTGCCGTCAAGAGCAAGACGCGTAAGCCGATTCTTGGTAACTTTGAAGGTGGCACCGGCTTCACGCATTTTTGTGCGAAGACCTGTCAGTTCTGCCACAGTAAGACCACTGTATTCTGCGACAACAACGACAGACGCTTCTTCAAAAACGCCTTTCATTTCGGCAACCAGAGCTTCCTTTTGTAATCGGTCCACTCGTCGACTCCAAGCTTGGGGATATCTGCAAATGCAAATAACCCGGTTGAAAAAGAACCCGAATAATTCCGGATCCGTTTACTGTCCCAGGTCCACCTGAATACTGCCTTTCGGCAAAATCTGTAGTTTCCCTGTCTATGCAGGCAACATGTGTTTTTAAATCTTTCCTCCGAAGAGGGAAAAACACCTGCAGTCTTGGACAGCTGGGATCTAATACAAGACCCCAGACACTTGCCGCCCGAAGGCGGCAAATCTCTTAGTCGAGCTTATACAAGCTCGCTTGTTTCAATTTTGACGCCAGGTCCCATTGTGGAACTCAAGGCGACTTTACGCAGAAACTGGCCTTTAGCGCCTGATGGCTTGGCTTTCATTACAGCTGCTACGAAAGCTTCAACATTTTCTTTGATCGCGTCAGCTGAAAAGCTCGATTTTCCAAGCCCAGCGTGCACGATACCAGATTTCTCTGCACGAAATTCTACCTGACCACCTTTGGCGGCCTTTACAGCCTCACCAACATTTGGTGTAACCGTACCCAATTTAGGGTTTGGCATCAGACCACGCGGGCCAAGAACTTTACCAAGGCGGCCAACGATAGCCATCATGTCAGGTGTAGCGATAACACGATCGAAATCCATGTTGCCACCCTGAACGATTTCCATAAGGTCTTCCGCACCAACCAACTCGGCACCAGCAGCTTTCGCTTCTTCTGCTTTGTCACCACGTGCGAACACAGCAACGCGAACAGATTTACCAGTTCCGTTTGGCAACTGAATCACACCGCGAACCATTTGGTCAGCATGACGTGGATCTACACCGAGATTCATAGCGATTTCGATGGTTTCATCAAATTTGGCTGTCGCATTAGACTTCACCAACTCGACAGCTTCCGCCAGACCGTACAACTTATCGCGATCTACAGAGGCCTCAACAGCTTTCTGCTTTTTAGTCAATTTTGCCATCGATCTTAACCCTCTACCGCATAGCCCATTGAACGGGCGGAACCTTTGATGATTTCGATTGCTGCATCGATATCATTAGCGTTCAGATCAACCATTTTCGCTTCAGCAATTTCTTTAACCTGCGCCAAAGTCACTGTTGCAGCAACTTCGCGACCTGGGTTGCTACCACCTTTTTTCTGGCCAGCAGCTTTTTTGAGGAAATAAGAAGCAGGTGGTGTCTTTGTGACAAACGTGAAAGAACGATCCGCATATACTGTAATCAGCGTTGGAATAGGCATTCCGCCTTCCATGCTGCCTGTAGCCGCATTAAACGCTTTACAGAATTCCATGATATTCACACCCTGCTGACCCAACGCTGGACCAATAGGAGGTGACGGATTTGCCTGTCCCGCAGGGACCTGCAACTTGATGTAACCTTGAATTTTCTTTGCCATAACTTTCCCTATTCAAATTAAAGGGTTCGCGGTACAGCCTTGGCGAGCCTCCCGCAAAAATTGGCCGCTCAACGAAGCGACCAAGTAAAACTTAACCTTTTTCCACTTGAGAATAATCCAGCTCCACCGGCGTTGACCGCCCAAAGATGGAAACCGACACTTTCAACTTGGCTTTTTCTTCATCAACATCCTCAACGACGCCCATGAACGTTGCAAAAGGTCCGTCACATACCCGAACTTCTTCACCAATCTCAAATGTAACAGAAGGCTTCGGACGATCGATACCTTCCTGCACCTGATTCAAAACCGACATCGCTTCCTTTTCGGAAATAGGTTGCGGCTTGTTGGCGTTACCCAAAAACCCAGTAACCTTTGGAAGGTTTTTCACCAGATGATATGTTTCATCATTCATTTCCATATGGCCAGAACATAGCCGGGAAAGAATTTACGCTCAGCACTGACTTTTTGCCCGCGGCGCACTTCTACAACTTCTTCAGTCGGAACCAGCACCTGCTCGAACTTATCAGCCATACCTTTGGCAAGCGCTTGATCCATCACAGATTGCGCCACCTTTTTTTCAGAACCGGAATGCGCATGAATAATATACCAGCGCTTTTTCGGCGTCGGTGTCACATCAGACATATCAGGCTCCCAAAGACAGAATTAATTTCACGGCTGCCTGAATACCAGAATCAACCAGAAAAAAGAAAATTGAAGCGAGAAACACCATCACGAACACCATCCCGGTCGTAACCAGCGTTTCCTTGCGGGTCGGCCATGTTACCTTGGATGACTCTTGCCGTACCTGACGGATAAAAGCACCTGGAGTTACCTTTGCCATTCTTGCCTCAAAACCATTCTTACAATCCGGAGTGAACCGGGCATATACAGGAATTTCCACTACAGATCAAGACGGCATGGCAGGAGAGGAGGGGATCGAACCCCCAACCCCCGGTTTTGGAGACCGGTGCTCTACCAATTGAGCTACACTCCTATACGCCATTTCTGGAACTTAAAGCCGCAAGGTCAGAACCCAGCGGCTTCAAGCCAATCCTTAATCAAAACGGAAACCCGCTCTTACGTAAGACCGAAACCTT
>NZ_BAMS01000010.1:2500-5490 GCF_000616095.1 Sneathiella glossodoripedis JCM 23214 | reverse complement strand
TTTGGTTGCGGGGGCAGGATTTGAACCTGCGACCTTCAGGTTATGAGCCTGACGAGCTACCGGGCTGCTCCACCCCGCGGTTATATTTGTTTGAGCATTAAAAAAGCACCGATTTGGTGCTTTTTAATGATTGACGATGTGAGAGTGTCTGCTATTTGCAGGCCTGGCAGCGACCTACTCTTCCGTGCCTTAAGACAAAGTACCATCGGCGCTAGGAGTTTTCACTTCCGAGTTCGGGATGGGATCGGGTGCGGGCCTCCTGCCATAACCACCAGGCCGGCAAATAGCAGACTAAATATTATTACGTTTTGAGAATAGCTTTCTGCATTAACTACTGTGTATGAGGATGAACTGCTAAGATCAAACTCGATCGAGTGATTAGTACTGGTCAGCTCCATATGTTGCCATACTTCCACCTCCAGCCTATCAACGTGGTCGTCTTCCACGGCTCTCAAGGGATATCTGGTTTTGAGGGGGGCTTCCCGCTTAGATGCTTTCAGCGGTTATCCCGTCCGTACTTAGCTACCCTGCAGTGCCACGGGCGTGACAACAGGTCCACCAGAGGTACGTCCACCCCGGTCCTCTCGTACTAGGGGCAGCTCCTCTCAAATATCCTACACCCACGGCAGATAGGGACCGAACTGTCTCACGACGTTCTAAACCCAGCTCACGTACCTCTTTAATTGGCGAACAGCCAAACCCTTGGGACCTGCTCCAGCCCCAGGATGAGATGAGCCGACATCGAGGTGCCAAACAATGCCGTCGATATGGACTCTTGGGCATTATCAGCCTGTTATCCCCGGCGTACCTTTTATCCGTTGAGCGATGGCCCTTCCACGCGGGACCACCGGATCACTATGACCGACTTTCGTCTCTGCTCGACTTGTCAGTCTCGCAGTCAGGCTGGCTTATGCCATTGCACTCGACAGCTGATTTCCGACCAGCTTGAGCCAACCTTCGCGCGCCTCCGTTACCATTTGGGAGGCGACCGCCCCAGTCAAACTACCCACCATGCAGGGTCCCGGAACCGGATAACGGTCCTCGGTTAGATACCAAAAGTCAAAAGGGTGGTATTTCAAGGATGCCTCCACAACAACTGGCGTCACTGCTTCAAAGGCTCCCACCTATCCTACACATTCAAATCCTGATACCACTGCAAAGCTGTAGTAAAGGTGCACGGGGTCTTTCCGTCTGACCGCGGGTACTCCGCATCTTCACGGAGAATTCAATTTCGCTGAGTCTATGTTGGAGACAGCGGGGAAGTCGTTACGCCATTCGTGCAGGTCGGAACTTACCCGACAAGGAATTTCGCTACCTTAGGACCGTTATAGTTACGGCCGCCGTTTACTGGGGCTTCAATTCGCAGCTCTCACCGCTCCTCTTAACCTTCCAGCACCGGGCAGGCGTCAGACCCTATACGTCGTCTTGCGACTTCGCAGAGTCCTATGTTTTTAATAAACAGTCGCCACCCCCAATTCTGTGCCACCCCCCTTAAGTTGCCTTAAAGAGGGTACCCCTTCTCCCGAAGTTACGGGGTCATTTTGCCGAGTTCCTTCAACATAGTTCTCTCAAACGCCTCGGTATACTCTACCAGTCCACCTGTGTCGGTTTGGGGTACGGTCTATACGCTGGAGCTATTTCCTGGAACAGGTTCACTGCAAACTCAATCCAATAAGAGTTCACAATTTACCCTATTCGTCACTTCCAGCAGGTTCAGGAATATTAACCTGATTCCCATCGACTACGGCTTTCGCCCTCGCCTTAGGGGCCGACTAACCCTGCGCAGATTAGCTTTACGCAGGAACCCTTGGACTTTCGGCGTGAGTGTTTCTCACACTCATCTCGCTACTCATGTCAGCATTCTCACTTCTGATACCTCCAGGCATCCTCGCGGATACCCTTCACAGGCTTACAGAACGCTCCGCTACCACTCAGACTAATGTCTGAATCCGCAGCTTCGGTGTATGGCTTGAGCCCCGGTACATCTTCGGCGCAAGACGGCTTGTTTAGACCAGTGAGCTATTACGCTTTCTTTAAAGGGTGGCTGCTTCTAAGCCAACCTCCTGGTTGTTTTGGCCTTCTCACATCCTTTCCCACTTAGCCATAACTTAGGGACCTTAGCTGGCGGTCTGGGCTGTTTCCCTCTCGGCAATGGATCTTAGCACCCACTGCCTGTCTGCCATGCTGCATTCATCGGTATTCGGAGTTTGGTTAGGTTTGGTAAGTCGTTGGGACCCCCTAGCCCATCCAGTGCTCTACCCCCGATGATGATACATGACGCTCTACCTAAATAGATTTCGCGGAGAACCAGCTATTTCCGGGTTTGATTGGCCTTTCACCCCTAGCCACAAGTCATCCCCCAACTTTTCAACGTTGGTGGGTTCGGTCCTCCAGTGCGTGTTACCGCACCTTCAACCTGCTCATGGCTAGATCACCCGGTTTCGGGTCTAATCCCTGCAACTATAATCGCCCTATTAAGACTCGCTTTCGCTGCGCCTACACCTAACGGCTTAAGCTCGCTGCAAAGATTAACTCGCTGACCCATTATACAAAAGGTACGCCGTCACACCCTAAAGGTGCTCCGACTGCTTGTAGGCATCCGGTTTCAAGATCTATTTCACTCCCCTCGTCGGGGTGCTTTTCACCTTTCCCTCACGGTACTTGTCCACTATCGGTCGCATAGGAGTACTTAGGCTTGGAGGGTGGTCCCCCCACTTTCAGACAGGATTTCACGTGTCCCGCCCTACTCAAGGATCATAACCAACTTTACCTGTACGGGGCTATCACCCACTATGGCCTGCCTTTCCAGACAGTTCCAGTTTGTTAATTATGACCACTGGCCTGGTCCGCGTTCGCTCGCCACTACTAACGGAGTCTCGGTTGATGTCCTTTCCTCTGGCTACTTAGATGTTTCAGTTCGCCAGGTTCGCCTCGCTATCCTATAGATTCAGATAACGATATCCCTAATGGGATGGGTTTCCCCATTCGGA
>NZ_BAMS01000011.1 GCF_000616095.1 Sneathiella glossodoripedis JCM 23214 | reverse complement strand
CATCTTTACCATTGATATTGATCAGGATTTGTTTCTGGGTTCCGTCGGTGGTTGCCACGGTCAGCGTGTCAGTGACCATCTCACCTTTGCCCAGTGCCTGAAGCTCTGCTGTATCATGAGCGGTATAAGTCCAGTTGCCAGCCGCATCAATGGAAAGCTCACCGTAAACACCCGCCACTGTTTCAGCCATAAAGCCACTTTGCCCTGCATCCGCATCGTCTGCAGTCAGTTTGCCTGACGCTGTCAGAACACCATCTTCTTCAACAACGCCTGTATCAACGCCACTGATCACTGGGGCATCATCCGACCCCTCAACCGATATAGTAATATTGTGTGTAGTTCCGTCGATGCTCTTTACAACGACTGTATCCGTAACCACATCACCTGCGCCAAGCGCCTGAAGGGCTGGGGTATCATTTGCTGTATAGGTCCAGTTACCCGCAGCATCAATCACCAGCATGCCATAAGCACCACTGACGGAAGCCGCTGTAAAGCCACTTTCCCCCGCATCCGCATCTTCTGCGTTAAGCTTGCCTGACGCTGTCAGAACACCATCTTCTTCAACAACGCCTGTATCAACGCCACTGATCACAGCCGCATCGTCTGAGCCGGATACCGAAATGTTAATTACATGCGCGGTGCCATCAACTGTGAAGACTGTCAACTTTTCAGCCGTGACATCACCCGTACCCAAAGCTTGTAGCGCCGTATTTCCAGATGCGTTATACGCCCAGTTACCAGCCGCATCGATACTGAGAACCCCATAGACACCTTGCACAAGACCTGGAGCAAACCCGCTTTCGCCAGCATCCACATCATCTGCGGCCAGCTTACCTGTTGTCTGCAGAGGGCCATCCTCTGCAACAGAGCCCGTATCAACACCCGTAATAACGGGCATATCATTGACACCTTCCAGTGTAACCGTAATTGTATGGGTCGTTCCATCCGGTGTCGTCACGACAAGGGTGTCACTAACCACATCATCAGCACCCAATGCTTGCAGCTCTGCGCTATCATTAGCTGTGTAAGCCCAGTTACCAGCGGCATCAATAGACAGCTCACCGTAAACACCCGCAATCGAGCCTGCGACAAATCCACTCTCACCGGCATCAACATCTTCAGCCGTCAATTTGCCAGACGCCGTCAAATCAGCGTCCTCGGTCACCAAACCCGTATCTTCTCCAGAAATCTCAGAT
>NZ_BAMS01000012.1 GCF_000616095.1 Sneathiella glossodoripedis JCM 23214 | reverse complement strand
AAAATGGCCAAGGAAAAATTTGAGCGTAATAAACCGCACGCGAATATCGGAACGGTTGGTCACGTTGACCACGGAAAGACAACACTGACAGCAGCGATTACGAAAGTACTGGCTGAGGCGAGCGGTGGTGCAGCATTTGCATTTGATGAAATTGACAAAGCACCGGAAGAGAAGGCTCGTGGTATCACGATTTCTACAGCTCACGTTGAGTATGAAACAGAAAATCGCCACTATGCGCATGTTGACTGCCCAGGCCATGCTGACTATGTGAAGAACATGATCACAGGTGCTGCGCAGATGGACGGTGGTATCCTTGTTGTGTCAGCAGCTGATGGACCAATGCCACAGACACGTGAGCACATTCTGCTTGCTCGTCAGGTTGGTGTTCCTGCGCTTGTTGTTTTCATGAACAAAGTTGACCAGGTTGACGACGAAGAGCTTCTTGAGCTTGTGGAAATGGAAATTCGTGAGCTTCTGAGCGAATATGACTTCCCAGGTGACGATATTCCGATTGTTAAAGGGTCTGCTCTTGCAGCGCTTGAAGGTCGTGACGATGAAATCGGCAAGAATGCAATTCTTGAACTGATGGCAGCTGTTGATGATTACATTCCGCTTCCAGAGCGTGATGTTGACAAACCATTCCTGATGCCAATTGAGGATGTGTTCTCAATTTCCGGTCGTGGTACAGTGGTAACTGGCCGTGTTGAAAGCGGTGTTATCAAGGTTGGTGAAGAGATCGAGATCGTCGGTATCAAAGACACCACCAAGACAACATGTACTGGTGTTGAAATGTTCCGCAAACTTCTGGACCAGGGTGAAGCTGGTGATAACGTTGGTGTGCTGCTCCGTGGTACGAAACGTGAAGAAGTTGAGCGTGGTCAGGTTCTGGCGCATCCAGGAACAATTACACCACACACAAAATTCAAGGCAGAAGCTATATTCTGAAGAAAGAAGAAGGTGGTCGTCATACACCATTCTTCACCAACTACCGTCCACAGTTCTACTTCCGTACAACTGACGTGACAGGTGTTGTGACACTTCCTTCAGGAACAGAAATGGTTATGCCTGGTGATAACGTCACAGTTGATGTTGAGCTTATCGCTCCGATCGCTATGGACGAAGGTCTGCGCTTCGCGATCCGTGAAGGTGGACGTACTGTAGGTGCCGGCGTCGTCGTCAGCATCACTGAGT